>NZ_JBHZOR010000003.1:0-740228 GCF_042787605.1 Priestia sp. YIM B13491 | reverse complement strand
GCTGTTACTATACCACTAAATTTATAAATTTCTACTATTTTCATCTATTTTTAATGTGATTTTAAGATGAATTTTAGAGTGACTATCATGATTGGAAAAAGTAGAGTATATTCGATTACCCTACGGTTCCCAAATGGGTAGTATGGAGGGAGGAAAGTGAAAATAGTAGAGGTACAAAAAGATAAAAATACTTATAATCATGCTAAAGAGCACTCCTGTTTTTTGAATACAGGGGTGTTCTTCTACAATAAATTTTGTATGACAACCTATCAATTTATGTGTTATGATGACTATAGACCTAATCTTTCTTATACTTTAGTATAGAAAACTTAAATTCTCAAGAAGTGCCCTTATTCTCCAATACCATTAACGATGAGGGTGCTTTTTTTATGTGAAAAATTCATGAGTGCTTGCCAACTGTATGATACGAATATGTTTTGATAAAAATACATAGCGAACAGGTGTAATTAACATGACAGAAAGGAAGGGGGCTGCTCAGGCTTCTGGCTGCAACTTTAATCAAAACTTCATATACTAAAGAGATTATTTTTTTCCTAGTTTACATAAGATAAATAGAAACCAATTGAATAAGTAGAAAGCTACAACTAAAAATGAATGAAACAAACACCCTCAAGTTCTCTATACTGTTGAATTTGAGGGTGTTATGTCATATTTAAATTATTAACTATTTTTCATTAATAGTAGAGACATTAATAGAAAACTCCTCAATAACTTAACCTCTATAAACACTAGCACATGTATCAGGTTTTGGTTCATAATAACAATGATTTTTAAATTGACCAGATGCAGGTTGACCGTACCATGTTGGAGGGCACGGAGCATGTGGATTAAAATACCAAAGAGCAAATTTCGCTGGGTGTTGTCTCCAATAATCCAAGTTCTGCTTTGCTAATCTTTTTTCAACACCTCTTGCTCTTTGATAAAACACATTGCCTTTTTGAACAGCTTCAAACGAATAATTCCCCCCCTGGACTTGATAAATGACTTGTGAAACGGTTCTTAAATTTTTAAAGTCTATACAATTTGCTGCAAGACGATTAACAATTACATTTCCCACATATAACATTCCTTGTCTACCTTCACCTTCAGCTTCTGCTCGCATCATCCTTGCCATTAAGTTAATGTCTGAATTACTGTACTTTACTCTTGCCATTTATTCACCCCCAAAACATAGTATGAAAAAAAGCCTATATTGATGTCATTGTTTATAAGCTAGCAATGCTTAGTTTTCACATATCATCGCGCATATTTAATCATTACCATTAAATAAATTGATACTAATTAGCTACCGCAGTAGGTGATCGTTAGATGCTTATCGAATACGTTATAGGCATGTAAATCGAATGCCTCAATATTCCTTCGCAATAAATATCATCTCTCAGCCTGTACTAGTTCCAAATCTGGCACTGATTCATTTGTGTAATTTACTAATATTAAACTTTTAAGGAGAGAGAAAATGGGAACATTATTTAATCAAACAACACGAAAAGATTATTTTGATAATGATGCTGTTAAATTTCTTGATACAGTAAAAACTCTTGCAAGAGATCATGGCCTGACAGTTGAAGAGACCTGTCGTGTTTTAGAACTATCTATGAAAATTGATGATTATGACCGCAAAGATGAACACATAGTAGCGTTAGGACGATTAATAAAAGATTTAATTAATGAAATTTCTATGTTAAGAGAAAAGTTATAACATAATAAAGTAGAAAAAACATCTAGAGAGTAAGATATTTCTTCTACTTTAAGATGGCTAAAACACAGTTAAACTAAAAAAGAGAAGGTTTTTAACCTTCTCTTTTTCTATATCATCGATGTTTAAATACTCTTTTTCATTCCGCATTCTCGACATTCACGTAAGAATACGCCACCCTTTACAGAACTTTTGAAGTAAGATGAATTGCAGTTGTTACATCTGCCACTCACCTTATCGGGAAATGCAGCATAGTCATACACTTTATCTAGATCGATTTCTTGCTCTTTTATTTCTTCCAGGCTGATCACTCTTTTCTATTTGGCTTTTATTAGACTACCACAATTACATCTATATAGAAGGGGTATGTTAAAATCACTCTGGTTTTTCCACTAGTTGCATCTGAAAAATTTGCGTTTCTTGAATATTGGCTCTTTGAAGTTCCTGTTTAAAGGATTCTCCTTCTTTTAGTTTAATGATTTTCTTTGAACCGTCACGTAACGTGTATACTCTAAAATTGTACATGAATGTACCTCCACCAAAATAAATGCTTCCTGTACACGATTTCTTCAGGAACTAAGCCAAGCGAACAAGGTTAATATTTAAATAATAGTTCGTCGTTATTTAAATATTTTTCACTTCTATGAGGCTTGTCTAAATAAAATGTACGCGAAATGAATAATAATCTTCTTGATTTATCTGTTGTATATAAATATAATGTAATTGAAGTACGCAAAAAGAGAACATGAAATTTAAAATACACTTTTCGTTATTATCATTTTTTGATTCCATTCATTATCTATATGCAAGAAACGCATGTTTATTATAATGAGATTACAGTATGAAGAGATTGAAGGAGATACCCCAACTTAATGCTGTAGTTTCGTTAATTAAGTTACACCTGGAATAAATACTAAATTCCTTTAGCTTTCGGAGAAGATATGTGTAGTTACCACGATTGAGATTTTTTGAAAGCGATATCATTTTATTAAAAGAAAAACATTTTAAGAGATTTAATTATTTTAACAAGTTATAGAGATATCTAGTGTTATTGCTACCTTATATCTAGACACTAGATAAAAAAGAAGATATTTCTTTATCTGAAATGAGGGAATAATAGATTAGGATATTGTTGTCTAACATTCATATAAATCTAGAAGTGACTGTCACTAGATTTATATGAATGTTAGACAATAAACAGGATTTCAAAAAGGTTAAAAGGATAATAGAAAATCTCTTTATAAACGATACTATATGCTCAGGTATATAAGATGAGCCGAAAAAGTGTATTTTACATTAAAGATTTTGAAAACGCTTTACTTGAGGGGGGGAGTTAATTTTAAATCAGATGATTACCATTTATTTTAAAGGTTATTTACACATTGGACTTATTTTTAATTATTGTCTTTTTTATAGACGATAGCCTAAGCAGAGGCTCTCTTTAAATGTTTTAATGAACCACAAATTGAAAGGGGTTACAACTATGAAGAAATTGGGATTAGCTACACAAATATTTATTGGACTTGCGTTCGGGATTGCTATAGGCGCTATTTTTTATGGAAATAATACAGCGATGGCCATTCTTCAACCTTTAGGAGATATTTTTCTTCACCTAATCAAAATGATTGTTATTCCTATCGTTGTATCTGCACTAATCGTATCTATAGCTGGTGTAGGTGATATTAAAAAGTTAGGAAGACTAGGTGGAAAAACCATTCTTTATTTTGAAATTGTTACTACAATTGCATTAGCAGTGGGATTATTAGCCGCAAATTTATTCCATCCAGGTAGTGGTATAGATATGGGGAACCTTGAGAAAGGTGATATATCCAAATATGAAGAAACATCTAAAACAACTGAGAGTGCAGGTGTAGCAGCTCAAATCGTTCATATTATCCCAACTAATATATTTCAATCATTGACTGAAGGAAATTTATTAGCAATTATCTTTTTCTCAGTCTTATTTGGTCTAGGAGTCGCAGCAATTGGAGAAAAAGGCAAACCAGTTTTAAACTTTTTTGAAGGCGTACTAGAATCCATGTTTTGGATGACAAACTTAGTTATGAAATTTGCTCCATTTGGCGTATTTGCTTTAATTGGTTTGAATGTCGCGAAGTTTGGAATCGGTTCATTAATTCCTTTAGGAAAGTTAGTACTCGTTATATACCTGACCATGATTTTCTTTGTTTTTGTAGTATTAGGTATTATTGCAAAAATGGCTGGAACTAATGTTTTAGTCCTTATAAAAATCTTAAAAGATGAGTTAATTTTAGCGTTTACAACCGCAAGCTCTGAAGCAGTATTGCCAAGGTTAATGACTAAAATGGAGAACTTTGGTTGTCCGAAAGCTGTCACATCCTTTGTTATTCCGACAGGATATACCTTTAACCTTGATGGGTCATCCATTTACCAAGCCATTGCTGCCCTTTTCATTGCACAAATGTATGGGATTCATTTATCTTTCATAGAACAAATTACACTTTTACTTGTATTGATGTTGACTTCTAAGGGAATGGCAGGAGTTGCAGGAGCATCATTTGTTGTTGTATTAACAACACTGGGATCAATGGGATTACCTCTAGAAGGCATGGCATTCATTGCTGGTATTGATCGTATTTTAGATATGCTTCGTACATCTGTCAACGTAGTAGGTAACGCATTAGCTGCTATTGTGATGTCTAAGTGGGAAGGCGGATTCGATAAAGAAAAAGCAAAGCATTATACAGATTCTATTAAAAAATCAGATGTAGCTTAAAATAATTTATTTGTTTATAAAGAAGGAGATCAATATTATGACAGATATGGGAACGCTTGAAAAACAAGATGTAAGAATTGAAAAAGATTTCTTAGGAACGAAAGAAGTGCCTGTCAGCGCTTATTATGGAATTCAAACATTACGTGCAGTTGAAAATTTTCCAATAACAGGTTACCAGATTCACCCGGAACTCATTAAAGCATTAGGAATCGTTAAAAAGGCTGCTGCTCTTGCTAATATGGAAACAAAAAGGTTATATGATGGGTTGGGTAATGCAATTATTGAAGCAGCAGACGAGGTTATTGAAGGAAAAAGAAATAATCAATTTATTGTTGATCCAATACAGGGTGGTGCGGGGACCTCAATGAATATGAATGCAAATGAGGTTATCGCAAATAGAGCTTTAGAGTTACTTGGTCATAAGAAAGGTTCTTATTCCGATTTAAGCCCTAATAGTCATGTAAACATGTCACAGTCAACAAATGACGTATTCCCAACTGCTATCCATATTGCAACGCTTAATCTGTTAAATAAGTTACTGAAAACAATGAATTATATGCACAGTGTATTTCAGAAAAAGGCAGAACAATTTGATTCTATTATAAAGATGGGACGTACTCACCTCCAGGACGCGGTTCCAATCCGTCTTGGTCAAGAATTTGAATCATATAGTCGTGTTCTTGAGCGCGATATGAAACGTATTAAGCAATCCTATGGACATTTATATGAGGTTAATATGGGAGCAACTGCAGTTGGAACGGGTTTAAATGCAGATCCACGTTATATCGAAAATGTTGTAAGATATCTAGCAAATATCAGTGGTTTACCACTTAAGAAAGCCAATCATCTTGTAGACGCGACTCAAAATACAGATGCTTATACAGAAGTCTCTGCTAGCTTAAAAGTTTGCATGATTAATATGTCTAAAATTGCGAATGATATCCGATTAATGGCATCTGGTCCTCGTGCAGGATTAGCTGAACTTATATTACCAGCTCGTCAACCTGGTTCATCTATTATGCCTGGAAAGGTCAATCCTGTCATGCCTGAAATGATTAATCAAGTAGCTTTTCAAGTTATAGGTAATGATCATACAATTTGCCTGGCATCGGAAGCAGGTCAACTTGAACTAAATGTGATGGAGCCTGTTCTTGTGTTTAACTTGCTTCAGTCGATCAGTATTATGAATAACGCATTCCACGTCTTCACAGACCATTGCCTAAGAGGCATTGAAGCAAATGAGGGACGTTTAAAAGAATATGTAGAAAAAAGTGTAGGGATTATTACAGCCGTAAATCCACATATCGGATATGAAGTAGCAGCACGAATTGCTAGAGAGGCTATTTTAAATGGAAAATCGGTACGAGAACTATGTTTGCAATATGACGTATTGACTGAGGAGGAGCTTGAGTTAATTTTAAATCCCTATGAAATGACGAACCCAGGTATATCTGGCAGCTCCCTTTTTGACAGAAATTAATTTTTGAAAGCGTGCTCCATATTAAGCTTATCGTATAAGCCACCTACTTTGGATATCCCTAGGTGGCTTATTTTCTGTATACACGTCAAAAAATACCAACTTCCATTCAAACCATGCTATTTTTTATAGTCTAAATACCACCTAAATGCTTTTCTTCATGCCACACTCTCGACATTCACGTAGAAAAATGCCACCTTTTATAGAACTTTTGAAGTAAGATGAATTGCAGTTATCGTATCGGCCACTAACTTTATTCGGAAATTCAGCATAGTCGTAAACTTTATCAAGGACGATTTTTTGCTACTCTTTCTCTTCTATAAGGAAAAGAGGTATCAGAGAGAGCAATTAAAAATACTTCATCATATAAAGCCATGGCAAAAGCATTAGAAAATCTTTCAAAGGAAGATATTGCTTCATTGTTAAACATGCATAAAAGTTTATTGCCTTCTTTAAAAGAAATGCACTTCTAACAAGTAAAGAGCCTAATTGGATATTCGATTTGCTTTCTTATTTTCCTACCGATAACACTTTTTATATTAACTAAAGGCGTATATCATATACAACTTAAACACAGAAAAAACTACTGCTCCTGTACAGTAGTTTTTTCTGTTACTTGAATTTTATTTAAAAGGGTCTATGAGAGAATGCTTCACAGCATCTTGAGCAGTTTGTTCAATTCACTATTTATTATTCATTTTATAAATTTAAATAAAAAAGAAGATATTCAATTTTTATTGAGGTTGGGTCTTTTGTTATTCAAATTCATACGAGATTTTTTATTGTCTAGTAGATGCTTAATTTCTTTGAAGCTTACAAAACTTTTATTTTGTTGATCTAAAAGTCGAAAACGAAGGGACTTCAAGCTTGTGCTTAGTGTAATTGTTGTTGCTTTCTGTAATGGCGGCGTAGACTCATGCGCCTTTTCTAAATTATAGTTTGGAACTCTTGGAGCCAAATGATGTACATGATGGAAACCAATATTACCTGTTACCCATTGTAAAACTTTAGGAAGCTTGTAATAGGAGCTGCCATCAACCGCAGCTTTCACGTAATCCCACTCCTTTTCGTTTTCAAAGTAGGAATCCTCAAATTGATGCTGTACGTAAAATAGCCAAATTCCCAGTGATCCTGCTACAAAAAGGATGGGAGCTTGAACGAGCAGAAAAGCTTGCCAACCAATACCCCAACATAAAAGTGCATACACTGCAACAATTGAGAAATTGGTTAAATATGTGTTCAAACGTTCCTTTCGTTTCGCGTCTTTTCGATTCAATCGGTTAGAAACTAAGAAAAGATAGATGGGACCTAATCCAAACATAACAAGTGGATTGCGGTACATTCGGTAAGCTAACCGCCCCCAGTAGGAAGCTGTAACATACTCGTCAACTGTCATGACCCACACATCACCAGTTCCTCGTTTATCTAAGTTGCTGCTCGTGGCATGATGAATCGAGTGGCTTCGTTTCCACTGTTCATACGGAAACATGGTGATAACCCCACTGATTGTGCCAAGGATATTATTCGCTTTTCGGTTTTTGAAAAATGATTGATGACAACAATCATGGAAAATAATGAAGGTTCGGACGACGAACCCTGCTGTAACAATAGCTATTGGCAGTGTTAGCCAATAAGAAACGAACAAACTTTTATAAGCTAGAAACCAAAGTAGTAAAAACGGAAGAAATGTGTTTATTAATTGCTTTATACTCGATTTCGTATTGGATTTTTCAAAAGGTGCTACATTTTTTCTTAATTCAGTCGTTTTTTGTTTGCTCATGTGTTCCTCCTTACATCTTTCTTTACATTGATTAGTATTCAACTCTTCTTTCTTTATATTTATAGTAGAACATAGTAGCTGGTAATAAAAGATATAAACGTCAAGTAGTTAGTATGACAATTGTCATACATGTGTGAATGTATTTTCTTAATAAAAGGAAAAGGGTATGAAAAAATTCAGTTTCATTAAAGCATTAGCATTATTTCAGTCCTAGCTATTTAAAAGCACTCATCAGTGTGTACCTTTCCAACAGGTTTTGTGCCACTATTTTAAAATATAATGCGAACAAGTAACTACTTCTACTATAATGTCTAGGATTGGAGGTAGCTTTTCAGAGCTATGAAGTTTCAACTGTCGTGTACTTTGTTATAAAACAGAAAAACCTATTGGTTCATCTGGCACCAGTAGGTTTTTCTATTTAAAACAACAAGGATTTTAAAGTATTGGATAGATGCCTCACGGCGTCTTGTTTAGTTTGCTCGTTATAGTAGATATTATTCAACGTAGGCAATCTAAATATAATAAAATGAAAAATAATATTAGATTGTTTTTGTCAGAAATCATAACAAAGTCATAGCTTGCTTATATCGGTTTATATGTAATGTATTAAATCCAAAAGCTGCTCTTTTCTTTTTGAGTAGTTTTTCTCAGTTTATTTCAGCTGATACAGCTAGCTGGGTATGTTGGGCTTATGGAACGGAGATCGTTATCGCAGTAGGTTTGTGGTTTATCTTTATTTCGACAGTGATTTTCAGTCAAATTTAACTTTTTGATCAATTCTTCAGTTGTTAAAACTTTGGCAAACTCATTATCTAAAGTTGCTAATGATACAGTATGTATTTGTTCAGCTGGATAATATGCATTATCTGCTCCTTTTATTGCAAATGCAGCTGTGGCATCTGATATGAGATACGTTTCAAATCCTAAATTATTACTCGCCTAAATTATTACTCATTCGAGTAACAGTTGATACACAATGTGGAGTTGTTAATCCTACTATTACGACTTTTTCTATTTTGTTTTCTTTCAAATGATTCTCAATCCCCTTAATTTTTTCTGAATATTTTAACATTTTTATAGATATATGCCTTTAAAATGGTATAATATAGAGAACGTCAGTTCGGGAGGCTTACTATGCAAACAAAAAAAGTTTATATTTATGTATTTAATACAATGTCAGATTGGGAGTATGGATATTTAATTGCTGAACTAAATTCAGGAAGATATTTCAGGCAAGGTTTAGCCCCTTTAAAAGTAATGACGGTAGGAGTTAATAAAGAAATTATTAAAACAATGGGGGGCTGAGTATACAGCCGGATATTTCTCTTGATGAGTGCACTCTTCTGGATAAAGATCTTTTAATTCTACCGGGAGGGAATACATGGAGTGAGGAGATTCATCAACCTATATTGAAAAAAGTTGGGGAAGTTTTAGAGCTTGGTACTATTGTAGCTGCAATTTGTGGGGCTACTGATGCCCTTGCAAATAGTGGATACTTAGATTCTAGAAAGCATACGCTTAATAACTTAGAATATACAAAAATGGTCTGTCCTAATTATAAAGGAGAGAAGTTGTATGAGATTGGACCTGTAGTATCCGATAATAACATGATTACTGCTTCAGGAGTAGCACCTCTAGAATTCGCGAGGGACGTATTAAAGAAATTAGATGTATTTGCATCAAATACATTAGATTCATGGTATAGCTTAAATAAAACTCAGAAGTCCGAATACTTTTTTCAGTTAATGAGTTCAATATAGATTCCTAATTATATACAAGGTCGATTACAATAATTTTCTTTTTTATTTTTGTAGATACCTATAATCCATTTTATGTTAATAAGAAATGAATATCATATACAGCCTAAAATAGAAAAAACTACCGTTCCCCGCCAACGGTAGTTTTTTCTCATAAAGGTCATTTATTTAAGTACTAATGTATAACTTTCCCTCTCAAAACATATAAAGCAATACCTAAGCATCTTCGTCAGTAAAAAGAGTACGAGCCGTTTGGTTAAAGGCATCTGTTGCTTTTGATGTATCTTTCCTATCTAGCACTGCTATATTAATGTCTCTGAACGTGTTCGGCTCTAATTCTCGAAAAACTACTTGTTCTGGCAGCGACAAGATATTTTTTTTGGTTGTAATGGTAATGCCTAATCCTTCTTGTACCATACTTAGCGCTGTGTCGATGTAATCAACTTCAAATCGTACTTGAGGCTTTAAGTTAAAATCTTTAAATAAGTCATGGACTTGTACTTCATAACCGCCTCTTCCAAGTATGATATCTTCATCTTGTAAGTCAGGAATACCTATTGTGTCTTTCTCGTATAAAGGGTGACTTGAGTGCATAATGACAATCAATTGATCTTTCATTAAGGGTACGATATCAAAATCTTTATAAGGAGGAATAATAATTCCTACATCAATAGATTTAGAACGCAGCCACTCTTTCACTTGATCGACACTTCCTTCTGAAAGCTTGATTTCTAGACCAGGGTACTTATCTTCCATTGTACGTATAATTTTCGGGATAAATCTTGTACAAGCAGTTGGGTAGGTGCCAATATGAACCTTACCAATTTCTAATCCTTGTTCAGCCGCAATTAATTCATCTACTTTTTGAAATTCACACAGGATATTTCTAAAAATAACTAATACACGCTCGCCTACGTCCGTAAAAAATAATCCATTCTTTTTATTTCTCTTAATTAACGTCGTTCCTAATTCTGATTCAATAGCTGCTACGGCACGACTTACCGCAGGCTGTGTCATATGCAGTTCTTCACCAGCTTTTGTAAAACTTCCGGTTTCCGATATCTGAACAATAAGTTCAATTTGTGATTTATTCATACCAATTTTGTTATCTCCTATATAATTAATATGCATTTTATTTATGTTAGAACCTAATGTACCCTAAAAGAGAATTAAACTTCAAGAAATCAACCGGAGGTAATTAGTATGGTCAATCGCAATATATTATTTCTATTTGCACTTATACTAGCTGCATTTAATCTTAGACCGGGTATAACGTCAGTCAGCCCAGTTTTACATGGAATAACGAAGGAACTAGGCATGAGTTCTACTTCAGCAAGTTTACTCACTTCTATTCCTTTATTATGTTTTGGTTTTTGTTCGTTATTTGCTGGCCGTTTAGCAAATCGCTATCAATCAGAGAAAGTGATCACTTTCTTTATATCGTGTATAGGTATTGCAACGTTTCTACGTGTTTTTACAAATTCATCACTATACCTATTAATAACGGCTTTATTAATTGGGGCAGGAATTGGTGTTGTAAGTCCTTTACTTTCTGGTTTTATCAAAAGCTACTTTCCAGAGAAGGCGGCATCGATGATAGGCATATATTCTACTTCAATGGTAGTGGGTGCATCCATTTCCATCGGGCTAACGACACCGCTTCAACACTGGCTCAATAACTCATGGAAAAATGGATTAGCATTTTGGAGTATTTTTGCTTTATTCGCCATTCCACTTTGGTTGATGGTAACAAAACAATCTCATACTCCTAAAAGCAAATTTTCACAAAAGAGGAAGGCTTTCTTGCCATTAAAAAATAAAGAGGCCTGGTTATTAACTTCGTTTGTAGGACTTGTAACTCTGTTATTTTATTGTTTTGCGGCATGGCTGCCAGCCATTGTAGAGGAAAAAGGGTGGACGCCAGCATTTGGTGGTCTTGCAGGTACAATAGCTATGATTGCACAGTTGCCAGCTACTTTGTTATTGCCTAGTCTCCTGAGAGTACTGCCAAATAAAAGATTTTGGATTACATTCTTTACCCTCAGTGTGATTGTTGGTTTATCTCTTTTATGTTTTACAAACGTAACGCCGATTATTTCAAGTATATGTTTAGGAATTGGTGGCGGTGGTCTTGTCTCGCTAACCTTATTGTTACCAATAGATAAGACAGCTTCACCTATAGAAGCAAGTAATTGGTCAGCAATGACTCAAGCCATTGGATATATGATTGGTGCGGTGGGTCCATTTATAATTGGATTTCTTCATGATTATCTAGGAAGTTTTGTTCCTACATTATATCTTCTTATAATTATGGGTTTCATTGTGATCCTGCTAGGGTGGAAAATCACGAAGCCAGCTAAAGTTAAAGTAGATGGGATACCTGCGAAATAAAAACCACGATCTGCTTCGTGGTTTTTATTTTAGCTGTTAAAAAAGATTGTCTAACAACTTTTAGTATAGAGTACTATTTGAATGGGGAAGGGGAGGTTCGTTATCATGAATATTTTAATCTTAGGTGCAACTGGACGAGTGGGAAGTCAAATAGTGAATCATGCTCTTCATGACGGACATCACGTTACGGTATTAGTTCGCACTTCAGAAAAGATCCAAATAACTAATGAAAAGTTAACGATTATTCAAGGAAATGTTTTAAACGAAGATGATATTGTTCGTTCAGTAGGTGGGATTGACGTAGTTATTAGTGCCCTAAATACGGACGGGACTACTACTTTATCAGACAGTATGCCACTGATTATCGAAGCAATGAAAAGGGAAGGCATACAACGGATTATCACTATAGGAACTGCTGGTATTTTACAAAGCAGAAGCATTCCACAATCAATGCGCTATGAGCTAAGGAAATCAAAGGGTAGGTCAGTCCGTGCAGCAAAAGAACATTATAAAGTTTACACTATGCTAAAACAATCCAGCCTCGAATGGACGATTGTCTGTCCTACGTATTTGCCGGATGGAGAAAGCATAGGTGAATATCGCGTGGACGACAATTTTTTGCCAGAGGGCGGGACTGAAATATCCGTGTCAGACACAGCAGAATTTACATTTAGCCAGATAAAAAGTAGGTATTACATAGGATCACGTGTAGGTATCGCCTACTAATAAAGCCTTATATTTTTCTATCTTTCAGAGGTGACGTTATGGATTTACATGATTTAACAAGCCATCTTATTCATCGTACAGATGTAAAAGTAATGAATTATTTTAAGAAAAAACTCAAACCTTATGGCATGACTCCAGTGCGATGGAGCATTATTAACGTTCTAGACACTCAAAAAGGGATAACTCAAAAAGAACTAGCAGAAGCGATTGATAAGAAACAAACAACTATCGTAGAAATGATTTATGCGATGGAGGAAAAAGAATTCATAAAAAGAACATTCAGTGAACAAGATCGTCGCTCACATTATCTGTTTCTTACAGAAAAAGGGGAAGAGTTAAAGAAGACACTTTCGCCTTTAGTTAAAGACGCGCATCTCTTTGTTACGCGTCAATTAAGTGATGAAGAGATTGATCAACTTAAAACATTGTTGAATAAGGTATATGATACTCCTTGTTAATTGATGTTTCTTGTAAGGATAAACTATCTTTTGATCAAAATTCCTGTATTGATATGCAGGGATTTTTTATGGTGAAATACGATTTAGCATGACTGTAGCGTAAGTTGTTTCAAGTTAAAAGAAGGGGAAACACGCTGGGAATTCTACTATAACCTAGAAAAATCTAATGAAATATAAAAGTCAATTTAACAATTCAAAGAAAACCCTTAGTTTTGTTCTTTTTGCATTTTGAAACATAGTCAAATCAATCGCCCGTAAAAGTATACGTTTACGGACTTTTATTTCAGATAGGAAATCTATCATTTTTATAGTTTGTTTAAGTTAGAAAATTGATTACGGACGTATACTGAAAATCATACACATTTACGAACGTTTTTATTGGAATAAAAGGAATAAATAAACATATGAAAGGATTGATTTTGACCCTTTGTCTTTAGATTTCTAGCTTTGTACCCGAAGTCTTGTATCTAAGTTTTTATTTTCTATTTTTTAGAACTTTAGGCCGGTCAACACAACAAGTATTAGCGATATAACATTTTGCATATAAACAAAAAAGAGTTTATAAAAACTCTTTTTTAGAAATTAACCATTAAGGAAGAGATACTAATTTAACCCTTGCTTTTTCGTGGCTAATAAACGCATCGATAAGTTTATCCATATTACCTGTTGGCTCAATTTTGTTTAGACTATATGCATTTTTGGATCCAATATAAAAATTGACAGGAGTAAGTACTAAATTAATTCTTTTTACATGAACAATGATTGGAAGGTCCCAATCAATAATTATACCTTCTACTTCTCCATAAGCCTCTTTATTATATATAGTTGTTTTTTTTACATCAATTTTTATTTCACTAATGACACCATTCCATCGCTCTAATTTCTCTAAACCACTCATTAAAATCCCTCACCAATAATCGAATTATGTATATCAATGGATAAATTCAACTTTAATTTCCAATTCATCTTTGACTGGATTTCGCTAAATGCAAATAAATTATTCAAGTGATAATGACAGATTGAGGAAACTTCTTTTAGTTCTAAAGTCCTCCATGAATTTTAACTGAGTCAAAATCAAATAAACCTTTTAACTTACTTAAATAATGTTGTATGTGCATATTGGTAATTTTAAACTCCCCCTAGGAATTAGAATTTTTTATTGAGTAAATTTATTATATATCAAAATCTTCCCGGATTCTTCAGATAGTTTATATTTAACTAAAGTCCCTTAAATTTAGTATGAAGATTAAATGAAAATATATTGAAAAGATATCTTGTAGGTGGAAATCCATTGTATCTTCTATATAGCAAGAATTGAATCGTCTTATCTACATAATTTCAACCACCTTAACAATTTGATATGGTAAAATATACTTAGTAATATTGTTCTGTTTTTTTGAATGAAAGTTATTTTAAGAACCTATAAGTTTATATGAAAATTAATTATTGTACTTAATTAAATTTTGGAGAGGTTTTAAATGAATGAAAATTTAGAGAGTCAAAATATACTTGCATGGTTAATACCAACTATGAGTGAGCAGAACGATTTAAATTATCAGCACATATTGTTAAAAGAGAGTAAGAGTAAAAGGACATTTGCACTTGCTGATTTACAACTAATAATCGACAATGCACATCAAGATTATAAAAATCATCGTCGTTCGGTTTTATTGAAAAATTTAGATCCGACAATAAAAATTGAGAATTTAGGATCCAATGATCCAGCTTATTATTACCCTCACAAATTAGACTTAACAACTCTTAAAGGATACTTTGGAGAAGTATTCTCTGGAGTTATTGCTGAAAATTACTCTCCCTTTAATGTAGAGGGATGGAAAGTGCCCGTTTACTTTTTTCGCTTTCATCACACTGCCACAGATCAGTTAGAAAATTACCGAAGAACAGGAGAGATGAAGAAAGCTACCGTTGGAAGAACAGGAGATGATTGTCTAGCTTTTTTGTTAGATTCTAGCGATAGTAAGATTGTGAAAACACTTTTTTGTGAAGCGAAATGCTCAGCAAAGCATGATAGTTCAATGGTAAATAAAGCCCATTTAAAACTTAGTGATCATAACCCCTTGCCTGTAGAGCTCCTGAGGATTTTGGAAATACTAAATGACTATGATACAGAATATTCTAAGAAGTGGAGACTGGCAATATCTAACCTTTTCTGTTCTCTTAATGATAATGAGGAACACGAGCGTATAGATATGGTTAGTTATGTATGCGGACAATTTCCTAAGAGGAACGATAATTGGATTCCTAATGATAAACCTCATGAATTTTATAAAGGAGAAAGAAAGTTACTTGCTGTGGAAGTTCATTTAGAAGAAGTAGATTCTTTAGTGAAGACTCTATATAGAAAGGAAGATTAAAATGGATGACCATAATACCAGCGATAATATAGATTCATATATTGAAAAATACAAACAAGAATTTAATAAAAATAAAATACCTCCAAGAATAGCCAAATTATATAGTCAGTTTTCAAAAATGAATATGAATCAATTAGGGCTAATAAGTTGGTCTAATGAAGAGGCTACAGAAAGATTCGATGAAGCAATTAAACTTATATACTTTGGAGTACAAGAAAAGAATAAACGTAATAACGAATGGAAAATCAACTTTAAAATAGCAGGCGAAATATTAGAGTGGTTGTCACACCCAAGGGTTAATATATTTAATTATCCTCTTTATTTATTATCTGCTGCCTGTTACCAAATAGCAGGCTATCCAGCTCTTGCTCTAGGGTTAATTAACGAACGTCCCAGAGAAGAAAATGAATCGGAAATAATAAGGTTATTACTTAAAAATGATTTTCGGAAAATTGAACAACAATTAATCGATTATTGGAAGCAGACCAACACCAAAAATATTAAAAATGATTTAGAATTGTTCAATACAAATACTGACGAATATGTAATAAGAGAAGTACTAAGTATCATAGGGATTTTATTTGCTTATCTAAAATGGGGAGAAACAGATAGATTAACTCTTGCTATAAATAAAATGGAGGAAATGAGTAAATTATTACTACATGATACAAATTCTTTGAATTGGCTTTTAGTAAAACTCATATCTTTAATGCTAAACGAAATCGTTGAAAATTCCTTAAGAAAAAAAGGTAATCCATTACTAGAGTATAAGAATAACTCACTTGTAGAATCTATAGAAAAATACTATAGAAGAAATTTTCTTCACAATAAAGTGCAATTATGGCCTTCTCAAATAAAAGGAATTAATAAGTTATTAACTGAAAAATCTTTTGTACTTTGTACTCCCACAGGATCTGGAAAAACTACTATAGCAGAATTAGCTACCTTAATTAATTTATTTAGTGACTTAAAAACTCAAAAGGGTTATGAAAGTTTTAACTTAATCAATTTGCTTGAAAACATTGAACCAATAGTCCTTTACCTGGTCCCCTCAAGAGCATTAGCTACTGAGATTGAATGGAAGCTAAATAATGTATTAAAGGATATTTCTAATGAGGCTATTAAAGTAACTGGACTTTATGGAGGTACAGATTGGGGTCCAACAGATGCCTGGATTAACCAAAACGAAAAAACCGTATTGATATGTACATATGAAAAGGCAGAGGCTCTACTTAGATTTATGGGACCATTATTTATTCCAAGAATATCTCTTGTCATTATAGATGAAGCACATTCTGTTCAATTTGATGAAAACATTGAAAGTTTAGTTTCAGGAGATAATCGCACTTTAAGATTAGAATCTTTATCGAACAGGCTAATTAATTTTTTACATGACAATAATCGCTCTGTTGTTGCTTTATCAGCTGTAATTGGAACTGGAGCACAAAAATTATCCGATTGGATAACTCAAACAGAAAACTCTATACCTGAAGAATCTGGGTATAGGAGTACACGTCAGTTAATTGGTAGGCTAGAGTATTTTAAAAATGGAAACTTTGAAATACGATATGATCTTTTAAATGGTTCTTCATTAAACTTTAAAACATTTAATGATAGTAAAACAGAAGATGTTCCTTTTATTCCATCACCCTTTGACACAGCTCCTATCGAACTTAATAATTTACCAAAAAGGTATATTGGTAAAAAAATGAAATTCACTAAAAGATCTCGACCATATTTATTTTGGGCAGCGATGCAACTTGCTCAAAATAAAGAAAATGGAAAGCAATCGACAGTATTAATATCTATAGCACAACATATTAATGGATATGCTACAGATTTTTTGCATATTATTGACAGAGTTTTTAAAGATAACACCCTACCTTCTTTTTTTAATATACCAACTGTTGGTTACAATAAAATCCTTTGGGAGAAAAGTCTTAAAGTATGTGCAGATTATTATGGCGAAACTTCAATTGAATACAAGTTACTTAAAAAAGGTATAATAGTACATTATGGTAAGATGCCTAGTATATTATCCAGAATGCTAATCGAACTTATAAATAAAAAAGTTATAGCAATTGTAATTGCAACTTCCACATTATCTGAAGGAATTAACTTGCCTTTTGATATCGTGTTAATACCAACTCTTGCAAGAAGAGGAGAAAAGATACCAGTATCTGAGTTTGCTAATTTAGTTGGGAGAGCTGGACGGCCAGGAAATGGTACAGAGGGAAAAGCATTAATTTTCCTGGAAGCAAAATCTTCTTATGTTGGACCTGGTTCTTGGAATGCAAGACATTATTATGAAGAACTAATTAATGATTATGAATTATTAAAGAACAAGGAAAGAAATAATATAAATACAGGTATAAGTCCCCTTGCTACATTAATTTCGTATATAGAGGATAAATGGAGATTAATCACACAATCTAATTCTGAAGAAGAGTTTTTTGATTGGTTAGAGAAAGCCATTCCCTCAGAAAATGAACAAATTTTTGAAGAGAATTCTGGGATGGAAGCTGAACAAGCTCTAGATACTTTAGATAGTATTCTAATTGCTGCGATAGTTGAAATAGAACAAGCTGATGATAATATGAATTTAGTAAGAGTCGAGCATATGCTAACTGAATTGTGGAAGAAAACATATGCATATTACTCAACTTCTCAACAATCTTTAACTCAAAAAGTGTTTGTTCGAAGGGGAGTATCCCTAATTGAGGATATATATCCGGATAGTAAAAAACGAAGAAGATTTTATAAATCAAGTGTAGAACCAAGATATGCAGTTCAACTTATTGAATCCTATGAACAAATTATATCCCAATTAAAAACAGGTTTTGACTATATTAAATGGAATAAAGAGCAACGAGTAGAATTCCTTATAAATAATGTGAAAGAGATAAACAAGTTAAAAAAATTTACAATAAAAAAAGGCGTGGGTAAAGACCAAGCCTTTGTTAGTTGGGAATTAATATTAAATTGGTGGCTTTCTCCGGAAAATGCTACGATAAAACCTCAAAAAAACGTAGCTGGTTGGATTAAGTTTATAAATGAAAACTTTAATTATAAGTATAATTGGGGAATTGGCACAGTACTATCTCTAGCATTTGACGAGGTTTATCAAGGAGAATTAGTAGCTTTTAAAATTGAAGATTGGGAAAAAACAGAACTTCCCTGGATTGTTTTTTGGATAAAAGAATTAATAAATTGGGGAACATTAGACCCTGTGGTCGCTTTTATAATGTCATGTAATATTGAAATAACTAGAAAAGAAGCAAATGAAAAAGCACAAAAGTACTACAGTGAATACTATGCTATGTATGAAGAAATAGATGATAGCATATTTGACGTAAGAAAAATTCAAAAATGGACCGAAAATCATTTTACAAATACAAACAAGAAAACCACATTAACACAAGCTAAAATTCCAGTAAAGCTACTCAGAGAGATTCCAAAGGATTCTAAAGAACATTGGAAAGTGTACCCTATTGAAAAGGAAAATAAAATAATTTGGATAGATTACTCTGGTTACATTTTTGCTGAAAGTATTGGGGGTATAAATTCAGATAGGAACAATGACTACATATTAAATAGCAGAAATAGTACAGTGAAAGTACAAAAATACATAATGAGTTAAGCGGGATAAATATGCATCCTACTTTTCATTATTAGTTTAAAGAAGCCTTTGCTTAACGGGAACAAAATTTCTTTTTGATGAGTTTCTTCTATGAACAAAAGGTACTTTCTTATCAGAATAAGAAAATTTAATATTCACAGCTTCTTCACTTCCAATAGAATAGCAATAATCGGTAAAACTTTAGCGTTTGTATTGAATAAAGAACGTTCGTTCGTATATAATAAAGAACAAACGTTCTTTATTGAGGGGTACTTTCAATGGATTATGGGCAGCTACCAAACAGAGTCATTATTTGCATCGACATGAAATCGTTCTTTGCTTCGGTTTCCTCAGTCATATCAGGGTTAGACCGTTAAAAACTAAGCTTGCTGTTGTAGGAGATATCAAACGCTCGGGATCTGTTGTGTTAGCTGCGACACCTTTATTAAAAAAAGAAGGGATCAAAACAAGAAGTCGTCTTTTCGACATTCCTAAAAGGAAAGAAGATATCCACGTGGTGAATCCATCCATGGAGAGATATATCAAGGCTTCGAACTATATTTCTAGTTTGGTGTTACAATATGTGGCCCCTGATGATTTTCATGCCTATAGCATTGAAGATTTATTTATTGATACGACAGCTTCATTGTATTTGTTTGTTGAAACACCAGAGGGGCTAGCTCATCAAATACATACTGAGATCTTTTTTTAAAAACTATCTCAAAATTGATTAGATTAGGGTTAAGCAATTTATTATTTTGTAAGTAAGGAAGTATCAGAAGATGGGAGCTTTAACTGGATATGCTGTAGGACTAAGTGAAGATGATTGCCATTCAACAAGCTTGGGCCCTTCCTCTAGTTTCTCAGATCCCTCTGTTCCACAATCTAATTTTGATCATACTTTTGCTCAAAGTATTGAGTCCAGCTCGTATAAGCCCTCACTTAGCTATACCTCCATCTAGTCCATTCTAATGGTAATAATAAATTTTTTTATTTTTGTAACTTTTTATTAAGTGCATTATACTATAAAAAAAAAGCGCTGAATTTCAAGGGAATATTTTAGGAATATCCCTTAAGATTAAGTGTTATGAGCCGATTATTCTAAAAAATTAGTAGATAAATATTACTTGAAAAGATAATAAAAGGAACTTAGAACTATTATTATCAAACTCAATTGATGTGGAGGAATGAAACTGGAAAAACTAGCGATGACATATGATGCATTTTGCTCTAAAATTCAACGTTACGATGAAAATGAATTTCAACAATTTTGTAATAGATTTCAAAAAATAATGAATAGAAAATTTCGCGCTACAAGAGCCATTGGGCCATTAGGTGATTTGAGCAACGACGGAATAATAAGCAGGACGAGTAGACTGGCCGTTTACGGGGTACATCATGATACTATAGATAAAGATGGTAAGATTGCATCGAAAATGAAAACTGATTTTACGAAGATGTTACGAACTCACCCGTTCGTTAGGTGTATGGTTTTTATGACAAGAACCGAGAAAGGTATGGGTCCTAAAACTCAAAAGATGAAACAAGAAATTGAAAGTAAAAGCTTTCAATTACAAGTTTATGAAGATTTTAATAAAGAAAGAAAACATCCGTTAAGCGCACAGACCATTGAGTACTTTTCTAGAACAAAAATTGAATATGTAGATTGCTTGGATTGTTTTGAGAGATTAAGAGATATAAGCAAGATTACAACATGGGAATATCTTTTGGATAATAAACTAACATTATCACCTGTGCTAGAATTGCCTAATAAACAGTTAGATGATCCTGCATTCATAGCTGAATGGCTCCAATCCGCGGTTATTCGTTACGATAATTATGAAGCCCCCATTTCAATGAAATACGAGGAATTACAAAAGCTTGAGCAATCTCTATTGGATAAAATAAAACGCGATTTACGAAAGTATAACGTTGATAATATCATAGATATTCCATATGAAAAATGGGATATTATTGGGGTTTTAACACCAAATAGTCAGTCATCCATCTCGTATTCGCCTGCTTTCGAGGTACCTACAGCACTCTGGAAAGATCGAGATGATGTAATTACTTTAACTTTAACACCTGACATATTACTTTATATTGTCAATAGAATGAGCTTATTCATTTTATCTGTTAATGACCCGAGTGTTAGTTTTACTGATCTTTTTCTTAAGGTTTATAGATTAGTAGAAGTGAAGCGTTTAATAGTTGAGAGGCCTGAACAAGATGAATGGAGTATTAAATCAGAAGTCGCAGAAAAAATAAAAAAATGGAGAACTATCATGGCAGAATGGGTTGTTCAATATTCTAACTAACATAACAATTATTATATTTTATGAAAATAAATTAATTGAAGGTATTAAGATTCAAAAAAAGAAAATCACAAATGTGATTTTCTTTTTTTGAAAAGACATGTAAAAAAACACATGTTTATTTTAGGTTTTTAATAATGATTCAGTAGAAAATCTCCTGTGTTTATTTGCTAATTAAATCTTGTTAATTTTATTCATTCTAGAAATTAATATATTAAAAACTTTTGATCTCCTTGAACCCATCCAAAATATAAATCAATTCCATTAAGATGAATAGGACCTATTATCTGATTTTTTACAGCATTTAAGCCAAAAAGAAAACTAAACTTTTCATAGTCTACAAATCCTTTCTCGCTTTCACTAAAAGAATGAATTAACATAAGAGCATTAGGAGGCGTAAATTTTTGAGCAAGAAGGATTGCTGAAACTGATCTGTATAATAATTGATATCTAAGTCTGGAAATATCCGTGTCAGGCAACCTTTCTAATCCAAGTGTTTCAAGAAGAAATTGAACTCTTTTTCTTAAACTATTACTAGGTTCGAGTCCTAGTCTTTTACCAATTGTTCTACCGAAATCCTCATTTACTTTTCCCTCAAAAGCAATTGTAATCAGTTGCTCTGACTTCTCGTGTAATAGTCCTTTAGCTAAAACAAAGATATCGTTTTGTGAAGCACGACTGCCACCTGGTGAGCTAACCTTATACTCTGGTAGACCTAACAGTAATTCAACATTTTTAAATAATTCAATATTGGAATCGAGAAATGATGATTTGATATCCGATAGAAACCCATTTTGGTTTTCCCAGCAATATGCTAGCGTTTTTGCAGAATATCCTGATTTAAACTGCTCAATCTCATTTACTAATAATTCTCCCCAATTTTCGGGTCCCTTACTTGGTATATAAAAATTTGTGGTTTTCTTCTCTCTTGAACGATTCAGAATCTATCCCTCCTATTTAGTTAACAGTTCTATTCTAGGTTATTGCGTCTATACTTTCTTTAATTTTATGATATGACACTGGCTGGCTAGTTTTTTTAAAAGGTTCAAAAAAATCTTTTTAGCTATAGATAAAAGTTGTAATATTTAACTATTTCTCGTGATATGATGAATAAAATAACTAAACAATAAGACCTATTATATGGATATATAGACTTATTAACTATACTAACTCCACTAACTCCACTGGCTTCATACATTGGTTCTTATTATTGTTTAAAGGTGTGATTAATTGTGTGGAATTTTTTCAATAGAAAGCAAAAAGTATCAAATAAAGAACCTAAAAGATCAAAATATGAAATTAGAAAAGATGAAGTTATGAGTAATGCAAAAGAAAAGTTTGCTGATTTTAGTTTCAATTATCAGTATATTAATGCCCCTCTGAATCAAGTTCTTTTTGTAGACGAGAAAAAAAGAAAAATTGGTATTTATGAGAGTAATCAAAAAAATAAATATGCTCACTCAAACATCCATAAGCATAGCGAAATTTATCAAATAAATTTTAGTGAAATAGAAGAGATAGGTATAGATTTTGGTTCTGAATCTGTTATTTTATGGAGTAATGATGAATTATATCTTCTAGCAAGAGATCAAAATGTAGAAGAAATTCTGGCAGAATTTAAGCAAAAGCTCACATCTAATGTCCCTAACTTATCTTTAAAGATAAAAGAAAGGAATCAAGATCTATATTCTCACGCTATTTCTATAACATTTTATAATAAAGGTGACCTTAATTGTGATCTAGAAAGAAATGTATCAGAAATAGAACAAGTATTTCAATTGCTAGCAAAACATATGTTGGACGGAGAAACAGAATTCCTAGCAGAAAGAGAACGGAAGCAACAGATTCAGGATTATAAGGAATTAGAACAGAGAGTAGAGTACCTTGAACAAAATGAATCATTAATTGATGGTGAGTTTATCCCATTGCTAATAGACTTAATTGATAATTGGGATTTTTTAATACACGATTTTAAATTAGAATCTAATTATAAATACAATTTCGATACACTTTATTTAAAAGCAGTAAGAGATAATACACTATTCATTGGATATGATTCAGAGCATATTGAATTAACTGAAAATCCTTTGATTAATAGATTAATAGAATATACCTTGAGAACAAGAGGGTTTGCTGACATCAAGATTTCCCCCAATATAACGGAAATAGAAGAAGTCTCTCTTGAAAACAACGAGTTAATGTGGAATAGGATTTATGATACATTAGTTCAAATTTTAATTCATAATAATAAGCAATATTATTTCGATATGATAAAAGTGCGAACTTTCCGAGATGGAAGGCTGTTTATTGACTGCCATGGAGATGAAATAGGCGCATTAAGAAAATGGTGGAAATCGTCACAGACCGATATTAATAATCTTCTTCCTTTTACTCTAAATACTTTGACTGGTAATAGTGTTGAAATCATCTTTGTAAATAGTACAGATTCAATTGAATTTATTCCTTTAGATAATCTTGATAAGCTCTGGGAGGTTGTTACTCAAAATGTGTGTACAAATATATGGAATTCGCGCGACCGCGAAGCTCTAGAATCAAGCAAAGTTCATATACTTCAAGATGATACCTTGGCTATATATTTCCCAAGAGAATATAACCTCATTTCCCGTATACTATACCCTTGGGAACCTTACGTTTTATATGATTTGTATATCCATACTAATAAAGATATATATGTCAAAGTTATTGATAATCCAGAACCAATAGAAAATAGGGAAGGGCCAATTCCAGAGAATATAATGAATTGGATTAATGAATTAGAGACACAGCATAAAAATCACTTTAAATTAATGGATTTAAGAGAAAGCTATAGTTGTATCATCATTTTAGTGGATGATAAACTATATTGCCATTCATATTCAAAGTGGAATCCATCTACACATGTGGTTGATTGGCAGCAGTTACCGACTGATTCCGAAATAATGAAACATTCTTTGCGCATATTTGATCACGGCTCTTCGAAGAGTGTATTTATAGGACAAAGAGAATACGAACCTAATGATGAATTTGAGCAAGGTATCAAAGAATATTTAACAGAACTAGATAATACTCAAAAAGAGGAACTTAAAAAAATAAGACAATCCCTAAATACTGGTAAACCTTTTGAGTTAATCCAACGTTTTTATATTAAGGAAATTAAGAATCATTATAGACTTACTGAATTAGTATCGATGTTCGAATGGGAAGAATCTTTTGACGAAACTATCTCCCCACTCTCAAATTTTTTGAAGGAAAAAGGGTATGTATTAGGTGAGAATTATTTAATTGATTATGAAATACGAAACATAGTTAAAGAGGTCATAGTAGCTGATATATCTTCTACATTTTTAAAGGAAAATGCAGAATCTTTTAAGAGCATAAAAGATATGACACTTTCGAATTGTTTAATGGCCTGTAGAGCATTAGATTTTTTCAACCTAGAAAATGATGATGATATGATATCTTTTACATTCTTTTTATTAAATCAAAATAAAGTTTCATACGACTACGATTCTTATCATAGGCATAACCCAGATCCGTACCACCAAATGGTACAAAATGTTAGGGATTTAATTAATGAGATTGGCAAGCAGGATGATTTAGATGAATTTGAAGCATATCTATATTCAGATGATAGTTCATCTAATCAAGAAGTTACGATTGAAATGATTGATACAATGAATGGATATGAATTCGAATTCTTTATAGCTAAATTGTTTACTCGCATGGGTTACACTACCGAAATTACAAAAAGCTCTGGAGACTATGGTATCGACGTAATTGCTAAGAAGAAGGGTACCTCCATAGGTATACAAGCTAAATGTTATAGTAATAAGGTTCCTAATAAGGCTGTTCAAGAGGCAATTGCCGGAGTGTCATACTATAATTTAGACAAGGGTATGGTCGTGACAAATCACTACTTTACTAAACAAGCACAAAATCAAGCTATTAGTTCTAACATTATGTTATGGGATCGAAATATACTCAATCAAAAAATAACTGAATTATACACTTCAGGAACTGTACTCTAAGTTCTAGAAAGAGATAGTTAGAGACTAATTAAAATAAGCATCATGAAAAATTTATCAATTATGTAAAAAACCATCCTTTGTTCATTAGAACAAAGGATGGTTTTTGTCTACTATATTACTTTCTACCAAAATCATTAAAATGTTTTTTTACGATACAGACTTTTCATAGAGTATGAATTCAATCTTTTCAACTTTTATCACTCAGGGAGAAATACCTAATACCCCATGCTTATCATCATAACAAGATTCTATACAAAAAGAAGTATTGATAAATCCATTGGCTCAATATGACAAATTCAGAACATTAAATAACAACTACTTTTTGTATCCAAAACAGTTATAAAATAGTAAAATAGTAACTGTTATAATTGTAGTACTTTAGTTCCGTGAGAAATTTCAATGTATTAAGGATTAATGTAATTGAGGTGAGCTAAAACCTAAAAATATCAGACTTTTCATCAATACTTTATTCTATTAAGTGGAGGAAAAATAATGAACTACGGTTGGTGTGGAACTATTGAAAGTCTTATAAAGAGTGATATAGACGACATAAGGAATCAAGTTGAAAACTATATTCATTTAAATAATTTGAAGTATGAAAGAGAGCATGAAATTTCATTGATTGATTGTTTGAATTTCTTACACAAACATTTGAAAAATCTAAGCGGAAATTTAAAGCAGCATTATATCATACTTGAATACAAAATGGATGATGGGCGACGCCCCGATATTATTATACCCACCCAAAAAAAATTATTTATCATTGAGCATAAGATGTCTTCTGTACCAAAACCAGCGCACTTTACTCAACTATCTCATTACGCAAGGAATATTAAGAATTATCATAAATTAACTTGGAACAAGAACCTTGAAATTATCGATTACCTTCTTTTCACGGGAAGATCTGCATTAGTTAATGAACAGTCTATTTTAAATGATAGAAATTTTACATCTTTCTTAGAAAAAAATCTTGACCTCCCTCTTTCTAAGGAAGGTGTATTAGAATGGGTAGAATCAAGATATGAGCCTATACCCTCAATTACTAGTGCAGTCACAGAGATATTTACAAAAGAGAATTTATCCGAAATTATGAAATCTAAATCAAATATTGTGCAAACTATGAACTATTTAAAGGAACAAGTATTAACTAATAAGAGCAATAGGGGGATAAATATCTTTTTTGTATCTGGTTCGCCTGGGTCAGGTAAAACATTGGTGGGCTTAAAGCTACTGCGTGATTTGATCAAAGAAAAAAATAATTGTATATACCTTTCAGGAAATAAAACCCTAGTTGAAGTACTACAACATCAAGTTGATAGCGTATGTAATAGCAAGAGTGGATATTCCATAGACTATGGCAAATCAATAATAAAGCGCGTAGATAAATACATTGATAACCATATAATATTTAATAATAAAGTGAATTATAAAGAACTTGATCATCAGACTATTATCTTTGATGAGTCTCAGAGAATTTGGGATAGTAAAAAAATGTCAAAGAAATTTTCGTTAAGTGACAAATCAGAAGCTGACGTGTTATTAAATTTAGCTAGACAATCTGTACAAAACAATAACAAGTTAATTAACTTTGTGTGCCTTGTTGGAGATGGACAAGAAATACATGAAGGAGAGGAACGGGGGATTCTAACCTGGACAGAAGCAATTAATAAAATGTTAATAAAAACAAATTTTAACATCAATATTTATTGTCCGGAAAAATTTAAACCTTTAATAGGAATGCATGTTGTGCAAGATGAAAAACTTAACCTTACAAATTACCTAAGGGGGCACGAATCAAACTTATTGCCAATATGGGTCGATGCAGTTTTAGATAATAAAATAGATGAAGCAAAGAAAGTGTTAGAGAAAATAAATAAATTGAACACATTTCCGATATTTATTTGTAATGATCTATCAGTTTGTAAAAAGCATCTACGAGATATTTATTCAAAAACAACAGCTTCTTATGGTCTGATTTTATCATCACATATTAAAAGAGCTATGAAGAATAGAATTAACCCTGGTGGTATTGTTGATATTAAAAATTACGGTGAATGGTTTTCAAAAGAATGTACCAAATTAGATAGTTTTGTCACCCAATTTGATGTACAGGGTCTTGAATTAGACACATCTGTAGTTTATTTTGGAGGAGATTTTAGATATGACTATAATGGTGGCGGTTGGAAAAGAGATACTATTATCTACTGGAAGGAACAGGGGAATTGGAAATTTCGCGAAAAATTGGAGAATTTCCTAGACAAGGAGAAAATTATAAGGAATATCTATAGAGTACTATTAACTAGAGGGCGCGATAGTCTAATTTTGTATATTCCGAAGGATGAAAAACTAAAGGATACTTACAAGTTCTTTAAAGATCTAGGCGTTAAAGAATTAATATAACCTATGGCTTAATATTTATAATGTAACAATCCGTATTTTAACTTTGAAGAGTCTATACATTAGACGCATCTACACTTAATTCTAGAAAGTAGAATTTCTTCCGAATAAAAATATTTAGGCACGTCACATTAGGCGTGCCTCGTTTATATTCTTAATATAACCTTGAATATATAAAAGTTGTAGTAGAGCCTATTAAAGAAAATAATTATGTAGGCAGGATAACATGTTAATCCACTATAAAGGAGAATAATTAAATGACGAAATTAACTACTTTTAATGTACAAGGTGATGCATTTCTCCTGGAAAAAAAGATGGAAGGAGAGGAGAAATGCTACTTTCTTGTAGATGGTGGAGAAAATGAAAAATTTGCTCAAATCCATAAAAAAAAATTCAAAAAAAAAGAAATTAAAATAGTTGTTTGTACTCATACAGATACTGATCATGCAAATGGAATAATAAGTTATTTTCAGGAGGGATTTACTTGTGAAGAACTATGGTTACCAGCCCTTTGGACTTCTAACTTAAGTAAAATTCTTAATGGAGAGGGTACTTTTCTACAAGATTTGGCTAATGAATTAAAGGAATTAAATGATAACCAAGAGTTTAGTCCTAGAAAATATCTTAAGGACACTCAAAGAAAAATAAAAGAGGAAAATATATCAGTTTTAACAGAAGCTATTGATAATTTAAAGAAAGAAAAATTACAATTATGCTCCCACCACAAACCTAATATTCATGAATTCTTTATATACAGAAATTTTTCATTAGAAAATTTTAATACCTTTGAGGAAGTTAACCAAGTTATTAGATTACAAGCTTTGTTTAACTTTAAAGATATAAGGAGGTTTTATTTAGATACTAGATTTATAAAACTCAATTTAAAAGATAAGGTATTAAAATACTACGGTAAAATTATCACAATTGTTCTGTTAGCCCTTCTTAGGGGCGTGAAAAAGATAAGATGGTGGGAATTTGTTGAAGATAATACGCTTATACAAGGGAAAATTGACAAAAGCTCTGAAGTCCTTACCCCATTATGTCATAGAGAATTAAATGGTTTTTTTACAAATTACAAAGCACTATACCAATACGCACTAAGTAAGGTGAATAAAGAGAGTATCGTACTTTTGGCAAAGGAAGATAGACTCTTAATCTCTTCTGATTCCGATTTTAGTGCCTGTAATTATATACCAAGCTCAAAGTCGGATTCTCATGTTTTAATTACTTCCCCTCATCATGGCTCATTTTATAACTCCGAAGCTTTTGAAAGAATAGATAAATATTTAAAGGATACTAAATCAAATGGTATTTGGATTAGAACAGATAGTGGGCATATTAGTATGGGGGATAATTTCCCAAGAATACAGAGCAAGTTAAAATACTGCGTAAATTGTTACAGTTGGGATATTAAGCGTAAGAGAAAGGCTATAATAGCAAAGGGTGCAAATTTAATTGAAGCTGAGTTAAAAGGGAAATGGATAATTAAAGAAAAGAATTGTAGCTGCCAATTTAAATTTAAAAAGTAAATTATTATTGAGTAAATTTTTACTGTAATAATAAAGGTTTTACATAATAAAATCAAAGGTGGTGCAGGAGAATTTTAAATTAACCGCAAAAAAAGAATAGTGAATTTTCAAATCATCTATTTGACAGATGGAACCACATGCGGTTTATTGAAATAAGCTTCTTTTTTAATGATTTTTCAAAAGTATTTTCTTTTATATCTTTTAGAGCCAAAATAATTAAAATCAGGCTATAAATTAGATAAGTAATTTAAATGAAAAAGGATTCTAGTGGTAACTACTATAATTGTAGAACAGGTTATTCCAAAACTTTGTAAAGAATGATATGGAATAAAGACGGGTATCTAAATAAGAAAAGAGCAAACTTTAGTGGTAGGGAGTTTGCTCTTTTTTATTTCTGCATATATCCATGTTCTACAGACAATCGGCCTTTTTGAGTTAATCAAAAACCTCTGTTGATAATACATAGATTCTAATATAAATTTTAAAATAAAAAGGTGGTGTATTTGAACTCAAATTTGTGAATAAAAAAATTAGATAGGCGAACCTTCTCACCCTTTACTGTACCACCTGTGCCATATGAAGTCGGCTTTAAATCTACACCGTCTGTTTTTTCTAGTTCAATATTACCCTCAAATACTTTCTGGTTACGATAATACTGAAGTGCTACATCATCAGCCATGTGTATATCTTTATCTTTATTACTTCGGGGTAGCTTACGTAATAAGTAGTTCAAATAGATATACAGTTTATGTAATTCAACATCAATGAATGTCGCAATTTGTAAAATGAATGCGTAGGTACGAACAAACTTAGTTGTAGAACCTTTAAAAGCTTCTTTTTCTTCCTCGTTTAATTTCTTAAAACGGTCTACTCCTTTGTCAATGCATGCATTAAGTTCTGCTTGTGCCTTTGTTGACTTTTTGAATCCCCCTTTAATCTCTAACTCATTTACTGCTTGTATTTCTTCCTCTGTAAAGATTTGATACGGTCCCAGCTCTGCGTGTAAGTCATATAAAATGTTTGGATCTGTGACTTCTCCAAGACCTGTTGTTTCATAATAAGGTTGAAAAGAAGATTTAATATCTTCTGGGTCATTCACAAAATCAAGAACAAATGTATCATCTTTTCCTGGGCATGTACGATTTAAACGGGATAGTGTTTGAACAGCTTTAATACCATTAAGTGGCTTATCAACGTACATCGTGTGCAATAGTGGCTCATCAAATCCTGTTTGATATTTTTCTGCCACAAGCAATACCTTATACTCATCCGAATTGAACTTATCGGGCAATTCCTTTTCACTAAAACCATTCATATCGGGCTCAGAGTAAGGAATTTCACCGTCTTTCACAATACCAGAGAAGGCAACAACCGTTTTTAAATCATCATAGCCCTTTTCGTTTATATATTGATCAAATGCAATTTTATAACGTACTGCATGTAAACGACTTGCCGTTACAACCATTGCTTTTACACGCCCACCAATTTTATGACGGGTGAAATTACGATAATGCTCAATAATAATTTCTGTTTTTTGTGCAATGTTATGTGGATGTAGCGACACATGTTGAGCTAACTTTTTTGTTGCTTGCTTTTGCGAAACTAAGGGATCGTTATCGACCTGCTTTGCAATTTTATAAAACGTCTTGTAGGTTGTGTAATTACTTAACACATCTAAAATAAAACCTTCTTCAATTGCTTGACGCATTGTATATTCATGAAATGCATGTGGTTTTCCATCTGTACCTATCGTTCCAAACTTTTTAATCGTTTTCGGCTTTGGTGTTGCGGTAAAGGCGAAGAAGGAAAGGTTATCTTGCTTTCCACTTTTCATAATAGTCTCAACGATTTGTTCATCTAAATTATTTATATTCTCCTCAGCAATACGGTCTTCATCATAGGCATCTTCTAACGTCTTATCTGATAAGATATTCGTTAATGCAGTCTAGGCTTTACCACCTTGGGATGAATGTGCTTCATCAATAATGACTGCATACTTTTTACGTGAAAAATCAGAAACCTTCTCCATAATGAATGGGAATTTTTGAAGTGTAGTAATAATAATACGTGTCTCTCCTGTTATGGCCTGTGCAAGCTGGCTAGAGTCCTTATTAATTCGCTCTACCATGCCAGCTTTATGTTCTAGTTGATAGACAGCATCTTGCAATTGCTTATCTAATACACGACGATCTGTAATTACGATTACACTGCTAAACACTACATTGTTTTCTTCATCATGGAGCTTTGCTAGTCGATGCGCTAGCCAAGAGATTGAGTTCGTTTTCCCACTACCTGCACTATGCTGAATGAGATAATTTTGACCGACTGACGTTGTCTTTACATCTTTTTCAAGCTTTCGTACGACATCTAGTTGATGGAAACGTGGGAAAATAAGCATCTTACGTTCGCCAATCGTCTCGCCATCGGCATCCAAAATGTCGTCCTTCTTTACAAATACAAAATAGAACAATGTGAGCTATAATAGTAATAGGAATATTAATGAAAATGAGTGATTATTTATATTAGGTGGGTAAAGTTACAATGTTTAAATCTGAAACACAATTATTGAAATATACTGAAGATATATTAGGAAAAACTTTTCGTGAAATAGATAAGTCTAACATAATAGGCAAAAGGTCAGTAATTCGTTTGCAAAAAGTAGTTGCAGGCTTTTATGGTTATAATAGTGTTAGTGAAGCTGAATCTAGTTTTAATAAACTGGGGATTAACCTTAAGGTAGTGTCTTTTAGAAGACAGAAAAATGGGGAACTAGCAGCCAGAGAAACATTATTTCTAAAACAATTAAACTATTTTGACATTGTCGATGAGGTATTTGAGTTTAATAAAACTCTACCAAAGAAGCTACTAATTATTTGGTATGAACATAATAACGATAGGGCTTATGCTGATATGAAAGTCAAGTATTATCAGTTATATGACTTATCACAAGACGAAGAGCTTTTGAAAAATGATTTTGAAATAATAAGGGAAAAAGTAATTAATGGTGAAGCAGATAAACTTACAGAAATTAAGACAAAATTTCTTACGGCGAGAACTAGAAGCCCTCGGGACGATAAGGTGATGCCGCAACCATTCTCAAATAATTTGGCTACGAGAAGGGCCTTTTCCCTAAAAACATCCTATATGACATATTTGTTAAATATAGTAGCTGGTCAAAAACATCCTAGTATAAGCACTTCTAATCCTAACGGAAAAGGTGGCGTAAATGATGAGGTGTCTGTAAAAGATTTACTGGGACGTAAAACTTTAATTGAAGAACTTAGCAATTTTTTTATTGAATACACTGAGAATAATTCATCACCTTTTTACTTTGGAATATTTGCAAGGTGGGGAATGGGAAAAAGCTCTGTTGTGCAAATGTTAATGGATCGTATAAAGAACGAACATTCTGATACAACTGAGTATATAGTGTGTAAGTTTGATTGTTCGCTATTTGATAGAAAAGACAAGCTATGGATAGCTATCTTAAAACAGGTTTTAAATGCTCTTTCCGAAAAAAAGTTAAAGCAAGTTTTTAGTTTTAACTTTTTCGGCCTTTTTTCATTTAAAATGAAATATTTTTGTTTTAATTTATGGAAATGGTTCAAAAGTAAAGGGTGGCTAGCCTTTGGATACATAATAATACCAGGAATTTTATTGGCTTATTATATGTACGAATTTTCTTCATTTCCGAAAATACCAAAAACACTAATGCCAGATGACTATAAGGAAGGAGCAGCACTTATAACTATAATTACAACTATAGTTACTTTACTTGTTACATTAATTAAAATGGGAGTCTCAATATTTAAACAAAATGTCCTGTTACTTGATAAAAGGAATGAGAATAACAGTTTTGTGCAAAGTCGTAGCGAGTACAGACAACTTATAACTTTAATAAATAAATCTAAGAAGAAAAAGAAATTAAAGATATTACTAGTTTTAGATGAGTTGGACCGAATGCATAAAGATCTATTACCAGATGTAATAGAACTAATCCAATTGTTTAAAGGGTTAAATACTGAGCAAATTATGAAAGAAAGACATAAAGATAGAAAGAGACTCGGAAAGGACAAAATGAAACAAACTTCAGAAAATCAATCAGGAATATCATTCATGTTTTCATTTAACCACGATGTACTTTTTCTAATAATAGGGAAAGAAATATCGTTAGGCGATAATCAATTATTAACAAGTAGTTACCATAACTATAAACACTACATAGAGGGCGAAGGGAAAGACGCTCGAATGAATTACTTCAAACTAGGTAAGGAATTCATGGACAAATACCTTGATTTATCACTATATCTTGAAGAAGAAATTGATTATACAGAACTAATAGAAGAATTATTTACAGATTATATCAAGCCGAATGTAGATAATAATTTATCTTCATCAGAAAAGCCAAAAGAAGGTTCTGAACTGGATGAAGTTGATGAACTGGATGAAGTTGATGAACTAGATGAAGTTGATGAACTAGATGAAGTTGATGAACTAGATGATTCGGAGCAAGACTTTAACTCATTTACAGAAGCAGAAATAGCAGTAATTAAAAATACCCTGTTGAAACATGGATCTAGAGTAGAGCCAAGAAAAGTTAAACGGCTTAAAAATGCTCTAATTTTGCTCAAAAAGCTAAATAAAGGTGATAATATTAAGGACTTTAATAAGTACGAAGAGGAATTCGCAAAATTCATTATGGACTTTCTTGAGATTAGGGATTACCAAGAGAGCAATAAATCTATATTAACTAGTTCGGATTTGGAGAGAAAGGTTAGGAATCATATAAAATTTACAGATTATTTTATACATAACAAAAATAGAGTTACAGTAAACAGAAAACCTTTGGCAGATGCTTCAGGAACAAAAGTTGATAAATAAAACTGAAATTTATATCCTGATAAACAGAAAAAAGCATACTAAATGTAAGTATTAAGTATCGTCTTAAAGAAACATTTGTACTGAATATTCATCCATATCAGTTATGTAGAATGTTTTTCTCACTTACATGATGACAATGTGGAACGAAGAAGAGTATAAAAATAATTTATTTTTACTATAAGTGAATAAATAACAATAAAATATAAGTTCATAATTATATACTTGGAGCAAGTTTTATTAATTATATTACTCCTCTTTCTATTAATGATAGATTTAGAGAAAGAAAAGTTTGATAGAATTATTAGACATAAGGGTAAATAAGTTGGAGGATAATAATATATACGAAGCCATTGATGCGATAAAAGAGGAGTTAGAAAAGTTAAATATCATACAAGTGAAAATAGCTCTATTCAGACGACCAGGGGCAGGAAAATCATCGTTAATTAATGGGTTAGTTTGGGAAGATGTAGCAAAGGTTTCTCAAGAAACTAATACTAAAACTCCACTATTTTTCCGCTACCACCTACTAACCCCCTACTGCATTAAGTTTAATAAAATCTTTAGAAAACAATAGGCAAACGAGGCCTATGACTAAATAGAATAACTTTAAAAACAAAAAACTTAAGTCTAGCTAATTTTTTTTGTTTTGCGCCAAATTAAATATAAGAATCTGTCAACTCATAATGTATTTTCCTTTTATTAAGGTCTCTTAATGTAAAAATCCTTATTTGATACATTTAATATTTCTTTTTCTAATGGAAAGATTCTAATGGGTTCCGATAATCAAACTTATGTAAACTTGAAAAGAAGAAGCCCATGTACTCATAAGCAGTACATGGGTTTCTAGTAATTAACACTATGAATATATACACTACTACTATTACCCCAATAACCGCTTCATCTTCTCTTCTGTCTCATTCTCCCGACAAGGCTGATAAACAGTCACTTTTAATTCGGGCGCATCATAAACTTGGAGCGTAATATGATCCATAATCATTTTTCCTGCCACAGGATGAATAATGGTCTTTTTTCCACACGGTGTACCTAAAACTTCATGATTAGACCACCACTTGTAAAACTGAGGGCTTTTCTCGCTAAGTTCACTAATCATGGTTTTAAACCACTCATCCCCGACGAAACGTGTGTAAGCTAGGCGGAATTGGGCAATTAGTCGTTGGGCATGATCTTCCCAATTCTGAAAAAGGTTTTGATATTCTTGGGAAGTGAAGCAGCGCCACACTGCATTGCGGTTTAGCTCGTCCATTTCATTAAAGTTCCCAAATACCTTCACAGCAGCTTTATTCCAGTCTACAATATTAAGTTTTTCGTCTGTTACATAAGCAGGGCAATGACCTAATTGGTTTAATAGATTTTTTACAACACGATCTATATTTTCTCTTTCATTCTGCACGGTCTCAGATGGAAGCGGCTGATTGCCTAGTAAAAATAAATGCTCCATTTCCTCTTTATTTAATTTAAAAATACGGGATATGGCTTCTAATACTTCAGAAGATACTTGTATATCCCGTCCTTGTTCCAGCCACGTATACCAAGTTATACCGACTCCTGCTAGTTGAGACACTTCTTCTCTGCGTAATCCTTTGGCTCTTCTCCTTGGTCCAATAGGCAAGTTAAAATCTTTTGGAGACAATCGCTCTCGTCTTATCTTTAGAAAATCCCCTAGTTCTTTTCTTCTTTCTTTATCGCTTACCATGATTTTACTCCTTTGTGTAGGTAGTACTTTTACTACTAGTATAACTAGACTCCTATTACCATTATAATCCTTATTTTATGATCTAGGTAAGGGAGGTGAAATAGATGAGAGTAAAAGATAGCGAAAAGACGTCTGATATATCAAAAGGATTAGTTCTTTTAATGGTTACAGTTTGCGGATTTACAGTGGCTAACGTCTACTTGAACCAAACTCTTTTAGTAAGCATGTCCGCCAGTTTTCATGTTTCTGCAGCCAGCATAGGCATTATAGCTACTTTAGCTCAAATTGGATATGCACTAGGAAATCTTTTGATAGTACCGTTAGGAGACATCTTTGAACGAAAAAAATTGATTTTGTTTTTATTATTCGTTATATGTATTGTTCTCGCTTTGAACGCTTTATCTATCAACAAAACGTGGCTGATGGTTACAAGCTTAGCTTTAGGGATGGTAACGGTTGTTCCTCAAATTATTGTTCCGCTGGCTGCAAATATCGCTTCAGATCATAATAGAGGAAAAGTTTTAGGGAATGTCGCCATTGGATTAGTTTGTGGTATTTTAGGCGCTCGGCTTGCTAGTGGTTTTATTGATGTTCATTTCGTCTGGCGAATGGTGTATTGGACGTCTGCTGCGGCTACACTTTTTTTGATTTTGTTAGTTTACGTCTATTTTCCAAGAAGTAAAGGAGGAAATGCGACCAGTTATAAACATTTGCTCATGTCGTTAGGTCCGTTATTTATAAAAGAAAGAACCCTGCAACAAGCATGTGTAAGTCAGGGAATGATGTTTGCTTCTTTTAGCACATTTTGGACCACGCTTGTCTTTTTATTACATACACATCCCTATTTCTATGGAAGTGACATGGTGGGGGTAATAGGGTTAGTCGGGATAACGGGAGCATTTGCCACGCCGATTATCGGACGTTTAATTGATATAAAAGGGGCAAAGTTTGCAAGTCTTTTGTGTATGTCCATATCTTTACTTGCTTTTATAGGTCTTATACGGGGAGGGTACTAGTTACCTGGATTAATTTTAGGAGCTCTCCTTATAACGGTAGGGACTCAAGCGAACCAAGTTGCCTGTCAGTTTACTATTTTCCAATTAGGAGAAGAGAAAAGAAGTCGATTAAATGGATTATATATGGTTTCCACATTTTTAGGCGGGTCCCTAGGATCTTATGTGGGTTTACTTGCATGGAGTAAGTGGCAGTGGTATGGAGTCTGTGCCATAGCCATACTGGTGATAGCCATTAGCTTTTGTTCTTTAATTCCCATGAAAATTCCTAAAAAAACAATAGGAAATTTAATGAATAAGAAAGGAAGTAATATGTAATGAGAACACATACAGATAACTTTCAACGAGGATTAGATATATTAGCTAAGATTGATCCAGAGAATTATGAGGATATAATGGCAGGCTTTGAACAGTCAGCTCTCCCTGATTTAGGAATGCTAGCTGTAGAGTTTAATTACGGACAAATTTTCTCGAGACCAGGTTTAGACTTAAAGTCACGCCTTCTTGCTGCAGTGGCTGGCCTAACTGCATTAGGTAATACGGAACAGCTGAAATTTTATATAAACGGGGCGTTGAATGTTGGGTGGACACAGGAAGAAATTTTAGAAGCAATGTTACAGATGGTTATTTATGCTGGATTTCCTGTAGCTTTAAATATAATTTTGACAGTTGCTAATGAAGTCTTTTACGAAAGAAATGAAAAGGAGAAACAAAATGATTATTGATAGTCATGCACATGTGGCTTTACCTATAGAGAAACATATTAAAATGATGGATGACAGTGGAATAGATAAAACCGTATTGTTTTCTACTCTTGTTCATCCAGAAAAAAGCAGCAATGTTAAAGAATTTACCACGGAAATGAACAAACTAAATCAAATTCTAAATAACGAGGTAAATCCCGTACAAGCACGCTTAAATGCGCTAGAAGAAGTAAGCGGTGCGATTAAGCAGCACCCAAATCGGTTTGCAGGGTTTGGTTCAGTTCCTCTTTCTTATTCTCCGGGTGATGTAACTCTAAATGACTGGATAGAGAAACTTGTCAAAGAGCAAAAGATGAAAGGTCTCGGAGAATTTACTCTTGGTACAGGTCAAATTCCATTGTTAGAACCTGTATTTAAAGCAGCAAGTGACTATATGTCTTTGCCGATTTGGGTACATACTTTTCATCCTTTGAACTTAAAGGATATTCAAGAGTTATTTCTTCTCACTCAAAAATATGAAAATGTGCCGGTTATATACGGGCATATGGGAGGAATTCATTGGCTACAAACGATAGAAATGATAAAAGACACTAAAAATGCTTACTTAGATATATCTGCATTTTATACAACATATGCCTTGTCTTTGGCTATAAAAGAGATACCTGAAAGAACGTTATTTAGTTCAGATTTTCCATATGGAGATCCATATTTAAATTTACAGGCTGTTAAGCGTCATACATCTAGCGGAGAAGTTGCAGATAGAGTGTTGGGTGGAAATATCTCAAATCTGTTACATATATAAATTCAGCGTTTTTGTTTGATGTTATGTTGTATGGGATAACTAGCAGTGAATTTTAAAATTATTTTCTGCTTTGAAATAAAAAAAGGCAGCCCTCTGTTTGGCTGCCTTTTAAACAAGATTGAACAACTAGAATTACGTTTTATCACTACATATGATGAATTCCGTTTAAAATATATCATATTCTGTAGTCCTCCAGTTTCTTAATTCCTCTCTCGGGGATAACTTTAAAGACTCACACTGTAAAATCTACTTACTTAATTTTGTTTATTGCTAACAAGAGTGACATGCGGAGTTTTACCTTTTGATTTCCTAGATGAAAGATAAACGCCCACAAAGATAATAAGTAGTCCAATGATTACGTTTGGAGTAATTGTCTCTCCCAGTAGTAAATAACCCCATACCATGGCCGAGGCAGGGATTAGGTAAGTAACCGTCGCTGCTAATTCAGGGCCACCATTTTTATTGATATAAAAATAGATTAACTGACCCAATCCTGAGCCAAAACAGCCGAGACCCACAATTGCCAGAATCGGAAGTGGATGAATCAACAAATCTAATTTAAATGGTTCGGTAATCAACATCCCAACTAAACCGATGATAGCACCTGTTAGTAAGGTAAAGGTTGTTATAGTTAGTACGCTCACCTCAGACAAAAACCGTTTTGTTAACTGCCCAGCAAGCCCATAGCAGATACAAGCAACAAGCATTGTTCCAATTCCAACAAACCCTTTCCCGAAAATCTGACCAAATTGAAAATCCATAAGGACGAGTATCCCGAAAAAACCGATAAGAATACCAATCCACTGACGTCCGGTAAGTCGATAAGAAAAAAGAATAAATCCGATGAGACCTGTCCAGATTGGAGTGGTCGCATTCAGAATGGAGGCAGTCGTACTGTTTATCTCAGTTTCGCTTAAGGAAATTAATCCCCAGGCTAAACCACAGTTAAATATACCAACAACAATCAACGCCTTCCAGGGCAGTTTCTCTTTAACTTTTCTACGCTTCCACCATAAAAACGGGAGCAAGATGATTGCACCTGCTAAACAACGAAAAAATACAATTCCCCATATTCCAGCTGAGGGAAGCAGCCACTTCATAAATACAAAAGATAAACCCCAAATTAAACTAAGCCCAATTAAGGCTCCATACAATCGAAACATAATACACCTCCTTACTTCACTTATTATGGCAAATTTTGTTGATTATTTCATTCCGGAATTTTGCTTTGTAGAACATTTTCTCATGTTTTTTTGTTTTCGTTATCTCGACAACTTTCTCTAGGTATATAAGGTATTTCTTTTTTTATAAAATAATAAATTCGACGTTATTCATAGGAATAATTCGGAAAACTTTAGATTTTTTATTGAAAAGGGAACGTTTGTTCTTGTATAATATAGAGAACGAATGTTCTTTTTGATAGGTTCTTTGGATCGATTATGAGCAGCTACCAAACAGAGTCATTAGGTGTATCGACATGAAGGCATTCTTTGCTTTGTTTTTTTCTATATTAAATGCAAACGTTGAAGAAGAGGAGAAAATGAGCTTGTTGGAGGATGTTGTAATCAGCGTGAAAGAAGCCTATGCCCTTGCCAAAACGATTGATTAAATTGGGCTTTCTCTTTAAGAGCACCCAACTATACCATCATCTTAAAGAGAAAAGATAACCAATATATAAATTATATAAAATTAGTTTTCTAAGGAGAAATAACATTGAACTCTACACTCAATAATTCAGAAGATATAAAAAGGGAAGAAGGACAAAAGCAGCTGCTTGAAAAAAGTCTTCAAGCTCATAGAAATAAAAAATGGATAATCAACTTTACTTGTACTATATCTTTTCTTTTAGCAATCTTATGTTTTTGCTTTCAAGTGCCGGACGCTATAATTATTACTGTTATCTTACTGTTCATATGTGTAACTTTCCAAATCGCACATAAGATGTTAGATAGAAAAATAGAGCTGCGCTTGAAACGTATAAAGCAGGATCATAGAAAGATCATATTCAAGATAAAATAAATCCTAACTTCCTGCCTATACTTTTCTAAAGTTTAGAAACTCTTGCCACGAATCAATAACACGTCATCTTTTTGCTTGTTCGTTTAAAGTTAGAGGTTTTTGAATAGATGTAATCCAAGAATGAACGCTTTTTTACTTGTTATTGGACTCACTCGATGCTTTAGTTTAAAAAAGGAGGGCTTTATGAATTACTCTAAACTGCTTCAATATCCAGGCTGTATTTATTTAAACTCTATATTTGAACCTGAGGATAACGCGTTAATAGTGGATATTGAACGTTGCAAAATTAGTGGGAATGTAACTGAAGAGATAACAGGAGAAAGCACTTCTTCTTCATATGCCTCTATTGATGTGGATTACGCACTCCCTATAATTCGACTTACATTTGATTGGTACATTGCATACTCTGTTAGAAACGAAAGTTTTACTGCGATAGATGAGTATGAAATGTATAAAGGAAGCGCTTTTGCAGTTTATTCAAAGTCCAGATATTTAGATTTTATTGAAGTTGATACCATAGCTGACGATATACACCCTGGCCCGTTTAAGCACTATGGAATACATGCTTTGAATCATATAATTGATGTGGTTTCAACTGAACCTCCAAGTATTTCAGTAATACAAAGAGATCGCGAACAAGAGTAAAAAATGAGGTTAATATGTGGCACATTAACTATATTAAGAGGTAGCAACGCTTAATGGATCAAGAGGTGTTATAAAGCAAGGGTAGCTTTGCTATACCATTTTGGAATATTTAAGATATTTAGACATGCTTTAGAGAAAAGAAATACAAACAACTTATTATTAATTGAAGAGGGCTATAAACATACGAGGTAAAAATAATGAAATTTTATGAGGCGTTAACCTATGTAAATGAGAGCTTTTATGAACCCAATCACTTCGTTATAAAAGCTATTCGAGAAGAAGCTCAGAATTCAGCTTATGGCGCTGGTACCTTTCAGTTAAATTTAAAATCTGTACGATTTAGGGTGGCGAAAACTACCCCTAACAAGGTAGGGCAGTTTGTATCCTTTTGGGAAAAAGATGCGACCTATAAAAACCAGGCCTTTTCGTATGGAAAAGCTACCGATCTATTAGTTATTAATACCTTCACTAGTACAAATAGATTTGGACAATTCGTTTTTCCAAAAGAAGTTCTTTTAAAACAAAAAATCCTTAAAACGGCTACTACAAAAGGTAAAATGGCAATTAGAGTGTATCCGATATGGGATAAACCAACTAGCAAACAAGCTATGGAAACACAAAAATGGCAATTAGAATATTTTGTTGAGACGAACGATGCGAATAATTTGCTCCATCAAAAATTATTAAAGCTATACACCTAGATGGGTAACGATTGAAGCCTTACATATGAATTAGCAAGTACACTTTACATAGTATAAGAAGGGTCAATGCATAACAAAGACAGGATTCATTCAGTTTGTTGATGCTCTTAGTAATTTATTTATCTTCATGGATCACATGCGGTTAAGTAAACTAATTGATGTTCGCATTGTATAATGAGCGAACCTACTTGAAATGTTTATAATTTTAATAACTATCACGTCAGTTTAAGAAGGGCATTTCCTACATTTGAAGAATAGTAACACCATTAAATGAATTGACGGCTGACTATATCATTGCTAGAGCCACAGATTAAAAAATTGAATAGGAGTGTTCCTTGATGACAAATAGTAAAATGAATCCTAAGGTTGATGAATTTTTAACTAAAGCTAAAAAGTGGAAAGAAGAATATGAGACGTTGAGAAAGATTGTTCTTGACTGTGAGTTGACCGAAGATTTTAAGTGGATGAATCCTTGTTACACGTTCGAGAAAAAAAACATTGTTTTAATGCATGGATTTAAAGAATACTGTGCGCTGCTGTTCCCCAAAGGTTCTCTGTTACAAGATTCTCATGGTATTCTAATCCAACAAACGGAGAATGTACAAGGGGCACGACAAATTCGGTTTACCAATGTGCAAGAAATAGCTGAAAAGGAAGCCATCTTGAAAGCTTATATTGATGAGGCCATCGAGGTGGAAAAAGCCGGATTAAAAGTCCAAGTTAAAAAGCCTGAAGAACTCATTATTCCTGAAGAGCTGCAGCATAAATTTGATGAAATACCTGCTTTAAAAACGGCTTTTACTACACTGACTCTAGGACGGCAAAGAGCATATATTCTTTATTTTTCTGCGGCCAAACAATCTAAGACTCGAGAATCAAGGGTTGAAAAATGCATTCCGAACATTCTTAATGGAAAAGGATTAAATGATTAGTACATTTTATTTAAAACGTGGCCAATATAAATTGTTAATGTATTTGAGTCAAAAGTGAAACAAGGTTAAGTGAACTGACTGATGTTCCATTTGTATAAAAGTAGAGTAAATTAAAAAAAATTTATTTGAGGAGAAAATGCTATGGAAGTTTTTGCAGAATATTTAGCGCGTATAGATAGCCCTGACCACCGTGACCGAACAGAGGAGGTTTTGACTTGGATTGCTAATACTTTCCCGAATTTGGAACCACAAATCAAATGGAATACGCCAATGTTTACTGATCGTGGAACATTCATCATCGGCTTTGCCTCAGCGAAACATCATTTGAGCGTTTCACCTGAAGAAACAGGCATGGCGCACTTTAATCATGACATTGCCCAAGCTGGATACAGCGCTACCAAAGGCCTGTTCCGAATTCTATGGACTGAGCCAGTAAACTATGAATTACTTAAAAAAATAATTGAGTTTAATATGTTAGATAAGAAAGACTGTTCAACTTTTTGGCGGAAATAAAAAGCAGGTTATGAACGGAGAAGAAGGAGGGGACAGAACGGTGGACTTTGAAATGGTTATGAAAGACCTTGAAGCGCTTGGTACGGAACGAATTAAAAAGACTTACATAAACAATGGTGCACACGATCCACTTTTTGGAGTGGCAACAGGAAAAATGAAGCCGATTGCAAAGAAAATTAAGAAAAATCAGGCTTTAGCCGAGCAGCTTTATGCGTCTGGTAATTATGACGCTATGTATTTTGCCGGTATCATTGCAGACCCAACAGAGATGACTGCGGAGGATTTTGAGCGTTGGATCGATAAAGCGTATTTTTACATGCTATCCGATTATGTAGTTGCAGTAACGTTGTCAGAAACCGATTTTGCGCAAGTTGTTGCTGATAAATGGGTGGCAAGTGATGAAGAACTTAAAATGTCGGCAGGATGGAGTTGTTACTGCTGGCTTTTGGGTAATCGTCCTGACAAGGAATTTAGCACAAGCAAGATTGCCGATATGCTTAATCAAGTGGAAAACACGATTCATGATTCTCCAGATCGAACGAAATCGGCTATGAATAATTTTATCTATACAGTCGGTGTTTCATATTTGCCGCTTCATGAGAAGGCGCTTGAAACTGCAAGGGCAGTAGGTCCAGTCGAAGTTAAGAAAGATAAGAAAAAAAGTAGTATTCTTCTTGCTGCCGAAAACATTCAAAAGGATATAGATAGAGGAAGGCTTGGTTTTAAACGCAAACATGTAAGGTGTTAGCATGATTTGTGATGGAGTTGCACTATCTAAAAGGAGACTAACAAGCATTTAATAATAATTAGTTTACTATACGTAGGATGTTTTGTTCCTTCATAAACCATCCGTTGAAGAAGTGGCAGAGGATGAAAGCAAAAAAGTTCTTGGGAAAAGGGGAGATTAAAGATGAACATCCGAAAGGAAAATCTAAGGATCTGTCATAAAGGACACAAATATTATAAAAGCAGTAACTGTCCGACCTGCCCAACCTGTGAGCAAGAACGCAAACCTAAAGAGGGATTTATTTCCATGCTATCAGCACCAGCAAGACGAGCATTGGAAAGCAACGGGATAACTTCTTTGCAGCAGCTATCAACATTTAGTGAAAAAGAGATATTACAATTTCATGGCATGGGGCCGGCTTCTTTACCTAAACTTAGAACAGCTTTGCAGGCCAATGGGTTAGCCTTTAAAAATTAAACATTAAGAACAGTTAAAACAAGAAATAGATCTGGATAAAGTGTACGAATACGCTGAATTTATGGATATGGAAGGAGGTTAAGAAATAAAAAAGTAGTGGGAAAAAGAAGGGTTGGAGATTTAAGTTGAATAACAAATTAGATAAAGCATTAGCGTTACGAAAGAATGGAAATCACAAAGAATCTAACGAGTTGCTAAGTGAATTAGTTAAGGAATTCCCAGACAATGCTTTATATAACTATCAATGTGCTTGGAGCTTTGACATATTAGGAGAAGAAGAAAAGGCAGTGCCCTTTTACAAAAATGCCATAAAGATAGGGTTACCTTCTAAGGATATGGAAGGTGCAGTGTTGGGGTTGGGCAGCACATATAGAGCCTTAGGGGAATATGAAAAGTCAAAAGATATATTTTTAAAAGGGATGGAATTATTCCCAGATAATCATGTAATTAAAGTGTTTTATTCTATGACCTTGTACAATTTAAAAGAACATAATCAAGCGATGGAACTGTTACTGAAATGCTTACTACATACGACAAATGACAATGAAATACTAAGTTATAAAAAAGCCTTACATTTTTATTCAGATAAACTGGATCAGACTTGGAAGTAGCTTGTGAAATTCACTGAATATACGTTCTTTTTCTGAAACGAGGAGATGACTTTTTTTGTAACATTATTGGCAGAGTTCCTTTGATCAAATGATAGATTGTGAAGAAATACATTTAAACTATAGGAGGCTTTGATAAATAAGAAAGCCCTTACATATTATATATGTCTAATATGTAAGGGGCCCTATAAGAATTACATTTGAAATAGGAGATCTTTTCTTTTAATCTTGCGGTTCTTTCTTTGTTGAAGCATTTATGTTTGTACAACTCTATCCTTACTAAACTCTTCTTCAATTAGCTTATCCATGAGAAAATGATAAAAAACGTGATAATTTGTTTTAGTTAGTTTGTCCAGTTCCTGGTGAGTGATAATGTTATGTTGGATGAGTAAACCTATAGCAGCTGATATACAATTTACTTTTAAATCTTCTTCCCCTAACATATAAATCACCTTCCCTTAGTTACTAAGTAACCCATTCTATATAATAGGCATACTTAAGACACGGACTTATATAAGCTCTTTTCTCAATATTGCTCTCGTGCTGATAGAAAATGATAATAAAATGTTCTTAACACTTTTTAATGCATACTGTTATTTTTATATACTTCGCTTTCTTTTCCTGCAAAAAAAACTAAATGATTTAAAATTTCCCTTATTATGGAATTTTACATTTATTTTTAACAGTTAGGGAAGCTTTTGAACACTCAGTATGTATCTGAATGTCAACACCAAGAACTTATGAACGCCATCCAAAGAAAGTGAATAATGGAATTTATTTTAATGGGTTCTTATTATTCATCTTATGTAAATGCGAAATAAATGTGGTTTTCCTGTAAGTAAAAAAGGCAGCTTTAACTATGTCATAAACCTCCCTATAGGTAATTATTAAATTATATAGGGAAATTTACATCTCAATAAAATACTGTTATTACAAGTTAGTGAGGTAGAAGTATGAAAGAAACCAATAGTAAGAATTTAAAATCTGAAATTATAAAAAAGCATGAGGTATTATTTGCAAAGAGACTAGAACTTGAGAGTGAAGCAAGCCGTTTGATGTTAGAAATTAATTTATTAGATGCACAGAATACTCTTGATAAAGTAAATCAATTAAACCAACAGATAGATGATATAACCTCTGAAATGGATTATTTGAAACAAGCCCTTGAAGCTATCAATTAAGCTATATATCAAAGTGTAACTAATTCTATAAGTATAACGACGAGCAAATTTAAGGGGGATTAAACGGTCTTTTCCCGATAGAATAAATCATGGAACGTGCAAGGTGAAGGTTATTTTTCCAAGTGCATTTTGAGCCACTGGAATACGTGAGTTAATGTATAAAATTGACTCTGATACATTAAATAAAATCAAAAAGACTATTGAAAAAAAAGAAAATGAATTCGAATAAAAATTCATTGCAGACAGATAGAAAATGTTTCTGTCTGTTTTTTATTTGTCGATAACAGAGTATAATTCTACTATATAGGTACTTCCAAAAGATGGAGAGATATAGATGATGAAATCAAGGTTGATTGCTATTTTTCTATTACTCTTAGTAGTAGCAGCTGGTTGTCAGAATAAGGATGAAATGGATAAGAAGGAAATTAGTAAACTCGCTTCAGCAGTAGCGGCTACGTATATGAAAGACGAAGGAGACATTGATTTTGTTCCCAAAGATGTTGAATTTTTAGGTGGAGAAGATTTAAGTACAGTATTAGTCCACGGGTATGCTAAGGGTAAAGAGAAGAAAAAAGAAATGTCTGTCACAGTAGATTATGGCGATGATTACCGAGTAACAGGATACGGATACCATTAAAAAGAAAACCCATGCATAGAACTCTGTACATGGGTTTTTCGTATGTGACGAGCGACAAGCTATGACTATGGATTGGAACTGTCATTTAGAAGTATAAACAAAAAGAAACAAAAGGTGACTTAAAAGAAACAGAGGATACACTAAATAGTGCGAACACTAAGCTAGCTGAGCTAACAAAACAATTAGAGGAAGCTAACAATCAAGTCATGAAAGCCAAAGATGAAGTGGAAACTACCAATGCGAAAGTAGAAGGGGCTATGATTTTGAAATGGTTCAATAGGAGTACAAGGAACAGATGAATGCTTATAATAATTAGAAGAGGAAGTTAGGAGGGGATAGCCGAGGCTGCTATGGATTTAGTTTCGGTTATACCATCTTTCTATAAAAATATTAACAATCTATAAAAAAACCTGACTTTATTTCTTTAACATTTGAAAGCAGATTGAAAATCAGGATCCGTAAAGGTATGATTTTACGAACTTTCAAATAGACTTTAAACTTCACTTCAAGTTATTTCCTCCTATTAGTTAAAAAGATTATACTTTCATGTTTTTTACTACATATGCAAACCAAAATATAATGGTGATTATTGAAGCAATGAATAACTGAGGATAAGTTAAATATATCGGAATTGCAATTGCTACTATTACTATTACACCTGAACCTGCTATTTTATTCTTGGAGTAGCTTATTCAAGTTAAAGGAGAGTGTTTTATATGTTTAGTAAGAAAAGAACATATCAAATATTAATAGCTATTGTTGGAGTTTCATTTGTCATCTATAACTACACATTAAAATCTAGTGTAAGTGAACAGACTGACTCCTATATTATTTTTCCTATTAGTATTGCATTGTTTTTGTTATTTGCCTTTATGTACATTAAACTAGATAAAAAAAGCGATTAAAAACGCTACTTTTTTTATGCATTCTTAGAACATTTACTTTTTTTATGCATTCTTAGAACATTTACTTTTTTTATAAACCTTATGAAATCAAGGATGTATAAAAAGCTGCATACTACTGTTTGGACGACAAGCTTAGAGCCCTTGATACATAAGAGCTCCTTTTTTCCATATCTTCCGGAAAGAGACATTATGTAAACTAGATCTGTATATGGTATGCAATAGGTTTCCTGAAGTACATCCGTTAAAATTATGTAAATATGTAACTTTTATGAAACTTATTCGTATATATTATAGGAGGCGATAGTATGAACATAATAAGTATTAATTGGGCAGATATAATCTTTCAAATCTTTTGGTTAGTTTTATTAGTTTCTCTAGGCTTGTTTATTTGGAAAGTTATTAATGTTAGAAAACAGAATAAGCGCTTGAATAAGAACTGATAAGCTGTTTGCTTATACATAGAATAATGAAATTTTTATTGCTGTCTTAGTAATTATTTCGATTCCGTCCTTGGTTTGTTTTTTTGGACGAAAAGAAGAGTAAACAGTAAAAAGAGCACCTAATTACTAGAATAGGTGCTCTTTTCGTTCCTAGAATCTGGATTATGGTAACTAGCTTTGCATATGATATGCCTAACTTTGATTATTGGATTGTTTCTAACGATAGCTTATAACAGATATGCTTGTTCTGATAAAAATCCTTAAGTATCTAATTTTTCTGTGAATTACATATTATAAAAAAGAACAAAGCTTCATTTGATTTTAAACTTTGTTCTTCCTGTTTATCATTTAAAGTATAGAAGGTAGACAGTTTAGACAGATTAAAAAGTCAAAAAAGAGTATCTAATTAACTTTTAGCAAGTCTAAAAAGCTTTGATAGCAAGTCTCTTTGTAATATTGATGGGAATTTATATCTTCGTTCATTAGCCATTGAATGAGCAATCCATCTATAATAGCGCGCATGGTTTTTGAAGTGTTTTCTATATTAATATTCTGTTCAAACACTCCTGTTTTCTGACCAGAAGTAATAATGTCAGATGTAATGCCCCAACAGTTTTGATAAAAATGATGATTAATTTTTCTATATGTTTCATTTTGACCTGCCTGAGACAAGAAATCTAAATAAACTCTATAAAATTTTGCATTTTTCCCAGGGGCGACAAACACTGAGTTTACATAAGCTTTTAATTTACCCAAGGGAGTAGACTCTGAATTCACTGATGCAAGCTCATAGTTATAGATTTTATTTGTAAGCCACTCAAGGAGTTGAGATAAGGTATCTTCCTTATTTTCAAAATAATAATGGACGACTCCTTTACTAACTTCTGCATGATCAGCAATACTCTGTAAGGTAACCGAATTATAACCTTGTACTGACATAGCTTGGAAAGCTGCTCTTAATATTTGATTCTTTCTCTCTTCTGCTTTTTTCTTCATAATAAACCTCCAGCAAACTAAACATACAAATTAGTATACAACATTTTATAAAATTTGAACAAAAATTATTCTGACCGGTCAAAAAAGTTTGACCGGTCAGAATAATAATGTATACTAGAAGTAGTTTCACAAAGGAGGAATGACAAAATGAAAGATCAATTCAAAGCGCTAGTAGTAGACAAAGTTAATAATGAATTTTCAATGAATGTAAAAAATATTTCTCTAGAATTTTTGCCTAAGAGTGATGTCTTAATCAAGGTACATTATTCGGGGATTAACTATAAAGATGGGCTAGCAGGTACTCCTGATGGTAAAATCGTAAGAAATTATCCATTTATACCAGGAGTAGATTTAGTAGGTGTAGTCGTTTCTTCTAATGACCCTCGCTTTCATCAAGGAGATGAAGTCATTGCAACAAGTTACGATATAGGTGTTTCCCACTTTGGTGGATACAGCGAATATGCCAGTATTCCAGGTGATTGGATTGTACCTTTACCTGAAAATTTGACTCTTAAAGAAGCCATTGTAGTAGGAACAGCAGGCTTTACGGCAGCCCTATCTATACAACGTCTAGAGGAGAATGGGGTGTCACCAGAAAAAGGAAAAGTTCTTGTGACAGGTGCAACCGGTGGCGTTGGCAGTTTTGCGGTCTCATTTTTAAACTCTCTGGGTTATAAAGTAGAAGCTAGCACAGGGAAAGAATCGGAGTATGAGTATTTACGAAAACTCGGAGCTTATACCATTATTTCAAGGGATATGACGTATGGAGGAAAGGTTAAAGCTTTAGGGGCACAAAAATGGGCTGCAGCAGTTGACCCTGTTGGGGGGGATCCTCTTTCCTCTGTTTTAAGCCAGATTCAATATGGAGGTTCAGTTGCTGTTAGTGGGTTAACAGCTGGGACAAAACTGGCCTCTACTGTTTTTCCATTCATTTTAAGAGGCGTCAATCTACTTGGAATTGACTCTGTATACTGTCCAATGGAAACACGTTTAAAAATATGGCAGCGCATAGCAACAGATTTCAAACCATCTAATTTTGAAGATTTTATCTCACAAGAAATTAATTTAAATGAGCTTCCTACTGTTCTTCCTAACATTTTAAAAGGGCATGTAAGAGGAAGAACGATTGTAAAATTAGTCTGATAAAAAATTTATATTGAGATTTCTTAATGTAAAAAATCAAGCACTATAAAGGATTTTTAAAATATTTGAGAAATACATCCAAAAAAGTTAAGGGTTAAACCCTTAGCTTTTTTCGTGCCTAGAAGGTACATTATGGTAACTAGCATTAATAAGCAAGGCTATTTATGTTAGAGTGTACATAGAAACATGTATGAGTTTGGAGGCAGAGTCGTGAAACGTGCAATAGGGATATTTCTTCTTGCTCAAGCTTTATTAACATACTTAACTATTAAGATGATGTATACTCCGTTTATCGTTAAAACATTAAATAGAGATACTGGAGTTATGACAGTTTCATATAGTTACCCTTTAATGTACTGGTTAATTTGTATAGCTTCGGGCATTATGCTTATAGTGGGAACGTATCTAGTTTTCGCTAAAGAAAGAAAACAGATCTTTAACTAAAGGTCTGTTTTTTTATTTCTACCGATAACACGTTTTATGGTAACTAGAAATGAATAGCTTATGAAAAGTATTTTGAGCCTTATTTTGTATAGTTATTTGTCTGTTTTACGATAATCTTTGAAATAGTAGATTATAAAAATGGAAATAAAGAAACCGATGAAAAGTCCAATAAGACTTTCTATCTGAACATCTTTATCTCCGATTATTTGACCATAAATTATTCTAAATACAATGCCAATAAAAGATAGAACAGAAGCTATTATGGTAATACGTAAAAACTTGATAAAAACCCCACCTTTTCATTGAGTTTATTACCTTTTTTCAACATATCCAAAAGACTTATACATAAAAATCAGCATTTTGCATTGCTAATTTTTCCCGGAAAAAACATTATAGCAAATAATACAGCTAGTTTTTTTGTTGGTTTTTAATATTTTTATAATACATTTGTATATATGCCATTATAGAAATATAAGATAACTAATATATTAATATACACTCTTTTTTTGTTACTTTTTATCTTTTCTGGTTCATCGTTTACGGACTCTTTAATGAATAAGAGTCTAATTTGTATCACGCAGCTCACAGAAGCTATCATAAGCGCAATTAACACCATAATTTGAAAAGAAGGTAATTTGAACATCTTTTCCCTCCTGGTATTTGTAAATATGTTCTATTTTTATACTTACCCTCTATATCTCATTAAACGCATTATTTATAATCTTCTCTTGGTTCCTGTAATGTTGATTGTATAAATTTAATTCGGGGACAATGTAACATATATATTGAATAATGTAATGTATATGTTACACTTAAATTAGGAAGGAATTGGTTTATATTGAAAAACAATGTAAAGATATTTCGTGTACAGGCTGATTTAACTCAGCATCAATTAGCTGAAAAAGTTGGTGTTACCCGTCAAACCATTAGTCTAATTGAAAAAGGAAAATATAATCCTACATTAAAACTTTGCTTAGAAATATGTTATGCAGTCAATAAAACCTTAGATGAGATTTTTTGGGTTGATCAGGAGGAGATTTAAATGAAAGTAATAACAGACGAAAGACTTGTTATCAAAAACTTAAAAAATATTCGTTTTGCGTTTGCTTTTCAAACTTTAGCACTTGTGGGGATTGTACTATACGACGGTATTACGAAAGGATTCAATAATATTACCGATAATCCTATATGGCTAGTTTTGATACTTACCAGTGTCATATTAGGGTATTTAAACTTAAGTATTTCCGTTGACTCCTATGAAAATGAGAGACGAATTAGAAAATTGCCTTATTACTTATTAGTATTATGTTGTTTAGCTGCCGGAGTTATTTTTGGCTTACTAACAAGGATAACATCTGATAGTAGCATGGCTGATAGCATAATAATTGGTTCAGTTATATTTTTATGTTTTTTAGGAACTTTTTCATTTGGTTATTTTTTAATAAAAAAACGTTCTAAAGAGGATGAAGAATAATCTATAAACAATTCCTGGAATACGTTTTATATTAACTACACTTTTATACTCTAAATAAACTGTTTTTCGATAGGGGTAAATTCATAATTACTTGATTTTGGACAGAAGGTTCCAAAAAAATATCCCCTCATTACTTAACGATTATCTAATGTGAGATACTTTTTTTATTTGAATTCTTTTTTCATAATAGAATTCAGATTCTTTTTAGCTTGGTGCCTCTTTTTCACATAAGTCTTCTTCACTCTATAAAAGAAACCTCAGTTCAAGTCATACATTTGAACTGAGGTTTCCTATTATCCTCGAAAGATTAAATTTATTTTTTATTTACTTGGCGTCCACTTTTTTTCTGGCTCTGGGAACTTGTGTTGCCAGTTTGAAATTCATTGCCTAATTCAACATCATTTCTTTTATCTTGCTTCTCTACTTGCTCTCTTGTTTGATTCTTTTTCTGTGTCCCTTGTTTTGACATTACTTATCTCATCTCGCTTTCATTTAGTATTGTTTTTAATATGTGCAACTATAAGAAAAAACATATAAATTAAATAAATAATTTGTTAGTTGCTTCTGAATCAAAACCCTATTGATCACCAAGCCAACCCTAGGATATAAACAACCGAGCACATCTTACATTACTACTTACACTTCACCTAATGCAGTAATTACTCTTTTTTAGTTTTAGGGGGGACGGACAAGCTTTATGGAGTTAATTTGATTTTGGAATAGGTAAGAATAGTATCGTAAAAAGGACACATAATTAGTAAAACAATTATTGTTGTTTAATGTGTCAAGAGATGAAGATTTTACTCATTTTTGGAGGAAGTTGTAATGGAGAAAGATCAAACGTTGAAAAATGCGATGAATGAATGGGCACGTGTAACTGAGGATCCACAAATGTTAATGACTTATGAAGTAAAACAGGAATTCCAAGTAGATGAAACATGGACATTAAAAAAAGCTGAAAAGCAAGGAGAAAAAAGAGCTATTAAGAGAGTAGCATTAAGAATGCTGCAAAAAGGTATGGATAATCAAACAATATTTGAATTAACGGAGCTTACAGAAGAAGAGATTGAACAGATGCGTAAATAACGAATGTAAACCGAGGGCAGGAAGGAATAGATCCAAAACAACATTTTAGTTTATCACAATAAAAAAAGGGCTACCCCAAAATAGGAAAGAGGTAGCTTGCTCTATTCAAGCAAAAAGTTAAATACGTTGGTTGAGTTAAAACAACTACATTATTTTAACATGTATAAATTTTTTAGTAAAACGCTATCATTTCCAGTTTTATTACCTGATTTCCTCTGCTAAAATGGAACCATAGGGATGAAAAGAGAAGGGTAGATGAGGCATATGAGTACGAGTCTATTGCTAACTTTAGGGGTTATATTTTTGGCAACAATAGCTATAGCCATTTTAATTAAGATTCCAGAAGAAGATTAAACTGAATAATAAAATGAAAAGCTATCTCAAATTATGAACGAGATAGCTTTTTGACTGCTTTATGTCTCATTTGAAAAATTAAAATTGATTTTATATAGAGGAATTAAATGCATAAAAATTAATTAAAAACAAATACTTTCACTGTCATAAATAAAAAGGAGGCTAGATAAAGATGGATGCACAAAGAGCACAAGAAATTGCCGATTCAGTGGACATGGCCAATGTCATACATAACGGGAAAAGCATTTACATTGAGCATGTAGACCAACAAAATGGGGTAGCTACAATTCATAACCTGGATGAACCAAATAGTAAGCAAAGTGTTTCTATAACTGAACTAACAGAACAATAATTTACTCTTAGAATAAAAAAGCCGTTTTATGTAGGCTTTTTTATTTTTCTCCCATAGGATAAGAAGAAAAATAACCGCATCAGAAAAGTGTTGTCAGATCAAGGATGTATAAAAATCTAATCGTAATGAACTTCACTTTTAAGTGGAGGACTCAATATAATGAAACACGACTCCTTATAACTTCCATCTTTCAAAGGAATCCCTTCCCAACAACAGAAAATCAAGCAAATAAGAAAACATTGAGAGTTAGGAGTTGTTTTTTCGTTTATGTTGACTTCTACGAAATTTTATTGTAGGATAATCTATATCATCAATAAACACATTAAATACTTATCCTACGATGTACGTTATGCCCTATTTGTTTTGAACCGTACTGTTTATTTGGGATTCCTACATTTGTTGACTGATGCCATGCCTGTCTTTGACACAGGATCGCTGGAACGTTAATATGCGGAAACCCACCTGCGAGATCGCGGGTTCACAAAACAGATTGGGAGGACGACATAGGTGGGAATCCCTTAACTATACATACCGTGCTAGACGGGGAGATGGCGGTGCCCTGTAACCTGCAATCCGCCTTAGCAGGGTTTAATTCCTAACAGAGGTATGAGTCAGGTAAGGTCTGACTTGGACAAGTGGTGTTGACAACTAGGTCCTGCACAACAGAAACCTATGAACATGGTCAGGTCCGGAAGGAAGCAGCCATAAGTAGATTCTTCTGTGTGTTGCAGCACAGCCCGGTCGAGCTAACTGTACAAGTAACGCTTATTTGATCATGTCAATGACGGGTGCACGGTGTTTTTTACTTAGCAATTTTTATTTAGTGTTAAGAAAACTATCTTTAATAGGTCTGGTGGCGATAGCAGAGAGGTCACACCCGTTCCCATATCGAACACGGAAGTTAAGTTCTCTAGCGCCAATGGTAGTGGGGACTTTCTCCTCGTGAGAGTAGGATGTTGTCAGGCAAAAAAACAGCCCATCATATCAATGATGGGCTGTTTTTTTGTATATTAATTTCGTTTGAATTGATTTCTACGAAATTAAATGTTATGTTTTACGTAATTTATTAGTACATGTAGGAGGATTTAGAGTGAAAAAAAATAGCCTAGAAGTTATTCCGTTGATTGATGAATTTAGCCGATGGTTAATAGAATCAGGCAAATCTGATAATACGATTAAAACCTATCGAGCAGTGCTAAACCAATTTCATGAATGGCTTCTAAGTGAAGGTAAACATTTAGATCAAGTAACAAGAAATAATGTCCAAGCTTATATGATTAACCTTGAATCTAATAATAAAAGTGCGTCGACTATAGAAAAAGCTTTTGTCACAATTAGCGTTTTTTCACGCTTTCTTGAAAAATCAGAAATTGTTCAAAATATTGAACGTAAACAAAAAGAGAAAAATAACGAGGGTGTACCACAGTCATTAGAAGCAAGTGAGCGTGAGCGCCTTTTATCTGAAGTAAAGCAACAGGGAAACCTTCGTGATATTGCTATTGTATATACTTTATTACATACAGGGATTCGAGTATCAGAGATTTGTGCTTTGAATCATAAAGACGTAAAGGTTAACAAATCTGACGGTTTTTTAATTATCCGTAATGCTAAAGGGTCTAAAAAGCGACTTGTTCCTCTTTCTACAGAAGCAAGAAATAGTTTAAAGAAATATATTGATTCACTTGATTCTAATCATGAAGCTTTATTTGTCTCTAATTTTGATAGAAGAATGTCTGCACGTACGGTTCAGTACATGTTAAAAAAATATAATGTAAATCCTCATAAATTACGCCATACTTTCTGTCATGAGTTAGTTAAGAAAGGGATAGATATTGCAACAGTTGCCGAATTAGCAGGCCATTCTGATGTGAATGTTACAAAACGATACCTAAAATCTTCTACAAGAGATTTAGAAAATGCGATTACGCAAACCTTTTTATAAAAATAAGCTCTGTAACAAGAATCATGATTCTTGTTACAGAGTTTTTTTATTTAGGTGTATGTTCCTACTTAAATAATTGCAAAATTAAGTATTAAAACACATTTTACATAGATATTGACTTCTACGAAATTATAAGGTAAAATAATTTTTGTTGGTAGCGAAACAGATATTAATTATTAAATTACTAGTCCATGTTTCATAAGAATGGGGCAGCCTACCAATAAACGCGACTTACTGTAATTTCTTTCTATACTTATTGGTGGCATAGCTACGTGGTAAGGTCAAGGTGTGCAATACCTTTCCTTTATCACCGATCAAATTCGGTTGCCGTCTCCACATTCTAAGAGAGAACTTAGAAAGGACCTTTAGCTCAGCTGGTTAGAGCAGACGGCTCATAACCGTCCGGTCGTAGGTTCGAGTCCTACAAGGTCCACCATTGAACCTGAAATATGGAGGAATACCCAAGTCTGGCTGAAGGGATCGGTCTTGAAAACCGACAGGGGTGTCAAAGCCCGCGGGGGTTCGAATCCCTCTTCCTCTTCCATTGTCTCTTTATTATTATCGCGGGGTGGAGCAGTTCGGTAGCTCGTCGGGCTCATAACCCGAAGGTCGCAGGTTCAAATCCTGTCCCCGCAACCATTTTTCACATGCGGATGTGGCGGAATTGGCAGACGCGCTAGACTTAGGATCTAGTGTCTTATGACGTGGGGGTTCAAGTCCCTTCATCCGCACTATTTTAGGAAGCGCCCGTAGCTCAATTGGATAGAGCGTTTGACTACGGATCAAAAGGTTAGGGGTTCGACTCCTCTCGGGCGCGCCATAAACGGGAAGCAGCTCATTTTGGTAGAGCCCAAGTCTGATAAGCGTAAGGTCGGTGCCAATCCCACTTAGGCCTACTATTATTCCACAGTATCTCTCAGTAGGAGATCCATACAGAGAAGTACCCAAGTGGCTCAAGGGGCTCCCCTGCTAAGGGAGTAGATCGTTAACACGGTGCGAGGGTTCGAATCCCTTCTTCTCTGCCATTTTATAATTTTATCTGGTCCGTTGACCGAGTGGTCGAGAAATTGTCCTTTTAAAAAGGTAACACGGGTTCGAATCCCGGACGGGTCATTACAAAAAAGACAGTTTGCTGATAAAGCAAGCTGTCTTTTTATTGGATAAGAGATATTGCTTTAATCCAATATGTAAAACTAATTTAAATGTTATTAGAATGAAGATAAAAAGCATTTGATAATAGTGCCTATAACTCGGAGTATGTCAACAGAGATATTTAATAAATTTCAACATTGTAGAAACGCTCCAGCTATAACCCCAAAAGAACCAGCCCTAACAAAAAAGCACTCACCACAAGTGAGTGCTTTTCCATTAAATAAATAATCCAACCATAATACCTGTTAAAATCGAGCCCATTGTCGCGACTAACAGCATCTTTAAGCCGAACTTCGCAACGCGTGAAGCTTGTTCGCCATTGATTGCTTGAATCGTACCAAGAACGATGCCAATTGAGCTGAAGTTGGCAAATGAGATTAAGTAAGCTGATACGATACCGACTGTTTTTTCAGAAAGGTGAGGCATCATTTTTTGGAAGTCAAGCATAGCAACGAATTCGTTTGCTACTACTTTTGTTCCCATTACGCCGCCGGCTCTCATTAGTTCGTCTGCCGGAATACCCATGATAAAGGCAATTGGGTAGAAGATATAGCCTAAAATGTCTTGAACCGTTAATCCGATGACGCCGTTTAAGACGTAGTTCACTAATGCTAAAAGACCAACGTACGTTACAAGCATCGCTGCTACGATTAACGCAACGCGTCCACCGTCTAGTGCTCCGTCGCCGATTGCTTCAAACAGGGTGCCTTGCTTAGCAGGTGCTTTGATATCCACTTCGTTTTCATCTTCTACTTTTACTGGTGCAACGATAGAAGAAACGATTAAGCCAGAGAATACGTTTAGCGGAAGGGCAATTAAGACGTATTCCGCCGGAATCATCTGCATGTACGCGCCTAGAATCGAACAAGAAACGGATACTAAAGACGTTGTTGTAACGATAAATAAACGGTTTGGTGTTAAACCCCCGATGTGGTTTTTCACCGCAATTAGCGCCGTTGTATCACCGAAAATCATTGCGTTCACGGCTGTGAAGCTTTCAATTTGGGGAAGTCCCGTAATTTTTGAAACAAGTCCTCCGATATATTTGATCCCAAAGGGTAAAATACGAGAGTAGTTTAAAATACTTAATAATGCTGAAACGAATACAATCATAACTAACGTTTGGATAAAGAAAATGCCTTTTCCTGCAAGATCTCCAAACACGAACGAAATTCCGTCGTTACCAAATGATAAGATCTTTGTAAATACACTTGTGATAAAGTCAAGCACCTTGCGACCAATCGATGTATTCATCATAAAAGCAGAGATAGCAAGCTGGATAACCAGCATAACTGCGATGCCTTTATAGTTGATAAGTTTCCTGTCGTTCGACATGAGGAATGCAACTGCTAAGATAATTACAATCCCGATAATTCCCATTAAAATTGACATTTACTTTTCTCCTTACATGTATTCTATATTTATAAAAGAGGGACGTGCATAGAAATGACTATGTAAATCGGCCTCTATTTTATACAAAAACGGAACTTTTACGCCAATTTTGTTAAAAATGGGCAAAATTTTTTAGGCCATTGTAAAAAATGACGTAATTGTAAAATAATATTTACTATGTGCTATTATGTAAAGAAACATGCAGAGCTGACATAATAACTTATATTTCGACAGCCTCTACTATCTTAAATCATTTCGAACAAAAGAAAAAGAGGAAATGAAGATATTTTTAATATAATTGTGAAATATTTTTTAAACTTTCATGATATTGCCAAGATTTTAGTGGGATACACAAAAGATAAGAACGCCATCTTTAAAATGTGGTAAAATATGACGTAATTAGTAAGGGAAAAAGGGGAAGGGAGAGGTACAAATGAATGAACGTAAAATAATTCATTTAGCAACCGGAACGCCTGAACAAATGGCTTACAGTCCTGACAAAGAAATGCGTACAGGCATATGCAAGAAGCAAGTAGACGAAACGTTTTTAGCAAAAGAAGGGTTTCAAGGTGACGGCGTAGCGAACTTAAAGTATCACGGCGGTCCGGATCGTGCGGTGTGCGTATATCCGTATGAGCACTATAAAAAATGGAACGAAGAGTTTGATACGGAGCTCCCCATGTCTGCGTTTGGAGAAAATCTTGTTGTTGCAGGCATGCTTGAAAAAGAAGTATGCATTGGAGACGTTTATCAAGTAGGAGACGCCGTTATTCAAGTGACGCAAGGTCGAAATCCATGCGACACAATTACAAAGCGAACGGGCGTTAAAGGAATTTTAAAACGAATGATTGAGACAAGCTATACCGGCTATCTTTGCCGCGTGCTGAAAGAAGGTACGATTACGCAAGATGCGGAAGTGAAATTGATTGAAGCTCATCCAAACCAAGTATCCGTTTGGTTTACGCTTGATTTATATTTCCATCGCTCAAAAGATGTAGAAGGAATGCAGCGGGCTTTAGAAGTGGCTGAGCTGGCTGAAGACTGGAAGCATAAATTTCAAACGCGCATTGAAAAGGCGCTTTCCGTCGCGCAGCGATAAAAAGTAAATGCCCTCTAATCGTTAGAACGTATCTAACGATTAGAGGGCATTTTTTTCTTAGAAGCGTCCGTATCCTAAGAAATGATCTTGATAATAAGAAACATCTAGGTCAGCTACAGCTACACCGTGTGAACCAGCATGAATCATTTGGCCGTTTCCGATGTAGATTCCCATGTGAGATGGGCCGCTTGTGTATGTGTTTTGGAAGAATACTAGATCGCCTGGTTGTGGAGACGAAATTTTTGTCGCCATGTTCCAGTAGTTGGCTACGCTTGTACGTGAAATGCTGTGACCGCTATGGTTGAACACGTATGCGATAAAGCCTGAGCAGTCAAAACCGCTTGGTGTGTTTCCTGCCCATTGGTAAGGTGATCCTACTAAACTACGTGCAACATTTACTGTGCTTCCAGAAGCCGTGCTTGTTGTTGGAGCAGGTGCTGGTGTGCTAGTTTCTTGTGCTGCAGATGTAGATGCAGATGCTGTAGAAGTAGAAGGAGTTGATGTGCTTACACCTTTTACTTGGCTTGCGCTTGGTTTACCTGATGCAATTGTTACGTAGCTTGAGCTTTTTGAAATCCATTTGTTTGGTGCAATTTCAACTAAGCCGTTTGCTTCTTTTAAAATAGCAAACTCTTGACCTTGTGTTGCAGTTCCAACGACTGGAGATGAAAAGCTAGCTCCTTGACGAATATTTAACGCACTCACGTTTACGATGACTTTTTGATTAGTAGTAGTAGTTGCTTGTTGTTGAGGTACGCTTGGCGTTACCTTTTCTTGTACGGGTGCTGGTGCAGCGCCTCCGTCATTAGCACTTGCTGAAGTTGTGCTAAATGTTAGGGCAGCGGGAACAAGTAATGCTGCTAACCCCATATTCATAACTGTACGATTTGCTTTCTTTAGCATGTTCTTTCTCCCTTTCCATAACTTGTTTTATTCACAAGTGTGAGTCTATCAATCCTGACAGGAAAAGTAAACATCTAATTCCAAATTACGACATTTTGTAACATAGTTTTAATATTAAAGGGCGATATAAGTAGAATTGTCACCTTCTCTGTAATAATTCTGACAATTTATCTAGGTAGAAATGTTTAGGAGATTCATAGATTTATTAGAAAATATGTAAGCTAAATGAAAAATGGGAGCAGAAACCCAGCAGCTGAATGGCTTCAAGGCTTTTAGGATGTATAAAAGCTATAGATAAAAAGTGATATCGTCACTAGCGATGCACTTTATTTTTTCTGGATGAGCACATAGAGAAGAAAGATAAGCTGTCATAATAGAAACTCAGTTACTATAACTGCTATACATGAAGTACATTAAAAGCGTGCAATTGAAGTGAGCAAAAAAGAAGCGTAGTATACAAGGAGGAATGAACGCGTGAGTCATTTACATTCATATAGGTAGGAGTGGTTGTTGTATGAAACAGTCATCATCTTTTATTAATGGAATTCTTTTAGCTGCTCTCGTATTGATTTGGGGATTAACGTGGCCGATGTCGAAGCTGGCACTTGGCTATTCATCGCCTATTTTGTTATCTGGACTGCGGTCATTAAGTGCGGGAATCATCTTATTAGCAGTCGCACTGCCAAGATATAAACAGCTTCACTGGAAGCAGAACTGGCGTAAATATATGGTGTCAGGTCTATTTAATTCAATCTTATTCTACGGTCTGCAAACGATTGGACTTATGTTTATGCCAGCAGGGGTCTTCAGCGTGATTGTCTACTTGCAGCCGGTGCTCATCGGCATCATTGCATGGATGTGGATTGGCGAAAGCATGAACGCTGTGAAGATAGGGGGGTTGCTTCTTGGCTTTGTAGGTGTAGCTACCATCAGCACGGGAGAATTATCTGCTAATGCTTCAGCCGTTGGAATTTTTTTAGCTGTCCTTACGGCACTGAGCTGGGCGATTGGAACCGTTTATATCAAGCGTATTAGCGACAGTGTAGATGGCATTTGGCTTATTACCGTTCAAAGTCTTGTCGGCGGAGTGGTTATGACAGCAGCTGGAAGCGGAGTGGAAGGATGGTCTCATATGGTGTGGAATTCATCATCTATGCTGCTGCTTTTATTTTTAGCACTGTTTTCCGTTGCCGTTGCGTGGCTCATTTATTTTTATTTAATCAGTAGAGGAGAGGCCAGCAAAGTGGCGTCCTTTAATTTTCTTGTTCCGATTATTTCAATTGTCATCGGTACACTCTTTTTAGACGAACCGTTTACGTCGTCACTTCTTGTAGGGCTGGTGCTTATTATTATCAGTATTTATTTAGTAAATAAAAAAGCGAAGAATCAAAAGTTAAAGCCCTCTGATGGAGGAGACCAGGCAGCGTAAAGCTATCCATAAAAAAACCGTATTCGCAACTCGAATACGGTTTTTCGTTTATTCAGCAACTTCAGTTTCATTTGCTTTTAGCTTTTCATAAAATACGCCAAGCGAAGTCGTTACATACGGAACGAGCCATAACAATCCGATGCCAAGCGTGATGATACTTAAAATTCCCCAGCCGATAAAGCTTAAAACAAGTAAAAAGTAGGTCCACTTGTAGCCGTTCATTAATCGTCTGCTTTCAGTAATAGACTGGTTGACCGAATAATCTGGGTTATCCCGGAATACGTAGTAAGCCTGTGAATAGGCAAGGCTTTTGATGATGCCGGGAATAATTAATAAAATACTCCATAGCACGGTATAAATAATCGTTAGCAAGTAAAGTCCGAGGGTTCTAAAATATAATCCCGCACATGAAAACGAATCAAACACGTTTCCTACACGTACACTTTCTCCTCGCACCAGACGCAATAGTACCCAGTAGTAAGAGAAAAAGAGCGGTACGAGCAGCAGGGATACAATATTAGCTAAGGTAGACTGAGAGTATTCGGTTTCAGACCCGCTTGGAAATCCGTTGATTAAAAAGTCAATAAGTCCTGGAATACCGGCAGCAATTAGATACGTAACGAACGTAAGCAGTACGGCAAATCCCCAGCGGTTTTTCAGCGCTGCGAGTGCACCTTGCTTCACTTCTTTTATTCTCATAACTTGATGTCCCCCTCTAGGTGAGTTTATACAGAGAATTCAACCTGTACATTAGTCAATATATTAGCGATTTTTGAATATATGAATGCTTGCACTAATAAGTTGTGTAAAGATTTTTTAGACGCTTGAAATTTGTGGAAAGTTCTTTAAAATGGAAGTATAAGGATATTTTCGATCGGAAGGAGGAATGAAAATGACGCTTGTGTATTTGTTGATTCTGGCAGTTGTTTATATCTTTCTGGATCTTGTCATGCGAAAAAAGCTCCATACAAAGATGAAAAAAAGCTATTGGAGAAGTTTTAAAGGAAGGCGTCCGCTGTTTGTCACAATTGAAATGGTGATGCTTGCTTCGTTTTTAGTGCTCATCTTCGTTATACCTCCAGCCTACACCTCGGCTTTTATGTTTCTTTTCTTTTTTCTCCTATACGTAATTCGAGGTTTCGAAGAATGGAAGTTTGAAAGAAAGTAAAAAGAGCACTACCACTCGTGGTTTGGTGCAACTTTTTTCTTATTTGGGACGTTTATATTACTGATGACGGATATGTAAAATAAGATTTAGACATAACGAAATAAACCGCTGTTGATTTCCGTGCAAGACTTCGCTTTCCGCGGGCGGGCGGTGAGCCTCCTCGTCGCGTGTGCTCCTGCGGGGTCTCACCTGTCCCGCTTTTCCCGCAGGAGTCTTCGTCTTGCCCTCCAATCAACCACTAGAAACACCTGCATATATGAAACAAGCCTACGTTCACTATACCCATAAAAAAACCCGAACGAATTTGATTCTCCATCAAAAATCAAGTTCGTTCGGATCTTCCTTTAATCAAACTACTTTTATACAAGCTTCTTTTTTTACGTAAAGTATTGAACGACTGTGCCTTTATTTTTCTTTACGTTAACACGAGCATACGCGCCGTTAATAAGCGTGAGCTGAGGAGGGAGGTGGCCGCAGTCGATGTCATAGATAACTGGAATATGTAAATCAGAGGCAAGGTCATGATACACGTCTTCAGCGGTGTAGGAATCAACGGGCTTATTAGCGCTGCTTCTGCCGAATAAAATACCTGAGCAGTTATCAAACCAGCCCGCTAGCTTAAGCTGAAGAAGTGAGCGGCGAAGGTCAGGGGTCGTCAGTTCACAGTTGTCAAAGTACCAAATGACCGGCTCAGCAGGAATGTATGTTTCTCTAAACGTTTTTACATCTCCAAAAGGAGTTCCTACTAAGTGCCTGATCACGTCAATACATCCTCCGAGAAGACGCCCTTCGATGTGCACGTCGCTTAACTCTGTATGCTTCCAAGCGGTTTGTTCGGTTAAATGAAACACGCATGGTGACGGGTTGTCATGCTGCCATTCTTTTTGATAGTGATCAGAAGAAACTTGAGCCACGCTTTCTCCTTTTTGGGTCGTCAGCACCTGCTGCCACATCGCAGTCGTTGGATCCCAGTGCTCTCCTCGCAAGTCCACAAAGTTGGTTCCATGAGCCGTTGCAATCCCGGTGTTAAGTGTAATAGCCAGCAAAAGAACGCTGGTGTCAGAATAGCCAAGCACCCATTTTGCTGTCCATTTTGTAAAGTCTAGATGTTCAAGAATTTCAATTAGCAGCTCGCCTCCCCAAGGAGGAATAATGATATCGATGTTTTCATCAGCAATCATGGCTTGAAGCTCATTTGCACGTTTTTTAGGAGAAGCGGATTTTGCTTTATGCTGCGTCCACACGGTTTCGCCCGGTATAACAGAAAAGCCTTTTTCTTTCATGCGTTCACATGATAAAGAAAACATGGAATGAAGAGCTTGAGGTACACCAGAAGAAGGTGCGGTTATGCCGATGGTTGGGTTGGATGTAAAAAAAGGATAGGTAATCATAGCGGCCTCCTTCAAAGGTTTTAGCTTATTTTACCAGCGAGAGAAATACGGAACAAGCTTATTTTTCATTTAATTTAGGAAGATTGATAGGTTTTGTAAAAAGAATTCGTATTAATAGATGTAAAAGCAAGCGGAAAGGAGCAATGTCATGGAAGATGACTGGATTGTTGCGAGTATAATGCGTAAAAAAGAAAAAGGGCTGGAGCTGTTAATTGATCAGTACGGAGGTTTAATTACGGCCATTGTACGCAAACATTTAGGCACGCTGAAAAGCTATGAAGAAGAGTGTATAAACGACGTATTATTAGCGGTATGGCATCATATTCACCGCTTTGATTCGGAGAAAAATACGTTTAAAAACTGGGTTGCGGCTATTGCAAAGTACAAAGCCATTGACTATCAGCGCAAATACATAAAAACGCAGCACGAATCGCTTGGCGAAGCGGGAGTGGGTGAAACGTCAGAAGTTCATAACATTCAAACAGACGACGTGGAAGAACTTTTAGATCACTTAAGCGAAGGAGACCGCGAGCTGTTTAAAGCGTATTACTTACAGGAAGTCGAGCTGAAGCAAATTGCTGAAAAACAGCAGACCACTATCAGCAATTTATATAACCGGCTGTCGCGCGGACGAAAAAAATTAAAAGCCATTTTTAAATGAGAAATAAGGAGGGACAAAGATGAAAAATCAATACGACTTATTAAACGGATCTTCTGTAGATTTTGATGAATATGAAGAAATTGAGCTAACGGCAAGCGAGAAAAAGCGAATAAAAAAACGTTTAAAACGTGACATAAAGCCGGTGCGGAAAAAAGCGCGTCCGCTAATTGCCGCTGCGGTGCTGCTGCTTGCTGTGACGCCTGTAATGATGCAAAACGAAACGGTATGGGCATCGGCTGTGCGAATCAGTCAGCAAATTGGCCAGCAAATTGAGCTGCTTATGAACAAGCCTGAAGGCAGCTTGAGCAGCTATAAAAAAACGGTAAATGAAACGGCAACGGACCAAGGCATTCAAGTAAAAGTAAATGAAATGATGCTTGATGACGGACAGGTGCTGCTCGGATTAACGATTAGCGCAGATGAATTTAGAAGAACTGCACTAGGGCTTAACCGAGACGCGCCAATTCGACCGGGAGAGCTGCGCGTGAAAATTGGCAATATGTCGTTTTTTGATTCCGCTTCAAGTATTAGAGAGGAACCAATCAAAAATAAAGACGGAAGCTGGAACTATCTGTACGCTTTAAAATTAACGCAAGCCGACACGGACGGAGACGGAAAAATCGATGTGAAAGGCTACAATGTGCTGGATCATATTGATCCGAATAAAAACTATCAAATCAGCGCTCAGTTCACAAGCCTTGAATTTGAAAAGAATCCTGCTCAGACGAAAAGCGGGAACTACCGAGATTCTTACGGGGAGATTAAAGGGAATTGGACCGTGCATATAAGCGTAAACGGCTCGAAAATTATTGCTGACACAAAAGTATATCCGTTGAATAAAGAAGTTCCCATTAACGAAAATGGGATAAAAGGCGTGCTGTCGATCAAAGAAGTTCGCGTATCGCCTGTTTCGATTAAGCTGCACTATACGTTTACATCGTCAACAGGAAGTATTCGAAACGGAACGAACGTGGGCGTAAAAATAAAAGACCAAAATGGAAGAGATCTTTCTGAAAGCGGCAGTGGAGGCGGAACAGACAGAGTGATAGAAATGGACGAAGAGTACCGAAATGACAAAGGAGTGGTTATGCTGCGATTTGTTCCGTATGTAAGTGATTACGAAAACGACAGTTCAAAAGATTTAACCTCGGACGCCTTTAATTTGAAGGTGAATGACAAATAACAAAATAAAAACCAGATGCGCTTAGCGAGCATCTGGTTTTTTATTAGATATCCATTTTATTTAACAAGCAAAGAAACGTTTGTAATTCTTCATCCGTAAAATGGCTAAGCTTTTCACCATATTCTTTGGTGAGTACTTTTTCCATTTCTTCTGCAAACGCTTTTCCTTTATCCGTAATGGATAAGTAGACAACGCGGCGGTCTTTTTGACTGCGTACGCGCGTGACAAATTCTCTTTCCATGAGGCGGTCGCTGACGCACGTCATGCTGCTGTTTGAGATGTGCATATGCTCTGCAATCTCAGAAACGATATGATTGCCTTCTTTATACAGCAGGCGAAGCGCTAAAAATTCATTTAAAGGAATATATGATTTTAAAGTGGGGATAACCGATAGCTGCATTTTTTTCGTTTGGTTTCGCATCGTGGAAACCACATTTTGGATAAGTTGATCTCGTGTATTCATAGAGGTTGCATGCTCCTTTTTCCGTTCAAACAATTCTTTTTCTTCTATTGTACCATATTGATTGTACATAAAGAGAAGCGGCAGGTTTTTTAGTGGAAAAAAGAGAAGTAGTACATATCTGTTGCGATAGAAAGGGGCTTGAGTGATGGAAAAAGTAATTGAGTTTAAAACGACGCTGCTTCCTTTTGATGGAGCAAAAAAGCTTGTGAACGCAAATAATTCCGAAAGTGACTTATTATACAAGGAATATTATGATCTCGGAGACGGTAAGCAGATGTGTACGCTTGTGTTTGAACGCTATTTTTTTCGCACCGGCGGCAGAGGATCATTAACGATTATTTTAGAAAATGTGTCGGGTCCAAACAAAGTAAAGTGTATTCCTTCTGGAAGCGCAGAAGGGATATTAAATATTGATTGGGGAGCAAGCAAAGATTTTGTACGATGGGTAGAAAACGCACTCTCATCGTACACGTTAGAAGAACCGCAGAGATAAAGGCAAAGCTGGAGAAGGCAATAAGCTTCTTCAGCTTTTTTTGTGGAGCGAAGGGCGAGTAGAGAAATGAAAAGATGCAAAAGCTACTGTAGAAATAAGAACTTTATGTGGACAATAAGCATTTTTTCTCTTTTTACCGGATAAATGAGTATAATATGAAATTGCAGGAAGACTTCACATTTACATAACAAAGGAGAACAACATAATGAAAAAACTCAGCATCGTATTATTCGTTTTAATGATAGCTATAGTAGGCTGTTCAAAAGGAAATGATTCAAGTTCAAAAGAAGTAAAAGGAACGATTGAAGTACCGGAATCAATTCAAGCAAATGAACAAGTCAAGCTTAAAGTCCTTGTGACGCAAGGAGATAAAAAAGTGGAAAACGCCGATGACGTGCAGTTCCAAGTTGAAAAAGAAGGCTACATCAATCAAGAAATGACAAAAGCACCGCACGAAGGAAAAGGTGTATACAGCACGGACTATACGTTTAAAGAAGACGGTGAATACATGATTACCGCTCACGTTACGGTAGACGGTGACATGAAAATGTTTACGAAAAAAGTAGAGATAGGTAAGTCTAAAGAGTAAAGTTTATAGCTGAAGAAGGGCTTATATAGCCATGTAAAAGAGAATGACTCGTGCATTCTCTTTTTTAGTAAGATGGTTTTAATCTAAGTAGTTCGATAGCTCAATCAAATTGTAATCAGGATCTCTAATATAAACAGAAACAATAGGGCCTACAGCACCTGTTCGTTTGACGGGTCCTTCTTCAATTTCTACATCATGTTTTTGTAAATGACTAATTACGCTTTGGATTTTTTCTTCTGTAATAAAACATAAATCAGCAGAGCCGGGAAGAGGGTGCTTTGCTTTTGGCTCAAATTCATGTCCCGCTTGATGTAAGTTTATTTTTTGTTCACCAAAACGAAGCGCTATTCTTCCTTCTCCGAATGTCTCTTTCTGCATGCCTAAAATAATCGTATAAAAGTGAATGGTTTTTTCAACGTCTTTTACCGTTAGTACAAAATGGTCCAACTTTTTAATCATGTCGTTTCCTCCTAACAATGTGAGCTTTCTTCGAAGATAGAGTAAGTATTTGATGAGATCTGAGAGGCTTTTCTATAAGCAAGTATATCATTTGTAAAGTGGAGAATAGACAAAGACAGCTGTATGTCTATTTTCAGTTCAAAAGAGTGTTTTATAAAGGGCCTGTTTTTTAAAATATTGTAGTTTTACACAATGCATTAAATGATTATGGGATTTTATGTTAATATTGGATGAGAAGTGGCATTTATTTTAGTAACTTGGTCTGGAAAGTTTGTTGATTAGATGTGTTGAAAATCTAAATACATATATGAATGGAGAGGCTCGTATGTCTATGGTGATACTTTCTTTAATCACTTTTGTTGTCTGGTTTGCAGCAATTCAAGAGTTTTTAAAACCTGAAAAGAATCAGAGTAACCGAAAAATAATGATGTTAACATCCGCAGGCTCCTTGCTGACGTTAGTTCTGACCATTTCTCTTTTTCAAACACTATAAAAATACCTCAAAAAGCAGTTCTCCTCGGCTATCAGCAGCGTAATGTAGGCAGCCCTGAGTTCTTCCATGGCTGTATAATTTGATTTTCTGCAATATCCGAAAAAATGATGGTAAAAGGGAAGGGGATTAGGAATAACCTTTCTTTTTTGCTCCGCTTATTTTGCAGAAAAAAGAAAAAGAAGCTTATGAACTGATGATTCGTAAGCTTCTTTTTTGTTTTATACGATTATCTTATTTATAAACGCTGGACGGGATTTTAAACGTATGAATGCCGTTAGAATAAGGGCCGTACTCATACTCACCAAATATAATGGCAATGCCGCTACTTGTGTAGTAAAACTGATCTTCTTTTAAGTTTACAGACTTAAATTCATTAACCCAGAACTGAGCACCTTTTTTATTGCGAGCAATCATTTCATTACGAATATAGTTATTAACTTTATTCAACTTAGTGTTGTTGTTAATAATATCTTTTAAGCTAATTTGTCGAGCTTTCAACAAATCGTAATTATAAGTATCAATCCAAGCGTTGCCGTGAGCGCCGCCAGCGTACGCATCATTCGTAATAGCAACACTTAAAATATTATCTTGGTTGTAAGGTACAGAGTATGTCATATTACGAGAATAAGGACCTGGTGCCCAGCCGTTTTTGCGGTCTTCCTTTTCTTGTTCTTTTAGCTCGTTGTGTTCTTTTTGTGCTTCTTTCGCGATGTTTAAAAACTTTCGATTATAGCTAGCCTCAAATGGTTTATTGATAAGGCCGGATACCTGCGGATAGCTAATGTTGCTTGCTAAAGATTTCTTCGTAACCGTTACTCCTAGTGCTTGAATTTTGTCACTAGGTGCTTTTTCATACTTAATACTTGATGACTTCTGAGCATAGGTACCCTTTGATACCCCATACAGACCACCAAATTTGCTGAACTCAGAATACACGCGGAATACTTGCCCTTTTGTCACTTTTCTAGCCGCTACTAACTTGTTGTTTTTAATGTTGTAAAGATTCGTGTTCTTTAAAACGGTAACGCGTCCTATTTGCCCTTTAACCAGTTCCTGATTCCCCCACACGACTTTTGCTTCTGCAACTGTTTGCGGAGCAAGCGGTGAGAATAACAAAGCCAAACCTAAAACAACTGCGCTAACTCTTTTGAACCTTTTCATAAAAGCCCCCTAAAGTGATTTTTTGAGGTTTTAAAGCTAATCAATACTTTATTTTCAAAAAAACCCATTCACTAGTATAGCATATTTTTACAGTTTTTTACTTTTGTTAATTTGTGTTTACTAAATTATTTTTCGACTTGATTCCTCTTATTAAATGATTAAATAAAATAGCGGGCGCACTTTATGTCTTCAGTAGAAATAAGAAAAAACACAGTATTTTACCCTAGACTAAAAAAGTTTCCTGTGGTAAACTTTCGGTATCATGACAAGTAAAAACTGAAAATTTTAAATAAATGATGCTGACATGTTCATTTTTTTGCACCAGGAGAATACCCTATTAAAAATCAACGAGCATATTTTTTTTACCTTAAAAGTTGGTCTGATGAAAAAAACATAACCTTAGGTAAAAAATGAGAAGGGACGAAAAATAGATGGCTAGTGTAAATAATTATCCATTGTCTACATTTACGACAGGTGAAACGGTACAGCTAGAGCGAATCGAAATCGAAGGTGCGTTAAAGCGACGCTTGTTAGATTTAGGATTTATTCCAGGAGCAATTATCAAAGTGCTTCAAAAAAGCCCGTTAGGAGATCCTGTTGCTTATCAAGTCAGTCATACAACGATTGGTCTCAGAAAAGAAGAAAGTTCAAAAATTTATGTAAAAAAAGTAGGTGACGACGGTGAGTGAGTATCGTATTGCACTAGCAGGAAATCCGAACACTGGAAAAAGTACGTTATTTAATAGCTTGACCGGTCTTAAGCAGCATACGGGAAACTGGACGGGAAAAACCGTAGCTAAAGCAGAAGGGACATTTGAATATCACCAGCAGCTCTATACAATCGTTGATTTACCTGGAACGTATTCACTTTATTCAAACTCAGCGGACGAAGAAGTAGCGCGTGACTATATTTTATTTGAAAGACCTGACGTTACGGTTGTTGTGGTGGATGCAACGGCGATGGAGCGAAATCTTAATTTAGCGCTGCAGGTAATGGAAATGACGGAAAACGTCGTGATTTGCGTGAACTTAATGGATGAAGCAAAGAAAAAAGGAATTGTAATTAACGAAAAAAAGCTCGCTGAATCGTTAGGCGTACCGGTTGTGACTATATCAGCTCGCAATAAAAAAGGAATTACGAATTTGCTGGATGCGATTGAGCAAGTCGTGCGAGGGCAAGTAAATCTTAATCCTTACCAGGTGCAGTACACAAAAGAAATTGAAGCATCACTAAAGGAGCTAGAACCTCAAGTCGCTTCTATTGTGGGAAATCAATTTCCTCTACGCTGGATTGCTTTACGGGTTCTTGATGGAGACACGTCATTTTTAGAAACCATTCAGCAGCGTCAGCAGCAAGATATCAGTCACACAGAAAGGAGGAACAGCGCATATGGGAAATCCGTTAACTCCTGAAAACTCATTAGCCATGGAACAGCTAACGCGCTATGCCCAGCAGGCAAAAGAAAAAGATCATCGTTCTAATATGGTCGCAAGCATTTACAAGTCATCGCAGCAAATATGTAAAAAATCAGTTGTGTACGAAGACCGCTCAAAGCTTCAGCGCACAGAAAAGCTAGATAAAGTCTTTACCTCGCCAATTTGGGGCTTTCCAATTATGCTTGGCATTTTATCGGTCATCTTTTATATCACCATAGCCGGCGCAAACGTTCCTTCTGGATTAATCGCACAAGGTTTTGGCTGGGCGGAAGGGTACTTAACAGCTTTCTTTCAAGCGATGCATGCACCAGAATGGCTGCACGGAATTCTTGTACTAGGACTGTTTCGAGGTACGGGATGGGTTATTAGCGTGATGCTGCCTCCAATGGCCATCTTTTTCCCGGTGTTTGCGCTTTTAGAAAACTACGGCTACTTGCCTCGCGTCGCGTTTAATATGGATCGTCTGTTCAAACGAGCAGGCGCACACGGCAAGCAGTCACTAACCATGGCGATGGGGTTTGGATGTAACGCCGCAGCGATTATGTCGACTCGTATTATTGAATCGCCGCGTGAACGTATGATGGCGATTTTAACAAATAACTTTGTTCCGTGTAACGGCAGATGGCCTACGCTGATTTTGTTAGCTTCTTTATTTATGGCGACCGGTTTTACAGGAAGTGCTAAAACTTTCGTAACGGCTCTTGTTGTAGTGGGAACGGTGTTATTTGGAATTGTGGTGACGCTGTTCGTATCGTGGGCACTGTCTAAAACGGCACTGCGCGGAGTACCAACACACTATACGCTAGAGCTCCCGCCTTACCGCAAGCCGAAATTTGTTGATACGATTGTGCGCGCGACGCTGGATAAATCGCTGTTTGTGTTAAAACGCGCGATTATTGTTGCAGCACCCGCAGCGGTGTTAACGTGGGTATTGGCTAATATCTATATCGGTGACACAAGTATTTTAATGCACTTCGTTCAGTTTCTTGATCCGTTTGCCAAGACGCTGGGGCTAGACGGGTATATACTAGCTGCTTTTATTATTGGCTTGCCGGCTAATGAAATTGTTGTACCGGTTCTACTGATGGCGTATTTATCAACGGGTTCATTAATTGAAATTGAAGATGCAACAAGACTCAAACAAATTTTCCTTGATCACCACTGGACGTGGCTAACGGCTCTTAATATGATGCTGTTTTCGCTCCTGCATTTTCCATGCGGAACGACGCTTGTGAATATTTATAAAGAAACCAAAAATGTCAAGTGGACGTTTCTTGCCTTTGCGATTCCAACAGTGATTGCGATTGGGGTTACGTTTGCGGTTGCTCAAGTGGTAAAAGCATTTAACCTTATTTAAATATGAAATAAAAGTGCAGGGCTTTGAAAAGAGCCCTGCTTTTTTTATGAGTTGTTAATTAACTAGATATTCAGTTTTATAATGTAAGATTAATTGATATTTTTTAGGATAAATGGTAATTTGTATGATGTGTATTTGTTTTATGATACGCACACATGTAACTTCTGGGGGAGAACAACTATGGCGAAAAACAAGGCAGCAGAAACCATCTGCTGGCTGGCAATCCTTGCTCTCCTTGCTCTCCTTATTCTCAGTATCGTAAATGTCGTTTATAAAGGTACAAAACAAACGCTTCTATTTACGAGAGATGAGCTGAAGTCTGGAGAAGTAAGCAAAAGCTGGGAATCATTTCGAAAAGAACAGCAGCTGTCACAGAACAATGCAAAAATAGAAAGTTTTCGTTTAACGCTCGATAGGAATCAAAACATATCTTCTATGCGGTTTACATTAATAGATCCTTCTGATCATAACTCCTATAAAATGCTGGATTACAGCTCTTGTTTTTTATGTGAAGACAAAGGAGAGGATCGGTTGACGGTTACAAGTGACAAAGTTGATGGAAAGCCTGCTCAATATGACCGATTAATGACCGCAGATGAGTTTTTTTCGAAGGTAGAGGTTCTTAATAACCAGCATTTCTTTACAACTAGTCGCTATGCGTACACGCACCTTTATTCTTCCGGTGAGTACGAGAATACGAGTTATGACGGCCCTTACTTTATTTTAGAGGGAACGGAGTTAAAACAGCTACAAACCTCTCATGTTTCGGACGAAGATTATCGTAATTACGGCAGCATACAAGTGATTGGCAGCAACAGTTCAGGAGGCTATCAGACAAGCGAGGGTACGACCAAAAGCGTCATCGTCAGGTAAAAAGAAGCTGCAGTTTACACTAAGAGAGATTAGTAGAAAAAAGCGCGGATAACGTGCTAAAAGGGGACTGACTGTGGGGATATTTTCTAATAAAATAGATTCAAAAAAAGCTAATAAGTATCAAACAAGGCTATACTCTTGTTTCACCATTCTCATCGTAGTGAATGTGATTAACAGCTGGTTTCTCGATTGGCTTTGGCTTTATATCACCACAAGCAGCGTTCTTGTTATACTCGTGATATTCCTGCTCAAAACACCTAAACGTGATTTAGATGAAGAGTGGAAGCAGCTAGAAATAGAGAAAGACGAGGCTTTTGAAAACAGAGTCAATTTGATGATGATGAATGGCCGAAGTGATGTGCAGGCTATTAAATACATACGAAAAGAAAAAAATCTTGGTCTGCTTCATGCGAAGCAGTATCTTGACCGTATTAAAGAATCAAAAAGAGACCTCTGACAAGCAGAGGTCTCTTTTTGATAGGAATTTTACTTTTTCTCGCCAACCATTACTTTTTTCTTCTGACTTTTGCTCATTTCCTTTTGAACAGCCGACCACGGCAATGACTAAAACGAGCAGCAGCATGCTAAGCTTTTGCATAAATGTCTCCATAAAACTTTATCACTAAAGTCACAAAATAAAATCATCTCAATGAGTGATTTGTACGATTGTGACGGCAAGGAAATTGAACATTTTGTTACAAAAAACAGTTTACTATCACAATACGACGAGAGGTGCTTTACAGCATTGTCCTATGAGCTTAGGATTAAACATAATAAGCTAGGAAAAGGAGAGAAGGATATGCTCATACTTTATGATGAGCTGTACGGCAAATTTGAAATGGACGGCGTTCTTTTAGAACTCATTCAAAGTGATCCTGTACAGCGTTTAAAAGGAATTTACCAAGGCGGAGCGAGTCGGTTTGTAAATGAAAACTGGAATACTACTCGATATGATCATTCCGTTGGTGCGATGATGCTTGTAAATAGACTCGGAGGCTCTTTGGAAGAGCAAATAGCGGCTTTATTACATGACGTTTCACATACGGCATTTTCTCATGTGATTGACTATGTTTTGGAACAAAAAGAAGAAAATTATCATGAAATGATTTACGAACAAATTGTGACCGGGTCGTCTATTCCTCCTATTTTAAAGAGCTCCGGTTTAAACTGGCGAGATATCTTGCTTGATGAAAGCCAGTGGACGCTGCTCGAACAGAACGCTCCGCACTTATGCGCTGACCGCGTGGATTATACGCTGCGGGATTTGTACGTATGCGGGGAGATTACTTTACAAGAAGTGCATGCGTTTTTGGATCAACTTGTCGTATTCAATGGGCAAATGGCGTGCAGTAATTTAGCAGCGGCAGAGTGGTTTGTGGATGCTTACTACAAAGAAGTGATTGGCTTTTTTATGAATCCGCTTAATATGTTTGGGAATTATCAGCTGACGGAAATTATCAAGTTCGCTTTGCAAAAAGATATTTTATCTATAGAAGATTTTTTAAAGCAGGATGACGATGTGGTTGGGTTGCTGGAAAACGCTGGAGATAGCAGCGTTGAAGGGATGTTATCCGCTCTTTTTAACAGCAAAGTAGAAACAGGCACTGCGTCTTGTCATGACGTTCACCAAACGACAAAAATGCGCTGGGTTGATCCTCTTGTTATTGGCTCAGATGGGGCGAATCCTGTATCTCAGTTATCACTTACCGCTAAAAGAGTAATAGAAGAAGCAAAACAAAAGATAGAACAAGGAGTATATCTCAACATTCAGGCTCCGTTATAAAGGGAATCAGTACATAAAGAAAGGGATGCATAATAACGTGCATCCCTTTCTCTCATAAAAAATTTTATAGACCTCTAAGGAAGTCTTCTTTTAACGAACTTCATCACGCTTCGCATTTAACTCTTTAATCGTTTCACCTTCAACTAACACAGGCTGATAGTAGGTTTCGTTTGGCAAGTCTTTTTTGCCCTGCAGCTTTTTAATAATCCAATCCGCCGCGTCGTGTCCCATTTGTTCCTGCGGATGGGTTAACGTTGTTAAATTAATCGTTGCATTTTTAGCGATGTATGAATTGTCTTGACCAATAATTGACAACTTGTCCGGAATGGAAATGCCGAGCTGTCTGCATACATTTACGACTTCTAATCCCACTTCATCGTTATAGCAGACAAGAGCGGTCATTTCGTCTTGATTTTCAGTAAGAAACGTCTTCAAATTAGCGTACAAATCAAGCTTTGTTTCCGTGTTAAAAGACAAAATATGCTCAGGCTGAAAGCGGAGTTTTGCATCACCGAGCGCTTTTATGTAGCCTTTCATTCGGTACTTCCCCTGCAGGTCATCCATTTTTGCGATAAGCCCAATTTGCGTATGTCCTTTTGAAATTAATTCGTTTGTGGCAAGGTAGCTTGACTGAACGTCGTCTAGACAAAAAAACGGAACGTCCAATTCTTCGTAGTAGGCGTTAATCATTGTAAACGGAACGTCTTGTTCTTTGAATGATAAATAATACGAGATGTTTGGATTGTACAAATTGCTTTTTGTAGGCTCAACAATTAGACCGTCTACTCCGTAGGAAAGCATCATTTCCAACGCTTTTTTTTCTTGTTCCACATCGTTATTCGTGCTCGCCAGCAGCAGCGAATAATTATCTTTATTTAATCTGCTTTCAATTCCGCGAATAATAGAAGGGAAAATATAGTCGGAAATATACGTGGTAATTACACCGATTGTTTTGTTGGCAGAAGCCCCGCTAGATTTGGATTGATACTGATTGCTTACATAGGTGCCAGATCCTTTTTCGCTTCTTAAAAATCCTTCATTCGACAGCTCTAAAATGGCTTTTCGAACCGTATGTCTGCTGACACCATACGTTTCTTGCATGACCGATTCAGTCGGGATTTGTTCGCCCATGCTGTAATCGCCTGAAAGAATTTTGCTTTTTATATCCTCAATAATCACCTGATATTTTGGCTTCATGTTTTCACTTCTTTCGTAGTTGTATACATTCAACTTTTTTTATGCGTAAAATTTGTATGGACATATTTTATCATGAACGTGAATAAATGAAAAGATTTCCTTGGTTTTTAATCGAAAGGGAAATGATTTAAGGGCTGGATACCGACTTTTTAAAAGTTTAAGAAGGGAAGAGTAGGGTGTTTTGAATATTTGTGTGCATATATAATTTTTATATTGACAAATGTACGTACAAATAAATATACTTAGGTTGTTAACAAATTCAAACAGCGTTACATAAAACGGAAAGCGCTTCCTTACTGCTATAGGTATATTTATAGCTATCAGAAAGGAGAATAAACGTGAAAACAACTCAAGAAAGCATCAAACAAGCAATTGCTAAAGGGAAAACGTCCCTTGGAATTGAACTTGGATCTACTCGTATTAAAGCGGTGCTGATTAATGAAAACTTTGAAACGATCGCATCGGGCAGTTATGAATGGGAAAATCTCTTAGAAGACGGTTTTTGGACGTACAACTTACTCGATATTATTACAGGTCTGCAAAGTGCTTACCGTGAAATGAAGCAAGAAGTGGAACGAAGCTACGGAATCACCATTCGAACAGTTGGCTCCATCGGCGTTTCAGCTATGATGCACGGATATATGGCGTTTGATAAAACGGGTGAGCTGCTTGTTCCGTTTCGAACGTGGCGTAATGCAACAACAAGCGCAGCAGCAAAAGAATTAACTGAACATTTCCAATTTAATATCCCTGAACGATGGAGCATTGCGCATCTCTATCAGGCAATCATCAATCAAGAAAAACATCTGCCGCGCATTGATTACATGACAACGCTAGCCGGCTATATTCACTGGCTGCTGACGGGCAGTAAGGCGCTTGGCATTGGAGACGCTTCGGGGATGTTTCCAATTGATGAACGCACGCAAAATTACAGTGAAGATATGATGAAGCAGTTTGATGAGCTTATTTCTTACAAAGGATATCTGTGGCAACTATCAGATATTCTGCCTACAGTTTATACTTCAGGTGAGCAAGCAGGTACGTTAACAGCCATTGGGGCTAGTATTTTAGATCAGTCTAAAAATTTGCAGCCGGGCATTCCATTTTGTCCTCCAGAAGGAGATGCGGGAACGGGAATGGTGGCGACAAACAGCGTAAGAAAACGCACGGGAAATGTTTCAGTAGGAACGTCCGTTTTTGCAATGATTGTACTAGATAAAAAGCTTTCAAACGTTTATCCGGAAATTGATTTGGTTACCACGCCAAACGGCAGTCCAGTTGGAATGGTTCATGCGAATAACTGCTCAAGCGACTTAAACGCCTGGCTCGGATTGTTTCGCGAATTTTCGGAGGCGATGGGGCAAAAAGTAGAGTCGGATAAATTATTCGAAGTGATGTTAAATAAAGCGTTAGAAGCTGATCCTGATGGAGGGGGCTTGCTTAGCTACGGCTATTTCTCAGGTGAAAATATTACCGGAGTAGAAAGTGGCCGTCCGCTATTTGTCCGTTCAGCAAAAAGCAATTTTAATCTAGCAAACTTTATGCGTACACATCTTTTTACAGCTTTTGGCGCTTTAAAAATAGGAATGGATCTTTTAGTCAAAGAAGAAAACGTAAAGATTCACAGTATTTTAGCGCACGGAGGATTATTTAAAACGCCGGTAGTTGGTCAAAAAATGATGGCAGCGGCAATTAATACCCCGGTTTCCGTCATGGCCACAGCAGGAGAAGGAGGCGCGTGGGGAATGGCTATTCTTTCTTCTTATATGCTCAATAAAAGTGAGAATGAAAGTTTAGAAGATTTCTTGGATAATAGAGTCTTTAAAGAAGTGACCGCACAAGAAATTTATCCTGACGAACTGGACGTAAAAGGGTTTGAAGCATTTATTAAAAGATATAAAAAAGGGCTAGTGATTGAAAAAGCAGCTGCAGAGCACCACAGCGAAGAACGGGAGGAGTTAGTGTGCTAGATAAATTAAAAGAAGAAGTATTTCAAGCAAACGTCGATTTGCCAAAACACGGACTGGTCAAGTATACGTGGGGAAATGTAAGTGCCATTGATCGAGACAGCGGTTTGTTTGTAATTAAACCAAGCGGCGTGACGTATGAAAAAATGACGGCTAAAGACATGGTAGTCGTTGATCTAGATGGTCACGTGGTAGAAGGTGAGCTTAATCCGTCATCTGATACGCTGACACATGCCGTACTCTATAAACATTACCCGCAAATTGGCGGTATTGCCCATACGCATTCAACGTGGGCGACCATTTGGGCTCAAGCAGGACTTGATGTCCAGGCAATGGGAACGACACATGCCGATACCTTTTATGGTTCCGTACCATGCGCGCGCTTTTTGACAGAAAAAGAAGTGAATGACGGATATGAAGTGGAAACGGGCAAGGTGATTATCGAAACGTTTGAAGAGCGCGGCTTAGATGTATTAGCGGTTCCTGGCATTTTACTTCAAGGGCACGGGCCGTTTACGTGGGGAAAAGATGCCAAAACGGCGGTAATGAACAGCGTCGTATTAGACGAAGTATCCAAAATGAACTTCTTTACACAAAAATTAAACGGGCTGGCTGAAGAGCTGCCGCAGCGTATATTAGACAAACATTATTTACGAAAACACGGAAAAAACGCGTATTACGGGCAAGGACAATAAAAGACTTACATACAGAAAAGGGGATTATCATGTTAAAAACAGCTCAAAAAGAATTTTGGTTTATTGTTGGTTCACAGCATCTTTACGGAAAAGAAGCGCTAGCAGAAGTAAAAGCACACGCGCAAACAATGACTGATGCTTTAAATGAAAGCGGTGTCTTGCCTTATCCGATTGTTCTGCAAGATTTAGCTGTGAATGCTGACACGATTACAAAGGTGATGAAAGAAGTGAATTACCGAGATGAAGTTGCCGGCGTAATCACGTGGATGCATACGTTCTCGCCTGCAAAAATGTGGATTCGCGGTACCAAGCTACTGCAAAAACCGCTGCTTCATTTAGCAACACAATTTAACGAAAGCATTCCTTGGGAAACCATTGATATGGACTTTATGAACTTGAATCAGTCCGCTCACGGTGATCGTGAATACGGCTTTATCAACGCGCGTTTGAACAAGCAAAATAAGATCGTAGTAGGCTACTGGGAGCGCCCCGAAGTACAGCAGCAAATTGCACAGTGGATGGACGTAGCCGTTGCTTATAACGAAAGCTTCAACATTAAAGTTGCGCGTTTCGGTGACAATATGCGCAACGTCGGCGTAACGGAAGGAGATAAAATTGAAGCGCAAATTCAATTTGGCTGGACGGTTGACTACTTTGGAATCGGCGACCTTGTTCAATATGTAAATGCCGTTACGGAAGAAGAAATCAATGATTTATTTAATGAATATGCCGACGCGTATGAGTTTGTTTACGGCGATTATTCTGCAGAAGATTGGGAATCTAGCGTAAAAGTACAGGCAAGCTATGAAATTGCGATTAAACGTTTTCTAGACGAAGGCGGCTACAGCGCCTTTACCACTAACTTTGAAGATCTATACGGTATGAAACAGCTTCCTGGTCTAGCCGTACAGCGCTTGATGGCACAGGGCTACGGATTTGCCGGCGAAGGAGACTGGAAAACAGCGGCGCTTGACCGTTTGCTTAAAGTAATGAGTCATAATCAGTCAACTGGCTTTATGGAAGACTACACGTATGAATTAGCACCCGGACGTGAGTCTGTGCTTCAATCACACATGCTTGAAGTAGACCCGACGCTAGCGGTAAACAAGCCAAAACTAATCGTTTCTTCGCTAGGTATCGGTAACCGCGAAGACCCGGCTCGCTTAGTGTTTGACGGTAAACAAGGAGAAGGCGTAGTGGTTTCCATGGCTGACTTAGGTACGCATTACAAGCTGTTAATTAACGAAGTATCGGCATTTGAGCCGGAAGTTCCAGCTCCAAATCTTCCGGTAGCGCGCGTGCTTTGGAACATTAAGCCGAACTTCCAAGACGGCGTTAAAGCGTGGATTGAAAACGGAGGAGGCCATCATACGGTTCTTTCACTAAATTTAACGACGGATCAAATCGTGAGCTATGCAAAGCTTGTGGATCTAGAGTACGTCATTATTAAGTAAGCATTCACATTTCCGAGGGAGCGCTGCTTCCTTGGAAGTGAAAATATAGCCTCAGTAAAAGAACGCTGTTTTTAAGAATAAATGAAAGCGTTTTAAATAAGTGTGGTAGGAAGCAAAATTAAGACAATACAAAGGGGATCTATAATCATGAGTAAAGTATCAAGTAAGTTTATCTTCTTTTTCGGCTCATTTGCCGGTATTTTATTCGGTTATGATATTGGGATTATTGCTGGTGCAGAAGGTCATATCCGTGAAGCGTTTCATTTGAGTCCGCTGTGGCTGGGAATTGTGGTTTCATCGCTAATGGGCGGAGCAATTATCGGTTCCATTTTAAGCGGATTGTTAGGGGATAAGTTTGGACGAAGAAAGTTAATTTTAATTTCGTCGATCATCTTTCTTTTAGGCTCCATCGGTTCAGCGATTGCACCAGAGGAAATTACGTTAACGATTGCGCGCGTCTTTTTAGGTACAGCAGTAGGAACGGCTTCTTCGTTAGTTCCTGCCTATATGTCAGAAATCGCACCTGCTCATATTCGCGGGAAGCTTTCAGGTTTAAATCAGCTAATGATTGTAATTGGATTATTATTAAGCTATATCGTAGCCTTTATTTTTGAGCCGGTTCCAAACAGCTGGCGATTAATGCTCGGCAGCGCCGGTATTTTTGCAATTGTATTATGCATCGGTATGATCAAGCTTCCAGAGTCGCCTCGCTACTTAATTAAAAATGGAATGCCAGATAAAGCGCGTGAAGTGCTGCGTACGCTTCGCCGGTCAACAGCTGAAGTGGAAGCTGAAGTGTCTGAAATTGAAAGCGTAGCTGTTCATGAACAATCAGGAATTAAACAGCTGTTTCATAAAAAGTTTCGTCTAGCTTTAATTATCGGTGTCGGAATGGCAACTTTTCAGCAGGTTCAAGGCTCAAACTCAATTGTTTATTATGCAACAAGCATTGCTCGTCAAGTTGGTTTAGCGCCGCAGGTAGCTGCTGGTTTTACGGTTATTGTTGGGGTAATCTTCGTCGTGACAACACTTATTTTTCTGCAGTTTGTCGATAGATTCAACCGCCGTACCATTCTTACGATTGGCGGCGCGGGTATGGCTCTTTCATTTTTCACACCGGCTATTCTAGGAGCGTTAGGCGTTAATGAAGTCGTTGTTAACTGGGTTACGTTAATTGCTCTTTGCTGCTTTATCCTTTGCTATGCGTTTTCTTGGGCGCCGCTTACGTGGATCATTGTAGGAGAAATTTTCCCGCTTTCTGTACGCGGAATCGGTGCTGGGATTTCATCTGCTTTTAACTGGACGGGATCGCTGGCAGTAGGGCTTGTGTTCCCAATTTTAGCTGATCAGTTTAGTTTGGGCGTTATCTTTTCAACGTTCGGGATCATTTGTATTCTCGGATTATTCTTCATACGTTTTGTAGTTGTTGAAACAAAAGGACGCAGCCTAGAGCAAATTGAAACGGACATGGCAGCTCGGTCTGCAAGGAAGTCTTTAAGTCCGGTTGAGCGTAATAAGTACGTTTGATTATGGTGAACGCTCAACTTGTAAGAACCCTTTGCTATCTCAGCAAGGGGTTCTTTTTTAGATTAGTAGGATTCTAGCTTTTATGTTGTCCTATCAGTGCTTAACAAAATAAAAGGATAGATAGGCTATGGAAACTAATTTAAATGTGCGTTCTGCTTACAAGAAGGTAGTGACCTTCATCAACAATTTCTCATATAAATAAGTAAGCTTGTTTACTTTTAACTAAATTTATTTATTAATAGGGGGATTAACTAGTTGATGAATTTGACGCTTCATGAACGTTCTGAAAAGTTATTAAAGCAAAGAATTAAACAATTAAACCCGAGAGATCCATTTAACTTTGTTTTTATGGGCGACAGCAGAGGTGACGGACCAAACGATAATTGTTACACGATGAGCGGTGAATTTGAGCTTGTGTTAAAAAAGGCGGTAGAATTGAACCCGCTGTTTATTATTCATGGGGGAGACACCGTCTATACAGGGAAAAAAGAGTATTTGGAGCATTTTGTTAAAGTTGTTGAAAAAATCGCACCAAACATTCCTATGTTTGTATGCGTAGGGAATCATGATGAATTAAACCTTGAGGAAAGCAACCTAGAAAACTTCAGAGCTACTATCGGAAAAGTACACTGGGTCATCGATATTCCTGTCTTCAACTTCCGATGCATCGCACTAAATAATATTATCAGTCCCAAGAATAAAATATATGGATTTACAGATAGAGAGCTGAATTATTTAGAGCAGCAGCTGGAGGATGCTCCTCGTAATACCGTTTTAGCTATGCATGCCCAGCCAAATATTGGCCGGTGGACAAACCTTGAAGGGTTTCCTGTAACGACTACTCAAAGTCAAGAATTTTTTGATTTAATTCAAGAACACCGCGTGAAAAAAGTGTTAGTCAGCCACGTGCATGCGTATGACGAGCAGTTTATTAGAAAAAACAGAAACGGGTCGTTTACGCTTGGAAGAGGCACTGATTTTGTATTGTCAGGAGGCGCCGGTGCCCCCCTTGATTTTGAGCCGCCTTTAATTTTAAACAATTATAATTTTACGGAGTTTTTTGTAAGCAGGTACGACATTTTAGGACCTCTTCTTTGGAAGGATTTTGGACGACCTCGAAGAAATTGTTTGTAAAAACAAGAAAGTAGAAAGCTAGGTTCAAAAAAAGAGGCTGGAACAAAAGGGTTTTAGACGAAGTGAAACGAATCATCGATCAAGATGTGTGATTAGTGGTTCGTTTTTTGGTTAGGGTAAACGTAGGTTTCATGTGTATAGGTCTTTCTAGCAGGTGATTGGAGGACAAGACGAAGACTCCCGCAAAAATCGAAATCTCGTACGGAAATCAACTGCGTTGTCACAAGGGATTCAGCTCATGTATCCCATTTGCCTTTAGATTGAATTCATTTCGTTATGTCTCAACCTCTTTTGGAAAAATGTGCATAACTCTTAACGAAACCTTGTAGCAGAAGGCTAAGTCAAACGTTATAATAGATAATGAATGATGATATATTCTCTATATTTGTCATATATTTGTATTACATATGTAATTAAAGAAAAACATTCACTTGATATACTGTTTAATGACTTAACTTTATCTTAACATTTACAGTGAAATGCCTGCTTATAGAGGCTTAGAACATACACAGCAAATGGAGGAGCAATCATGGCAAACGAAAAGATGCAAGAAGGACTTGATCGTTTTATCAAGGAAGATTTAAATGACCTTTTAGGTAGACTGTTCCCCTTAATGGACCGGGAGTGTGCCGAAGAAAAAAGAAAGCTTATCGAAACAGCGGTAGAGTATATCTATTCGTCAGGATATCACCAGGGAGCAAAAGATTTAATTGAAACACATCGAAAAGATGATTACAAATTGTTAAGGCAAAAATTAGCGTCAGCACCTCCTGAAAACTGATTTTTTAAAAATTTTTTTGACAACATAAATCTAAGGTGTTAAAATGACTCTACATTCAAAATATTATAAACAATTAAAACTCTTATTGAGAGAGGCGGAGGGACTGGCCCTGTGAAGCCCGGCAACCATTTAACATTCTTGTTGAAAAGGTGCTACATCCTGCAAAGCGTACAGCTTTGAAAGATAAGAGAGGATTTCATAGATACTATGCCTCTCTATTCGTGATAGAGAGGCTTTTTATTTTATGTGAATATGTTTTGAATGAACAATTTTATAAAAATGCATCAGGTGCTGTGTAACGAATGTACGCAGCTTAAAAGGGAAGACCGGTGAAAAGCCGGCGCGGTCCCGCCACTGTAATGGGGAGCAACTTATTAACCACTGTTTCATGTTGAAATGGGAAGGGATAAGAAGCGATGAACCTAAGTCAGGAGACCTGCCTGTTGTATGCACTTAAGCTCTACGGGATATAGAGAGGAGTGAGGAATACGTGTTGAGAAAAACAGGCTATCTCAACTTTAGTTAAGTATGCGTATCATCTCTCTTTTCATTTCGAAAAGAGAGATTTTTTAGTTTACCGATAAAAAATATACAGGGAGTGGAAAAAATGAGCAGTGTAAAAAGTTCAAACTTAGGTTATCCAAGAATTGGTGAAAAACGAGAATGGAAAAAAGCGCTTGAGCAGTTTTGGGCAGGAAAACTAGAGAAAGATATCTTTCTGCAGGAAATTGAATCTCTTCGTCTAGGGCATCTGAAAAAACAGCGTGATGCAGAAATTGAATTGATTCCAGTCGGCGATTTCAGTTTATACGATCACGTGCTAGATACAGCGACTATGTTTGGTCTAGTGCCAAAGCGCTTTGATTATGACGGAGGACCGGTATCGCTTGAAACGTATTTTGACATCGCCCGAGGAACAAAAGGTGCGGTAGCCTCTACGATGACAAAATGGTTTAACACAAATTATCACTACATCGTACCAGAGCTTGAGGAATGTACGCCGTCTCTTGTAGAAAATCGCCCGCTTCAGTTTTACAAAGAAGCAAAACAGAAGCTGAATATTGAAGGCAAGCCCGTGATTTTAGGTCCAGTAACATTTGTGAAACTGTCAAAAGGATATAAAAAAAATGAGTTTAAAGAAATAGTTGAACAATTTGTTCCTCTGTATGCGACTATTTTAGCTGAGCTTCAGGCAGAAGGAGTAGAGTGGGTACAGATAGATGAGCCGATTTTATCTACAACGCTATCAAAAGAAGACCTGGCACTTTACACAGAAGTCTATCAAACTTTGAAGGAAGCGGCACCGAATGTAAAAATCATTTTGCAAACGTATTTTGACAGCGTTGATCACTACAAAGAAGTTGTGTCTCTTCCTGTTGAAGGAATCGGTTTAGACTTTGTGCATGACCGAGGCGAAAATCTCACGGCTCTTAATAAATATGGTTTTCCGAGTGATAAAGTGCTGGCAGCAGGAGTGATTGACGGACGAAACATTTGGCGTGAAAATTTGGACGAGCAGCTTTTAACGATCAGTGAAATTGAAGAAGCCGTATCAAAAGATCGTTTGATCCTGCAGCCTTCATCAAGTCTACTACATGTTCCTGTCACGGTGAAAAATGAAGAGACGATTGATCCAGTATTGAAAAATGCGCTCTCTTTTGCAGATGAAAAGCTGAAGGAAATTACGCTGTTAACAAAAGCGGCGCAGCAAGGAAAAGAAGCAATAGAAGAAGGAATAAGCGTAAGCAAGCAGGCAATTCAAGCATTAAATGGATCATCTTTTCGAAATCATCAAGACGTGCAAAAAGAGCTGAAGCAGCTGCACAGCTATAAAGCAGAGCGACAAGCGCCGTTTGACGTGCGTCAGCGCGTTCAGCAAGAAGCGTTTCAACTGCCGCTTCTTCCAACGACAACGATTGGAAGCTTTCCGCAAACAAAAGAAGTGCGAAAAGAGCGTCTAAAATGGCGTAAAGGCGAGTTAAGCGATGAAGCATATGAAGCGTACATTAACGAGGAAATAAAAAAATGGATTGAAATTCAAGAAGACATCGGCTTAGATGTCCTTGTGCACGGAGAGTTTGAGCGTACGGATATGGTCGAATACTTCGGTGAGAAATTAGGAGGCTTTCAGTTTACGAAGTTTGGCTGGGTGCAATCTTACGGTTCTCGCTGCGTGAAGCCGCCGCTTATTTACGGAGATGTATCGTATGAGCAGGCGATGACGATCAAAGAAACGGTCTACGCACAGTCTCTAACCAATAAGCCGGTTAAAGGAATGCTGACGGGTCCGATTACGATTTTAAACTGGTCGTTTGTGCGTGATGATATCCCGCGCTACGACGTGGCAAATCAAATTGCGCTTGCTCTTAGAAAAGAAGTAGAAGCACTTGAAAGTCAGGGCATTTCAATGATTCAAGTAGATGAACCGGCGCTGCGTGAAGGATTGCCGTTAAAACGAGAAAACTGGAACAGTTACTTAAATGCTGCGGTGTATGCATTTAAACTAGCGACGGTATCGGTGCAAAACGAGACGCAAATTCACACGCATATGTGCTATTCGGAATTCGAAGAAATTATTGATGCGATTAAAGCGCTGGATGCCGACGTGATTTCTATTGAAACATCTAAAAGCCACGGCGAATTAATTTATGCGTTTGAAAAACATACGTATAATCAAGGAATTGGACTTGGCGTATATGATATCCACAGCCCGCGTGTACCGAAGCTTGAAGAGCTTCAGCGAAACATTGACCGTGCTCTAAAGGTGCTTGATCCTGCATTATTTTGGATTAATCCCGACTGCGGCCTTAAAACAAGAGGAATCAGCGAGACGGTTGAAGCTTTAAAAGTGATGGTTGAGTCTGCAAAACAAACCAGAAAAAATTTATTACAAAACGTTTAATAATAAGAAATTAAAGGACAAGCAGTGTAACCGCTACACTGCTTGGTCTTATGGGATTTTAAAAGGCCAAAAATATCCATTGACACTTCCCGTACATTTTTGTATCTTTTTAAAGGTGTTTTTAAAATCAGGGAGGTACAACATGAGTAACAACAGCACGCAGCACGTTAAAATTGTAACAGCGGATCCATCAGCGCTAGGTCTATTCGGACTTGCCATGGTAACACTTGTTGCATCGTTTCAAAAGCTTGGGGTAACCGATGGTGTTTCATTGGTATTGCCATGGGCGATTTTTTTAGGCGGAATAGGACAGTTAATCGCGTCTATGCAAGATTTCAAACATAATAATACCTTCGGCGCAACTGCTTTTGGTGCCTTCGGATTATTTTGGCTAGGTGTAGCTATGACATGGCTTATTCAGCTTGGAGCATTTGGGGAAGCGCTCGCAAAAGAAGCGGATCCGAAGCAGCTCGCATTTGCTTTTGTCGGCTACTTGATTTTCAGCGTTTTTATGACAGTTGGAGCAATGGGCACTCATAAAGTATTATTTATTATTTTTGTGTTAATTGATTTCTTATTCATTGGATTATCGCTAAGTACATTTGGTGTGGCATATGAATACACGCACTTACTAGCAGCAGTGTCAGAGCTATTGATTGCTCTGTTTTCATTCTATGGATCTGCAGCGGCTGTATTAAATACTCACTACGGTCGAGTTGTGCTTCCGGTGGGCAAGCCGTTTGGAGCATTTATCAAATAATCAAGATGTTAATTAAAAAGCGAACTAGGGTTGAATTCTGTATGATGCAGAGGTCAATCCTTTTTTGTTTGGGCATTTTTATATATAGTAGAAAGAGATAGTTATATGTAATAGAAGCTTTTAGAGAAAAAAGAGAAATACATAATGAGAGGAAACGTTTCAATGATTATAAGACAAGTGGATGAAAAAGATTTAAACCAATTAATTACGTTAGAAAACAAAGGCTTTACACCTGAAGAAGCTGCCTCAGAACATGCATTTATCACGCGGATCAACACCATTCCTGATACGTTTATCATCGCCCAAGAAAATGAAGAAATAATCGGATATGTGAACGGTCCCGTCATTTCAGCTCCGTTTATTACGGATGATTTGTTTGAAAAAACGATTTCGAACCCTGAGACAGGCGGTTATCAAAGCATTTTAGGAATTGTCGTAAATCCCAAGCATCATCACAAAGGAATTGCCAGTATGTTGCTAAGAGAGTTTGAAAAACAAGCGCGGAACAAACAGCGTTTAACGGTTACTTTAACATGTAAAGAAGAATTGATTCCGTTTTACGAAAAAAACGGATATATCAATCAAGGCGTTGCCGAATCTCAGCATGCAGGCGTGCAGTGGTTTAATATGAGTAAGAAGCTTTAACAAACAACGAAATAAAAAAGCACAAGCTTCCTTTAAGGAGTTTGTGCTTTTTTATATTAATTTCTGTGTAGTTATTATAAATATGTAAAAGTAAAGGTGGTATTGACATGAATAAGTACGGCTTTTTTATTGAGAGGGTGAACAGGTGTTTAATCTATTTCGTTGCTTCTAGCGGTTGATTGAAGGGCAAGGCGAAGACTCCTGCGGGAAAAGCGGCACAGGTGAGACCCCGCAGGAGCGAAAGCGACGAGGAGGCTCAGCGGCCGCCCGCGGAAAGCGAAGCCTTGCACGGAAATCAACGGCGGTGTAACAAGGGATTTATACTCAATCATTTTTCTCATTTTTTCGTCTTTAGACTGGATCAATCTCGTTATGTTTCAATCTCTTTTTTAGGTAGGTAAGAGACATTGACTTGTCAAACATATTTGACAGTAACAAGAAAAATAATATAAGATATGGATGTAAAAAGTTTTTTACATTTTAGAGATGAGTGATGAATGGTGGAAAATCGAATTAAAGAACTGCGTAAAAGCAAACGGATGTCTCAAGACGAACTGGCAAAAGTATGCGGCGTATCGAGACAAACGATTAATGCAATTGAAAACAATAAGTATGATCCAAGCTTAACGCTAGCTTTTCAACTTGCTACAGAGCTTGGAGCAACAGTAGATGAGCTGTTTTTATTTCATAAATCATGATGAGTTAGTTAAAAAGAGAAGGTAATGTGAAGTAGTGATCTTACTAGTAGAAGTTTTAACATTGCTGTAAGCTAAAAGCACCTAAGTAAACAGTAGATCAATATTACTTCTATCACTTTATAAAAAAGAGATTTACAGAGCAACGGTGGTGAAAGGAATGAAAAATCGAGCTGCCGGAGTAGCTCTTACAAGTACGGGCATGTTACTGTTGATGGTAACGTTAGTACTTCCTGTTCCGGGATTAACGTATAGTTTACTTGTAGGAAGCAGCATTGTACTAAAAGGCTGCGGAACAGGAGGAATAAAAAGGTGTATCACGTGAATGCAGCGTGATGTAGAAAAGGAGGTTCCTTTTGAAAAAAAGAACGATTATTATAGCTGCACTTTTATTTATTGTCGTATTTTATTTTACATATACCGGGAAAGCCTATCAGTTAAAAGACGTCATAAAAGTAGATGAAGCAAACGTTACGCGTATTGAAATAGATACGGACGAAGGAAAGCGTGTAGTAGACGATAAAAAGAATACGAAAGAGATCGTACACTCTTTGTCACAGATAGAAGTAAAAAAAAGCAAGGAGCTCGACCCAAAGTTTGACCGAGCTTACTGGGTAAAAATCGTTGAAAACGGAAAAGATGCGTACGGTTTAACGATTTACGATGATGATTACATAAAAGCGTTTAGCTTTAAAGATAAAAAACAGGCGACATATACGATTGTTAAAGATCAAAAAATAGATGTTAAAAAGCTGTTTTCAACTAAATAAACGTGTAAACCTACTAAAAAAGACAGCCTGCGCTGTCTTTTTTTATAAAAATAATAGATTGAAAATTTAGATTATTTTAAGCGGAATTAATCCTTGCCTATATAATTAATAAATGATTGAATTAGGTCAATATCAGGGTTAACTAATAGTGCTGGAAGAAGGCCAAATGTTAATAATACAAGGACGTTTGCTCCAATAAAGATGCGAAGTGCTTTTTTGATTTTCATGATATTTCCTCCCTTTTTTATATTTTCGTATAAAAAGAGAAAAAAATCAATAGAAATGTGACGAAATTGTGAACTTTTTGTCTGATAGTCCCTGATAGATGATAAAAATTCCCTCTCTATACTAGATAAAGAGGGGATATAGCACGTCATAAAATATGTAGAAACATTAAAAGTACATGCGCAGATTCCCAATAAATCGGTAAAGAAAATAGCATGAAAAACCGATTAAGATACATCCTGCGGCAATAGAAACCCATTTAATATAAAACTGATTCAGTACTTTTCTAGTTCCAGAGACAATCGTCATTAAGCCTAGGTCATGAATTAAAATCCCTGTTAATATTCCGGCAGCAATCAGCAGGAAATGAAAAGAATGAGAGGATTGAAGCGAATTGGTCAGCACCGTTCCAAACACGCTGAGCCAAAAAATGAGATTGCTAGGAGAAATCGCAACAAAGATCCCGTTCACATAAGAAGAGGCAAACGACTTTTTTACGTGTTCTCCAGGAGCTGTTATATCATGGTCGGCATGTTTAATGCTGTCATAGCCAATATAAAGTAAGAAAAGCGCTCCTATAAGCCACATGATAAGCTGTATAAAAGGAGCCGATAAAACAGAAGCCAGTCCAGAGTAAAGAAGCACAATTAATAATAAATCAACCGTCATCCCTCCAAGTCCGACAACCCATCCGTGAAGAAACCCGTTTTTTAAACCTTGTTTTGTCATTTCAATTGTCACCGTACCAACGGGAAGGGCAATCGAAAGACCGAGCAGCACATTTGTTAAAAATAACGTCACCAAAAACAAAACCTCTTTCAATCTTGTATCTGCTATCGTTTTCCGTTTAAGTGGTCTTTCATTATATAAAAATATGTAATAAAATTCAATATTATGTATAAAAAAACATATGATGAATATAAGAGGAGGAAAAAGTAAATGAAATTAATTTGTGAATCGTTGGAAAAAGAGGACTACACGCAAGAACTTCCAGAAGTGAACTTTACACATCCTTTGATTCAGCAAAAGGTTCGCGAACTCAAAAACGGCTTGCCTCATTCTTCCCTAGCGTACATAAAAAAAGCATATGAGTTTGTGAGAGATGAAGTATCTCATTCCTGGGATATTCAAAGCAAAATCATCACGAAAACCGCTTCAGAGGCTTTAAAAGAAAAGGAAGGAATTTGTTACAGCAAGTGTAATCTATTAGCCGCTTTGCTGCGTGCAGAAGGGATTCCAGCAGGCTTTTGTTATCAAAGGCTGATACTTGGAGATACGATAGACACAGGCTACTGTATTCATGCCTTAAATGCAGTTTACATTAAATGTGAAGAGAGATGGATTCGATTAGATGCGAGAGGAAATAAAGAAGGAGTGCAGGCCGACTTTTCGCTAAAAAAAGAAAAACTGGCTTTTCCAGCGAATTCTATACGGGGTGAAATTGACTACCCAGTTATTTATACAAAACCTCATAAAAAAACAATGGACGTGTTGTCGCAGTACGAAGACTGCTTAGATATGTATTTACACTACTTGCCTACCGAGCTATAAAAAGAGGTTGTGACAAAAGTATGTTAGTTGAAGCAAAATTAGAACGATGAATTGAGATTCTTGGTAGAGAATCCAACTCGTTGGAATTTTTTATTGGAAGGTTTCATGTATATGGCTGCTTCTATCTGATGATTGGAGGGCAAGACGAAGACTCCTGCGGGGAAAGCGGAACAGGTGAGACCCCGCAGAAGCGGAAGCTACGAGGAGGCTCACCTGCCGCCCGCGGAAAGCGAAGTCTTGCACGGAATCAAAAGCGGTGTAACAAGCGGTTCAGCTCATCTCTCCAATTTGTTCGTATTTAGGCAAAATGGACTTAGATGCCTCAACCTCTTCATCATTTTAAACGCTTTCCTGCACGGTGGCTGACGGTCTTTTAAACGCAGCAACAAACCACACAATATTCGTGATCAGCAAGCCTAAACAAGAAATCATTATTCCTATAATTGAAGATAAGCTTCCTGAAAAATCTTCTAATCCGAATAAAAACAGAGCCGGCATCAGTAATAGAGTACTAGCAGCGATTAAAAGGCCAATGCTGCAAAAAGCGGCCATCACAAATTTTAAGAAATGCATTCCCAACATATAAAAAGCTAAGGGCAATAGGTATAAAAATAGAACCATGCCAAGAGATAACCACAGCCCAGTTGAGCCGAACGTATTAACGTTGGGACCTGAATCTGCTAGAGGAGAAAGCGAACCAAGAACCAAAATGAAGCAGAAAAATAGGGCGGAAAGCAAAGTGGTGACTATCACACTATTTTTTGCTGTAGAATTACGCACTGTTTTTAACCTCCTTTCCAAAAAACAAGTATATGGATTAATTTTACAATAAAAAAGTTTATAAATCACCAATTTTTTACAAAAATAGTTTAGTAGGTTTGATAATAATGAAGAGAAGCCGGGTTAAGATAATACACGTGTACATATTTTTTGTGTGGACCTGGATAGTGGGTTTCATGCCAGTATTGTTTGAATAGGATGCGAATGAGGGGCTTCGCCGTAATGTCCGTAGTAGAGGCCGCTGCCTGAATAAGGAGAATACATAAAATCACCTGCCTGTTTAAATGAATGTTTTACACGGTATGTTTTTGTATTGAATAACGTTCTTGTAGAATGTAAAAAGGGCACAAATAGGTCGTTTGCTGTATAAATGCCTCATTTCAGTAAAAAAGACCTCTAAAAGCAAGAGGTCATAACCTAGGCATCTGTATGGTCTTCACTTGGATGTCTTTGAAAATCCAAAAAACGAGTTCCTTGAAACGTCAGCATTCCTTCATCGCCTTCTGCTAGCATGCCGTATTCGCGGCCTGAAACAGTAAATTCAGAGCGGTCGGTGCTTTCAAACTGAAAGGTTACGTAGTAAGTTGTAGACGTGTGAGAGTGATGATGTTCGTGAGCGTGACCCCCATGGCGATGAACGTTTGTACGTTTGCCCGTAATTTTTGCTTTTACGGAAAGACGGGGAGACTGCTCATTTTTACTCCATGTGCCGATCCCTTTAAAAATAGAAAATAGAAAAATACCAATAACAATAACAAAAAATAGCATCACAAATGCAGGCATTCCGTTAAATAACGCGTCGTCTGGAAAAAAAGCGCCTCCGCTTACGTCATCGGGCACATCACCTTCAAAAACAATGTCATCTCCGGACGGATCATCTTCAAATATCATTTCATCTTCAAACATTCGTATTCCCCCTTACTATAAATACGCTTACTGAATGGAAAAAGTTTCATCTTTATAGTAGGCTTATGATAGGATAGCTAGTTACTATTCATACATATGAGTGAACAAGGAAAAGGAGAGATACACATGGGGAAATACAAAGTTGTTATGTCTGGAAAAACGTGGCCAAACGCTTATGAGAAGCTAGCGGAGTACTGCGATATTCAAATGTGGGAAGGAGAAGGAAAGATTCCACAAGAAACGCTGCGCGACTGGCTTCGTGATGCCGACGGCTTTTTTAATATCGGCCACATCACAGTGGACGAAGAGCTGTTAGAAGCAGCGCCGAATCTGCGCGTTATTTCTCAATCGGGCGTCGGGTATGACAGTGTAGATGTCGAAGCATGCACCAAAAAAGGGGTGCCGTTTAGCAATACGCCAGGCGTGCTAGTAGAAGCAACGGCAGACTTAACGTTTGGTCTCTTGCTGTCAGCAGCTCGCCGCATTCATGAAGGCTATGAAAAAGTGAAACAAGGAAACTGGGAAACGGTATTTGGCGTTGATTTATTTGGAAAAACGCTTGGTATTGTTGGAATGGGCGATATCGGAAGCGCCGTTGCCAGACGAGCAAAGGCATCGGGTATGAACATCGTTTACCACAACCGAAGCCGCAAGCATGAAGCCGAAAAAGAACTTGATGCCGTATACCTTTCATTTGAAGAGCTGCTTCAAACAGCTGACTGTATCGTATGCTTAGTGCCGCTTTCAAATGAAAGCAAAGGCATGTTCGGAGAAGCTGAATTTAAAGCCATGAAAAACAGCGCGTATTTTGTGAACGCAGCGCGCGGAGGATTAGTGGATACTGAAGCACTGTACGAAGCGCTGAAAAATGAAGAAATTGCGTATGCCGCACTGGACGTAACAGACCCAGAGCCGCTTCCCGCAGATCATAAACTGCTGCAGCTTTCAAACGTACTGGTGACGCCGCATATCGGAAGTGCTACGTACGAAACGCGCAATCGCATGGCAGATTTAGCCGTCCAGAACCTGCTTTTAGGTCTTGAAAAAAAGCCTTTAGTGACGTGTGTGAATGAAGACGTGAATTACAAGTAAGGAGAGATTTTTTGTTAAAAGCATTACAGCTTATTCTTTCAATTATTACTGTTGGACTGGCTCTTTATATTATGCTCACTCACAGCTACCAGTTCCTTTCATTTTTAAATATACTGCTCGGTTTTACCATGCTAGTTTTAGGAGCAATCGAGTGGCAAAAAAGAAAGAAAACCAGCGCATGGCTATTGTTTCTAGTTGCGCTGTTTAGCTGGTTTGTTGGTATTTATGGCATGATGATTTAAAAACGCTTGGCAAATGCCAAGCGTTTTTTTTTAATGTGCTTCCAGCTGTGCTTCTAACACTTTTTCAATAACGGAAGCTACTCCGTTTTCATCGTTTGTTAATGTAACGTCATCAGCTAGTGCTTTAATTTCCGCGTGCGCATTTGCCATAGCGATTCCTTTTCCAGCCGTTTGCAGCATGGATACGTCGTTAAAGCTGTCTCCAATAGCAATAGTATCAGGAAGAGAACCCCCAAGCTCTTTTACCACGTATGTTAATGCGTTTCCTTTTGACGCGTCTTTGTGTTCAAGTTCGAAGTTATGATCAGCCGAAGAGACAAGCGTCATATCATGCTGCTTGCTAAAGTGATCCCAGCCTTTTTTTCGTTTTTCATCATCAAATGAAAAAGCTAGTACGTTATAAAGCTCAGCGTTTGTATTTAAAATATCTTCATACGATGCAACAAAGGCAAACCCCGTTTGGCTGTATTGCTTAGCCGCTGCGTGATGAAGTCTTTCTTCATCCACGTTTTTATTGGCGCTTTTTACTCGGTCAATTTCAATAGCCAGCAGCTCACGGCCTGAGTTTGGCGTATAAATCGCATGTTCAGCAAACACTTCATAGTAAAATTCGTTTGCATCCAGCCACTGAAGCGCTTCTTTTACGTGATGTGCATCAATCGGAACAGAATGTCTGAGCTGTCCGTTTGGGTCATGAATAGTCGCTCCGTTTGCGGCAATCACCCAAAGGTTTGAAAGCTCAGCTTTGTTTAAAATTTCCTGCACGTCGAAATAAGCGCGCCCCGTAGCAACCACGACTTCAACTCCGTGCTTTTGCGCTTTTTTAATTGCTTCTGCATTAATTGTGCTAATTTCACTGCTGCTATTTAAAAGAGTTCCATCTAAATCTGTAAAAATCATCTTCATAAACTTATCTCTCCCTTTGACTATTATTACTTGTTTTTACGTGTTTTATCTTGTTTATCCTACAATAAACGAAAAAACACTGATAATCAAGCGTTTTTACATTGTTTTTAGAAAAGAAACAAGTATAATAAAGTAAAAAGCAGAAAGAAAACAGGTGAACAAGCAATGTTAAAACAAGAAAGACGCAAACAAATTATGAATTTGCTTGAAAAAGAAGGGCGAATTGTGGCTACCACGCTTAGCCAAACGCTGAATGTTTCAGAAGATACAATCCGCAGAGATCTGCGGGAAATGGACGCGCTTGGTCTGCTGCAGCGCGTACACGGAGGAGCGCTTCCGCGTTCTACGTCTGCGGTTGATTACAAAGAGCGAAAACGTGAATTGATGGATGTTAAGCATTCACTTGCCGTTGCGGCGCTTCCGTTAATTAAAGACGGGCAGGTGCTCTTGATGGACGGAAGTACAACAAATATTCAGCTCGTCAAAGCTTTTCCAAAGAATTTGAAGGTTACCGTCATTACAAACAGTCCGTTAATTACTGTTGCACTAGCGGAGCATGACTTTGTAGAAGTTGTTTCTCTTGGAGGAACGTTTCGAAAAGAATCGATGGTCACGGTAGGACAAAGCGTGGTTGATACGCTTAAACAAATTCGAGCGGATCTTTGTTTTTTAGGCGTATACGCAATCGATCCTAAAATCGGCATGAGCATTCCTTTGCTTGAAGAAATGCACATTAAAAGCCAAATGATTAAAAGTGCGAGTGAAGTAGCGGCTATTGTAACAGCTAAAAAACTCAATACATCGTCAACGTACACCTTCAGTTCAGCAAACTCATTAGATTGGCTCATTACAGAAGAACATGTGAACGAAACCGTGTTAAATGCTTACCGCGAAATCGGCATTGAAGTAATCACAAATAAATAGTAGTTTTAGTAAGGAAGTATATGGTAATGTAGAGTAAAAAGGAGCTTGAGCGATGAGCGAACAAATAGATGTTACGCAGGAATTAGCGAAGCTTCAGCAAAGAGTCGAACACCTAGAAGAAAGAGTGGAAAAAGCAGAGTCTAAGCAAGGTCCTTTGCGGTTATTATGGGAAGCCATGCGATCAATTTTAATTGGACTATTCATTGTAGGGCCTGTAGCAGCAATCATTTTTGGCGTTTTAGCGGCACTAGCGGGAAAATGAAAAAGGTGGAGACATAACTAAATCAATATAATCTCAAGGTGAACAAATTGGATAAATGATCTAGTATGTTTGCTTTTTACACCGCTGTTGATTTCCGTGCAAGACTTTGCTTGCCGCGGGGGCTGGTGAGCCTCCTCGTTGCTTTTGCTCCTGCGGGATCTCACTTAGCCCGCTTTTCCCGCAGGAGTCTTCGTCTTGCCCTCCAATCAACAGCTAGAAGCCGCTACATATATGAACGTTCACTATACTAATAAAAATCCGAACAAATTTGATTTTCAATCAAGAATCAAACTCGTTCGGATTTTCCTTTGACTAAAATACTTTTATCCCAGCCTCGTTTTATTATTTTTTTTCTGAATCAGAGTGAAACTTCGTGCTGACAAAAATGATAATGGCTAACAAAATCACAATGGGCAGCCAAATAATTTCAAATTTATAAGCAGGCTCTGCAAGCGCGGCGATAACAGCGCCAAAGCAGTAAAGCACAAGAGACAGCGCGCGAAGAATAGCATCGGTGTTAAACGTTTTGCGGTAGCGAGAACTGCGAAAACGTGCCGTTACGTCTTCAAAAAAGTTAGCAAGCGTCCCTGTCAATACAGTTGTGGAAATGCCGGCTACGCCAAGCTTTCGAGCAGCCGTTGTTTGAAGTCCCATCGCTGAGCTTAATAAGAAAATAAACAAGTAAGTTAAGTGTAAAGAAGGAGAAAACGAAGATAAAAGTGCAAAAACAAGCAAAAGTAATCCTTCTATTCCAAGTGCGATCGTTACGGCTTTAGGCCAAAACGTTTTTTCTTTATTTCCAACTAAAATTGCAGCTCCTACAACTCCTATAATGAAGCCTCCTAAAGCTGTCAGAGAGTGAAAAACAGTTGTTTCAAGCGAGTTTCCGATTGCTAACCCGAGCAGCACGATATTTCCGGTCATGTTTGCGGTAAAGATATGGCCAAGGCTTAAGTAGCCAATCACATCGACGATACCCGCTGTGACACAAAGAACCAGCAAAATAATGTTTCGATAAGTAGAATTCGTCACGGTAAGTCATCCTTTCTTTTTATACCAACTAAACAGTTTACCGTGAAGAAAAAAATCTGTCCAGAGAGTTGTCTTACAAATTTTTAAGCGTGTCCCATCCAAAAGCCACCTCAGATAGGGATGTCCCCTCGATAACAACCTCAGCACGATCGATTCTTTTTCCGCCAAGCCCTTCGTAAAACTGACAGGCGCCGTTTTGTTCAAAAGCCCATGTGAGCATCGTATGTATATGTTGGTTTGCCAACTCTTGCGCTATTTTATGCATAAGCGCTTTTCCGATTCCTTTTCGCTGATGCTCTGCGAGTAAATACATGGCATACAGTTCTCCTTTATAGAAAGGATGCTTGCTGGTTCTTTCTTTGCCATAAGAAGCAAAGCCTACGATTTGACCGTTTTCTTCTGCAACAAAAATAGAATTTGACTCCAGCTGCTTTTTCCACACGGGCTTTCGCTTTTCAGTGCTCAAAGAATCTAAAAAAGAATCCGGAACAAGTCCTTTATAAGTTGATTTCCAGCTTACTACGTGTACATTCGCGATGCCTGCTTCATCGCCAATTCTGCCTGGACGTATCATATGCTCACCTCATTTTTTCTATATTTTAACATAATTTCAAAACGGGCATCCCCGTTTTTTCATTTTCTTTGTATATATATAGTAGCTATTTTACATAACAAAGGAGATGATATAATGAGTAAATTATTATTAAAAGATCAGCCGTTAATTGTACTGCCGGCGCTGGCAGTCAAAGTAGGAGTGAATGGAGCCCTGTTTCTTCAGCAGCTTCACTACTGGCTTGAAAAAAGCGTAAACGTACAGGACGGATATACGTGGGTATACAACACCAATCAGCAGTGGCTGCAGCAGTTTCCATTTTGGTCGCTTTCAACGATTCAACGCATCATTTCAAAGCTTGAAAAAGAAGGCCTGATTGTAAAAGGAAAGTACAACCGCTCTAAATTTAACAACACGGTCTGGTACCGGATTGATTATCAGAAACTAGAAGAGCTTATGCCAAGCGATGAATTTGAAGAGCTCGAAGATGTCAATTTGACAGAAGGGGAGAGTCAAATTGAAGCAGCGGGTTCACTCACTGTGACGGCTTCATTAACAGAGACTACAGCAGAAAATACAAATCAAATAAAAAGAGAAGAAGACGCGCATGACGCTTACGTACAAACGTTAGAAGCCGCTTTTATTGCTAGAAGAAACCGAGGAGTGTATCCTTCAGCTAGTGACTTGAAGCATATGTACGAAGTCGCCAAAAGCGAAATACCTATAAAAGAGGCGCTCTCTGGACTGCATGAAGCATTTGATCACTACACACCTAAATACAGCGGCGATACCATTCGGGCATTTGCCTATATCAAACAGCATCTTTTTCATAAGCATTATGTAACGTTACAGCGCGCGCTAGCGAGTCAACAGGCTGCAAAGCCGCTTTCCTACGCTACTAAAAAGCGCGTCATTCGCAAGGAATTGACGCCGGATTGGCTAAGAGAAAATGAAGAGCTAGAACCTTCAGCTCCTGCCTTTAAAAACGATGCCCACTTCGAAGAAGAAAAGAAAAAGCTTGCTGAAAGTCTTCGTGAGCTGGAGCAGGAATTAAAAAATAATTGAAAATACCCCCGGACTTTTATAAGATAAAAGATAGTAAACCTTTTGAATACGAAAGGTTTACTAGGTAAAAGAAAAGCGGCTCTTAAAGAAGGTGCGCCATAAACGTGATAAAATTTTTGTTTTTGCTGTTTATGCCTACAATCTTTGTTTTTTTCGGTTTGTGGCTTATCCAAAATGTGTTGGTAACATTTGTTTGCTTTTACGGCTGGATGTTTATGATTTTATATGCGAATAATAAAATTAACTTTAAGGTAGCGCTTACAAAAAAATCTCTGTATGTGGGAACTCTGAGTGGAGTTCTATGTGCCGCTGTGATAATTGGAAGCAGCCTGTTTTTTTCTGGTAAAATCTTTCATGTAGAAGATATGCAAGCGGTTTTGCAAATATGGGGATTTAGCGGGTGGAAAGTTAGCATTTTAGCCGTCATTTTGATTTTTATTAACCCTTATTTAGAAGAAATGTATTGGCGAGTATATATACAGAATAAAGTGAAGAAGCATCTGTCCTTACCCGCTTCAACCATTGTTACATCAAGCTTTTATACGCTTTATCATCTGTTTATTATTCTGCCCGTTTTTGCGTTTCCTTTTAATTGGATCTCGGCTGCAGGCGTTTTTTTAGCAGGTATAACGTGGGCGTGTATAAAGGAGCGATATGGTGCCGAAGCGGCAATTATTAGTCATGCGTTAGCGGACGCGGCGATTATGATTGTATACGGATTATATGTAAGATAGTGGTATTATGTCAAAAAACCATGAATCGTTATTCATTTATAACTTGTTTTCATGGTATAATAACAATAATAGTAAAATTTTATCAACACATTTGAATTGAAATAATGTATACTTGTAATACAAAGATTGAAGCGTTTACATAAATCGGAATACACATAGTTAATCTGGGTCCGATGAAAACTAAAAAAAAAGAGAGAGATAATTACTTGGAGGAGGAATAGAAGTATGTTTGTACCTATTGAGCGTAAAAAAGTATCTAGTCAAGTGCTTGATCAATTAAAAAAGATGATTAAAGAGAAAACGTTCCCGCCAGAGTCTCGTTTGCCGTCGGAACATGAGTTATCCAAAATGTTTGGAGTGAGCCGCGCACCAATTCGTGAAGCGCTAAGCGTTCTTTCTGCCAGCGGATTAATTGAATCACGACAAGGCGGAGGAAGCTACGTAAAACGTGTAAACTTAGTGGGTATGCTTGATCCAATGACGTTTGAAATGGTTGAAGCAGATCAGGTTCTTGAACTAATTGAAATGCGTATTATCATCGAGTCGCAGGCAGCAAGCTTAGCCGCGCTGCGCCGTACGGATGAAGAACTGATTGAAATTAAAGAATCGTTAGAAGCATTTAAAAAGACGGTTCACAACAGTGAAGAAATTGGACATGAAGCGGACTATCGCTTTCACCATGATATCGTGAAAGCAGCTCATAATTCATTCCTTCTTCATGCTGTAGAAGATTTAGGTCATTTGTATCGAAAAGCGCTTGCTTATTCGTTAAATAAAAGCCAAAAAGAAAATCGCAAGCAGACGGATGCCGACCATGAGCGTATTTTTGAAGCGATTAAAAATGGTGAGCCAGAAGAAGCAGCAGAAGCGGTTCGTGATCACTTAGAGCACGTTCGCCAAAAAGTAATGGTATCTCAATAATAAAAAAACGATAGCCCTTGTGGCTATCGTTTTTTATTGCTTACTTATATGGGTTTAGAACTGCTCTCCAACTTACACACCCACCGGTAATACTGCACCACCATCCAAAACAGCAGCGGATTTAGCAGAAGCGAATACCACCATGTCCACCATCCGTAGTGAAAATAACCCCAGGGAGCAGGGAGAAGGGCCACTACTTCATAAAGTAAAACAGCAACCGACCAAAGTAAAATATAGGCGGCTTTTTTTGTGAGCTTTCCGGCAAAAGGATAGTAGGTAAGAAAAAGCATGTTCACAGGCGGAATGAGAACAGTATAGGCAAAAATACCTTGCCAGTCTGTCTCTTGTGTAAAATACCAGTAGCCGTGAAATTTGAAATTAATGAAGACGTCAAAGATATGCTGAGCAGCAATGGTGAACATCCAAATGTGAACAATTTGATTTGCTGTGAAGCGCTTGTTTGTTTTAAAAGCAAGAATGTTAAATATTAAAATAGAAAGAATTAATCCAATCATATTGGTTCTCCTTTTTGCTTCTTACCTATATTGTATAATTTTAGGAGATTAAATCCAATAGAGAAATGGACATACTACGAACTTTCTGCAGTATTTTTCACAGTGACGGACTGTATTTTTTTCGATTTCTTAAAAATGCGATCACGAGTAAAAGAGCAGGAATAACAATTTGAAACGGAAGATGTAAAGTGAACGGAATGATTTTTAACCCTTCATATACGTGTTCGAAATAGTTTTGAGCAAGAGACAATGAATAAAACAAAACGACTAAGCCGATTGGAAATACAAGCGGTGACGGGTTTTTAAGCTTGAACACGTGGGAAAGGCCCAGCACAGTGGCATAGAAAAACAGACCGATTTTAAAGAAGCCGCCCGTGATTAAAGCCACCATAAAAAACACATCAAGCCGTTCTAAAAAACCTGCGAATTGAATGCTTTGAACCGTGCTTAAAAGCGGAAAAGCAGACCTCGATGTTAAGGTAACGCCCAGCACACCTATATTCACGATCATTGTAATCATAAGGTTAATACCGTTTAACGTAACTGCGCTGAAGACAATCAGAGCGGTCTTTTTCACATTTTTTGTGTATGGAAAGATCATTGCAAATACAATCACTTCACCAAAAGGAAAATAGAGCGTTTGGCTGTACGCAACGCGCAGAACCGGAGCGATGCCTTTTTCAAGAATCGGCCGCAGGTTTGTAAAATCAATAAGGCCGGAAACAAAGATAAGAATAAAGCCGGCAACGGCGAGAACATAGATGAAAATAAAGAGCAGTTCTGCTGAACGTGCCATCACTTCAATTCCTTGACGAACGGTATAAATAATCCCAAGCATAAGCAAAGCGTTCACCATAAAAAGCGGCGTATCAGGATAGACGAAGGTGAGAAGCATTGCTCCGAAATCACGCAGCACCCGCGCGGCTCCGTTAGCAAAATATAAGACATAAAGAAAAGCAAGTATGCGTCCTGGCACTTTTCCAATAATTTTTTCAATATACTCCGTCAGCGCTAAATGCGGATAATAGCGGTGCAAGCGATAATACATAAAAATAAGTGCATAGCTGCTGATCATACCAACTAAAATAGCAATCCAAGCATCTTGCTTAGCGTCCATCGCTAAGCCGACTAAAAAGGCGCTGCCAATCTCAAAGAGCGTAATTAACACAAACAGCTGCCATCCGCTAATTCGAGCATTTTCCACTGCTTATCCGCCTCCTTTTCTACAGCTAGTATGCGCTTTTTAACGTGCAGCATATGCATCATGTAAGTAAAGAGTTGGAAAAGAAATAGGGATATTTTGTTAAAAAATAAGTGCGCTAGCCGAAGATATAAGAGAAAAGTACGTAAAAGGAGAGAGCGCGTTGGATTTATTTGAAGTTATACTAAGTATCCATATTGGACTCGGCATGATTTGTTTGCTTTCAGGAATGGTGTCTATGCTAGCGGCTAAAAAAAAAGGCGGGCATACCAAATGGGGAGAAGTGTATCACGGTGCTTATGCAGCACTAGCTGCCACAGCTATCATCTTAGCGATTTGGAAATGGAGTGAAATTGCTTATTTATTTTATATTGCGGTGTTTTCATATGGATTAGCGATTTATGGCTATGCAGCACGCAAGCAAAAATGGAAGAGCTGGCTTCAGCATCATATTCGCGGTATGCTGGGGTCTTATATCGGAGCTGTTACCGCACTGCTTGTGAATATTGGAGACAGTGTTCCGCTGTTAAACAAGCTTCCGGCACTTTCTTATTGGTTTTTGCCGACGATTATTGGCAGTCCGCTTATTTACATAGTCGCAAGACGCTATAGAAAAAATGCTTCTGTTTCTAAAAAAATATCATACTAAGCAAAAAAGCCTTTTACCGAAAAGGCTTTTTTCTGTTGCGAACATTTGTGCTATGATAGAGGAGCAAGGAGGATGCAGCATGAAAGAAAATCATCAGTTTACCATACATACGAATAAAGAAAAGCTTGATATAGATGTCATCTACTCGTACCTTCATCATGAATCATACTGGGCAAAAGGAATTCCGCTTCACCTTGTTCAAACGTCCATTGAACACTCCGTTTGTTTTGGCGTGTATGATGAGTGTGATAAACAAGTAGGATTTGGACGGATTATTTCTGATTTTGCGACGTTTGCTTATTTGGCGGATGTATTTATTCTTCCGCACGCACGAGGCAACGGGCTTGGAAAAGCGCTGGTACAAGAAATGATTCGCTATCAGCCGATTCAACACGTGCGAAAAATTTTATTGGCAACAAAAGATGCTCACGGTTTGTACAGTCAGTACGGATTTAAAGAAGTTAAAAATAAGCAGCTGTTCATGCAAATTTTTAAAAAAGGGATGTACGAGCGGGCACTTTATTCAAAAGAAAATAAAATACTGCCTGGAAAAGAGGGATAAGTATGGCTGAAGAATTACGTAAAAGCGTATTTAATGAAGAGTTGATTACGCACTTAAGCGACGCTTTTTCACGTGAAATGAGTTCATTTGATAAACAAGCATTTCATGAGCTGGTTTTTCAACAAGACTGGGAAGACTTAGGACTGAAAGAGCGCATGAGAAGAATTACGCTTTCCATGCATGAAGTGCTGCCGGGGGATTATAAAGAAGCGCTTTATATCCTCTATAAAGTGGCTCCAACGGTAGGAGGACTTCAAGGCACGATTTTTCCAGATTACGTTGAACTGTACGGATTGAACGATTGGGAAGCTTCAATAAAAGCACTCGCGTTTTTTACGCCGTTTTCCACATCAGAATTTGGAGTGCGTCCATTTTTAATTCAAGATAAAGATCGAATGCTCCAGCAAATGATTGAGTGGGCGGGAGATGAAAACCATCATATTCGCAGATTAGCAAGCGAAGGGAGCCGGCCTAGACTTCCGTGGGGACAATCAGTACCTGAGTTAAAGCAAGATCCAAAACAAACGCTGCCGATTTTAGAGCAGTTAAAACGAGATGAATCGCTTTATGTCCGCAAAAGCGTAGCCAATCATTTAAATGATATTTCTTACATAGAAAAAGACTGGATGCTTGATGTGATGAAAAAATGGCACGGTGAAGACGTTAAAACCGACTGGATTGTTAAACATGCGTGCCGTTCACTGCTGAAAAAAGGAGACCCTGAAGCTCTGTCTCTTTTTGGCTATGGAGATGACCCAGGAGTGAGTGTCACAGAGCTTAGCTTACAGCCGCATACTATTACAATCGGTGATAGCATTGACTTTTCATTTGAACTATCCGTGAAAAAAAACATGCCCCTTCGCATAGAGTATGGAATTCATTACGTAAAAGCAAAAGGAAACCGCAGTCAAAAAGTGTTTATGCTAAAAAATGTTCAAGCAAAAGCAGGCCAAACGCTGACAGTCACAAAAAAGCATGCGTTTAAAGATTTAAGTACAAGAAAACATTACAGCGGTACGCATACGCTTTCTGTTATTGTAAACGGAGTGGTAAAAGCAGAAGCGGACTTTGTGATAGAGTAGCTCTTTCCTCAAGGAGAGAGCTTTTTATGTTTTTATAGAGCTGGTGAGGAAACTTAAGTCAATAGGTTGGTTGCTGCCTCTGTACTTATTTACAAAATCGACTGATAAACATCCATTTAAATTCCTTTTATGGTATATTAATCCTTGAGGAGTGGTGAAGTGAAGAAATTTATGGTGGGCACATTGAGTGCTTTTTTGGCAATGTCATTGGTAGCGTGCTCAAACTCTGCTAGTAAAGAAGAGAGCGGCTATAGCATTCAAAAAGTGAAAGTCAAGATAACGGATGCTGCTGATTTAATTGGAAAAGTTGGTATACAAGATAGCAAAGGAAAAATGGTGGACGTAAAACCAAAAGCGCTGTATTACGAGTTTAAAATGAAGCAGCAAGGCAAGCGTAAATTCTATCAAAATGATAAAGACGAAATAGAAGCTAAAATTATACCGAATGAAGATTTAAAGAAAGCATCTATCAATACAGTAGGTGTTAATGTATTTGATGAAGGGCATGAGCAGTTCGGTACAGGTATGGGAATTGAAGAGTTTAACTATATGAAAAAAGGAAAAGTCGATGTGCACTACGATCTGGGCGCGACTGTTAAAAACAAAGAAATGCCTATGGCTCCGTCCGATCAGGAATTAAAAAAACTCCAAAAGGTGGCGAGGCATGGAACACTCGTCATTACGAGAAATAACAAAGAAATTGGCCGATATGATTTAGAAACGCTAGAATCCGTAAAGAAATGAACATAGGAGAGATAGCTGCATGGACTATGAAACAGCTAGACTAGCGCAATACAAGCTCAAGGGAATCCTGATTTTTATAGCAGTTCATACATAAAAAAGAGGCTGGAACAAACGTATGTTAGCTGAAATGAAAAATGAACCATTGATCAAAGGGGAAGGATCCTGCGGGAAAAGCGGTTTAGATCATTTACCTTGATTGGTCGTCTTCATATTGAGTTGGTTTTGCTATGTCCTAATCTCTTTGTTATAAAATCGCACTCGTCTCCTACATTAAAATAGTCAAAAAGGTTCAGCTCCCTTATCTTGAAGTTATTTCCTTAAACGGTATAATTAATTATGTAACATTTCAAATATTTAAAATATTTAAAATGTCTAACCAAGGGGATGGGGAGGAGTAAATGAATGAAAAAAACTGTAAAACGAACGGCCGTGCCGGCTCTTTTGTCGATTGGATTATTGCTGTCGCCGCTTGCGGTACAAGCTGAGATGCCTTATTACGGAAAAGACTATAGCCAGCCGGAAAAAATTAAAGCGCTTTATCCGGAAATAAAGGTGAATGAAGCCACGCCGGCGTTTCTGAAAGGACAAGACGCCTTTACGACTCAAGAAGAAATGATGAGCTATGTTCAAAAGCTTGCTCATAAAAGTCCGTACGTAAAGCTGAAGATTATCGGAAAGTCACAGCAAGGGCGTGACATTCCAGCTCTGTATTTTTCAAAGGAAAAGAAATTTGCGGATGGAAAAACATCGAAAAAGCCAACGATTTGGCTTCAAAGTCAAATTCATGGTAATGAACCGGCAAGCGGTGAATCCGTACTCGCCGTTGCGACGCGTTTGACAGAAGACTTTGGAAAAGATGTGCTAAATAAAGTCAACATCGTTATTGTGCCGCGCATTAATCCAGACGGATCTTATGCATTCAAGCGTCAGCTAGCAAATAATTTAGATGGAAACCGTGACTACATAAAGCTTGAAAGCCCTGAAGTACAGAGCGTACGAGCTGAATTTAACCGTTTTTCACCGGAAGTCGTCATTGACGCTCATGAATATACGCCTTACAGCAGCGGATTTAAAAATATCGGTAAAGAAGGCGTGTGGAAGTATCACGACATTTTACTGCAGTCCGGTCGAAACTTAAATATTCCGCAGCGCATTCGAGACGTGTCTGATGAGCTGTTTGTGAACAGTACGCTTACAGCCATTGAAAAGCAAGGATATTCTGGAGAAGTATACTATACGTCTCAAGTGAATAAACAAGGGCAGCTTGAAGTAGAAGAAGGCTCAGTTGAACCGCGAATCGGCCGAAACTCATTAGGTTTGTATCCATCGTTTTCATTTTTAGTCGAAAGCAGGGGAATCGGTATTGGCCGAGAAGATTTTCCGCGGCGAGTGAGTGCCCAAATTGCTACGCAAGAAAAGCTGATTACGCAAACAGCCGCTCATGCCAAACAAATTAAAGCGCTGATTGCAAAAGAAAAAGCGGCGCTTGTCAAAAAAGGAAAAAATGCAAATGATCATGATCTAATTGTTGTGAACAGTGAAAATAAAAAAATACCAAACTCTACGTTAGAAATGGTTGATGTGGAAAGCGCGTCTGTTAAAGAAATTCCTGTGACGTATTATAGTGCCAAAGCGGCAACGCCGACGCTTGTACGTGAACGTCCGACTGCTTATCTTTTAAAGCCAGGACATGAAGAGTTAGCAGCAAAACTGCAGGGACAAGGAGTAAAAGGTTTCAAGTTAACGAAAGAAACGGCTCTTTCAGTAGAAGCGTATAGTGTTAGCAGCCGGATTGAAAATGAAGCCTACGAAAACAAACCAAATGTAGACGTGCAAACAATCGTGAAACCAAAAACGGTCACGTTCCCAAAAGGAAGCTACGTCTTTTTAACATCTCAGCCGCAAAACAATTTATTGTCTCTATCACTTGAGCCAGAATCAGTGGACAGCTTCACCACGTTTGGGTATTTGCCTTCAGAGGTAGGACAAGAGCTTGATGTTTACCGGTTTACGCGTTCCATTGAAAAATCGCCTTTGCAAAAAGAATCCCGTAAATAATGAAAAAGCGTGGAGCTTGGCTTCACGCTTTTTATATTGAGATTTTTAAGAAGAAACCCACTCTCCGCCGTTTACATGCAGCGTTTGCCCCGTGACAAACGGTGAGTCGTCGCTTGCGAGGTACACGTAGGTTGGAGCAAGTTCAAACGTCTGCCCTTGGCGCTTCCTCGGATTGTCCACTTGCGTTACTTGATCAGCTGAAAAGCTTGCTGGAATGAGCGGTGTCCAAATGCGTCCCGGCGCTACGGCGTTTACGCGAATGCTGTCTTTAATCACGCTATTGGAAAGCGCACGAGTAAAGCCAACAATGGTTCCTTTAGTTGCCGTATAGTCAATTAACTGTTCATAGCCTTTATACGTCAAAATTGAAGCGGTATTAATAATGGAGCTGCCGCTTTTAGGACCTCGTCCTCCTTTTTATGTAAACCCTCGCTATGAAAAGTATCTGCCTGTTTTATAGTACAAAGAGCCCTTCTGCGTGAAGGGCTTTTAAATTGGCATTCTCTTTTATTTTCCTCGTGATTGCTCACGTGATTCATGACGGTTTTTTCTTCTTCTAGAGAGGAAATAAATAAAAAAGCCGATTAATACAAGAAACGTGATAAGCAAAATACTAGTAGGAAAGTAAAGAGAGCCTATCTGAATTCCCAAATAATTTAACATCGTTATAACTTCCTTTCTTGATAGACAATGGTTTATTTTACTAAATACCCTTATAAGCTGATGAAAAACGTTTCCGCTATTTTAGTAGGGAATGGATTGACTCTGTGTGCCAATAACCACGATATGTCCTTGTTTCATTTCTTCTTTATACCGGTTTGCTTCTTGATTGGATAAGCCGAGCGAAGCCATCTTTGAAAGAAGCTCATCTTCTCTTGAAAGAAGTTTATTTACCGCCGTTTCAAACATACCTTGCTCTGCCATTCTGTACTTTTTTGTATGTGTTGCCTCCGTTAAATTCTGAGCCCATTCTTTATCGTAGGCCAGCAGATAAATATCTTTGCTTGTAAATCCTTTCTTTAAAAAAGAACGGATGACGCAGGCTGCCTCCTCTTGGTTTTCTGCTACTTGAATGTGTTTCATACACGAACCAAACCTCCTGATAAAAGATATTTCTGAAATACATCTTCTACTCATTCTGTAGCCTTTGTTTCCAACTTTAAACTTGTTTTCTATGAATTTTCTCAGATAGTAAAAGAGAATAGAAACATCATAAATTTTAAAAAAAAGATGTTTGAACTTCAAAACAGAAGGCTAAACCTAGACTATACTAAAAAGTTCCATCAAAAATAGGAGGAGATTAAAATGAATTTACAAGATCAACAAACACAAGGCCAGCCCCAACAAACGCAAGACCGCCAGCCGGGTATCGAAAGTGAGATGAATCCTCTCCCTATTTATGAGGATGACAATTACATTGGTACAGGAAAATTAAAAGGAAAGGTAGCGCTAGTTACCGGGGGAGACAGCGGAATTGGACGAGCTGTATCCATTGCTTATGCGAAAGAAGGAGCGGACGTAGCCATCGTTTACTTAAACGAACATAGCGACGCCGAGGAAACAAAAGCCCGCATTGAAGAAGAAGGTGTAAGATGCTTGCTGATTGCAGGAGACGTAGGAGACGAATCGTTCTGTAACGAAGCGGTAGAAAAAACAGTAAGTGAGCTTGGAAAGCTTGATATCCTTGTGAACAATGCAGGAGAGCAGCATCCAAAAGAAAGCATTAAAGAAATTACAAGTGAACAGCTTGAACGAACGTTCAAAACGAACTTTTATTCATACTTTTATTTTACGAAAAAAGCGCTTGATTATTTAGGAAAAGGCAGTGCGATTATTAATACAACGTCAATTAATCCTTACCGCGGAAATCCTCAGCTGATTGATTATACGGCGACAAAAGGTGCAATCAATGGCTTTACGCGCAGTATGGCGCAAGCGCTTGTCAAAGATGGCATTCGCGTTAACGCTGTAGCGCCGGGCCCGATCTGGACACCGCTTATCCCGTCTACTTTCTCAGGTGATAAAGTAGGAGAATTCGGTACAGACACGCCGATGGGCAGACCTGGGCATCCTGTGGAGCACGTGGGCTGCTATGTGCTGCTAGCTTCAAATGATTCATCTTATATGACGGGTCAAACGCTTCATGTCAACGGCGGAGATTTCATGAACACATAATTGCTTCACCTATAGTAGAGGAGGAGAAAAAGATGGGAGAACGTCAGAAAAGATCTATTTCAAATACACCAAAAAAAAGAGATGAAACGGAACAGCGTGTAACAGATCAAGACGAAACGTTATTTGAACGTTTCAAAGAAGAAGAAACGGTCGATCCTATGCCGTTGGAAGATATAAGACTTGAACAAAAAGAAGAGAAAAATAAAACGAAAACGAAAGATGAATCAGGTTCTGAAAACATTCATCATAGAAAATAAAAAACAGCCTTTCGGGGCTGTTTTTTGTTTGTATCCCTATATTAATGAGTGCTAGAAGCAATTACAATTTTTGAATCATCTTCTAATGCCTGAGCAAGGTTCGATTTAATTCGTATATGCTCAAAATTTAAACCAAGCTGCATCGCAGTAGTGGCTAATTCAGGACGAATGCCCGATAAAATCGATTTAACGCCGATTAAATCAAGCGCATTTATCAGCTGAAACAGCTCGTGGGCGACCATTGTATCGATCATCACAACTCCTGACAAATCAATATACAAATGAGCGATTTGTTTTTCTGCACACTGTTTTAACGTGCTTTCTAGGATCATTTTGGCTCTTGCCGTATCAATATCGCCGACTAACGGTAAAAGAGCAACGTCTTTTTTAATCACAATAACAGGTGAACTTAATTCATGAATCATTTCCTGCTGAGAGCGGAGGCGGTTTGAGGCATATTCCTGCGCTTCTGTGATGAATTTCAAAATAATAATATCAAATACCCTTATTACTTTTTCATTCCATACATCGAGGTGCTGCTGAGTAATGTCATCATGAAGTTCTGCAAACCGGCGAATATACTCGCAGTATTGTTTGCGGACGTTCATAAATTCTTTAATAATACTTTGAATGGGGGTTCTGAGATGCTGTTGGTCTTTGGCAACTTTATTTAGCCACGTGTTAAAAGATTCAAAAAAGCTTTTTTCATCTTCTATAAAGACGTTGCTAATATATAAATGAAATTCATAGTTTTGTGCTTTTAAGCGTTGAATGACGTCAGGGTCATTAGAGGTATATACGCCTTCAGAAGATTTTTTGTCCAAAGATTCATACCATTCTTCCGTCATAGTTGGTGCACTTTCTAGCAGATAAGAACGTAAAGCGATATCTTTCTTCACTGTTATTCTCCTCTCAAACTGATAAAGCATGGCGCAGGTGCGCAACGTATTTATTATAGCACCTTTTTTATAAAGATGGATATGAAATGTATGTTTATTTTGTGTGTTAGGTTTTAGATGATTGTATATAGGGAAAAATTCTAATAAAAGGGGAAAGAGGGAAAGTATGAATACCGTGACGAACGATCAGTGGAAATGGTATCAGTTTGATTTAGAAGAAGCAGACGGAATAGCTGATATAATCAAAGAATATCAGTATCCAAGAGATGAATGGTTTTGTCAGCAGCTTCAAAAGAAAAATTCTAATCATATTCAAGTAGATGTAATAGGAGAAAGTGAGCTCATTTATGGTTCACTGATTTATCATAAGGAGTCGTTTGATCAAAAAAATTACGATTCGTTTCATTTTTATATTACCGAGGAGTTTATTATAACGGCAGGAATCGATTTGAAAATCCTCGAGAACACCAATCATGAACGAATGATTGAACGCATGAAGCAGTCTGCTAACACGGCGGAAAGTTTTTTTATTCTTTTAGGTGAAATTATGAAAAAACATTTAAATGGGTTTGATCAGTTTGAAAGTCATTTCAGAGAGCTTCTGTGGGAAGTGCGCCATAATAATAACATCGACGTGTTAGATGAAATTCACAAAGCGCGGTATGACCTGCTTATATGGACAAATTTAATCAGTTCTGTTCGAGAAGTCACCATGGGAATAGAAGAAGCGTTTCATAAAAAAATTAACCAAACGGTCGAATATCAGCGAATGTGTAAAAAAATTGAAATTGGCTTAACGTTGATTGAACAATATCAAAAAGAATTTGATGCGTTAATTAAATTAGAAGAAGTTGTGTCTACTCATCGAGGAAATGAGATTATGAAAGCTTTAACGCTGCTGACAGCAATCAGTACGCCTTTAACGGCTTTTGGAGCTCTTTGGGGAATGAACTTTAAAGGGATGCCGGAGCTTGATTTGAAGTTTGGCTATATCTATGCACTCATTTTAATTGTCCTTTCGACCGTTGCCATTTATCTCTATTTACGAATGAAAGGGTGGACGGGCGATCTGTTAAAAGGAAGAAAAAAGAATTCATTTTTTAAATAAGCTTTAATAAAAGCAGCCGCTTAATAAGCGGCTGCTTTGTTGTCTGTTATCCTCGCCTCCACGTCGTAGGCTCACCTGAACGAAGGCATCTTGGAAATAGATCGTTTTCTTTTAGCTTTACTTGATTGCCGTTTTCGTCGGTATAGCGACCGGTTTGCGGAACCAATTCTCCGGTTGAAAAGGCGTCATCTACAGGCTTCCACGTCGTTGATTCACGTGTGTGCGGGCAAGGTGTAAAAAGATCATCTTTTTGAAAGAGTTTAATTTCACCTTCTGCACAAACGTAAGCGCCCGATTCTGGTACAGCTTCACTCGTTCGATAAATGTTCTGTACGGTCTTCACACGCATCCAACCTTTCTTTTTGATTAGTTGTATTTTAGTGTTCCGGTCGTGGCATCCATGTACGTACGGTCTTCTATAATATCTGAGTCGTCTAGCTTTCTAAAAGGAGCGCAGTAGCATACAACACCCGTCTCGATTTCAATTTCTTGAAATCCGTACGCACGGCAAAGGTATTCACCAACAGCGCTTGGAGATGGATGCGTATCCAACTCATCTAATGCTTCATTAAACATTTCTAAAAATTCTTTTTTCGAAAATTGCTTCTCATGGTGCAGTGTTACTGGATCTCCAGAATCTGTTCCTTGTGCTAACGCGTAAAAATACATCGTCCTCACTCCTTGCATATATATAGTCGAGCTTTTTCTAAAATGTGTAAACATTGATTGTTAGTAAGTAAATTCCCTTAAATAAAAGAAATAAACGCATTTGGAAGAAAACGGTTTCTTTATGAGCGTTCTCTCAAAGAGAATTCAGTGCTATCAGCGTTTGATAGCACGCTGCCACAGGGTGATAATCGGCTTTAGGAGCCGGGCTTTTTTTCGAGCTGTAGCGTTCGTTTTGCTGATTTAACAGCTGATACCAGCCTCCATGTGTGTGATCGATAAAGTGTTTCTGACAGTAGGAGAACAGGGCATCGTATGCTTTCCAATATCCGCTGTCTCCGGTTTTTACCCCGAGCAGTGAAGCCGCAGAAATGGCTTCAGCCATCACCCAGTAGTTTTTGTCCCGGTCAATGACCTCTTCTTGAGGCGACAGCGCAAAGTAAAGACCTCCGTACTTAGCATCCCAGCCTCGGTTCCAGCCCTTATCAAACAAATCTTTTGCACGTTCTGTCATCCAGTTTTCCGAACGGTGCCGATCAAGCCATAAAAGCAGCTTGCTCCATTCAAACTGATGTCCTGGTATAAAGCCGTACGGACGAAATTCATCTTTTGTATTGTTTTTATTGTAGTCCCAATCCGGCTGCCAGTCTGTATCATAGTGCTCCCAAACCATGCCGCCGGATCGTTCAGCAAGCTGCTGCGTAACGCCTTTTGCAAGCGTGTACGCTCGGTCCAAGTATTTTTTATCTCTTGTTGCTTCAAAGGCAGAAAGCATCGCTTCACACATGTGCATATTTGCATTTTGGCCGCGATATAAAGAAGAAGCCGACCACGATGCGTCCCATTCGTCTCGATAAAAGCCGTGCGCATCTTCCCAAAAGTACTTTTCCATCACGTCATATACCTGTTCAATTGTTTCTTTTGCTTCTGAAATGCCGGCTTGATATGCGACGGAGGAAGCTAAAAGAGCAAAAGCGTGCCCATATGCTTGTTTAGAATCATCTTTTACTTCTCCGTCATCGGCTATTTCAAAAAAATATCCGCCGTGCTCTCTATCATAATGGTTGTTTTGTAGAAAACGAATGCCGTGCTGAGCTGCTTCTTTGCACCAATCCGGTCCGTCTAAAAGAGCCCCTACACTGAAGATATAAATAAAGCGGGCCGTACTTACCAAATGCTTTGAATGCGTGTTGTTGACGGTGCCGTCGTCGTAGTATTCATGGATATACCCGCCGTTTTTGTTGTCAATACAAGCGGGATAGTAGAAATGAAGCGTATCAAAAATATGCTGTTTTAATGTGTGAGGTTCTCGAAACGCAGTTGGGGAAAAATCCGTTGCCGTGTTCATTTTATCACCATCTCAATCTTTGTTTTTAGTTGTTTTTACCCTAAGCAGTTGGGAGTAAACGTAAGGGTTTTTTTGCTGTTTCTGCTCTATTATTCTATTTTTGTTGAAAATGTATCAGTTTGGAAACAAGTTTGAAATATTTTGATATACTTTTGACACGATTATCCGGTATTCTAAAAGTACGTGCTAGCTGGAACGAAGTAAGTGTAAGCCTCTAGACGTCGAATAATTTTACTTAATGCTGTTTAGTTAAGGTTGAGCTTAAACATCGGATCCTGTTTTCACTTAACCTATTAAACTAGCAGCATATATTTCTATTATATTTTGCAAATGAGGTATAAAAAATGACAGAAGTGAACAAACAAAGATTTTACAAAAAATTAGCGGTAACAGGTCTTGCTTTTACACTTGTAGGGGCAGGAACTCTAGGTCTTCATTCTTTACATTTTACGGGTGAGCCGACTGTCGCAAGCGCAGCGGCGGAAACATATACAACAACGGCGAATTTAAATATTCGAAGCGGCCCATCGACGTCCAACGCGATTATTGCAACGGTGAAACAAGGCACGCAGCTAACGGTAGTTGGACAAGCAGCAAGCGGCTGGCTGAAAGTAAGCTATCAAGGCAAAACGGGTTACGTAAGCAGTGAGTATGTGAAAAAGTCAGCGAGTTCAACGACCAAAACCTATGTAACAACAGCAAATTTAAATATTCGAAGCGCTCCCTCAACGTCAAGCGCGATTGTGGTAACGGTCAAACAAGGCACGCAGCTAACGTCGACAGCACAAGCAGCGAACGGCTGGCTAAAAGTAAGCTATCAAGGCAAAACGGGCTATGTGAGCACGCAGTACGTAAAAGAATCAACGGGTTCTTCTGAACCGGCTCCAGCTCCAGCTCCGGAGGCTTCTGTCTATGTGGCAACGGCGAATTTAAATGTTCGAACAACTGCTTCAACTTCTGGTGCAGTTATCGCAACACTTAAAGCCGGCACACAGATAGACGTAACGGCTAAAGCAGCAAACGGCTGGCTGAAAATTACGTATCAAGGTAAAGTTGGCTATGTAAGCGGTCAATACGTACGAGCATTAGCTGGCATGAAAGTGGTCTCGAACCCTGAAAGCATCCAAGTTGTTGTGAATAAACAAAACAAGCTTCCGGAAAACTATGTTCCGAAAGATTTAGTATATACAACGATTCCATTTACATTCAAAGAACAAACGGAAAAGAAAAAAATGCGAAGTGAAGCAGCCGCTGCTATTGCACAGCTGTTTGCGGGTGCGAAAAAACAAGGCGTTACGCTTCTTGGCGTATCGGCTTACCGTTCACATGCAACGCAAAGCGCTCTTTTTAGTTCGTATGTTCAAAGAGACGGTTATGATAAAGCGGCAACTTATAGCGCATTGCCAGGCACGAGTGAACATGAAACGGGTCTTGGAATTGATGTAACAAAAGGAGACGGCACATGTGCTGCTCAAGACTGCTTTGGCGGAACAAAAGAAGCAGCTTGGCTCGATGCCCACGCAGCAGAATATGGATTTATTATTCGTTATCCAAAAGGGAAAGACGCGGTAACCGGCTATAAATATGAGCCGTGGCATTTGCGATATGTAGGCAAACCAGTGGCGCAAGCGATTAAGAGTAAAGGAATTACGCTTGAAGAATATTACGGAATTAAGTAGTTTAAAAAAGAAGCTAGAATAAAAGCAGATTAGTTGAAGGAAAATCCGAACGCGTTTGATTCTTGATAGAGAATCAAACGCGTTCGGATTTTTTATTGTTTTGATGAAGGTAGGTTTCATATATGCAGGGACTTCTAAATGCTGAATAGAGGGCAAGGCTCATCGGCCGCCAGCAAAAAAATTAACAGCGTTGGAACAAGTGATTCATACTAGCTGCTTTATCCCATTTGTTCGTTTTTAGATTGGATGGATGTAGGTATGCTTCAATCTCTTTTATTTTTGTTCATCATGTTTACCCTTCTTGTGAAGGAGGGTAGGTAATGATACAAAAGAACTACTGTTTGTACATTTAAAGTTGTGTTTGTGTGTGAAAAGATCTAGTGTATATTTCATACAGAAGTGTAAAGTACAGGGGGCGTTCATCTGTGAAAAAACGAAGGAGATGCATCCTACCATGTTGAAAGATCATATGTTTGAATTTTATTTTGATCAAATGAATGAGCTGGTTTTTTTAGCGGAAGTAAAGAACCAACACCTTTATTATAAAAAAATGAATAAAGCGGCTGCTAAGCTTGTACGGTGCCAAGGAGAAGCGGGCATGCGGCTAGAAAGCGTACTCTCTGAGCGGGCGTATCGCTCCCTTTACCCTTACTATATGAAAGCGATGGAAACAAAAAAGTCAGTTACCTACCATGACATAAATACCTTCTCAGATGAAGCTGAAGCGTTTGAAACAACGCTTACTCCAATTTTTGATGATGCCGACAATAGTACGCACCTATTAGTCATGAGTAAAAATATCCAGAAGTTTAAAAAAGAATTAGCCCAAAGTATGGAGCAGTATAAGTCGCTTTTTATGAACCATGAAAACGCCATATGTATGATGGATTTAAGCGGTAAAATTGTTCAAGCAAATCCTGCCTGTGAGCAAATGTTCGGGTACGATGCGCATGAGATCATCAACAGTTCTTATAGGGAGCTTCTAGAAGAATTGAAGATCGATGCCCGTGCTTTGCCTTTTCATCACATCATATACGACCAAAGCTACAGCAAAGAAATCCAAGCGTGGCACAAAGAAAAAGGAAAGATTTATTTATATGTTACAAACGTGCCCATCATAGTGGAAAATGAATGGATTGGTATTTACTTGATTGCTCAGGACGTGACAAAGGAAAAGACAGCTGAAATAAAGTTGGAAAACACGGTGAAAGATTTAGCAAACATGAAGTATGCCCTTGATGAGTCCGCTATCGTAAGCGTCCTGGATCCGTATGGAACGATTAGGTATGTCAATGATATGTTCTGTACGATATTTGGCTATGAAAAAGAAGAGCTAATTGGGCAATCATATGAGTTATTCGATGTAAGCTATGACCTTCGGGTTCTTGAAAGTATTGGACAAGGAAAGGTTTGGAGAGGGCAAGTCAAAAGCATAACCAAAGAAGGCGTCATCGTCTGGAGCCATAAGACTATTGTTCCGCTGACAGATATTCATCATCGAATCTCAAGCTACGTGCTGATTCAAACCGATATTACTGCGCAAAAAAACCTAGAAAATCAGCTGAAGTTTAAGGCATTTCATGACAGTTTGACGGGGGTGCCGAATCGAATGATGCTGCAAAAACAAGTACAGGCTGACATCGAGCAAAACGAAAGGTTTGGCCTGCTGTTTTTAGACTGTGATAATTTTAAAGAAGTGAACGATCAATTTGGTCATGATATTGGCGATGCATTTTTAATTCAGTACGCGCATCGTTTAACGTCTTGCATTCGCGCATGTGACGAAGTTTATCGCCTTGGAGGTGATGAATTTGTTATCTTGCTTCGGCAGATTGAAAGGCGCGAGGAAATACAGCAAATTATGGAACGAATTCACCGAGAGCTTCAAAAAGAATGGAGTATTGAATCCTGCATCTTTACAGCTACATCGACCATTGGAGCCGCTTATTATCCAGAAAACGGAGAATCGTTTCAAGAGCTGTTAAAACAGGCGGATCAAGCGCTGTACGAAGGAAAACGACAGGGGAAAAATAACGTGAATTTTTATAAAAAAAACCAATCTGCAGCCGATTCTATAGATAAAGAAAGTTTTGTCTAATATAGAAAGGGATAAATATGAATAAACATAAATTAATGGTTGTTTTATCAAGCGGAGCAGTGATGCTTTCTCTGCTCGTACATATCATTCATCGTATTTGGCCGATGGGCATGTCCGGCATGTCCATGGAACATAATTCAACGCCAGGCGAAGTGTCATTGATCTTTTTGATGCTTCCTATTCTTTTTCTTGGCGTGCTGCTTGTGCTGTACGTTAAAAAATATGACCTAGTACCTGCATTTGTGACGCTAACGCTGACGTTTTCAAGTATCGGCACGGTTGTAGGCGGAGGAGGAATGGTCGAGTATCATTTTTCAATTTTTATGGTGATAGCTATTCTTTCCTACTATGAAAATGTAAAGCTGTTATTGTTAATGACGGGTATTTTTGTCATCGAGCATCTAGCTGGATTTTTCGTACCATTTTTTACGCCGATTATTTTCGGAACGTCTTCTTATTCTTTTTCGATGCTTTGCCTTCACGCTGCTTATCTGCTTTTTACATCAGGGGCAACTGCTTGGCAAATTATTTCAAAGAAAAAATACACAGAACAGCTTCAGCGGGAAAATGAACAAAAGCAGCATATCATTTATGACATGATGAAAAAACTGCATGGAACGAATGGGGAGGTAAGACAAACGGTTCACGACTTAAAGGGAAATTTAGAAGAATCACAAACGGCTAGTCATCATACGTCTGCTTCAATGCAAGAGCTAGCGGCAGGAGCTGACCAGCAGGTAATAATGGCTCAAAAAAGCAGCGAGTTTCTAGAAGAGATGGCGCAAGGCGTAACCAAAATAGCCGAGGCCTCAGCGGCAGTCAGCGAAGCTTCTGATCAAACAGCAAATGAAGCCGTGCAGGGAAAAGAAAAAATTCAAGAAGCAATTCAGCAAATTCATACAATCGATTCTTCTGTTCAGCATGCAGCTAGCGTTATTCATCAGTTAAAAGAACGTTCTGCGGAAATCAACGATATTATGAGTGTGATTTCAGGCATTGCTGCACAAACAAATCTACTGGCGCTAAATGCTGCAATTGAAGCAGCGCGCGCAGGCGAACATGGGAAAGGGTTTGCGGTCGTAGCATCGGAAGTTCGCAAACTTGCCGAACAATCCAATCAGTCAGCCGAACAAGTAGCAAGGCTCATTCAGCATATTCAGCAAGAAACGTCTCAAGCCGTAGCCTTCATTCAATCAGGAACAGCCGATGTAAAAAACGGTATTTTACTAGCCAACGAAGCGGAAAATGTTTTTAATCGAATCGCCGACGCATCTGCGTACGTTCACGAACAAATTCAGCAAACGGCTGCTTCTGCTCAGCAAATAGCAGCCGGATCTACGCAGGTGCTCCATGCCGTCAGCGATATGACCGCTTTTGCTAGCCAATCGGCTGCAAGCAGCAGCAACATTTCTTCTGCTTCCGTGCGTCAGCTGCAATCGCTGCAGATCATTGACCAGACGGCGGAATTTTTAAGTGGATTAGTTGAAGAGCTTGGCAGCGTAACGGAAAAGTTAGCGAAGCAAGCGTGAGTGAGGCAGCAAACTACATAGAAGTACATGATTTGATACACTGGATTAATGCTATAAATCTACTAAAGAATTATGTACATACAAACGCTTAAAAAGTTCCTATGGACCTTTAGACCACTAATGTTCATATCAATCCCCTCCTTTAGAAAAATGAAGCGATCTAAAAAGAGGGGATTGATGCTTTTGTCTAAAAGCTAGCGTTAGTTATTTGTTGGAGAAGGAAATCTCGCTGCTTCAAAATGTGAGCCATCTTCGGATGTGACGATTGTACCAGCTATGCTGCTTTGAACAAAAACTTCAACACGATCTCCAGCTTCTAAATTGTAAATAGTAGACACGGATACCGCATTAACAAACGGTGTGTTCCCGCCAAAGAAATCGTTATCGATAGCGATAGCAGTTGTCCCATTTACACGTATTTCTATACGAGTTCTATAATCTAGCATCTGGTCGTTAGGAGAGAATCCAATTGTAGCAATGATGGAATATACGCCATCTTTTTTGGGGCGGAAGGTAGAAGTAATCGGGTTATATTCATTTGCTAAATCAAATTGTTCAGTTGGGAAAACTGCTTTTACAAACGTATTGGCAGGAACATTTTGAGGCATCGTTAAATTGAGCGCTCTAAATGCTGACTCCCGCGTGCTGCCTTTTTTGCCTTTATCTTCTTTATATCTAGAAGCCAAATCATGTGATTCCTCATAGAAATCTTCTTCGCGTTCATAAATCCAAACTTGTGATTCTTCAGAGCTATCTTCTTCACGTCCATAAGCCCAGCCGCGTGTTTCCTCAGGGGCATCTTCTTGAAGTTGCTCTTTCTTATTGTTAAGGGAAGCCTCGCGAGATTTCTTCTTGTAAGGATAAGATTTTTCTACATAATATTTGTCATCTTTATCATTGTAATTGAAATAATACTTTTTTATAATAATCACCCTTTCTTTGCAGTACTCTATACTATATTCACTCATAGAGGAAATGTTTGGATACTTGTCCGATAACTTTAGAACTGTTTTTTTAATAGCTAATAGTAACTAATTTTGAATGTAGAATTAGTTGCAGCATATAAAAAAACACCTTTTTCGAACAAAAGTCGAAGAGGTGTTTTTGGATTCGAAGAGTATATGATTCGATAGTCTACCCATAACCTGTATGTAAATGTCACTCTATCAGTCAACTGGGTGTACTTTTATAGCGCTGGGTCCTTTAGCTCCTTCTTGGATTTCAAACTCTACTTTTTGTCCTTCTGCCAGGTTTTTATATTCCTCACGGTCAATCGCATTGGAGTGAACGAACACTTCTTTTGATCCGTCTTCGGGTGTAATAAATCCAGATCCTTTTGATTCGTTGAAAGATTTAACGGTTCCTTTATGTTTGTTCATTGAAAAAGCCCCCTTATAAGTATAGAAATAAATTCATAGTAGTTTTTTACCCAAACGCTGAAATTTCAATCCTATTATGGCAGGTATACTGATTAGAAGAAGAGGGGTAAAAGTAAATAGGGAGGGCCTAACAATTTTTTTATTTCGGTTATATTTTTATATTGTATGTGATATAACTATTGTTATAAAATGTAATCGTTAATTCTGCTAACTAAAGGAGATAAAGAAAAAAATGAGGGATGAGTTATTATATATAGGGAAGAAAATTATCGATAATAAGCAGGAATTAGCGATACAATTTTCTGATCTGATGGACTCTGAATATAAGCGGAAGCTGGTTTACCACGAAGAAAGCGAAGTTTTAAAATGGAGAGCGGAACTCATTGAGTATTTAGGCGAGTCGTTATTCGAGGAGCGCTCAGTCGTTTTAAAGAAAATCGTTCAGTGGGGTACAGATATAGGAAAAGTGGCTGTGGAAAACGGACTTTCTTTGAGTCAAGCGTTAAAATCGCTTGCGCTGTTTCGAACAGTGATATGGGGTGTTTTTACAGAAGAACTGCAGCAGAAGCAGTTTGCTCCTATTACGATGCTTGATGTAAGTAAAAAAATTGATCCGATGCTTGATGAGCTTAATCATATATTTGTCGAAATCTATGAAGAACATAATACGGACACCATAAAACGCGCGTATGCAGCGCTAGAAGAATTATCAGTTCCCATCGTTCCTCTTTCTGAAGGAATCGCTGTGATGCCAATCGTTGGACAAATTGATACGCATCGTTCGCAGCTTATTATGGAAACGGCTTTAGAAAAAAGCGCTCAGCTGCAGCTGAGTTATTTAATATTTGATATTTCAGGTGTTCTTATCGTCGATACGATAGTAGCGGACAATATTTTTCAAATTGTAAAAGCCTTACAGCTTATCGGAACTAAAACGATGATTACCGGAATACGTCCGGAAATCGCGCAAACCGTTGTGGATTTAGGCGTGGATTTTGGAACAATCAAAACAAGAGCGACGTTAGAAAAAGGCCTTGAAGAAATAGGCTTTAGCAAACTGCCAGAAAATCCGCAAAGAAAAAAAGACAAATGGCGTTATTAATAAATAAAAAAGCCCAGAGGCTGGGACAAAAATATTTTAGTTGACGTTAAATCCGAACTATTAATCTGATTGATGGTTCGGATTTTTTTGTTGTTATGGTGAACGCAGGTTTCATGTATGTGGCTGCTTCTAGCTGATGATTGGAGGGCTTATATTGCAAAAAAATGAAGGGGAAGTCACAGCGTCACATGTTATATTCCTTGTAAAAAGGGGTACTGGTAAAAAGAAGCATTTCAAGTGCTTTTCAATTACGTTAGCTGTCTAAAATTAATTAATTTTCAATTTCGAATAACATAAATTATTTAAATACTTAGACAAACAAATGAGGAAAATATATACTTATTAGTGTTGTCACGAAAAGATAAAGGGGAGAAACAAGGATGGATATCAAACGTCAAAACGTTGATTTTGGTAACTCAATTTTTCAAACGCTAGTGGATGGTTATTACTATGAAATTCCTACAAACGTAGTAGAAATCACAAAAGATCAGGCAGAGGGTCATTTTCCTTCAAGCGTAAATGAACCGGAATTACTTCTTCAAAATTTACTGATTTCTACAACAATTGAAGGAGTAGAAAAGTATTATTTAGTAGGAGACGCAGCAGAGAAACATGTGCTAGGCAATATCCATATTAATAAGTTACATAATAAAACTGAATCTGATATTCCTTATGTGATGTTTTTAGCTTCAGTTGCTTATTACAACATACTTAAAGGAAAAGACAAAGAGGATAATCATGTGACGATTAATTATTTCTCGACTATGCTTCCGATTTGGCTGCTTAAGAAAACAAATAAATTCAGTGAAATGCAGCAGAAGATGGCCGAACGTTTTCAAGGAGAGCACACGGTTACGGTATTGACTCCTGGGTTAGAAAAAACGCTCACTGTGAACATTGAAACGAGCAAATGCCGTATTGAAAGCGAAGTAGCTCGCTGGGCGATCAAAAAAGATTTTGAATTACAAGATAGAGAAGAAGCAAATGCATTCAAACATTTTGAAACGCTAATTGTAGATTTGGGCGGAGGCACAGTTGACCTTGCGCTGCTTCCTGCAGGACTTCAAGCTCCTAAAAGCAGAAATTCGCTGAAGTGTCTTACGGATATTTCATATTTGAAGCATATTGAAAAGCTAAGAAATGAAAAACTGCTTGAGTATTTTGATGATGTTCGTTCATTAGAAGAGTTTATTATTGCCAATATCCATAAAGCAAAAATGGAGCAAAGAGACGGCAATAGCGGGAAAAAAGTAGATCTCACGGAGCCTATTCACGCTTCGCTTAGAGAATACACGCAAATTTTATTAACGAAAATTGAAAATCTATTTCCATCGCCAAAAGATAAAGTCTATAAATATATTTATATTGGAGGACTGGCTCCTATCCTTCAACAGTTTATTGCAGAGCAGATTGATAACATGTATGGGGAAGAAATCAGAGAAGAAAATCATCTTTTCTTGCCGGAGACGCGCAAATTAAACTTATACGGTCTTGAAATTTTAAGCAGACATGAAACAAACGCAGCGGTTCATGCTTAAAAAGGGGGAGCATATATGAGTCATCAACACACTCGCCTTAAGGAAGCGCTAGATGATTGGTACGGTCAGTTAAGCTCCCAAATGGCTGCACCGTTTTACTTACTATCAAATGCGTTTCTGACAGCTGGCAATCTATCAGCAGATATGATGGGAGCAAGGGAAAAGACCGTAAGTAATAGAGATGAAGGTGCAAATTTCACAATCGACACTGCTGACATTCCGCCAGAAGTGTCATCATTTCTGAAAGAAAAACAGCAGGCAAGCGAGCTGCAGGACTATATAGTAAGACTCATACAGCAAGACTTGCAAAAAAAGAGCAAAGAAAATGAAGTGGAGACGCTCGTTCATTCACTTCGAAAAGAGCTGTTGGGCGAAATTGACTTACTAAAAAAAGAAATGAATTCACGTCTTGCTGCAAATCGTGAGCAGTATGAGTCCTCGCAGGCAAAAGAACTTCAGGATTATGTAGCGAAGCTTGTGGAACAAAACGGGCAGAAAGACAGCCGGAAAGAAGATTTTCAATCGTTAGTTCATTCATTGAGAGCCGAGCTGTTAGGCGAAATTCATTTGCTTAAAAAAGAGCTTGGCTCTGCGTCAGCTCATTCCTATAAGCAGCTGAAACCCGTTAAAAATGAGGAAGAAGAAACATTTAAAGAAGGTCAATTAATTAAAAGTGAAAAAGTGACCGGAACCATTCAAGAAGATATCGATGTAGATTTCTAAACAGAAAGTAGAGGCGCAATATGCCTCTACTTTTATTATTTTTCTATTAAACATGAAGCCGGGGAAAAAGTATTTTAGGTGAAGGAAGGTCCGAATGAGTTTGATTCTTGATTGTGAATCCAACTTGTTCGGTTTTTATTGGTACGGTGAACGCAGGTTTCATGTGTTTAGATGCTTCTAGCTGTTGATTGGAGGGCAAGGCGAAGACTCCTGGGGGAAAAGCGGAGCAGGTGAGACCCCGCAGGGGCGCAAGCGACGAGGAAGCTCATCGACCGCCCGCGGAAAGCGAAGCCTTGCACGGAAATTAACAGCGGTCCAATGTAAAAGCTTTAGCGTATAAATCATAAAGCTCTTTTGTTTCTTTTTAGCATTTTTCGGACGTATAAGCAAAGATCGAATGTAACAATGGTGAAGATACTGCATTTTATCATAAACCAAAATAACGATTCGTTTATGCCAAATCCACCAATGGAAGCTTTTAGTTCATTTAGCTGCCTGAGAATTAAATTTATGTCGTTTTCATAGGCCACAGTAAAAGATTTAATTACAAGCATGGTCATAATGACTGCTTCTACAGATATATATATAGAATTTTTCTTGCTAGTTTAAGAGAAGGATGTACGTTTGATTTGGGAATTTTATAAAATAATTTCATCGCCTGTTTGCCTTTCAGTTATTTTAAGCGGTTTAAAAAGATTATTTTATTGTATAATTCTTTCCTTGGCTATAAAATCCTGTATGTATAGCAAGTTTAAAAAAAGCCCGCTAGAAAAGGTCATACACCGATTTTCTAGTGGGCTTCTTTAGTCAACATCTGTCTATTCACTTAGTATTGATCCTGAAAAAGCGTTCCAATCCTGCATAACGCTCTGCTTATTTTTAATGTTCTTCAGCCAGAGCGTTTGCTTTTGTCACATGAACCGTACCAAATGGGTGGTTTGGCGGAGCGTATATGGAGTAAAGCTTTAGCGGAGTGGTACCCGTATTGGTGACATCATGCCACGTTCCGGCAGGGATAAATATCGCATCATCATCGTAGACTTTTCGTTTAAAGGTTAGATTGTTTTTACTTTTGCCCATTTGAACAACGCCTTGCCCTTGTTCAATGCGCAGGAATTGATCAACGTTAGGGTGGATTTCTAAGCCGATATCTTCACCGGGCTTGAGACTCATTAACGTCACTTGTAAATGTGTTCCCGTCCATAAAGCAGTGCGGTACGTATTGTTTTGCTTTGACGCTTCATTAATGTTAATAACAAACGGCCTTGGTCCGTAGTCCTTTAATTTACCGTTTCTTTGCTGAAACTGTTCGCTGGTGTGATAGTGATTCGGCACATAATAACTATATGGCTGCCAGCTGTAATACACTGGAGTCTGCCACTGATGATAATAAGGTGTATAGTGCATACTCATTCTCCTTTTCTCGTTTAATTTTTCTTTTCATCCTATGCTTTTGTCAAAACGGTTGATACCATTTGCCTTTTTGTCCCCGGTCTTTATCCACTTATTTTTTGCTGAAATCATGTGATTCATGATTTATCTGAGCTCTTTGTCTGTTTTTTCGGTCGTTAAAAAATACTTTCATCACTTTAATACGATAATTCAGTAAAAAATATATCGTATGAAAACGTTTTATTTGATATAATTTTAGAAGATGAAAATTATTTTAAAGGGTGACGTTCATTGAAAGAAAAAAAACTTCAAGAATTAACTGAACATCTTAATAATTTATTCAACAATTTAATTCATGGATCTATCACAGAAGGTGAATTTAATGAGCTGTCCGAAGAGCTTTACAGAAAGCAAACTAGGCTGCGCTATGAGATAGAGTGTGAGAAAGGTTCGTATTATAGAGAATATTTTAGAGGCTAAGGCTTTGTATGAGACTATTTTATAAGAAATAAGAAAAGGCCTCCATTTAGGAGGCCTTTTTCTTAATTTCGAGCAGAGAGTGGAGTGATACTTTCTATTTCAATAAGTATATTAGTATATTTACTTTATAAAAAATACAACTGTTGAAGCTATAAAACTCGCTATTCACCCCCAAAAACCTGTATGATAGGTTTAAGATTACCGCATATGAGATATATGTATAGTAAAAAGGGGTGATGAGCTGTGAAGTGGTATAAAGGAGTTGTCATGCAAGTCTTAATGACAGAAATCGAAACAGCAAGAGAGAACATGGTTATGTTAGGACTTACAGAAGGTCTTACAAGTCGTAATACAGTTCGAATCAGTCAAACCCTTGATTATTTATTAAATGAACTAAGTAAAGTGATGGCCGCAGATTAATCGTATTTTATATAAAAATGAAAAGAGCTGCTGACTTCACGGCAGCTCTTTATAAGTTGCCTTAACGTTTACTTTAATGTTTATAATACTATTTATACAGTTACCTCATAGTAAAGAAAATAGCGGAATCTACTATATATATCGTATAGTAGAAACCTAGAAGATGAGTTGAAAGCACCCGTAAAAAGGGAAGCTTGGATACATAAAGCAAACGCCGTACTAAGAATGGCGATGGAGGGTATAGTGGAATGGAATATCATATTAAAGAGGCCGCTGCAAAGGTAGGGCTGCCTACGCATACGCTTCGATACTACGAACAGCAAGGGCTTTTACCTTTTATAAAAAGAGATGAGAACGGAAATCGTATTTTTAGCGAGTCCGATATCGAGTGGTTAGAATTTATTATTTGCTTACGAAAAACGGATATTGCCCTTTTAGAATTACGTAAAATTGTTGAATTAACACAAGAAGGCGATGATACAATCGGTTTGCGCAAGCAGATATTTGAAAAGCATAGAGAGAAAATGATGGAAAAACAAAGAGAGCTGGAGGCAGCTTTTAGAAAAGTGGAAACAAAAATTGATTACTATGATAAATTAGAACAAAAGTATCAGGAACAACTTTCATCTAAAGCCTAATTTACCGGTTGTTTTTCTTATTTTATAAAGAAATAAAAAGGGGGCAGCTCATCCAATGAGCTGCCCGCTTTTCTCTAAATTTACAGTGTGGAAATGTCAATAACAAATCGATAGCGAACGTCGCTGCGAAGAACGCGCTCGTACGCTTCGTCTACTTGCTTCGCATCGATAACTTCAATCATAGGAGCAACTCCGTGTTCAGCCGCAAAATCAAGCATTTCTTGTGTTTCACGAATGCCGCCTACAAGTGAACCAGCAATGCTGCGGCGTCCCGTGATAAGTGAGAATACGCTGTATTGATCTGGGTTAGCCGGTGCCCCAACGTTAACAAGCGTTCCATCTACGCGAAGTAAAGATAAGTATTGATCCACGTTCAGGTTAGCCGATACCGTGTTTAAGATAAGGTCAAAGCGACCCGCTAATTCAGTAAATGTCGTCTCATCACTTGTTGCAAAATAATGATCTGCGCCAAAGCTTAGAGCTTCTTCTTTTTTATTGTTAGAACGGCTCAATACCGTCACTTCAGCACCCATTGCATGCGCAAATTGAATCGCTACATGTCCAAGGCCGCCCATTCCCACAATCGCCACTTTTTTGCCAGGACCGGCATTCCAGTGCTTTAACGGAGAAAATGTTGTAATCCCTGCACATAGAAGCGGACTTGCTGCATCCATACTTAACTTATCAGGGATACGAACAACGAATCCTTCTTTTACGACGATTTTTTGGCTGTAGCCGCCGTATGTAGGATTTCCGTCATAATCCAACGAATTATACGTTTGAACAACGCCTTTTGTACAGTATTGCTCGTCACCGTTCACACAGTACTCGCACTCTCCGCAAGAGTCAACGAAACATCCCACGCCAACGCGATCGCCAACCTTGTATTTTGTTACGCTTTCTCCAACCGCTTCAACTACTCCCGCGATTTCGTGACCAGGAACCATCGGGAATATTCCGCCGCCCCACTCATCGAATGCACTATGAATATCAGAGTGACAGATACCGCTAAACTTAATATCAATTAAAACGTCGTCTGCTCGCAGTTCTCTGCGTTCAATTGTCGTGTTCTCGAATTTTGCCTTTGCATGCGGCGCACTTAGAACACGTGATGTTGTTGTATGTTGATTACACATAAGTAAAAACACAATCCTTTCGTCATTTGATGTATTTAAAAGTACAGCTCTAGCTTAAACGTTAAAGTCGACTTTAAAGCAAGAGTTTTTTTGAAAAAAATTTTACTTTCTATGATTTTATGAAAAAGAGAGTAAGAGATAGCATAGCAGCTTTTTATCTCTATTTAGTTAAAAGAAATTTTTCAAGGGTGCGAGCGGCGGCGTGTTCATCCACTCCATTTGTCAGCAGTGTTATGTCATCTCCTTTTTTAACAGCTAAAGCCATGACCTTCATGATGCTTTTTCCATTTACACATTTTCCATTTTTCGAAAGAAAAATATCACTTTGAAACGAACAGGTTTCACGTACAAATAAAGCTGTATGTCTAGCTTGAAGTCCTCCAGAAAGCTGCACCGTCATTCTTTTAATCAGCATTGTATTTCCCCTTTTTTGTAGTTTAAAAACTATAAAACTAGCTTAAACGTTAAAGTTAACTTTAAGGCAAGAGGTAATTTGGATAAAAAATGGAAAGAGAAGAAAAGGTAAGGCTAATGTTAATGCACATAGTGATCCTGCTGTTAGTACGAGGGAATGTAAACGAAGTGTAAAGCCGATTATAAAAGAAAGTTCTTATAAATTCTTTTAGTGGATGACCAAAACACGTAAGAAGAGACCCTAAAAAAGAAAGAAAAATGATGAAATACTAAGCAAATAAGAAGATTTGCCTCTTTTAACAGATATGTGTACGTTTTCATGCGGAATGTTTCCGTTTCCACTGACTTTGTCAAACAGCAGACAATTGTTGATAATAGAGCTATATAAGAGGCAAAGGGGACGATGAAATGAAAAAATCTATTTCAAAAGTAGAGAAGTTCATAACTGAATTTAAAACGTCAATGACAAGCTACGGAGAAGCTATTATAAAAGTAAAAGGAAACTGATTATAAAAAGGCGCAGGTCATTTTTTTATAAATCTATTCCATAAATTCATACTAAATAATCATACTATTAAAATAAGAAATATAACTTTACTCATAAAAGCTTTATCTATTGTTGAGATAACAGTAGATAAAGCTTTTTTATGTGGTTATATAAGTGGATACGATATCTTTTATAACTAGCATTTTTAGAAGGCATGAGCTTTTAGGTAATTGCAGTGTATAAAAAATTCTGAAATTTTATTATTGACTGAAAGCGTTTTTAATATTAATATTAATTCAAACTTAACCAATATTTAACCAACACATAACAAACGAGTTTTTTTATCTACAAATGAAATCGATTTCATTTGCAGGGTTATAGGATTGGTAAGTTTTATCACTATCTATTTCTAGTGAGGCAGCATTACACAATAAGGGGAAAAGAGGAATCAAAATGGGAGAAGAAAATATTCTGTGGGGAATTGCTCCAATCGGCTGGAGAAATGACGATATTCCTGAAATTGGTGCAGAAAACACATTGCAGCATCTGTTAAGCGATATCGTCGTAGCGGGCTTTCAAGGAACGGAAGTGGGAGGTTTTTTTCCTGAACCAAGCATATTAAACAAAGAGCTTGAGCTTCGAAATTTAAAAATTGCAGGTCAATGGTTTAGCAGTTTTATCATTCGTGATGGGATAGAGGAGACGTCAAATTTATTTCATAAACATTGTCAGTATCTGCAGGAAGTGCATGCTGATGTGGCGGTCGTATCTGAGCAAACTTATAGTGTTCAAGGGGTTGAAAGAAATGTTTTTGCTGAAAAACCTTATTTCAGTGATCAAGAATGGGAAGCTTTATGTGCAGGATTAAATGAGCTGGGAAAAATCGCAGCAGAATACGGTTTACGTCTTGTCTATCATCACCATATGGGAACAGGTGTACAAACATTAGCTGAAATTGATCGATTAATGGAAGGAACCGACGCAAATCATGTTCATCTTTTATATGATACGGGACATATTTACGTTTCTGACGGAGACTATATGGAGCTATTACATAAACATATAGATCGTATTAAACACGTTCATTTTAAGGATGCAAGAAGAAACGTGCTGGAGCAGTGCAAAAAAGAAGGAAAGTCATTTTTGCAGTCGTTTCTAGCCGGTATGTTTACCGTTCCTGGTGATGGATGTGTAGATTTTACAAACGTGTATAAAGCGTTAGTTGATTACAATTACAAAGGATGGATTGTAGTGGAGGCGGAACAGGACCCTTCTATTGCACATCCATTGGAATATGCTTTAATGGCCCGAAAGTACATTAACGAAAAGTTAGTTATTCATTCTTAAAATAAGACGGGGGAATTAGCATGGGTAAACAGGGAAATCAACATTCATTTTTACGTACGATCATTTTAGTTTCTACGTTTGGCGGACTGCTTTTTGGATATGACACGGGAGTTATTAATGGGGCACTGCCTTATATGTCTGAATCTGATCAATTGAATCTCAACTCTTTTACTCAAGGTCTTGTGACGAGTGCTCTGTTATTTGGTGCTGCGTTTGGTGCGGTAGTAGGCGGCAGGCTAGCAGATTATAACGGGCGGCGTAAAACGATTCTGTATCTTGCCATTCTATTTTTTGTTTCCACAATTGGATGTACAATTTCGCCAAACGCAGCCGTTATGATTCTTTGCCGTTTCCTATTAGGGCTTGCTGTAGGGGGCGCATCTGTTACCGTACCGACATATTTAGCAGAAATGTCACCAGCTGAAAGCCGGGGGAAAATGGTAACTCAAAATGAACTTATGATTGTTACTGGTCAACTTCTTGCCTTTACGTTTAACGCGATTATCGGAAATATGCTAGGAGAAAACCCTCACGTTTGGCGATATATGCTGCCAATCGCTGCCATTCCAGCTGTCTTTTTATTCTTTGGCATGCTTAGAGTACCAGAAAGTCCGCGCTGGCTTGTGTCAAAAGGGAAAAATAACGAAGCGCTAACGGTTCTTCAAAAGATACGAGAAAGTAAAAGAGCCAAATCAGAGCTGCAGGAGATTGAGAGCGCTTACGAGCAAGAAGCGAAAATGGAAAAAGCAACGTTTAAAGACTTAACAACTCCGTGGGTTCGAAGAGTCGTTTTCCTTGGTATTGGAATTGCTGTCGTACAGCAAATTACCGGCGTAAACTCCATCATGTATTACGGCACTGAAATTTTAAAAGACGCAGGTTTTCAAACAGAAGCTGCCCTTATTGGAAATATCGGAAATGGGGTCATCTCCGTTTTAGCAACGTTTGTAGGGATTTGGCTGCTAGGTAAAGTTGGACGCAGACCAATGCTTATAACAGGGTTGGTAGGAACGACTACTGCCCTGCTGCTGATTGGTATATTTTCTCTTGTATTTGAAGGGTCCGCGGCACTTCCATATATCGTATTAGCACTAACGATTACGTTCCTCGCATTTCAGCAAGGAGCTATATCTCCGGTAACGTGGCTAATGCTTTCAGAAATTTTCCCATTACGATTAAGAGGCTTAGGGATGGGTGTTACCGTATTTTGTCTGTGGGGAATTAACTTCCTTGTAGGTTTAACGTTTCCTGTTTTACTGGCCAGCATTGGCTTATCCACTACGTTTTTTGTCTTTGTTGTATTCGGAATCGGAGCGATTTTATTTGTTAAAAAGTTTTTACCGGAAACAAAAGGGCTTACGCTTGAAGAACTGGAGCAAAGGTTCCGCAGCTATGATAATGAAGACGCTGACGTCATGAATGACAATAAAATTATTTAAGTAAAGAATGGAGAGAATCATTATGAAACTATGTTTTAATGAAGCAACAACATTAGAAAATTCAAATCTTGTAAAGGACCTTGAATATTGCAGCAAGCACGGATATGATTATATCGAAATTCGCACGATGGATAAACTCCCTGAGTATTTAGAAAGTCACTCAATGGATGATTTAGCGCAGTTTTTTAATACAAATCATATTAAACCGCTAGCACTGAACGCTTTAGTTTTCTTTAATAACCGCAGTGGAAAAGAGTACCAGGAAGTGATAGAAGAGTTTAAGAGTATGCTAGAAACCGCTCAAAAGATAGGTGCTCCCTATATCGTAGCCGTTCCTTTAGTAACGGAACAAAAAATCGTAAAAGCAGAAATTAAAAATAGCTGCGTACAAGTGCTGAATGAATTATCGGAATTGGCTGAACCTTACGGAGTTAAAATCGCCGTTGAGTTTGTAGGACACCCTCAGTGTACGGTTAATACGTTTGATCAAGCGTATGACATTGTGCAAACGGTGAACCGAGATAACGTAGGATTAGTACTTGACTGCTTCCACTTCCATGCGATGGGATCAAAGTTGGAAGACTTAAAACAAGCGGATATTTCTAAAATATTTATCGTTCATATTGATGACACGGAAGATTTTCCTATTGGCTTCTTAACAGATGAAGACCGAGTATGGCCAGGTCTAGGAGCGATTGATTTAGATGCTATTTTCTCAACATTAAAAGAAAAAGGCTATAATGACGCGGTATCTGTAGAGCTATTCCGACCTGAATATTATCAATTAAACGCGGAAGAAGCAATTAAGACGGCTAAAGAGACAACCGTTAAGGCTATCTCGGAATACTACAGCTTTCAAACAACAAAATCATATTCATGATAAGGAGTGTCAGTCAGTGACGTTAGTATCTTCAAAACTAGTATCAATGAAAGATATGCTTCATGCCGCTAAAAAAGGAAACTATGCGGTTGGTCAGTATAATATTAACAGCCTGCAGTGGGCACAGGCTATTCTACAAGCTGCCAAAGAGGAAAAAGCGCCTGTCATTGCAGCCGTTTCAGACAGGCTTGTGGACTATTTAGGCGGATTTAAAACCATTGTAGGCATGATCGAAGGTTTGTTAGAAGAAATGAATATTACTGTTCCTGTCGCGCTTCACTTAGATCACGGTATGAGTGTAGAAAGATGTAAAAAAGCTATCGACGCTGGATTTAGCTCGGTCATGTTTGACGGTTCTCATTACCCAATTGATGAAAATATTGCCATGACTAAGCAAGTAGTAGACTATGCTGGTGCTCAATATGTCTCAGTTGAAGCTGAAGTGGGAACAGTCGGAGGAATGGAAGACGGGCTTGTTGGCAACATTGTGTACGCTGATCCCGCTGAATGTCTGCGTCTTGTAAAAGAAACGGGAGTCGATGCGTTGGCAGCTGCTTTAGGGTCAGTTCACGGACAGTACCAAGGCGAACCGCAGCTGGGCTTTGACGAAATGAGAGAAATAGCTGACTTAACAGATGTGCCGCTGGTGTTACACGGAGGTTCTGGTATACCAAACTACCAAATTCAAAAAGCAATAGCTCTTGGGCATGCAAAAATTAATGTGAACACTGAGTGCCTTCAGGCTTGGGCGCGCGCTGTCCGTCACATGTTGGAAAGCGACAGTGACGTGTATGATCCGCGAATCATTCTTACACCGGGAAAAGAAGCGGTTATGGCGACTGTAAAAGAGAAAATGAGAGAGTTTCATACAAGTCATAAAGCTTAATAAAAAAGAGGCTGAGACAAACGAATTACAGTTGAAGCAAGATCCGAACGATGAATGGAAATTCTTGATGGAAAATCCAGCTCGTTCGGATTTTTTCTTTGGTAGGAATTTAATCGATTGAGTTGCTTCTAGCTTATGTTATGTATCTAACTTGTTTGTCTTTAGCTGGAAATAATGGAGTTATGTCTCAATCTCTCTTTGTTTTAGCAGTTACTCTTCTAGAAAATGCCTTTTGCAAAGGTTATAATAGTAAGTAATAAAAAAGCGAAAAGAAAGGTAAACGAGGGAGGTAGAAATGTTAAAAACGAAGCGGATTCAACAAATTCAAGAGTATGTTTTTGAACATGAATCTGTCTCATTAGATGATTTGGTTTCAGTGTTTGAAGTCTCCAAAAACACGATTCGACGGGACGTTCAAAAGTTAGTGGATGAAGGGCATATTAAAAAAGTATATGGCGGAGTAGCCGTTAATCACGTGAAGCTTGAATCATTTAATGAAAGACAAACAAGAAATCAGTTTCAAAAGCGTTTAATTGCCAAAACGGCAGCTCAGTATGTAGAAGACGGAGACGTCATCTTTATTGATTCAGGAACTACCACGTTAGAAATGATCGAATTTCTAAAAGACAAATCGATAACGATTGTTACAAATAGTTTAGATGTTATAGTTAAAGCCTTGCCTTTTGATGCGCTAAAAGTAATTTCTACGGGCGGCTATCTTGAGCGTGAAACTCAATCATTTTCAAGCTTTAACCATACCAATCCTGTAAAGAATTACAACTTTGATAAAGTATTTATGGCTTCTACGGGTATTTCCATATCAAATGGCGTTACCAATTCATCGCCCGTTGAAAGTGAAATCAAAGAAACGGTCATAAAAAGAAGTACAAAAGTGTTTTTATTAGCAGATCATACAAAATTTGATAAGTATGCAATGATTACGTATTGTCAGCTGCATGAAGTGGATTATTTAATTACAGATAAAGTGGACGTCAGCTATCAGCACTATGCAAAAGAAAATGAGATTACGCTTATCCTTGCGGAAGAATAAGTGTTTTTGAGTGATTATACATATGCTTAGCCTTAGAGCCAGTAGGCATACAAAAGAAGTATGCCTTTTCTTTTTTCTTCACATCGGGCTTATCTAGAGAGCGATTACAGTTGATAAAAAGATAAACTAACAAAATTTTTAAAAAAGTGTTTACAAAGTAAACTGAATATTATAAACTAGGTTCATAGATAAGAAAGCGCTTCTAAAACCAGATGAAATCGATTTCATCAAACGGAGCTACATGTATAATAAAATTGGTTTTACAAGTAAGACAAAGCATAAAAAAATGATGGAAAAGTTAAGGATGAAGTTTGAAAAATATTTTTTTAACACCAAATGAAATCGATTTCATTTGAAAGTGGAATTTATGATGAATTTTCGAGCTTTTCTCCATCTTCAAGCGTTAAAAAGTACAGAGGATGAAAGTGTTTGTCTCATCGCTAAATAGTAGCTGAAACAAAGGAAAGAGCTAGGAAGTAAAAGGATAAAACCTCATTTATCACACCAAATGAAATCGATTTCATTTAAAATGTGAAAAAAGGGTAGAAAAATCAATCTGATGGTGATCAATTTCAGAAGATAAGGTAGGAAGGTATATGAAAACGATAAGATTAACAACGAGTCAAGCTTTAGTGAAATTTCTAAATCAGCAATATGTAGAGTTTGATGGAAAAAAAGAGCGTTTTATCAAAGGAGTATTCACCATTTTTGGACATGGAAATGTAGTGGGGATTGGGCAAGCGCTGCAGGAAAACCCAGGCGACCTTGAAGTATATCAAGGCAGAAACGAGCAGGGAATGGCTCATGCTGCAGTAGCCTTTGCCAAACAAAAACATCGAAAGCAAATCATGGCCTGCTCTTCTTCCGTTGGTCCAGGCTCAGCGAATATGGTTACATCGGCTGCGACAGCTACTGCAAACAATATTCCGGTGCTGCTTTTGCCAAGCGATGTGTTTGCCACTCGCCAGCCGGACCCGGTTCTTCAACAAATTGAACAGACGCATGATTTATCTCTTTCTACAAATGATGCTTTCCGGTCCGTCAGCAAGTACTGGGATCGAGTCAGCCGTCCGGAACAGCTGATGTCGGCTATGATCAATGCGATGCGTGTATTAACAGATCCGGCAGATACAGGAGCCGTTACAATCGCGCTGCCGCAGGATGTACAAGGTGAAGCGTGGGATTTTCCAGAAAGTTTCTTCCGTGAGCGTACCCATCTTATTGAACGCCGCGAACCTTCGCAAGAAAGTATCAGAAATGCAGTGGAGCTAATTAAATCAAAGAAAAAGCCTCTTCTTATTTTAGGCGGCGGCGTTCGTTATTCAGAGGCTGCGAATGCATTTGCTGCATTTGCTGAAAAGTTTCATATTCCATTTAGCGAAACGCAAGCTGGAAAAAGCGGTCTTGAAAGCAATCATCCTTTAAATCTAGGAGGAGTTGGCGTAACGGGTAATAGCGCTGCTAATAAAATAGCGCAATCAGCGGATTTAATTATTGGCGTGGGTACACGTTTTACAGATTTTACGACTTCTTCAAAGCTGTTTTACGCTGAGACGGATGTATTAACCATTAACATTTCTGAATTTCACGCATCAAAATTGGAGGCTACTAAAATTGTCGCGGATGCCAAAGTGGGTCTTGAAGCTCTTTCGTCTGCATTAGAAGGCTATAAATCAGACTATGAAACTGAAATTGAAGAAGCCAAATCAGAGTGGAATCAAGAGCTGGCTCGACTAAAAAATATTGCATACACAGGCGAAGAATTTATTCCGGAAATTAAAGGGCATTTTGATCAAAGCCTGTCGGAGTATAAAGATAGCCTAAGCACCGAACTTGTCCAAACGACTGTGCTTGGTAAAGTAAACGAACTAATTGCACCTGATTCTATTATTACATGTGCAGCGGGAAGCCTCCCGGGTGACCTTCAGCGCATGTGGATCTCAAATGAACGTAATACGTATCACCTTGAATATGGATATTCATGCATGGGCTATGAAATTGCTTCTGCCTTGGGCGCTAAGATGGCTGAGCCGGATAAAGAAGTGTATGCAATGGTAGGAGACGGAAGCTACTTAATGCTTCATAGTGAGCTGGTAACGAGCATTCAAGAAGGAATTAAAATAAATATTGTTCTTTTTGATAATTCCGGCTTTGGCTGCATCAACAACTTGCAGATGGATAATGGAATTGAAAGCTTCGGCACAGAGTTCCGCGTTCGTAACCCGCGGACGGGGCAGCTTGATGGAGATATTATGCGCATCAACTTTGCTCAATCTGGAGCTGCGTATGGAGCCAAAACATACGAAGTGTATACGATGGAAGAACTTGAATATGCCATTGAAGATTCAAAAAAACAAAGTGTCAGTACACTGATTGACATTAAAGTTCTTCCAAAAACAATGACGGACGGCTACGATTCTTGGTGGCATGTAGGAGTAGCAGCCGTATCTGAAAGTTCAAACGTTCAAACGGCGTTTGAAGGCAAAGAAAGCCAGTTACAAAAAGCAAGAAAATATTAATCTTTTAAAAAGCTAGAATATCCAATTTGCTTGATTAAAGAGTGTCCCTAGCATAAACACGCTAAAAAATAAGAAATAGAAAGGTGTGGAAAGGAATGGCTGATTTAATCGTACCAACAAAAACAGCTGACAGTGATGGAAACGTACTAAGCATCACCCCACAATCTGCAGGATGGGAGTACATTGGCTTTGACGTTTACTCATTAAAAAAAGGTCAAACACTTAAAAAAAACACGAAAAATCAAGAGATTTGTATTGTGATTTTAACCGGTAAGTCCAACGTTTCGACAAAAGAAGAGAAATGGGAAAACATCGGACAGCGAATGAATATCTTTGAAAAAACCCCTCCGTACTCCATATATGTATCGAATGATGATCACTATGAAGTAGAAGCTGTAACCGACTTGGAAATTGCGGTATGCGCAGCGCCTGGAAAAGGTACATACCCTGCTCGTTTAATTACACCGCAGGATGTGGGCGTAGAGCATCGCGGAGCAGGAAATATCGCGAGACAAGTCCATAACATTCTTCCGGAACAAAAGGCGGCCGATAGTCTGCTGGTAGTGGAAGTATTTACGCCGGAAGGAAACTGGTCAAGCTATCCTCCTCATAAGCACGATCAAGACAACTTGCCGCATGAATCGTATTTAGAGGAAACGTATTACCATAAAGTCAACCCAGGCCATGGATTTGCGATTCAACGAGTATATACGGACGACCAATCTCTAGATGAAACAATGGTCATTAAAGATGGAGATGCAGTCTTAGTTCCTAAAGGGTACCACCCGGTATCTGCGCCTCCAGGTTATGAAGTTTATTATTTAAACGTCATGGCTGGTCCTGTGCGAACATGGAAATTTAATAATAGTAAAGATCATGAATGGATTATGGAAGAAAAATTAGCATTAAAGTAAGGAGACGACGCGAGTATGAGTTATTTAACATTTGATTCACAAAAGCGATTTGACCTTCTTGCAGTAGGAAGGCTTTGCATCGATTTAAATGCAAATGAATTTAATCGCCCGATGGAAGAAACGATGACGTTTACAAAATACGTAGGAGGATCTCCTGCTAATATCGCCATTGGTCTTTCAAGGCTTGGAATGAAGACAGGCTTTATTGGAAAAGTGTCAGATGATCAAATGGGGCGGTTCAGCACTAGATATTTAAATCAAAATAACATTAACACTGAAGGCATTGTAGTTGATCAAACAGGAGCCGTAACGGGACTTGCCTTTACTGAAATTAAAAGTCCTGAAGAGTGCAGCATCCTGATGTACCGTGATAACGTGGCAGACTTAAAGCTCCATCCAACAGAAGTTTCTGAAGAGTATATTAAGCAATCAAAAGCGCTGCTTATCTCTGGAACAGCTCTTGCTAAAAGTCCTTCAAGAGAAGCCGTGTTTCTTGCTCTTGAATACGCCAGAAAACATAGCGTAGTCGTATTCTTTGATGTCGACTACCGGCCGTATACGTGGGAATCAGAAGCTGAGACTGCCGTCTACTATAATTTAGCGGCAGAAAAATCAGACGTAATTATCGGTACGCGAGAAGAATTCGATATGATGGAAAAGCTTTTAAATTATGAAGAATCAAATGATCAAGTTACAGCTGAACGATGGTTTTCCCATCATGCTAAGATTGTCGTAATCAAGCACGGAGGGGAAGGGTCGATTGCTTATACAAAAGACGGCCAGTCTCATCGAGGCGGCATCTTTAAAACGAAAGTGCTTAAAACATTTGGAGCTGGCGACTCCTACGCATCTGCTTTTATCTACGGGTTAATGCAAGGGTTTACAATTCCTGAAGCGATGAGATTTGGCGGTGCTTCTGCTTCCATCGTTATTTCAAAACACAGTTCTTCAGATGCAATGCCAACTGTAGAAGAAATTAAGCAGTTTATGGAGACAGCCGAAGAAGTTCTGCAACAAGCGTAATCAAAAATTGAGAGGAGAATGAACATGACACAAACAACAGTAAAAACAGTAAAAAACTATATTGGCGGCGAATGGGTGGATTCATCGACAAGTCTGACAGAACCAGTTTATAATCCTGCAACGGGTGAAGTCATTGCAGAGGTACCTCTTTCCACAAAAGCAGATGTAGATCAAGCGGTACAGGCTGCCAATGAAGCCTTCAAAGGATGGGCAAAAACTGCGGTGCCAAAACGTGCACGTATTCTATTTAAATATCAGCAGCTATTAGTAGATAACTGGGACGAGTTAGCGAAGCTTGTGACGCTTGAAAACGGAAAGAGCTTTAATGAAGCACGCGGAGAAGTACAGCGCGGAATTGAATGTGTAGAATTCGCAGCAGGTGCTCCTACGTTAATGATGGGAAAACAGCTTCCTGATATTGCAACGGGCATTGAGTCTGGCATGTATCGCTATCCAATCGGTGTTATTGGCGGGATCACGCCGTTCAACTTCCCGATGATGGTTCCTTGCTGGATGTTCCCTCTTGCAATTGCTTGCGGTAATACATTTGTATTAAAGCCGTCTGAGCGCACGCCGCTTTTAGCAGCAAGATTAGTAGAATTATTTGAAGAAGCTGGATTGCCAAAAGGCGTATTAAACATTGTCAACGGCGCGCATGATGTGGTAAACGGCCTTCTTGAACATAAATTAGTGAAAGCAATTTCGTTTGTAGGTTCACAGCCAGTAGCTGAATATGTGTATAAAAAAGGTACAGAAAACTTAAAGCGTGTTCAAGCATTAGCGGGTGCTAAAAACCACTCAATCGTATTAAACGATGCAGATTTAAACGTAGCAACAAAACAAATTATCGGAGCTGCTTTCGGTTCAGCAGGTGAACGCTGCATGGCAGCATCTGTCGTGACGGTGCAAGAAGGAGTGGCAGATGAATTAATTTCACGACTTGTTCAAGAGTCAAACAACATCGTCATTGGAAACGGATTAGAAAAAGATGTTTTCTTAGGGCCAGTGATTCGTGAAAACCATAAAGAACGTACGCTTAGCTATATTGAATCTGGCGTAGAAGAAGGAGCTCGCTTAGTTCGTGATGGCCGAGAAGATCACGCGGTAAAAGAGAACGGCTATTTTGTGGGACCCACTATTTTTGATAACGTTACACAAGAAATGAAAATCTGGCAAGACGAAATCTTTGCACCGGTGCTTTCTATCGTGCGTGTAAAAACGTTAGAAGAAGCAATTGATGTTGCCAATAACTCCCGATTCGCAAACGGAGCTTGCATCTATACAGACAGCGGCGCAAGCGTACGTGAATTCCGTGAAAATATTGAGTCAGGCATGCTAGGAGTGAACGTAGGGGTGCCCGCACCTATGGCGTTCTTCCCATTCTCAGGCTGGAAAGACTCTTTCTACGGCGATCTTCATGCCAACGGCACGGACGGCGTAGAGTTTTACACAAGAAAGAAAATGGTTACGGCACGCTACTAAGAATTTACTTATCGTACGATGGGATACTAGCGACATTTGCTAGTACCCCGTAGTACAATCGTATAAAAAAATAAAAGTCGTTTTTTTCGCAGTAACAAAATGGAAGTGATTAGTTGAGTGCTATAAGTACCGTCAAAGATAAGTATCTTTTTGCAGCCGTTTCATTTATCTTTTGGTTCTCGCAGTTTATTTACGTACCTATTTTGTCTCCTTATATGGAAGGGCTGGGAGGCAAGTATGCCTTTATTGGTTTAGTGTTAAGCAGCTATGGACTCATGCAGCTATTATGTCGCCTTCCGCTCGGGATCTTTTCAGACTTTGTGAAAGTGAGAAAACCGTTTGTTATCTTCGGCATGATAGCCAGCATGTCAAGCTGCCTGCTATTTTCGTTGACCGATAGCTTAATAGGGGTGTTTATATCACGCTGCTTGGCTGGATTGGCAGCGGCAACGTGGGTTGCCTTTACGATTTTATATTCAAGCTATTTTGAACGTGAAAAAACGACTCGTGCTATGAATATCATTTCGTTTATAGTAGTTTTGGCTCAGCTTTTGGGTATGAGTTTAAGCGGTTACATTGTAAGTGAGTGGGGATGGCATACTCCGTTTTGGATAGGAACAATCTTGAGTGTAATAGGCACTATTCTTTCTCTTTTCATTTACGAGCCCAAAGAGAACGTAAAGAGAGCGCCTATGAAGCTTAGAGAATTAATGAGCGTAATAAAAGAGCCGTCGCTATTAAAAATTTCGCTGCTGTCTATTCTAGCACACAGTATTATTTTCACGACCATGTTTGGTTTTACTCCTGCGTACGCATTAAGCGCAGGATTTAAAGAGAGCGAGCTGAGTTTGATTGTCTTTTCCTTTATGATCCCTCATGCGGCTGCTCCTCTTATTATGGAAAAGCTATTTGTTTGGCGCTTTGGAAAATGGAGCATCTTGAAGGCCGCCTTTTTTCTGGCTGCATTCTTTACCTGTATGATTCCTATGACGGAAAATAAACTTTTGCTTTGTATCATTCAAAGCGTGAACGGGTTTTCATTAGGATTAGTGTTTCCTCTTATGCTAGGAATGTCTATTGAAAGAATAGCTGCAGAAAAGAGAGCTACGGCGATGGGAGGCTACCAAGCGCTGTATGCGTTAGGAATATTCGGAGGTCCTTTTGCTGCAGGAATATTAAATTCTTGGACGGGACTTAAAGCAGGCTTCTTTTTTGCAGCAGCCTTAGGGTTAACCGCTACTGGTTTTGCAGCGGCATGGGATAAGAAAGAAGCGTCATATAAAGTTTTTAAAGCAAAATAAAACGTGGAACCAAGCATTTATTTCTATTTTTAAAGCTCACATATTAAAGGAGGCCATAGATTATGGTGTTGAAAATTGGTGTTATTGGAACAGGAGCAATCGGACAAGATCATATTAGAAGAATTACAAATACGTTATCAGGCGGAAAAATCGTTGCGGTTACGGATGTAAACCAAGAACAAGCAAAAGCTGTGGTAAAAAATCAAAGCTTGGATGCCGTTATTTACGATGATGGACATGAGTTAATTAAATCAGAAGATGTAGATGCAGTTGTTGTTACTTCTTGGGGACCGACGCACGAAGAGTTTGTGCTGGCGGCCATTCAAGCCGGAAAACCTGTATTTTGCGAAAAGCCGCTTGCTACAACGGCAGAAGGCTGCAAAAGAATCGTTGACGCTGAAATTACACACGGCAAGCCGTTGGTGCAAGTTGGTTACATGCGCCGCTACGATACAGGGTATCGCGCTTTAAAGAAAGTGATTGAAAGCGGGCAAATTGGTGAAGCATTAATGGTTCACTGCGCACACAGAAATCCTACGGTACCTGATACATACACGGGCGATATGTCAATTGTTGATACGTTCATCCATGAAATTGACGTTTTGCGCTGGTTATTAAATGACGATTATGTATCTGTTCAAATCGTGGCACCGCGAAAAACGAGCAAGGCACTTAAACATCTGCAAGATCCAATTATGGTGCTGCTTGAAACAAAGCAAGGCGTTCGAATTGATGCTGAGGTTTTTGTAAACTGCCAGTACGGCTATGATATTCAATGTCAAGTAGTAGGAGAAACAGGAATCGCTAATTTACCTGAGCCTTCAAGTGTCGTGTTGCGCAGTGAAGCAAAAAAATCTACTGAAATTTTAGTAGATTGGAAAGATCGATTCATTGACTCTTATGATACAGAGCTGCAAGACTGGATTAACTCAACGCTTAAAGGCGAAGTGAATGGACCTACTGCTTGGGACGGTTACGTTGCGGCCGTTACTTCAGATGCTTGCTTAGAAGCAAAAAAATCAGGAAACATTGTTCCTATTTCGTTAGGTGAACGTCCTGATTTCTACCATAAAACGTTAACTGCAGCAGGCAAACTGTAATTGTAAAAACGGTTTGCTTACAAAACAGCTTAATTAAAACTTAGGGGATGGACACGTCTGGTGTGCATAAAAGAAAGGGGAGCCTTACATTGCGTTTAGCATATGATCCGTCACATTACCGTGACAATACAAGTTTAAAAGATACGATTGATACAGTTGCAAGATTAGGCTATGAATACGTAGAGTTATCTCCGCGCAAAGATTTTATTTGGTTTTATGAATATCCAAAAGTTGATAGACAGCGTATAAAAGACTTAAAAAGATACTGTGCCGATGCGGGGGTAAAGATTTCGTCTGTGCTTCCGGTACAGCAGTGGTCTTCACCAAATGAGCAGGAACGTGAAGCGGCAGTAAGGAACTGGAAGCGTACAATCGAAATTACTTCTGAGCTGGAAGTAGATTTAATGAACAGTGAGTTCAGCGGCGACAAGAGCCGCCCTGTTGAAAGCGAAGCGGCTTTTGTTAAATCGATGGAAGAGCTGATGCCGATTTTTGAAAAAGAAGGAATTAAGCTTAACCTTCAATCGCATCCAAATGATTTTATTGAGTTAAACACAGAAGCAATTGCAATGATTCGTGCGCTGGACAAAGACTGGATTAAATTAGTTTATTCTGTCCCTCATGCTTTCTTTTATGACGATGGCATTGGCGATGTAGCAAAGCATATTGATGAAGCAGGTGATTTGCTTGCACACGTTCTGATTGCCGATACTCTTAACCATAAAGCAGCGTTTGGACTGCGCTATATTGTAAATCCACCTGATGCGAAAGTAACGATTCACCAGCATTTAAATCCTGGTGAAGGAGAAATTGATTTTGACGCACTGTATCGCAAATTAAGAGAAATTAAATTTGACGGCATCGTAACAAACTCTGTATTTGCTTACCCTGATCGACCGGAATGGTCAAACGAAGTAACGTTAAAGTCAATTAGAGAAGGATTAAATATTAAAGAAGGCCTAAACATTTAACGTGATTGACTGAAGTGATGCGAAGCATAACGAGATATGTTTTGCATCACTTTTCATGGTTTATGCTTGAAAGAAGATCAGAACTTGTGGGCATAGCTAGTTTAAAATAGCCTTAATTGTTCTATCCGGACTCCATCATGATGATAAAGAGAGGCTTTATTATGCTAGTAATGTATAATAAAGATAGATGCAAAACGGATAGAACTTTTTATTATAAAATGTTAATTACTACAGATAAAGGTGAGTGAACGTATGTCAGTTAAAATGAGTGATGTGGCCAAACTAGCTAATGTAGCTCCAGCTACTGTCTCGCGAGTTCTTAGTCAGCCCCACCTAGTAAGCAAAGAAACGCAGGAAAAAGTTTTAAAAGCCATTGAAGAATTAAATTATCAGCCCCATATCATCGCAAGACAGTTTAGAAAAAAAGAAACAAAAACCATTTTAGTAGTTGTTCCTGATATTACCCATCCGTTTTTTTCTGAAGTTCTTAAAGGAATTCAGCATACGGCGATTAACAGCGGTTACCGAGTAATTTTAGGAGATACAGAAAATGACATTGAGCGAGAAGGAGAGTTTGTTGATTTATTATTCCAAAAGCAAGCGGACGGCATGATCCTTCTAACAGCCCGCATGGATAAAGACAGAATTGAACAAGTCTCCAGACAGTTCCCTACGGTTCTTGCGTGTGAGTACATTGATGGCTTAGATATTTCTACCGTATCTATTGATAATATTAGCGGGGCGCGAAAAATAACGGAGCATTTAATAAGCCTTGGGCATACCAAAATTGCGCATATCACTGGTCCTATGAATGTTATCTTAAGCCGTGATCGATTAAAAGGATACCGCCAAGCGATGATTAGCCACGATTTACCCGTGGATTCCGCTTTTATTCAAGAAGGAGATTTTAGCCTAGAGTCCGGTTATCATCAAATGATTCGCTTATTATCGTTAGAACAACGGCCAACTTCCGTATTTGTTTTTAACGATGAAATGGCGATCGGAGCGATAAAAGCCGCAAAAGACAGCGGGTTAAAAGTGCCTGAAGATATAGCTGTAGTCGGATTTGATAACTCAAAAATGTCGGATATCATTGAACCGCATATTACAACAATTGAGCAGCCTAAATATGAAATTGGAAAAAAAGCGATGGAATTACTGCTTGGATTAATGAGCGGAAAAGCCTTAGAACAAAAAAAGTTTGTATTAAAAGATGAACTAATCGTACGCGAGTCTTGCGGAAGTAAAGCTACAGTGAAAAATTTTATCCAGCTTGAAGGCTCAGCTAAGAAAATTAACTAGTGCTGTTTACATGCTATGATGTTTTTTGCTGAGAAGTAAACAAGAGAGACCATCACCTTTGTCTTCTCTTGTTTACAGCAAAGCGGAAGGAATACTCTGATAAAAAAGAGAAGGTGACTTTAGTGAGGATTAAGGGAACAGTATTCAAAAAAAGAACATATCCAAAGCATCACTATAAAAGAATGGATCATCTTTCTTTTTTAGAGGTGAAAGATAACATCTCCTTTGATGGCGATGCACTGAAAATTCTTCCTGTTCTTAGCCAAAAATCAATGGAATGCTGGAGTATGGGAGATGAAATTGATGTGGAAGGTGAAATGAAGTATATTCGCATCATTACTTCATTAGGAAAACTCAGCTTGCTGCCTGTTCCGGTGTTTATCGTCAAAACAATTAAAGAAATAAAACCATCTTCTGTAACTAGTTAAGCTATCAGACATAAAACGGCTAATCATCGTCATCAATCATGTTCACATTTTAACGGAATTTAAATTCTGAAATTTCTTATAAATTACAGATTCCTTCAGATAAGAAGGGGGTGAAGCATATGACAGCTAATCTTATCGCGGGGAAAATTTCTTTAAATGAACGTGTTCATCGTACACAAGGAAACGGAGCGTCTTTTCACGTTCATTATTGGGGAGTTATGCCCAAGCACTATGATAATGTCTCTCATAAACATTCTTTCTTTGAGGTGTGTTACGTGCTTGAAGGGAAAGGAATTTATATAGACGACGGGCATCCCTATCCGGTAAAAGAAAATACACTATTTCTTTCAAAGCCCGGCGTATTACACCACATAAAAAGCGATAGGGGGCTTTTTCTCTTGTATGTAGGCTTTGAACTGGTTGAATCAGAATCAACTGAAAAGTGCATCAAGCTAATAGAAGAAGCTAAACGATGTTCTAAAGTAGTAATAGATGTAAAAGAAGATGGAACGGCTCCGTTCATTTGGAAGTTTCTTTTGAACCATGCCGCAAAAGGAGAAGATGTCTTTTTTGAAGAAATACTGACAAATTTAGCTCATTCTCTTATTCTTTCGCTCATAAATACTTTTGTTTTGCCTTTAAATTACCATTATCAGAAAGCTGTTCAAAAGACATCTTCTTTAACCCTTAATCTAGCAAAATTATACATTAAAGATAATCTAGCCAATTCTATTAAACTTACGGATACAGCGACTCATTTACACCTATCTAGCCGGCATCTGTCTCGTCTCTTTAAAACTGAATTAGGTGTCAGCTACTCGGAATATGTACAAAATGAAAGAATTAAAAGAGCTGTGATACTGCTCAAAACAACTGATTTATCGATTAGAGATATTGCTCAAGAAACAGGATTTCCAGATGTTCACTACTTTACGCGGGTTTTTACAGCTTCAATGCGCAGTTCACCAGGACGTTTTCGTAATCTATATACAAAATTAAAAACAACTGCATATAAAGATTAGCCAACTCTTCTTTGCTTACATGTGTCCCAAGCAGAGGAGAGTTATTTTTATGGAATAAAACTAATAAGGTTCAAAAATGTCCTGAAAAGATAAAAAGTAGTCTTCTTAAAGCAAAGACGATTAAGATTCGGAATTATATAATAATAGCTATACTTTATTGAAATTAAATAAAAACGTTTACAATCAGTGTTTTTAGCTTATTGAGATTAAAAGCTGCAGACGAAATTTTTAGGAGGAGAAGACAATGAAATTATCTTATGTAACAGACAGTTTGGGACATTTACCTTTTGAAGAAATGTTAGATGTAATCACAGAGATGGGAATCAATACAATCGAAATGACCACAGGGGGTTGGTCTCCGGCACCCCATTTAAAACTAAATGAATTAGTAGAAAGTGATGATAAGAGAAGTGAATTTTTACATGCATTAGAAAAGCGTAACATCAAGCTTTGTGCGTTAAACTGTTCTGGAAATCCTTTAGATCCAGGTGAACTGGGAAGAGAACATCGGGAAGTAACGGATAAAACGTTTGAACTGGCAAAGTTATTAGGTGTAAAGAAAGTGATCATGATGAGCGGATTACCAGCCGGAAGTCCTGAAGACAAGATTCCAAACTGGATTACGTATACAGTAAGCTGGCCTCCAGTGTTAAAAGAGATTTTAGATTACCAGTGGAATGAAGTAGCCATCCCCTACTGGAAAGAGCTCGTTAAGAAAGCTGAAGCCTGCGATATTGAAAAAATCGCTCTTGAAAACTTCAGCTCTCAACTAGTCTATAACCCTGAAACGTTATTTAAACTTCGTAATGCGGTAGGACCTATCGTAGGATTAAATTTAGATCCAAGCCACTTAATCTGGATGGGCGCAGATCCTATTTTGTCAGCTAGAGAATTAGGAGCAGCCATTCACCATGTTCATGGAAAAGACGTGCGCCTTGAGAGACATCTATCAGGAGTGAACGGAGTGATGGAAACAAAAGAAGTGACGGATGTAGCAAATAGATCCTGGAATTACGTGGCCGTAGGCTGTGGTCAAGATTTACAGTGGTGGAAAGAGTTTTTCTCTGTTGTTAAGATGATGGGCTATGATGAAGAAGTTTCTTTAGAAATGGAAGATTTAACAATGTCAGTTGAAGCAGGGGTTCGAACTTCTATTCAGGCATTAAAACAAACGCTTAGCTTTTAATTTAAAGGAATTTCCACGTTCTAACCAGAAAAACCATATATATTGTTTTCTGGAGGAATATGATGAAAGAGCTAAAAAGGTTAGAACCGCTGCAGGCAGCTACACAATTCATTCTTAAACATTACCCTAACTGTCAAGGTGCATTACTCGCCGGGAGCGTGGTGAGAGGAGAAGCTACACATACGTCCGACCTTGATCTTGTTATTTTTGACGATAATTTTATTTCTTCTTTTAGGGAGTCCCTCATTGAATTTGGATGGGCAATTGAAGTTTTTGCTCATAATCTGGCTTCATACCAAGCCTTTTTTAAAAGCGACTGTAAGAGGGCTAGACCGTCACTGCCGAGAATGATTTCCGAGGGAATTATTTTAGTGGATAATGGAATTGTTCAGTCTATAAAAAAAGAAGCAAAACACTTACTTGAAAAAGGCCCCGAAAAATGGCCGGAAGAGACGATTAGATTAAAAAGATATTTTATAAGTGATGCCTTAGATGATTTAATTGGTTCTTCAAATAAAGGGGAATCACTTTTTATTGCTAACACGCTCGCTTACATAACGCATGAATTTGTTTTAAGAACGAATGGTCATTGGATCGGAGATTCTAAATGGATTGTCCGGTCTTTGAATCTCTATAATGAACGCTTTAGTAAAGAGTTTGTAGAGGCATTTGATACCTTTTATAAAACAGGGGATAAAGATAAAGTAATTCAACTGGTGGATAAAGTGTTAGAACCACATGGGGGCCGGCTGTTTGAAGGATTTTCACTGGGAAAAGAGAGGTTGAATCAGTAGCCTTGTTAGAACCCCGCTACTATTTCTTGCTAGTAGTGGGGTTTGTTTTTAGGAATATTCACGTATGCTTAAAGAGTTTGCCCGTTATCAATCGTAAACACTTGGCCCGTTATGGACTCTTGCTTTAACTGAAACAAAATAGCATCTGCGATATCTTCAGGAGAAGAAATACGCTGAAGAGGTAGGTTTCCTGCCAGCTGATACATTTTATCTTCGTTGCCAGACCACCATTTTGTGTCGACTGCACCAGGAGAGATACAGTTTACTCGAATATGTGGTGCTAAGGCAATGGCTAACGACTTAGTCATCGTATGAATTGCTGCTTTTGTTGCTGCATAGGGAATAGAAGAGCCGATTCCAGTTGTACCGGCAACGCTTCCTACATTAACAATCGCCCCTGACTTTTGTTTTTTCATATGTGGAACGGCTGCTTTTACACAGTGAAACATGCCTTTTACGTTTACATCATATAAAGAGTCCCATACGTCATCCGTTACAGACTCTAAGTCATTCATCGGGATTTGAGCTGTAATACTAGCGTTATTCACTAAACCATATAATCGTCCGAATTGTGTAATGGTTTGATGAATCATTTCATTCACTTCGTGCTCGTTGGCTACGTTCGCTTTAAAAGCAAACGCGATGCCTCCTTTTTCAGTAATCTCCTCCACAACTTTTTTTGCTTCTTTTTCTGAGCTGCTGTAGTTTACCACAAGTTTTGCGCCCATGTCAGCTAGCTTTAAAGCCGTAGCTTTGCCTACACCAGTGCCGCCGCCCGTAATAATAAATACTTTATTTTTAAAATCGATCATTTCTATAAACCTTCCTTTCTCTTAACATCTTTTATTATATCTTCGATGAAAAAAAGGATATAATAGGTAATACTAAGAGAGGTATCATTTAAAATGATATCAGCGGAGGAATTAAAATTGGAAAGCCAAGACTTACGAATTTTTAAATGTGTGGCAGAAGCAAAGTCACTATCAAAAGCTGCGGAGGTATTAGGATATGTGCAGCCGCATATCAGCCAGCGGATTAAAAATCTAGAGGAAGAATTAGACACCAAATTATTGATACGTACGAATCGAGGAGTTACGTTAACAAACGAAGGGGAAGCTTTGTTTGACTACGCACAGCGTATTTTACGTTTAATGGAGGAAGCTAAAGCAGAAGTTAATCCGAATAAGTTTAAAAGATCCTTGATTATTGGTGCCTCGCAGACGATTTCCGCTATTAAAATTCCTTCTTTATTCTCATCTTTTCTGAAAGAACACCAAAGTATTGAAGTTAAAATAAAAACAGATAGAAAACAAGTCTTACAAGAAATGCTTTCGTACGGAGAAATCGACGGACTGTTTCTTAGTGGTACCTATAATGAGGCTCAGTTTGAAACGGTTTATCACTATGCAGAAAAAATGGTGCTTATCTCACCTCGATATGAAGCTAGAGAAGAAAAAGACCAACCAACGCTACTCATCAACAGTGATGGAAACTGCATCTATAGAAACAGACTATTAGAGTTTTCAAAGAAACATCATATACATAAAGCCAATATTATGGAATTTGATTCATTAGAAGCTATTTTACAAGGCGTCCGTGATGGAATAGGCATGAGTGTAGTCCCTGCTAGCGTAGTAAATTCTCGTGGTGATATGAAAAACATTGAATATCAAGAGCTTTCAGAAGACGTTCATATTGATTTTGTAGTAAAGAAAGGGAAGCAGCGCTCTCAAAGTCTTAAAAAGTTTATTCATTTTTTAGGGAGTCTATAGATCTTCTCTTCCCATATCACTAAAAAGAACCCTTAATGCCTGAAATGCGCTTCAAGGGTTCTAGCTTTTTTATGTTCTAAAGATTATGCAGCTAATTTTCTACACTCATCCGCGCATTTCAAGCAAGCTTCCGCACATTTTTGACAGTGGTCATGATCGTGTTTCTTACACTCATTTCCGCATTTTTCGCAAATTTCGGCGCAAACTCCAGCCAGTTCAGCAACGAAAGGCGTTCCTCTTTCTAGAGCTTGTTCCAAATATCCGCAAATATCTGCACATTCTCGATCAAAACGGATACAGTCCACCATCATACCCACATTTTCTTCTTTTAGACAAGCATCAAAACAATGGTTGCAGGCACTCATACAGTCATGCAGCGTTTGAATAACAGTTTGATAATTTTCGTTAGACATTGTAAAATTCCTCCTTATTTTTTCTTCTCTTTATTACATTAGACTATCGTTTGGTTTAGTAAACATAATAAAACAATGCTGTAAAACTTATTAAGTAATAAGCAGGTAATTTTTTTACGTTTGAATATAGGGGTGGAGGGTATGTGGTTGGTAGATAAATCTTAAAGGAGTGTAGCACATGAGCTGGCTAGAAATACTTTCGTATATAGCTATTGCAATTGGACTTATTCAATTTTTAGTTATTGCAATTGACGTGATCAGGCATCGGCAGATGATGTTTGTGATGAATATTGTGTGGCCTATCACAGGGCTCTATTTTCCTGTCGCCGGGATATGGTTTTACTTTAAATTAGGGCGTAAAGATCGAAAAAAACAGAATCACGCTCATCATTCCTCTGAGCATATGCATGATAACCATGAAGGTCATCATGAGCATCATCATAGTGAAAAGCCTTTTTGGCAAAGTGTTTTTGTATCGACTACGCACTGCAGCAGCGGGTGCTCGGTCGGAGATTTAATTGGTGCACCGATTGTATTTTTAACAGGGTGGACGATTGCCGGAAGCGTACTTTTTGCGGATTACGTAGCGGAATTTATTCTCGCCTATATAGCGGGAATTGCTTTTCAATACTACGGTATGAGTATGAAAGATAATAGCTCAAAAGATGAGTTGAAAAATGCGGTAAAAGCCGATACATGGTCGCTTATTGCGTTTGAAATCGGGATGTTTGGCTGGATGGCTTTATCACATTATGTCTTTTTTGCACAGGCACCCAAACCAGACAGCGCGGTCTTTTGGTTTATGATGCAAATCGCCATGATTATTGGCTTTTGTACAAGCTATCCAGCGAACTGGGTACTTGTTAAAAAAGGTGTAAAACATGCGATGTAATTTTACTTGGGGCTGCTGCCGTTGATATCAGGTTTAAAGCTACAGGATGGAGCAGAATAGTATCGACTCCGAGTTTCGTCTAAAAAAGGAAATCATTTTAATTTAACAGGAGGAGATTGGATGTTTGATTACACGGTAAAAACATCGAAAAGCTTAGAAGAAGCGATTAGTTCTCTAGAAGAAAACTTAAAAAGCGAAGGGTTCGGTGTGTTGTGGAATTTTGATTTAACTGCAAAGCTACAGGAAAAAGGGCAGGACTTTCATACACCGTTTACAGTATTAGAAGTGTGCAATCCGAAAGAAGCTCAGCGTGTTCTTTCGCAAAATCTTTTAGTAGGATACTTTCTGCCTTGTAAAATGGTTATATATCAAGATGAAAGTGAAACAAAGATTGGCATGCCTAGACCTACGGCTATGATTAATATGCTTCATAATGAAGAGCTTCAACGACTGGCAGAAGATATTGAAACAAGGTTAATCCGCTGTATTGATCAATCGGTGTAAATGTCACTCAGAGAAAAAATATCAAAACAAAAAGATACCTCAACGGTATCTTTTTGTTTTTTAATCTTATTAAGATATGAGAAGTGGAAACGAAATTTTTAATACATGAATAATTTGCTTTCAGTTGCCTACTCTAAAAGCAAACTGTAGTAAAAAGGATGATATTATGAATTTTATCTGGCAATCTGCAATCTTAATTTTATCGGGAATATTATTACTAAGAATAGCGGGGAGAAAATCGATTGCTCAAATGACGCTCGCTCAAACGGTCGTTATGCTTTCTCTAGGTACCATCATCGTGCAGCCCATTGTTGAAAAAAGTATGTTAAAAGCGATTGGCGGGGCAGCTATCTTTGTTCTAGCTATTTTAGTTTTAGAGTATTTACAATTAAAATTTAATGGGTTTGAAAAATTTCTGACAGGTAAGTCTAAAATCGTTATAAATAATGGTCAATTAGATACTAAGCAGCTTAAAAAATTACGCTTAACCGCCGATCAATTAGAAATGAGATTACGAAATGCAGGCATATCAACTATAAAAGATGTTAAAACCGCAACAATTGAACCAAATGGACAGCTAGGGTACGAACTTCAAGAAGATGCAAAGTCTTTGACTGTAGGTGATTTTAAAGAGTTAATGGAATTATATATGCCATCCTTTTCTCAAACCAGCGTCCCTGCCCAAAATTTACATAACAAAGTGTCGTCTAATCCTTCTTCAGATATATTTGAAGAAATTAATCACGATGCTAAACCAAACCCTAAATACCTTCAGTGATACAGTCACTAAAAAAGACGGCTCTTTTCCCGGATAAAAGGCCGTCTTTTTTGCATGTGTTTTTACTGCTTCAGTTATCTAAGTAACGGTATAAAGTCGTCTTGCTTATACCTGTAGCTTCCGTTATTTGAGCAATCGTATAGTTTTTACTCCAGTACATGTCAAGCGCTCGATGGACGTTATAGTCAGGCTTTTTTGGACGGCCGCCGCTTTTTCCTTTTGATTTTGCTTCTTGAAGACCGGCTTTTGTGCGCTCGCTGATGACGTCATGCTGAAATTCTCCAATACGTTTAATAGTACTGAAAAAGGTTTTTCCTTGTGGCGTGGACGTATCAACGTCATCCAAAATGGATGCAAAGTGAACGCCATTGTCAAAAAGATATTCAATTAATTCAATGAGGTGCCGAGTAGAGTCTGCAATGCAGTAAAATTTATACACAACGACTGTATCGCCCGGCTGAAGCGAGGCTACCATCTCATCAAATTCTACTCTTTTCTTTATGGAATTTGTTTTTTCTTGATAAATTTTATCGCAATTAAAAGGCTGCAATGCCTGTAACTGTTTGTCCACATGTTCATCTTCGCTATATGGACGGGTATAACCAATAATCACTACACCATCTCCTGCACGGATTGTTTATTTATATTTACCTATTGTACCAAATTCCTTCCACTCATAACATTTCTTTTCAGTATAGAAAGGAGTTCAGTTCCAAAAAAGATCGTTTTTGGAACAAAAAATGATAGACATTTTGATTTAGGTCTGCTAGAGTTTTAGTTGTTAACAACGTCTCGGCTTCTATGAGAGTTGGAAGCCACTTATAAAAGAAAAGCGAGGTGTAATATGGATAAAGAGACCATTAAACTGATTCGAAAAAGCTACAATTTAAATCAGCGAAATTTTGCTAAAATGGTAAACTGCAGCTTTTCCCTCATTGCGCTAGTGGAAGTTGGGAAGAGAAGAATTACAGAGGACTTAGAGAATAAAGTGAAAGAAGCGTTTGGATTAAATGAGGAAAAAATAAAGGAGCTGACTTCTTCATTTTAATAAGAGCGTTTCATATACGTGAATATAATACTTGAGGAAGATGGGACATGTTTGCCTGTTTTTACTCGGTTTTTTATCCATTAAAAGTACCGTAAACGTACTATTTAGGTTCCAATTGTTTTCTGTTTTACTACTTTTATTATTCAAAATCTAGACAAGCGTACCGTAGACGCTTATGACTACAGAGAGAAAGGTGTTTTTGGTTATCATGTTCAATAAATTAAAAATGGAGTGGTTTGGCAACGTAAAAGGAGATATCCTTTCAGGTATTGTCGTAGCGCTTGCGCTCATTCCAGAAGCCATTGCTTTTTCCATTATTGCAGGAGTAGATCCGATGGTAGGTTTACACGCATCTTTTTGTATCGCAGTTGTGATGGCCTTTGTAGGAGGGCGTCCTGCTATGATTTCAGCAGCTACCGGCGCGATGGCCCTGCTGATGGTGACACTAGTAAAAGAACATGGAATGGAGTATTTATGGGCAACGACTATTTTAACGGGTGTGATTCAACTCCTGTTTGGCATTTTTAAAATTGCTCGCTTTATGAAATTTATTCCTCGGTCCGTGATGGTTGGGTTTGTGAATGCGCTGGCTATTTTAATTTTTATGGCACAAGTTCCGCACTTCGTAGGAATTTCAACAATGACGTATGTGTTTGTTGCGTTGACTCTTGTCATTATTTACATGTTACCTCGCTTTACAAAAGCGGTTCCTTCTCCATTAGTAGCCATTGTCGTTATGACAATGGCAGCTATTTTCGGAGGATTCAATTTGCGTACAGTAGGAGACTTGGGAGAGATTACAAAGTCACTGCCGATCTTTTCTATTCCTAACGTTCCTTGGAATATGGAAACACTGTCCATTATCTTTCCAACAGCGCTAGGGCTGTCTATTGTTGGATTAACAGAATCGCTGCTAACGGCATCGATTGTGGATGATATGACAGATACGTCTAGTAACAAGAATCAAGAAAGCAGAGGGCAAGGAATTGCGAATATCGTGGTTGGTTTCTTTGGCGGTATGGCTGGCTGTGCGATGATCGGTCAAACCGTTATTAATGTAAAATCAGGCGGACGCGGCCGTTTATCAACGTTTGTAGCAGGTCTGTTTCTAATGTTTCTCATCTTGGTGCTCGGCGACTGGGTTGTTAAAATTCCAATGGCTGCACTAGCCGGGGTCATGATTATGGTCTCCATTGGAACATTTGACTGGTCTTCACTTCGGACGCTCACGAAAGTTCCTTTAACAGATACCGTCGTAATGCTTGTGACCGTGATTACGGTTGTAGCAACCCATGATTTATCAAAAGGAGTTATTGCCGGTGTTATTTTAAGCGCAGTTTTCTTTGCGGCTAAAATTTCAAAGCTAGACGTGTCAGCAAAAGAATCGGAGCACCGAACGGTTTACAAAGTAAAAGGTCAGCTGTTCTTTGCCTCTGTAGAAGACTTTGTTAACTCATTTTCGTTTACAGAAAAACAAGATCAAATTTTAATTGATTTTTCAGAAGCGCATATTTGGGATGACTCAGCCGTAGCGGCTATCGATAAAATCGTACTGAAGCTAAAAGAACAAACGTCTGCTGAAGTGAAGCTGACAGGTTTAAATGATGTAAGTGAAGAGCTGCTTCAAAGGTTAGCGACTTACAATAAGGCAAACGTGAGGGCGTCAGCTCATTAATAGAGTGATAATTTCTAGGTTCAAATCATATATGATTTGAACCTTTTCTTTAGTTTTCTTTACCAGTCTATATAATTTTGGAAGACTAAAAAGCCAAGCAGTATAAAGAAGGCTAAAACAAATAGGGCTTCGGCAGAATGTTGTCTTTCCGCTTTTTTTACGTTTATTTTTTCTCTATATTTTGATTGAATGCTTCTTCTTTTCGAATCCAGTTTCATATATAGACTCCTTAAACGATTTTATATAAATGATTTTACCATATTATTGAATAGATGGTTTTTTAATCTGAGAAATCATGATTATTGAAACAATGAATGAATGATTGATGTACCAAGGGTTTTTATTTTCAAAGACCGAAATAGTTTATAAAAAAACAAAAGGAGTAGATTCTATGAAGGTTTCTTTTTCAAATTCCATAGAAAATGTTGAGTGGTCGAGAATGAAAGAAATTTATCACTCGGTAGGATGGACGAACCATAATGAAGAAAAAATTAAAAAAGTATTTCAATCAAGCAACGTAGTAACGATTGCTTATGATGAAGATAACATAGCAGGATTTGGCAGAGCTCTTTCAGACGGTGTGTTTAATGCTGCCATTTATGATGTTGTGGTTGATGAGCATTATCAGAACATAGGAATCGGACAGCAAATTATAGAAAACCTGCTTGCTCAGCTTAAGGATATTTCCTGCGTTCATCTTGTTTCCACATCAGGAAATGAAGATTTTTATAAAAAAGCAGGGTTTCAGAAAATGAAAACTGGAATGGCTCGTTATTTAAATCGAACCCTAGCGGAAGAATATTTGGAATGAGTTATGTTTAAGACAACCAGGTGGCATTTTAGAGTATGTGCCAGATGAATAAAGAGGGTATAGAAAAAATCCAAGTAGTTCAGTTTTTATAGAGAAACAATAGAAATATCATATTAATTCTAAAACCAAACCGCATACTGCTGCACAGTGTTTAAGTATTGCGGATAGGGTATTTGATTTGAAGAATATCATTTATCTCAGGTAAATAGTTGATCGTGATTATTACAAAGCAGTGTACAGTGAAAGGGGTTTTTTGTTTTTTAGTCGAATATCTTACAGTAACCGAATAGAAATGTTTGGAGGTCATTGTTTTGTTACTTTACTATTGATATATCATCTGCCTAATTACAAAAAAATAAATTAGGAGTTGATATATAATGATATATAAAAATTGTCTTAATGAAATTTCATCTGATATGTTGAAAGGTTTTTTTGTGGATTGGCCCAACCCTCCAAATCCACAAACTCACTTAAAACTGTTGAAAAACAGCAGTAAAGTGGTCATTGCGTTAGATGAAAATACTAATCAAGCGGTTGGGTTTATAACAGCAATCAGCGATGGAGTTCTATCTGCCTATATTCCGTTCCTTGAAGTTTTACCAGAGTATAAAAGTAAAGGCATAGGCAAAGAGTTGGTAAAGCTAATGTTAAAAGAGCTTGATGATATTTATATGGTTGATTTGTGTTGTGACGATGACTTAGTTCCTTATTATGAAAAATTTGGAATGCTAAAATCAAACAGTATGCTCGTAAGAAATTACGAAATGCAGTCGGGTATGTCAGATAAATAAATAGACGAAAAAACGCTTGGATATTCTCCAAGCGTTTTTGTGTGCTAAATTAGTTGCTAAAACTCACTAAAGTTTAACTGTAATATGGTATTATTTTCTTTAGTTAGGAGGTATTTGGAATGAGTATGTCAAAAGAAAATAAACCGATTGTATTGACCGTTATTTTACTGGCGGCTGCGTTTGTTGTATTTTTTGCAAATCGGCTGCTTCCCCAAAATTCAATTTTCCCAAGTGAAACCGGTGACTTGACCATTCTACTGTGGCTGTTTTTTGCGATAGATATTGGCTTTATTGTGGCATTAGTTTTAGGAGTTCGAACCAAAAAACCGAGCGTTGTGTGGTTTAGCATTATCGCAAACAGCATCTTTTTTGTTTTGCTTTCTGTTTTGATTTTTTTATTAGCAATTGCGAATGGCATTTCTGAGCCGTAAGCTTATTATTTTTATTATAGATGAATGATAAGGTTTTAGAGAGGTTGATAGATTATGATGATAGGCGGTCCTTTATTGATTGCGCTGCTGCCAGGTGTACTTGTAATCCTTGTAACTTGGCTGTTCAGAAAGATAAAGTGGAACAAAGTCATTAGAATGCTTCCTTCCATGCTAACCGTTATGGCTGCCGCCGTTCTTTTTTACATTGGCTATGTAGAAATAAGAGGCTTTGAAGGTGCGGGCTATTTGTTTTTATCTGTGTTTTTGCTTTTATTCGCGCTTGTATCCTATATTGTAGCTAAAAAGCCTGTACAATAATTTTTATAAACTTTATAAATTCTTTATAAATCCCTCCTATACTACGTGTAGGGGGGATTTAATATGAAAAATATCATTTTAGATGTAAAAAGCGTTTCGAAAAAAGTAAGACGTCGTCACTTAGTAAAAGAAGTATCGTTTCAAATTAACGAAGGGGAAATATGTGGACTGCTAGGGCCAAACGGTGCTGGTAAAACGACCTTAATTCGTTTGTTGACGGGGTTGATTAAACCAACCGGGGGAGAAGTTTTTATTAATAACAAACATATTTTTTCACAAAGAAAAGAAGCGCTGCAAAGCGTTGGCGCAATTGTGGAGTCACCCATCTTTTTTCCTTATATGACAGGAAAGGAAAACCTGACAAATTTAGCTCGACTGCATTCATTTTCAACAAAGAAAGAAAGGCAGCAAAAAGTAAAAGAAGTACTTGATATTGTGGGGCTAACCGGCAGAGAAAATGATAAAGTTCGAACGTATTCTCTTGGGATGAAGCAAAGGCTCGGAATTGCTCAAGCGCTTTTAGGCGACCCGGACTTATTAATACTGGATGAGCCAGCCAACGGCTTAGATCCAATGGGCGTACGTGAACTGCGCGAGCTTCTTTTCACCTTAAAACGCCACTATAACAAAACGATTTTGATTTCTAGTCATTTGCTGGATGAATTACAGCGAGTATGTGATCAAATTGTCGTGATGCGAGAAGGAGAGCTAATATGGGACGGCGCTTTAGACCAGTTAGCATCCGGTAAAAATCTTGAAGATGCCTTTGTAGAGCTGGTGTCGCAATGAAGGATCTCTTAGTAGCGGAGTGGGAAAGACTTTGGAAACGAAAATTGGCGTGGCTGACCTTTTTGTTAGTGCCGGTAGTGCTATTAGCTGCTTCATCCTATCTCCAAAAAGAAAACGGAGCACTCACAGTCGATTTACCACAGTATACGTTTGCAGGAAACTTTCCTGTACTGAGCTTAGCTGAAATGTTATTTACCGTTTTTAATGCCATGTTCTTAGTTTTTATTACGCTCGTTGTTACCGGCGAATACCGGTCAGGACAGCTGCGAATGGTCATGATACGATCATATTCGTTTAAAGAAATCATCCTAGCAAAAGCCGCAGTGATTTTGCTGTTTAATTTACTGTTTTTTATTACGTATTTTTGTATGAGCTATGTAATAGGCTTTCTGATGTTTGAACACCCGCAAAGCTACTTTGTGTTCTATCATAGTCATCCTTTTAGCATAAAAGAAGCGCTAGTATATAATCTTTCATTCTATGGATATGCCTATTTAACGACGATTGCGATATGCTGTGTGCTGTTTTTTATTTCTGTTATCAGCAAAACGACTACTACGGCTGTTGGAATTGGCGTTGCTTTTATACTAATCTCATTTTCGTATCCTACTTTATTAAGAGGATTTAGGCAGTGGATGAGTGAAGAGCTCTTTGGACAGCTGTTTTTTACTTCCGTACCGATGATTCAATGGCAGGGAATTACGGTCATGATGGCAGAAAAACCGCAGTTTGTAGGGTGGAATTTCGGCGTTTTAGGGTTTTATGTTCTATTCTTTAGTGGTTTAACGTATGTAGCTATTCGAAAAAAAGAATCATTTCTATAAAAGGAGAGAAGACATGATGACAGGACTTTTTATCAGTGAATTAGAACGAACGTTTAAACGGAAAAAGACAGCGGTGGTACTAGGTGTGTACATAGGATTACTTGCTTTTATTTGGTTCATTTTCTTTCAAAGGGGAGGCATTTCGTTTTTTGATGCAGACCATGACGTGAAAATTGATTCTTTAAATGCAGCACCGTTGCTTCTTCGAGACCTATCGTTTGTGATTACGTTTATTGTTATTCCTATGTTTGTGGCAGATAGTTTTAACGGCGAGTACACGTCCGGAGCGCTACGTATGGTATTAATTCGACCGCATCATCGTTTGAAGCTGTTTTTTGTAAAGTGGACCGTTCAATGTTTGCTAGTTTTTCTTATTTTGTGTATTACTTGGGTATGGGGGACGTGCCTTGGAAAAATAGCTATGCCTCATGTGAATGAAACGACGTTTTTAGGCGGACATACGTTAGGGACTCTAGGGGCGTTGATGTATTCGCTAAAATTTTACGGAATTTGTTTTTGTATCTTTATAGCGGTTATTAGCATCGGGAGTATTATGAGTGTTCTTATGCCTAATTCCATTTTATCTTACGTCGCAACTATTGGTGCTTTGATTGGAAGCGTGTATGTGTCAGATAAATTAAGCTTCTTTTTCTCCGTAACGGATTCTGTTTTTCATGAATTAAGCAAGCCAAACTCTGAATTTTTAGTAAACCTATTATTTCCAATTTTGCTTATTAGCCTTATAATAAACCTATTCGTATGGAAAAAGAAAGAATGGGTAGGGTGAGCCGGAGATGAAGCAAACAATTTTGTTAGTAGATGATGAAAAAGACATTATTTCATTTATGAAAGATGCGCTGAGTGATGAAGGATATGAGGTGTTGTTCGCTTACGAAGGGCAAGAAGCGTTAAAAAAGCTAAAAATAAATCCAGACTTAATTGTGCTGGATGTGATGATGCCAGGTATGGACGGCTTTGCTCTTTGTGAAATGATCCGAAAAAGCATATCATGTCCCATCATCTTTTTAAGCGCCAAGCAAACGGAGCAGGACAGAGTAAAAGGACTATTAGTCGGTGGAGATGATTATTTAGTTAAGCCTTTTAGCATGAAAGAACTAAAAGCCCGGATTTACGCCCATCTGCGCCGGGAGCAAAGAATTAATAGTAACTCCTATAACAGGCTTCATTTTGGAGAGTTAACCATTGATTTAAACGGCTATCAAATTTTACATAACAATGAAGTGATTCCGTTTACTTCAAGAGAATTTGAGATTATTCATTTCCTCGCTCTTCATCCAGGTCAGGTTTTTACACGTGAGCAGCTGTATGAAAAAGTTTGGGGCTACGACGCGGAAGGCGATTCGTCTACGATTACCGAACACGTGAAAAAAATTAGAGCAAAACTATTAAAATATGACGAAACGCCTTACATTTCAACGGTTTGGGGAATTGGCTACAAATGGGTAAAATAAAAAAATGGATGAACCGGGCAACGTTAAAAGCGCAGTTTGTTTTATCTTTTCATTTGATTTTGCTGTATAGCCTGCTTGCGACACTTTTAACGTGGGGAATTGTCATCTCAGTGAACTGGTTTTTTATGCCCGGAGCACTGAATCCAGCAAATTATTATGAAAGACAAATTCCTGATATTTTGCAGTTTGTGAATAAAAAAGATGATGAGCTTCTTTCGAAAGATGTTCAAAGCCAAGTAGAAGCAGTTATTCCGCTAGAAGGAATGGATTATCAAATTATAAATAAAGAAGGAAAAATCGTGTATGGATCCATGTCCACTTCATACATAAAAAATAAACGGGATCTTTATTCTCAGGTCAATACAAATATTCATTCAGGTAAATATATTATAAAAGTCTATCCGCTTTTTAATTCAAAAGACGAAGTAAACGGGGCCATTGCTCTAAGATATCAATTAAATATGGCTTCTACTAATCCAAATATTAAATGGATTGTTGCGCTTGTCACATTTGTATCGCTAGCCAGCCCGTTTCTTTACTTTTATTTGTTTGCTTATTTGTTTGGAAGACGATTTAGCAAAAAAATTGAACGGCCTTTTAATGAGCTGATGACCGCAGCTAAAAATATTCAGCATAATAATTTAGATTTTTCGCTGTCCGTCACTCAAGACGCAAAAGAATTAAGCCAGCTGCTGCATGCCTTTGAAGAAATGCGAAAAGAATTAAAGCAATCGCTAGCTAAACAGTGGCAGCTAGAAGAAGACCGCAAAGATATGACGGCTGCGATTGCACATGATTTACGAACGCCTCTTACAATTATTCACGGTCACACCGAAATTTTAGTAGAAGGAAGCCAAAAGGACCCGGAGAGGCTTAATCGATATTTACATACGATCTACGCAAATACACAGCGTTCGATTCAACTATTAAATCAGCTGCAAGAAGTATCTGTCATAGAAAATCCGGGCTTTACTGTAAAACGGGAACCTATTGATATCTATACGTTTGTTCATGAGAAAGCGGACGAGTTTAAGCTTTTATGTCAAAAAAAAGAGATTGCATTTGTATCTTCAATTAGTATAGAGGATGCATCCAATCAATTTTACGGAGATCCTCAGCGCGTTTCTCAAGTATTAGATAATATCATCACAAACTGTATTCGCTACACGCCTGAACGAGGGGAGATAGTTTGGAACACCGTCATTCATCATAACGAAATAATCTTTGAAATATATGATACGGGTCCTGGATTTACACTATCGAACAAAGAACAGCTGTTTAAAAAGTTTTACCGAGAAGATGCGTCGAGAACAAGCGGCTACGGAAACTTAGGGCTAGGTCTTTATATTGCTCATTCTATTGTGAAAAACCACGGAGGAAGCATCACGGCCGATAATAAGGATACGGGAGGAGCGTTGTTTAAGATTGTTCTTCCGATGGGAAAGAAGTAAACGCGTAAAAAAAGAACCCTCAAAAAAGAGAGTTCAAAAAAGGGTAAGTAAGAAAGAAATGTACATGTTCCTTTGGGGGACTGCATCTGTACAGTAAAATTTATACCCGGTATGCACTTGTTGAAACGTTGAAAAATAGTCCAATAATAGAAATGAATAGTTGATAATATGCTTTATAATTTATAAAAAAGACTGCAAAGCGGCTGTATCCTGTGCTTTGCAGTCTTTTTCGATTTTATTTGCGTAAGAAGTCTCTCATAAATTCATTCACCTTTTGGGGCTGCTCATGCTGAGGCGCATGTCCCACACCGTCTAAGCGGTGAATCGTTACGTTTGGAACGTACTCTTCAATACCATCTAAATTACTGTTTTCAAACGCTTCGTCCGCATTTCCCCATACAATTAAAGTCGGAGACTGAAATACTTTATGCGGCAGTGCTACAGGTTTATGAACGCGTTCTTCAAATGGATAAAGAGAAGACGCCCGGTAGTAGTTAAGCATGGATTTCATTGCATTTGGCTGGTTCCAGGCCTCTACATATTTCGCTTCTTCTTCTTTAGTTAAATAGCCTTTTTTAATGCCTGGCTCCGTCAGCATGTTTCTTAGCTTTTCACTATTATTGGCGAGCAGCTCATCTTGAGAATTTGGCTGTTGGAAAAAGCTCATATAGCTGCTTGCTTCTCGTTGGGCAGGATTTTCAGCAAGCTCTCTTATAAATGTGTAAGGGTGCGGTGCATCAAACATCACTAACTTTTTGACATACTGCGGATATGTATAAGCAAATGCCCATGCAACAGCGCCGCCCCAATCATGTGCCACTAACACACATTCTTTTTCACCAAACTCTTCAATCAACTGCTTTACATCTTCCATTAAAAGGGGCATGCTGTAAGAAGAAATTTCTTCTGGCTTATCTGATAAGTTATAGCCTCGCATATCTACAGCTACCACGCGATAATCTTTCGAAAACTCTTCTAACTGATGGTGCCACGTATACCAAAAGTAAGGGAAGCCGTGTAAAAACAGCATAAGCTCGCCTTCACCTTTTGTCACGTAATGGAGGTTTACATTATTCACTTTTACATAACCGTCTTTAAACATGTTACTCATCCTTTCGCCTTTAATCTTTATTATAGAAAAACTTTACTCTTTATTAGTTGATGTATCAAATAATAAGGTTTCTTTACGCGATAAATGAGCTATAAAGCTCTTTTAAAATCCTTATTTTGGTTATTTTTATGAAAAATAACACCGATATCCCCAGGTTATATGTGATACTTCGCTTGACTTAGAAAAAGCGAATATGTACAAAACGTAAGGAGTAAAAACTTGAGCTTGTAATGAATACAGAAAAAAAGCTCTCTAAAAGTACTTTTAGAGAGCTTTTTTAAAAATCACCAGCCTTGGCGATTCCTAAATTAGATTCAAAGTCGGTAATGTACACACAGGCATTGGTATACTTTTCAGATGCTTTATAGCTGAATTCTCTACTTACACTATAATCTTCACCTATAGGTTTATAAGATTGAATAGATTTAATTTGGTTGTCTAAAGACAAATCAAAATTATGAGTGGCTTTTTTTAATTGTTCGAGCTGCAGCTTGGTGAAACTATCGCGATGTTTTTGGATTTCATCTTGCATGAGCTCTATTTTATATTTAGATAGGGTGTTAATATGATCAATCGCAGGCCCCATATCTTTTTTTATTTGTGCTTCAGAAGAATGGAAGTGTTTATCATCAAATGAATCTGACACGTTATTGCTTTTTTCTGAAATTTTTGTTGCATCTATAACGTCATGAACATTGTTCATGAGCGTAACTTCATAGATAGTCTTGCTTGAATTAAATCTTTTATAGGATTTTACATATTCTTTTTCTGTTAATGCATCTACATCTCTTTTTAATTGCGCTATGCTTTCTTTTAGCTCACTATCACTTTGTGTTTCTACTTTTGACGTACTATTGATAGACGCAGACAGAAGATTAAAATCGTTTTTATAGCTTTGAAACGTTTTATCTTCTATCTTTCCGTCTTTATTGATTAAGCGTTCACACTCGTTTTGCAGGAATTTCAGCTCTATGGCCAGCTCTTTTTTTGCTTCGTTTTCATCTATGCTTTCATTGTTTGAACGTGCGTGACTGCACCCTATTAACCCCAGCGCTAAAGCGATTGTAATGGTTCCTGTTGTTATCTTGCTTATGTGCCTCATGTTGAAACTCCATTTCTATTTATTTATTACTTGCATATAAAAACTATATCATATAAATGGAATATTTATCTTTATATACTATTAAATGTTACATTCCGTGTAGTTAAACTAAAAAAAGTATTATAATGGAATTTGTGAAAATAGTGCTAAAAGAAGATAAAGGTAATAGAAAAATTAATTATGCACTTATACTTTTTTACTATTAACATGACGTCTAAAGGAGGAAATCAATATGTCTGGAATTGCTAAAACCCCCGAACCGCCTTATTATGCCGTTATTTTTGCTTCTGAAAGAACGGAAGGTGAGAGGGGTTATGGAATCATGGCAGACAAAATGGTAGAGCTTGCATCTAATCAAAAAGGCTTTTTAGGAATAGAAAGTGCTAGGGACAAAGATTTAGGCATTACCATTTCATACTGGGATTCTTTAGAATCAATCAAAATGTGGAAAGAAAACTCAGCTCATCGTGCAGCACAGTACAAAGGGAAAACAGAATGGTATCAAAAGTTTTCGCTTAGGATTTGTAAAGTGGAAAGACATAGCTTTTTTGAGATGTAAGGCGTATATGCTTAATTGTTTTAAAAAGGGGAGAAGCTGTTATGTTTTTAGCTATTATAGGATTTATAGCCGTTTTTATCACTTTGTGTTCATTAGAAGCAAAGCTAAGAACGATTGTTAAACAAAATGATCGAGTGATTGAATTACTTGAAAAACAGAATAGAAAGTAAGAAAACGCTAATGAACTCACCGTTTATGATATCATCTCCTGATTTTAGTTATGGGAGATGTTTTATTTTAAGTTTAATATCAAATCACATGTTTAGAAGTGCATAAAAAAAACCTCAGTAGGAGGTCTAGTTATTCCTTTTTAATAAAAGTACTTATAACAAGCTCATTTACTGTCGTATGTCATTCAGTGGGTGTGTCAAAAGCTGATTATAAAGGGAAATTATATTTATCGTTTCACCGGGAAAAATTAGCTTAACTTTGCAATTTTATAATAAAATAGTTCAGTTAATCACCGTATTTTTTTCTGTACATAAGAAATGTTATAAAATATACAACTGAAATTGTCGTTAAAAACATTAACGGCGAAATGCCATTGCCATCATAAGAACTTTTCCCTTGAAAAGTCCGATAAATGGACTCTACAACATCTAAAATTAGTACACCAATAACGATCATAAATGAATATGATTGAGCCTTCGTGTTGATAAACTTCTTTCTTTCGTCACCTTTTCGCGAAGATGATGAAACAAAAATCAAAATTCCGCAAACTAACAGTATGAATGAATACACAATTTTAACCCAATCCATTTTACTCCTCCTTATAATAAATGTAAAAAGTATTTTACATTTATTATTGTAGCATCAGTTCCAAAAATGTCAAACTCTTTTTACATTGTAAATTATTTGTATGGAAGAATCGCTATAAAAAAGTAGATATCTTTAAAATGGTTTTATAAAACAAAGTCACGTTACAAAGTGACTTAAATCAACTTCACTGCTAAAATGGAAGTAACAGGGATTTTCGCGTTTCACCAACTAAAAGTGAGGTGGGTTGTTTGGTTCTTCATAAAAAAACAGTTTCTTTTGTCGCTCTGTTCTTACTGCTGTTAGTAATAAGCTCCAATTACGTTTTGTACCATTCTTCTTTTGGACTTCAGTCGTTGCCTGGTGATTTCAACGGAGTAGTAGTAGGTTCTATTTTAGACTTAAGCCTTGTGGCTCCGATCTTATTTCTAGCTTGGCAGCGTAAGTTCAGTCTAAAGTACTTTATTGTATTAATGGCTACAGGCCTTGTGGCTGCACGTTTTATCATTCCGAGTGAATACTTCACTTCTTTTCAGTCGGTTATGTGGCTGGGAGTTGGCATAGAAGGACTACTTATTTTGTTTGAACTTTCACTGCTGTTTATGCTAGTTAAAAACGTACCGCCTATTTTAAGAAGGATCAGATCAAGCTCTTTACCGCTTTTATTTTCTTTTTCACGGGCTGTAAACGAAAAGTTCCCCAAACAAACGTTTATACACATCCTTTGTTCGGAAATGCTGATGTTTTACTATGCGTTTGGAACGTGGAAGAAGAAGCCGAGTACTGAAGGGAATACGTTTACTCTGTATAAACGCTCTAGTTTTATTACGTTTCAAATTATGATTATTCATGCGATTGTCATTGAAACATTAGGGCTTCACTGGCTGCTGCACAATACGTCTATCATTCTTTTAGTCGTTTTACTGATCCTTAATATTTATAGCATTGTTTTCTTCATAGGAGATATTCAAGCATTAAGGCTTAACCCTTTACGAGTCGATGATGAGCATCTATACATTTCATTTGGTTTAGCTAAGCGTATGGAGATACCATTTAGAGACATTGCTCAGATAGTAGAAGACGCTCATATTCTCGAGCAAAAAGTACCTAACACCACGATTGAATTTATCGCCCGCGATTTTGAAGCTGTTCATCCTGATCTTTTACTAATACTAAAGTCTCCAATTGAAGCAACGCTTTTTATGGGAATCAAAAAGAAATACCAGCAGGTCGCCATTCGGGTAGATGATCCTAATGCGTTAAAAAAAATAGTCAAAGAACGTTTGGAGAAAGCTAGGACCTTATAGATAGATAAGGTCTTTTTGCTAATGATTAGTTGGTGTAAATAAATAGTGAAGTGTTAGCTGTATTTTAGTAAGATGGAAGTAATAGGTAATGTAGCAAAGGGGGATAGGGTATGGGGATTTTTTTTAGAAGAAAAGAGAAGTATTCAAACTCTATAGAATGGCTATCTAAAAACTCAATCCAGTTAAGAGAACCAGCTGAATGTATGCCTGAAGAGTTTGAATTTCTCCGTCATATAATAAAAGATAAGAGAATTGTGTGGTTAGGGGAAAACGGTCATAACATAAGAGAACATAATATGATGAAGTCAAAAATAATAGAATTTCTACATAAAGAAATGAATTTTACCGTACTAGCATTTGAAAGTGGATTAGCGGAATGCCATAGCGCTAATGAGTTAAAGAAGGAGTTTACAGATGAAGACTTTTTAAAAAACGCGATTTATTCTTTATGGGCAACAAAAGAAAATCTGTCTTTGTTTCAGCTAATGAAAAAATCAGATTTAAGTTTAATAGGAATAGATAGTAACCCTTCTTCGAATCCTGAACTTTTCGTGAAATTTGTTCAGCAGCTGAGTTCTGTAGTGTCTGAAGGCGTGATAGAAAAGATAGAATACATTGAAGCAGGCGCGTATAAATGGTACTACCAACTAGGGCAATATAAAGCGAGAAGAAAAAAAGTCCAAGCAGAAATGCTACGTGAGTTTGCAACGTTTAAAGAAAAAGCAAGTGCAGTGATAGCAGACTTAGAAGCTATACATAAAGAATACATTTTCGATCTTGAAAATCAAGAGCTTGTACGTCAGTTTAAAATAATCCTTCGCTGCCTGCAAAATCGCTTGTATTTTATAAACCATTTTCATAACAACTACCGAACATATAGAAAAGTAAGAGAAAAACGAATGAAGGAAAATCTAGAGTGGGTTTGCCAGGAGCTGTACCCTGACGAGAAAATAATTATTTGGGCACATAACCTTCATATTTTTAAACAATACAAAACATTTACAGGATTTGAACCATTAGGAGCAATCGTTTCTAATGAAATAAAAGAACAGTCTTATTACTTAGGGTTATTTATGTATGAAGGTGAAATACATACGGACACGGGACAGCCATATAAAATAGAGAAGCCGCCTAAAAAAAGTCTAGAAGACTATATGCATCAAGTGCAGTCACCGGCTTTATTTATAGATTTTTCACAGCTTGAAAAAACCTCAGTAAACAAGTGGATATTCACTAAAACGATCTTTTTAGAAAGTGGTACCATGCCAACTTTATTTGTACCGCGTGACCAGCTAGACGGTGCTTTACTTGTTGAATCTGTTTCTCCCCCTGAGTATCTTAAACGCAACAAAAATAAATAAGAAAACGTAATGAATAAAGAGGTTATGCACATTGAAAACCTATAAATTCAGTAAAGAACATGGCGAAAAAGTAGAAAAATATCAGTCGCATTTAGCCACTTACGTAAAAATGGCACGAACAAAGGAAGCAGCTACGATCGGTTATATGCATATAGAAGGAGAAGGAACAGTAGGATATCACGAAGCGCCTATACCTCAGCTATTTATCGTAGTTGAAGGTGAAGGGTGGGTAACAGGAGAGAATCAAAAACGAATACCCATTAAACGTGGAGAAGCAGTACTGTGGGAAAAAGGAGAATGGCATACATCGGGAAGTGAAACCGGTATGGCGGTCATTGTCATTCAATCGGAGGAGCTAAATCCTGAAACATTTATGGAAAGGAAAAAGCACGCTTAGATAAGTTATCTAGGCGCGTGACTTTTCTATAGGACTTTAAATTTTTTAAGGGCAAACTCAATCCCGTCTTCACCCGATTTCTTCGTGACAAAATCAGCGGCGTTTTTTAACTTGTCAGATCCGTTGCCCATCGCAATTCCAAGGCCGGCTAACTCTATCATATCGATGTCATTTTCTTCGTCTCCGAATGCGATAGCCTCGGATTGATGGATGTTAAAATAGTCTAAGACCTTCAGGATAGCTACCGATTTTGTAATTTCTTCTTGAAGAACACTTACGATAAAAGGATGCCATCTTTTAAATAGTAAATGAGGAAATCGCTGCGTATACTGCTCGGCGGTTTTGTCATCACCATACAAACACATTAAATAAATATCTTCGTCATAAATACGCTCATTAATTTGAGGATAATCACTGAGCGATAACGTTTCCTTTAGGGCTTTTAAAATATTATCATCTTTGATCCCGTTCATGCTGAGCTCTTTTGTGTAAAATGAAAGACCGTGATTTTGCGAGGCTGCGTATTCAAATACTTCGCACGCGACGTGCTTGTCCATAGACAGCTTATGAATGACTTCTTCATTATGTACAGTAAACGATCCGTTTGCGGTAATAAGCGTATCTATGCCTAATTCTTTAATTTCTTCACAGAGAGACAAAGGTCTGCCTGTTGCGGCAACAACTTTTATTCCTTTGTGCTTTAAGCTTTTTACAATCTCTCGAGTTTTGGTAGAAATAGTCCCGTTTTCGTGATGAGTAAGAGTTCCGTCCACGTCAAAAAATACAATTTTATAGCTCATAGTAATCTCCTTGCTTAAACAGCTCGATCTTTTTTTACATTTACAAGCAGTAGCGCACAAATTAAAAGAGCAGCTACATATAAAAACGCAGAAACAACCGGTTTATGTAAAAAAGCAATATGATTGTATGAAGAGTCATACAAATAAAGAGCGGCTAAAAATAGAAAAGGCAGTAGTTTCTTCATGTTGTCACCTCCTGGTTTTATTATACATATTTTCCTTGTATTTGTACGTAATCTTAATAAGAGCGATAGAATAATAGTATTTTATAAGCAAAGAGAAAGCGAAGTGACAAATATGACTGTACATCACTATATAGGTTCTCCTTATGAATTACCGACGGGAAGCTTTGGCATAAAAGAAAAGTTGGTGCCTTTATCCGAAGTTTCTCCTTTTAATCGAAATCCAAAGAAAGAAAAGCTGATTACAATCTATGAAGAAGAAGATGCATACGGTATTAGTATCAATTACTTAACTGACGGGTACAGCGATATAAAGCATGTATTCGCCTTGCCATATATCTACGAATTATCTTGTGATGTGCACCCTAAATCCATAAGAGAGCTTTTTACATATATTGAAGAACACCTGATAGAGGGTTGTCACATCGAATTATATTCTTGCTTGGATGGTGATGAAGCGGAAGAAAAAGATTCAAGTCTAGATACGAGTATTAACTTAAAAACGCTTTATTTTGGAAAGCATTATGAATTAGACAAAAAGAAGTACATCTATGAGTTAGGGGAAATGTTTACATTTGAAGATAAACAATTTTTAGTGGTGGTGAAGTGAGTTGGTTAGCCTGTAACTTTTGGGTAAGAGTTATAGGCTAACCAGTTTAGGCAGACTAATATTTATAAAAAAAGCTTAATATACGGAAGACTCAAACCAAAATAAATAACAAATGACATAAGCAAGTAGCAGCCGATAATACTTCTTCTAACTGGTTTAGAAGCTTTTTTTAGCCAGCCCCAGTGTTTATCATCATAGTCAAAAATGAAGTAATCCAAAATGACGGATAACGTGATAATAGCAGCAATCATTAGTAGGCCCATATGTATCCTCGCTTTCAGTTTATAAAGTAATTTCCTATTTATAACAATATACCTTATTATCCAATTAATTACAAAATGGTAAAACTTCTATGAAATCTAGGGGGAGTTTTTATAGAAGGTAGTTCACGGTTTAGTATTAACTACCTTATTATGGTAGAATCCATAGCGTATAGTATAGCTTTTTTTAAAAGACAGCTATGAAAGTATTGGATTATGTTTATTTTATAGATAAGGGAGATTAGTTAAAGTGGCACGAATTATCAACTTTTGGTCATTTATCTGTGCATTACTATGCGTTGCTTTCTTTTTCATCGCATTTTATCATTCATCATTATTAAATATAAATTTATGTTTAGCAATTATTCTATTTTTCGTCAGCATCGCAGGCTTTTTTGGAATAAACAATTGGACATCGGCTCTGAGAAGTATTCTAACAGTGGTAATTAGCGGTGTATTAATCCTCGTTACGGGGTTTATTATCTTTACCGGCTACCTTTTCTCGTAGCACGTACATAAGAAGTACAACGATGAAATTATGAATCGATATGGACAAGAACTCTTGCAGTTTACTTACTCGTACGCAAATGGAGTAGCTGTTGCAGAGGATTTTTAATGATAAATTTTCTTAATAGCATATAAAAAGAACAAACAGCAGCTGCCGTTTGTTCTTTGTGATGTTTACTCTATTATTATATTTACATAAACTCAATTTAAATATATTGATCTATTAAAAAAAGAGAGCTAGTGCGCCTCTAATTAGTTATTTAACGTTTTCACTAATTGAATAGCTTCAAATTCAATCTCTTCGTTTTTCTTTTCAATTGCTCCGCCAATCATAAACACATCAATGAAGGCCCAGATTCCGAATCCACCAAGCGTTAAAGTCATTGCAATTGCCATTCCAATGTTTCCTGAATAGTAACGGTGTCCGCCCAGGCCACCTAGAAAGAACCATAAAGCATAAGCAATTCCTTTTGATTTACTTTTTTTATTCATTTCTGATTGAACCATTGCTAGTTGCTCGGCTGTTAAGTCTTTCTTTGCTAATAAGTTATTCAAATTTTACTTCCCCCGAATATTTTTATATGTTTTTTCAACGAGTAATAATATACCACATATAGGTAACTAAAGACTCACTCAATTTCCATATGGTGTATTATGCTCTTCTAATGTAACAATTTGTTCCTATACAAACGCTTTCTTACTATTAAATAGTTTCCGTGTACTTCGTTGTATAAAGGAACAAAAGTTAATGGGGGACACAGCTGAAAGTTAAGTTATATAAACTAAGTTAATTATCCAAGTCTTTTCTGATAGATGCTATAGACAAATGAATGAACTGCTTTTAGTAACACCCTTAAAAGTTGGTTGGAGAAGTAGTCTACAAGTACATATAAAGTTACTAATACATGTACGGACTTAAACGTTTCTCTTTTTATAAATACTTCTCTATTGAGCAGGCTACAGGAATAAATATTCAGACTAGTAAGCTCGCTCAAAATTACCTTTCGTCCTTCGGTGTAGCTGCTCTGTTCCCGTATCTCTTTTCAATAGTTTTATACGTAACTCCAGTTAAAACGGACAGTATTAGCACCTTTCCTATAAGGTTAAGACCATAGTTATATTTTAGATATTCTAATAGTACTGCATATACAAAGACGCAGATACCTAATATGACATGTTTCATAAATAACTCCTTTGTCATTGACTTCATACAGCTATATTTTAACGTATAAAAGAGGGCTAAATCGTTAGCCCTCTTTTAAGTAAGCTTGTTAAGTGCACAGCTGTTTTTTAACTCAGTTATTTACATTCAAAAGAATAGTCATTGGTAATTGGATTATGTATCTCTACCATGGCTTCTCCGCCGTTATCATAACATCTTGAGGTCAAAGTTTGTATCTCTGTACTATTAAAATAGCTAGAACAGTTAAGCAACACAGAGATTACTAGTAATAAAGTAAGTAAAACAATTACTATTTCTTTTATTTTGGATTCAACGATAGGTTTAATTTTTTATTCTCCTTTGCAATTTACATGAAAAGCTATAGGTCTAGTAACAATGAGTCATAGTTAATGTTTAAATTTTAAGAGCTTGATCTTCGGATAGTGGAAAATCAAGCTTTTATTCTTTTATATAGAAATTCCAATAACCTTATCTAAACCAAGATTTTCTTACAATTTTTAATTTACCTGTTTTATTCATAGTCAACAGTCGTTCCCCCAAATACAAACGTAATAATCCCCAATACAAAGAACAGCTGAGAAATTACGCCTACTATACTGCAGATCAGCCCGGCAATCGCGAGTCCTTTACCGCCTTGATTGGAAGCAGCTATTTGATTTGATGCTTTTTTGTAGAAGATAATGCCAATAATACCTGTAATAAACCCGATGATTGGAATAAAGATGGATACGATACCTAGAGTTAGAGAAACAATAGAGTTGGTGTTTACTTGAGATTTTGTATTAGTTTCCAACAGATTCACTCCCTATGAATGATATTTTTTGATTATACCATAAAAAGGAATAATATCCTTTTTACTAATAAAAGTAGAAATTTTTAGAATTATATGTGTCCCGGTATATTGTCTATACGTCATTTCATCAAACGTACAATGACAGCTACAAAAAGAAACTTATTTTTTGATTTCTATAAAGAAATCGGTTTTGTGGGCTACCTTAGATTAAACCTGCTTCACAAAACATTTAACCTAAATTAAGGAAAATGTGATATAATAATCCATAAGGATGTGAATAAATGGAATTATTTATACCGGATGCTTTTCTGTATTTATCGTTTGCGATTATGACAGCATTCTTTGTACATGCTGCTATTAAACTAGCTACATTTCAAACAATACATAAGCATGTTTGTCTGCAGCAAAAGGACATGTATCTCATACAAAATGTGAATCTTTTACGGGCTCAGGATCTCATAAGCTGCTTGTATTACAAATTTAAGTTTATATATTCTGTTCACAGACAAGAAGCAATAGGTGAACAAGATGATGAAGGTCCGCATTCGCCAGTATTTTTTTAACCGATTAAAAAAATACTGGAGGAATTTAGATGTTAAAACATAAAAAGAAGATTTTCTTTATTGTCGTTTCCATTTTTCTACTTGCCGGCTGTGATTCATCAAACGTGATTCAAAGTTCGCACACTCACTTTTTTGATCACTATTTTATTTATCCTTTTTCGCTACTCATTTTGTTTATAGGAAATACGTGGCTTCATCAAAGTATTGGTTTTTCAATTATGCTTGTGACGGTTGGCGTACGTATGCTGCTGGCGCCTTTAAACATTCTTCAATATAAAAATCAGCTGAGCAACAAACGTATCCAGCCTCAGCTTCAAGAGCTAAAAGAGAAGTACAAAGATAAAGATCCTGAGAGTCAGCAGCAATATCAGCGTGAAATGATGGAACTTCTTAAAGAAAATGGAGCCAACCCTCTTATGGGATGCCTTCCTTTACTTGTTCAGCTTCCCGTCTTTTCAATCGTGTACTATGCGATTAGACGAATAGATGAAATTAGCGCATCATCTTTTTTATGGCTTGACTTAGGACATGCAGATCCGTATTTTATTCTTCCAATCGCGGCGGCAGTTGCTACGTACTTACAGTCAAAAGTTATGCAAAGTGATGTAGAAGGAGTGAATCAATCGCAAGCAGTGTTATCTCGAATTCTTTCGCCTCTCATGGTGCTTTCATTTGGAATCTTTTCACCATCTGGTCTTGTTTTATACTGGATGACGGGCAGTTTGTTTATGATTTTTCAGTCTGTTGTATTAAAGAAGGTTGTTCAAGAAAAAGTAGCGCTTGAGGCAAAATAAAGAGATTAAAAGGTTGCTCTGTTAGGAGCAGCCTTTTAGTGAAAGGAGGGAGCATTATGAAGAAATATATTCTTTCATTCGGCGTAACAATTGGCACCATAGCACTTTTATTTTTTATCGGCAATACATTTCATATTTCGTTACTGTCAGTTCAGTGGATTTATGTAAATGAACCGGAAAATTTTCAAATGGAAGCAAAAGGCGGTTTAATACCGGTAGCCGTCGGACTTATTCTTGGTTTTATAACGGACTACATATTAAGTGAAAAAGAAAAAAAGCAGGGTCATCAATTATAGTGAAGAAAAAGGATCTTTTATAGCAGATCCTTTTTTTATTTGTGATTTCGCTAAATAGGTCAGGCAAGAATAGTACAGGCAGATGTTGTCATACATATTACGGTCATCAAAAACAAATGAAGAGGCAGCAAACCTTTATGTTATCATCGACTTTTTATAGTTTACTAGCTATAATTGGTATTAAATAGTCATTTTTGTAAATAAAAGGTGATTCTGTGTGCTGTCAAAATGACTAAATTAGTTACTTTCTATGACTACACCTAACTCTACTAATAGAGAAAGTGAAGTGAGCAAATGACAAATCTTTTAGAAGTTAGAAACATGGCAAAATCGTTTGGCCAAAATGAGGTTTTAAAAGATGTTTCCTTTCATGTTCCTCCTGGATCGATTGTGGGATTTATTGGTGATAACGGAGCGGGTAAATCTACGACGTTTAAAGCAGTACTAGGATTAATTTCGAGAGATAGCGGTACTGTCGAAATATTTGGTGAAGACAATTTGAATACAGATGCGACGATTAAAGAAGATATTGGAGTCGTGTTTGATGCGATTAATCTGCCGGTTTCTTTGACCATAAAACAGTTAAACAACGTTTTTAAGAAACTATTTAATTCTTGGGAAGAAGCTGGTTTTCACCGGTTGATTCGTTCGTTTTCGTTGCCAGAAGATAAAAAAATACATATGTTTTCGCGCGGCATGTCGATGAAATTATCTCTAGCTGTAGCGCTGTCTCACCGTGCTAAATTATTGCTGTTAGATGAAGCGACAGGAGGACTGGATCCTTCGTCTAGAGAGCAAATACTAGATGAATTAAAAGCATTTGTCAGCGATGGCAGCAGCGGAATTTTGCTTTCGTCTCACATTATGAGCGACGTCGAAAAAATAGCGAGCCACCTTGTTGTGATTAAAAACGGTGAGGTTTTATTAAATGAAGAAAAAGAGAAAGTTTTTCAAGAGTATGCAATTGCCGTTATGAATGAAGAACAGCTGAACTTACTTCCTGAAGATGTAGTAGTGGCAAAAAGAACGTATGATACGTCTGTCCGTGTACTCGTATCAGATAAGCATCAGCTGCCAGATGAAACTATAACTGAACCGATGTCGATGGAAGAACTAAGCGTGCTTTTAACAAGGAGTGAAACGTAAATGAGAGGTCTATTGTTAACGAACTACTACCTCATTCACCGAAGCTTTTTGACTTACACAGCGCTCGCCATAGTTATTTCTGCGGTCATCTTTTATTTTGCGGATCCTTCATTTTACCGTATTATAGCGATGTTAATTATTTTATTAATGGCAATGCCAGCGCTTGAAGTGATCAAATTAGAAAGTAAGACCGGCTATGACAAATACGTGCTTACTCTTCCGATTAGTCGAAAAAATGTGGTGCAAAGCCACTATGTTTTCTATTTTTTAATTGTCGTCAGCGGAACCATCCTATCCTATGGTGTTTTTTCAATGTATTCGCTTATTTCCCAGAGTGCAGTAGAGGATATAATAAATATCGTTTCGTTTGGTACATTCATCGTACTTTTCGCCGGTGCACTTGCTTATCCGCTTCTTTACGTATTCGGAGCAGAGAAATCTGACGGAATAGTACTTGGAGGAGGCATGGGAGGCCTTTTCGTTGCGATTGCTTTACAGGGAGCTGTTGGCTATTTCGTCGAGATATTAGCGGCATCAAGCTTACCGATTGCTTCTTCTTTGCATGTTCCTATCTTATATACTCTTTTTGGGATGGTAATGTATATTGCTTCTTACTTTATTGCGCTGTCTATCTACCAGAAGAGAGAATTTTAGTATGACTTGGTTTTGAAGTAAAGACTACAAAGCGTTCTTTAAGGCTATTTATCAACAAATAATTCAAACAAAAAAACAGCCACAACATTTGATAAACTAAGCAAACAAAATCTCAAAAATATAGCCGATATGATTGGTGATCAAGCTTGAGGGATAAGCACTTTTACAAAAGTTAATTGTGTCCTCTATACACATGTATTATAGTAAAAGATGCAGTTTTAAAATGAGAAAGGAGATTATATGGGGAATTCGTTTAAACAGGCTTCAAACGTATCAAAAAACGCTTTTATTGCTACACTGATTTTGTATATCATTATTGTAGCATCTTTTATTCCATCAATTGTATTTGCGGGGAATGTCTTTGCTATAGTAATTAAAATAGCAGCAGCACTTTTAATCTTAGTAACAATCCTAGGAATGATTTATTCGCTCTTCATTAAAGGCGGTCAAAAATTTCTTTTTTTACTGTTACATGCCGCTTCTTTATTTATTGTGTTGTTTAGTATCTCTGCTTTTATGCTCGCTAAAAGCGCTGAGTTGACATAGTGAAGAGGAATTACATATGCAAAAAAGCAGGAGAAATCCTGCTTTTTTTTATTTTTATATGATTTCAAGTGGATTCATATGTTCTCGAGAGGCGCTGCTGACTATTTGGCTAAACTTGTTTAACAAGAAGAAAAGAAGGAAAAGGAAGGAAAAGGAGATGTGATAATTTGGAAATGATCATAACCTTGGAAGCTGGGGGTTTTTCTAACTTTATCCTGTTATAAAAGAGGAGAGATTAATACAATGAAATGGTACAAGCATGCGCTCATTCCTTTTGCCATAGGATTTTTAAGCTTCGTATGTTTTATGATTTATAGTAAAGCAGCAGAAAATACGAGTTTTCAGCTGAACCAGGCGCTGTTTATTTCAATTGGTATAGGCATTGGTGCAGTCCCAGTCTCATTTTTTGTAGAATATCAAAAGAACAAAGAAAATAAAAAGTTTCATAGCTAAGTTATTTACGGAATGGCCCCTAGTTCTTTATTTTGTTGGAAAAGGTGGCGTATTTTATATTTGTCTAGTCCTCATGAACTAACCTATTGATATGTTAGTATTAGATGAAACAACTTTTTTAGGTGTTAAAGTCTGTAATCTATGAAATTCATGTAACTAAGCATCCCATGGATTCGAATGTAATTAAATTAACGGGGGTAGTCCTGGAGTTCACTCGTTAATTCTTCTACACTGTCAAATTATGTTGATGGAACTCTGCACACATCTCGGCTGAATCCTATTAAAGAGCTGAAAAGCCACTAATTACTATCAGTGGCCTAGAGAAATCCTTATTATCGCTGTTCTGATTCAACCAAAATTTTAACTTGGTTTTTTTCCTTAATCAGGCTTTCGAATCCTTCTTCAATTACATCGTCTAGAGCTATCTTTTTCGTTACTAACTTTTCGGCTGAGAAGTATCCTTTTTGCATAAGAGATAATACCGCTGGGAACACGTTACGATAGCCAATGATTCCTTTAACAGTTCGTTCTTTAATTACAATATCATTTGGTAGAATTTCTGCTCCTTTTTCCCATATGCTAACGATGATAGTTTCTCCACCAATTCCTGTAGATTGGATTGCTTGACGTAATACAATAGGTACGCCTGTTACTTCAAAAGATACATCTACGCCACCGTCAGTTAATCTACCAATTTCAGCTACCGTATCTTCAACTTCAGCAGGATTGATGATGATTGCTCCTAATTCTTCTGCTTTCGCTTGTCTTTCTGGAGATAATTCAACTGCATAAATATCGGTTGCACCTGCTGCTTTCAACGCTTCAATGACAAGAAGTCCAATGGGGCCACATCCAAATACAGCAACTTTGTCTCCTGCTTTCACTTTACTTGAACGTACTGCATAAAGAGCTACTGCCGCTGGTTCTACTAGAGCACCTTGTTCATAAGATAAATCATCTGGAAGTTTGAATAAAAGTTCTTCGTCTACAGCAACATATTCACTAAGACCTCCACCGCCTCCGGCTAAACCTAAGAATCCCATTTGTTCATCTAGGTTATAAGCACCTTGGTGTCCATGTGTAGCAAAGATTGGCTCAACTACCACACGATCACCCACTTTATAACGAGTTACACCTTCTCCAATCTCTACTACTTCACCTGAGAATTCATGTCCAAGCGTCACTGGAGCAACCTCATTAGTGAGAGGGTGCGGTCTATCAACTGGAATAAAGATGGGACCGCCTAAGTATTCATGCAAATCACTACCGCAAATTCCACACCATTTAACTTTCATTTTTACCTGACCAGCCTGTACAACCGGTTCATTTATTTCTTCAAGACGAATATCTTTTTGATTATGCCATCTTAGCGCCTTCATATACTACATCTCCTTGTGTCATTTCTTTTACTATACCTATAAGTATACAATCAGATATGCTTATGGTAAATTTAGTTAATATTAACGATTGTTAAGTAATACTTAACTAAAAGAAAAAGAGGGCATTATGAATATTGAACAGTTAAAACATATGGTGGAAATAGATAAAACGGGTTCACTAAAAGAAGCAGCTAATAATCTGCATATTACGTTACCTGCACTAAGCCAATCTATAAAAAATTTAGAGAAAGAACTAAATATAATGATTTTTCATCGTTCTAGAAGAGGATCTATTCCAACTGAAGAAGGTCATAGGTTAATTGAAAAGGCCAATTCTGCTTTATTGAAAATTCAAGAATTTATGGATGAAGCAGAAGCGTATACAAATACAATGAATGGTGAAATAAAGATTGCAACCTACCCAGGACCAATGGAGATTCTCGTTCACTTAATAACAGAAATTAAAAGAGAATATCCGAACATAAAGGCTTCTGTCTATGAAAATAGCACCGAGTATATTATAGATAAAGTTCTAGAGGGGGAGGTAGATGTAGGTTTTATTACTTATACAGAAAAAGAAGAAACAAAGTATCGGAACTTGGTATTTAAAAAGTTATTAGATGGCCATATGGTAGCTGCAGTAAATAAGAATTCGCCATTAGCCAAACAAACACTCATTACTGAAGAGATGTTGCTCAACCAGCCCATTGTTTTATATAATGATAAATATATTCAGGAATTTATGAAAGGTTTTAGTTCATTACCATTTGATATCTTGTTTACTACCAATAATGTAGATACAATTCGTAATACATTGGAAAATAATACGGCAATAAATATAGGATTTGACTACGCATTTAAAACAGATGCCGGCTTATCTAGAAGTGATCAATATGTAGTCGTTAACTTTGCTCCTCCGCATTACAAAACTTATTCTTTTGGCTACTTTTATAACGCTAATAATGGTCTTTCTAGAATAATAAGAGAATTCTTAAAGCGGATTCATAGAACTATAGTAAATAACGAATTATAAAGAATGAAGGTTAAAAAAGAATTATTTCAGAGAGAGGGAAATGTGTGAAACGTCATTTAACCTTAATTTTATCTTTATGTAGTAGTTTACTTGTTTTTTTATTGTCACTGTTTCAATGGGATTTAGATGATCGGATAGGGAAATACGTAAGTCCGTATATATGGTTATTCTTTGTCATTCCTTTCTTTTTACTGCTAACGCTGTGGACAGGAATTTATCTGTTTATCAGTAGAAAGTGGCTGCCTTTAGTCATTCAAGTGATAACCGTTGTGCTGTGGTTCTTCATTCCGTTTGAGCAGCTTAATTTAGACATAAACTTTAAACTCCATCAGCAGAAGAGAGAAGAAGTGGCAGCTAAAATACAAAAAGGTGTTCTGAAACCCGATGAAGCCAACTATCCATCGTTCCATTTTTTACCCAATGAACCCGACCTCTCATCACTAATTGATCTGCCGAAAGAGTATGTGAGCGTATCTAGAGGTCGAGATGATGTCGCAGTAGAAACCAAAGGAAAGGCAACCTCCGTACTTTTCTTTACAAACCTTGGGATCTTAGGTCATTTCTCAGGCTTTGTGTATGACCCAAACAACCGTAAACCTTCATCGGGCGATTTTGGTCTGAAGTTTGAAGAAATAAAAAAGTTACAAAGGAATTGGTATTATATATCTTATTAGTAAAAAAACGAGCCTGGGACAAACGTATGTTAGCTCAAGTGAAAAACGGACCCTTGATCAACATGTTTGATGGGTGGTTCGTTTTTTTTGTTAGGATGAACGTAGATTTCACCTGTTTAGATTTCTTGCTTTATTCATTACTAAGAAGCGCAGTTTAGTTGAAAAATAACTAAAAGAATAAAAAGTGAGAATTTTTAAGAAAATTTTAATAACTGTCTAAGAAACTTCTAATTTCTCCTTTATTTTTTTGTAAGTTGTCTCCTTTAAAATAAAAGTAATCGAGTAGCCCACCTTATTTTGAATGGTTGAAAGCTCAATAAGGTTGTATGACGAAAATACGAATGGGTAACCTCACTACTTAAAATGGAGGCTGATGTACACTTATGAATCTAGAGGTTTTTCGAAATTACTCCTTGCAGCATTTGAAGAAAGATATACTATCGGGTATTGTTGTTGGCATTATAGCTATACCTTTAGGGTTAGGATTTGCGATAGCTTCTGGAATATCACCTGTTACAGGACTTTATACAACGATTGTAGCGGGCTTGCTAATTGCTATTTTAGGTGGATGTAGGTTTCAAATCGCGGGACCTACCGGTGCATTTGTTCCTGTTTTATTAGGGATTGTGTTGCAATATGGCTATGAAAACTTATTAATTGCCGGCTTTATGTCTGGAATTCTCCTCATTATCTTTGCGCTATGTAAAGTAGGAGCTTTAATCAAGTATTTTCCGTCCTCTATTATTATAGGATTTCAGTCGGGAATCGCGCTGATTATCTTTAGCGGGCAGATACCAAACTTCCTTGGGCTGCACGCGATTGACAAATTTCAGTTTTTTCATTTGAATATAAAAGAGATCTTTGGTAATTTACACTTCATCAACATCTATAGTATCGCTACAGCAGGATTGTGCTTAGCTACGATTTTAATTGTTCTTTACTTTTCGCCTAAGTCGCTGGGAATGTCTTATTTACTCGGAATTATTGTATCAACGGGCTTGGCATCTTTTTTCTTTTCCAATCAGTTTGAAACCATTGGTTCCATTTACGGAGAGATACCTCGTCATTTTCCGGCGCCAGCGTTTCCAGATATAACAGTGGAGAGGGTGGTCACTCTTTTACCTTCTGCATTTGTCATTGCTATACTTGTAGGGTTACAGTCTTTACTGACAGCTCGTGTTGCAGATGAAATGACAAAATCAAAGCACAGCAGCAAAAAAGAACTGATTGGACAGGGAATCGTAAACATGGTAACGCCAATGTTTTCAGGTATTCCCGCAGCAGGAGAAATTGCAAGAACGGTTACCAATATTAAAAACGGCGCTTCCTCTCCAATCGCAGGAATCACGCACGCTATCTTTGTGTTGATTGTGCTCTTGGTGCTTGCGCCGTACGCTTCATACGTTGCGCTTGCCAGTCTCGCTCCAGTTTTGATGGTCGTAGCGTGGAATATAAGTAAAAAAGAACAGTTTGCAAAAGTGATAAAAGAAAGATCATTTCATTCGCTGGTTTTACTCACGACTTTTTTGTTAACGGTATTTACAAATTTGACAGTAGGAATAGCCGTTGGATTATGCCTGTGTGGTGTACACTTTATGGTGAAAAAGAGTCAAGAAAAACAAAAGCTATTAAGAAAAACTGGTTAATGTAAGCATATAAAATAATACGCGTAAAAACCCCCGCTGTAGGCTTAGACAGTGGGGGTTTTAGTAGTAATGAAAAAGACTATCTCAATTACTTTCCTTCAAACCAACAGCGGGCGTTATCAAAAAGCATGTGCTGAATCTGCTGTTCGGTTACGCCTTTTCTTTTTAATTCCGGCACGACTTCTTCTAACACAAAGCTCATTGACCATTTTGGAAAACGTTCTTCAATTACGCCTTCTGGAAACCAGTCCATTGTACAGCAGTAGTCTTGTGATAGAAACATGCGGTTTGAGTATCCTTGTTTGGCTAACTCAATGACCGTGTTATTTCTATTTTCAGTTGAACATTCTCTTGTTAAACCGTAGCGGTCCATTCCAATAAAAGCCCCTTGATTTAAAATGTTTGAAATATATTCAAGGTTATCCGTATCTCCCGTATGTCCAATCAGAATTTGATTTGGATTAGCACCTTCTTCAAGTAAGATATCAAGCTGCTTTAAGCCTGTGCCGCTTGCCGGATGTGAATGGGTCATAATCGGCACGCCCGTTTTTTTATGAGCTCTTGCGACGGCACGCATTACTTTTTCTACATCGGCCGTTACGCCAGGTGCATCTGTAGCGCATTTTAGAAAGCCTGCTTTAATCGACGTGTTTTGAATGCCGACTTCGATATCTCGAACAAACAGATCTGCCATATAGTCAATGCTACGAGTTTGAAAATGGGTAGGGATGTAGTTATACGTATAAATTCCTGTAGCTGCGATGATTTGAGTGTCCGTTTCACGGGCAATTTTTTCAATAAAACGAATATCGCGCCCTTGTTCCATCACCGTAGGATCACAGATTGTTTTGACTCCGAGCTTCTTTGCGCGATTTACTTGTTCTACTGCTTTTGCGATTTCTTGTTTTTCATCATATAAATGAGGAAACTGTGCGTGAACAGATTCAGAACGAACGCGCATATGCTCATGGATTAACGTTAGCCCTAGTTCTGACGCGTTGACTGGGCCTGTTACAGAATTGATAAATGTCATAGTATGATTCCTTTCATAATCTACCTGTAAATCAAACAGTGGATGACCAGGTACATTTTTAATTTAATCTGTTTTATTTTTATATATAGACTACCGTTATAAAAAACACATATTGCATTATACAACATATGTATTGTCTTATACAACAGGCGGTACTTTTACTCCCTATGACAAAAAATCCTTCTTTCCAAGCAGAAAGAAGGACCATTCATATTGATCATTACCCAGCGTTTACGCTGTAATGATCACCGTTTAATTTACGAAATTTTAGATAGCTGCCAACTCTCCAAATAACAATATATATAAAGGCTAGCGTCATCGTTAAGACCGCGAAGTCTATCGAATCTAACCCTTTAAAGTACTGGCTCAAAGCCATTCTTATGAAGATAATAGCAATAATCACATATTTAAAATTTTTATTTGGCTTTGAGTAAATGAAGCCGTCTTCTCTTACTTCATAGTCCGTTTGCCTAAGCATAATGAGCCCGAATATAACACCTAATACACCAGCAATCAGCATTTCCCAGTAGGGTGGTAAGTGAAAGGGCTGGCCCGGTATGTGCATCAGCTGACTTAGACTAAGTGAAAATGCAATCAATATGAAAAAAATAGGTGCTAATATACCAAGTCCATTCTTTTTAATGGGCTTATTTTTCTTTTTCATCTTTCTCCAAATAATGAGTCCAATAAGAGCGATAACAAATATATAAATAAGCAGCATTTCCATCGTTATTTTGCCTCCTTTTTTATTTCTACGTTCGTACAATCCACTATTTAGTATAAACAATAAAAGGATGAAGATAAAAGTGCATTCTTTCATTTTTTACACATGAGAATTCTCACTATTTTTTATCACTGCCCTTGTAGGTTTTGGTATACGCCACATTAACTGTTTCTTTCTTTTTTACCACAATATGTTAGAATTGTAGAAAACGAGAAAACATAGTGCAAGCAGGTTCCGTTTACACGCTGCCATAGTTATAGAGGTGAATGAGTTGAGGTTAGGAAATCAGCTAGAAAAATTAAGAGAAGAACAAAAAATGTCTCAAGAAGAGGTTGCTAAGCAAGTGGGTGTATCTGTACAAAACATACATAAGTGGGAAAATAATCAGAGCTATCCTGAATTTGAGCATCTTTTAAAGTTAGGGGACATCTATGGAACAACCATTGATGAATTTATTAAAAGTGATGCTGCGTTACAAAACAAAATAAACATTAGCGAAGAAGAAAAAGAAGACGACGATGAACTGCTTCACCCAGGTTTTTATATCGGAATTGGTATTATGTTTCTTGGTACTTTTCTTAGCTTGATTATCGGCAATCTTACAATCACGATGGTGACCAACATCGCTGGAATGTTAATTATTTGTTTTTATAAAGAGATTTTAAAACTTTTGAAAGATATCAAAAAGGATTTTTACGAACAAGGATAAAAGAGCAAGCTGCGTAAGCCATCCGATGAAATAAAGGAACTACCTTCTTATTTTAAAAGGAAAAAGCGCTGTCTCACATAGTCTTTGAGCTCAAATGATAAAAGAGTGAAAACATATAAAATCCTTAAAACGAATAGTATAGGTTATCAATGAAACCTAAAGCAGAAAGGTGGCGTAGTGATGATCAAGTCAAAGCTTTTGTGGAAAGTTATTGGCCTAGAAATCTTAGTTATCTTTTGGTTTGTGGTAAACGGTGCATACGTGAGCATGACGCATCCTACTGCACATTATCTTCAGTTTTTAGGAATCGTCCCTTTGGCGATTGGAATAGCATTTTATCTAACAAAAACAAAAAAGTGGCCGCATTTTTTCTCCTTTCAACAAAACATGTCGTTTAGAACGAGAATCCTGTTTCTTTCTCCGCTTCTTTTGTATTTGCTTATTATACTCATTGGCAACAAAGGTGTACACGGAAGTTCCATTGTTGATCTTACTCTTGTTTTGCTTACCCAAACTCTAGTCATAGCATTTGTAGAAGAGATGGTATTTAGAGGATTTATCCTTAATCTGTTGTTATATCAAAAAGCTATAAAATGGCCGTTCTTCTATCATCGTTCCTATTTGCTTTTACGCACAGTTTGAATATGCTAAGCGGTCAATCGGTAGCAAATACAATTTTTCAAATTTTATTTGCATTTGTTATTGGGATGGTACTGGCTTTGCTGATTGTTCACGGTCAATCAATTGGCGTTACGATTGTATTTCACGGTTTAAATAATTTTCTCCAGTTTACAAGCCCTGTCGACGCTAACGATTCTTTCCTTGTTAATTACGCGCTGCTTCTATTTTTAAGCGGATATGCCTTTTATTTATGGAATCGAAAATCTACTTTACTTGTTTCTCAACATCAGATTAGTAGCTAATCAAAAGAGACTGCAACAACAGTATTTTAGTTAAAGAAAAATCTGAACGATGAATGGAGATTCTTGATGGAGAATCAAACTCGTTCGGATTTTTTGTTGTTGTGATGAACGTAGGTTTCGTTTATGTGGGTGGGTGCTTCTAGCGGTTGATTGGAGGGCAGGGCGAAGACTCCTGCGGGAAAAGTGGAATAGGTGAGACCCCGCAGGAACGTAAGTGACGAGGAGGCTCACCGGCCGCCCGCGGAAATCAACAGCGGTGTAGCAAGTGACCTATACTAGCTCTTTTCTCCAATTTGCTCGCCTGTAGATTGAATTGCTTTAGTTATGTCTCACTCTCTTTTTAGAGTTCCGAAGCAGGTATTAATCTCTCCAAAGCTGAATAACTCTTATGACTAATAATGCCGCTAAATTTAATTGGTTGAGATCTTATTAAACGCAAAAGGGGAGAAAGATATGTTTGAAGAAAAGGTAGGTATTATTACGGGTGGAACGTCGGGGATTGGTTTAGCAACAGCGGAATTACTCGCAAAAGAGGGCATGCATGTTGTGATCGCTTCTAGAAATAGTGAAAAAGGAGAAGAAGCTCTTTCTAGATTAAGAAAGTGGTCTCCTCGATCTCTTTTTATCAAAACCGATGTAACGAATAGTCAAGATGTTAAAAACCTTGTTAGCCAAACATACTCTACATTTGGAAAAATTGACGTGGGCTTTAACAATGCGGCTAACACTGAGGCTTCCTCTAGTGCTACGCATGAATTCAAAGAAGAAGACTTTGACCATTTGATCAACGTTACGTTAAAAAGTGTATGGCTTTGTATGAAGTATCAGCTGCAGGTAATGACCAAACAAAACAGCGGTGTAATTGTAAATACATCATCAATGGATGCGATTTTATGTTCAGCGGGGACTGGCGTATATGCGGCTGGGAAAAGCGGTGTGATCGCTTTAACGAAATCAGTTGCTCAAGAATATGGCCATCAACATATAAGAATTAACTCTTTTTGCCCAGGTGCATTTCGTACGCCTATGTTAGAAGAAAGATTTTCAAATCTATCTTCAGAGGAAAAAGCAAAGCTTAATGAAACCTATCAAAAGCTAAACGCGCTAGGCAGAATTGGTGATCCCCTTGAAGCGGCAAAAGCAGTAAAGTGGCTTCTTTCGGATGACGCATCTTTTGTTACGGGTCAAAATATTATTGTAGATGGTGGAATTGGGTTTAGGTTTGAGTAAGATTAATGAAATAAAAAGGTATTTAAGGGGGTGTGTATGTCTTTTATTCTAACTAATTGTATGGCCATTAGTATAATGTTTGTGATACTACTTTTTGTAAGTATCGTATGTAACAAAAGAATAGCTGCTCTTTTTAGTTCCTTAGTTACTGTATTATTCGGTTTATTTTTACTTTTTTACGCTTTTGCCAACGTAAGCGGATTTGATGCTCTAGACATTCAAATAAAAGGTTTGATGATTATCGGAGAAGGTTTGATCTTACTCGTTATTACAAGTGTATTCATTTCCGCCCAAGAGGCAAAAAAGAAAACTCTCTAAAGTCAGAAATAAAATAGCTGCTAAAGGCGGTGGTGGAATGGCAATTGGAGTTGCATTACTTGTTTTAGTATTAGGTCTGATGTTTGCAAGCGGACTAAGCCAAGGAAAATCAGCAAAAAGAAAATATATAGTGTGGGGAACAACAACCATATTGATTATAGCTCCATTCTTTTCATGGGCCGTTTCAATTTTGTTTGCGGTTAGCCAGGAAGAAGGGTTTGCAGGAGTTGCATCAATGATGTTATTGTTTCCGTTTTTCTTTTTAATAGGACTTGTTACGCTGTTAATCGGAATCTTTAAAAAAGAGAGTGTGAATAAATCTGTTTAGGAATAGGGGGAGAGCTATCAAAAGTTCAACTGATGGTAATATTCCTTCAAAATAAATAAAGTGAAATCTGTAATCTATTAATAAAAATGCCATTTTGAGTTAATTGAATTAAAATAGTGATAAAGCTAACCCTACTAAGTTAGCTTTATCACTTCATGGCGTTTTTCGATTCGTTTTTCGATTTTCTCGATTTTTTTTTTATCTTTTAATAATGCTTGCTTATTTTCTTTTACCAGCTCTTCGAATGATTTTCTTTGTTTAAACAAACTAACACTTCTTTCTGACTATCGTGTTTTTGAATCATGAAGGTAAACGTACTGTTATTTATCCTCGGCATTAAAATGAAACGATTTCTCAGATTTTGCGATAACGACGGTAGCTAAAGAGTTTCCTACGACATTTAATGCTGAACGACCCATGTCTACAAAGAAATCAACTGCTAATAACAAAGCGACGCCTTCTGCAGGTAAGCCAATTTCTTTAGCAGCAGCCAACAGCACAACGATGACAGCTGAAGGGACGCCTGCTAATCCTTTCGTCATAAGCATTAATAAACCAATGATCACAACAATTTGTTCAAGACTAAGAGGTAGGTTATATACATTGGCAAGAAAAATAATTGCTACACTGATATAGATGCTAGCTCCATCTAGATTAAAAGAGTAGCCGGTTGGTAATACAAACGAAGTGACAGAACGTGACACTCCGAACTTTTCTAATCGATGAATGAGCAGCGGCATAGAAGCCTCTGAACTGCGCGTTGTAAACGTTAATAAAATTAAATCTGCCGTTCTTTTTAACAGTTCTTTATAAGGGATACGGAAAATAAGTGCGATAATCGGAAACACCACAAATGCCGTAATAGCAAAAGATAAATACGTAATACCTACAAATTGACCTAAAGAAAGCAAGCTGCCAATCCCGTATTTAGCCACGCTAAAAGAAATAAATCCAAATACGCCAACTGGAGCAAATGATACCGCGTATTCGACTACTTTGAACATCGCTTGTAACCATGCTTCAAAGAATGTAATAACCGGTTTGGCTTTCTCCTCAAGTGATGTAAGAGCTAATCCTACAAAAATGCCGAAGAAAATAATCGGCAACAGCTTTCCTTGTGCCATTGCTTCTACGATATTACTTGGAATAATACTTAAGAAAAACTCTCCAAAGTCGATGCCTTTTGCCAGGTTTCCTAACGAAGAAGTATCCACTGCACCTACATGCATATGTTCACCTACATTTGTTACTTTAGCAATGAGTATTCCTAGTATAATCAATACTGTAGTCACAATCTCAAAATAGAGAAGAGTTTTAAATGCTACTCGTCCCAGCTTTTTTGTATCATGCATCCCCGTTATTCCTAATACAATCAGTGGGAAAACAAGAGGGACAATGACCATTTGAATAAGCTGGATAAACGCTTTTCCTAGTATCTCTAACTTCAAACCAACTTCTTTACTGAAGTAACCAACGATCAATCCAAGAATTAATCCAATAATCACTTGTAATCCTAAATTAAGTTTAAATTTCTTTTTTGCAGCCATCTGTCTAATTCTCCTTGTAGTATAGTATTGTTTATGTTTTAGTAACTTTTAAGAATTAGACAAGTACAAATACTTTTATTGCGTTTACTCACTACCGAAAGTGCATTCACCTTAACTACCTCCTTCAAATATCTTTTTACATACTAAAACAATTATTCCTATAAGTAAAGTGTGAATTACGTTTATTTTTTACGTTTTTATCTAAAATTACTGGGATTAATTCTAAAAAAAGTAATATAAATAAAGACGAAAAAAGCACAAAAACCCCAATTTAATAGGGTTTATGTGTTTTTATTAATGACTAATAACATGATGGAGATATCATAACTTATAATTCTGATAAAAATACTATAAATTATATTTTATATATGGTATTATGTTTACAGAATTTAAAGGAGTGTGTATGATGCCGTTTAGTTATGTTTCTCACTTATATTGTCCTAAATGTAAAAAAGAATATAGTCCAAAAGAAAAACATCAATTATGTGAATGTGGCTCACCTTTATTAGTAGCGTATGATTTAGAGAGACTGAAAGACAAGCTAAGTCCAGAAGACGTCCAAAGCAGAGAACCAAATCTATGGAGATATCATGAATTGCTTCCAGTAGAAGATCCTAAAAATGTCGTTTCCTTAGGTGAAGGGATGACTCCGCTTATAAAAATGCCTAAGCTAGGTAAAGAAATGGACATTCCAAACTTATATATGAAAGATGAAGGCATTATTCCAACGGGATCATTTAAAGCTAGAGGTGCCGCTGTAGGGGTGTCAAAAGCAAAAGAACTGGGCGTTGAACAGTTAGCGATGCCTACGAATGGGAACGCCGGAGCCGCTTGGTCGCTTTATTCGTCACGCGCTGACATAAAAGCAACCGTTGTAATGCCAAAAGATGCGCCTGTTATTACACGAAATGAGTGTGCTGTCGCTGGAGCTGACCTTTACTTAGTAGATGGACTTATTAGCGATGCGGGTAAAATTGTCGGTGAGGCTATTAAAGCCTGGGGTCTTTATGATGCTTCTACGCTTAAAGAGCCGTACCGAATCGAAGGTAAAAAAACAATGGGACTGGAAATTGCTGAACAGTTTTCTTGGAATCTCCCTGATGTGATTTTATATCCAACAGGAGGAGGGGTTGGTTTAATCGGCATCTATAAAGCGTTAAATGAATTAAAAGAGCTTGGCTGGATTAAAGGTGATCTTCCTCGTTTAGTTGCGGTACAAGCTGAAAACTGTGCGCCTATTGTAAAAGCATGGAATGAAAGAAAACAAGAATCTGAATTTTGGCCGGATTCTTCAACCATTGCCTTTGGGATTAACGTACCAAAAGCAATCGGAGACTTTCTTGTTTTAGAAGCTGTATACAATACAAATGGATGCGCGATTGCGGTCGACGAAGATAAAATTGTGGAAGAACAAAAAAAGGTTGCACAGCTTGAAGGTTCGTTCATTTGTCCGGAAGGCGCTGCTACATTTCTAGCTGCACGCCGTTTACGAGAAGAAGGATGGATCAAAGAAAACGAAACGGTTGTGGCTTTAAATACAGGGCTTGGAGTTAAATATCCAAACACAGTAGATATTGAAGTCCCTGTTTTAGAGCGAAATGGCAGCCTTACTAAAAAATAAAGCAAGTAAAAAAATAGATCTTCTTCTAAGCGAAGGTCTATTTTTTTATGTTAACGCAGATAAAACGCTTATTTAATGTAAATAAATGTAATAAGTCTAAATCTTTATATTCAAAACTATACGGGTGTATTTAGGTTTAAAGTTCGTCTTATGGGGTATCTAAGAGAAGAAAGAGAGTATCTTTCTATCCGGAAAAACAGCGTGGTGAGGGAGTGGAGCTGGCATATTACGCAAATTGAAGAATATGCCAAAAGTAGCACTATAAACCAGCTTGCTTTTACAGTAGAAAACTTACTTGAAGCCACGAATGATTATACGGAGAAAGGAGTTGAATTTTTATCCCTCGAATCCCAGCCAACTCTTAAAGTTTTATTCTATGGACCAAATCATCCATTGCTGCATTTGTTAGAACGAGCTTTATATTTATTTTAAGGCTACATAATTTTTGTAATAGAAACAGGGTATCTATTACAAAAATAAAGCTTATATCTAATGGGTTGTAACAATAATTGTCAGATAACCTGAGTGGAAATTGCTACCAATAACATTGTGAATGCGCTATCTTTAACGACAAGTTACTATTTCAGCGACTGTAATTCCATCGAAAACGATCCTTATTTTAGGTGAAAATCGTTTTTTAAATAGCAATAAATTGTACGTTGAAATAAAAAAAGTTTATTTTGGTTTCAATTCATTTATTTGTTAGCGTTCCTTCCTCAGTATTTTTTGGCTTCAATCCCTTTAGCCATAACCTTTTTTAATATTTAACATCACATGAATAGTTTTTGTTTTTTACTTAAAAATAAAGAGAGTTACAACACATTTAAGTGTGAAATACAGTAAGTCAAATTTGACTTTACTACTCAGTCTTGTATAATCGTATACCGCGGAGGTGACGTAATGAAATGAAGTTTAATAAGAAAAAAATTAACGTCGTAGATATTGACAAAGCTAAAAAAAGCGTCTTTGCTACAGGAGTAGGAAACGCGATGGAATGGTTTGACTTTGGCTTGTACTCATATTTAGCCGTAATTATTAGTCAAAACTTTTTTAGCGCAGTTGAAAATGATCAGCTCAAATTAGTGTTCACATTTGCTACATTTGCGATTGCCTTTTTAATGCGTCCATTAGGCGGTGTTATATTCGGTAGAATTGGGGACAAGTTAGGAAGGAAAGTCGTTTTAACCACCACCATTATTTTAATGGCCTTTTCCACGTTACTCATTGGGTTATTACCTACATATGATCAAATCGGTATATGGGCACCCATCCTTTTATTAATTGCACGAATCATTCAAGGTTTTTCAACTGGTGGTGAATATGCTGGTGCGATGGTGTATATTGCAGAATCGTCTCCAGATAATAAGCGAAATGTGCTTGGAAGTGGACTAGAAATCGGTACACTTGTTGGTTATATTCTTGCTTCACTGCTAGCTAGCTTACTATTTTTTATTCTGTCGGATAAACAAATGGCCTCATGGGGCTGGAGAATTCCCTTCTTATTAGGATTGCCTTTAGGACTTATTGGTTTTTATTTACGAAGAAGTTTAGGGGAAACACCTATTTTTGAAAATGAACTTTCCAATGAAGACGAAGTGGAAGAAGAAAGCTTCCTCTCTATTTTAAAAAATCACAAAAAAGATGTGTTTGTTTGTTTCGTAGCCGTGGCTTTCTTTAACATCACAAACTATATGCTATTATCGTACATGCCTTCTTATTTGAATGAAATTATTGGTTTATCAAACACAGTTGGTACGGTATTAATTACGGCAGTTATGATTTTAATGGTGCCGCTTGCTCTTATGTTTGGAAAACTGAGCGACAAAATCGGAAACAAGAAAGTTTTCTTAATCGGTTTAGGCGGATTGAGCTTACTGTCAGCCTTTTCGTTCTATTTAATCAACTTAAATGGTTTAGTATTTGTTTCAATCGGTATTCTTATTCTAGGTGTTTTACTTGCTACGTATGAAGGAACAATGCCAGGAACGCTGCCAACAATGTTCTACACAGATATTCGCTACCGTACATTAGCGATCACGTTTAATGTTTCAGTTTCTATCTTTGGTGGAACGACGCCATTGGTTGCGACATGGTTAGTTCACGCAACGGGCAATCACTTGGCTCCAGCGTTCTATTTAACGATTGTGAGCATCATTGGATTCTTCGTAATCTTGTTCCTGTTTGCGAACACGGCAGGAAAATCACTCAAAGGTTCATACCCAACGGTTGCTTCTAAATCTGAATACAATGAAGCCGTTGAAAATCCAAAAGATTCATTATGGTGGCACACAGAGCAAACAGAAAAATAAAGTAAATAAACAGCAGCTGCATTAACTGCTGCGCAAAATATGAACACTTAAAAAGAGCCTTCTCCTTGTATCGCATAGAGAAGGCTCTTTTTATCATTCAATCATTTATCCCATTCCCTGTATTTGCTATCTTTGATTCTGTATGTTACGATTAAGTTAATTATTTTTGTTCGGTATAAGATTGAGAGAAGAGAAATGTCTTCCATAGAATTTTTTATCTTAAGATAGTATGGTTGGACAAGGGTAGTAATACAAGCGTGGAGTATTCCACACCAGGAGGCAACAATTATGGAACAAGGTACAGTGAAATGGTTTAATGCAGACAAAGGCTTCGGCTTTATCGAAATTGAAGGAGGAGACGATGTATTCGTACATTTCAGCTCTATTCAAGGTGAAGGCTTTAAATCATTAGAAGAAGGTCAAAAAGTAACGTTTGACATCGAACAAGGTCAACGCGGAGCACAAGCTGCTAACGTTCATAAAGTAGCATAATTAAAACTAAAAAAGACTCCACATAGGGGTCTTTTTGCTTTGGATTTTAATAATTTAAAAAGATTACGTAAAAAATAAGTAGAGACATTGGAGACAGAATGCTATCAAAGCAGAGCTACCTATATGTAAAATCCCGTGTCCCAAAAAATAGAAAAAACCCCCTTATGGTTATAAAACTGTATACTTTAGGAGTACATATACGCCTGAAGGTCTCAAAAATAACTATCCTTCGCTGGATTAACACATTATATTTCCCGATAAATAAAGTTAAAAATTTGATTATTTTTGATACGAGAGAGGATGAGGAATATGAGTATAAGCTTATTTTCCAATGGAGAAATTGTAAATATAAAAGCATCTAATGAAAAAGTGATCATCTTAAAAAGCCATTACGTAAAAAATATGAAAAGATACTCTTATACAGTGGATAAATATCCAAGTACGTTTTTCTTTGAAGAAGAATTAATGAAACATGAATAAATATTGATTTATAGTTTGGATTTTGCCTATACTGTGCTATACTGAATTTACCATTTGTATTACCGATTACTATTTTTGTATTAATAAGCCCTATTCCTCGGTGGATAGGGTTTTATTATGACATTTTCAAGGAAATGAAAAAGACAGACTCCATGGAGTCTGTCTTTTTATATTTATGATGGATTACGCTTTTTGAACGTTAGAAGCTTGAGGGCCGCGTTGACCTTGTTCTACGTCAAATGTAACTGCTTGACCTTCGTCTAAAGATTTGAAGCCTTCGCTTTGGATTGCTGAGAAATGTACAAATACATCGTCTCCGTTTTCGCGTTCGATGAATCCAAAACCTTTTTCTGCGTTAAACCATTTTACTTTACCTTGTTCCATAATTGTTGCCTCCTAGTGTGACACGCACACATTGTATTACTATCCTTGCTCAAATCTATAGACGAAAGTTATGTAACTTATCAATCTTTGCCGAACAAAAATAATTCTTCTTAAACTTAACAGAAATAGGGACTTATTGCAAGGGTAGAGTCTGTACAGCTACAATTTCTCTTTTATCTATGTTTGCACTATGTGAGCTAAAAAACGATACGTAAGCCTCCTTAGTTCAAATAAAGAGAATGTTTGTGGTACACTTAAATAGTAAAAAACATTTAAAAGTGAGGAATTATATGAACACAACTAAAAAACATCACAGGCCTAAGCGGCTAAAAATTGCTTTCCGAGCATTAATGGTCATTATCGGAGGAATTATTGCAGCTTACGGCTTAGAAACTGTCTTAATTCCAAACCATGTTTCAGATGGAGGGGTAACAGGCATTAGCATCGTTGCTTCAAACCTATTTGGTTTGCCACTTGGGCTTCTCATCGCCGTTATCAACATTCCTTTTGTATGGTTAGGATATCAACAAATCGGTAAAAGTTTTGCCATCTTTTCAATCCTCGGAATCGTTTCATTAGCTGTCGGTACAAGCCTCATGCATCACACTCCAGCGATTATTGAAGGAGATACACTACTCGTAACCGTTGTCGGCGGTATTATCCTTGGGTTTGGAATGGGAATTGCACTTCGTAACGGCGGGGCCTTAGATGGCATCGATATGCTGGCCGTGCTGCTTTCTCGAAAACTGCCGTTTGGAACAAGTGATCTTATTTTGTTCTTAAATGCATTTGTATTTATTTTCGTTTCATTAGTATTTGGTCTGCAAGGCGCGATTCTTTCTGCAATTGCATACTTTATTGCATCCAAAGTTATTCACATCGTAGAGGTAGGGCTAAGCGGATCGAAAACCTTCCAGATTATCACTTCTCAGCCTGCGTTAATGGTAGAGACAATACGTGATCGTTTAGGTCGAAGCGCTACATACAAAGAAGCTTACGGCGGTTATTCTCATGAAAAATTTAAGGAAATCACATGCGTAATCAACCGTTTGGAAGAAAGTAAAATGAAAGAAATTATCAATGAAATTGACCCAACGGCTTTTGTTACGGTATATGACGTAGCGGAAGTTAAAGGCGGTAATTTCAGAAAGAATAATATTCATTAAGTTCACCAATCACTACATTTGTACGAACACTCTGCAATAATCCACTTTTAGGTTGGGGTGTATAGATAAGAAAAGCAGCGTGATGTTTTACATCCGCTGCTTTTTTATATCGCAAAATCCGCTTGCGTAGCGGAGGGCTTTAAAACCGGATATGCTAAAAAAGTGAAACGGTCAGAATTAAGGTGGATAAGGTATCAGCAGACATTAATGTGATAATTTTTCTCTTCATCCAACAAATCCAACAGAAAAAATCTCTGAACATAAAAGAACAGAGATTCAACAGAATGATGATTCTTATATAATACAAAGGATGACTTTTCCTGTCTCAGAAAGATCATTTTTATTGTAACACCAGCAAGGTCTTAACGCTGTGAGATATCTCACAGCTAGGAAGGAAAAAATCTGTTATTGTGTAGAAGTCGGAGTAAACTTTCTTGATTATGTGCGCTTCTTTCATATGTATCGAACCTGCTGACTGAGATCAGCAGGTTTTTTTTATAGTATCACTTTCTCTATGAGGTAAGGGAAAAAACCGGGAAATCTTTATAGACAAATAGACTTTATACCATTTTACCTATACGTAAAATAGGTTAAAATAAAGAGGTGAGGCATGGAGAGAAAAGAGTTAAATAAGAGGTGCGTAACATTATAATCACAATTTATCTTAAAGGGTTATAACGGTGATTATACTAAATGGTGAACGTTGAAAGGGGATACATAGTTTTGAACACAAAATATCTAGATTTACTTGCACAAAAGTATGATACGGAAGAAAAAGTGGTAACCGAAATTATTAACCTTGAAGCTATTCTTCATCTGCCAAAGGGGACCGAGCATTTTGTCAGTGATTTACACGGCGAATATCAAGCCTTTCAGCACGTGCTGCGAAATGGTTCAGGAAATGTAAAAGAGAAAATCAAAGACCTTTTTAAAGATGTATTATCTGACAAAGAAATCAATGAATTTGCGACATTAGTGTATTACCCTGAAGAAAAATTACCGTTGATTAAAGCACAGTTTCGAAACAAAAAGGAACTCTATCAATGGTATACAGAAATCATTGATCGTATGCTTAATCTCATTTCGTACGCTTCTTCTAAATACACGCGTTCTAAACTGCGTAAAGCATTGCCGGATCAATTTGTGTACATTATTGAAGAACTGCTATATAAAACGGATGAATTTACAAATAAAGAACAGTACTATACAAAGATTGTTCAGCAGATTATTTCTCTAGGACAAGCCGATAAGCTTATTATAGGCCTTGCTTATACGACGCAAAGGTTGGTTGTGGACCATCTGCACGTAGTAGGGGACATTTATGACCGTGGACCTGAGCCGGATAAAATTATGGATACGCTCATTAATTATCATTCTGTTGATATTCAGTGGGGAAATCACGATGTGCTGTGGCTAGGCGCTTTTGCGGGTTCAAAAGTGTGCTTAGCTAATATTATTCGTATCTGCGCGAGATACGACAATCTAGATATTATTGAAGACGTATATGGCATTAACCTGAGACCGCTGCTTAACTTGGCGGAGAAATATTATGATGATAATCCTGCTTTTAGACCAAAAGTAAGCTCGAGTGACAAACTATCCGATCACGAGCGACTGCAAATTACGAAAATTCATCAGGCCATTGCGATGATTCAGTTCAAGCTTGAAAGTCCGATTATAAAAAGACGTCCTTTCTTTAATATGTCAGAAAGGCTGTTGCTTGAAAAAATTGATTATGATAAAAATGAAATTACGATATACGGAAACACGTATCCGCTAGAAAACAGTTGCTTTGCAACGGTTAATCCGGCGCAGCCTGATCAGCTATTAGAAGAAGAAGAGCAGGTAATGGAAAGACTGCTGCTTTCTGTACAGCATTCGGAAAAACTGGCGAGACATATGAAGTTTCTGATGAAAAAAGGCAGCCTTTATTTAAAATACAACGGAAACTTATTAATACACGGCTGCATTCCTTTAGATGAAGAAGGAAACATGGAGAAAATGACGATTGAAGATAAAACGTATGCAGGCCGCAACTTGCTTGATGTGTTTGAACATTATTTGCAAGAGGCTTTTGCCCATCCTGAAGAAACAGATGATTTGGCAACAGATATGGTCTGGTACCTATGGACGGGAGAATATTCATCACTTTTCGGGAAACGTGCAATGACGACGTTTGAAAGATATTTTATAAGTGATAAAACAACGCATAAAGAGAAGAAGAATCCATACTACTATTTACGGGAAAATGAGGAAGTCTGCCAAAACATCCTCGCAGAATTTAAATTAAATCCTGATCATGGTCATATTATCAATGGGCATACGCCAGTCAAAGAAATTGAAGGGGAAAACCCGGTCAAAGCAAATGGAAAGATGATTGTTATTGACGGCGGTTTTTCAAAAGCGTATCAGTCTACAACAGGGATTGCTGGATATACATTATTATATAATTCTTACGGCATGCAGCTAGTCGCTCATAAACACTTTAATTCAAAAGAAGAGATTTTGTTAGAAGGAACGGACGTCTTATCCGTAAAGCGATTGGTTGACAAAGAACTAGAAAGAAAAATGGTTTTAGAAACAAACGTCGGAGAAGAATTGTTAAAAGAAATTTCTATTTTAAAAGATTTAAGAAAATATCGCTATAGTTAAAGACAAAAAAAGAGCAGTATGCCTCTGGGCGTCTGCTCTTTTTTATTTAGCGGTGCTACACCGTCATTTCCCAGCTCGACATTTCCAGCCAGTGCTCTTGTTCACGATAATCGGGCATGATTTTCCCGACAAGGCGCCAAAAAGACCGGTCATGGTTCATGTGAACCATATGGCACATTTCATGAACGACTACGTAATCAATGACGTGCTGAGGTGCCATTGCCAGCCGCCAGTTAAAAGTTAGCTGATGCTTGGAATCACACGTGCCCCACGCTTTTTTGCTATCGGAAATCGAAATGGAGCGCGGCTTTGGTTTAAAATGTTTTTGATAGGAGGAGATACTCTTGGTTACTAGCGCTTTACATTGTTGATAGTAAAAGCGTTTGAGCGCTTGTTTTATCGCTTCATCGTCGTGCTGATTGACATAAATCTGAAGCGTGTTCGCTTCAAACACTACAGAATCCTTTGTAATAGTCGAATCGTGATGAATCTGTATCGGATAGTTTTTTCCTACATACAAAAAGCGTTCTCCGTGTTCATAGACTTTTTTCTTTGGTCCATGCGTTCTATCTTTCATTTCGTTTATCTTTTGCTGAATCAATGCCCAGTTGTTCTCTAATAACATACGTACTTGTTCAGTAGACGTTCCTTTAGGAGCAAGGACTTCGACCGTTCCGTATCCGTCTACTTTAATCGCAAAAGAACTTCGGTTTTTATATCGTATTTCATAATGGATACTCTGATTTGAAAAAGTGTGTATCATTTTATCCTCTATATTGTACGGTTAAGCCTCTTAGAAATTTTCGTGCGAAATTCTCTTTGCACGGTTTGTAATTTTTGTGGCCTTTTTTTCGTAATAAAGCACCTAATTCTGCTTTGGATACACGTATGCCACCGTCATCAAATACTTCTAACATCTCTTCACTAGTTAGGGACAAAGCAATTTTCACTTTCTTTAATAAGACGTTGTACATATTTTGATTGCTCTGAACCGGCGCTGGCGGTGCTTGCCCTGGTTTAGGGTCTTGCTTTCCTCTTTTAAAGGTAATAAAACCGTTTAAAAAAGAATCTAACATACTGTTACTGCACGTGATGTGTTCGTCCTCATGAACTGCATCCTCGTCTTCTTCGTCCGGCGTTCTCGTAAGGATCTTTAATACGTCTTCTTTTGTTACGTCTACTCCGCCAAGATTAAAGATCTCTACCATTTCTGTATTTTTTAAATCCAAGGCATATCGTAATCTAATTAAAATATCGTTATTATCCATTCTTGCTCCTCCTATAACTTGCTTGCTGTATGTAAAAATCATGACTGCCACAATCTGAACGAACTTGGTCAATATCAGTACAATTATAGTAACAGGTTCCGCTGGAATTCTAGGTTATTCCATTCATTTCTACAAACATATAACTTCTCATATTTATCAGCCTTCGTCAACTCTTGAAAAAGAACGATTTGCTCATATTATGCCCGAACAGACTCTTTACCATAACAAAAATTAGGCTCCGCAGTCTGCTAAAGGAAGCTGAGGAAGCTGTATTTTTTTAAGAACGGATAGGACAATTTTGAAGTTGGCCGATTCCTTTGTGCTGCTAGAATGATATATCTTACTAAATAAATAGTTTTACGTATTTATTAAGTATGTAATTAGGAGTATGATAGTAGTAAAAAAAGAAAGAGGCCAACAAATGAATTCAACATACTCACCAAGAGAATCAACCAAAATCAAAGCTTTATCCATGCATGCACTTTTTATCGCACTGACGTTTGTAGCGACAATGTTTATCAACATCAAGCTTCCAATCATGGGTAACGGAGGCCTCATCCATTTAGGCAACGTTCCTCTTTTTATAGCAGCCTTTCTTTACGGCAAAAAAACAGGAGCCATCGCCGGGGCTTTTGGAATGGGTTTATTCGATCTCATCTCCGGCTGGACAGCATGGGCGCCGTTTACGTTTATTATCGTAGGGGCAATGGGCTTTTTAGCAGGTCTTATCTCAGAAAAAGTACCTGGTAAAAGAGCACTTGTGAACACACTGGCAGTTGCTGCTGCGCTGATTGTAAAAATCGTAGGCTACTATTTTGCCGAAGTGATTCTTTATCATAACTGGATCCTTCCGCTTGGCTCTATACCGGGAAATGTGATGCAAGTTGTTATTGCCGGTATCATCGTCGTTCCGCTTGTAGGACGTTTAAAGAACAGAGCGGTACAGATTTAATTGGTCAATCGTAAGTCGTTTTACCATTATCCTATCCTTAAGTGATATACTTGATAGATATTCATCAAGTGAAAGGAGCGGAAAACACCATGAAATATTTAAAATCACAGATGAAACAGCTCATTAAAGACAATCAGGAACTGCAAGGTAAGCTGAATGGACTGATGAAAGAGCACAGCCTTGAAAAAAACTTTGCTCTTAAAGCTCTGTACCATGCAGAAGTAGCTGAAGGCGGGAAATACCAGCTTGCCTATCAAGCGTTAGACGCACCGAAAAAGTAATGGCCTTGTTGCTCATTCGTATATTTCTTCACTATAAAAAGGCAGCCAAATCGCGTATTTGGCTGTCTTTTTTAGCAAGTAGAATGACATAGCATTATGTTGGCTTTTGCACAACTTCTTTCTAACTGCTTAAATCTTGATAAATAGGGTATTAAAAAATAAATGCTACCGATCGTTCTAATTATATAAGAAAAGAGGAAAATAGCGATGACCGTATCTGTTTTAGAACAAGCAAAAGTAGAATTACCGAATGGAGAAACAGTAAATTACCGAATGAAAAAAGGCGGAAAAGAGGTACTTTTGTTAATTCACGGAAACATGAACTCTTCCCTTAACTGGGATGTGTTAATGAATGAACTTCCAGAACATATCACAGCTTATGCGATCGATTTAAGAGGATTTGGAGATTCCACTTATCATACACCTATCCACACAATCAAAGACTTATCAGATGATGTCAAACTGTTTGGGGATGCTTTAAAGTTGTCTGCTTTTACAATAAGCGGGTGGTCATTAGGAGGAGCAGTTGCTATGCAATATGTGATTGATCATCCGAATGATGCCAAAAAATTAATTTTATTAAGCTCCGTCAACATTAAAGGCTACCCCATTCCGAGAAGAACGTTCCTAGAACTGCCTATTCCTAACAACTTTATACAAACCAAAGAAGAAGTAAAAGAAGCATTTAGAATGGTAGAAAACGCAAAAGAAACAAAAAACACATGGTTTTTAAAAATGATGCTGCGTCAATTTTTATATACAAAAAATAAGCCGTCTGCTGATCAATTTGAAACATATTTAGAAGGAACGATCAAGCAGCGAAATTTAATTGATATCAATTACGCACTCATGAGATTTAATATTTCAAACGATTTTAATGGTGTTGTGGAAGGGACAGGAGAGGTGGAAAAAATTACGATTCCTACTATGGTTATTCAAGGCGATGAAGATAAGATGGTTTCCACAAGAGATGCATCCGACATCGCGAAAGGCATAGGGGAAAATGCGACGTTAAAAATTATGAAAGGCGTAGGCCACTGCCCGTTGTTGGATGATTTAAGCAGTTTAATGGACTTATACAACGCTAATTTAAGCAGGGCTTAGTTTGCTGCTAACAGAAGTTTTATTATTGCTAGATGCAGCATGTTCTAAATTAACAATGAGAAAAGCCTTCTATTTTTTGAGGAAGCAGACAACTAGTAAGGAAAACAATCAAAAAAACGTAAGGTCTTTTGAAGATGCTTACGTTTTTTATGGATGACACTTATTGAATTTAATGCTGTTTTTCAAAATAAAGAAACAGATTGGTAATCCATTTTGATAGCAGTATCACACCGAGATAAAATACAAATAAATAACCGTAAGTAGCCCATTCATGCAGCTGGAAAAAGCCAATCCCTGTTAATAGAGGTTTGAAAATAAAAGCAAAAAACAAACAAAGAACAGTTGCATATACATAGTAATTTTTATGATGGTTAATTGTCCATTGATAAAGAAGCATAAAAGAGACAGGAATAAGCGAAGCATCTAGGCTAAAGCTTACGGGTATGATTGTGTTGATTTGGTAAGGATACGTCCACAGCCCGTTATAAACTCCAGCGGTGTCACTATAGTGAAACCAAACGTGCACGTTAAATCCATAAAACCCTAAGTGAAAGGCTTTTTTTCGGTCAATTAAAAAATAGAGAATGACTAAAGGTAAAATGAAAGCGCCCAAGGTAACCCAAAACTGCCAAGAGCCTGGAGTGGAGTAGTGCTGCCAATATTCAGCCCACGTTTTGGCTAGATTTTCTTGTATGCTATGTATCTTTTTTAGATATTCCTGTTGGTTTGGTGTCAATGTAATCCATCCTTTTAAGTAAGAAAAATTTCGTTACTTTTAAAATGCCCTTTTCTTAAGTTTTGGATACCTTTCCCTGTTGAGTTGTTTGTATTTTTCTGCACGTAAAACGATGTACGTATTTGGAGTGTCTGCATGCTTACGTGGTTCTTGCTGCTCGGAGAGGCCATTTATCAGCTCATCATTTAAAAAGCAGTTACAGCGACTGCTTTTTTCCATTTTTATGAAACTTTTAGCGCGGTTTTTACGTATAAAAGGTATAAATAAAATAGTAGAAAAAGGAGAGGTTTTTTTGTCTGAAGAAAAGAAAAAGACAGATTATCTAGGACTGGGACTAGGTCTGGGCGTTGCGATGGGGGCTTCTTTTGGGATACTGATGGATAATATCGGCTTTGGTATTGCGATCGGAACGTCCTTAGGTGTTGCTTTTGGAACGGCAATGAATCAAAAACATAAAAAGGAATAAAATTCTGAAAGAAGGAGTGCAGAATGAAATATTTTGATGAAGCAAAAGAACTATGGTTAAACTATGTCCCGAGAAATGGGCAGTCGGATATCGTAGAAGGAGAAGTCATCCGGGCCATTGAAAAGCTTCGCTGTGAAGCTCAAGGCAACGGGAATGCCAATTGGGACGGCGGATTTGAGATGCTCGTGTTATATATACTAGACGTATTAAATGAACCTGCGGTATTTAGCTCAGCTGTTTTAGCTGAAATAAAAGCCGATGTTCACACCTTGCTCACTTCGGCAGAAGATCCGTATTTAGAAGACGACGTATACGATCGTTTGACGGACCGCGTCATTGAGTGGCATATAGCTAAAGGCGGCCCTATCAAACGAGAAAAAAATCCTCAATTGTATAGATAAACGTGAGAAAGGAGCTGTTTTAAACAAGCTCTTCTTTTTTTGAGTTCCTGAAGCTTTGTTTAACTAACAGGTATCTAATTGCATCATGTGCTAAATAAATACATATAGAAAATCAGCGGTTTACGTCACAGCAGTATAGCATAAGCTTCTTAAAAAATCGATTCATAAATGGTTAAATGCTTGCTGACCTCCATAAAAAGTTCATAACTGACGCTGTTGCAAACACGTATAGTATTATATCTTTTACTAAATAAGAGATAAAGGAGAAGCGCCGATGTATATTCCAAAGTATTTCAAAGTGAATGATGAACAAATAATGTATGATTTTATTGAAGACAATGGGTTCGCCACTTTGTTTTCGTATCATAATGAAAAGCCTTATGCTACTCATTTGCCCCTGATGTTAAACCGGAAAGAAAAAGCTTTATACGGACATTTTGCTCGTCCGAATCAGCAGTGGAAAGATGCTGAAAATCAAGAAATTTTGGTTGTGTTTCAAGGGCCTCACTGTTATATTTCACCGTCTTGGTATGAAACGAATCAAGCTGTACCAACATGGAATTATGAAGCTGTTCACGTGTATGGCACCATGAAAATGATTGAAGAACCAACAGAACTGCTTGGGCTGCTGAGGAAGATGGTGGAGAAATATGAAAGCCCGAGCAGTACATATACACTAAATGACGTTGATCCTGCTTATATGAATAGTTTAAGCAAAGGAATCATTGGGTTTAAAATCGACATCAGCAAAATGGAAGGCAAGCAAAAGCTAAGTCAAAATCATTCAGTAGAAAGACAGCAGCTAGTCATCGAAAAGTTAGAGCAGACGTCTCGTGAAAATGAAACGAAAATTGCGGAGCTGATGAAGCAAAATGTGGAGCGCGTGCTTAAGAAGTAACCGCTGTTGGAAAAGATCAGCAGTTTGTTAAAGGGAAGATAAAGAGAAACTAACTATGTGTTTAGTTTCTTTTTATGTTCACAACATTTTCTTGTTATTGACAAAGGGGCTGTATATCCTTTAAAATTATCTTTAATTAAAGATAATTAAATTAAAGATAATTTTAGTGGAAGTTAAAAAATTTATATATTATGAAAAGAGGCGGAGCAGATGGAATTGTTAGGGTTGCATCATGTATCTATTTTGACGGGGAAAGCTGAGAAAAACTATCAGTTTTTCACCAAAGTGTTAGGCATGCGATTAGTAAAAAAAACGGTGAATCAAGATAACACTCAGTCTTACCACTTGTTTTATGCAGATGGAGAAGGGACGCCAGGAACGGAAGTAACGTTTTTTGATATCCCAGGGCTTGCAAGAACACATGAAGGTGCATCTGACATTTCAACCGTGTCGCTTCGTGTTAAAAGTACGGATTCTTTATACTTTTGGAAAGAGCGCTTTGAGCAGTACGGAGTAGAGTATGAAGAAATAGCTAAAAGAGCTAATCGTGACACGTTAGCATTTAAAGATTATGAAGGCACACGCTTGCTTCTTGTTGCGGACAACGGTGAAAAAGGGGTAAGAGCAGGCGTGCCGTGGAAGCGCGAAGACATTCCGTTAGAACATGCGATTATAGGCTTAGGACCGGTCACGCTAACGGTGGGTACGCTAGAACCAACGGTTGACGTACTGACAAATATTATGGGATTTCGCTACGTGAGTTCTTATCCATCTCTTGCAGGAGATCATAGAGATATTTTGGTTTATGCAACTGGTGAAGGCGGAAGCGGAGCCGAAGTTCATATTGAAACGAGACCTGATTTGCCGAAAGTTCGCTTAGGGCGCGGTGGTGTTCATCACGTTGCCTTCCGTGTTCCAAATGAAGAAGAATACAATAAGTGGGCAGCTCGATTAAATGAAAACAGTCTGCCGAATTCCGGTAAAGTAGAACGATACTATTTCAAAGCACTCTATTTCAGAGAACCAAACGGCATTTTATTTGAATTATCAACGGACACACCTGGATTTGCGACCGATGAACCGCTTGAAACGATGGGCCAAACATTAGCCCTGCCGCCATTTTTAGAGCCGAAGCGCAAAGAAATCGAAGAGAAGCTGAGACCGCTAGATTTGGATGAAACGCTATAGAATTCTGAAGGTGCTTGCCGCCTATTAAGACATGAAAAAACTCCAGTATTTATACTGGAGTTTTTTAGGTTAACACTCATCGTGCCAGAAACCGCAACCACATGCACCAATAATAATGAGTAAAATAAACAGTACGATAATAATGGCGAAACCATTACATCCATGGTGAGGAACGCCATATCCACATTCAGGAACCATATATCCATAGTCCGGCATTGAATATCCGCAGTGTGGAATCATGTGCTCATAAGCAGGAGCTGTATAGGCGTGGTGAGCCATAGCAGGTGAGAACGGCATATTTTCATTAGAACTAAAAGGTGCGTTTACGTTATTATGCATTTTAATATCTTCCCTTCATTTATAAAACTTTTATAAAGCTTTGATAACTTATTCATATGTTCCAAGGTCCTTATATGAAGCTTATTCACAGCCCAATTATGGTTAATTAACTATATTTTATGGTGAGTGGAAATGAAACAGTGAGTTTTACGGTGCTTGGGGCTTTATAATTTATATCAGAAGGGAAGGGGTTTATCTGTTTTTGATTGCATACCGCTGTTTCTAGAACGGGTTATGATGAACGTTTTGATTTTCTTAATTCTATATCGTATACGTACCCAAGCTTTCGATGGTTCATCACGTCTTCAGGAGTTGTATTCCAAGGATACATCGGATCTCTAAAGTTTTGACCAAATGGCCCGTTTTTCATTGGCTGATAGTTTTGATTGCGATGAACAATTTGCCATACAGCCCAAATACGATCCACATTTGCGTGGTGTAAAAAGAAGACAGGATCATTCGGAGCAGTAGGGACAACGCCCATCTGTCCGCCAACCCAACGGTGTACGCGATTGTGAAGCTGCGGCCCGTTAATAAATCCTTCAAGCTGATTACGGAAGCTGTTTTGGCTGGTCATATCCCAAGGCGGCGTATCATACTGAGTTATTTTTAAAGCATTGAGAACATCATCTCGAGTAGGGAGTGTAGGTGCCTCTTTCGTTGCGCCAAAATTACGTTTTAGCCCGCCGGAAGGATTTCCTTGTTCATCAATCGTCGTCCAGCGCCCAGCTGCAAACGGACCGGTGTCGACGATAAAATCTTTTTTAGGATTTCCGTTTCCTCCCATGAAATCTGCACTCCAAATTTGTGATTGTGAGGGATCCTGCATCTGTGCGTCCGTTTCCCATTCCCAATAAGGAAGGGTTACTTCTGGATTGATTGACTGAAGGTCACGCTCAAATCGTAAAAGGTATTCACGATGCCATGGCAAAAAAGCAGAACTCATATGTGCTGCATTTCGATCGCTGCCCGGAGGCGTATGAAATTTACCTGCCGCACCATGCCACGCTATATAGCGGTCGTATATTCCTTTTTCCTTTAGTATTAGCACGGTACGAACAAAATCTCTTTTTTCCGTGTCTGTAAGAGATAATACGTTTTTTCTAACTTTGTACTTGTTACTCATTTTTTAACCTCTTTCTTAAAAAAGAAGCAAGGGGCTGTTTCTTTTTTATATTTAGAATATGTCCAAGAGGTAAAAGTGCTACTGTCATATCTCCAAAATTTCATAGTCTAAAGTTGGATTTTTTACATATTAAATAGACTTTAAATCAATTATTAACTTTCTAGAGCTGTAGATAATGAAATGAAAAAAAAAGCAGGCTTGAGCCTGCTTTTTTCATTTCATATATTTATATTAGGGTTAATGACCGATTGGATACATGGTGGTTACGCTGTAGTCGTAGTCTTTGCCTCTGTAGTCGGTATACACAACTCTAACTTCTTGGTTCAAAGAACTAATATACTTTTCTTTCACGTAGTTGCCAGATTTATTGTTGGTGCCGTCTTCGCCTTCGTTGATGACTTCTTCAGCAACAGACATCGCTTGTTTTTCATTTAAATACTTACTGAATTGGCTTTTACCTTGATAGTTGTCAACGCCTGGTTTTTGCATATGCGCGATAATGTGGCAATATCCGTATTTATCATTTCCTTCTTGTAAGACAAGTTCTTTGCCGGTAAATAACCTGTCGCTTTGAGTCTCTGCAGAGCATTGGTTGCTTGGTGTAGTGTCCGATGTGCTACTCGATGTACTGCTTGAATTTTCATGCTGCTGAATGAGAGAAATGGGCGAATTGTTGGTAAATACAGCGATGAGGGCAATAACAAGTGCCACAATAGTGTATAGTATTTTGCTGTTTTTAAAAAAATCCATTCCTTTATGCGTCTCCTTTTTGAATCAACGTTAAAATCAAATCGACTTTCTTTTCTAGCTGATCAATTAAGTTTTGTTTTACTTGTTCTGATTGTAATAAAGCGCTTCTTAGTTCGTCCATATCTTTTTGCATATACGCACGGTTTTCTTTTTCTTGCTGCAGCTCTTTTTGAAGAGCTTGTATCGTGGACAGCAATTCTTTATCTTGGTTCATTTCTGCGTTCACCGCCTCTGTGTTGATAAAAAGCAACTTATGCCCACTATATAAAATACCACTATCTCCGCTGTAAATCGACTATTTGGATAGGAAATGAGTCCTCCCGGGTAAGGTTTTAGCAGGATATTGCTAGTTGAGAGGAGAATAGTATGGTTTACCGTAGATAGATAAGCTGCGCAGAAAAGAGGGAAGAAAATGTTTCCGGAATTAGAGACAAAACGGCTGATATTAAGAAAAATTGTAGAAGATGATGCCGGTGAGATTTTAGAATGCTTTTCTGATGAAGAGGTGCTGCGCTATTACGGGCAAAAACCTTTAGAATCGATCAACCAAGTGAAGGAGATCATTAAAAATTTTTCCAAAGGCTACGAAGAAAAACAATTAATTAAATGGGGGATTCAGCTAAAAGGAAAAGAGAAGCTGATTGGAACAATAGGGTTTCAAGAGTGGTCTCCTGGGCATAAGAAAGCAAACGTAAGCTATGCTCTTTTTCCGGAGTATTGGAACAAAGGATACGCAACAGAAGCCGTTCATGAAGCGATTTCTTATGGCTTCAACGAACTTCAATACAATCGTATAGGAGCGATTGTATTTACGCAAAATAGTGGATCTATCGCCTTGTTGAGCAAATTAGGATTTAAAAAAGAAGGGACCCTAAGAGAGTACCTGCTCCAAAACGGCATCCCGTTTGATACATATGTTTATTCGCTGCTGCGCGAGGAAGCAAAGATATAATTGCAAGCATAAAAAAAGGAACACGGGGAGATGTTCCTTTTTTTATGCTTATATTTGTTATTAGAACGTACGTGCAGCTTCTTTAGCGCGAGCAATGCCGTCTTCTTTAATTTCTTGTGCTTTATCTGGCATTGCAGCCTGTCCTTCTACAAATAGGCTTCCGATAGAAGGAACGCCGAAGAAGTTCATCATAATGCGCATATAGCGGTGACCCATTTCTAATTCACCAGCAGGGCCGCGAGAGTAGATACCGCCGTTTGCTTGAATATGGAACGCTTTTTTATCTGTTAATAGACCAACAGAACCTTCTGCTGTATATTTAAATGATTTTCCAGCTACTGCTACAGAATCTAAGTATGCCTTCATTACCGGTGGGAATGAGAAGTTCCACATTGGTGTAACAAATACGTATTTATCCGCTTGAGCAAATTGATCACTTAATTCGTTTAAACGAGCAACTTTGCGCTGTTCTTCCGGAGTAAGCGCGTCAAATTCTGCGCCGCTTCCAAGTTTACCCCATCCGCTGAATACATCGCCGTCGATGTGAGGGATATGTTCTTGATATAAATTAACGTGAACAATCTCATCCGTTGGGTTTACTTCTTTATACTCGCTAATGAATGCGTCTCCCGCAGCCATACTGAATGATTGCGTAGCATCGTTAGGGTTTGCTGTAATATATAATACTTTTGCCATAATTATTTTCACCTTTCCGTCTTCAATATATAAATGTTGTTTCATGAATTAAAGATAATATGTTCGAAAACATCTACTACGTTATTAATAGTAACTTACGTAACGAATTTAGTCAAAGATTTTTTATTGGGTTTTATCATGTTCAAAAACGTGTTTAAGAGTATTACGCTTTTGGGTTTAGTAGCTAAACCCTTTAAAATAAAAGGTTTATTTCTGTTTAAAGCGTGGTTTTAAACCTTATTCATTTAAAGGAACTATTTTTTTTGAACGTAGATAATTAAAAAACGAAAAAGAAAAAACGTGTATTTTTGTTTCGTGCGTTATTAATAGTAACAAAAAATAACAACGTTTCATCTTTCCTTTAAATCTATTTTCAGCGTAAAACGAGCAGGAAGGTGATCATTATTTCAAGGGAAATATAAGGGAGGGAAGAGTAAAGAAAAAGACCTCGATCTGCTTCGAGGTCTTTTTAATTTTTATTGAACTTAAAACGTCTTGGCCATTGAATGGGCTTTTTGGAGTGCTTTTTCTTTGATTTGCGGAATTTGATCCGGGAATTTTACTTGCCCTTCAATAATAATGCTTTCAAACGCTTCAATTCCAAAGAAGTCCATCATGATTTCTAAATAGCGGTGTCCCATTTCTCTTGCCATTTCAGGGCCTTCTGAATACACGTCTCCGCGGGATTGAATGTGAATTGCTTTTTTTCCTTTAAGCAATCCCTGAGCGCCTTCTTTTGTATATGTAAAGGTTTTACCTGACACGGTAATCGCATCAATGTACGTTTTCATAATCGCAGGAACAGAGAAATTCCACATTGGCGTGACAAAAATATATTTGTCAGCGAGTACGAACTGTCCGCCTAGTTCAGCTAATCGTCCCACTTTTAATCGTTCATCCGTTGATAAATCCTGGATGGAAGAGTGAGAACGAAGCTTTTTCCAGCCGTTAAATACGTCTGCATCTAAGTATGGAATATCTGCTTGATATAAATCTAAATGAACCACATCATCTTCTGGATGTGTTTGTTTATACACGTCAATAAATTCTTTCCCAACAGCCATGCTAAGTGATTCGTCTTCAGCTAAAGGGTGTGCAGTAATATAGAGAACATTTGCCATGATGCTCATCCTTTCTATGGAGTAGTTTTATTAATCTTGGACCCAGCTTTCTGCCCACTGGCTAATCGGCCCTAATATTTTGCCTAGCTCTGTTCCTTTTTGAGTCAGCGAATATTCAGAACGAATAGGGCGGTCCGGAATGACATTTCGGACAACAATTCCGTGGTCTTCAAGCTCTTTAATTCGTTCTGTCAAAAGCCTTCTGCTTAAGGCTGGTATACTTTCATTTAATTCACTAAAGCGTTTAGGACCGCTCATAAGTACATAAATGATTAATCCTGTCCATTTCTTGCCAATCAGTTCAAAACTTTTTTCTACTTTAGGTTGAATATCTTTTTGTTCGTCCATATTACGTATCCTCCTTCAAACAATATGGATGAAAAATAACTTATGCATTTATTGTAACAGAAAAAGCATAAAAACATGTGGAAACTTTGGGTGAAGCAGGGTGAAATGAATAATTTCACTAGTATTTGTACCTTGCTTTTCACTTCTTGAAAACTTTTCACACATAGGCTTGTCACAGCATACGATGTACGAATTCATTTTAAGAAAAGGTGGTATGGTCATGGCAGGAGTTATTAACATCTGTAACACGAGAATTAATGGTATGGCGAGAAACGGATCGATGAATTTTGGAGAAGTTCTTCACAACGGACACACAGCGGATGTTAAATCTGTTGGAATCAACTCAACGTATGGAGACATTTCAGCTGCTTGTGCTCGAATGAAAAACACAAATATGGATGCAGATATATTTGATCAAACTGCTGTTGCGAATATTGATGGGGTATATGGAAATCAGCTATAAAAGGGAGCTGCTTATAACGTATGAAGTTGTAAGCAGCTTTTTTATGCTGAGAAGTAGAACACTTATTTATGATAAGAGAATGTGTTTCTACTTCAATAGAACGATCTATCAGAGTTCGCGAATCTATTATATACGCCTTTTCTAAAAAAATTTATATATTGTACAAGCACCCGGTCATTTATTGAATAGTATATAGAGGAAAAACAAAGAAAGGATGATTAAAATAGACTCGTATGAATACTACTACAACCCTGAAGATGGAAAGTATTATATTAGAAAGAGAAAAAATAGTACACATCCCTTAAAAAAGCTCAAAGACAAACTTGATAAGTCAAAGGATAAAAAGGATAGAAAAGATAAAACAAGTAAAGGGAATAGGTTCGACGATGCAGATAACAAAGTGAATAAATCACGCGATAAAGTTAACACAGGGAACAAAAAAAATAAATCACGTGACAAAGTTAATACAGCGAACGAAACCAATAAATCATACGACAAAGCTGACGCAGTGAATGAAACCAATAAACCATACGACAAAGCGGATGCAATGAATGAAACCAATAAACCATATGAAAAAGCTGACGCAGTGAATGAAACCAATAAATTATATGACAAAGCTGATGCAGTGAATGAAACAAATAAAGTTGATATAACAGACCATTCATTATATAAAATGAGCGTAAAAAATAATCATAAGCATCCTATTAAAGTTAGCATTGTTATGCCTACGTACAATAAGTATCATCAAACCTCTCTTTCGCTTTACGGTTTATCAAAACAAACGTTTCCCCATGCTGAGTATGAAGTCATTCTAGTAGATGATGCGTCTTCTGATAACACGTCCAACATTTTAAAAGAAGTGGATGTCCCGTTCAAATTTAAATATATTCAAATGAAACAAAATAAAGGGCGTTCCTCGGTACGTAATATAGGAATTAATCATGCTGAAGGAGATCTTTTAATCTTTTTAGACGGAGAAATGCTGGCTCCTCCTGCTTTTATTGAAAATCACTATAAACATCATGTGCATGAATCTAATCTTGTGGTTACCGGAGCTATGCATTATGAAGGAGTCTACACGTTTATTATGCCAGACTATAATGAAGATCAAGTGGCTCACTTGAAAGAACTAGTCGGCAGGGATCCTGAGTATAGAAGATTGTATGAAAACTATGAACAGACGAAGCAGCATTCAAATGTTCCTTGTCCTCTTGTAACAAAAGAAGACATTGATACAAACCGTTTTCAACGTTTATCCTTTCCTAATCGTTATTTTCTTAACAGCGGGCTAAAACATTTCGGAGAGCGGCTTGAAGGATTTACGCTACCTTATATTGCATTTTTAAGTGGAAATGTATCAGTAAGAAAAGCGAACTTAAAAAAATCCGGTCTTTTTGATGAAACGTTTGTTGGCTACGGGGCAGAAGACTGGGAGCTTGGATATCGATTGTATAAAAATGGGGTGCAGTTTGTTTTAGATCCCTCTACGGTTGCCTATCATCAGGAACATGGGATATCGAAGCGGAAAGTGAAAGAGCAGTGGGGGAATCACTACCGTTTTGTGAAGAAGCATCCAAATATAGACGTTCTTATTCTATCTCTTGAATGGAAAGAGCTCCCGTTTATGCATCTGCATCAAACATTAGTTGAATATAACCAATTGGAGGAACGTTTTCCTAACGAATACAATGAACTGAAACATGCTTTTTGTACCATGCTTTTTAGAATTATTGAATATTTAAATAGTGGACAGCCTGTGACGAAACTTTACGATCTCCCTGAAGGGTCAGAGGAAAGAATAAAAATTCATCAGCAGTTCGAAACGCTGCGGCCTCGCGGATTTGACTATTTGGCGAGTTCTTTTGAACAAATCTATTACCTTTAGTAATTAACACTTTCAAATAAAATATAGTATCGTCTCGCCGCAAAAACCCCTCAACTTACGCAAAAAAATTGAGGGGTTTATCTCTATATCTATTTTATATAAGGAGAGAGAGAATACATGAATCAAAATTCACCAAAGTACGTTGCTTTGACGTTTGATGATGGACCCTCAGCCTACACGGCTGCTATTTTAAAAATTCTAAAAAGATATAATGTACGTGCGACCTTTTTTGTCGTAGGTGCAGAAGCGGAAAAATTTCCGAAGCTGATCCGACGTATTCATAGAGCAAAGCACGTAATTGGCAATCATACGTGGAGTCATCCTGATATTACAACTCTTTCTAAACGTGAATTATGGAAAGAAATCACTTCTACAAATGCTCAAATAGAGAAAATAATAGGTTATTCGCCCAAGCTGTTTCGTGCACCTTACAGTTCGATAAATGATACAGCTCTTGCTACTATTAAGGAATTGGGAATGACGTCTGTTCTATGGAATGTAGATAGTCAGGATTGGCGTGAAGAAGATCCATTGGCCATATGCAAATATACGATTAAAAATCTACAAGAAAAGAATCTTATTGTCATGCACGACGGGGATCGATACGGCAGCGGAGCGCGGGATCAAATTGTTGCTTCATTGCCGAAACTTATTAAATATTTAATAAAAAACGACTATCAATTTGTAACGGTTCCTGAATTTCACCGAGTCGCATACAAGATTGAAGGATGGTCTTAAGCAGAAAAAGGAATAGCCAAGAGGTATTCCTTTTTTCTATTGTGAAACAAGATAAAATCGAGAAGGTTATATGTGCGAATGGATAGAAAGACTAGGTAGAGAAAAGCATTTCACTTTATTTATAGAAGGGTTGATTGTTAGGAGATGTCTTACTTATACGTTCAATATAAAAAATTGGTAAAAAATGAATCTTTTTAGAGCGTGATTCGTACTAGTAAGTAGATACATAATTTTGATGAAGAAAAGAGGTAGTACATTGAAAAACAAAGGCTTGATCGCTACGCTCATTGGGATAGCGATTGTTGTGATTTTAGGGTTAGGAATTGTTGTGATTTACGGAGTGAGCTCTTACAACAGCCTCGTTAGCGCAGAGGAAGACGTAGATAATAAATTTTCCCAAATAGATAATCAATTAAAAAGAAGAGCTGATCTAATTCCGAACTTAGTGGAAACGGTCAAAGGCTATGCTAAGCATGAACAGGAAGCAATTGATTCAGTCACTCAGGCAAGAGCGCAGCTAGCGGGAGCGAAAACTCCTGAAGACAAAGCTGATGCTAATCAACAGTTAAGCGGCGCATTAAACCGCCTGCTCGTAGTGGTTGAAAAATATCCGGATTTAAAAGCGAATGAAAACTTCAGAAGCTTAATGGACAGTTTAGAAGGAACGGAAAATCGACTCGCTGTAGCGCGTAAAGACTATAACGATGAAGTTGCAAAATACAATAAATCGGTTAAGAGATTTCCTAAAAGCATGTTAGCGGGTACGTTCGGCTTTGAAAAAAAGCCATATTTTGAAGTAACAAATGAAGAAAAAGAAGCGCCGAAAGTTGATTTTGGGAGCGATAAGTGATGAAATTTCTTGCTTCGTTTGCTTTATTATTGTCTCTTTTATGTAATATGGTAAGCGTTGCTTTTGCTGCACCTGATATTCCAAATCCGGTAGGTGATATTTACGTTCAAGATTTTGCTCATCTATTAAACGATCAGGAAAAAGCTGAAATAAACCAAATGGGCAGAAAATTGGATGATGAAACGAAAGCTCAAGTAGCGATTCTTACCGTGAATTCATTAGGTGATGCGGATGTAGAAGAGTACGCGAATGAAGCGTTTCGGAAGTACAAACTCGGTGATAAAAAGCTGAACAATGGCGTTCTTATTTTGCTCGCTAAAAAAGAACGAAAAATTCGAATCGAAGTAGGATATGGGTTAGAAGGAGCTATCACCGATATCAAATCGGGAGAAATTTTAGATTCTTATGCTATTCCTAACTTAAAAAATGGAAAATACGATACGGCGCTAGAAAGCACATACAAAGCTGTTTATAACCAAGTCGTGAAAGAGTATGATTTAGGAACAGATTTTGAACAAAAAGTGCCAAAAGCATCTCCGCCCTCTGATAGCGGTGCTCATTTCACAACGCTTCAAACGCTGCTGATTGCAGCTGTTATTGTGGGCTTGCTTATTCTCGACTTCGTCTTTTTTAAAGGAGCGATTACACAATTTCTGCTAAACTTCCTTGTCATGTTTGGAGGAAGAGGCGGAGGCGGTGGCAGCGGCGGAAGCGGTCCTCGTGGAGGGGGAGGCGGAAGCTCTGGAGGCGGCGGAGCGAGCCGAGGCTGGTAGAAAGATAAGAGTCAAAAGAGGCTGGAATAAAATTAAGTTAGTTGAAGGAAGATCCGACCGAGATGGATTCTTAATTGAGAATCCAACGCGTTCGGGTTTTTTATTTGCGTGGTGAACATAGCTTTCATATATTCATTCAGCTCATGTATCCTATTTGTACGTCTTTAGATTGAATTAATGAGGTATGTGTCAATCTCATTTTTGCTTTGTGTGCCTATATCTTAAAAAATAGATTTTTTTCCATTGTATAAGCATAATCAAAAAAAATTAGGGAACTAAGAAAAAAGTTAGAGATTTACAAATAAAAAGGAGAGTTTTGTATGAATACATTTAGGTGGATAGCGGCAAGGAAACAGCTCTCTCCTCGTGCTTTTAAAGATGAGCTAAATAGCCAAATATGGTTTAGTCCCTTAATTTATGCTCTTTTTTCTGTTCTTTTAGCTGCATTGACGCTGTTTCTTGATTATTACTGTAAAGTAGGAGAGAAAGTTCCTTCGTTTTTTTCAATCAACATGGATTTAACCAATACGTTAGTGAGTACGATTATGCCCGGAATTTTATCGATTACGACGTTTACCTTTAACTTAATGCTTGTTGTGTTTACATCATTTGCAGCTCAGTTTTCTCCTCGCGTGTTAAAAAACTTTGCTTCTTCGAAATCGACTCAGCGAATTCTCGGGATTTTTATGGGGAGTTTTTTATATACACTTTTCGTCTTTCTTTTTTTAAATAGTTCACAAGTAGATGGCTACTTTGCTATCCCATTTGTGACCACGGCGCTATCGGTTTTTAGTGCAGGCACGTTTGTCTACTTTATTAATCATTCCGTTAAATGGCTGCAAGTTAATCATATGACTCAATCGATGAAAACGGAATCTATAAAAGCTATTGAAACGACGATACGTGAAGAGCTAGAGGTTCATCGAACGCAATCTGCTCATAACGAACCATTTTCCTTTCCTGAAGGAGAGAAAAACCCAGTATATATTCAAACATCCGGCTATATTCAGACCGTGAATTACAGCCGATTAATTGACTATGCCAAAGAGCATAACTTAGTGATCAAAATGGAGAGGGAAGTAGGGGACTACGTACTTGACGGAACGATATTGTTTTATTATTGGAATCGAGATTCTGCAGAGCAGGATGAAATTGATCAGGCTATTTTCCATCGATATGTTCATATAGGAAAATCTCAAACCGATATTCAAGACACAACTCATATTATTACCAAGTTTGTCGAGATGGCGATTAAATCATTAGGAAGTGATGACTTCAAAACGGCGATTAACTCCATTCACCAAATTAGCGATATTCTTCGGAAAATTTGTGATGTTAGTCAGTTTTCTTCGTATTTAGTTGATGACAGCGGCGTTGTACGAATGGTTATTCCTGATAAAAAATTTGAAGACTTTTTATATGATGGATTTGCTAATATCAGGCACTATGCTAGACGTAATATTATCATTACAATGGAGCTGCTTAAAACGCTTGGAAATCTCGCTGAGGCCATTGGGCCAGCTTATTACGACGATATTTGGGAGTTTGCCATTTACACGTCTCAAGGCTTTGAAGAAGAGTATTTATTTGTTCAAGATAAAAAATATTTTTTACATATTCTTTATGATTTAGCTATTTCTACAGAAAAGGAAGAGCAATATGAACAGATCACTGAACAAATGAAGAAGTAAAAAAGCCGAAGTCAACGCGTGACTTCGGCTTTTCTTTTTTATTATTTATTTGAACGTTTTAAGATGCTTTTAGCATGTGAAAATGTATCAAAGCTTGCTTTTCCGTGATACGCACCCATTCCGCTGTCACCAACGCCGCCAAATGGAAGGTAGTGAGATGTCATATGGTTAATCGTATCATTGATGGAACCGCCGCCGAATGACACGCTGTTTAAGATGTGATCTTGGATTGCTTCATCTTCAGAGAAAAGATAAAGTGCCAATGGTTTTGGACGTTTTACGATTGCTTCAATTACTTCTGAGATTTCATCGTATACGATGACTGGAAGAATTGGTCCAAAGATTTCATCTTGCATCACATTGTCTTCCCATGAGATGTTGTCAAGAACAGTTGGTTCAATAAACAGACGAGAACGATCCGTTTTGCCTCCAAAAACGATATCTCCGTTTGTTAAGAAGCTGTTAAGACGATCAAAATGCTTTTCGCTCACTACGTGAGGGAAGTCTAGATTTTGTGAAACATCTTCGCCGTACGTGTTTGTTACGACTTGTTTTAGGTTAGCTAGCAGCTCGTCTTTTACATTTCGTTGAACAAGAATGTAGTCTGGCGCTACGCAAGTTTGGCCAGCATTTGCAAATTTACCGCGCGCAATACGTTTAGCTGCTTCTTCAATATTAGCATCTTCGTGTACAATTGTAGGGCTTTTTCCGCCTAGTTCTAGCGTAACAGGCGTTAAATGTTTAGCTGCAGCTTCTGCCACGATTTTGCCGACCATTGTACTTCCTGTAAAGAAGATGTAATCAAAGTTTTCTTTTAGTAAAGCCGTGCTTGTTTCCACTTCACCTTCGACTACCGTTAAGTATTCTTCAGGGAAGTTTTCATTAAACATCTTAGCAAGAAGGCTTGACGTATGAGGTGTTAATTCAGAAGGCTTTAACACCACGCAGTTACCTGCAGCAATCGCGCCTACTACTGGTGATACAGCAAGTTGGAACGGATAGTTCCAAGGTGCAATCACTAGAGCTAAACCGTATGGATCTTGATAAATGTAGCTTTTTGCTCCAGCGTGAGTAGATGGTGTTTCTACTTCTTTTGGCGCTGCCCATTCTGCAAGATTTTCAACTGCAAAGTCGATTTCACTTAGCACAAGACCAACTTCTGCACGTTTTGCTTCCATTTCTGGTTTGTTAAGGTCAGCTTTTACTGCTTTTAAAATGTCGTCTTCATGACGCACAACAAGGTCTCTTAATTTCTTTAACGTTTCGATACGGAACGCAACGTCTTTTGTTTTACCGCTATTAAAGAATGAAAGCTGTTTTTTTGTAAGTTCTTGATAGTTATTCATCAGAAAATCTCCTTTTACTTCACATTTTTAACTCTTTGTTCAATGAACAGAACTAGCTGCTGCTTATTTCCAAGTTGTAACCGTATTGACCGGTAAACGGTAAGAAGCATGGCCTTCGCTTGCTGCTTTCCCGATTGAGATAAGCATAATTGGAAGGTAACGTTCTTTATCTAAACCGAATTCTTCTGCGATTAAGTGTTTTTCGTATCCGCCGATTGGATTTGTATCATATCCGTGAGCGCGAGCAACAAGCATAAGCTGCATAGATACAAGACCTGAATCAATTAGCACGATGTCTTTCATATCTGCTTTTGGCATGTTTTCGTAAATCGGCTTAAAGAAATTTAGCTGCTGTTCTTTAATATCCTGAGGCATATAGCCAAGCTCTACTGCTTTCCCGAAAATTTCGTCTGCATATTCGACGTTGTTCATGTCACCAAACACGGCAATAACAGCTGAAGATGTATGAACTTGTTCACTGTTAAATTTCGCAAGTTTAGCTAGCTTTTCTTTTCCTTCTGGTGTTTCAATAACAACAAAGCGCCACGGTTGCATATTAACAGAAGAAGGAGCGCGCATAGCTTCTGTAAGGATTTCCTCCATTTCCTCACGGCTGATTTTTACTGAAGGATCATATTTTTTAATTGAACGACGTTTTAAAGCAATTTCGTTAAAATCTTTTATAGTCATAGTCATTATTCCTTTCTTTTTAGGCGTTAAACATATTTATTGTCATTTCCATATTTTTGATTGTGGACAATTGTTTGACATATCAATAATTGATACATCAACAATATAATACATTGATTTAAGAATTGCAAGGGAAAAAGTTTAAACTTTTGAAGTGGTGTTAATTAAAAGTGTGAAACCACATCCTGCGGGGAACAGAGATGAAGAAAGTAAGTGATGAAAATAAATAATAAGAATGATAAAACAAAAAGTTTGACTACTTTATTTCTCTTAGTTACGATAAGTAACGAAAAGAGACAAAAGTGAATTTGTTACTTTTTAAATGAATGACAGTTTGAGAAAGAAGAGATAGAGAAATGTTTATTCTCTTTTTAAAACCTAAACTGTATTTGTAATTAGTACAGTATAACAAGACATATCACGCAGGAAAAGTAGGAGGACTTCAAGATGTATACAGATTTAAAAGATAAAGTAGTAGTTGTAACAGGCGGATCAAAAGGAATAGGCCGAGCAATGGCCGTTCGTTTTGGTCAAGAGCAGTCAAAAGTGGTTGTAAACTACCGCAGCAATGAGGATGAAGCGCTAGAAGTAAAAAAAGAAATTGAACAAGCTGGCGGTCAAGCAATTGTTGTTCGAGGCGACGTAACAAAAGAAGAAGACGTTGTGAACCTTGTAGAGACAGCTGTTAAAGAATTTGGCACATTAGACGTTATGGTTAATAATGCTGGTGTTGAAAACCCGGTTCCTTCACATGAATTATCATTAGAAAACTGGAATCAAGTAATCGATACAAACTTAACAGGCGCGTTTTTAGGAAGCCGCGAAGCGATTAAATATTTTGTTGAAAATGACATTAAAGGAAATGTTATTAACATGTCCAGCGTTCACGAAATGATTCCTTGGCCACTATTTGTTCACTATGCAGCAAGTAAAGGCGGTATGAAGCTAATGACGGAAACATTGGCTCTTGAATATGCGCCAAAAGGTATCCGCGTAAATAACATTGGACCAGGCGCGATCGATACGCCAATCAACGCTGAAAAATTCGCAGATCCGGAACAGCGTGCAGACGTAGAAAGCATGATTCCAATGGGCTACATCGGCAATCCGGAAGAAATTGCATCAGTTGCAGCATTCTTAGCATCGTCACAAGCAAGCTACGTAACAGGTATTACACTATTTGCTGATGGCGGTATGACAAAATATCCTTCTTTCCAAGCGGGAAGAGGTTAATAAATAAAGCTGAAAGAAAAAAGACCTTGGGATATCCCGAGGTCTTTTTCGTATTGTCATAAATGCACGGCTTATTTACCGAATATTGAAACTTTTATTAAAGTGTTACGTATATAAGCTAACGACAAATAAAGGACGTGTTGATATGCTACCGGAAACGATTCAACAAAAAGTAGATCAGTATAGAGGTTTTTATATCAGCTTAAAAAATGAGCTCAAATGGAAAGTGACAGATCCGAAGCAGCTTATGGCTATCGCTTCTATGTATGCAGTGAAAGGCAAATCGCTTCAGCTTCAGCCTTATATTGAGTTAAGTGACTATATTAAAAATCAAGTAGGAATGTTTTCTACATTAAAATCATCGCAGAGGTTTACGATCGCAGCCATGCTAGATACCCGCTATGAGAATCCAAAAGAAACGTTTCATGAATTTCTGGATGTATATGATCAATTGGTACAAGGCGGATTTACCAGAGGCGCATTTACGTATATCGCAGCTTCCGCTATGCTGTCGAATGAGTCAAGTCGAAGTCATAAAGAAATGGTTCGAAGGTCAGTAGAAATTTATCAAGGCATGAAAAAAAAGCATCTCTTCCTCACAACAAGCGGTGATGTACCTCTTGCCGTTTTATTAGCTGAAACGAGCGAGTCTGTTGATGATTTGATGCATGAAATTGAACACTTTTATACCACATTGGGGCAGCATGGATTTAAAAGAGGGAATGACCTTCAATTTTTAAGTCATATTCTCGCAATCGATAAAAACTTACATGGGGATACCCTTATTGAAAGGTGCCTAGCAGTAAAAGAAACCTGTGAATCGGCAGGTATGAAAGTAAAAGCAATGCATTACCCGGTTCTTGGCTTATTAGCACTGTTTGAAAATCCGGAAGCTGAAATTGAAATTATCCATGAAGCGGTAAAGCAGCTGAATGCAGATAAACTTTTTAAGTGGCATAAAGACATCAATGTTATGCTGGCGGTTAATCTGGTTATCAGTGAAAAGCTAAAGGATTCTAGACTGGTCGAAACAGGTATCTATACAACGATTGAAACGATTATTCAAGCCCAGCAGGCAGCTATGCTAGCTGTTATTGCGAGCACTTCAGCAGTTGCTACTACGACTACTACTTGATAAATGAAACGGTTATAAAAAGAGGCTGGGACATAACTACATGAATCTAATCTAAAGATGAACCAATGGAATAAATGAGCTGAACCGCTTATAATACCGCGGTTGATTTCCGTGCAAGGCTTCGCTTTCCGCCGGCGGCCGCTGAGCCTCCTTGTCACTTACGCTCCTGCGGGGTCTCACCTGTTCCGCTTTTCCCGCAGGAGTCTTCGCCTTGTCCTCCAATCAACCGCTAGAAGTACCCGTATACATGAAACCTACGTTCACCATACCGATGAAAAAATCCGAACGGAGTTGATTCTCCATCAAGAATCTTGATTCCTCGTTCGGATTTACATTCAACTAGAATACTTTTATCTCAGCTTTTCTCTTAAAAAGTATAAAACTCGCCATCATCTGGAACAAAGACGTGAGATGTCATGTCTTTTTCTTTGATAAAGCCTTTTAATTCTTCTCTTGATAGCGTCCAGTGATTTACAGCTTCCATATGGACAGAAATAATCGTAGCACGAGGGGCCGCTTTAAAAACTTGGTAAATATCTTCTTTCCCCATCACAAGAGAACCGCCTTCTAAAAACTGATTATCGCCGCCGTTTACGACAATAACGTCGGGTTTATGTGTATTGATTTCTTCTTCAACAGCGGAATACCATACTGTATCTCCAGCTACATAGAGGGTTTTTTCACTCTTATCTTTAAAAACAACGCCGCACACTAAACCAGTACGCTTTAAAATTTCTCCTCTTCCGTGTTCACCTTTTGTTTTGATTAATTCAACGCCTTCAAAAACCGTGTTTTGCGTAAGTACTTCTACATTTTTAAAACCAGCTTCTTTTACTACTGCGGCATCTTCTTCATTTTGAACGAACATTTTGATGTCTTTTGGCAAAGCCTGCTTAGCCGCATCGTCAAAATGGTCTAAATGGAGGTGAGTGACAATAACCGCATCTACACCATCAATAATCTCTTCAACGGATATCGGTAAGTTCACTAAAGGATTGTTTTGATCTTGTCTGATCGAATTTGGGAAAGGAGGGTACGTGCCTTTTTCCGCTAACATAGGATCAATTAAAAATGTTTTTCCTCCGTATTCAACAATTAGAGTAGCGTTACGAATATGTGTAATCTTCATCTGTATCTCTCCTTTTTTTGATCTACATATAGTTTATAGGATGCTCTAGTTGCAAATACATAGATAAAATCAAGTCTTTTAACACTTTCACTTGATAAATGAAAGAATAGTAGTCAAAAGCAAAAAGAACCGAAACAGTGCTGTTTAGGTTCTTTTTAGGATTTCTTTTATCTCTTTATATATACGTACTTGGTTGCGTCCATGTTGTTTGGCATCGTACAGGGCGATATCTGCTTTATTCAACAGCTCATCTAACGTTTCATTTTCTTGTTTTTCCGCTTGTGCTACTCCAAGACTTAACGTAACAGAAATGGTTTCTTCGTTAATCAGTAAGGGCTGAGTCTCGACGTGACGGCGAATTTGGTCGGCAAGCGTTTCGCCTTCGGATAAAGTATAGCCCTTTAGCGCGAGTACAAATTCTTCACCGCCGTACCGAGCAAAAAGCGCTCCTTGCGGTAATACGGACTGACAGGCTTTTACGACATGTACAAGCACCTGATCGCCGGCATAATGACCATACGTGTCGTTCACTTTTTTAAAATAATCAATATCAAGTAAAAGAAGCGTAAAAGAAGCTGCGGACTGTTTTGCTTCTTTGAACGCTTGCTTACTGTGCTGAAAAAATGCCCGACGATTATAAATTTGCGTCAGCTCATCGTAATAAGCTTGGTTTTCAAGCTTTAGCTGAAGTCTTTTTAGCTCCGTAATATCCGTAAAAATAAGCAGCAAGCCGTGACTATTGTTAGCATACTGCAAAGGAGAGGTGCGAACTTGATACGTATACTGAGATTGATCCGTAGAAAAAAGCTGCAGCTCTTGACTGCTGTTTTTATTTTCGAATGTAAAAGGAAATGAACTGTCCGATAGAGTGAACCAAATATCAGCAAACCGTTTTCCAAACATCGCTTTTTTCAGCTGGGGAAACATGTTCTTCGACGCTAAGTTAAATTCAATTAATCTGTAAGTTTCATCAAGCACGATAACACCGTCATTGATGCTGTTAAATATCGCATCTTTTGCAACGGGCATGACTGTAAACATACGCGATGAGTTAATGGACCATAAATATAAAAAAGAAGAAACCCATAAAACCATCGGAACTGGATCAATTCCCTGCGGCGTAAAGCCCATTAAATAGACAAAAGCTGTGACGATAGGGACTAATTGCCCTACCATTAATGCAATTAACTGCAGGCGGTAAGCTTTGGCTGTTTCTTTCCAGCGGTAAACGGCGAGCAAAAAAGCAACGAACATAGACGAAAAGATGAACATGCCGTGAAACGTGTACCATGGTCCAATTTCTTGATGAATGTAAGGAGCACCTAAAACTGGGTCAATTTCAAATACGCGATAATGAAGGTGATGCCAGTCGTTTGTTGCGACCATAATCAAACTAATAAACGGAATGATAAAAAGCGCAAAAATATGTTTTTTCCTTACCTTTATGCCGACATACTGCATAACAAACAGCAGTCCTGCAGGAGGTGAAAAAGGCATGCCCACGTATTGAATAACGGTCCAAAATTTCATTTCCTCAAGATTAACGGATAGCAAGCTGAATGCCGCACCCATACAATAAACGGCGGTGAAACCCGTATGAAGAATAAATAAATGCGCAATATTGCTGTAGTGGTGACGTTTAATAAATACGTAAAAACACAAGTATAAATTAAGAACACCAGACGTACAGATAAGCGTTATATAAGCGGTTAAATCTAAATTCACAATCGTGTCCCTCATTAAGAAAGCATTTTTAGTTAAATGTAGCACAGTTCAAATAAAATGTGGATATTTTATTAGGAATTTAGTAACAGTGAAGGAAGTAGCTGGCTAGTCTATAAGAATTATCTCTCTTTCACTAGCAGATTATTAAAAATTCAGTATTTTATGTGTTGACATCGCTTTCATAGTAGAATATAATTTCGGTAATAACTTAAAACTGGATTGTTACTGATTCGATCAGGCATTACCTGTGTTAAAAATACGTGGTGTGTTCACGTGTTTTTAAGATGGGATTTTCATGTTTGTTCTGATGTGGGGGAAGCATCTATGAAATTTGTTAAAGTATTTAATAATAACGTAGCTTTGGTGAAAGACTCTTCTAATGTAGAATGGGTCATCATGGGAACAGGCGTCGGTTTCCAAAAGAAAAAAGGTGATCCCGTTGATAAAGCTGTCATTCGACGAAAGTTTGTGGCCGAGTCGTCCAACATTCGTCGACCGTTAGCTCAAATGTTAGAGAGCATCAAACCAGAAATTCTCGAGGTTTCTGTAGAGCTAATCAAACAAGCAGAAAAAGAAATAGGTGAGCCTTTTCGCACCAATATTCACTTGACTCTTGCGGATCACTTGAATTTTGCGATTGAGCGAAGTCATAGTGGCCTTGAATATGCGCAGGCAAGCCGCTGGGAAGTCAAGAAGCTTTATCCGAAAGAGTATAATGCTGCGGTTAACGCGATTCGACTAGTGTATGACCGGCTTGATGTGCTTCTGCCTAAAAGTGAAGAGACGTTTCTTACCTATCATTTTGTCAACGCACAGAATGTACAAGCAAAAGTGGAAGAAACGATGAAGATGACTGAAGTGATTAATCGAATTATCGATATTGTTCAATATCATTTTCAGCTAAAACTTGATGAAGAATCGATGAATTATTCCCGCTTTGTCACGCATCTGCGATTTTTTGTCTTACGTCAGCTGGATCAGAACCCACATGTTTCTCCTGAAGTTGATGCTACGCTGCTGGATGTTGTAAAAACAAAGTATGAGAAAGCGTACAAAGCTGTTGAAAAAGTGACAAATCTGCTTCATAAACAGTACGGTTGGTCTTTAACGTCAGATGAAAAGCTTTACTTAACGCTACACATTTGGCGCGTGACGAATCTCGTAGAAACTGAATAATTGTTCTTCATTGGAGGATTGTTACTGACTCGATCAGGCATTACCCAAGCAGACATTGACATGTTCCAAACATGTAGTGATCTGTTTGGGTTTTTTTATTGAAAAAAGGAGGGATATAAATGACTTCATATAAAGAAACAGCTAAACAAGTAGTAGATAAAATCGGTGGAGTACAGAACGTTAACCAGGCTTGGCACTGCGTGACGAGACTTCGCTTTAATCTTCACGATAAGAATAAAGTCCAGGTTGAGGAAATTAAGCAAATAAAAGGAGTGATGGGCGCTCAATTTTCCGGTGATCAGTTTCAAGTCATTATTGGAAACAGAGTGGCTGAAGTGTTTGAAGAAGTTGAACCTTTAGTAGGAAGCGGAAGCGCTGCTGAGGAGAAAAGCGGTACAAAACAAGGCGTTGTTTCACTTGTAATGGACAGTATTTCGGGAATTTTTACTCCTATCTTACCAGCGCTTATTGGTGCGGGTATGCTAAAGGCTTTTGTCGCTTTATTTGCTACTCTCGGATGGCTGAGCATAGAAAGCGATACGTACGCCGTGCTAAACGCAATTGGAGACGGAGTCTTTTACTTTTTACCCTTTTTCTTAGCAGTTTCAGCAGCTCGTAAGTTTAAAACAAACGAATACTTAGCGCTTGCTTTAGCAGCTGCCATGCTGTATCCGACCTTTGTAGATGCAGCACGAGGTATTACGAAAATAAAAGAATTCACGTTATTTGGAATCAATTTTATATCCATTCCAGTTGTGAACTATACGTCTAGCGTTATACCGATTATTTTAGGTGTGCTTTTATTAAAGTATGTATATAAATTTGTTCGCTCATGGATGCCGGCTACTCTTACGGTCATGTTTTCACCACTGCTTACCCTTTTAATTGCTGCACCTATCACGTTATGGGTAATCGGTCCGCTTGGAACGTATATGGGAGACGGAGTAGCCATTATGTTCTCTTGGATGTTTGAAACAGCAGGTCCGCTGGCAGGGCTTTTACTAGCAGGTCTTATGCCTCTTATTATCATGACCGGCATGCACTATGCAATAGGTCCGATTGCGATTCAAAATCTAAAAGTATACGGATTTGACAATGTTTTGATGCCAATGATGTATATCAGCAACCTTGCTCAAGGTGGAGCAGCTTTTGGAGTAGCCTTGAAGACAAAAAATAAAGATTTAAAGCAAGTGGCATTTTCATCGGCCATTTCAGCTGTTATCGGAATTACAGAGCCCGCTATGTACGGAGTAAACATGAAGTTAAAAAAACCTTTTTATTACGCTATGGCATCTAGTGCACTGCTCGGTGGCTTTGCTGGTTGGTATGGTTTTAAAGCTTTTACACTAGGAGGATTAGTCGGAATCTTTGCTATCCCTACGTTTGCAGATCCAAGCGGAGCAGCAGGCAATTTAATTGTCGCTGTGGCGCTGCTGGCAGCGGCAGTTATTTTACCAGCTGTTTTGGTACTCACTCTTGGATTTAAAGATATTGCTTCAGAAGAAACAGAAAAAAATACAATCAAACTTGAAGAACATCCTGTCACAGAAAAAGCGCCATTACAAAATGTTTCTCTAGCAGTAGAGGCGAAAAAAAGCGGTAAAACAGCAAGCGTCTTCTCTCCGTTGCACGGTGAGCTTGTACCGCTGCATCAAGTGTCAGATGCAACATTTGCTCAAGAAATTATGGGGAAAGGAATTGCAATTAAACCGAACGAAAACCGCGTAGTTTCGCCTATTGCTGGCACGGTTATGGTGCTGCCTGATTCTCAACATGCAATCGGCATTAAAGGAGAAGAGGGCGAAGAAATTTTAATTCATATTGGAATTGATACCGTTTCTTTAAAAGGAGAGCATTTTAAAGCACTGGTAAAAGAAAAAGATTATGTAAATGCAGGGCAGCCGCTCATTGAATTTGACCGGCATGCGATTGCAGAAGCTGGATTCGAAACCGTTACGATGGTTATTATCACAAACACCGCAGAGTATTTAGATGTGCTGCCGGTCAATGAAATAGGTCCAATTTTTGAAGGGGAACAGCTACTTTCTGTAGTGAAATAAATGCTATTTTTAATAAAAATATGAAAAAAGGACGTGGGGGCTATGTTAACAAATAATACTGTATTTAAAAAAGGATTTTTATGGGGAGGAGCGACGGCTGCTAACCAAATTGAAGGAGCTTACGACGTTGATGGAAAAGGGCTGTCTACTGCAGACATGATCCGATTTGTCCCAAAAGACGAACGAACTGGTTATTCAATGGATGTAAAAGCAGATTATATTGAAGATGTGCTTAACAACAAAGTAAACGATCGTTTTCCAAAGCGTACGGCTATTGACTTTTATCATCGCTATAAAGAAGATATCGCACTGTTCGCGGAAATGGGATTTAAAACGCTTCGCATTTCGATCAACTGGGCGAGAATTTTTCCAAATGGAGATGATGTGAAGCCAAACGAAGCGGGTTTACAATTTTACGATAATTTGTTTGATGAAATGTTAAAGTACGGCATTGAACCATTGGTGACGCTTTCGCATTATGAAACGCCGCTTGAGCTTACCCGTAAATACAACGGCTGGTACAGCCGCAAGCTAATTGGCTTTTATACACGCTACGCGGAAACGGTATTTACACGCTATAAAAACAAAGTAAAATACTGGCTGACGTTTAATGAAATTAATGTGATTACACATAGTCCTTATACAGGCGGCGGTATTTTAGTTGAAAACGTTCCAAATCAGTCAGCGGAGCAAATTGCGTATCAAGGGGCGCATCATCAGTTTGTTGCGAGTGCACTTGCCACTAAGTTAGCTCACGAGATTATTCCTGATGTAAAAGTAGGATGTATGCTTGCGCGTATGACAACGTATCCTGTGACGAATCATCCGGATGATATTTTACTAGCTCAGCATAAAAATGACTTGAACTTATTTTTTACAGATGTTCAAGTTCGCGGAGAATATCCAAAGGTAATGGAGCGTTACTTTAAAGAAAACAACATTCAAATCGTAAAAGAAGTAGGGGACGATGAGATTATCAAACAATACCCTGTGGACTTTATTTCGTTTAGCTACTATATGTCTCTTTCTGTCACAACTCAAAGCGAAGAAGACAATGTCCTAGGAAATATGATTGCAGGAAGTGTAAAAAATCCTCATCTTCAAACGTCCGACTGGGGATGGCAAATCGATCCGAAAGGACTGCGCTATACGTTACAAGATTTTCATAACCGTTACGGCAAACCGCTGTTTATCGTTGAAAATGGTTTAGGAGCTCATGACAAAGTAGAAGAAGACGGCTCTATTCATGATCCGTACCGCGTAGATTACTTAAAGCAGCATATTGAACAAATGAAAGAAGCTGTTAAAGATGGTGTGGACTTAATGGGCTATACGGCGTGGGGACCTATTGATTTAATCAGTGTGTCAACAAACGAAATGTCAAAACGATACGGCTTTATTTACGTAGATCAAGACGATGAAGGAAATGGTACGCTTGAACGATCTAAAAAAGATTCTTTTTACTGGTATAAACAAGTGATTCAGACAAATGGAGAAGATTTATCTTCATCTACAAAAGTCAAAGTTTCTCAGTAAAAAACACATGCCTGAAAACACGAGATGTCCTTCATCTCCTTGTCTTCAGGCATATTTTTATTGTGAGTCTATTTACGTTTTATAAAGGTGTCACCTGCATTTTTTTCTGTCTAAAAAAGACCCAATCTGTAAAGCCGATTTCTTTAAGACGCTTTTTTACAAGTTCAAAATCGTCGCCAATGCGTTCCGGATCATGAGCATCGGAACCAAATGTAATGTGTACCCCATAGTGCAGGGCTCTTTCTAAAATATCATCTGCAGGATACCAGCCTCCGCAGTCTTTGGTTTTGCCTGATGTATTCACTTCTATAGCAATGTCATGCGCTGAAATCACTTTTAGCGTCTGATCAATAACAGCTGTCTCGATAGAAGAAAAAGAGGGATAGAATCCTTTCATGGCATCAATATGGCCAAGAATCTGAAACATTCTGCTCCGGGCGGATTCTTCGATTAATTGATAATACGTTTCTTTCGTGCGCTGCTTTTCTTGCTGAGAAAGACCTTCCCAGCGCGTTTTATGAAAGATGCTGACTTCATCAACTTGATGGACAGAGCCAATTATGTAGTCAAACGGATATTTTTCATAGTAGCTTTGGTATACTTTTGCATGCTCGGGAAAGAAATCAGACTCCACGCCTAACAGTACTTCAATTTTCTCTTTATATTCTTCTTTTAGTTTCAAAATCTCAGCTACATATCCGGAAAATGCGCTTTTTCCCATCGCAATATGAGGATAAGGCTGGTCTTCTTCGCTCGCAAAATAAGGAGAATGATCCGAAATTCCAATGATATCAAGCCCTTTATTAATGGATGCCTCTATATAATCTCGAATCGTTCCGCGAGCATGTCCGCATCGGTCGTGATGGGTATGAAAATCAAATTTTAACTCAGCGTTCACTTTTCATCACCTCTGTTATCTTTTTGTGTGGTGTATAGAATATTCTACAAAGAAACAAAGTATCCCCCGTAGAAATGGATGAAGAGAATATTTCTTGGCTTGCTGGTGAGTCATCTACTAAAAAAATTGTACAGAAAGAGGTTATTTTATTTAATTTGCCGCAAAAATTGAAATGGAATCCATACCAAAAGTTACATTTGATTCGGCAAGCTAAAACGCATATACTACTCATACACGATCTGAAATAACGTTCAGGTAATCGCTGCATCATTTGATGTTGAGGAAAGTCCATGCTCGCACGGTGCTGAGATGCCCGTAGTGTTCGTGCCTAGTGAAAAAATAAGCTAGGGCAGCTTGGCTTATAGCTTAGCTGACGGCGGGAAAAACCACCTAAGTCTTTGGATATGGTCGAGTATCCCTGAAAGTGCCACAGTGACGAAGCTTTGCTGGAAACAGCAAAGGTGGAACGCGGTAAACCCCACGAGCGAGAAACCCAAACAATGGTAGGGGAACTGTCTCTAAGGAATCAAACGGAGAGACGGACGGTTACATGTGTAATCGTAGATAGATGATTACCGCCTGAGTACGAGAGTAAAATCGTTTGCAGTACAAAGGTACAAAACATGGCTTATCGAACGTTGTTGAACAGAGACTGACTGTAAAATACGTAACCAAAACAAACCAATGAGGTTTGTTTTTTTGTTTGTTATTTTTAAATCATAGCCGACTCATTGATAGAGTGCTTGAATTTTCCTAACTATAGTATGAGAATTCAAGGTATATGGAAATACATATTGTCTAAATTGCGGTATAGTTTACTTGTACTTACTAAATACGGGGAAAGGGAGAATATTCATGATTAAAAAAATGGAGCATACAGCAATTATTGTTGGAAATATGGATGAGACGATTCACTACTACGGAGATATGTTTGGCTTTAAAGTTCGCCTTCAAGGATCTAACGAGAAAAGAGAGATGGCTTTTTTGTATCTTGAAGAACAGCCGGGTATGGAAATTGAGCTCATTCGAGATATTGATCCGATTGGCGAGTATAACAAAAGCGGGATTGTTAACCACCTTGCCTTTACGGTAGAGGATATAAATAAGGCGATTCAACATTATAAGAGCAAAGGAATTGAATTTTTATCATCTGAGCCTCAGCCAACGCTTGAAGGCGGCCGTATGATTTTATTTCACGGACCTAATGATGAGTTGCTGCAGTTAGTAGAACGAGTTAAACTCTAAAAAAGTTTACTTTAAGGGGTACATACAAGAAAAAATGCGTTTTACATTCTCAAAAAAGACCTTTCTTTGATTGTGAGAGAAAGGTCTTTTTGATGTGTAGTTACTATGATATCTTAGTTAGCTTTTTAATAACTTTCCTTACGTTTCATACCAAATCCTTCTTTCTGCTAGAAAATGATGAGTATAAACTTTTAATAAGTGCCGTATACAGCAATCGTCAAGGTGAACTAAAAACATCCTCGAGTATGTTTCCATTTTTTATAGTAACACCCTCTATTTATAATGTATAATTCATTATAATCATATTTTTCATACATCTATGTAATGAATAGAACGGTTAATAAGGAGATGGTACAAAGTGGAGTGGCAGCAGTTTAAATATTTTCAAACGCTTGCACGTACACAGCATATGACGCGCGCCGCAGAAGAACTGTTAATTACGCAGCCTGCGCTCAGTCGTTCAATTGCTCGTTTTGAAGAAGAAGTAGGAGCGCCTCTATTTGACCGGCAAGGACGTTCCATTCGATTGAATCAATACGGTAAAGTTTTTTTGAAGCGTGTAGATAATATGATGAAAGAATTTGATAAAGGACAAGAGGAAATTCAAGCGCTGCTAGATCCGGAAAAAGGGCAGGTGTCACTTGGATTTTTACATACGCTCAGCACAGATTTGATTCCAGATTTAATCGCGTCGTTTCGCAGCTCATATCCTAAAGTGAATTTTCAGCTGAGGCAAAGTCCTTCTCACGTTCTTCTTGAGCAGCTGCAGCTCGGTGAACTGGATCTTTGTTTGATTGCCCCTATGGAAGAGAAATCGATCATTAAGTGGCAGCATCTTTGGAGTGAAGAGCTGTTTGTGATCGTACCGAAAAATCACCGGTATGCTGATCGTGAAAGTATTGCACTAGAAGAAATTGCTGAGGAATCCTTTATTCACTTAAAAGAAGGTTTTTCTCTTCGTCTTACGTTTGAGCAGTTATTTGAAGAGACAGGGGAAAAGCCTCACATCATGTTTGAAGGAGAGGAAGCTGACACCGTAGCAGGACTTGTAGGAGCCGGCTTAGGAATTTCTATCCTTCCAGATTTACACGGAATCGATCAAAGTAAAATAGTGAAAATCCCATTAGCTAAAGCCAACTGCCACCGAGTAATTGGACTAGCATGGATTGAAGGAAGATATCTATCACCGGCTGTTAAACAGTTTAGAAACTTTGTTTTACATAAATTTAATGACCAGAAATAACGGTATTTCGTAGCCTAAACTTGTTTGCAAACTCAGTCCTTTTTTCGTTGGAATAATCGTTTTAAAATCGATCTTTTTTTACCTACTACGCTGCTTTCTTTTGAAGCTTCTACTAATTCTGAAATGGCCTGCTGTTCACGCAGGCTTTTGCGCAAAGATTGAATAAGCTGCTTATCTTTTTCCTGAAGAATTTGTTTTGTATCAGGCTCTTGTTGGGGTGAAGACTGTACCGGCTGTTCGGGAGGTGTCGGCTGCTGGTCGTCGGCCTCGGGCTGGTCAGCTGCTTCTGCGGTGTTCTCTGTGTCCTCTTTGTCTTCGGCTTCTTCTAGAGACACGGCAGCTTGATCCTCGCTTGTAGTCAAAGAGAATTCTTTTTGCAGCGCTTCATTGATTTCTTCTGCTTGACAGCCCTCATCATAAAGCTGCTTAATTTTTAGTAAAACGGTCGCAGCCGCAGCTTCATATTGTTTTGGTCGATGATCTTCTTTTTGTATAAAGAAATATTGGAATTTATCTATATATCTTCTAATCGTTGAAGTAGGAATACTCGTTTCTTCAGATAACTCTTTTACACTAAGCCATTTTGTCATTTTCTCACCACTTTTTAAATGATTACTTATTCGTCAGCATCAATTTGAAATTGTACTAGTATCTCTACTGTTTATCTTATCATGTAACGCTTCTACGTACCTTGCTGTGTTGGTTTCTGTAACGTTTTTATAATCACAGTGTCATAAATGAGGTATAAGCTGCCACTCGCACAAAGATTTGTTAGTTGAAGAATGGGAAATAATCAGTAAGCATTTGTTTGGAGTATGTTGAACAATGATGAGCGTGCTTCTTATTATTATCTTATAATGTTGCTGAAGAAAAATCGAGTGATTACTTCACTGTTTATTTAATATGGTAATGTTGTACTAAAGAAGAAACGAAAGGAGGAGCGACTTGAGTTTTACAGAACGAGCAGTAGCACTTATTAAACAAATACCATCCGGGAAAGTAATGACATACGGACAAATCGCCCGTCTGGCTGGGAGTCCGCGAGGTGCAAGGCAAGTTGTACGAGTCCTGCATTCGATGAGTAAGAAACATAATCTCCCCTGGCACAGAGTCATTAATTCTAAAGGAGAAATTGGGTTTAAAGACGAAGAAATGTACGTTGTTCAAAAACTTTCACTCGAAGCGGAAGGAATACTCGTTTCTTCGGATGGAAAGCTTGATCTTAAAGTCTATCTCTATGAACCTGACGTGTATAAATAACAAAAGAAATTGAGACATAACGAAATCAATTCCATCTAAAGATGAACAAACGAGATAAAGGAGCTGAACCGCTTGTGACACCGCCATTAACTTCCGTGCAAGACTTCGCTTTGCGCGAGCGGCCGCTGAGCCTCCTCGTCGCTTGTGCTCCTGCGGGGTCTCACCATTTCCGCTTTTCCCGCAGGAGTCTTCGTCTTGCCCTCCAATCAATAGCTAGAAGCACCTGATTAGACCTACGTTCACCATCATAATAAAAAAATCCGAACGAGTTTGATTCTCCATCAAGAATCAAACTCGTTCGGAACTTCCTTCAACTAACATATTTTCTTATTTATGTTTTTCAAAAGCAAGCTTTAATCCAAACCCGATTAAAACGACTCCCGTTGCTTTATCCATAAAGCGCTGAACGCTAGGTGTTGTGAGCCATTTTCGTAAATAGTTAATAAAAAAGACGAATACGAAAAACCACGTGATAGCAAGGATCGTATATGTTATTCCCATCAGAAGTAATTGAAGTGTTACGTTTTGATCACGTTGAACAAATTGAGGTAAAAAAGTTAAGAAAAACACCGCCACTTTTGGATTAAGGACGTTTGAGACAAGACCTTGACGAAAAGCGGACGTTTCTTTTGACTGCTCCTCTTTTTCAGAAGAAGGTATATTGCTTTTTTTAGAAAGGAAAGCAGAGATTCCTAAGTACATTAAGTAAAGGGCTCCTGCGTATTTTACGATTTCAAATGCCAGAGCTGACTGAAGGAGAAGAGCCGATAAACCAAACGTGGCGGCGAGTGTATGAACTAAAGAGCCGCTCGCTAAGCCTAATGCCATTTTATAGCCGCCCGTTTGTCCATCTGCCATCGTTCGTTTGGTAATGAGAGCGGTATCAATACCAGGACTCATAATAACAAATAATGTGAGAATCAAAAAGGTGAAGATGTCGTTCATTTTTTTCTTCCTCCTTACTGTGATAGTATTAAATTATAATTTATTTATTAAATATAATTTAACATAAGTAACGCCGTTTATTAAGTTTAATTTAATAAAATTAATTATAATTAAACATCTTTTACGGAGGAATCATCATGGAAAACATAGATATTGGAAAAAAAGTAGAGAAATTTCGAAAAGAAAAGGGGCTAAGCAGTCGAGAATTAGCCAAATTAGCGGAGATTACGCCGTCTATGTTAAGTCAAATTGAGCGAGGATTAGCTAATCCGTCCATTTCAACGCTTAAAATTTTAGCTAAATGCCTCGATGTTCCTACTTTCAGTTTTTTACTTGAAGAAATAAACACCTCCCATTTAGTCGTAAGGTCGAATGAGCGTAAAACAATGAAGGTAAAAGAGCTAACGTATTCGCTGCTATCACCCGATTTCACAGGGAATCTAGCTACGGCAATTATGGAAGTACCGCCGATGATGGCTTCATCAGAAACTCCTTTAGCGCATAAAGGGGAGGAAGTGGCATACGTCTTAGAAGGGAAAATTAAAGTGTATTTGGAAGAGGAAGTATACGTGCTAGAAAAAGGAGATAGTGTCAAAATCCCTTCGCATCTGAATCATAAATGGGAGAATATATTTGAAGAGAAAGCCATTATTTTATTTTCCGTTACGCCGCCTGTTTTTTAAAGTACTTACGGTTTTTATACTGCTCACCTTCAGTGTGAGGCACTTTTATTATATAAATGTGATAAAACTATCATGTTTGTGAGAGTGAACAATTGATAAAATAGCATTGTTGGTAATCTCTACCTAAGAGAATACATACTAAATACTTTTTTGAAAGGTGATGAAGTGTAATGAAGACATGGAAAGAGATATTTCGTACTTCAAAGCTTAAAAAAATGATGCCTGTACTCGCTCTGTCGTGCGCGGCGGCTGTAAGCTTTTCAAGCAGCGAGGTACATGCTGAAACGGTAAAATGTCAAAGACAAGAAACTAAGAGTGATCGAGAGTTTGCTAAGCTTGAAGACAAATATGATGCGAATCTTGGCATTTATGCATTAGATACCGGTACAAATAAAACGGTAACGTATCACCCGGACGAGCGTTTTGCCTATACGTCTACTCATAAGGCTCTTGCTGTCGGCGCACTTTTACAGCAGAAGTCAATCGAAGATCTCAACGAGCGTATCTTTTATACGCGCGATGACCTTGTAAACTATAATCCAATTACAGAGAAGCACGTGGATACAGGCATGACTCTTCGAGAACTCGCGGATGCATCACTTCGCTACAGCGACAATACGGCAGGGAACTTAATTCTGCAGCAGCTGGGCGGACCGGATGGATTTAAAGAAGCTTTAGAAAACATAGGAGACGATGTGACGCTGCCTGAGCGCTTTGAACCGGATTTAAATGAAGTGAATCCAGGAGAAACCCACGATACAAGTACACCAAGAGCACTCGCTTCAAGTCTTCAAACGTATGTACTTGGACAGGCACTTCCTGAAGACAAGCGTGCACTTTTAACAGATTGGATGAAGCGAAATACAACAGGGGATGCGTTAATACGAGCGGGCGTGCCGAAAAGTTGGGAAGTAGCTGATAAGACAGGCGCAGGCTCATACGCGACGCGAAATGATATTGCTATCCTTTGGCCGCCGAAAGGAGATCCAATTGTTCTTGCGATCCTTTCCAATCGTACGGAAAAAGATGCGGAGTATAATGATAAACTGATTGCAGAAGCGGCTAAACAAGCGGTCAAGGCTCTTAAAGTTACTCGTAAATAAAAATAAATTTGGATAATAGTAGTTTAAATGTAAAAAAAAGATTGAAAAGATTGATAGAACATTCTATTATTAATTAGAAAAAATATAGGAAGGAAGTATCTCTTATGAAAAAGATTTTTCCAATTGTTCTATCTTTCGGTTTATTAACAAGTGTATCTTTTAGCACGGTTTCAAACGTAGATGCGGCAGCTAAATCTTACAAAAACTGCACGGAATTAAACAAAGACTACAAAGGCGGCGTAGCTCGTGCGGCTAATGTGAAAAATAAAGGCGGCAAAACAAAGTACAAACCGTATGTGTCAAAATCACTGTATGATGCCAATACAAAGCTAGATCGAGATAAAGACTACATTGCCTGTGAAAAATAAATATTAGATGACTCATCCAAGCGCTTATTGTAAGCGCTTGGATTTTTTATTATCATCAACTCCTGTATGTTGCGAGCTGAGTTCAAAAATTAGTCAAATCGCACAAAATAATATCAGAAAATTCACATAAATAATAATGAACTTACTTTGGAATTCGTATACACTATGTACATGTTAAGTTAACTTACATCTAATGTTAGAAGTGAGAGGGGAAACATCATAAAAAAGGAGTTGAGTGTATAGTGTCTACAAATGCAACAAGTTCCGTTATAGAAGAGGTGCATTCTTATCAAGATAGAAGTCTTGATCCGTCACTAAAGCCAAAAGTGGAAAGTGATCGAAAGCTAACTCCGTTGTCCTATATGTTTATGTGGATTGGAGACGGCGTTAATTTAGGGAATATGACGCTTGGGGCTAGCTTGGTAATCGCAGGTACTGCGGTATTAAATCTTTTTCAAACGTTTGTGGCAGCGATTATTGCCATTGGTATTATTTCTACTTTTTTTGTCTTGAACGATCGAATCGGCTATAAGACGGGCATACCGTATGTGATGCAGCTCCGAATGTCTTTTGGAATAAAAGGATCTGTTATATCTTCTCTTTTACGAGGTATTCCAGCTATCATTTGGTATGGTTTCCAAAGCTGGACAGGCGGTACCGCTTTAAACGAAATCGGGAAAATTGTGAGCAAAGGATCTTTTGACAATCTTGTTCTTTGTTTTATTATCATTCAGCTGCTGCAAATTGTGCTTTCCCTGTACAGCTTCCACGCGGTTAAATGGGTAGAGATGCTTGCTTCAATCATCATATTGCTTGGCCTTGTTTACGTATTTGGTGTTCTTTTAACTTCTCATAGTGAGGTAGTAGGGGAGAAGTGGGTACATACAAAAGGTTCATGGGGACTTCCGTTCTTTTCTTTCATTATGATGTTCATGGGGAATTATGCAGCGATTTTTCTAAGCGCAGCCGATTACTCTAGAGAACTGAAGCCAGGAATTAGCGACACAAAGCGTGGGTTCTTATACTTTACACCAATTCTAGTAGCCTATGGATTCGTTCTTACAATCGGGGCAATGCTTGCTTCTGCTACGGGCATATCCAATCCTGTCAAAGCGTTTGCGGTTGTAGTGGATAATTCATATATTACCGTCGCTGTATCAGCTTTTATTGTGATTGGCGTGATTGCGGTAAACATGGTGGCAAATATTATTCCGCCTACGTATGTGATTACGCTGCTGACAAAAGCAAACTATAAAGTGGCGGTTACCATTACTGGACTGCTTGCTTTTTGCTCGTTCCCTTGGGTGCTTGTTCAAGATTCGTCAGCTGCAGGTCTTGGGCTCTTCATTTTAATTTACTCTGCTTTTTTAGGGCCGATTGTTTCTATTTTACTAGTCGATTATTATATTTTACGGAAACAAAGAGTAAACGTAGAAGAATTGTATCAAGAAAAAGGACCGTTTTCCGGCTATAATCCGTGCGCCATGCTTGCGATGCTCATCGGTGCAGGTGCTGCGTTTATCGAAGTTGATTTAGGTTGGATTATAGGAGTAGTAGTCGCAGGAATCGCATATATTCTTTTGACGAAATTTGCTTTTAAACAGTCAAAGTTTAAAAAAGGAACCATTTTTGAACAATAATATTAAATAGATCAAAGCCTTTGCTTGCCGCAAAGGCTTTTGGTTTGTCTTTTGTCGCGTCAGATTAAATCTCGTTGTCTAGTTTCCTAAAAAGTGGGTAAAGTAAAGAAGAGAAAAAAGTTACCTCTATTATGAGTTGCTTTTACAGGAGCGCATCTAATGTATCGCATCAATCATAGCTTAAAGGAGAGGGCAGAGTATGTATGAATTTAGAGTGTATACTCTTCGAGATGGAAGCGAAAAGGTAATCAAAACGCTGAAACATGAATCGTTTGCTGATGAAATTCAACGAGCGGGAATTAAGCAAACGGAAATTGCGCAAACACAGCTAGTAGATAAACCGAGATAATGTATTTGCCTTTATTTTTACACGTTTTAAAAAAGCCGGATTCCTATGTTTTTACGCAGGAGTCCGGCTTTTTCTAATTTCTTATAGTTCTTCACCATTTGTTTCAATTACATGTTTGTACCAGTTAAAGGAATCTTTTTTGTAGCGCTTCATCGATCCGTTTCCTTCATTGTCACGGTCGACATAAATCATGCCGTATCGTTTTTTCATTTCGCCTGTTGTAAAGGAAACAATATCAATAATTCCCCACGGCGTGTAGCCCATTAAATCAACACCATCGTATGTCACAGCTTTTTCTAACGCTTCGATGTGCGATTTTAAATATTCAATTCGTGATGCGTCATGAATGGATCCGTCTTTTTCAACCGTATCAATGGCGCCAAATCCGTTTTCTACGATGAACAGCGGAATTTGATAGCGGTCGTAGAAGCGGTTTAACGTATAGCGCAAGCCCGTTGGATCAATTGACCAGCCCCAATCGCTTGATTTGATATAAGGATTTGCTACGCCGTTTGGCAATCCGCCGTTTACGATATCGCCCGTATTATCAGCTTCAACGTCGCTTTTAACCGTTGTTGACATGTAATAGCTGAATCCTAAATAATCGACTTTTCCGTTTCGTAAAATTTCTTCGTCGCCTTCTTCAAACGGAATATGATAGCCTTCTCGTTCGAATTCTTTTAATGCATAGCTTGGATAATAGCCGCGAACTTGAACGTCAGGGAAGAAGTAGCGCTGTCTCATTGTTTCTTCTGCTAACATCACATCGTCAGGATTTGAAGAATACGGATAAATTGGCACGTGTGACACCATCGCTCCGATTTGGAAATTGGGATTAATTTCTTTTCCTTTTGATACGGCAAGAGCGCTTGCAAGCAGTTCATGATGTCCCGCTTGATACATCACTTCTTTTGCATTTTCACCCGGTTTTACAGAAACACCTGAGTTCGTCCATAAGAATAGAGGATTGTTTACATCCATTTTATTGTTAATTTCATTAAACGTCATCCAGTACGTGACTTTATCTTTATAGCGGTCGAAACAAACTTCAGCGAACTTCACAAAGCAATCTACTGTTTTTCGGCTTCTAAACCCGCCGTATTCTCGAGCTAAATGCAGTGGCATTTCAAAGTGAGACAGCGTAATAACCGGTTCAATTCCATGCTTTAACAGTTCATCAAATACATCGTCATAGAATTTTAGTCCTTCTTCGTTTGGCTCAGTTTCATCGCCTTTAGGGAAAATACGGCTCCAGCCAATCGACGTTCGCAAACATTTTAAGCCCATTTCTGCAAACAGTGCGATATCTTCTTTGTAGCGATGATAAAAATCAATCGCTTCGTGATTTGGATAGAATTTATCGTCTTCTACTGTTTCGGTGATTTGTCGCGGCACACCGTGCGCACCTGCAGTCATAACGTCTACTACGCTCGGTCCTTTTCCGCCTTGGTTCCATCCACCTTCAAATTGATGAGCTGCTAATGCGCCGCCCCATAAAAAATTCTTTGGCATCTTTGTCATTGTTAGTTCCTCCTTATTTCACTACGGTAAATAATGTTTGATTCAGCCCGCTAGTTTCAACATCTTCAACAATCACTTCTCGATAAGCGCTTGAATTGGTGATAATAACCGGCGTGATTGTAACCTCTTTGTTGATTATACGCTTCAGTATAATTGTATCGATACAATTTATCAATACTCTAATAAAATAATAATCAATAAATAATTTAAGTTTATGGCATGGAGTTAGATTATGGTATAATCGTGTTATTCTTGAGACAAATTCAGTAAAGAGGTATAGCTATGATTAAATACCAACAAATTGCAATTGAAATTGAAACCTATATTGAAGAACACAAGCTTCAGCAAGGAGATAAGCTGCCGGTATTAGAAACGCTGATGGCGCAGTTTAAGGCAAGCAAAAGTACGGTAACAAAAGCCTTGGATCTGCTGGAGAAAAAAGGCGTTGTTTTTCAAGTGAGAGGAAGCGGCATTTTTGTCCGTCGTCATAAACGAACAGGATACATTGGCTTGCTTTCCAATCAAGGATTTACGAGCGAACTTGAAGATTTTCAGTTAACGTCGGAAGTGATTGAGTTAGATGTACGAAAGCCGACGCAAGAAGCCGCGTTAAATTTAAACATAGAAGAAAATAGTGACGTCTATTATGTAAAAAGAGTACGGTATATTAACGGCCAGACGCTTTGTCTAGAAGAATCGTTTTATAATAAATCCATCGTTACGTACTTAAATAATGAAATTGTTTCTCATTCTATTTTTCATTACATTAAAGAAGGACTTGGCTTAAAAATCGGGTTTTCTGATCTATATCTTCACGTCGGCAAGCTGAACGAAGAAGAAGCTACATACTTAGGATTAAAAGAAGGCGATCCTAAATTGTTTATTGAAACGCTTTTTCATTTAGCCAACGGCCAGCCGTTTGACTTTTCAAAAGTAACGTACAACTACGAACAGTCTCAGTTCTTTTTACAAGCCACGAGTCATGTTTTATAAATAAGTGTCTGTCTCTTAAATTAGTAAGGAACGAGAGGCAGGCACTTTATTTCATTTTTTCGATAAAAATATGAAATAAGATAATGATTGTAATAAATAGGAAATTACTATACGATAAAATGGTTACAGGGTTTATAAAGATAAGGAAATGAGGTGCGAAATTGAAAAAGATGCTGAGTTATCTTATTCCCATGCTTTTTATGTTCGGTTTGCTTTCCATGAATTTATTTCAGCCGACTAAAGGCGATTTTATCGCTGTAGGTGTGATATCGATTCTTGCAGGTATTGTGATTGGTTTTATAATGAACATAGGCTGTGCAGTATTAAAAACAGTCAAAAGTAAGATGGAGTAAACTGATTAGAGGCGGTGGAGGTTTTGAGTGAAAGTATCATTATTCAGCCATATGCTAGCAAGTATCAACAGCAAGTAGTGGATTTAATTCTTCCTATTCAGCAGCAAGAATACCACATTCCGATAACGGAAAAAGATCAGCCTGATTTGTTTGAAATTGAAAGCTTTTATCAACAGGGAAACGGAAACTTCTGGGTTGCTGTTTGTAACGAAAGAGTAGTAGGAAGCGTGGCTTTAATAGACATCGGCAGCCGTCAAGTAGCGCTGCGAAAAATGTTTGTAGCAAAGTCTTATAGAGGAGCAAATTTCAAAACAGCTCATCGGTTATTGCATACAGCCATCGCGTGGGCAAAAAAGCAGGAAGTGGAAAGAATATATTTAGGAACCACATTACAATATAGAGCTGCTCATCGATTTTATGAGAAAAATGGGTTTCAACATATAGAGAAAGAAAAGCTGCCTGAGAATTTCCCGGTGATGAACGTAGATAAAAAGTTTTATACATATAAGGTATAAAGTGAGCCGCTAGATTTTTATCTAGCGGCTTTTACTTTGGCAGTGTCTCTTGATAATGAACGCTTTTTTTAAGTAGCAAATCGTCTAACTGCGCAATTAAAATCCCTGCGATGACAATAACAGAACCAATCAGTTCTTTAAGCGTAAACAGCTCATGCAAAAAAAGAACGGCAAACAGCGCAGCAAAAATCGGTTCTGTTGCAAAAATAAGGCCTGTGTGAGTAGGAGTTGTATAGCGCTGCGCAATAGCTTGACAAATGAAGCCAATCGCGCTGCAAAGAACGCCAAGACCTAAAATCGCAACCCATGATGATAAAGTAGTGGGGATGCTCGGGTGCTCAAATAAAAAGCTGCAAAGCAGTGCAAACAATCCAGCAAAACCAAGCTGTAAAATGCCAAGAGCAATTGGATTTTCATTTTTGGTGAACGTGCCTGTCAACGTAATATGAACGGCATAACATAGTGCGGTTCCAATGCAAAGTAAATCACCAGCATTCATATGAAAGGAGTGCTTTAAAGTTAAAACACCTATACCGGTTAGGGTAGTGATAATGCCGAGCCCAATCGGCCAAGAAGGAAGCTTCTTCACTAACACGCAGGTGAGCAACGGAACAAAAATGACCGTTAAACTGACAAGAAATCCGGCATTTGAAGCAGACGTCATGCTGACGCCAAACGTGACAAATGCAAAAACGGAAAACAGTAAAAACCCTAAAATAGCGGATGATAAAATCGTTTTGCGCGTGATTTGCCGTAAAGGCTTATGAAAAAACAGCCCGGCAATGAAAAAAGCAATCAAACATCTAAGCGCAATAATGGTAAATGACCCGAGTGAACTAAGCCCCATTTTCATAAACACGTACGACATACCCCAAAATACGTTTACCCCAATCATCATCATATTTGCTCGTGTGCGGTAACTCACGTTCAACCCTCCATTTTTTATCATGTACCCACAGTATACAAAGGAATTTGATATTAATAAAATGAATCTTTATAATGATGAACGTGAATTAAATTCATGTTGGAGTGGGATAAAATGAGCTTAGTGAAATATGAAATCTTAAACAAAGTAGCGGAATTGCAAAGCTTTACAAAAGCGGCAGATGCGATGGCGCTCACGCAGTCAGCGGTCAGTCATGCCATTACAAATCTTGAATCGGAATTTGGATTTCCGCTTGTAAATCGAAACAGGGCGGGTATTACCTTAACAACAGAAGGCGAAACGATGCTGCTTGCTATTCGGAAAGTGCTGCAAGAAAATGAAAAAGTTCATCAAGAAGCAGCCAGCCTCTTAGGTCTTGCAAAAGGAACGATTAAAATCGGTATTTTTAAAAGCGTGTCGACCAAATGGCTTCCTGAAATTATTCGGCTGATGGAGAAAAACTATCCTGAGATTCAAATTCAGCTCAAGGAAGGCGACTACCTTGAAATTGAACAGTGGCTGCTGAGCGGAGAAATAGACTGCGGCTTTATCAACATTACGCATTCAAGTCAATTTCATATTATTTCTTTAAAAAAAGACCGGCTGCTGTGCGTCGTATCGAATCAAAGTGCTCTATACCATCAGAAAACCGTTTCTTTTGAAGATCTAGAGAAAGAACCGTTTATTATGCCGACATACGGCGGTTATCATGATATTAAGCAATTGTTTGAAGAACACGGCATTCAGCCTGACATCCGTTTTGAATTAATGGATGAAAGTGCTATTTTATCGATGGTTACGCATCACTTAGGAATTAGCATTTTACCTGAAATGCTTTTAGATTCGATCCCGCAAGAGCTGCGTGCGATTCCGTTTCAAGTAGACAGCTACCGTTCAATTGGTCTAGCTACTCGTTATCATCTTTCACCTGCAGCCAAAAAATTTGCTGAAACAACGCAAGCATGGCTGCAGGATTCAGATAAGTTATAGAGCAAAATCGGTTAATTCATAAGACTCTTAGGAACTAAGCGCATCTTTGTGCTATAATAAAGCTATACAATTACCTATTAGTCATCATTGATGACTAATTTTTTTTGGAGGATAATATGGAAGATTTATTACAATTAAAGAACAAGAACATTGTGATTATGGGAGTTGCCAACGACAGAAGTATTGCTTGGGGTGTTGCAAAAGCCCTTCATCAAGTAGGAGCAAACTTAATTTTTACATACCGTAAAGAACGTTCACTAGGAAAATTGAACAAGCTGCTAGAAAAAAATGAAATTCAAGCATCACTAATTGCTGAATGTGACGTGAACAGCGATGAAAGCATTGAAGCAGCGTTCAAGAAAATCGGAGAAGAAGCAGGCACAGTTCACGGAGTGATTCACTCTGTTGCGTTTGCTCACTCAGAAGATTTAAACGGTGAGTTTATCAATACATCAAGAAGCGGATATGCATTTGCTCAAGATACAAGCGCTTATTCATTTATCGCGGTAGCAAAAGCAGCAAAACCTCTTATGACAGAAGGCGGTTCTCTTGTAGCAATGAGCTATCTTGGTGCAGAGCGCGCAGTTGAAGGCTATAACGTAATGGGCGTAGCGAAAGCAGCGCTTGAGTCTTCAGTAAAATACTTAGCATTAGACTTAGGAAAAGACAATATCCGCGTAAATGCTATTTCAGCAGGTCCAATTCGTACGCTTGCAGCAAAAGGTATTTCTGACTTTAACCAAATTCTTCACAAAGTTGAAGAAAAGGCACCTCTTAAGCGTAACGTAACGCAAGCAGAAGTTGGCGACATGACGGTTGTATTACTGAGCCATCTTTCACGCGGCGTAACGGGAGAAATCGTACACGTAGACGCTGGTTACAATATTGTAGGTTAATTCCTAAACACCTTCTCGAATGAGAAGGTGTTTTTTTGTGGAAAACTCAGAAATCTATCGTTTCCTCTAGTGAAAATTATGTGTTAAAGGACAAGCATCCAAGCATTTTTCCTGCGGATGAATAAAATAGATAGACACATAAAGAAAGGATGATTACGATTAAAAAAGATGATAGATATTATGTAGAAAAGTCTCATTTTTCTAAGAAACATCATCATTGTTCTTCCCCACAAGGAAATACAAGGGACTCAGCGTTTCGTGCTCTTAACCTTACAAATCAGCCCGTATCAGCAAACACTTCTGTGAAAGTTTCTTATCAGTTTAAACAATTTGATTTAGCAAATGAATATAATCCTGTTACGTCTGTTTTTCGCCCCAAAAAAGATGGCGTCTATTCTCTTGTTGCTACAATTGGATTTCTTCCTAACGATACGACTGTCGATTATCGAGCGCGCGTAGAAATTCGTGTCAATGGCACGGCAGTTATCGCAATTGATAATGATTTCTTTGGAGGAAACACTATATTTGTTAACGTAGTATCGGTCTCTACTATTTACAATTTAGAAAAAGGAGATCGAGTTGAAGTCTTCGCGGAAGGTAATGTTGACGGCACAATTGTCACAACAGAAAATGTGTCGCATTTCGAAGCAGCAAGATTTCCATCTCCTTCCGAATAAAGAGCTACATGCATCTTTTGGTGTATAGAAGCCGAGAAAAACCAGTTCAATAAAAGCAGGAAAAAGAAGCAGGTTTCTTATAAGAAACCTGCTTCTTTTGCTTATGTTCATTGAAACGTTTCTTTTAGATTTTTCTCAGCCTTTTTCACAGGAAGGTAGACAAATACGTGTAAAGAATGGCCAATCACGGCAGTAATATTAGCAATAAGGCTAATGATAAGAAATATCCATTCTATACTTCCAGATAAGTTTACGCTTCCGCTTATAAGAGAAAAGCTTACTCCTATAAGTAAGATGGCCATTAGTAAAGGCAAGTTTTTAACCATTTGAAATCATGCTGGGTGTTTTATTTGAGTGTTACTATATAAGAACAGATATGTAATTTAATTCATAATTAATCAAACGCCTATATTTTAAAATAGATAAGCTCTAAATTCTAAAAAGAACATATGATGTGGCAAAGGAAAAGGAGTTGACGAAATATGCATCAAGGACAGCAACATTATATTCCATGGGAACAATGGCATCATCAGCATCCTCAAGGCACGTGGAATCAATGGCATCAGCAACATCCTCATGTACCTTGGGAGCAGTGGCATAAACAGTATCCGCACGGCACATGGAATCAATGGCATCAACAACATCCATACACACCTTGGAATCAGTGGCATCAGCAGTATCCGCACGGTACGTGGAATCAGTGGCATCAGCAAAATCCATATGTGCCATGGAATCAGTGGCACCAGCAGCATCCACACAGTTCGTGGAATCAATGGCATAATATTTATCATCAAAGCTAATCAGCTTTTTACCATAAAAGGTCCGGTTCTCCTTGGGAACTGGACCTTTTGTGTGTAGACGTGAATGATGCAGTAAGCTTGATTTTCAGCGCTGTATACGAGCGACGATGATGAAGAATATGTTTGGTCGATAGGGTAGGGGGTACATATATAAAGCGAGTTAAAGACCAACATTTATAATGCCTAAGCTGTATAAAATGGACTAGTTCGAGGTAAAGCAACTATGTAAATGAGCAAAATTAAATATAATTTTCTCGCTTGACAATATACCTATAGGGGTATAATATAAAGCATGTAAACAACATTAATTCAATAGCAAGGCGGTGATGGTTATGCTCTATATAGCAGTGTTGTTGCTTGCTATTTTATTTATTGCATACAAACGTTATTATCCCGTTAAAAGAATACAGTGCATACGTGAATCTGAAGCAAAAGAACTTGGGCGAACGGTTGTAGATATTCGTCATTACCATGAAGTTCGCGATTCGATTGGTATAGTTATTCCGTATGCGTATCTAAAACGCTTTTATTCAGAAATTCCACAGGGCAGCGTTCATCTGATTGCCAGAGATAGAGTGGAGTTAAATTTGGGCGTAAGGTTCTTACGAAAAAAAGGTTTTGAAGTACGCAGCTATGAGTTAGCAGCGTGTAAGTGTAAAAGTAAAGGAAAGAAAGGGGTATTTGATTATGGAGTATAACCAACAGGTGAAAAATCGCCTGCGCCGAATTGAAGGGCAGCTAAAAGGCGTGCTTAGCATGATGGAGCAAGGAAAAGACTGCCGAGACGTCGTGACTCAATTATCTGCTGCAAGAAGTGCCATTGATCGCACAATGGGAGTCATTGTGAGCAGCAATCTTGAACAGTGCGTTAGAGAAAGTCTGGAGCAAGGAGAGCCAACGGAAGGTTTAGTGAAAGAAGCTGTACAGCTGTTAGTGAAAAGTCGTTAATCATTGTCACCTTGTTTAAGGTTGACGAATATCATTATTTAGTATAATATACCCTTACAGGTATATGTATATAAAAAGGAGAGAGAAATACGATGAAAATTGATCATGTCTTAGATGCAAAAGGACTAGCTTGTCCAATGCCAATCGTAAAAACAAAAAAAGCAATGGATACTTTAACAACAGGTCAAGTATTAGAAGTGCAAACAACAGATAAAGGTGCTAAAAGTGATTTAACAGCGTGGGCAAAATCAACAGGACACGAGCTTATTGATTTTAAAGAAGAAGGCAGCACATTTATCTTTTACATTCAAAAAGGCTAATTTTTTTTAGAATTAAATATACCCCGTAGGGTAAGAGGAGGAACAACATGACTGAACAAAAGAAACGAACAACAATTGTATTATTTAGCGGTGATTATGACAAAGCGATGGCAGCTTATATTATTGCCAACGGAGCAGCTGCTTATGATCATGAAGTGACGATATTCCATACGTTTTGGGGATTGAATGCACTTCGTAAAGAAGAAATGGTGCCGGTGAAAAAAGGATTTTTAGAAAAGATGTTTGGCAAAATGATGCCGCGCGGTGCGGATAAAATGGGCTTATCTAAAATGAATTTTGCAGGTATGGGACCTAAAATGATTAAAAACGTAATGAAAAAGCATAATGCCCTAACGCTGCCGCAGCTTATCGAAATGGCGCAAGAACAAGATGTGAAGCTAGTGGCTTGTACGATGACGATGGATCTTCTAGGGTTACAGGAAAAAGAGCTGCTAGATAATATTGAATATGCAGGCGTAGCGGCGTATTTAGCCGACGCAGAAGATGGAAACGTAAACTTATTCATCTAAAAGATAACTCATGAAGCGAGGGTTAATATGATTATCAATGCGCTTATTATCATCTTTCTGCTGTGGTTTTTGTATCAGCGTTTTGCACCAGTAAAAGGAATACAGCAAATATCGACGATGGAATTAAAAGCAGAGTTAAAAAATAAACATAAACAGTTTATCGATGTGCGAACACCGCATGAATTTCGTACCAAACATATTAAAGGGTTTCGAAACATTCCTTTATCAGAACTGCCAGCGCAAACAGGCCAGCTTTCAAAAGACAGAGAAGTAATCGTTATTTGTCAAAGCGGAATGAGAAGTATGAAAGCAAGTAAACTGTTGAAAAAACAAGGTTTTACATCCATCACCAACGTTAAAGGCGGCATGAATACGTGGAGATAAATCAAAAAGGAGGAGAAGTAGCGTGAAGACAATAGCGGCACAAGAAGTAGAACAATTAGTAAAAAAACAAGAACAAATTCACATTTTAGATGTGCGTGAAGTAGAGGAAGTAAAAATAGGTAAAATTCCAAACGCGTTAAATATCCCGCTTCCTTTATTGGAATTCCGTATGCATGAGTTAGACAAAGCAAAGAACTACATTGTGGTGTGTCGTTCTGGAGGCAGAAGCGGAATGGCAGCTCGTTTTCTTGAGCAGCAAGGCTACAGTGTAACGAATATGACAGGCGGAATGATGGAGTGGAAAGGGGAAACGATCTAATTTTTTTGGAGAAAAATATACCCCTACTAGTATTTAAACCAAGGAGGAAAAAAGAAATGATGCAAGGAAACTTCGTATTAGATGCAAAAGGGTTAGCATGTCCAATGCCAATCGTAAGAACAAAGAAGAAAATGAATGAATTAGAAGCAGGTCAAGTACTAGAAATTCAAGCAACGGATAAAGGCTCTACGGCTGACTTACAAGCGTGGGCAAAAAGCACAGGTCATGAGTATTTAGGTACCGAGGCAGCAGGTGACGTTCTTCACCACTTTCTTCGTAAAGGCGGCGCTGAAGAAAACGTAACGCCAATTCCTGAAATTTCATTAGAAGAATTTGCGAAAAAAGTAGAGAATGATGAACATCTTCATATTTTAGACGTTCGTGAAGTAGAAGAATACGATGAAGCTCATATTCCAGGCGTAGTTCATATTCCCCTTGGTGAAGTAGAAAAACGTTCGAATGAGCTAAATAAAGAGAATGAAATTTATATTATTTGCCACTCTGGAAGACGAAGTGAAATGGCAGGGCAAACGATGAAAAAGCAAGGGTTTAAACATCTAATTAACGTGGTTCCTGGTATGCGTGACTGGACAGGTAAAGTAGAATAACTAATGAATTATAGTGAATTAAAAAATTTTGATATTTTATATACCCAAGGAGGTATTTTAATATGACAGTACATGTTCTTACTGCAAAAGAAGTTACATCTAAAATTATCAATAAAGAAGCGCTATTTATCTTGGACGTTCGTAACGAAAGTGATTTTAGCGATTGGAAAATTGAAGGTCATCAATTTCAGCATTTAAATGTGCCGTATTTCGATCTTTTAGACGGAGTAGAAGAAATCTTAGAAAAAATCCCTTCTGATAAAGAAGTGTTAGTTGTCTGCGCCAAAGAAGGTTCATCAGTGATGGTAGCTGACATGCTTTCAGAAGCGGGTCTTACCGTATCGTACCTTAAAGGCGGTATGAAAGCGTGGAGTGAATATTTAGAGCCTGTTAAAGTCGGAGATTTAAAAGACGGCGGAGAGATCTATCAGTTTGTTCGTATCGGTAAAGGGTGCTTATCATATATGATCGTATCAAACGGTGAAGCGGCTATTATTGATGCGACGCGTATGGCGGATGTGTATATTAACTTTGCCAAAGAACATGGTGTCACTGTTAAGCATGTGTTTGATACGCACCTTCATGCAGATCACATTTCAGGAGGAAGAGTTATTGCGGAAGCAACAAATGCAGCGTACTGGCTGCCTCCAAAAGATGCAGAAGAAGTGATTTTTGACTACAACGCGTTAGAAGAAGGCAGTGATGTCGTCATTGGTAACACAATGATTACGATTCAGCCTCTTTATTCACCGGGTCATACGATTGGATCAACTTCTTTTATCGTAGACGATCAATACTTGCTTTCAGGTGATATTTTGTTCATTGATTCAATTGGACGTCCTGATTTAGCTGGTATGGCTGAAGACTGGGTAGGCGATCTGCGCGAAACGCTTTATACACGCTATAAAGCATTATCAGATGAGTTAATCGTATTGCCAGCTCATTTTATGATTATTGATGAGCTAAATGACAACGGCAGCGTAGCTGAAAAGTTAGGTACTTTGTTTGCAGAAAATCATGGATTAAACATTAAAGACGAAGCAGAGTTCAGACACTTAGTAACAGATAACTTACCGCCGCAGCCAAATGCATATCAAGAAATCCGTGAAACTAATATGGGGAAAGTAAGTCCAGATGAAGAAAAACAGCGTGAAATGGAAATTGGACCAAACCGCTGTGCGATTCGCTAAAACCTAAACAAAGGAGAGAGAGAAATGGAATCAACTAAAGTACTAGATGCAAAAGGGCTGGCCTGTCCAATGCCGATTGTTAAAACAAAAAAAGCAATGAATGAACTAGAAGCAGGTCAAGTGTTAGAAATTCACGCAACGGATAAAGGGGCGAAAAATGACCTTGCAGCTTGGGCGAAATCTGGCGGTCATGAGCTTCTTCAGACAGAAGAAGGCGACGTTCTTAAATTTTGGATTAAAAAAGGATAAGAAATAATGGACGAAAAGGGTATCTGTTGTAAAAGGTACCCTTTCCTTATATGAAACGGAGCGACTATAGATGGATCTTACATTTATCATCACGCTTTTTCTTATTGGATTTATTGGGTCGTTTATTTCCGGTATGGTCGGTATTGGCGGGTCTGTTATTAATTATCCGATGCTGTTATATATTCCTCCATTGGTAGGAGTAGGAGCATTAACGGCTCATCAAGTCTCAGGTGCAGGAGCTGTTCAAGTGTTCTTTGCGACAATAGGCGGCGTATGGGCGTATCGAAAAAGCGGATTTTTAAACAAATCATTAATTTTATATATGGGCAGCAATATTCTAATCGGCAGCATGATTGGAAGCTACAGCTCACATTATATGAATGAACAAGGATTAAATGTTGTATATGGAGTTTTAGCTCTTATTGCGGTTATTATGATGTTTATCCCAAAGAAAAATTTAGATGAGATAAAAGAAGGCGAACTTCAATTCAACAAAGGATTAGCTTCTATTTTATCACTGCTTATCGGAGCCGTAGCAGGGGTGTTAGGAGCAGGAGGAGCCTTTATTTTAGTTCCCGTGATGCTCGTGGTACTTAAAATTCCAACTCGAATTACCATCGCAACTTCACTAGCCGTTACCTTTATTTCTTCCATTGGTTCGACGGTTGGAAAGCTGATAACGCATCAAGTCCCATTTATACCTGCACTTATATTAGTGGTAGCAAGCCTAATTGCTTCTCCAATTGGGGCAAAAGTTGGTCAGAAAATGAATACAAAAGTGCTTCAGTGGATCCTTGCCGGTTTAATTTTAGCAACGGCAATTAAGATTTGGTGGGGGCTGCTATAAAAAAAGCTAAAGCTATGGATTTCCATAGCTTTAGCTTTTTTATAGTACTTCATCACTTTCCACAAACGTTTCAAGCGCAGGATGAAATTCTTTTTGATAGTGGTTCGACGGACATATTTTCACAACAGTAGAGCGAAGCGCATTGGATTTTGATGTATTTAACACTTGCTTGCATTTAGGACATCGTTCATTAAACAGCAAATGAAGCCATTTCACTTTTCATCACTCCTGTACTAAAACCTTTAAATCTTATCGAGTTAATAAGGATTATAAAGGGTTTTATAGGAAAGGTCAATAAAAAGAGTATCTCTTTAGATGTTGCGAAGCTTTTTTAACTTACGCTGATACGCCAGGTAAGGAAGTCCTGGAAATACTAGAAGCACTGTTGAAATTATCAATAAAATGTCGCTAATCATTCCCACTGCTTCTGGCAACCAACCGTATGAGCTCATAGCGTTAAAAAGCAGAAGAAACACCATAATGGCAAGAATAGATAGCGCTGCTTTCCCTACGAAATGCTTTTCTCGTTTGTATCTGTCAATAATAGTCTCTATATCGGAATAGATAGGTTTTGTTCCCGGAGGTGCGCTGAAAATATGCATTGCATGCCCCTCTGAACAAACGTGCTGCCATCCAGCATCTTTAAAAAGCAGAAAATATTCATCATCTGCATTTTCCTGAAAATCCAGTGAATATTGAAGGTCTTGAGGCTCTCCTTTTTTTAAGGTATATCCTAAAAATGCAAAACGATCTAATAGCCAGCCTTTTTTAGCATAGTCGCTGAGCTTTTGTAAATCTTCTTGCTCTGCAAAAGCCGTTCCGCCGCTCATTATGTATTTTGTCTTTTTCATTTATAAACCTCCTAAAGCATCTTCAGCGTGTTTAATCATTTCTTTACGGCGCTGAATTTCTTTTTTTAAAAACTGAATTCCTTTTTCCGTTGCAACATACGTTTTCTTTTTGTCTTTGCTTTCGCTAAAAAGCATAATTAACTCAGCTGCAAGAAGCTTTTTAATCGTGGTGTACATGGATGCAGGTCCAATCGAAAACTGTTGATTGGTCATGTCTTCAATGGTTTTCATAATAAGATACCCGTGTTTTGCTTCTATGAGGGACACTAAGATGTAGTAGGACGTATCGGTAAGTTCCCCTGTCTCTAATGAATCGTTTCGCGGCATATTCAACCTCCTTATATCATTAAACGATATATCGTTAATTAATATATATCATTTAATGATATATATAGTCAATAGAAAATGTTAAATTTTAGGTTTATGATTATCTCATGAAACGATTTAATGAGTATAAAAGGGAAGAGATCTTACAAAATAGTTTACTAAGATAAATATATTCGCATAAAAAATTAAGAATTTATAGAATTTATTGTTTATTTATTTGATTTTTATGTTATCCTTTTTAACATACATTAAATACAAAGCCATAATTATCGTACGACCTTTGATTTGTATTACAAATAGTGAATGAGAAAAATATGTACCGAAAGGAGAACGTGGCATCAAGAAGAAATGAAGAGTCAGAGAGCAAGCAGATGCTGGTTGTCTATTAAAAAGGCATCTTCCACGGCTTCTGCTTAAATTTTTCTGACTATTCGAATAATTATTGTAAAAGTTTAAAATCTAGAAAAGGAATGATCATTAATGAAAGATAAATTTGCCCAACGAGCTAGTCTTGTAAAATCCTCTGAAACGCGTGAAATCTTAAAAGTAACGGAACGACCAGAAGTCATTTCGTTTGCAGGAGGACTTCCAGCGCCGGAGCTATTTCCCGTTGAAGCAATGAACGATGCGTGCCGCGCGGTATTAAATGAAGACGGAGCCGCTTCGCTTCAATATAGTACAACTGAAGGGTATATTCCTTTACGAGAAGCAATTTCTAAACGAATGAAGGACATCGGCATTGAGTCCACGGTTTCGAACATTTTAATTACGTCCGGATCTCAGCAGGCAATCGATCTTACCGGAAGACTGTTTCTTAATGACGGAGACGTGGTAATCTGTGAAAGCCCAACGTACCTAGCGGCTATTAACGTATTTAAATCCTATAATGCGACGTTTGTAGAAGTGGACATGGACGAAGACGGAATGATTATGGAAGAACTAGAGAAAAAGCTTCAGGAAAATCCCCATGCGAAATTTATTTATACGATTCCTGATTTTCAAAACCCTACAGGACGCACCTTAACGCGCGAAAGACGTCAGCGAATGATTGAGCTTGCGAACGCATACGATGTGCTGATTGTAGAAGATAATCCGTACGGAGGAGTCCGATTTGCAGGAGAAACGCTGCCGCCGGTTAAGCATTTTGATACAGAAGGCAGAGTTATTTATATCAGCACATTCTCTAAAATTTTTGCGCCAGGTCTTCGAATCGGCTGGGTGTGTGCAGATGAAGACTTCATTGATAAGTACGTAGCGTTTAAGCAAGTGGCAGACTTGCATACGGACAGCTTTGCTCAGCGCGTAACGGCTAAGTACATGGAGCTTTATGATATCGAAGAGCACCTTCAAAAAATTAAAGCCGTATACAAAGAGCGATGTACCCAAATGCTATCGTGCATTGAAGAATTTTTCCCGGAGAATTTGTCTTACAGTAAGCCAGAAGGCGGATTGTTTATTTGGGTGGAACTGCCTCAAGGGATCGATTCAGGACATATCTTTTCAGAATGTCTAAAAAATAACGTAGCCTGCGTGCCTGGAACGCCATTCTTTCCAAACGGCACAAGAAACAATGCGCTGCGCTTGAATTATTCTAATATGTCTGCTGAACAAATCGTTGAAGGCATGAAGCGCATGGGAGACGTATTGCATCGTGAATTGACAAGGGAAACGACTGTTTTATAAAAGTAATGGAAAAATCAAATAAAGCTATTTTATTGATTCATGAAATATACGGTGTGAACGATCATATGAAGTGGATGAAAGAGAAACTGTCTAAGTTAGAGGCAGATATTATCTGTCCTAACTTATTATCTAAAGACGTTTCCTATAGTTATGAAGAAGAAGGAATGGCTTATCAAAACTTTGTTCAAAACATTGGGATTGATGAGGGTTCAAAACAAATTACTAACATGCTAATTCAACTAAAACAAGAATATGAAGAAGTAGGAGTTATAGGATTCAGTGTAGGAGCAACAATATCGTGGCTATGCAGTGAAAACAATTTGTGTGACTTTGTGATTGGCTGTTACGGATCCCGTATTAGAGATTATGTAAATAGAAGTCCTGTTTGCCCAACTCTTCTTATTTTTCCTGCTGAAGAGCAAACATTTGATGTAGACTGTTTAATAAATTCATTAAAGCAAAAAAGAGAGCCGCTTTTGGAAATCAAAAAATTTTATGGCGTTCATGGTTTTATGAATCCTTTTTCACAAACCTTTAATAAAGAATCAGCAGACCAAGCCTTCCAAACAATCAGTCAGTTTCTCGAAAAGCAATTAGCTGATCACTAGCTATGTATTCTGAAAGTGATACCTTACAATAAGCAGAAACTGACTCTTTTTCAGTACGTATACATGTATTAACATTTTCTTTAGACGTATCGAAAAGGAGCGAAGTTATGCTAAAGTCAGGTGAGCTTGTAGGAACAGCGGTAAAGCTAGTGCCGCTTGGGAAAATGCATGAACAAGGACTCTATGAAGCTGCAAAACCGAAAGAAATTTGGGAGCATCTCCCGGTAAACGTTCATAGTCTAAGTGATATGAAACGGCTCGTTGAAAATGCTTTAAAAGCAAAGCAAGAGGGAAGAGAGCTGCCTTTTGCTGTGTTTGATATAAAGTCACATTCAATTGTAGGAAGCACGAGATTTTTAGATATATCACTTCCCAACAAAAGCGTAGAAATAGGTTGGACGTGGTACCATCCGTCCGTGTGGCGCACTCGGGTTAATACGGAGTGTAAGTATTTATTGTTAAAATACTGTTTTGAAGAGCTGAAGCTTCACCGCGTTCAATTCAAAACGGATGTGCGAAACAATAGGTCCAGAGCTGCTATTAAACGGTTAGGGGCTACCCAGGAAGGCATCAGCAGAAAACATATGGTTTTACCTGATGGATACGTACGAGATTCGGTCATCTTCAGTATAATCGATGACGAATGGCCGTTTGTCAAAAAGCGATTAGAAAATTTTTTGCATGCAGCCAGTGCGGAAAATAAAGAAAACGCCAGCAATTAATGGCATTTAAAGATAAAAAGCACAAGCTGTAGCTTGTGCTTTTTATCTTTAAAGAGCTTCTTTAATAATTTTTTTATAGTAAAGAACAGATAAAATACCAAAAATAGAGTACAGAGCCGTATAGACAATCATGACGATAATCATGGGTGTCCAAACCTCTGTTCCAAACCAGAACCAGCCGGATTGTACGGCAAAATAGCTGTGAAGCAAGCCTACGATTAACGGGATGCCGAAGTTAAAGAGCTGCTTAATTTTTATTCCGTTTAGTAAGTCTTTTTCGGTAAAACCTAGCTTTCTAAGAATGGTATAGTTCGGCTTTTCATCTTCACTTTCGTCCATTTGTTTGAAGTAAAGAATGCACCCTGAGGTGATTAAAAAGGCTAGTCCAAGGAAAGCGACAATGAACATAATTAGACCCATAGTCTGCTTTTGGCTTTTTACCGTTTCGATACGCGAATCATTGAAAGTATGATTGCCCAATTTCATTTCTTTGAAAATCTCGTTTGCTTTTGGTAAGTCATTTTCTTGTGTTATATCTACCCCTGTGTACACAGAAGATTCTCTTTGAATAGAAGGATCGACGTCTTTTTCCAGTTTGTTAAACACGAAATCGTCTACAATCACAGTAGGCATGCCGCTCGTAAAATAGGTAGATAAGAGAAATTTTCGATTTAAACCTATATACTTTTGCGGAATGACTTTTTTCTTTCCTTTTAGCTCAATTTCCCCGGAATCTTTAAATGAATTTACTCGTTGAAGCATATCATTATAGCCGGTAAACAAAGTTTCATTTTGAGCTACATTTACACCACTAACAGATTTTTCGCTAACAATCGAAAAAACCATAGCGGACGAGTCTACCATCGGACCTTCTAAATTATTTTCTGAGATGTTTTTTACGTTTACGTTTACTTGGATGACGTCGATCTTTTTTTCCGTATACGCTATTTTCTTTTGATCCAGCGCTGCTTTAAACGAAGCAGCGTCTTTTGTATTATTGATAGAAAAATCATTAGGGACATAGTCTTCAGCCGACTTTTCAGCAGAGTAATAAGAGATATAGCTCAAGCACAACAGGCCAATGGCAAGAGCCGATACGGTTGTAATAACCGTCAGCAATAATGCGTTTGATTTCATCCGAAACATAATGGATGAAAGAGATAGTACATCGTTAATTGACAAATAACCTCTTTTGCTTTTTCGCATAAGATTTAATAAAAATCGAACCGAGCCTTTATAAAACAAATAGGTTCCGATGATAACCGAAGCTAAAATAGATACCATTGCGATGGACAAAGCATTCATGCTTGTAAAAGATCCGTCAAACAATTTAGCAGAAATATAGTAGCCGGAAGCGATAAAGATCATGCCAAGAATTCCACTAATAATTTCAAGAATACTGATTTTTTTTGTTTTGCTTTCTGTTGATGACGTAACGCGGAATAGTGCTAAAATGGTCTGTCTTTTAATAAAAAGATAGTTCATCGTCATGATTAACAAATAGATGACGCCGAACACAATAAGCGTTTGAATCAAGGCTTCTTCTGAAAAGTGAAGCTTGGCAATGCCTTTTGTATCGGTGATTTTAAACAAAATCATAATGACCGCTTTTGAAAACGAAAAACCAATTAAAATGCCGACAATCAATGAGGAAAAATATAGCATGAAATTTTCAACGGTCAAAATATGGAAAATTTTTGTTTTGGTCATGCCAATTAGCTGAAATAAGCCAATTTCTTTACTGCGCCGCTTAATAAAAATCGTATTTGCATATAATAGAAAGATAGAAACAATGGCTACAAGTAAAACAGAAGCGGCCCGAACCGCCGCGCCTCCTTTAATTGAGCCTTTGGTTGCATCAAGAGCAGGATCATACTGCAGCGTTACAAAAGCAAAATATAATGCTGCGCTGAAAATTAGTGCAAAAACGTATAAATAATAGTTTTTTACGTTCTTTTTGAAGTTGCGGAAAATCAGCTGATTAATGTTCATGTTGAACCCCGCCTAGCACGCCTTGCGTTTTCATAATATCGTCAAAAAAGGCTTTTTGCGTTTGATCGCCTTTGTACAGCTGCGTATAGATTTGTCCGTCTTTTATAAAAATAACTTTGCTGCAGTAGCTGGCTGCCACTGGGTCATGCGTTACCATCACAATACTTGCGCTTCTTTTGTCATTAAGCTCGGTCAATTTGTTTAGCAAATCGCTGGCCGCTTTTGAGTCAAGTGCACCGGTTGGTTCGTCAGCAAAAATCATGCTTGGCTCATGAATAAAGGCTCTTGCAGCGGAGGTACGCTGTTTTTGTCCGCCCGAAATTTCATTTGGGTATTTGTCTTTTAGCTCGTAGATACCGAGCTGTTTAGCAAGCGCGTCAAATTTTTTGTGAGCTACTGCTGAAGGAGTTTTCGCAACGGAAAGAGGCAAGAGGATATTTTCTTTTACTGTCAGCGTATCGAGCAAGTTATAGTCTTGAAAAATAAAGCCTAAATGTGTTTTTCGGAAGTTTGCTAACTGCTTTTCTTTCATTCTGCTAATTTCATTTCCTTCGATTTTGATGGTTCCTCCGTTGATTTTATCAATGGAGGAAAGCACGTTCAGAAGCGTCGTCTTGCCTGATCCTGAAGCGCCCATAATTCCTACAAATTCTCCTTTCATAATCGTAATGTCTACGCCTTTTAATACTTCTTGTCTATTAAATTTATTTCCGTAGCTTTTATGAATATTAGTTGCTTCTAATATGTTCATATATACTCACTCCTTTGATCTGATACGTTTATTATAGAAAAAGGGCTTTAGCTTTTCCTTTGATTCACCGAACAAATAACGAAAGCATGTGACATTTTTGTCACATGCTTTTCATATCCACAAAATCATTTGATTTAGGAAAGGCAAGTGTAAACGTTGTGCCTTCGTTAAGAGCTGACTGCACGCCAATGTGAATAGAAAGGGCCTGCGCAGCTTTTTGAGCCAGATATAAGCCCATGCCTGTAGCGCGGCTGTCTTCATGCTGCGTAGTTGAAGTGAAACCTTTCTCAAAAATGCGCGGCATATCTTGAGGAGAAATGCCCCGTCCGTTATCTTTTACCTCGATGTATACTTGACCGCGGTGCTCGTAGCTTCTAATCATCACATCAGATTCTTCACTGTACTTGACTGCGTTTGTTAACAGCTGTCTCATAATAAACGAAAGCCACTTTGCGTCACACAGTACACGTTCTGCCTGTAGGTCCACATCAAACCCAATATTTTTTTGCATGCACCAAGCTTGCAGCGTTTTGATTTCAGTGAAAATAAGGGACTCTAAATCAAGATGTTCAATATACATATCATTTTCGATAAAGAAAATGCGCTTTTGATGCAGCTGTTGATCAAGCAAAAAGTGAATGCGTAGCCACTCGAACTTCAAGTTTGCTTTAACTTCTCGATTTTCTAAACGTTCAATTATTAAATGCATCGCAGTTAACGGCGTTTTAATTTCGTGAATCCAAGCTAACAGTTCATCTTTTTCCTGCGCCACGTGCAGCTGAGTTTCCACGCCATCTTTTTTCGCTTGTTCTAATTGTTGCATCAGATTTCGCTGAACAATCTTTTCAAACGGACGCAGCGGATGAGAAAGAGTAGAAGAATCAAAAAAGTCTTCTTCATCTTTTAGCTTTTGATAAAATTTCGTTTCTTTGTGATAGCGGAAGACGCAGAAAATAAGAAAGATAATCGATGATAAAAACACGATATAGAGAATCGAAGACAGAGGAATGGATTCATCAATATACGCGATAAACAGCATAAAAAAATGTATGATAAAAAAGAAAAGGATCCAGCTTAAACGCTCGCGAATAAAGAGTTTAATCATAGCGTTCCTCTTCAATGGCTACGTAGCCTTGGCCGACTTTTGTTTCAATAAAAGCTCCAAGTCCAATTTCATCTAATTTTTTTCGCAGGCGATTGACGTTTACCGTCAGCGTATTGTCACTGATAAACCGTTTATCTTCCCACAAACTATTAATCAGTTCATCTCGGCTTACAATCGTATTCTTTTTTTGTATTAAGCATTTTAAAATAAAGATTTCATTTTTGGTTAAATCAATAGCTGTAGATCCCGCTGATACTTTGTTTTTTTCATAATCAATCGTTGCGCCTTGCCATGAAAGAAGGTTTACTTGTTCAACGCTGTAATTATACACGCGGCGGAGAAGGGCCTGTATTTTTGCTACAAGCACATCAAAATGAAACGGCTTTTGCACAAAGTCGTCTGCGCCAAACTGCATAGACATTACCATATCAGAAGGATGATCACGTGAAGATAGAAAGATGATAGGGATTTTTGAATGAGAACGAATCATTCTGCACCAGTGAAATCCGTCATACTTCGGCAGCTGAATATCCATAATAACTAAATCAGGTTTTACCTCGCTAAACTCCTGCATAACGTTACTGAAATCACGGATGCCGTAAACATCATAAGACCATTGCTCCAACCGTTCTTTCAGTTCGTTAAACAGCGTTACATCATCTTCAATTAAAAGAAGTTTAAACAATAACACGTACCACGCTTTCTGTTTTTATACTTATTTTATAGCAATATCCTTTTATTTACCATATGTGATAGTAGATTCACCGGCGTTCTTTATAAAATGTGAAAGAATAGCTTTCGACGAGCATAGTTTATAAACATATATTGAACTCTAGTGAAAAAAGGAGAGCTGTTATGAAAGCAATGGTATGTACAAAGTATGGTAAACCAGATGTTCTTCAGCTTGAAGAAGTGGAAAATCCTACTCCAAAAGAGAATGAAATACTGATAAAAATTCATGCCACCACGGTCACATCGGGCGACTGCAGAGTGAGGAGCTTTAACAGTCCACTGCTGTTGTGGCTTCCAATGCGAATAGTTTTAGGATTACGGAAGCCTAGAAAATCAATACTAGGCGTAGAGCTGGCCGGAGAAGTAGAGGACGTCGGAAAGAACGTAACGCGGTTCAAAAAAGGCGACCAGCTGTTTGCAATGACTGGTATGAAGTTCGGAGGATATGCGGAATATATCTGCTTACCAGAAAAGGGGACAATAGCCGTAAAGCCAGAGAATGTAACCTGTGAAGAAGCCGCCTCTATTTCTTTTGGCGGCACGACGGCTCTGCATTTTTTTAGAAAAGGAAACATTCAAGCTGGTCAAAAAGTGCTTATCTACGGTGCTTCAGGTGCAGTAGGAACTGCCGCTGTACAGCTTGCTAGCTATTACGGAGCTGAAGTGACAGGCGTGTGCAGTGCTAAAAATAGTGAACTAGTAAAGTCTTTAGGAGCAGACCGCGTCATCAACTACCAACACGAAAATTTTACTGAAAAAGAAGAAAGATACGATCTTATCTTTGATGCCGTTGGGAAAATCACAAAAAATCAGTGCCAGGAAGCGTTAGCCTTAAATGGACGCTTTGTTTCGGTCGAAGGGCAAGGAATTGCCAAAGTGCAGACGAAAGATTTATTGCTTCTTAAAAAGCTGATGGAAGAAGGGCAGATAAAATCAGTGATTGATAGATGCTACTCTTTAGAACAAATTCCAGAAGCTCATGAGTATGTAGAAACCGGACATAAAATAGGGAGCGTAGTCGTTACGTTAAAAAAGTAAAAAAGAGAATCTCTTTAAAAGATCCTCTTTTTTACGATATTAAACGTTACTCTCCGCCTTTAATCCAAAGTTCCAGAGGAAGCCCTACAAGGTTCTTTCCGATCCATTCTCTGGCAATATTATTAGAAGGGCCCATAGCAATGCCAGCTCTGGCATCTCGGAACAAACGTTCAATAGGTCCTTTTTTATAGCCGTATCCGCCGCTTACATCCAATGCAATTCGCGTTGCTTTGTTGGCTACTTCTGAAGCGTGCACTTTAAATTCAGTTAGAGGGAGGGTAAGGACACCTTGTGCTTTTTGTTCAGCTTGTAAAATATCAAGCTGTTCTGCCAAGTCAATTTGCCATGGTTTTGTGCTTTCAATGAGGACTTTTGCTTCGGCAATCTGCTGGCGAATGACTTGATAGTCGCTAAGCTGGTTATTAAAATCGCGGTGAATCGTTCGCGTTGCATGGTTAACCGCAAGCTCTAGCGCATGTTCCGCTACTCCAAGCCAAGCAGAACCAAGGCCAATTAAATAAATAGGGGAAACGCCGTTTAAGACGATTTCTTTCCCTGTTTCTTCACTGCCTAGAAGATCTTCTTTTGGCACATGTACATTTTTATAAGAAATCGGACCGCTGTGATTGCCACGAACGCCCAGCGCTTCCCATGGACTTGCGGTGATGCCGTCTGATTTTCCATCTACAATAAAAAAGCTAATATCCGTTGCTTCTTGTGCTTCAGGACTGCGTGTTTGGACGATATAAAAATCAGCTTGCCCGGCGCTCGTAGTAAATGATTTGTCAGCATTAACTACATAATCTTCGTCATTTCTCTGTGCTTGGCTGAAGTTGTACCACCAGTGTCCTCCTGAGGCTTTTTCACTTGTAGAGTACGTACCAATCAGCCCTTGGTCAATTGGCTGTAACCAGCGTTTCTTTTGATCGTCGTTTCCATACAGCGTAATAGTTTGAATCGCTCCGACATGCATCACGTAAACTAAAGCAGTAGAAGCACAAGCTTTTGCAATTTCTTCAGCTACAATTGCAAAAGCCACGTGATCAAGCTCTAAGCCGTTGTAAGCCTTTGGTACAAGAATATTTCCCCAGCCGGCTTTAATAAGCGCTTCTAAATTTTCTCTTGGAAAAACGCCTTCTTCATCTGTAAGGGCTGCATTAGGCCGGATCACTTCATCTACAAGAGAAGAGATTTTCTCCCGGATGGACGCGTAATAAGCGCGCGTTGATTGATTATATACAGGACGTGCAGAAATTTCGACTGACATAACATACCTCCAAAAATTTTAATGTTTGTTACGATAAACTATTTACAATGCGCCCGCTTTTTCTTTTAGTTCCTTTTCTTTTTGTCTTACGAGCGGAATGATGGTTTCGCCAAACGTTTTGATTTCTTCTTCATAATGTAAAAAGCCTGTCAAAATAATATCCACTCCGATTTTTTTCAGTTCGATAATTTGATTGGCGACTTGTTCGGCTGTTCCGATAAGGCCAGTTCGGAAGCCATCATTGTACTGGATTAAGTTTTCAAAAGAAGAGTTTGCCCACATGCCTTCACCTTGAGGAGAAGCTTTGCCCGCAAATTTCACTTGACTTTCAAACCCTTCAACGGCTTCTTTATCCGCTTGTAGAACAATTTCTTTTAGCACTTGTTTTGCTTTTTCTTCCGTTTCACGGACAATGACAAACCCGTTCACCCCGAATTGAATATCACGGCCGTTTGCGTTTGCTTTTACATCTTCAATTTGGTTTTTTAAGTTTTCAATCGAGTTGCCGTTCATGAAATAAACGTCTGATACTCGGCCTGCCATTTCACGGGCGGCTTTAGAGTTTCCTCCTTGAAATACTTTTGGCGGCTGAAGAGGCTTTGGTTTTAACGGTGCGTCATTTAATCGGTAAAAGTCTCCTTTGAACGTAGTCGTTTCGTTTTTCCATAGCTCTCGAAGCACGTTAATAAATTCTTCAGAACGGCGGTATCGCTCATCATGATCTAGCCATGGTTCGCCGTAGCCGTTAAATTCGCCTTTAAACCAGCCGCTTACGATGTTCACAGAGACGCGTCCGCTGCTGATATGATCAATAGTCGAAATGATTTTAGCAAATACGCCGGGATGCCATAGCCCCGGAAGAACGGCTGTAATAATGTTGATTTTTTTAGTAGTGGCGGCCAAAGCAGAAGCGAGAGTCGCAGCTTCTAGTTGATTTTCAGCTCCGTAGCTTGCAAAAAACCTAGTTTGCAAGAGAACATAATCAAAGCCCCCCTGCTCGGCAATTTGCGCATACCGGCTGTTCGCTTCAAATGACCACTCTGTTTTTTGAGGAATGTTGGAGATGACAAGACCTCCGCTTACGTTCGGAGCCCAATAAGCAAATTGCAAACTCATATGTAACGCCTCCTTAGTTAAATAGTGAAAATAAATGAGCTGGGTTAAACATTCAACTCCTTAAATGCCAAAGGCTCTTATCTCGCTTCAAGTTGAAGAGAAGAGAAGAGCCTTCAGTAGCCTGACAGGCAGTATGGATGCTGAATGTACATATAGTTATATCACCGGTTATTCCGATAGTCAAAATGAGTTTTAAGAAATTTAAAAAGAATGAAATCGTAATTAAGTTTAGTTAAAGAAAAAAGAGATCATTTATTTTAACTAAAAACAAACTTGACTTATAGGAATAGTGAGTATACTATTCAAGTAAGCTAAATAAATGAGAGGTCAACAGCTATTTTCTCTAAATAAATAGCCGTTTAAAAATAATCGACCAGACGACTGGAGATGCTTTGAACAATCAAAGCATCTCTTTTTATTTGTCGTAAAAAGGAGGAAGTATACGTTGAGTGAAAAAAGAAAGCTAAAGCTAGGAGCAAATATTAAAGGCCTTGGAAATACGACGGATGGATGGAGACATCCTAACGCAGAGCCTGATGCGAGCATTAATATTGAGTTTTATAAGAAACAAGCGCGTATATTGGAAAAAGGACTGTTCAGCTTTGTCTTTATTGCAGATGGATTAGCTATATCTGAAAAGTCTATTCCTCACTTTTTAAATCGTTTTGAGCCTATTACGCTGCTGTCAGCTCTCGCTGCTTCTACGAGTCATATCGGACTAGTCGGGACGATTTCAACAAGTTTCAGTGAGCCTTTTACAATCGCTCGCCAGCTGATGTCTCTTGATCATATCAGCGGAGGGAGAGCGGGATGGAACGTAGTTACTTCTCCGCAAGAAAGGGCAGCGCGCAATCACAGCAGAGGATATCTTCCTCTTCACAGCGCACGATACGAAATTGCAAAAGAGCATCTCGACGTAGTAAAAGGACTGTGGGATTCATGGGAAGACGATGCTTTTATCTATCAAAAAGAAACCGGGCAGTTTTTTGATCCAAAGAAAATGCATACGCTTGGATTTAAAGGCAAACATTTTCAAGTTCAAGGGCCGTTAAATATTGCTCGTTCAAAGCAGGGACATCCGGTTGTGTTTCAAGCAGGTTCATCAGAAAGAGGAAGAGAATTCGGAGCAGAGAATGCCGATGCGATTTATACAAATGCACATACACTAGAAGAAGCGCGGGCATTCTATCAAGATATGAAAAATAGAGCAAGAAATCCCGAAGAGCTTCTCATTTTTCCAAGTATTGATTTAATTATAGGAGATAGCGAGGAAGATGTAGAAAGAAGATATGGAGAGCTTGCTGCGCTAATTCCAATTGATCACGCCATTACATATTTAGCTCGTTTTTTTGATGACTACGACTTTCAGCAATTTGACCTAGACGCACCGTTTCCAGAGTTAGGGGATATCGGAGCAAATGCCTTTCAAAGCACGACAAATAAAATTAAACAAGCGGCGGCTGCTCGAAAGTTAACGTTAAGACAAGTGGCGCTTGAAACAATATTGCCGCGTTCGCCGTTTTCAGGGACACCTGAACACGTAGCGGATGAAATGCAAAAATGGCATGAGCAAGAAGCAGCGGATGGATTTGTGCTTCGTCCTTTTATGAGCGAGACGTTTCATCAATTTGTGGAAAAAGTAGTGCCTATTTTACAAGAGCGTGGCCTTTACGACACTTCATATGAAAGCAGTACGCTGCGCGGGAATTTGAACCTTTCCGTTCCAGCCAATCGATATAGTCAAACAAAGGAGGAGTATGTGTATGACAGTCAAATTAATCAGTGAATACAGCGTCACAGAAAGCTTAAAGAAGCAGGTAATTGAGTGGAGAAGACATTTTCATCGCTATCCTGAATTATCGTTTCAAGAGCATCGAACGGCTCAGTACGTTGAAGATACGCTTCGTTCGTTTGGAAGCTTTATCATTACGCGTCCTACACCAACAAGCGTGGTGGCTAGATTAATAGGAAAAGAGCAGGGGAAAGTAGTTGCGATTCGAGCGGATATGGACGCGCTGCCGATTGAAGAAGAAAACACGTTTGCATTTGCTTCTGTTCATAAAGGCGTGATGCATGCATGCGGACATGACGGTCACACGGCTATTTTATTAGGAGTAGCTTCTGTTCTTTCTCAGTTAGGAAATGAATTTAAAGGAGAAATTCGCTTGATTTTTCAACACGCAGAAGAGCTGCTGCCGGGAGGAGCGCAGGAGCTTGTGAAAGAAGGCGTGGTGGAAGGGGTGGATTACGTAATTGGCACGCATTTGAATTCTGGCCTTCCCGTCGGAGAAATCGGCGTGCTTGCAGGTCCTATGATGGCTTCGCCTGACACGTTTAACATATCGATTAAAGGAAAAGGAGGACACGCCGCAGCGCCTCATGAAGCAGTTGATGCCATTGTGGTAGGAGCGCAAATTGTGACGAACCTTCAAACCATTGTTTCAAGAACGACCAATCCTATTGATAAATTAGTTGTATCAGTTACACAATTTCACGGAGGAACTACGCACAATGTACTTCCTGATAAAGTGGAGCTGAACGGAACCGTTCGCAGCTTTGACGCGGCTCTGCGAGAAAAAGTTCCGGCACAAATTGACCGTATCGTAAAAGGACTAACAGAAGCCTACGGCGCAGAGTACACGTTTACGTATGAAAAAGGCTATCATCCTGTCATTAACTCTGAAGAAATTACGCGTTTAATTGAAGAAACAGCTATCGAAGAATATGGAAAAGAACGGGTTAAAACGCTGTCTCCTAAAATGGGAGGAGAAGATTTTTCAGCTTACCTGCAGGAAACGGAAGGGGCGTTTTTTAACATTGGAGCACGAAATGAAGAAGAAGGCATCGTATACCCTCATCATCATCCGAAGTTTACGGTAGATGAAGACTCGCTTGAAATTGGCGTAAAGATGTTTTTGCGCATAACAGAAAAGCTGTTGGCTCGTTAAAAAAAGAACAAGAACCTATTTGGTTCTTGTTCTTTTTTATGTATCCTTACTTCGTATCTTTATAATTCGTCGCAAAACCTGCTGCAATTAAACCAATTAAACCCAGCACTCCTACAATGACGGTTATGACCATTACGTTCACCTCAGTCGCTCTTAATAATACGCTTTCAATTGTTTAATTTTACCATGAATCTTCATATGAAAGAAGCTTTTCTTTTAAAGGCTCTAGCTTTTTAAATTTTTGATCATAGCTTTGCCGTTTTAACATGTCGTTGGTTATTATCAGCGCATCTTCTTTACGCCCTGCATACAAGTAAGCTTCAATGACTTCGTCAAATCCTTCTGAGTAAGGGAATTTTTCATATTTTGCTAGCTTAAATGAGGCATCGTAGTGTTTTGTTGCTTCTTCGTATTGCTTTAGTTTTAAAAGCATACGCCCATTTGCTAAATGTAAATCAGCTCGTTCTAAATCGGTAAGGGTATGGAGTTCGATCCCTTGATTGCGTATATCAAGAGCATCTTCATATCGCTTTTTTTCTTCTAGCTCAAACGCTTTCTCATAAAAATGGTCAAACTTCGTTAGAGGTCTTCTTGATTTATAGAACTTGTAAATGCCGTATAGAATTAAAAGCAGTAACCAAAGCAACTCGTTCAGCTCTCTTTCTTTATGTATAATATTTATATTAAAGGAAATTAAATTCAATTGATAGATTTATGAAAGACGCTTGGAGGAATACGATGGTCATCAACCAGCAAATCTATAATGTAAAAGGACTTCAGTACATCATTCGTTCAGCTGACACCAGCGATGCACACGAACTGTCTCACCTTAGAGTTCAGCTAGACGGAGAAACGGAAAACTTAGATCGTGAACCAGGGGAAGGATATATGGACGAATCCGATTTTGAAAAACTTATTCAACGTGACACAGAAAGTAAACGAAACTTATTTTTAGTAGCAAGCGTACATAATGAAATCGTCGGATTTTCAAGGTGCCAAGGCAACGAATTGAAACGATTTTCTCATAAAGTAAAGTTTGGTGTGTGCATCGCAAAAGAACATTGGGGATACGGAATTGGCAAAGAGCTTTTACAGCAGTCCATACTGTGGGCAGATAGCGCGGACATGAAGAAAATGACGCTAAATGTGTTAGAGACCAATAAAAAAGCGATTGATTTATATACAAAGTTCGGGTTTGAAATAGAAGGAGTATTAAAAAATGATAAGGTGCTGTCTGACGGCAAGTACTATAACACGGTAGTGATGGGGCGCTTTGCATAGCCTTTTACGAGTATGTATTTTATCGACCTTTAACAAAAAAACACCTTCAAGCACACTGCACTTGAAGGTGTTTTCCGTTTTTACTAGGATTATAGCTAGTGATAGACCTCACTTTTTTTACTAAAGCTTTTATCGCTTTCAAATTCTTGCTCTTCTTCTTTTTCGACATCTGTGCCAATAGGCTCCCACTTAATAAGAATCGTCGCGATCAGCCCAATAACGGGAACGATTGTAAGAACCAGAAACGTCGTATAGATCCCGCCAATTGAAAGGACAACCGGAAATAAGTAAAAACCTAAAATGCTGCCGATACGCGTTGTTCCTTGCCCCCATCCAGAGCCTAGCCCTCGCAGTTCAGTAGGGTAAGAAAGAGTGGCCATTGTCATCCCTTGCGCTCCTGGGCCAAAAGATTGACCAAAAATAAATAAAGCAATAAATAAAATGGGCAGCGCAATAAAATGAGTATCACCTGTTAGTCCCATCAGGACCAAGCTTAAAGAACAAATGATATAGCCTGTAATCGCAAGTTTTCTTATGCCAACTTGCTCAGTTAGCCGTGATTGTGTAAAGCCGCCAATAATCCCAAATAAATTAAAGAAAAGAGTACCGATAATTGCATAAATCATTCCTTTACCAAAAATAAGCGTGGAGATGGTTGGGATATAGAAGCCAACTGCAAAATACTGCATACTTTGAGTAGCCGTAATGATGGAAGCTAGAAATGTCCGAGCCCGATACTTTCCTTGGAAAATAGCTTTGTAAGACAGTTTTTTTGAACGAGATACTGGTTCTTCTTTTGCATTTTTAGCCACCGTGACTTGTATGTCATAGGTTTTCTCTAACACCTTGACAGCTTCTTTAAGCGGAAGATGATGAGCCGCCCACATTGGACTTTCATCCATGTAGCGGTAGCGCAAAATTAACACGATTAGTGCAGCAACAGCTCCAAATCCTACCGACCAGCGCCAAATGTCTTCGTGCTGCCCGAGCAGGTAAAAAGGAAGAACAACAAGTCCAGTAACAGTTGCGGCCACGTACCACAGGGGACACCACAAGTTCACGTATTGGCCTTTTTTCTTTAAATTACTAAACTCAGCAATAAAGCTGAGCGCTACCGGAACATCTAGTCCTACGCCTACGCCCATTAAAAACCGAAAGATAAATAACCAAACTAAATCAGTTGCTAAAGCAGCGCCAAGAGCAGAGAATACCATGAAAAATAAATCGATTAAAAACATTTTGTTGCGGCCGAATTTGTCCGTGTAATATCCTCCTACAGTAGCTCCTAGCAAGGCGCCAAAGGCCATAATAGCTGTAAGGCTTCCAAGGCCGGCAGGAGAAAGGTTAAATTGTTCCTTTAATTGATCAGCTCCAATTCCGAGACTGGTAAAGTCGTAGGCATCGACAAAAATGCCCCCTAAAGCTACTAAAATGATTTTCCAGCTTTTAGAGGTAACTGGATTTGAATTAACAAAGTTGATAATGTCTTGACGGGATTGAATTACGTGTGGTTGAGCACTTGCCATACTTGACCTCCTTATCGTATTACATATAATTCAGGAAACAAAAAGGCTCTCATTCTTTTTAAAAGAATAAGAGCCTCCAGTTGTCTGGTCGGTTTTTTTAATTCCTATACGTTTAGTGAGATTAATTTACCAAAAAATTCATAGAGTTGTCAATACGAGATACGAACAATCGAAATAAATTCTAAGAATAACATAATCATTGACAATCCTAGCATAAACTTTTAATATATAATTAAACAAAGTGAATTACTAGGTATTGCTGACGCTGTACGAAAAAACGCGCCTACTAGGCAACTGGAGGCCAGACCATTGTGGTGAAACAAATGGACTGGTCTCCTTTTTTATTGAACGGCTGCTATGGAAGAATTGGATTCTGGAACGGAATAGTTGGTATAAATTTAGCGATGAGCAAAATAGTCGAATGGACAGTAAGTAAGTTTTTTCTTAATAAGGTTTTTGAGAGCGTAAACATTTTAAGAGGAGGATCCGTATATGACTGCCGACTTTCATTTTCATACAGATGTATTAATTATTGGAGGAGGCCCTGCTGGTGCATGGGCAGCTCTGCAAGCAGTTAAAGAAGGTGCAAAAGCTGTACTTGTTGATAAAGGATATTGCGGAACGAGCGGAGCAACTGCGCCTTCTGGTACAGGAGTTTGGTATGTAAAGCCCACTTCTGATGAACAGATGACCGCGATGAAAAGCAGGGAAGAGCTGGGAGGATATTTAGCCGAAAGAAGCTGGATGAAGCGAGTGCTTGATTGTACGTTTGAACAAGTAAATGAGTTAGCGCATTTTGGCTATCCGTTTCCAGTAGATGAAAAAGGGATTTCTCAGCGAACGACTCTTCAAGGTCCTGAATATATGAGATTAATGCGGCGTCAGCTTCAAAAAGCAGACGTTCAGATTTTGGACCACAGCCCCGCACTGGAGCTTCTTGCAGATGAACACGGTGTGGCAGGTGCGTGCGGAATCAATAATCAAACGCAAGAAACATGGAGAGTAGAGGCTGCTGCAGTTGTGATTGCAACGGGAGGGTGTGCATTTCTGAGCGGAGCACTCGGTACAAATGTTTTAACAGGAGACGGTTACTTATTAGCTACAGAAGCAGGTGCGGCCCTTTCAGGTATGGAGTTTTCAAATGCTTATTCAATTTCGCCAGCTTTTTCTCCAATCACAAAATCTGCATTTTATAAATGGGCTACATTTTATTATGAAGACGGTACAGTGATTGAAGGAGCTGGTTCTCATAAAGGACGTTCCATCATTGCCAGAACGTTAATGACCCAGCCCGTTTATGCAAGGCTGGACAAAGCGGATGAAAGCATTCAAAAAGCCATGCGCTTATCACAGCCAAATTTCTTTTTATCATTTGATCGTCTTCATATAAATCCCTTTACTCAAATGTTTCCAATCACCCTGCGTTTTGAAGGAACTGTTAGAGGAACAGGAGGTATTCACATTACAGATGAAACGTGTAGAACCGACATTCCAGGTTTATATGCAGCCGGAGATGCGGCAACGCGCGAATTAATTTGCGGAGGATTTACGGGAGGAGGAAGCCATAATGCAGCGTGGGCTATCTCTTCAGGCTGCTGGTCAGGAAAAGCAGCGGCAGCATTTGCTGTTAAGCAAGGAAAAAATGCCGCAAGTCGACATGCAAAAGGCTTATCAGAAGCGTCAGGAATCACAAAGTCAGTAGCTTCTTCTGACGCAGCTGATACGAAGGAAATGATAGCATCGGTTCAGCGCGAAGTCTTTCCATATGATCGAAACTGGTTCCGTTCAGAAGTAAGACTGCAAGATTCCCTTATGAAGTTAAATGCCGTGTGGAATGAGTTGAAGAATGGAGTATATGATAAAGAAAGAAACATCGTGAGAAGTCGAGAGCTTGCGGCCATGACGGCAACGACGCGATGGATGTATACAAGTGCATTAGAAAGGAAAGAAACGCGAGGAATGCACCGGCGTGACGATTTTCCGTTTATGGATTCCAAGCAACACTACCGCATTCTAAGCGGAGGGGTGCAGGAAGTCTGGGCGAGACCCTTAGGTACAAAATCTTCTGATCGCGTAAAGGGGGTTATTTAATGATCGAGCTTCTTAGTGAAGACCGATGTATTAACTGCAATCTTTGTGTATCCGTTTGTCCAACAAATGTCTTTGACCGCTCTCGAATGGGAGGTGCTCCTTCCATAGCTCGTCAATCCGATTGTCAAACTTGCTTTATGTGTGAACTGTACTGTCCGGTAGATGCTTTATATGTGACGCCTTTAGCTGAACAAACTGTAGAAGTAAATGAACAGCATGTAATAAATCAGCACTTGCTCGGAAGTTACCGGGAAGCTGTAGGCTGGGGAAAAGGAAGAAAATCCACCGCTTCTTCCGATCAGTCGCATATCATCTTAAATAGAAAGTAAAGAAAAAAGAGCGGAAACAGCCGCTCTTTTTTCTTTACTTTTTCGTTTCACGAACCCATTTCACAATATCATCAATGACATAAGAAGGAATGTTGGCTGAAACAGCATATTCATCGGGTGTGCTTTTTTCACCAGTTCCTTCTGTGAAAAAGTGGTTGAGCTTTGGATAAAGCTTAAAAGAAGTGTTGGAACGCTGAGATAAGCTTTGTTTCCAGCCTTCAAAATCTTCGGTCGTTACTTGATAATCACGTGCTCCTTGTAAAAGAAGCAGAGGCGTGTCCTGAGATTTTGCGACTTCTGCAGGGTGCCAGTGAGCTACGTCATACCAAAAATAAGGCGTGCCAAGCAGGAACTCTTTTGGCGGCTGAGCTGGTGAAAAGCTTGGGTCTTGTAAAATGGCAAACTGCTGCTGGAAAAACGCAAGCTGCTCTTTCGGAAGCTGATTCAGCGATACAAGATAGGCAAATTGTTCAAGCATTAACTCTGGAAGTGTGCGGCTCGGTGCAGCGAGTAAAATAGAGCCGCGCACGCTTTTATCCGGCGTTTGATTTAAAATTCTGGGCATCATCATGCCGCCTTGACTGTGTCCTAGTATAAAAATATTGCGGCTGTCGATGCCTTTTTGTTTTGCCATTGCTTCCACTGCGAGTGCGGCATCATCCGTTGTTTCATCGTCGACGTTTATTTTATTTTCACCGGACATTTTAGCTGTATGTTCGTATGTACGCTTGTTGTAGCGTAAAACGGCGATTCCTTGAGAAGCCAGTCCAGAAGCCAGATCTCGAAACGGCTTTAAGCTCATAAACGTTTCATCTTGATCAGAAGGTCCTGATCCGTGAACTAATATGACAACGGGTACATTTTGATGTTTTGAACGTGTTGGAAGAGTAAGCGTTGCTGGAAGTTCGTAAGGTGCTTTGCCGATTGAAAGCTGTTTTTCACTGTAGTTCTTAGAGGTATCATAAGGCGGTGTGGAAAACGAAAACTGGCGCTCCTCCGGTACGATTCGCCAATCATCAATTTGCCGATTTTGACTAAATCGAATGGTTAAAGTAGCTGATACGTGTTCAAATTCAATGGGAATTTCTATATTTCGATGAACGGTATTGACTTCACCTTGTACAGCTGTCCCAATCTTTTTTACAGCACCAAACTGAGCCGTTAGAGCTGACCACCATGTTTTTAGGTTGTCTTCACTCATTTTGGACTGCAGGCTGCGTGAAAAATAGCGCTTAGCTTCTTTTGTTTTGCCGTTGGCGACATTCGTTAAAAATGCGTTTGCTCGTTTGACTTCAACTTTTGCTGAATGATGAGCAGCATTCGCCGCTGCTTCAGCTTGAACAGGTGAAGTGGACATAGGAAGTGCTTGAAGCCCGAGTGCTAAAGAAACAGCGAGTGGAAGGGCAGCTTTTACTTTTTTCATACATCATCCTCCTTGGCGATTCTTGTACTCTATCAGTATACCAATTTTAGGTAAAAGGAGTCATGTCATTCTAAGATAAAAAAGCCGATGCGTTATGAATATGGTAAAATAAAGAAGTTAAATTATTTAGAAAATTTAAACATCTAAAAAAGGAGCGCTTTTATGACCTATGATCCGCATTATCATCCACATCCATCTTACCGAGTTCCTGTTTATGCAAAAAAAGGAATGGTATCTACATCTCAGCCGCTCGCAGCGCAGGCAGGCCTTGATATTTTAAAAAAAGGCGGCAATGCCATTGATGCAGCAATCACGACAGCTGCGAGCCTTACCGTATTAGAGCCCGCATCTAATGGAGTCGGAGGAGACGCGTTTGCGCTTGTTTGGACAAATAATCAGCTGTATGGACTAAACGCTAGCGGACCTTCTCCCCAGTCTATTTCCATTGATGCGCTAAAGGAAAAAGGATACAGAGATATTCCTAAATACGGAATGATTCCCGTTACGGTTCCCGGGGCTCCGGCTGCTTGGGCTGCTTTATCGAAGCGATTTGGCAAACTGCCTCTTTCTCAAGTACTGCAGCCTGCCATTCAGTACGCCAAAGAAGGATTTCCGCTAGCGCCTACTCTCGCGAAACAATGGAAACAAGCGTACGATACGTTTAAACGAGTACATACAAGCAAAGAATTTGAATCGTGGTTTCAAACGTTTGCGGCTAATGGACAAGCACCAAAAGCAGGAGAAATGTGGTCATCCATCCATCATGCCCGTACGCTTCAGCTCATTGGCGAAACAAATGCAGAAGCGTTTTATAAAGGCGAGCTTGCGGATCGTATTGATGCATTCAGTAAAAAACACGGCGGCTTTTTATCAAAAGAAGATTTGTCTGCTTTTGAGCCTGAGTGGGTGAATCCTATTAGCGCTCACTACCGTGGATATGATGTATGGGAAATTCCTCCGAACGGTCAGGGGCTTATTGCGTTACTGGCATTAAATATCGTAAAGGGCTTTGAGCTTCTAGAAAAAGATGCCGTGGATACGTATCATAAACAAATAGAAGCGATAAAGCTTGCGTTTGCAGATGGAGAAAAATACATTACGGAAGAAGCAAAAATGAGCGTGTCTGTTAGTGAGCTTCTGTCTGATACATATGCAAGCTATCGCCGCGGCCTTATAAAAGAACATGCCCTGCAGCCTGAAGCGGGAGAGCCTGTTGGAAGCGGAACGGTGTATTTAGCAACGGCTGATGAAGAAGGAAACATGGTTTCGCTTATTCAAAGTAATTATATGGGCTTTGGTTCTGGAATCGTTGTGCCAGAAACGGGAATTGCCTTGCAAAACCGCGGCCACAATTTTTCAATGGATCCTAATCACGATAACTGCCTTGCTCCTAATAAAAAAACGTTTCATACCATTATTCCGGGCTTTCTCACTAAAAATAATGAGCCCGTAGGATCGTTTGGAGTGATGGGAGGTTTTATGCAGCCGCAGGGACATATGCAAGTCGTCATGAATACGATTGACTTTCAGCTTCATCCTCAAGCTGCTTTAGACGCGCCAAGATGGCAGTGGAAAAAAGATAAAACGGTGCTTGTGAAGCCAGCTTTTCCATCCCACGTAGCACAAGCGCTTGAACGAAAAGGACATAAAATTGAAGTAGCCGTGGATTCTATGGCATTTGGGCGCGGACAGATTATTTGGAGAGATCCTGAAAGCGGCGTGCTATGCGGAGGAAGTGAATCACGAACGGATGGATTCGTAGCCGGATGGTAACGTTTAAAAAAACACAATAGGTGAAGGAAGAAGCCCGTACTGATTAGAGTTGGGCTTTTTTCATGTCTCAACCACATGTATAAATCTCTTCAAAGAACTGAAAACTAAAACAAATATTTACGTATGTATGGATAGCGTGAACTTAAGGGTTATGTACGGAAAATTTACATTAGACGCTGCTGCGTATCTTTATAAATTAACATAAGCAATAATTGAGCGTGGTGAGAACAGCCGTCTCAAGCTGCCAATTGACATGAAGGTAGGCTAACAACACTTGGTGAAAGGAGCGAAAAGGTGATGAGAAATAAAAAGTTTGAAGTGAAATTTTTACGTGTAATGCTACTTATCGCCCTGGGGATTCTCCCTTTTTTATTTAGAAAACCACCGATTAAAGACTGGCTGCTGGCCTATGTATTTAACGCCTTAACAAATGGTATTATTGATAAATTTATTGTAACTCACGGCCTTCTTCGATATCCAACTCGCTTATTGAAAAAACAGTTTAGAATTAACGTGTTGTTCGACTTTTTGCTTTATCCTATGATATCCGTCATGATTAATCAAGCTACATATTACGATAAAGGGTTAAAAGTTTTATATAAAATTATGTTTTTTACGATTCCAATGTTTTTTATTGAATTATGGGCTGAAAAACGAACGAAGCTCATCGAGTGGAAAACAGGCTGGATGTGGTATCACACTTTTACTAGCGTAACGTTAAAATCGTATCTTAACCGTATGCTTATTGGATGGATTCGAAAAATTGAAAAGAAGCAGGAAGAAACGAAAATACAATAGCAGAGATTCTAAAAACGACGTTAGAGAGGTGAACAAAGGTGCATATTTCTGTCCTTCTATGGCTGATTTTTCAAAATATCCATAAGAAAACGTGGAACAAAATACGCGAGCTGTATGCTGGGGTTTTATACGTGAGCTTTTTTAATATGCTCTACTACTTTTTATGTAATGATAAATTGCTTTGGGATTTTAAATCTTCTCATCTTTCATTAAAAGTACTGCGTATTTTACACCTTATGTTCATTACGCCTCTCATGATTTTGTCGTTCTTAGCTACTTATCCGTCTACACTCGCTAAGCAGGTGAAATATATTACAAAATGGGTATGTACAGCTTCGTTTGTAGAATGGGTTGGGCTCAGGTGTAAGGGGATTACATTTAGGCACGGCTGGCATTTGGGGTGGTCTGCACTTATTTACGTAATGATGCTTATCTTCTCGAGATGGTTTCAAAAAAAGCCTTTTGCGGTCTTACTGCTCTCGGTTTTAGCAACAGTGGTTCTCAGCGTTATCTTTAAAGTTCCCGTGAGCAAACGGATGCTAAAACATCCGCTGAAACGAATATTGACGCGGCCTTTAAAAGATCATGTGACTCAAGCTGTTGCGAATAAAGTAAAGCGAAAATGCCTGCTTCTCAAGCTGTTCTCGTAAGTACCTGCTCTCTGTGAAGAGCAGGTTTTTTAGCTTACTGGAGGAATAACGTCCGTCAGCAGCAGAACGAAAAAAATCAGGCCCACTCCCGTAAAGCTTAAAGAAGCAAGAAAATAAGCCGTCCAGCGCAAACGAAACGGATTGTGTTCAATAGTGGCCCCAGACATTAATCTCATGGAATGAGTTTTATAGTGAGAATGAGCGCTGTTGCTTCCGCTGCTTGAAAACCAAAAAGTCAAAACTGAAAACAAAAGTCCGCTAAAAAACATAAGCTCAATAAAGCGGATAGACAAAAATGATGAGCACGCATAGGTTAATCCAGCTTCAATAAGCAGTGTAATAACAAAAATAAGCTGAGTTCTCTTCAAAAAATTCTCCCCTTTTTTCTCTGTGTCTACTTTTCATTATACAATAATTTACATGTATAAAAAGTCTCAAAAATGCTTTTATTATGATATAATGGTAATAAATGTATTGTTAGAAAGTGTTCAAAATCCTCATGCATCACGAGTGTAAGGTCTTTTATAATGATGAGACTTACTATATACGCTGCGCTTAGCTTCAAGTGCGTAGAATGAAAGTGAGGAGTGTGTATGGACTTAGGAGAGACTGTGATTGCGATATTAGCAGCGGGAGCACTGCTGTTATACGGTACGTTAGAGCTTTGGTTTGCGCCTCGTAATGCTTCCTTTTTTAAAGGGTGGAAGCAAAAACTAGCCGTCATTTTACCGTTATACGGAGTTACATTTGGCATATGGTTCGTGTTTTTTTCGTAATACAAAGTCTTACAAAAAGGAGGAATGAAAGATGGAAATCAATTCATACCTCATTCGATTTTCATGTATGCTGATGCTGATGTTTGGAGGATTATTTATTATACGGTATGTAAAAACAGGTGACTTTTATGTAGATCAGCTTCTTGTCTTTGGAGCGGGTTTTGTTCTGTTTATCGGCTCACTTATTTGGAAAAGAAAACATCAGCAGCAAGGAAATAGAAAAGCTTGTTAATCTCGTGAAATTGTGACAGTATAAAACAGATAAAAAATGTAATCTCGTAATCGTACTATTGGCTACGAGCTGCTGCTGGAGGAAAAGAAAATGAATGTACCTAATTGCCCAAGCTGTCAATCACAGTATACATATGAAGATGGAAACCTGTTCGTCTGCCCGGAGTGTGCGCATGAATGGAGGCAAGATGAAAAAACAGAAAGCACAGAAGAACAGCTGACTGTAAAAGATGCAAACGGGAACCTTTTAAAAGACGGAGATTCAGTTACCGTCATCAAAGACTTAAAAGTAAAAGGAAGCTCATCGGTTGTCAAAATCGGAACAAAAGTAAAAAGCATTCGTTTAGTAGAAGGCGATCATAACATCGACTGCAAAATTGACGGATTTGGAGCGATGAGCTTAAAATCTCAGTTTGTTAAAAAAGCATAAGAATTAAAAAAGCCAGGATGAAGAACAACTTCACTCTGGCTTTTTTCTATGCATTTTAACTGATAAAGCGAAATATATAGACCAATTTGTCTATTTTAGAAGGAATCTAGCTAAATGTCCCGAACTTACTTAAAGTGTCTCAGGATTTGGATATTAATGGAATGGATGTCCGTTTCATGAAGGCAAAAGGGAGGTAGAAATGTGAAAAAGTTTTTAGCGTTTCAAATTTTAATTGCATTAGTAATCGGAGCTTTTATCGGGCACTTTTTCCCGGACTTCGGGATGGCTTTAAGACCGATAGGGGACGGGTTTATTCGCCTCATTAAAATGATTGTGGTGCCGATTGTCTTTTCAACCATCGTCATAGGTGCTGCGGGAAGCGGCAGTATGAAACAAATGGGGAGTCTAGGATTAAAGACGATTATTTGGTTTGAAATCATTACTACCATCGTATTAGGAATCGGTCTGCTGTTAGTGAATTTGCTAAAGCCTGGAGTAGGCCTCGATCTTTCTCATCTTGTAAAAAAAGATATCGGTGAATTGTCTCAGTACACTGAGAAAGTCGTGGACTTTAAACAAATGATTTTAAACATCATTCCAACAAATATCGTAGATGTGATGGCAAAAAATGATTTGCTGGCCGTGATTTTCTTTGCTATTTTATTTGGTGTTGCCGCTTCAGGAGTTGGGAAAGCATCCGAACCTGCAATGAAGTTTTTTGAATCCACGGCTAAAATTATGTTTAAATTAACGCAAATTGTCATGGTCACAGCGCCTCTTGGTGTACTAGCGCTAATGGCTGCATCTGTAGGGCAATACGGCATTGTGCTTCTGCTTCCAATGCTAAAGCTTATTGGAACCGTCTTTTTAGGTCTTTTTATTATTTTATTTGTTTTATTTCCGCTTGTTGGGTTTATATTCAAATTCAACTACTTTGAAGTATTCAAAATGATTTGGGATTTGTTTCTTATTGCGTTTTCAACAACAAGTACGGAAACGGTGCTGCCACAGCTGATGGAACGGATGGAAAAGTACGGATGCCCTAAACGAGTTGTGTCGTTCGTTATTCCGTCCGGCCTGTCGTTAAACTGTGATGGCTCCACTCTTTATTTATCCGTTTCATGCGTCTTTTTAGCACAGGCTTTTAACATTGATATGCCATTAACTCAGCAATTATTTATGATGCTTATACTCGTGATGACAAGTAAAGGAATTGCGGCTGTCCCGTCAGGTTCACTCGTTGTTCTTTTAGCAACAGCCAACGCAGTAGGTCTGCCGGCTGAAGGAGTGGCAATTATTGCAGGAGTGGATCGCATTATGGATATGGCCAGAACAGGAGTCAACGTTCCAGGCCACGCGATTGCCTGTATTGTCGTCTCGAAATGGGAAAAAGTCTTCCGCACCCAAACGCCGATCCCGCCCGGGTCGCACACAGAATCTCTATAAAATGAACCCCCGCTTTAGTCCATAAAGCGGGGGTTTTTGTTTACGTTTCAAAGGTGCAGACTAGAGTGGTTTGTCATACTTATCCCTCCACAAAAAGAGGAGCAGCCGCTTACAAATGTTCACAAAATGTTCACTTACGAAGAAGGAAGATAAAAAGCTATACTAAGCCAAGTAAAAAAGATGAAAAGGATGAGGAATGTGCCAACAACTAAAAAAGAAAGTATATATTTTGGAATGATGATGTGCGGAGGGATGGTGCTTGTGATGACGGTGTATAACATGTTAATAAATGATGTCATCGGGCATATCACGCTCGCAGAAGGTATTTTGAACTTGGTTATCACCTTTGCAGTTGCCATGGCTGTCGAAACTTTTTTTGTCGGTCCTGTAGCAAAAAAAGTAGCATTTTCACTGCCGTTTGATAAGTCAAAACAGTTAAAAGTCGTGTTGATTTTGTCATCATGTATGGTGATCGGAATGGTGCTTTGCATGTCTGTATACGGGTTAATTACGATGTCGCTTACAAAAGGTTTAGACGGAGAGCCGCTTCTTTCAAGCTATGCATTGATCGTGATAAAAAACTTTATCGTGGCATACCCGCTTCAGCTTCTTATTATGGGACCTTTAGTTCGCTTATTGTTCATGAAATTTGTGAAAAAGAATACCGCAGCTGCTTAAGTCAAAACCCTAAGAGCGCCTATTTTCTTAGGGTTTTGTTATACAAAGCTGTTCGGTGAGAAGAGAAGAAAATTCACGTAAAGCCACCGATACAAAGGCATCTTTTCGCGTAATAAAAAAAGTGGGAACCTTTCTATACGGTTCTGGCAGCGGAGTTAACGTTAAGGAATGGTCATGGTGAGATACGATGGATTTCATCATCACAGCTACGCCCATACCTGCTTTTATACACCCAATAATCGCTTCAATTGTGCCAAATTCTAATATGCGTTTTGGAAACACGCCTTCTTTTGTCAACAGCATTTCTAACGTATGTCGATATGCGCATCCGCTGCTGAAGGCTAATAAATTCATATCGTTTAGGCTGTAAAGAGAAGGAAGAGGGTGGCGGCTCACAAGTACAAGCTCTTCATCTTGAGTCAATAAAGAGTTTAGATCAGGATGTTCGCAGCTGCCTGCAACAAATGCGCCTTCAAGTTTTCGGGTTAAAACCAGGTGAGTAAGAACATCGGTTGTATGTGTTTCTAAAATGAAGTCTACATCCGGGTAGGCAGTGCAATAAGTAGAAAGCAAAGGCGGTAGCCGAAGAGCTGCGGTGGATTCAGTTGCGCCTATTTTCAAAGGGCCTATCGGCGTGTGCGCACTGCTTTGAACAGTTATAGTGGCGCTTCGTTGGTTAAACGCAGAATTTGTTCAGCATAACGATGCAACAGCTCTCCGCTAGAAGTTAACGTTACGCCTTTACCGCTGCGTTCAAATAGCTGTGTACCGAGTTCAGCTTCTAGCTGCTGAATTCGCATCGTCACATTCGACTGCACGTAGCTTAAACTTTTGGCAGCTTTTGAAATGTTTTTTTCTTCTGCTACTGTCGTAAAAACAAGCAAATCTTTTATATCCATCAAATTTCCTCCTTCAGCTATCACTTTTATTGATGATTTTTATCTTTATTCCTTATTTTACATGATACCATTCTTTCTCTACACTGAAAGTAGAGGTGGAGGAGAGTAAATGATCAGACAAAAAGCTTCTTATAAGTGGATGATTTTATTTATTGCCACGCTTTCTCAGGCGTGTGCAACATTTGTCACGTACGGGATAGGACCATTGGCAGCGTTTTGGCAAAGACTATATGATTTATCGCAGTTTCAAACAGGACTGCTCGTATCAGCTGTTCAAATTGGTCCGATTTTTTCTATGCTGCTTTTTGGAAACTGGATGGATCAATATGGCGAAAGGTGGCTTGTAGGAGGAGGATCTATTTTGCTGGGGATAAGCATGCTTTTCGCCTATAGCGCTGATCATTATTTGTATCTAACAGGCGTACTTCTCGCAGCAGGCGTATGGTATGGAACAGCACAGCCAGGAGGAAGCAAAGCAGTGGTGAAGTGGTTTCCTTCTCATCATAGAGGTCTTGCCATGGGAATTCGGCAAACGGGGATACCGATTGGAGGCGCTGTCGCTTCAGCAGCATTACCTCTGCTGTTTCATCAATACGGGTGGCATGGGGCTGTTCTCGTACAGGCAGCAGCAGCTATCGGAGGAGGTCTTCTTTTTTTTGTATTCTACCGAGAGCAATCATCATCGTCAGAAAAAAAGGAAACATTTACGCTTCGTCAAAAAATCAAGCGCATTTCTCAAGATAAAACGCTCTATCCGCTTTTTTTTGTAGGTATTTCAATGATTTCCCTTCAAATGATCATTGTGGCGCACTTTATAAGCTATTTAACGAAAGCCATAAAGATGGATTTTGCTTCAGCGGGCATCCTGCTGAGCATCACGCTGTTAGGGGGAATGATTGGGAGAATTGCTTTAGCTTGGGTAAGTGATTATGTGTATAACGGAAATCGAAGAACACCTTTGCAAGCGACGGTTTGGATGACTGCAGGACTAATCATAGCTATTTCTTATATTGGATTTACTTTGCCTTTTTGGCTACTAGCTGCAGTTTGTTTTAGCCTTGGCTTTTTTGCAATTGGCTGGTTTAGTTTGTTTATCGTGTTAATAGCAGAAAAAGCCGATGATCGTTTTATTGGTTTAACGGTAAGCATTGCGTTAACGCTCAATCAATTTGCCATCGTGCTCGCACCGATTTGGTTTGGGCTCCTTGTGGATTGGTTCCGGAGCTACGCGTTGGCTTTCAGTACGGTTGCATGCTTCATTGCTTGTGGAGGAATATGGTTAAATAAAGAGCGAGTTCATTCATTTTTAAATAAAAACGTCACTAAATGAAAAGTGATGTAGGTCTATTTATTTAAGAATAGAGAAGACCTCTTATCCTCTAAAACGTTTCAAAGCCATACTCCCGGGTACACACAACATTAATGAGGAGGAGATAGTATGGAAGCAAAAGCAAAGAATGTTGTGGGAGTATATGAAACGGAACAAGAAGCAATTCATGCTGTAGACAGTTTAAAAAAAGAAGGATACGCATCAGAAGAAATATCTATCATCGGTAAACATAAAAAGACTAAAAAAGTTCAGAAAGAAACGAATACAAAAGCAGAAGGGGCAGCAACCGGAGCGCTTACTGGAGGTACGCTAGGGAGCTTGACCGGAATATTAGCAGGTGCCGGTGCTCTTGCAATCCCGGGAATAGGCCCAATTGTAGCGGCTGGTCCGATTGTAGCTACATTAACAGGTGCAGCAGCTGGTGCGAGTGTAGGAGGTTTGTCAGGTATTTTAGTCGGTATGGGAATTCCAAAACAGCAGGCCGAACAATATAATGATTCAGTCAAAGAAGGCAGCTTGCTTGTTTTAGTAGACAAAGAAGATTCAGATCATGATGGAAACCCAAAAGCGCCTTTAACAGGAATGATTTTATAGAACGTATGATATGTAAGAGAAAGCTGTCGCAGTGCGACAGCTTTTTTATGCGCTGGCTTCGTTTAAGTGAACTTAACGCACAATAATATTCCATAATAGTTAAAAACATCAAATTTTTTCAGGGTACCCTGAAAATAATATGCCTTAAATTATAATGTAATATTATTGTAACAATAATGTATTTATTGTTTTATTTTGGAATTTTAATTTCAGTAAAAGCTTTAACGACGGGATTTTTGTGTAAAATACATCCATAAATTAACTGTAAACTATTATACGAAGTAGAATAATTTTCTAATTATTTTTTAGGAATTAATTTTTAGCAAATTATTCATGTTTGAAAGATGGTTAAAAAGTATATTTCAAAAGTATGTTTACTAAAAAAGTTAAGCAGGTTGTTTAGTAGCATCATTCATTTAGTTAAATTTCGAAAGGAGCTGCTAAAAATGAGTATTCAAAAAAGTACAGATAGTTCAAGTTTAGCAGAAGTGATTGATCGAATTCTAGACAAAGGAATTGTCATCGATGCTTTTGCTCGAGTATCACTCGTAGGAATTGAAATTTTAACGATTGAAGCACGAGTGGTTATTGCAAGTGTCGATACGTGGCTTCGCTACGCAGAAGCCGTCGGGTTATTAACCGACAAAGTGGAGGAAGAAGGGCTGCCTGGCCGAACAGAGGAGCGAGGAGCAGGGCTTAGCTTTTAAGTCTTTTAATCATTAGAAGATTCATTAAATAAATAATAATAAGAGAAAAGAGGATGGAAAATGACAACAACTGATCAAAATGAAAAACAACAAAATCAGCAGCAAGAAGAAAAAACACAAAACTCTTTAAATCTTGCCATTTTAGGAGGCGTAGTAGGAGCGGGAATTGGACTTCTTTCAAGTCCGCAAACGAGTAAAAAAGTATTCAGCCGCTTAGGACAATCAGAAATTGTACGTGCGACAGGGCAAGAGTTAAGAAGAAACGCACAGGATATTTTAACGCAGCAAGCGATGGGGGCGTTAAGACAGACGGCTACAGGCTATCTTGAAAAAGACAATTTAAGCAAGCTGCTGGCACCTAAAAAGAAAAAAGAAGATGCATCAAATGAACAGGGAAATGCACAGGAAGAAGTCAGCCAAAGCGCAGAAATGGAAACGTCTCAGTACGAAGAGTTAAAAGAAGAAAATAAAAATATGAACGACCAGCTGCAGCGCATTGAAGAGATGCTAAACAAACTCATGGACGCGAAGAAGTAAGATATCCGTCCTGAAGGGGAATTTCATGGATAAAAAAGATGTGGAGAAAGCAGCACTAAAAGCAGGAAAAAAAATAGTGGAGCACACGCCTGAACCTGTTAAGGAAAAGGTAGAAGAAAAGGTTAAAGAAAAAGCGAAAGAAAAATTTGTCGAAAAAACTGAAGGGAAACTGCAGGAAAAAGCAAATGAAGCGTCAGAAAAACTGCAGGAAACAAAAGAAAAAAATGCCCAAAAGGTACACGGCAAAGGGGAAGACGCAAAAGAAAAGCTCCAAGACGTCTTACTATCAGTAAAAGATAAGCTTAGCGATGTGAAAGAAGCTGGAGAAAACTTTCAAGAAAAAGTTTCTTCTTCAGACGATAAAGAGAAGTCAAAAAATAAGCGGAAAATAAAAGGCGCAAATCAGATTAAAAAAGCAACGGATATTAAAAGCTCTACTAAGATTAAAAGTTCCAATGATATTAAATCATCTACTGATTTAAAAACAATGGGATCATGAGCGAAAGGAGAAATGAGATATGTCTATTCAAAAAAGTACTAATAGTTCAAGTTTAGCAGAAGTCATTGACCGTATTTTAGATAAAGGAATTGTTATTGATGCTTTTGCAAGGGTTTCTGTTGTAGGAATTGAAATTTTAACGATTGAAGCACGAGTGGTTATTGCCAGTGTTGATACATGGTTACGCTATGCAGAAGCAGTAGGGCTTCTTCGTGACGACGTAGAAGAAAACGGTCTTCCTGAACGTTCAAATTCAAGTGAAGGACAGCCGCGTTTTAGTATTTAATATGAAGTGATATGGAACCTTCCTTTTTTGGGGGTGGTTCCAGCTTTTAGATTTAACTATTGGAGGCTACTAAAAATGGAAATTAAAAAAATTATGCAAGCCGTGAACGACTTTTTCGGTGAACACGTAGCTCCTCCTCATAAAATTACCTCGGTGGAAGCTACTGAAGATGAAGGCTGGAGAGTTATTGTTGAAGTCATTGAAGAACGAGAATACATGAAAAAATACGCCAAAGATGAAATGCTCGGAACGTACGAGTGCTTTTTAAATAAAGAAAAAGAAGTCATTTCATTCAAACGACTCGACGTCAGATATAGAAGCGCCATTGGCATTGAAGCATAGACGATAAGATGGCAGGAGGAACGTAAAAATGACCGTCTTAACAGACAAAAGGAAAAAAGGCAGTGGAGCTTTTATACAAGATGACGAGACAAAAGAGGTTCTTTCAAGAGCGCTGAGCTATTTAAAATCCGGCTATTCCATTCATTTTACAGGTCCTGCCGGCGGAGGCAAAACCTCTTTAGCGCGAGCGCTTGCTAAAAAGAGAAAGCGTCCTGTAATGCTGATGCACGGGAATCACGAGCTCAACAATAAAGATTTAATTGGCGATTTTACGGGATACACGAGCAAAAAAGTAATCGACCAATATGTTCGTTCTGTCTATAAAAAAGATGAACAAGTGAGTGAAAACTGGCAGGATGGCCGATTGCTTGAAGCTGTAAAAAATGGCTATACGCTGATTTACGACGAATTTACTCGGTCTAAGCCTGCAACGAATAATATCTTTCTATCAATATTAGAAGAAGGCGTGCTTCCGCTGTATGGAGTGAAAATGACCGATCCTTTTGTGCGCGTGCATCCCGATTTTCGCGTCATCTTCACAAGCAATCCAGCTGAGTATGCCGGCGTATATGATACGCAAGATGCGCTTCTTGACAGGTTAATTACCATGTTTATTGATTATAAAGACATCGACAGAGAGACAGCGATTTTAACGGAGAAAACGGACGTAGAAGAAGACGAAGCGCGCACAATTGTAACGCTTGTAGCAAACGTGCGAAACCGCTCTGGAGACGAAAACAGCAGCGGACTTAGCCTTCGGGCTTCGCTTATGATCGCTACTCTCGCCACGCAGCAAGACATTGCTATCGATGGAAATGACGAAGATTTTCAAACGTTATGTATCGATATTTTGCATCATCCGCTTACCAAATGTTTGGATGAAGAAAATGCAAAAAGCAAAGCCGAAAAAATCATTTTAGAAGAATGTAAGAATATAGACACGGAAGAAAAGTAAAGGAGCTTGAAAACATGAGTGAAACAAACGAAACAGGTATTTATATTTTTAGCGCCATTCAAACGGATAAAGACGAAGAATTTGGCGCCGTGGAAGTAGAAGGAACAAAAGCTGAAACATTTTTGATTCGCTACAAAGACGCAGCTATGGTAGCAGCTGAAGTACCGATGAAAATTTATCATCCTAATCGCCAAAATTTATTAATGCATCAAAACGCAGTAGCAGCGATTATGGACAAGAACGATACGGTTATTCCAATCAGCTTTGGGAATGTATTCAAATCCAAAGAAGATGTAAAAGTTCTTTTGGAAAACCTTTATCCGCAGTTTGAAAAGCTGTTTCCAGCGATCAAAGGAAAAATTGAAGTCGGTTTAAAAGTAATTGGGAAAAAAGAATGGCTTGAGAAAAAAGTAAATGAAAATCCTGAACTTGAAAAAGTATCAGCCTCCGTAAAAGGAAAATCAGAAGCAGCCGGTTATTATGAGCGTATTCAACTTGGGGGAATGGCTCAAAAGATGTTTACTTCCCTTCAAAAAGAAGTCAAGACAGATGTGTTTTCACCGCTTGAAGAAGCAGCGGAAGCAGCAAAAGCAAATGAGCCAACGGGCGAAACGATGCTTTTAAACGCATCTTTCTTAATTAACCGAGAAGATGAAGCGAAGTTTGATGAAAAAGTGAATGAAGCGCATGAAAACTGGAAAGACAAAGCCGATTTTCATTACAGCGGTCCATGGCCTGCTTATAATTTTGTGAACATTCGCCTAAAAGTAGAAGAGAAATAACGTGCTTCACAAATTAGTAACCGCCCCTATTAACCTTGTAGTGAAAATCGGCGAAAAAGTACAGGAAGAAGCTGATAAACAGCTATATGACCTTCCGACGATTCAGCAAAAACTCATTCAGCTTCAAATGATGTTTGAGCTTGGTGAAATTCCCGAAGAAGCGTTTCAAGAAAAAGAAGATGAATTGTTAATGAGGTACGAAATCGCGAAGCGCAGAGAAATTGAACAATGGGAAGAGCTAACAAAAAAAAGAAATGAGGAAGACTAGATGGGAGAATTACTGTATTTATACGGTTTAATTCCAACAAAAGAAGCAGCAGCCATAGAGCCGTTTCCATCTTATAAAGGGTTTGACGGAGAACATTCACTGTACCCACTAACGTTTGATCAGGTGACGGCTGTAGTTTCTAAACTGGATGCTGACACCTATTCAGAAGAAGTGATTCAAGAAAAAATGGAGCAGGATATGAGCTGGCTGCAGGAAAAAGCTTTTCATCATCACGAGACGGTAGCCGCTTTGTACGAAGAATTTACGATCATTCCATTAAAATTTTGTACCATTTATAAAGGTGAAGAAAGTCTGCAGGCAGCTATTGAGATTAACAAAGAAAAGATAGAGAATTCACTGACGCTGCTTCAAGGAAATGAAGAGTGGAACGTGAAGATTTACTGTGATGATACGGAGCTTAAAAAAGGAATCAGCGAAACGAATGAAAGCGTGAAAGCGAAAAAAGAAGAAATTAGTCACTTATCACCAGGAAGACAGTTTTTTGAAAAGAAAAAAATAGATCAGCTGATTGAAAGAGAATTAGAACTTCACAAAAATAAAGTGTGTGAAGAGATACATGACAAGCTTAAAGAGTTATCGCTTTATGACTCTGTTAAAAAGAATTGGAGCAAGGACGTAACGGGCGCAGCTGAACAGATGGCGTGGAACAGCGTGTTTCTTCTCCCGGCTCTGCAGATCACTAAGTTTGTAACCGAAATAGAAGAGCTTCAGCAAAAACTTGAAAATAAAGGCTGGAAATTTGAAGTGACGGGACCATGGCCGCCCTATCATTTCTCGAGCTTTGCGTAAAGTGAGGAATTAACATTATGTCTCTTAAACAATCCATGGAGAATAAAGATATTGCTCTTATTGATATTTTAGATGTCATTTTAGATAAAGGAGTCGCCATTAAAGGAGACTTAATCATTTCCATAGCCGGCGTCGATTTAGTGTATTTGGATTTGCGGGTGCTTATTTCTTCGGTTGAAACGCTGGTTCAAGCAAAAGAAGGAAATCGCAAACCCATCACTTCTGAACAATTTGATAAACAAAAGGAGGAATTAATGGATGCAACCGGTCAGCCAAGCAAATGGACGAATCCACTTGGATCCTGATCAAGCTGAACAAGGCTTAGCGCAGCTTGTGATGACAGTTATTGAGCTATTGAGGCAAATCGTTGAACGTCATGCCATGAGGCGGGTGGAGGGTGGAACGTTGACGGATGAACAAATTGAAAACTTAGGAATTGCACTAATGAACTTAGAAGAAAAAATGGACGAGTTGAAAGAGGTGTTCGGTCTGGACGCAGAAGATTTAAATATTGATCTTGGACCGCTAGGCAGCCTGCTTTAAGCGGTCAGTGGGAGGAACAGTATGGCAGTCGAACATAATATGCAGTCAAGTACGATTGTAGATGTGCTCGAAAAGATTTTGGATAAAGGAGTCGTCATAGCAGGGGACATCACCGTAGGAATTGCAGATGTGGAGCTATTAACGATAAAGATCCGCTTGATTGTGGCTTCGGTTGATAAAGCAAAAGAAATCGGCATGGACTGGTGGGAAAATGATCCCTATCTCAGTTCAAAAGGAGCCAATAACAAAGCGCTCGAAGAAGAAAATAAAATGCTGCATGAGCGGTTAAAAACGCTTGAAGAAAAAATAGAAACGAAACGTTAAAAACTGTACGTTACTTAAAAAATGGAGGGATTTACAATGGCAACTGAAACAAAATTAGATAACACACAGGCAGAAAACAAGGAAAATAAAAAGGCGGAAAACGGTTCAAAAGAAAAGAACGGTTCAAAAGCAAGCAAAACAACAAGCAGCGGGCCAATCAAACGAGCGGTAGCAGGAGGTATCATCGGTGCAACGATTGGATATGTATCGACTCCTGAAAATCGAAAAAGCCTTCTTGACCGCATTGATACAGACGAATTAAAAAGCAAAGCATCTGATTTAGGAACAAAGGTAAAAGAAAAATCAAAAAGCAGTGTGGCCAGCCTGAAAACATCTGCGGGAAGCTTGTTTAAAAAAGATAAAGATAAAGATAAATCAAAAGATGATGAAGAAAACGTAAATTCTTCTAGTAGCGAAACAGAAGACGATAACGTTCAAGAGTACGATGAGTTAAAAGAAGAAAATCAAACGCTTCAAGATCGCTTATCACAGCTTGAAGAAAAAATGAACATGCTTGTTGAGCTTAGCCTCAATAAAAATCAAGACGAAGAAACGGAAGATACAGATTCCGACGAAGAAGAGAACGATGAGAACGAGCAGGACGATGAAAACGAAGAAGAAACATCTAAACCTCGTAAAAAGAACAAAAAAGAAGAGGAGCAAGAAGAGGAAGAAGAAAGTGAAAGTGACGAAGACAGCGAGGAAGAAGAGGAAGATTCTCGCTCAAACAAAAAAAATAAAAAAGTAAAAACAGAAGAAGAAGACGAAGATGAAAACGAAGAAGAAAAAAAGGAAGCAAAACCAAAAAAGTCAACAGCTAAAAAATCAAAAAATACAAAAGCAAAGAAAAACACGGACGAAGAAGATGATGACGCAACATCTCTTTCTAGTGAAGACGACACAACAGCCTAAGGCGTAAAGGAGGAAAGAAAGACATGAGTACAGGCCCTTCTTTTTCAACTAAAGACAATACGCTTGAATACTTTGTGAAAGCTTCTAATAAACACGGCTTTTCACTTGATATTTCATTAAATGTAAACGGCGCTGTGATTTCCGGTACCATGATTTCAGCAAAAGAATACTTTGATTACTTAAGCGAAACGTTTGAAGAAGGCAGTGAAGTGGCTCAGGCGCTAAGCGAACAATTCTCTTTAGCAAGCGAAGCGAGCGAATCAAACGGAGAAGCAGAAGCCCATTTTATTCATTTGAAAAATACAAAAATTTACTGTGGAGACAGTAAATCTACTCCTTCAAAAGGAAAGATCTTTTGGAGAGGGAAAATAGCAGAAGTAGACGGGTTTTTCTTAGGAAAGATTTCTGATGCAAAATCAACGAGTAAAAAGAGTTCATAAAAAACGGCGGGGCAATCACCCCGCCGTTTTTTTAGTGATGTGATGAAATGTGCAGCTTCTTTTTTCGATACATGAGCGCAGTCATCTTCATTTCTTTTCGAAACTGATTAATAAAATAGCTTGTACTATTAAATCCTACTTGATAAGCGACGTCCGTCACATTTGCTTCCGCTTGCTGCAGCATAACTAAGCTTTGCTGAATTCGATAGTTTAATACATAGGTCAAAGGCGATTTTTTTAACATTTTCTTAAAATATCGACAGCATTCAGAACGGCTCAATTGTCCGGCTTTGGCAATATCATCAAGCGTAATCTTTTCAGCAAAGTGCAAATGAATCCAATTGAGCATTTGCTTCATCCGCTGATTTTTGATCATTTCTTTTTCATTGTATTTCAGCTGCAACCCGTTAAGAATTAAATTTTTCCACAGTATGCTGAGTTCAGAGGCAATCTCTATTTCATAGTGGTGCAGCTTCTTATGAATCCATGTGTGTATCTTATGTATAGACTCTAACACGTTATTTCCCCAGGATTGCTTTGGACCGATGAATAAATGTGATAGATTCGTTGCATGAATGTAGGGATAAACGTAATTTGTAAAAAGCTCTTGCGGCACAAGAAAATGAGGAGAAACATTTAAACAAATGTACACGCAGCCAGATTTGTTTGTGTCTTCAGTCATATGAAGACATCCGCTGTTAATAAACAGTCCGTAGCCTTGTTTTACAGTCACTGTTTTTTCATTTATTTGAAAAGACGCATCTCCTTTTATAACTAATACAAATTGAAGCTCATCATGCCAGTGAAGAGGGATGTAGCCGTTGATGTGATCACTGATCGTCGTTTGATAACATGCTACTGGCAGCTCAACGGTGCGATGGGTCGTTAGCTCTTTTAAGTTTTCATCAATTTTAAAATGGGCTGCTGGCATACATGGTCACCTCAATATATTTATATTTTTTAATGCAATATGCGTATTTCCCGCCCCGTTTTTCATTTATTATAACACTATTCTTATAATAAAAGTGAGGGATGAAAGATGAACAATCTCAGCCGGAAAAAAGGGTTCTTCTTTGTAACAACTGGAGCTATATGTTGGGGGATGGGAGGAACGGTTGCTCAAAAGCTTTTTCAAGAATTTGAAATCAGTGTAGACTGGCTTGTTTCAGTACGGCTGCTCATTGCGGGTTTTTTGCTGCTAATGATTTCATGTATAAAAAATAATCGTTCTCACGTACTTGGAGTATGGAAGAACCAAAAGGCAGCTCTTCAGCTCGTCGTTTTTGCCATATTTGGTATGCTCGCCGTTCAGTATACGTATATGGCTTCTATTAAGCATGGAAATGCAGCAGTAGCTACGCTGCTGCAGTATTTATCACCGGTGATGATTATCGTTTATTTGCTTTTGCGCAAGCAGTCTATATTTACGCGACAAGACGTCATCACTGTTTTGCTGGCACTGGGGGGCTGCTTTTTTTTATTAACAAACGGCTCTATTTCTCAGCTGTCTGTTCCTGTATCTGCCGTTGCTTGGGGAGTGCTGTCAGGTGTAGCAGCAGCATTTTATACGCTGTATGCGGTGCCGCTGATCAAAAAGTACAGTTCGCTTGTCATCGTTGGCTGGTCAATGGTAATTGGGGGAAGCGTAATGAGCTTTATTCATCCTCCTTGGGAAGCGTCAAGCTTATCACCAATAACCTGGGGATATATTTTATTTGTCATTATTTTTGGCACGATGCTTGCTTTTTGGTTTTATGTAGAAAGCCTGCAAAGTCTTTTACCTAAAGAAACGAGTTTGCTTGGAAGTTTAGAGCCTTTAGCCGCTGTTATTACAACCGTTGTTTGGCTGAAAGAGCCTTTTGGTTTTTATCAATGGATAGGCACAGCTTGTATTATTGGATTAGTTTTATTACTCACACGAACGAAACAAGCATCTTCTAAGACGACACTTTCAGCATAAATAGGGGCTTGCTAAAAGAAGAAGCAAACCAATGTCACTTTTCCGCCGAATCTGTAGAAACTCGTTTGACTTTTAAAATCTTTACATATTGAATAAACACTCTTTCTTTTGTAGAGACATTTAATTTAGCAAGTCTTGATGCGTCATCCCGGTTTTTAGCAGATTCTATCACAAAAGTTCCTTTGATTTTGGCTTCATCTTTTAGAACGGAATACTGTATTTCAAATCGTTTTGCTTTCGTTTTCTGCATAGTGATTGATAAGCTCCTTTGCCTGGTAAATTGATGTATTGCTATGAAATAAGCTTCGATAAAAAGGAATAAAAGAACGTAACATATACTACTAAATGAAATGCAGAGCGGCAGTGACTTTTATCACACCACAACCTAGTATTTCATCTTTTTACCAAAAAAGATAGGGTGTTTTACCGTCGCTGCTTATAAAAACTTTTATTCTTTCTGCTTGACCTAGAGTTAACTCTATGGTTTATCTTGTAGTAGTATCATTTCAAGGAGGGGCTTTATATGAAGTATCATACAATTGCTAATACTGACTTACACGTATCAAATTTAATTATGGGAAATATGCGTTTAACAGAGCTTTCGTTACCAGAAGCAGAGAAGCTAATCCGCACAGCGATGGAAGAAGAAATTAACTTTTTTGACCATGCTGATATTTACGGTCCTGATTATGTGGGACAATGCGAAGAGTATTTTGCAAACGCTATACAAATGAATTCAAGTCTTCGTGAGAAAATGGTGATTCAAAGTAAATGCGGCATTAACGCAGCGAAAAATTACTATGACTTTTCAAAGAAGCATATCATAGACTCTGTTAACGGTAGCTTAGAGCGCTTAAAAACAGATTACTTAGATCTTTTATTACTTCATCGCCCAGATCCGCTAATGGATCCTGAAGAAGTAGCAGAAGCGTTTAATGAGCTTCAAAGCAGCGGAAAGGTACGTCACTTCGGGGTGTCGAACCACAACCCAGCGCAAATTCAGCTGCTTGAAAAATATATCAACCAAAAGCTTGTCGTAAACCAAGTGCAGTTCAGCATTGCACATACGCCAATTATAGACTCTGGTATTTCTTTAAATATGGGCATCGACCAAGCTGTGAACCGCGACAGCAGCGTGCTTGAATATTGCCGTTTAAATGATATAACGCTTCAAGCGTGGTCGCCATTCCAAAACGGATTTTTCGAAGGACCTTTCTTAGGCGACAAAGAGAAATTTGGAAAGCTAAACGAAGTGATTGATCGCATAGCAAGTAAGTATAGCGTGACGAATACAGCGATTGCCGTTGCGTGGATCACAACTCATCCTGCAAATATTCAAGTGGTGCTTGGTACTACAAATATTCAGCGTATGAAAGATGCAAGTAAAGGTTCAGAAATCAAGTTAACGCGCGAAGAGTGGTACGATATTTATAAAGCCGCTGGCAACATGGTGCCTTAAGCGCTGCAGTTTTTAAAATAAAGCAGGTAACTCCGTTCGGATATGGAACGGAGTTACCTGCGTTTTACGATAAGTAACTACTGGTTAAGCTAGAAAAAGATTTAGCAGCAGCTCAATTATTTTTGTGACGCCAAGACCTAACAAAAAGGCAATAAAACCGCCAATTACAATGGTAAGCATCATGTGAGCAGTATTCATCGTATTCATCCTTTCAGGTTTAAATATATGTTGCTTGCTGCTTGTACAAAAAGGCTGCAGCATAAAGAGCTCAATGAAGAAGACTATAAAAGAATAAATCCTCGAGATAACTAGAGGTCAAGACAAACTCATCATGTTTTTCTGAGAAGTTTAAGGTGTAGGAGGAAGCAGTATGACGTATACCATTTCACAAGTGGCAAAAAAATTGAACGTGACAATTTATACCATTCGCTATTATGATAAAGAAGGGCTTTTTCCATTTTTAGATCGTACAGCGTCAGGGAATCGTATTTTTAAAGAACAAGATATTGAATGGATTGATTTAATCTGCTGTTTAAAAAGCACAGGTATGCAAATCAAGGACATTCGGACGCTTATTGAAAACTGTACGCTTGAAAATGCCGTGCTTGATAAAAGCCTGCAAATGCTGATGGATCATAAAAAAGCGGTACAAAAAGAAATCGAAGAAATCCATCACAAGCTTGAGACGATTGATTATAAAATTAAGCACCTGCCGGAAATGTACGAGCGAATTGTTAACAAGCCTTCAAACTAAACAAAAAAGGAAGCGTAAAAATGATCGAAAAAGTAGTACCTCTCACTGCAGAGAATATGCAGCAGTGCATTAACTTGTATATGAATGTATTTACAAAAACACCTTGGAATGAGCCGTGGACAGAGAAATCAGCTAGAGAAAGGCTGACTGATTTACTGAACACACCTAAATTTATGGGCTATTTATTTTATGACCAAGGAGAGTTGATTGGAATGATTGCAGGTCACGCAAAAAAATCATACAGCGGTATGACCTTTTACGTGGCCGAGCTTTGCGTCAGCGCAAGCGCGCAGGGAAAAGGGTACGGTTCAGCTATCTTAAGCCGGTTTGAGAACGAACTTCAAAGACACGATATCAACAGCTTGTATCTCTTGACGGCGACTGGAGGAGCTGCACAGGCTTTTTATGAAAGAAACGGCTATAGTGTCAATGATCAGCGCGTTGTCTTGAAAAAAACGTTTGTTTAATGTTTAGCATCTACATAGAGCAGGAAGAGAGTTGCAGAGTGACTCTCTTTATAATTAATCTTTTTATCTATTAATATGTAGAAGAAAAGGAAGTATGAACAAGAAAAATAAGGTGATGGGAAGAAATAGACAAGAAACAGCAGATTAAAAAAATCTATTTTTTTATAATGGCTAGTCTTATTATTACCTGGTTCATAAGCACATTTAAAAACAGTGCCCATTATGTGGACACTGCTTTTTCATAATAAAGTGGAAAGCTAGCTTTTGGTAAAAAAATTAGCGGAAATGAAGCTGTTTATCACTATTTCTAATGATTAGCAACCGCCAAATCCTCCCCAGCAAGCACAGCCGATGATGATTAATAAAATGAATAATACGATGATTAAAGCAAAGCCACTGCCAAATCCGCAGCCGCCGCCGTAACCGTAACCGCCATAACCACAGCCACCATAGAAGCCCATATATTTCACCTCCAAGTTCTGAGTACATTTTTAACATATGCCTGAAATGCAAAAGTGCTCCAAAAATATCCAATGATTTCAATGAAAATAAAAAAAAGATAAGAAAATAAGATGGACACGGTACTTTTTTTCACTTTCTACATAGGATGAATCATCCCAAGATCTCATATATGAGCCCCCATGTTATAACAAAGCAGGCTAATACCAATTCCTCCTTAGCCTGCGTACATAATGAAGGAGAAGCCGAAGAATTTTTTCTTCGGCTTCTTATTTTTTACTATGAAATAAACACGTTAGTACTTTCCCTATACCATTCTAAGTCAGGATCCGCTTTTTTGTATGTATTAGGTACTAAAGAGAAATCAAGCTCATTTTCATATAAACCTAGTAATTTGTTTTTTTTCGTAATTCTTTTCCCTTATTTTCAGCATAACCAAGATATTTGCCCAAGACAGCGACTAGGTAAATGCATATTCATGGGTGAAAGCAAAAACAAAAAAACGGAGGTTTCTCTTATGAATTCAGAAATGCATTTTTTACCTACTATGTATTCTCAAGATCATCATCAACTTCAACACACAGATGAAAGGTTTATTGGCAGACCGTTTGGCTTTGGCAGACCGTTTGGTTTCGGACGCCCGTTTGGCTATGGCTTTGGCAGACCATTCGGCTATGGCTTTGGAGGTCCATTTTTAGGAGGATTAGCAGGAGGGCTAGTAGCAGGTTCACTGTTATCACCATATGGCTTTGGCGGCTACGGTTACGGTGGTTATCCTTATGGTGGCTTTGGCGGTTACGGCTATGGCTTCGGCGGCTGCTGTTAAACGTAAATAAAAGAAAAATCTCAGAAAAAGTATTTTTTACCCCATTCTTTTCTATAAAGAAGTCTGTTTTGGAACGTAAGGCTTTATATCCATCCACAGTTAATCAGAGCGTGCACCCCGCTTAATATAAAAAACCACTTGGTGATTTCCCAGGTGGTTTTTTATTTTTACATAGGGAAGAAATTAAAAATAGCCGCAGAAAGGGATAAAGAAAAGATGTTAGAATCGTGCTTTTGGTTCTTTACATTACAGTAAGAAACGCTTACTATGTGAGAAAATGGAAAATGTTAATGAAGCATTCTTTTTACATAACTTTCTGTGAGAAGTAAAAAAGGGAGAGACATACCATGGTCGAAAGTCATACTATTTATTTACGCCCCTTAACTGTCAGCGATGCGCACGACAGCCTTCGGTTGCAAAAGGACAATCGCGGTTTTTTTGAACGGTTTTCTATGATTCGAGAGCATTCTTTTTATACGTTGGAAAGCCAAGTAGAAAAAATTCAGCGTCATGAAGAGAACAGGAAAAACGATGAAGAATACTATTTTGGTCTTTTTCAAAAAGAGAATAATAAGCTGATTGGCACCATTAGTCTTTTTCAAGTGCTGCGCGGATCTTTACAAAGCGCGTTTATCGGCTATTTTCTAGATCAGCATTATAATGGAAAAGGGTACGCAACAGAAGCCGTAAAAGCACTTGTTGGCTATGCGTTTGAAGAGCTGCATCTTCACCGCATTGAAGCCGGCGTTATGCCACGTAATTTGCCTTCTCAGCGCGTACTTGAAAAAGCAGGGTTTCATAGGGAAGGAATTGCTAGAAAAAATGTAAATATTAATGGTATATGGGAAGACCATCAAGTCTTAGCTATCCTTAACCCTAATGATGACATAGAAGAAATAAACGAGTTCTTAAAATTTTGATATACGTTTTTACATTTAAATTTTATAATGAGAATAAGAGAATAGAACAGTCTATATTTAAATAGTAGGTGACTAAGGTAATGGAAGAGAGGAACATCAATGAAAAAGCCGTTTGGGATGTATTGCAGATGGCTAGCGAAGTAGTCGGAAGCAGGACGCTGTTTGTAGGGATTTTCGACGAACAATTTTCAGTTATGAAAGCCTTTAATAAAGAAGGGGGAAGCCTTGTAGAGGATGGACTGACGCTGCCGTTAGAGCTTGCGGTATGCAACTTAGTCACGTGTGATGAGCCCCTTGTTATTCCCAATACAAAACGCGATGTTAGAACGTCTAATTTAGCCATCATTGATGGTGCCCGGGTAGGTTCTTATTTAGGAACACCGATTGTGCTAGAAGACGGGAGAATGTTTGGTACTTTATGCGCGGTCGATCCGGATCCTTATCAGTTTAGCGAAAGTGAAATTCAAGGGTTAAACCGGCTGGCTGGTATTTTGTCTCATATTATTTATAAAAATCAAGCGGCTGTTTTGCCGAAAATTGAAGAGAAAATTCTGCAGCTTGATAAACTGGCGCTCGTAGGGCAGCTGGCAGCAGGGTTAGCGCATGAGATTCGAAACCCGATGCAGTCGGTGCGCGGTTTTATTCAATTTTTATTTAATGAAAATGAACAGGCAGAGCCTTTTCAAAAAATTGTTCTTGATGAACTGGACCGTATGAATGAACTTATTAACAACTTCTTGCTTGTCACGCAGCCAACAGCGCCTAAAAAAGAAATCGTATCGATTGTAGAAGTTATTCATGATACCGTTGCTTTCTTGAAAAGTGAAGCTGCGCTGTATAATGTCGAAATGAACGTAAGAATAGAAGGAGCCATTCCGCTTGTATCAATCGATCCTGCTCAAATGAGACAAGTGTTTATGAATCTTTTGAAAAACGCCATTGAAGCAATGGAGAAAAAGAAACGCGGGGAAGTAAATCTTATTATCAAAAAATGGGAAGATTGTGCTCTTATTGATATTCAAGATACCGGTTCTGGGATTCCGCTATCCATTATTAATAAAGTAGGAAATCCATTTTTCTCAACAAAAGATGGAACAGGCATGGGGTTAGGGCTTTCTATTTGTAAAACAATCATCAACGAGCATAACGGTAAGCTTTCGATTGAAAGTGATGAGAACGGGACAGTAGTGACGGTTAAGCTGCCTTTGACGCTTTAAGATAAAACAAAAAAGAAAGGAGAGCAAGCCTCATCCTTTCTTTTTTTGCTGACCTTTTTAATATGCTGAACTGTCTTCAATCCAGTATTCATAGTCTTCCGCATCTTTTTTATTTAACTTTTTGCCGTTGATGTAAATTTTGTCCCATTCGTAAATTTGTTTATCCAAATAAACATTAAATACAATGCGTACATGCTCTTTTTCTGTATAATCGTAGCCGGTAAATTGTACAACGTGATGACGGCCTTCTTTTTTAATATAGGTCCATTTTGGATGATCGTTGTACATTTCAAGCGTAATTGCTTCGTCGCCGTAGCGAACTACATCTTTAATATTCGTTTTTGTTGGTAAAAATGATAATCCCGCTCCGACTCCAAAAGTAATCACAAGCGCTAAGATGCTTAAACCAATAGCAATTCCGATGTGAGTGCCGCCTTTTATTTGCAGATAAGCTTCTTTCCGCTGCTCCGGCTGAGCTTCGGCTCGAACTAACACGTTTTTAACTTGGTTATAATACCAGCGGTTGGCACATAGCCCTGTAATAAGTGAAGCACCGCCGAACACAATTGCATCCGACCACTCTGGTATGTCTACAAAGCACAAAAGGGAAAACCAAATTACCTCAATAAGCGTTAAAATAAAAAAGTGCTTATACATTTTTCGGTATGCAAACCACGCGCTTGTCAGAAAAAAGGCTGCCCAGTTCCACGTGTTGTTTTTAGCTGGATTAGCTTTTTTTCCCCACTTCAAATCATAATAGGACGTATTTGTTCGAACTACTTTATGCTCTTCTTCAAAAGACAGGAGTTCATTTACTGCTTGTTCTTCCATTTAAAACACCTTTCATTGGTTATAATCTATCATCTAAAATGACTCTATTATTATACATTATTTCTATTATTTTTCTATTCTTCCTTAAATTATTTTTAAAGTAAGAATATTTGTGCTATGGGTTTTTTAACGGGAACTTTCATAAAAAAGAAGAATATGGTAGATTTGAAGAAAAAGGAGGTGCTTAAACGTGAATCGTTTAAAGAAAGCCCTGCACCAATCGTGGTCAATTCATTCAAGCACGAAGTGGACGGCTGACAATCCTTCCAAAGGACAGTGCGGCGTGACAGCTCTTGTCGTTCAAGATATCAAAGGAGGAGGTATTTTAAAAACTCCGTGTAAAGAAGGCTGGCATTTCTATAATCAGCTCAACGGACAGCGCTGTGATTTTACACAAGAACAATTTCGCGAGCCTCTCCATTATGCAGACATTTTGTCCAGTCGGAAAGAAGCGTTTATGGATACGAATAAAGAGCAATATGAGGCTTTAAAGAAAAACGTAATGGCCTGTTTCATACATAAAAATTCCCTTTAGAAAGGAACACATAAATGAAAAGTATTCAGTATTCCATTGTTGATGTATTTGCACAGAGAAAATATACGGGAAATCAGCTCGCAGTTTTTAAAGACGCAGGAAGCCTTTCAGACAAAGAGATGCAGCAAATGGCTAAAGAAATTAATTTCTCTGAAACGACGTTTATTACGTCTTCTTCTGCAAAAGGGGAATATAACGTGCGGATTTTTACACCTAATGAAGAAGTGCCATTTGCAGGCCATCCGACGCTCGGTACCGCTTATGTTATCCGAGAAGAACTAGAAGAAAAAGATACAGAGGAGCTTATTCTTCATTATAAAGCAGGTCCTACGCCCGTTACATATGATGAACAAAAAGATGTACTATGGATGACACAAAGTCAGCCGACGTTTGGGAAAGTGCTTGATAAAAAGCAAGTGGCGGATGTGTTAAACCTTGATGAAGCTTATATCGACACGCGTTTTCCCGTTCAAGAAGTATCCACCGGTCTGCCTGTCATCCTTGCCCCGTTAACATCATTAGAAGCAGCTAAAGAAATAAATGTAGACAAAGAAAAATATTTCAAACTGATAGAAAATACAGAAGCAAAAGCAATTATGGTCTTTTCGCGGGAAACCTATCACCAAGATCATCAGCTAAACGTACGGGACTTTGCCGACTACTACGGCGTTCCAGAAGATGCAGCAACCGGCAGCGCCAACGGCTGTTTGGCAGCATATTTAGTTAAATACGGCTATTTTAATCAGACCGTGATTGACATACGTGTAGAACAAGGATACGAGATAGAAAGACCTTCACTGCTGTATGTAAAAGCTAGTTATGATGGAGAAGCTTTTCACATTAAAGTAGGCGGAAAAGTAGAGATGATTGCGCGCGGTGAATGGATTTTGTAACAAGCCGTTCATCTGCTGTTCACAATAAGTTCTTATCCTAATAAAAACGCAATAGGACCACGGCGTTTGGTTACACTAGTAAACAGATAGATACTGAAAGAATAAATGATGGCGGCCAAAAGGCCGCCATTTTAAATGGTTGATAAAAGGAGTGGCAGAAGAAATGATTCACATTTTACTGGCGGATGACGATGAGCATATGCGGCAATTAGTTCGTCACTATTTGCAGCTTGAAGGTTATGTGGTGCATGAAGCAAAAGACGGTGAGGAAGCTTCGGGTCTGCTTGCTAAGCAGCACATTCATTTAGCGGTTGTCGATATTATGATGCCTCATAAAGACGGATATGAAGTTTGCGAAGAAATACGCAGCTATTATGATTTTCCCATTATTTTATTAACAGCAAAAGATCAGCTGGAAGACAAAGAGAAAGGCTTTTTAGCGGGAACGGATGACTATGTTACAAAGCCGTTTGAACCAAAAGAATTGATTTTCCGAATCAAAGCCCTGCTTCGCCGATACGAAGTGGTAAATGAAAAAATGATCGTGCTGAACAACACCTCTATCGACCGAAAAAGCTATGAAGTGCACTGCAGCGGACGACTGTTAATTCTTCCAATGAAAGAATTTGAATTATTAGCTCAGCTTGCGAGCTATCCAGGAAGAATTTTCACAAGAGAAGAATTAATTCATCTGATATGGGGAGCGGATTTTAACGGAGATAACCGCACAATCGATGTACACGTAAAAAGGCTGCGCGAAAGGTTTGGACATACCGATGATTTTGTCATTACGACGGTTCGAGGCGTCGGCTATAAGCTTGAGGTGACGGCAAAATGAAGACGCTCTATTTGCGGATTGTCCTGACAACCATTGCTGTAATGGTATTTAGCAGTCTCCTAGCGTTTATTTTAGCAAACGTTTATTATCAGTACAGCTTAAAGCCTTATAACGATCAAAAGCTTACGCGTATGGCAAAAGACATTGCGAGCTTTTACGAAAGTAATAGGGGCGTGGATCAACAAGCTTATTTACAGCATATCAGTAAATTGGGCTATCAAATATATGTGGTGGACAGGAGCGGACATGAGACGTTTTACGGACGGGAATTTAGAAATCAGCGCTTAGAAAAGAGTGCTGTCAAACAAGTACTGGACGGAAAAATGTATCACGGAATTGCAAACTTTCCTTCACAGGTGTTTGTGACGGGATTTTTTGATAATGTGTTAGCCAATACCATCGGCGTGCCGTTAAAAGGAGAAAGTAATAAGCAGCAAGCGCTGTTTATCCGCCCTGATATTCAGCTGCAGTTCGGGGAAATGCGCATTTTTTTCTCGGTTATTTTACTGCTGATGATTGTATTAAGTATTTTATTTGTACTTATTAGTACGCGTTATTTAGTAAAACCAATTGTCAAACTAACGGAAGCGACAAAACAAGTGGCAAAAGGAAAATACAACGTCGATCTGTACGTGAAGCGCCGAGACGAAATCGGGGCGCTTGCTTCACATTTTTCCGAGATGGCTAAAAGTTTAGAGCAGCTTGAAGAGATGCGCCAAGAATTTGTATCCAACGTGTCGCATGAAATTCAGTCTCCGCTGGCGTCCATTCAAGGGTTTTCGAAAACGCTCCGTTCTGCTCATCTTTCAGATGAACAGAGAAATGAGTATCTGTCTATTATTGAAGAAGAAAGCCGGCGCATGTCGTCACTCAGCAAACAGCTGCTTACGCTTGCTTCACTTGATAAAGAAAGTGAGCATATCGAAAAAAGTACGTTTGATGTTGCAGCTCAAATCAAGCAGGTGCTGTTTATGACGGAGTGGAGCTGGCGTGAAAAAGAGCTGGCTATTGAAATGGATCTTCCTTCAACGATGATTTCAGGCGATCAAAAACTGCTTCATCAAGTGTGGACAAATTTGATTACAAACAGCGTAAAGTTTACGGAAGAAGGAGGCACGCTGTCTCTTCGCGTTGGTATGGAAGACACGCATTGCCACGTGGAATTTCAAGATACGGGAATCGGCATGTCAAAAGAAAGCCTCCCGCATATTTTTAATCGTTTTTATAAGGAAGATAAAGCAAGAAGCCGGACCGAAGGAAGCAGCGGGCTTGGCTTAGCGATTGTGAAGCAAATTGTCGAAATGCACGGAGGTTCCATTCACGTTGAAAGCGAAAAAGGAAAAGGCAGCACCTTTCACGTTTATCTTCCGAAAATGTAATGAGCCGTTCATCTTCCATTCATTTTCTATTTTTATACTTTAAATAGAATGAAAAAAGGAGATGAAAGAAACATGTTTTTGGCTTTACGTGAATTGAAACATGCGAAGCTGCGCTACTTACTCATTGGCGTGATTATGGTGTTAATTGTATGGCTTGTGCTTTTTGTATCAGGCTTAGCAAAGGGGCTTTCCTCTGACAATGCTTCAGCTGTTCAAGAAATGAAAGGAAATTACGTTGTGCTTCAAAAAGAAGCGGATCAGCGCCTGACGCGCTCTGTTTTATCCATAAACAAAACAGAAGATATTCAACAATTAAGCGGCAAGAAAAATGCTGAGCCGCTTGGTGTGATGATGACAGCAATTATAAATGAAGGAAAAGCGAAAAAAATAGACGCCTCGTTTTTTGCCATAAGCACAAGCGGCTTTTTAGCTCCGAACGTAACAGAAGGGAAGATGATTACGGACGATGCGAAACATGAAGCCGTGGCGGACTCTTTGCTAAAAGAAGAAGGAGTAAAGCTAGGTGATATGATAAAAGATACGGCTTCAGGAAAAAGCTTTAGGATTGTTGGTTTTACAAAAAATCAGTCGTTTAGTCACGCGCCTGTTATTCATATTAATCTTACAGAGTGGAAGACAATTGAAAGCACAGGTGCTTTTAATGCAGTGGTGTTAAACATGAACGATAAAAAAGCACATGCTCTTCAAAAAAAGGAGTCTAACATTGACGTGATTAGTAAAGATGAAGCGTTAAAAGGAATTCCTGGCTATCAAGAAGAACAAGGCTCGCTTTTAATGATGGTCGCGTTTCTGTTTATCATTGGCGCTTTTGTATTAGCCGTTTTTTTCTACGTGATGACGCTTCAAAAAATGAATCAGTTTGGCGTGTTAAAAGCGATAGGAGCAAAAACAAGTTATTTAGCGCGAACGATTTTATCTCAAGTGGTTATGTTAACTTTATGCAGTCTCGCTATCAGTATTGGATTGACATACGGAGTAGCTGCCATTTTGCCTGATTCGATGCCATTCCACTTGGATGTATCGCTAATTGCCGGCTGTTCGGCGCTGTTTGTAGCTGTTTCTGTACTGAGTTCATTATTGTCGCTGTATCGCGTAGCAAAAGTAGATGCGGTTGAAGCGATTGGGAGGGCTGTTTAATGAGTGAAGAAAAATTAGTTTTAGAGAATGTTAGCAAGTCGTTTGGAGACGGAGAAAACGCTGTAGTTGTGTTAAATGACCTATCGCTGCGTGTAAAAGCAGGAGAGCTTGTGGCGATTGTCGGTCCTTCTGGTTCTGGGAAAAGTACCTTTTTATCCATTGCAGGCGCGCTGCTTTCACCGTCTAGCGGACGTGTGATTATTGACGGAGACGAGATTAATAAAATGTCTCCATCACAAATGAACAGCATTCGCCTGAAGAAAATTGGCTTTATCTTTCAAGCAGCTAATTTAATTCCGTATTTAACGGTTCGCGATCAGCTTCTTCTTGTCACGGAACTAGAAGGAAGTCGAAATAAAGAAGCGAAAAAAAGAGCGGATGATTTGCTTGAAAAGCTAGGGCTTGCTCATCGAAAGCATCACTATCCTGAAAGTCTATCGGGCGGAGAACGCCAGCGGGCAGCGATTGCAAGAGCGTGGATGAATAACCCTGAAATTATCTTTGCAGATGAACCGACGGCAAGCTTGGATTCAGAGCGAGGAAGAGCAGTCGTGCAAATGCTCGCAGATGAAGTAAAGCTAAGGGGCAAATCAGCTGTAATGGTTACGCATGACCAAAGAATGCTGGATTTATGTGACCGCATTGTGTGGATGGAAGATGGAAAATTAGTAGAATCAAACAGCGTGCAAGTTTAAAAAAGTGCTGCTCTTGACAAGAGCAGCGCTTTTTTTGCGTTCTTCATTGTGCATATATTTGTCGTCTCGATTTGGAGCTTCCATACGTTTGCTTCTTTATTAGTAGATGGGTTAGTTATTCATATTCCACTTCTTTAAAAAGCGTATAGCCAAAATAAAACAACGCTATTTAGGAAGGAAGAAAATAAGAAACAGGAAATGAAAAGGCAATGAAGAAATAGTAAAAAGGTGATGAAACGATGAGAAAATGGAAAACAGCCGCGTTTGGACTTATCGTAGCAAGCTTTACGGGATGTTCAAGCAGTGGAGTTCTTGAAGAATCCCCGCCAAAAGCGTATCTCGAAGCAAACAACCACCTTTATGAAACAAAAGTTGGCACATACTGCTGGAAAGAGACGTGTGTGGATAAAGCAGGCCCTTTAGAATTGTTAAAAACCGAAAAGCCTATTGAAGTTAAAGCAAATAAATCGCTAGCGCTTACTATCAAACATAAGCGGCAGCCTAACGAGAGGCATATGGTACAAATACAAAACAAAAATGAAGTGGACGTACCACTAAAGAAAAATAAGCTGAAAGCACCTTCTGAAGCAGGCACTTACTACTACTCATATTCAGTATTGTGGATGGATAAAAATCAAAAAAATGTATCCAATGGAGATGCGTTGTACGCGTTTGTGCTGGAAGTAAAATAAGGAGAGAGCATATGCAAACCCCTATTATTCTCATTGGACCTATGTGCGCTGGAAAAACGACGGTCGGTGAAAAAGTGGCAAAAAAACTAAATGTTCCTCAGTGCTCAATGGATGAAGTGCGATTTTCCTACTACCGGGAAATAGGATTCAGCAAAGAAACACAGCAAAACGTTCGAGAAAAACAAGGATTTCAAGGCATGTACGCCTATTGGAAACCGTTTGAAGCCTATGCTGTTAAAAGAATACTAGAAGAGTACAAACATGCGGTCATTGATTTTGGCGCGGGTCACTCAGTGTATGAAGACATGGGGTTGTTTCAGCAAGTAGAAAAGACGTTAAAACCTTACCAGTCTCTATTTTTATTGCTTCCTAGTGCTGATAAAGAAGAGTCTATACAACTATTACATCAAAGATTGCAGCAAATAACGGATGATAAAGATGTTTTTGAACTTAACAAACATTTTGTAACGCATCCATCAAATGAGATGCTGGCAAAGCAAACGATCTACACAAAAGAAAAATCGGCAGATACAGTAGCCGAAGAAATTATTTTATCTATATCAAAGGAGTGGAAGAAATGATTAAAAAAGTTGGTCAAATTATGGTGTATGTAAACGATCAAGATCAAGCGGTAAAGTTTTGGACAGAAAAAATGGGATTTCAAGTTATGTCTGAACAAAATAATAAACAAGGCATGAAGTGGATTGAGCTAGCGCCGGTAGCGGGTGCTGAAACAACTATTATCCTTCATAACAAACAGCTAATAGCAAAAATGCAGCCAGAATTAAATGTCGGGACTCCTTCGCTGCTGTTTTTTACAGAGAATGTGGATGAACTATACGGAGATTTAACAGCTAAAGGCGTAACGGTAGGAGAAATTGTATCCATGCCTTCAGGAAAAGTCTTTAACTTTTCAGACAGTGAAGATAACTATTTTGCAGTTATGGAAACCGTAAGTAATAAATAGAAGAAAAACAAAAAACACCGGGAGTATATACATTCTTCTCGGTGTTTTACAGGCAAAACAGGGGGAATTACTCTTCATTACCATTAGTGAAATTAAATTCAGTTAGCTTATTTCGCCCGTACTTTCCTGCGATTTGTCCTTCTTGATTAGCATTTTGCCCGCCGTTTTTGGCAATTTGTCCACCTTGAGATGCGTTTTGTCCACCGTTTATAGCAATTTGTCCGCCTTCATATGCAATATTTGTATAATAATTAATGGTTACACAGCATGGTTTTTTCTTGCGAGAACGCTTTTTAGAAGAATAATCGCTTTCTACATAATATTTTCCATCTGCTGAATTGTAGTAGCAATAATATTTTTTTATAAGATTCACTCCTTTCATCATAACTACTATATTTTATTCGTTATGCAAAGGTGTGCTTGTACACACGTGTATTAATATTCGTTTTATTTCTACAGAACGTAATAAGCTATTTTATAAGTCAAGGAGTGATGCTTCTCATGATAAAACTAATAGGAGAAAAAGTGTCGTTAAGAGAAGCGACACAGGAAGACGTTAATGAACTTTATTACTGGAAGTACGAAGAAAAAAACCAAGAAGCAAAAAAGTGGAATGCTCCGTACATACCAGAACGAAGACTCACGAAAGAAAAGTATATAAACTCATGGAAAAAAGAATATGAGCTTTTTCCGTCAGTTCCTCGAATACTTGCGATTATTATTAATGAAAAAACGGTGGGGACCGTGAGCTGCTATTGGGTGGACAAGCATACAAACTGGCTGGAAACCGGAATTGTCATTTACGACCCAGACTATTGGAGCGGAGGATACGGAACGGAAGCTTACCGCATGTGGATTGATTTTTTATTTGAATCTACACATTTACATAGACTCGGTATGTCCACATGGTCAGGCAATATCAGAATGATCAAAACAGCGGCAAAAATAGGGATGAAAGAAGAAGCGAGAATCCGAGAAGCACGTATCGTAAACGGTAACTATTTTGACAGCATTAAAATGGGCATTCTGCGAAGGGAATGGAACAAAAAGATGCAGCAGGAGCTTTAATACCCTGTGTGCTATGTTTTCCTGTAAACGTTTGTTTTTTATCCATAAGAATTAAGCAGTTTAGTTTGATATATCCTAATACGGGGAATAGAGGGGAGATGGGGACGTGTAAGATTTTTATATAATTTAAAACTTCTTCTTTCATGAACGGAAGAAGTTTTTCTTATGTGAAATCATGTCATATGTCAAATCTAGCATGTATAAGATAGAAAAGAGGCAATATAGCCGTACTCTCTCATACTACAAAAAAGTTAGAAACAAACTGTGTGTATCTTTATGAAAGAATGCACTTATGGCAGAGAGAATGATGGTTGCGATGGAGGTAACTAGATGAACGTTGATGGAGAAAATAAAGTTCCTCATTTTTATTCACTGCGGTCTGTTTCGCAAAAATTATTTGAGGTTATTACCAACCAGCTGAATGTCCGCACAACGTACGTAACTAGAAAAGGAGAAACAGCGATGACGGTCCTCAGCTCATATAACGAGAAGGAAGAAATTATTCCTGAAGGATACAGCGTTGAATACGGAGGTACATACTGCCGCTTAATCATTATGAATGACGGAGACGTTATGCATACGGCAAATCTGATGAAGGATGCCGTTACCAGACAGCTAGAAGTAACGGATCAATTGCAGGTAAAAGGTTTTTTAGGTGTTACATTAAAAGATTTAAAAGGAAATGTATTTGGAACACTCTGTGTAATGGACAAGGAAGAAAAAGAATTTTCAGGAGAAGATATTGCTTTTTTACAATCAATGGCAGGTATCTTATCTCATATGATCGATCTGGATGAAACACGATATCAGATGGGGTTTTTAAGTGTCCCAATCATTCCAATTACAGAAGGTGTTTCGATTCTTTCTCTTCAAGGTATTATTGATAAAGAGCGTGCGGATCAGATTATGACAGATGTGCTTCACGATGCAGCTCATAATGAAATAGATTACTTTATCATTGATTTATCGAAGCTGCTTCTGAGAGAAAAAGAGTTTCCGAATTTCTTCTTAAAAATGATTACAGCACTTCAGCTCATGGGTGCTCAAGCAGTTATAACAGGTGTAACGCCCACATTTGCGAAAGAGCAAATTAAAAATCATGATTTGAAAAACTTACAGTTAAAAGTCGTGAAAAATATTCAACAAGCTCTTCAATGTGTGGGGTATAACTTAATCAAAACATGAAGCAAGCCTTAGCTCTATGAGCCAAGGCTTATTTTTGTGTATGTATATAACAAGCTGGTATGATCAGAAGCTGTGAAAGCATCAAATGCAGCATAAAGTGAATATAGATAAAAAATATAACTTTATTGAAGCCTTGCGTGATGATTATTACGCATCTTTTGACGGTGTAAGAAATAGCCGCGGGAGAGGCCTGCGTATGGCTGATGATCTTTTTTGTGGTATGCAAAAACATCATGGGGGGAAATACATGCGAGTAAACTTCAAAAGGTCCGCACAAACGGATGTGAATATGAAAAAGAAACAGCCGAGAACACTTCAGTCCACGTTAAACACAATAGGGATACTTATGTTTATTGGAATTTTGATCAGGTGGTGGACCGTGCCGTTTGCCGTTAGTAAGGATCTTCAAATTTACTATAATCCAGATTTTCAAATGAAGCCCAGTGAGTGCAAGGAATTTCTTGCGTTCGTTTTATGCGCAGTAAGCGTGTATTTTAGTTTAGTAAATGTCTACTTTTTAGGAAAAACAGGTAAAACACTAGTCTATACCGTTCTTGTTTTACTGGCTGTCTTTAACCTCTATATGATGCTTGCACTTCTTGCTGTAGCCACGCATTAAAGGCGTGCGTGCAGCTTAAAAGAAAGAGGACAAACTCTCCTTTCTCCTTTAGAGTGTTTTACAATTTTTCTATGTAAAAAAACTGATAGGTCTTCAACTATCTTCATTAGTTGAGCTTTCATAGCACTTCCACCTTTTGATATTTTTTACCTGGCACATATGTAAATAGTATGTATGTTTTTACTTTCATACAATTCTATCAAGTCCATTAAAACAGTTTTATTTTCTAAATTCAACTGAAAAGTATTTTCATTATTTTTCCACAAACTAACCGAGATAAGCTGCTATAAGGTTTAAATAAAAAAAGAAAATTGAAATGATTTTTTACGAGTTTAATATCTTGACGAAAAAATATTTCAGGAATAAGATATGTTACATAAAGTAACGAGTGAAAGAAAAGTTACTTTTAAAAGATTATATTTTTCCTAACAGGAGGAAGAGATATGGAAGCGATGACTTTTGTTTTATTCGGTTCAACAGGTGATTTAGCGAAACGCAAAATTTATCCTGCACTCTATAATTTATTTGTAGATGGGAAAATCCCTAAATCAATTTCTGTTGTAGGACTAGGCAGAAGGAAGATGTCCGATGCAGATTTTCAGAAAAAAGTAGAAGAATCTATTCATACTTTTTCACGTCGCGTCGAAAAAGATTCATCTCTTATGCAGCATTTTCTTTCAGCTTTTCGCTACAGTCAATTGGATGCAACGAATGTTGAAGACTATAAAAGTCTGTTAAATCTAGTAGAAGCACGAGAAGCAGAACTAAACATTCCAAGCAACCGAATGTTTTATCTCTCCGTTGCCCCAGAATTTTTCGGTACGATCGCCGAGCATATTAAAAACAGTGGCTTAGGTGCTACAAAAGGTTGGAAACGGTTAATTATTGAAAAACCGTTTGGCCATGATCTACAGTCAGCTCGACAATTAAACGAAAACTTGAGCAAAGCGTTTAAAGAAAAAGAGATTTACCGCATTGACCACTATCTTGGCAAGTCGATGGTGCAAAATTTAGAAGCGCTGGAATTCGCTAATCCTATTCTTCAATCATTATGGAATAACGAACATATTGCGAATATACAAATTACAGCAAGTGAAACGGTCGGGGTAGAGGAAAGAGCAAGCTATTATGACCATTCGGGAGCCATTCGAGATATGGTTCAAAATCATATGCTGCAAATGCTGATGATGACGGCTATGCACTTACCGGCCCGCATTAGCGCTGATGATATTCGAAACGAAAAAATAAATGTGTTAAAAGCACTTCGTCCGCTTGTAAAAGAAGATATGGATCTAGACGTTATTCGCGGTCAATATGAGGCCGGAAAAATAAACGGCTCTTCAGTGGAGAGCTACGTAAATGAGCCCGGCGTATCACCATCTTCGCAGACGGACACGTTTTTAGCAGCCAGACTATATATCGATAATTCGCTTTGGAAAGGCGTTCCTTTCTACATTCGTACAGGGAAAAGAATGGCTGAAAAAGCGACGCGAATTGTTATTGAATTCAAAGACTCGTTAAAAGAGTTGTACTTAGACAAAGGAGAAACAACATCTCCAAATCTGTTGATCATTGAAATTAACCCGCATGAAAATATTACGCTGCAGTTGAACAGCAAAAATCCATTTAATCATGGTCATATTGAGCCTGTACAAATTAATTTTTCAGGTCAGCAAGAAGGAGCACCGGAAGCATATGAGCGTCTTATTGCAGATGCATGCGCCGGAGATTCTACATTTTTTGCTCATTGGAAAGAAGTAGAGCTAGCTTGGGAATGGGTTCAGCCGCTTCTTGAAGCATTTGAGGAAAATACAGTGCCGCTTTATAAATATTCTGCTGGTTCACACGGCCCTGATGCATCACATGCACTTTTAGAAAAAGACGGTTTTAAATGGTGGCTGGATGAAGAAACAGCAAGTCAATCACGCGAAGTGCAGCCAGTTTAATACAAACAAAGCGAAAGAAGGATGACACATGAGTACCAACATAGACACACTTGCAGTTAATACGATTCGCACCCTGTCAATTGATGCGGTGAACGCAGCCAATTCAGGCCACCCCGGGCTTCCGATGGGAGCGGCTCCGATGACCTATGCGCTATGGGCGAATCACTTACAGCATAATCCGGCAAATTCAAGCTGGTTTAACCGAGATCGTTTTATCTTATCAGCCGGTCATGGCTCAAGCTTGCTGTATAGCATGCTTCATTTAAGCGGATACAATGTATCAGTAGAAGATTTAAAAAGCTTTCGCAAGCTAAACAGTAAAACACCGGGACATCCTGAATTTGGCCATACGGACGGCGTGGAAGCCACAACAGGTCCTTTAGGTCAAGGAATTGCAAATGCAGTCGGAATGGCAATGGCAGAAGCTCATTTAGCGGCAAAATTTAACCAGTCAAAATTCCCAGTCATTGATCACTATACGTATACGTTAGTAGGCGATGGTGACTTGATGGAAGGCATTTCTTATGAAGCAATGTCCATGGCTGGCCATATGAAGCTTGGTAAACTTATCGCTTTATATGACTCCAACGATATTTCGTTAGACGGGGAATTAAATCTTTCGTTTAGTGAAAATATCCAAAAAAGAGCGGAATCTGCAAACTGGCAGTATTTGCGTGTAGAAGATGGAAATAACGTAGATGAAGTCACAAAAGCCATCGAAAAAGCGAAGCAGAACACCGAGCAGCCAACGCTTATTGAAGTGAGAACAATTATTGGCTACGGAAGTCCAAAAGTAGCGGGAACAAATAAAGCACACGGTAATCCGCTTGGAGAAGAAGAAGCAAAAGCAACAAAGCAAGCCTACGGCTGGAAAGCTGAAGAAAACTTCTATGTTCCAGAAGAAGTAAAAGCCCATTTTGAAAAGCTAGAAGAAAAAGGGATGAAAGCAGAAGCAGAGTGGAACGAGCTGTTTGCTTCTTACCAAAAAGAATACCCTATGCTCGCTGATGAATTAGAGCGTGCTATCACAGGCGAAGCGTTAATTGAAGTGAATGATATTTTAACATTCTCATCAGAAAAAGCGATTTCGACTCGTGTTGCAAGCGGAGAAGCTATTAATTATTTCACTAAATCTGTGCCATCTATTTTTGGAGGCAGCGCTGATTTATCGCATTCCACGATGACGGACATTAAAGAAGAAGGCCCTTACGCACCAGGATATTTCGGAAATCGAAATATTTATTTCGGCGTACGTGAACATGCAATGGGAGCGGCCGGAAATGGAATGGCCCTTCACGGCGGTGTGAAGCCGTTTGTCAGCACATTCTTTGTTTTTAATGATTACTTGCGTCCAGCGATTCGTTTGGCTGCACTGCAAAAGCTGCCGGTCACGTATGTGTTTACTCATGATTCCATAGCAGTAGGAGAAGATGGACCGACTCATGAGCCCGTTGAACATTTAGCTTCTCTTCGTGCAATTCCAAGGCTTACCGTAATCCGTCCGTCTGATGCAAACGAAACAGCTAGCGCTTGGGCTTATGCGCTTCAGCAAGCGGAAGGTCCTGTAGCCTTAGTGCTTAGCCGTCAAAACTTGCCTGTGTTTGAAGAAACAAAACAAAATATCAACGACCTAGCTAAAGGAGCTTACGTATTAACCGAAACAAACGATAAGCCGGAGCTGATTTTTATCGCTACAGGTTCTGAAGTAGCACTAGCGGTCAGTGCTAAAACTCAGCTAGAGCGTGAAGGTATATCTGTACGTGTTGTAGCAATGCCTAGCTGGGAGCTGTTTAACAAGCAGTCAAAAGAGTATCAAGAGCGCATCTTGCCTGAATCTGTTTCAAAACGAATCTCTCTAGAAATGGGAATTTCACTTGGTTGGGAACGCTTTGTAGGACCAAAAGGAAAAGTGTTAGCTATTGACACATTCGGTGCTTCAGGAACGGGAGCTGATGTGATGAAGCTGTTTGGATTTACAGAAGAAAACGTAGTGGCACAAGCAAAAGAATTACTAAAGGCTTAAATAAGAAGATAAATAGAAGGAGCTGTTCACATGAAAGTAGGATTAGTTGGTTTAGGGAAAATGGGGATTAACTTAGGACAAAACTTATTGGATCAGCGTCATAACGTTGTAGCATTTGACGTAAATTCAAACGCAGTGGAACAAATGAAAGAGTACGGTGCTTCAGGAGTATCAAGCTTGCAGGAGCTTGTGCAGTCACTAGAAACACCAAGAGTTGTATGGCTGATGGTTCCTCATACGGTTGTTGATTCTGTTATTAGTGAAGTGAAGCCTCTTTTAGCTGAAGGAGATATCGTAATTGAAGCTGGAAACTCTCATTACAAAGAGTCTATTCGACGCTATAACGAGTTAAAAGAAAACAAAATCCGCTTTATGGACGTTGGAACATCTGGCGGAATGGAAGGCGCTCGTAACGGAGCTTGTTATATGATTGGCGGAGATCGTGAAGCGTGGGAAATTGTTGAACCTATCTTCCGCGATACAGCAGTAGAAAACGGATATCTATACGCTGGTGAAGCAGGCAGCGGCCACTTTTTAAAAATGGTTCATAACGGCATTGAATACGGCATGATGGCTGCAATCGGAGAAGGATTTGAAGTTCTTGAAAAAAGCCAATTTAACTATGATTACGAAAAAGTAGCGAGAGTATGGAACAATGGATCTGTTATTCGTTCATGGCTAATGGAATTAACAGAAAATGCATTCTCTAAAGATGCTAAGCTAGATGACATCAAAGGAGTTATGAACTCTTCTGGTGAAGGGAAATGGACGGTAGAAACCGCTCTAGACCTTCAAACAGCTACGCCGATTATTGCAATGTCTTTACTGATGCGCTATCGCTCGCTTGAAGATGATACCTTTACAGGAAAGGTAGTTTCCGCACTTCGAAATGAGTTTGGCGGTCATGCTGTGGAAAAGAAATAACAAGTGAAATAGTGGGTATAGTAAAAAAAACTAATGGAGGAATGAAAAAATGAAATTTTTTATTGATACTGCAAACCTTGACGATATTAAAAAAGCATACAAAGTGGGCGTTTTATCTGGCGTCACAACAAACCCTTCTCTTGTTGCAAAAGAAGGCGTAAAGTTTGAAGATCGTATTGAAGAAATTTTAAAAACTGTTCCAGAAGTAGAATCCGTTTCAGCAGAAGTGACGCCGGATGCCCAAACAGCAGAAGACATGATTGCGCAAGCAGAAGAACTAATTAAAATTAATGGCGGGGATCAAAATATTACGATTAAGCTTCCAATGACAATCGCTGGATTAGAAGCGACTCGCTACCTTGCTAAAAAAGGTGTAAAAACAAACGTAACGCTTATTTTCACTGTGAACCAAGCGCTTTTAGCAGCTCGTGCAGGTGCAACATATGTATCTCCATTCCTTGGTCGCCTTGATGATATTTCAGAAGACGGCGTACAGCTTGTGGCTAAAATTGCCGAGTTGTTCCGCATTCAAAATATTGACTCTCAAATCATTGCGGCTTCTGTAAGACATCCGGATCACGTTACACGCGTAGCCCTTGCCGGAGCTCATATTGCAACGATTCCATATTCAGTAATCGAGCAGCTTGTTAAACATCCTTTAACCGAACAAGGAATCGAAAAATTTGCGGCTGATTGGAAAAATGCTGTTCAAAATTAAGTAAAAGATAAAGAACGTGCGCATTCTAGAAAAAGAATGCACCCGTTCTCTCATAATATCCTTAAAGAGGTAAACACCATGAATACAGTAGATGCTAAGATGATTAAAACCCAATACGGTTCAGAGGTTTATGTAGATGATGTAGAACATATTAACTTTAAAAGCCTTCATGCGCCGAAAGTTAACCAGCCGCTCTATCGCATTGAATTTGAAATTGGCTACTTTTTATTAAAAGAACACAGATATTACGAGTACGAAAAAAACTATTTTTGGCTTGCAGTAAGCGAAGATTTTAGTAAGCTAATTATTCAAGAACCTGATATGGAAAGCTTATTTGGAGCTAAAAGCGAAGAAGAAAGAAAGGCGACAAAAGAGCTTTTAAGTCAGTGGCTCATTCATACAGAGGCTTATAAAAAACAATTAAATCAGCATATTAATGAATGCAAGAAAAGTAATAAGACAAATGAGGGCATAACGGCTGTTTTAGAAAAGCTGCTGAATATTTCAGCAGCAGACATTGAACAAGCCCCGATTGAGAAATTAGCTGCCTCACGATCAGTTTAACTTAAAAAAGTAGGTAGGCATTCATAGCTGCACTTGAAAAAGATGCTTCGTTTAAAACGCGAAGCATCTTTTTTTCAGTTTCAACTATTTAACTCTTTAAAATTCCTATGTTAAAACGACTCTATTACTTATTTCGCTAAAGCCCCCGTTACTTGAATAACTTATACCAGTATAAAGTGGTTCCAATAGTAGGATTATATGACTGCTTTAGTGTGTCAACTCCACCTAGTATGAATCCTTGTTTTACATAAAATCTGCATGCACCAAGATTATCATCTTGTGCTTCCAAGGACATTCCTATAAGTTTTCTTTGTTTTGCCCACTCTTCTGCTTTATTTAAGAGAAACTTTCCAACTCCGCTGCCTCTATAGTCTTTTTTAGTAGCAATGTTTTCAATATAACAGAAGCGATTCCAATCCTTAATGATTCTAATCTGTCCTATGCAAGTATTATTCATATAAGCTAAAAACAAAGCTTTATCCTCTCGGTTTATATATTGGCTCCAATCAAGTTTGTCATCTGGAAAACGTGTTTCTCTAGCTTCATCAAAAAGAACTTCTTTATAAGACCACCTTCCTGATTGTAAACTGGGGACAACTCTGCCATATAGCTTAAAATAATCATTTGTCATATTGATATCCTCTATTAAGTCATTATTTAATGGAGAAATAATGAGTTTACTTTCACTGCCCAATAGTACACACTTCCTTTTATGATGTTTTGAAAATATTTTATTTAAGGATAAATAAACCCTATCTTATTCAATATGACTGCCCGTTAGCTGAATAAGCCTTTCTTTATACAATACTATAAAAAGGAAATTTTCCCTTGCTATAATTAAAAGCAGCAATCCTTACAAAAAGCACCTTAGGAAAATAAAGGATAGTAATAAAAACGACATAATTGTCGTTTTTACATTGACGAATCAATTCCAGGAGGTTACATTATATTAAAACGACAAAATTGTCGTTTTAATATAAGGAGGCTGAAATGATGCTTATTACGATGTTAACAACAGGAACGCGGGGAGACACCCAGCCTTTTATGGCTTTAGGATTAGAGCTAAAAAAGAAAGGATACCGTGTACGAATTGCGGCTTCAGAAGCTTATCAAAACTTCATAAAATCGTATGGATTCGAATATGCCATGCTTCGAGGAGATGTTTCTAAAATTATAGAGAGCGGAGCAGCAGACGACGCGATTAATGCAGACAATCCTCTCAAATTTTTTTCGAGCTTAAAAAATGAAAAGATGATGGGTATGATGATGAATATACAAGAAGATTTGCACAAAGCATGCAAAGGAGCCGATGCAATTGTATATCATCCAGGTGCGGCAATTGGTTACTTTGCTGCTAAAGAGATGAATATACCAAGCATTCTAGCCAGCCCTTTTCCAATGACACCAACAAAAGACTATCCAGCTTTAATTTTTTATGATCGACCACGATTTGGAAAAATATATAATAAGCTGACGCATCGTATTTTTGAATGGGGATTTTGGAAAGTAGTAAATGGTCCTTTAAAAAAATATTGGGTTCAGCAGCATGGAACAGGACCTAACGATTTTTCATGTCCATATCCAAAGCAGCGTACAGCAGCTAACCCAACCATTATTTCGTCAAGTCCCACTGTATTTTCCTTATCTAAAGATTGGCCTGAACACGTTCATTCCTACGGAAATTGGTTTATGGACAGTGACCATAGCTATCAGCCGGAAGAGAAGCTGGAAAGGTTTTTAAAGGCTGGAGAACCGCCAGTTTATATTGGATTTGGAAGTGTTGGTGATAAAAAAAACGCAGGCGAAACGACTGCTTTAGTGATTAAAGCCTTAAAACTTGCCGGGAAACGAGGTATCATCAATACAGGAGGAAGAGGAATGAATCACACGGAAGAGATAGCAGAAGACCTTTTATTTGTAAAAGATATTCCTCATGAGTGGCTGTTTCCTAAAATGTCTGCCGTTGTTCATCATGGAGGAGCAGGAACAACAGCCGAAGGCCTCCGAGCTGGTGTACCAAGTATTATTGTTCCTTATGGAAATGACCAATTCGCTTGGGGAAGAAAAATTCACGAGCTAGGAGCTGGAGCAAAAGCCATTCCGAGAAAAGAATTGACGGCTGAAAAATTATCCGCAGCCATTTCCTGTACGCAAGTTAATGAAATTCGATCCAAAGCACAAGAAATCGGAAAACAAATCCGAGCTGAAAAAGGAGCTGAAAAAGCAGCTCAGGTTATTATTGATGCACTCGAGACATTCGAAAATAAATAAAAAAGTAAGCGAGCGTGAAAAAATGCCAAAAGTAAGGGAAGGATACGCTGAAAAAAAGAAGCAAGAGATTTTAGAAGCAGCCAAAAGAGTATGCAGAAGCAAACCGGTGCATGATGTAGCCATGCGAGATATCGTTTTGGAAGCTGGAATGAGTCAGGGAGGCGTGTACAAATATTTTTCAAACCTTGATGAAGTATTTGTTGGACTTCTTAATCAAGAAAGCGTCAGCTATAAAGTAAAAGATAAAATTGAAGCCCTACTTCAGACAAAAAAAGATTCCTTTGAAATGTTGCATGATTTTATTATGTATATTGGAGAGCATATCCAAGAATCGATGACAGCAGGAGGAGAAATTTACTTTGAACTAGTAGCGTTGTATTCAAAAGACCCTCAGCGTTTTATGAAAATTGAAGATCAGCTAGTTGAAGTCTCTAACCTTAAATATATTCAAAAAAAGCTTCACGACTTTATTACGCAGCAAATAGAAGTAAAGAATTTCTCTCCGGCTGTACCAACAGATGATCTGCTGGCTTTTATGGCTACAGCGATCAACGGAATTACACAAAATCCAGCGCCGGTTTACAACGTCGATGAAAAGAAACAAGTTGCTGAGGCGGCAAACGTAGAACGGCATGTCAATACGCTTTCAATAGCCGTTCGAAAGCTATTAGGAGAATAAGTACAGCTGTAATATTAAAATGTATCTTATAATATTGTTAGCAGCGTTAAGTATATTTTTTAAAAAGGTTTTTTCACTTCTCCGTCTCCTTTGAATAGTTTTGCAAAAATTAAGCATAATACGACTGCAAACTATATTTAAGGAGATGGAAAAAATGAAAAAAGGGCTTATCATTGCTTCTTCAGTTCTTTTTCTTTCAGGCTTAGCTGCATGTGGAGGAAATAAAGACAATAACGCAATGGACAATACTCAAAATGACTTACGCAACACTTCTACAAACGACGGAGTTAATAACAATATCCCAATGGATAACACTGATCAGCCGACCAAGTCAGTTAAAGCAGCGCAAAATGTAGAAGATATGAAGGAAGTTGATGATGCATATGTGCTTCGCGATAATAATAATGCCTATGTAACAGTAGACCTAGCTGGAAATGACGCAGCGGACAACAATGATACCGGCAAGGTGAATACCGTAACGTATAACGGCGATACTTATCATGAAGTTTCAACTGATTTTGAGCAAAAAATTGCAGACCGCGTAAGAGAAGCAGATAGTAAAATCGACAAAGTATACGTGGCGTTTGTAAACACGGGCTTAGACAATATGAACAACAATAATAACGTACCTGGTGTAGATAAAAATGACAAGATGTATCGAGACGATGAAAAAGACAACAACCGTGATCCCGAAGATATTGTAGAAGATCCAAAAGATATGATGGACCGTAACAACAAAGATCAATAACATCAAAAAGGCCTCTGAATCACCAGAGGCCTTTGGTTCATTAACTAAGTTCAAGTAAAGAAATAAAAATCGGAAGAACACAGCAAGAAACGGCTGAAATAAAATCAAGCTCGTTCTGCTTTTTTGCAGAAAGCGTGAACTCCATCAAAATAATTGTGAGGATACTCATGAAAAGCGTTGCATAAAAAAGAAAATCGCGCTGACTTTCCACTAAAAACAACACCGCATTTAAAATCAAAATAACGGCATAAAGAAACTTAAGCAGCAAGTGAAGCTGCATGCTAAATTTATTCTCTTGTTTGTAGCGCAAGATATAAACAAAAAAGAAAATAAATAAAGTTAATTGCCATGAGGCAGGGAGTAGCTGCTGCCATAGATTGTCCAAGAAACTCATTCCTCCTATAAAACGATGATGCATATATGTAACACACACGTTTTTATTTTAAAAGTGAAGAGTATCTTTAGGCAAGAGCAATTTTTCATTTTTTATAGACTTTTAATATAAAAAAAGAAAGGTCATCACGACCATTCTTTTTACTTCACTTCAATTAAAACCTTCGTACCGTCAGGAAACTCGTCTACTTGATGGGAGATCCAAGACCCGGCGCCTCGGTTGTCTGAAGGCTTTACATATTCAATATCAGCACCGCTTCCGCCTTCTTCACAAAAGGCCATCGGAAACTCATCTCGGTCATAGCCGCTTTTAGTCGGAATGCCTTTTAAAGACTCACGGCGGTTTTCCTCAGCCCCGTCTCGGTCAATTGTACAAACAGCCGATTTTCCTTTATCGATTGCATGTTGAATGTGCGCTGCAGTTTCAGGGTAACGATCAGCAGGGAAGGTAATTACTTCATCGTAGGAGGTATTCGTTGAAGAGTTCTGCTCTAACGGATTTCCTTCAATCATAACAATAACGGCTAATACTAAAATTAAAATACCAGAAACAATTTTTTTCAATCTGTAAAACTCCTTTATAAAACGTTTATCACTTTTATTTTAAAGTAATAAGAAAAAAATGTAAAAACATATAATGGAACTAGTCAAAATTCATAAGAAAAATATAAGCTCACGTACAGTCGCTGAACGTGAGCTTATGTCTAATGATGAGAGTGATGATGATGCGTTTCGTTTTCAGCTGGCTGCAGTGAACGTAATTCTTCTTTCGATAATTCGCCTACTGCGACTTGCTGAGTAGGAAGGATGTGTTCACCGCGCGCGTTAATATCGGTTTTAATATAATAAATACCATCCTCTTTAAAGGTTGCTTTGGCTTTATACATACTGCCGTCATAATGCGCTTTTACTGTTTCAACTTTACCGGGAGCATCTTTTTTCCACACTTTAAACTGAACGCTTTTGGCATCATCCACCGTTTTATTTTCTTGTATTACGTGCACTTCTAGTACCTGTGTGCTCCGTGGTTTTATAGTTTCAGGAAGCATCACATGCGCAGACAGAGGATTTGGCTGCTTGTAGAGCTGATCTGCGTTACTGTTTACAGAGCACGCGGAAAGTAAAATCGTACTGAGTATGATCAATCCGGGTATTTTCCATTTGTTCATTGTTACTGCACCTCACATCGTTTCATAAATCATGCGTTTAAAAACCGCTTCAATGCTGGAATTCGTTTGATGACAAAGAAATCTAAAAGCCACACGATAACTAAGGACAGTCCGACTAAAGGAAAGACGAGACCAAACACCACGATTATACACGTCACAATTCGCATTGCATTTCCTTCAGGAACTTTAGGAGCGCCTATGTTTTTAGCTGGTTTTCGTTTCCACCACAGTAAGGCTCCGCTGATAGCAATACCAGCAATTCCGATACAAACAATGAGGCCCATAAGCTGATTTATAAACCCAAACTGTGTACCTTTATGAAGCGTAATACCAAGTGCAATCAATTTTCCCATAAATCCATAGTTGTCGTACCGATAATCGGCTAACAAAGCGCCGGTGTATTGATCAAGGTGAATGGTTGCTTCATCCTGAGCTCTTGGTGAAAAAACAGAGAGCGTATACACGCCTTGAGGTTCCTGTGGAATAGAAATGGTATAGCCGTCGTGCATATGCTGTTCTTTTGCCATATCTACAATGTCATCAAGCGATACTTTTGTATATTGCGAAGCTGTGGAGCTTGGAACTTCTAACGTTTCAGCTCCCCAAGGCACGTCCGCTACATCTTTTGTTTGCACGGTTGAAGTAGGTGCACTGCCTACCCAAATAGACGGAGGGTACCCAACGCCTGCGTTTGTGGCGATTTGCTGAAACGCATTGCCCCACAGTCCTGACCACGGAAGGCCCGTTAGTACGAGAAAAAGCATACCAGCTGAAATCCAAAAGGCCGGTACCGCATGAAGGTCTCGGATCAGTACGTTTTTACCTTTTGAAAAACGTGGAATCAGCACGCCTTTTATTTTGTCTTTTTTGCGCGGCCACCATAAAAAAGCGCCGGTTACAATTAAGACAACCGCCCAGCAGGCCGCAAGTTCTACGATACGATCACCGGCTGTTCCTGCCATTAGCTCTCCGTGAAATTCTTCAATTTGATTCATTAAGCGACTCGAATCATCCAGTTTTCCTACAATGTGACCATTGTGAGGATTAACAAAAATCGTATATGTATGGTCTTTTAATGAGATTCCTACTTCTGAAGAACGAGTGGAGCGTTCACTGGGCTTATACGTCAACACGTCAGCGCTTGGATACTTTTCCTTTACAGCCTGCACTTGTGCTGAAGGGGATGTAGACTGTGATTGAGCTTGAACATGATACAAGTCGTGGTACAGTCTTTCTTCAATTTGAGGCTTGAATAAATACACGCCCCCAGTAACAGCTAATATAAGAAGAAACGGAGTAAACACTAAGCCCGCATAAAAGTGCCAGCGCCATATAGCTTTGTATAGACCTTGAGAACGCGCCGTGCTTTTTTTAGTTGTACTCGTTGTTTCTTCGCGCTTTTCCTGCATCATTTTTTCCTCCTTTTTACTAACGAACGTGCTTTTATTATAGAAGGAAAGGGAGAATTAGCCATCACTCCTGAGAGTGATTGTTGGGACTTATAAGAGAAAGGTGCTGATAAAAAAAAACAGCTCGTGAAAGCTGTTAGTTCATTAAGCCATTTTGAAACGCATAGCTTGTCAGCTGCACGCGATTTTCTAAATGAAGCTTGCTTAAAATGTTTTTTAAATGACTTTTTACCGTGTGTTCAGAAATAAATAACTGCGCGGAGATATCTCGGTTTGACAGTCCTTTAGCCACTAATTGAAGTACTTCAAGCTCTCGTGCAGAAAGGGGAGTGTCGGGTTTTTTTATCGATGTTTCTTGCGGAAACTCTTTTAAAATTTGAAACGCAATTTCCTTTGACATAGGAACTTCATCTAAAGCGAACGCACGCAAATAGTCGTACCACACTTCAGACTGCAGGTTTTTTAACAAATAGCCCTGTGCGCCTTTTTTCAGCGCATCAAATAAATCCGTAATATCGTCTGAAACCGTGATAACCACAATTTTAACGTACGGAAACCGAAGTTTAATTTGTTTTGTCGCTTCCAACCCGTCCATCACAGGCATTCCAATGTCCATTAGTACGATATCGGGCATTAACTTTTCAGTCAGTTCAATGGCTTCTTGGCCGTTGGTTCCTTCGCCAACAATAATAAAATCTTCATATTCTTCTAAAATATCGCGAATGCCTTCTCTCGCATGGGCATGATCATCGACAATCAAAATCCGAAACGGCTGCATTTACATAACCCCCTTTTTAATGCTAACAATGGTTTGGTTCTGTTTTCGCTCAATGGAAAAGTCCCAGTTCATGTCCTTCGCACGATCTTTCATAATTTGCAAACCAAGACCTGACTTGAGAGAGTCGGACGTAAAACCTGTACCGAAATCTATAATTTCACAAATCCATCCCCCGGCCGTTTCAGTGGCTGTAATCCAGATTTTATTCGTTTTTGCATGTTTGATTACATTCATAGCCGCTTCCTTTACACAAGCAAACAGCTCGTTTTTTTCTTTCCTCGACAGCGTTGTTTCTGACAGTCTCCAATCTAGGTTTACATCTAGTAAATGAGTATGTGTTAAATCATCGACGTATTGATGAATGCTTTCGGTCCAGCTTTCGGAAGAGTCAGACGGAGAGTGTTTTAAATTCGTAATCGCTTGACGCGTATCATCATGGACATGCTGAAGGGTTTGTTTCATCCGGATAAAGTCAGGATCCTGTTCTAATTTATTTTTTCTTCCGAACTTGTTCATTTTAACAGATAGGAGAAACAGCGACTGTGCAATGCCGTCATGCAGTTCACGAGCTAATTTTTCACGTTCAATAAGTGCTGCTTTCTTTTCTTTTTCTTGTCTTAGTTCCTCTTGCATTTTTTCTAAAATAGAAAATAAATAGCGGACAAACACAAGCGTTACAGCAAAGACAAGGAGCGGAGAAAGCACATTTCCCATATCCATTGAGATGTAAGGGAGCAAAAAGGCATGACGAACATACTCCCAAAGCGCGATGGTCAGAGTTGGAAGAAGCAAAATCAGCCATTTAATTTGTCTATATTTCACGGTATCCCTTCTTTCGTCCATAAAATGTGTCTATATTTTATCATTTGAGCGGAAAATTACTAGAGGAAAGAAGAGAAATCACTCTTAAGAGTGATTAGTACCACCGGTAGCTGAACGGATAAAAGTAATGGAAAAAAGTCTCATCTGCAATATCATACAAGAAAAATTTTTGAGTGAATGGTATGGTTAAAAAGCTTAGTATGTGACAAGGAGGGGTCATTGATGGTAAAAGAAATTCGCACGGCGCACGTTGACGCCGATTTACATATTGAAGCTTATCGTTTTAAAGGGATTATGCAAAAGTTTCCTGCTCATTTTCACGAGTATTATGTGATTGGATTTATTGAAGAAGGTCAGCGTCATTTAATTTGCCAAGGCAAAGAATACGTCATTAATCCAGGCGATTTGCTGCTGTTTAATCCGTATGATGTCCATAGCTGTGAACAAATAGACGGCAAAACGCTTGATTATCGCTGTATTAACGTGCCGCCAGAAGTGATGAAAAAAGCTGTTTTTGACATTAACGGAAGTGAAAGTCTTCCGCGTTTTAACAGCAGCGTGGTGCAAAGAAGTGATGCTGTCTCTAGTTTAAAAGAGCTTCATTTGCAAATTTTAAATGGTGAGCGGGAGTTTAAGAAAGAAGAGTTATTTTTATATTTGCTAGAAGAACTCATGCAGGATCATTCAAATCTTTCTTTTCTTTCGTCAGCCGTTGACACGTCCCATGAAATTACAACGATCTGCAGCTATTTGGAAGACAACTATACAAACAAAATCACGCTGGATGAGTTAAGTCAGCTAATTGGATGGAGCAAATACCGGCTGCTGCGCTCTTTTACAAAACAAAAAGGAATCTCTCCATACAGCTACTTGGAAACAATGCGAATCAATCAGGCTAAAAAACTGCTAGAGCAGGGGAAAAAGCCCATTGATGTATCCTTTCTAACGGGATTTAGTGATCAAAGTCATTTGACTAAATTTTTTAAAAGTCAGGTGGGGTTAACGCCAAAACAATATATGAAAATATTTGAAAGTGAAAAGAAAACAGGATGCTAGCAATAGCTTAAAAGGGAGAGAAGAGCTGTGGATCATTTAGCTGCTTACATGCTGATGGCGCTGGTTATGTCGATGATACCTGGTGCTGATACAATTCTTATTATGAAAAATACGCTTCATCACGGAGCAAAAGCAGGACGTTTTACCATACTCGGCATGGCTACAGGCCTCACGTTTTGGACGTTAATTGCTGTGCTTGGCTTGTCTGTTGCTATTGCGCAGTCGGTGTATCTGTTTAACACGATTAAATACATAGGGGCAGCGTACTTATTTTACTTAGGCATCAAAATATTTCTGACAAAAAATACGCTCTCATTGAAGGCTATTTCAGAAGAAACAAAAACTGTAAAGTCTTCATCTAATCGCTGCTATAGAGAAGCATATATGCAAGGGGCTCTTAGTAATTTTCTTAATCCTAAAACGGTATTAGTTTATATTACGTTTATGCCGCAGTTCATTAACTTGGATGCACACATAAATCAACAGCTGCTGATACTTGGCTTTATTCTGACGCTTATAGCAGTAGGGTGGTTTTTAATCTTGGTGTATGTAATAGATTATGTGAAAAAATGGTTTAAAAAACCGATGTTTCAAAAAGCCTTTCAACGATGCAGCGGCGTGCTGCTGATTGGTTTTGGAATAAGAACAATAGTGTGATTATAGTTAGTAAGCAAAAAGAGGCTGGTATGAAAATTGTTAGTTGAAGGAAGATCCGAACGAGTTTGATTCTTGATTGAAAATCAAACTCGTTCGGATTTTTTTATTAGTATGATGAACATAGCTTTCATATATTTATTCAGTTATTTCTAGCTGTTGATTGGAGGGCAAGGCGAAGTCTTGCACGGAAATCAATAGCGGTGTCACAAGCCCCCCATACTAGTTCATGTATCCAATTTGCTCGTCTTTAGGTTGTATTGATTTAACTATGTCTCAATTTCTTTTCTTAACGTTTAAAAACACGTAAACGAAACAATTTGTCGTGTATCCACACCGAAAATGGTCCAAAAACGTCCGTTCCATCTAAATCCTGCAACCGATCGCGGGCCTACAAAAATAGGAAAATACCAGAAGCTAGAGCCGTTTCCAAGCCATATGAACGTGTTGCGGAATAGACATAGAGAAATGGCTCCTGGGTCAACAGCAAATGGAGTTGCCGTTTGTTGAGCCGGAATAAATGCCGGCGGAGGAGAAGTTGGGGCTTGCTGTGGGCTAGGTGTAGGTAAACCGCCTGGTGGTCTAGGTGGACCGGGGGGGAGTTGAGGTCCAGGAAATCTTGTCGGGTACAAATAAAAATCCATGTAGTTAATGTCCATTTTTTAATCACCTCGATTTTTTTATCACTATTTTATAAAGTATGAGAAAGTTGCCTAAATGGATTGGGCAATTATAGCGTTTTTTACATAGGCCTTTTTTACGAATAAAAGTTTGGTTCCTAAGTCCGAAGTAAATTCCTTCATGAACTCGATAAAAGCTGAATAGGATAAAACAGAGTGTGTTTTTAGAGGAGGACTTTTCATGGATAACAATCCAAAAAAGATGTTTACACCGGTTAAGACCTATCAACCTTTCCACAGTATCTATGATCCTTGCCGGCCGATAGGAGTTAAATATTATTCTACGCCGCCTCAATTATACATGGGATTTCAGCCGCCGAATCTGCAGCAGTTTTCACCGAAAGAAGCGCTAAAAAAAGGAACGCTGTGGCCGGCTTTTTGGGACTACTATGAAAATCCATACAAAGATAAGAAGAGGGATGAAGAATGAAAAATCTACCTCCGGAGTACTATCAGGATTTAGAAGAAATACAGGCGATTGATTTTGCACTAGTAGAATTAACGCTGTATTTAGATACCCATCCAAATGACCAGCAGGCTATGCAGCAGTTTAACGAATACGCGCAGCAGGCTATGCAGTTAAAAAGAACCTTTGAAACAAAGTACGGGCCGCTTCAGCAATATGGAAACAGCTATACCGACGGAAAGTGGAGCTGGGGAACAAGCCCTTGGCCATGGCAAATATAAGCAGATAAAGGCGGGAACGATATGTGGGTGTATGAAAAGAAATTGCAGTATCCAGTGAAAGTAAGCACGTGTAATCCAACGCTTGCCAAATATTTAATGGAACAATACGGGGGAGCGGACGGAGAGCTTGCGGCAGCACTGCGTTATTTGAATCAGCGCTATACAATTCCCGATAAAGTGGTTGGACTGCTAAACGATATCGGGACAGAAGAGTTTGCTCATCTTGAAATGATTGCTACGATGATTTATAAGCTAACAAAAGATGCAACGCCGGAGCAGCTGAAGGCAGCAGGATTAGCAGAACACTATGTGAACCATGATAGTGCACTTTATTACAATAATGCTGCTGGGGTTCCGTTTACAGCTACTTATATACAGGCAAAAGGAGATCCGATTGCAGATCTTTATGAAGACATAGCTGCAGAAGAAAAAGCAAGAGCTACATATCAATGGTTAATTGATATATCAGATGATCCTGATTTAAACGATAGCTTACGATTTTTACGAGAAAGAGAGATTGTTCACTCACAGCGGTTCCGCGAGGCCGTGGAGATTTTAAAAGATGACAGAGACAGGAAGAAAATCTTTTAACTAGTAAAAAAACATCCCCCTTGGCGAATGCATACGAAAGGAGGGATGTTTTTTATTATGGCAGCGTCGATTATACGCTGGAACTGCAGTGACAAGAAACAACCTTTAATTTCCCTTCAACATCTTTCCAAACTCGCGTATAGCTGTATTCGCCTCCGATCGATTCACCGGTTGCCAGTGCCCCATTCAACGCTATTTTTGTAATCGTAACGGCAAGTTCTTGAAACAGTTTAACTTCTTGTTCCAACACTTCAATACCCGCTATATCCAAACTTTTTGAGCGATGAGCATTTATATCTTGCTCTTTTGACAACCATTGCCCAAGATGATTCACAAAAATAAGTTCATCTGAAAGTAACTCTTCTAATAGCTCTACGTTATTAGAAAGCATGGCTGAGCGAAGCATTTCTTCGTATTCTATAACTCTTGCTTGATTCATTTTTAATCCTCCTTTACGCCTTGTGTAACTCTTTTCTATTTCCACGTTGCTTTTCCTTTAAACTTCTGCCCTTAATAAGGTGTGTTAAATTATGTTAATAGAGGGGATAAGTGGACTAATTTTCTGTAAGCACAAAAGATTCTGAAAGACTCGGTTAATTACCTTTAAATGGTATAAAATTAGAATGAAAGAACCTTTTCTTTCCACTTTTCTAGTTATCTTTTTACTATTAAGATGCAGTTTTTTATACTTGTAATTGTAGCGGAATGAACGTTCATTCCGTTTTTGGAAAGAGGTGATAAAGTGGAATCTACTCCAACAAAACAAAAAGCGATTTTTTCTGCTTCGCTTCTGCTGTTTGCAGAAAGAGGATTTGATGCAACCACGATGCCAATGATTGCAGAAAATGCCAAAGTAGGAGCAGGAACAATTTATCGCTACTTTAAAAATAAAGAAAGCCTTGTAAACGAACTGTTTCAGCAGCATGTGAACGAGTTTTTACAGTGCATTGAAAGCGGCCTGGCAAACGAAAGAGAAGGATACCGAGATGGGTTTCATCATATCTTTGAAGGTATGGTGACATTTACTAAAAATCATCCTCGTGCTCTTGGGTTTATTAAAACTCATAGCCAAGGAGCTTTTTTAACGGAAGAGAGCCGCTTCGCATATCAAAAGCTGGTGGAATTTGTTTGCACGTTCTTCAGAGAAGGACAAAAGCAAGGTGTGATTAGAAATCTTCCTGAAAATGCGCTAATTGCTATTTTATTTGGAAGTTTCATGGAAGTATATGAAATGATTGAAAATGACTATTTATCTTTAACTGATGAACTTCTTACCGGTGTAGAAGAGAGTCTGTGGGCAGCACTTAGCAGACAATCATGAAACTTAACAAGTGAAAGAGGGATAACATGACAATTAAAGAAATGCCTCAGCCAAAGACGTTTGGAGAGCTTAAAAATTTACCGTTATTAAACACAGATAAACCAGTTCAAGCTTTGATGAAAATTGCGGATGAACTAGGAGAAATCTTTAAATTCGAAGCGCCTGGTCGTTTAACGCGTTACTTATCAAGTCAGCGTCTAATTAAAGAAGCATGCGATGAATCACGCTTTGATAAAAACTTAAGTCAAGCGCTTAAATTTGTACGTGATTTTGCAGGAGACGGGTTATTTACAAGCTGGACGCACGAAAAAAATTGGAAAAAAGCGCATAATATCTTACTTCCAAGCTTTAGTCAGCAGGCAATGAAAGGCTATCATGCGATGATGGTCGATATCGCCGTGCAGCTTGTTCAAAAGTGGGAGCGTCTAAATGCAGATGAGCATATTGAAGTACCGGAAGATATGACGCGTTTAACGCTTGATACCATTGGTCTTTGCGGCTTCAACTATCGTTTTAACAGCTTTTACCGAGATCAGCCTCATCCGTTTATTACGAGTATGGTCCGTGCATTGGACGAATCAATGAACAAGCTGCAGCGAGCAAATCCAGATGACCCAGCTTATGATGAAAATAAACGCCAGTTTCAAGAAGATATTAAAGTAATGAACAACCTAGTGGATAAAATTATTGCAGATCGCAAAGCAAGCGGTGAACAAAGCGATGATCTATTAACTCATATGCTAAACGGAAAAGACCCAGAAACGGGCGAACCGCTTGATGACGAGAACATTCGCTATCAAATTATTACATTCTTAATTGCGGGACACGAAACAACAAGCGGTCTTTTATCATTTGCGCTGTATTTCTTAGTGAAAAATCCACATGTATTACAAAAAGCAGCAGAAGAAGCAGCACGAGTTCTTGTAGATCCTGTTCCAACCTACAAGCAAGTCAAGCAGCTTAAATATGTGGGTATGGTCTTAAACGAAGCGCTGCGCTTATGGCCGACGGCTCCTGCGTTTTCTCTATACGCAAAAGAAGATACGGTGCTTGGAGGAGAATATTCGTTAGAAAAAGGCGATGAACTAATGGTTCTGATTCCTCAGCTTCACCGTGATAAAACGATTTGGGGAGACGATGTGGAAGAGTTCCGCCCAGAGCGTTTTGAAAACCCAAGCGCGATTCCGCAGCATGCATTTAAACCATTTGGAAACGGGCAGCGCGCGTGTATCGGTCAGCAGTTCGCTCTTCATGAAGCAACGCTGGTACTTGGTATGATGCTAAAACACTTTGACTTTGAAGATCATACAAACTACGAGCTGGATATTAAAGAAACTTTAACATTAAAACCTGAAGGCTTTGTGGTAAAAGCAAAATCGAAAAAAATTCCGCTTGGTGGTATTCCTTCACCTAGCACTGAACAGTCTGCTAAAAAAGTACGCAAAAAGGCAGAAAACGCTCATAATACGCCGCTGCTTGTGTTATACGGTTCAAATATGGGAACAGCTGAAGGAACGGCGCGTGATTTAGCAGATATTGCAATGAGCAAAGGATTTGCACCGCAAGTCGCTACCCTTGATTCACACGCCGGAAATCTTCCGCGTGAAGGAGCTGTTTTAATTGTAACGGCTTCTTATAACGGACATCCGCCTGATAACGCAAAGCAGTTTGTCGAGTGGTTAGACCAAGCGTCTGCTGATGAAGTAAAAGGCGTTCGCTACTCCGTATTTGGATGCGGCGATAAAAACTGGGCGACAACGTATCAAAAAGTGCCTGCTTTTATCGATGAAACGCTTGCCGCTAAAGGGGCAGAAAACATCGCTGACCGCGGTGAAGCAGATGCAAGCGACGACTTTGAAGGCACATATGAAGAATGGCGTGAACATATGTGGAGTGATGTAGCAGCCTACTTTAACCTCGACATTGAAAACAGTGAAGATAATAAATCTACGCTTTCACTTCAATTCGTCGACAGCGCCGCGGATATGCCGCTTGCGAAAATGCACGGTGCGTTTTCAGCGAACGTCGTAGCAAGCAAAGAACTTCAACAGCCAGGCAGTGCACGAAGCACGCGTCATCTTGAAATTGAACTTCCAAAAGAAGCTTCTTATCAAGAAGGAGATCATTTAGGCGTTATTCCTCGCAACTATGAAGGAATAGTAAACCGTGTAATAGCAAGGTTCGGCCTAGATGCATCACAGCAAATCCGTTTGGAAGCAGAAGAAGAAAAATTAGCTCATTTGCCACTCGCTAAAACAGTATCAGTAGAAGAGCTTCTGCAATACGTGGAGCTTCAAGATCCTGTTACGCGCACGCAGCTTCGCGCAATGGCTGCTATAACGGTCTGCCCGCCGCATAAAGTAGAGCTTGAAGCCTTGCTTGAAAAGCAAGCCTACAAAGAACAAGTGCTGGCAAAACGTTTAACAATGCTTGAACTGTTTGAAAAATACCCGGCGTGTGAAATGGAATTCAGCGAATTTATCGCCCTTCTGCCAAGCATACGCCCGCGCTATTACTCAATTTCTTCATCACCTCGTGTCGATGAAAAACAAGCAAGCATCACGGTCAGCGTTGTCTCAGGAGAAGCGTGGAGCGGATATGGAGAGTATAAAGGAATTGCGTCGAACTATCTTGCCGAGCTGCAAGAAGGAGATACGATTACGTGCTTTGTTTCCACACCGCAGTCAGGCTTTACGCTGCCAAAAGATTTTGAAACGCCGCTTATCATGGTCGGACCGGGAACAGGCGTCGCGCCGTTTAGAGGCTTCGTCCAGGCTCGCAAGCAGTTAAAAGAACAAGGACAGTCGCTTGGAGAAGCGCATTTATACTTTGGCTGCCGTTCACCTCATGCAGACTACCTGTATCAAGAAGAGCTTGAAAATGCCCAAAATGAAGGCATCATTACGCTTCATACTGCTTTTTCTCGCGTACCAAATCAGCCGAAAACATACGTTCAGCACGTGATGGAACAAGACGGCAAGAAATTGATTGAACTTCTTGATCAAGGAGCGCACTTCTATATTTGCGGAGACGGAAGCCAAATGGCACCTGACGTTGAAGCAACGCTTATGAAAAGCTATGCTGACGTTCACCAAGTGAGTGAAGCAGACGCTCGCTTATGGCTGCAGCAGCTAGAAGAAAAAGGCCGATACGCAAAAGACGTGTGGGCTGGGTAAATAAAAAATAACCTTCGCTATTTAGCGGAGGTTATTTTTTATAGCCAGATTGAGACATAACTAAACCCATATCATCTAAAGACGAACAAAATCGAGAAATGAACTCGTATGGATCGCTTGTGACACCGCCGTTGATTTCCGTGCAAGACTTCGCTTTCCGCGGGCGGCCGGTGAGCCTCCTCGTCGCATGCGCTCCTGTGGGGTCTCACCTGTTCCGCTGTTCCCGCAGGAGTCTTCGTCTTGCCCTCCAATCAACTGCTAGAAGTAGCCATATACGTGAAACCTACATAATGAAAAAATCCGGACGAATTTCATTCTCTATTAAGAGTCTCAGTTCACCGTTCCTTCCCTCAAAAACTATTTTTGTCTCCACCTCATTTATATCGCCTTAGCGTTTCTTCTGCGTGACAGCAGATCTTTTGAATTAGCTCCTGAGGTTCTTCAATAAGGGCATGAGCCCCTAAGGTATAGAAAAAAGAAGCCATGTAGCTTAATTCATTTCCATCAGTTATTGTATCGATATAGCCATTCCCATCACGCGCCACCTTGACGTGATTTTCAAGCCACGGAACGCCTTTACACTGACGAACGCCTTCGTGTGTCAAGGTTACTTTTAACGAAATCGGCTGTGAGTTTACCGGTTCTGTTTCAAGCCATTCCTTTAACGTAAGAGATATATTTTTGTCTTTTTCTAAAACCTTTAATGAGTGAATACGATCCGCTCGAAACAATAATACTTTTTGCTTATCGTAAGAATAGGCAGGGCAGTACCATAAACCGTTATGAGCATAAATTCCAAGGGGTTTGACTTGTTTTCTTGTTTGACCCGCCTTTGAATCATAAAGAAATTCAATATATTTTCCTGCAAGGATTGCTTCTAAAAGCTCTTTTAAATAAGGAGTGTCAAGGTTTCTTTTAGGATTCCAAAACGCAATATGAGCACTCATTTTATCTACTTTTTTCTTTGTTTCCTCAGACAGGTACACATAAAACTTTTGAAGAGCCGCATGAATTTCTGCATCAAACGGAAGGTCATGATAATACTGCAGAGCTTGATAAGCAAAAAAGATAGAAATAGCTTCTTCTTCCGTAAACAAAATAGGAGGGAGAATACGATTTTTTAACACTTTGTAACCGCCGCTCCGTCCTTTTTCACTGTAAAGAGGCAGCCCTAATTCACTTAAGTCCAGTAAATAGCGCTGGACGGTCCGCACGGAAAGACCAAATTCCTCCGCTAGTTCTTTTGCCGTAAACGTTCTTTTTGTATTAATAAACATGAGCATATCAACAAGCCGTCTAGACTTAGCCATTTATTTTCACCTTTTTCTTTTAATATGACAAAAAGTGTCGTATTAAGATGATATCATACAGAAACAGTAAAGTTGAAAGGAGAAAAGAGAATGAAGAAAAAAATCGTCGTATATATTGCGGCAAGCTTAGACGGGTATATTGCAAGAGAAAACGGAGAGATTGACTGGCTGGAAAGCGTAGAAGGAGAGGGAGACAACGGCTACGAAACGTTTTATCAAACGTGTGATGCGGTCGTTATGGGAAAAGCCACGTACGACCACGTGCTGAAGCTCACACCTGAGTTTCCGTATCTCGATAAAAAGTGCTACGTGTTTAGCCGCTCAGCTCAAAGAAAAGATCAGTATGCAGAGTTTATAAATGAAAGCGTGGCGTCATTTCTCAATAACCTCAGTCAAGATACGAAAAAAATATGGCTGGTGGGAGGCGCTGATATTCTCGCTGATTTCTTAAAAGCAAAGAGGGTGGATGAATTTATTATATCGGTCATTCCCGTTTTGCTTGGGGCTGGTATTCCGCTGTTTAAACGAGGAATTCCCGAAATGAACTTGAAGCTTACCGATATAAAACAGTACGGGCAAATTGCTCAGCTTTATTATGAAAAAGAATAAGCTTTTCGTAATAAAAACTCTTTCTGCAGTGTCAGTGTGCTCAGCGTGTATGTAACATCCAGCTATTGTTATTTTAGGGACAGTGACATCAAGAGCGTCCTTTTTTCATAGTATATTTTTGGGGTGAAAAAATGCCAAGAGTAAATTATCGAGATTCAGACGTTGCTTTAATGGCAAGGATGATGAGAGCAGAAGCTGAAGGCGAAGGAAAACAAGGAATGCTGTATGTTGGAAATGTCATTGTCAATCGTCTTAAAGCAAACTGTTTAGATTTCAAGAATTTAAGATCCGTTCCGCAAGTTATTTATCAGGTGCAGGGAGGCAACTACTCGTTCGAGGCTGTTCAAAAAGGAAACGTATTTTATCAAAGAGCAAGAGGTGTTGAAAAAAGGTTAGCCAAAAAGAATTTGGATTATTGGAGAGAACATCCGGGGAAATATGCACTGTGGTACTTTAATCCATCCGCTCCATGCCCTCCAACCTGGTACGGTCAACCGGCTTCTGGTCAATACAAAAATCACTGTTACTATGAGCCAAAGCCCGGAACATGCGCTAGCGTTTATAACGGATAGCTTAGAAAATATGCTGCATTCTGAAAGTCTGGCCTCAAATCCAAACCTTTAGCTGCAGGTGACAAGGCAATCGTTCTTCATATAATAAGAGAAAGCCCTCTTTTAATAAAGGGGGCTTTTGCTAATTGATGCATTTCTCATTTTGCTTCAAATTTTATGTTTTTACCAGCAGCAAATTCAGATTGATCCTTCGCTTTTGTATCCTTTACCACCCAGGACGTCTTTACCTTAGCTGCTGCTAAAATTTCTTTAATTTGCTTATCGTTTAAGCCTTTCGTATAAAGGACAAATTCTCTTGTATAGATGTTTTTATTTTCTTGCTCTTTATCTGCACCGCTGCCAAACCAATATCTTATTTGCTGATCGTCTTTGATGTTATTAAAAGCTTCTTTATAGTTAGGTAGCTTAACTTGAATATTCGACAGGTAATCCGTGCCGCGTAACGTAAGGATCATATGTACTTTGTGAAAATCTTTTTTTGAAGGGCTTGTTAACCCTGATGTTCCAACTTCACTAAATTCTTTTTTCGTCAGCTGTTTAACTGTAGTAGAAACAGAAACTTTTGGATCTGAATTATTTGTCACAACGTCTTCGGTACTGCAGGCACCTAAAATGAACAGCGTTAAAAGAGCATAGACTGCTCCAAATGCTTTTTTCTTCATGCTCGTTCTCCTTTGTAATTGATAGATAATGGTACTCATTCGCTATGTTCATTGTATTTACCTCCATTTGTTTCAATGTCATGATTAATGAAGAAAAGTATAGAAACATTAAAAAGAGAAATGCCGAAGCATTTCTCTTTTGATTCTATGAATCTGGATTAAGCGAAGTATGCGTATACTCGGGCATACGCTCTTCTTTTTCCGTTAGCTGAGTATCGGGGCTTTGCTGCTCTTCTGAAATAGGAGACAGCGTAGATTTTTGTTCAGGATTCATGTTTGTTATTCCTCCTTATATAAAGTGAGCTGTTAATCAAGCGAAAGCAAATCATCTTGAATTTGTTGCGTTAAAGATGCCACTTGCTGCGTTAAACTGTCATTTTCCGCCTGGAGTTTTTGATAAGACTGATTTGCTTTTGAACATAGGTAAGGGTCTGTTTCCCACCAGTCCATGCCAATTTCTCTTGCTTTATCAATAGAAGCGACAAGCAGCCGGATTTTGATTGTTAAGAGTTCAACATCAGCAATTTGCACTTTAATATCTCCAGCAATAACAAGACCTTTATCTAATACTTTTTCTAATACTTCTACAATGGTGCCCAGATGCCCGTTATGTTCCGCCGCCATTTTTTCACTCCTTGTTATAACACTTTTCCTAGGGGACCTAGATCAATATTTAAATCTTCATTTGTAAAGCTAAACACTGATTTTAGCTCCTCCATTTTGTTCTCTAACTTCATCAACGCCACGCCCAGGTCTTCGATTTGAGCATCCGTCAGGTTTCCGCTGTCGACTCGGCGAATCGCATGCTTTTCAATGAGCTGCCGCAGTAATTCAATGACAGTTAAAACAAGCTGCGCTAGGCCTTGTTCAGCATTTTCCGCACTCAGCTCAATGCGGCCGTTTCGTTTGAGGTTATTTTCCATTTCGCAACGCCTCCGTTTCCTGTTCAAGCTGCCGAGAAGAAATGATTTGACGGTCATGAGAGCCTATCAGCGTTTCTACAGAAGAAATCAATACCCGCAAATCAAGATAGACTAAATCAATTCCGGCAATTGAAATCAATAAATCACCTTTAATGGCAATTCCTTTATCGAGGATCACATCTAATATATCAATGAGGGCGATGTCCTTTTGCTCCAGCGTTTGTTTTCGCAGCGATGTCATCCCGCATCTTTCTCCGAGCGCAGAGTGTCGATATGATAAGCAGGCCATGGTCCCGTTACTTCGATGTTCAGTCCCATTTCACTATAAAACGTTTGCTTGTCGCTAATGGCTTTTAAAAACGATTCTACATTGTTCTTTGAAAGAAGGTAGATGCTGTTCCAGCACATGCTGTAGCTCTCGCCGGTTATTTTTTGACTCCAGTTATTTTTGATTGTGTGGTAAGCGGCGTGGGGGCTTATCTCACTGTGTAAATGATCACAAAGCGACAGCTGTTCTTTTTCTGTTTCTTCTTCGATCAGCTTTTCTATCTTTTTACGTTCAAAAAACTGCCTGCCTGGAGGCAGCGTATTTATTTCTTCTTTTTTCTTTTGGATCGTTTCATTGTTCGTTAGCAGATAGTTCTTTAAAGAATTCGTATGGGCATATACTTTTATATTCCATTCTTCAGATCTTTTTAAAAGATGAAGAGAAGAGAGGGTTTTTTCTTTGTTATCAGCAATACTTTTTTGACAGCTATCCTTGCTTTTGTAGACCGTACAAAATTTCATGGGAAGAAGCGTGTAGTGACTTTGTAAGAAAAGAAGAATCTCATGGTGATGCATGGCTTTGTCCTGCAGCCATTTCATATCGTGCTCGATCTTTTCTTTCAGCATTTCTTCCGAATACTCATCGCTTGGCAAGTCGCATACAAATGCGGTAATGTCATCAAAGCAAAGAGCATAGATAGGGTTGTTCTGATCCATACCTTCAAGTGAAGGAAAGGGCATTTCATTAGCTTCTTCGGTTGGAACTAGACCATATAAATAAATGAGCTTTTCCATCTTTTAACCTCACTTTTGTTTCTTCGTCATTGATTCCCATCTTTTTAATTCATATTCTTTTGCTGCTTCATACCTCAGCAGCAGTTCTTTTTCTTTTTCCATATATGCATCTTCTGGTATTTCTCCAAGCTCATACATCATTTGAAGATGAACGATTTTTTGCTGAATAAAAGAGACATCGTAAAGTTCTTTATCCGCTTCTTCCTTGATTTTCTGTCCGACTTTTACAATGAGCGTAACAGGAGACAGCAGCAGTTTATGAATCATACATTCTCTTCTACTTTTAATTGAATATTGATAAAGTTATAAGCAGCCCACGGCCCGGAGTATTTAAAATCTGCTTTGTGCTTCCATTTTTCATACAGGTCATTTACACGTTCATCAAACGCTGCTTCTTTTTTTCGGTCAATTAAAAAAGAAGCGTTCAAAAGCATTGTTTCGACAATAGGAGGGTTTAGCTTAGACGCTTCAGCTATCGGTTCTAACTGTTCATACAGTTCGTTTTTACAGTCGTGCTGAAGCTTTAAAAAGAATTTCTGAGCTGTTTCTCCGTGGGCAATTTGTTTATAAAAATCAGCACTGGCAGAACGCTGGTTTCGTACTTGGTGCAAAGAAGAATCTTGATTCACTTTTTGTTTCAGCCAGTCCGGTTTCCCAATTACTTTTAGTCCGACTTCTATTTTTCCTTTTAACTGTGGGAAAAGAGAGGCGAACTGTGGATATAAGTTTTCTAACAGCATTTCAACATCTTGTTGGCTATGAAACACATTGCCAAAGCTGATGGGAATAACGGAATCATGTGCATTCATTACTTTGGAAATCACCTGCTGGTGCGCTGTGACGTTCTCTTTTGTAGGGTGATAAATTTTAAGAGGAAAGGCAGCGGCCACTATAGCGGCATCACGGTAATGAATGGTAAAAGTAGATCGTTCCTCGTGATCAATCGTAACGCTGCCAAACGTATGTGCCTCGGTAGCGGGGATGCTGCAAAAAATATAAATGCCCGTTTCTTCACTCATCGATTTTTGTTTCATTCCTTTCCATTAAAATAATTAGCCTATTTCTCTGCCGGAGAGCTTCGATAGCGCAGACTGGTGCGTGAAAAAGACGTAATGTTATGCTGCTTATTGACCAGCACTTCATAGATACCGAGCAGTTCATCTTTTGCATAGCGCCTCATATACTCCTGTTCTTCAAATGCTTCAAGTGTTATTTTCCATCCTCCATTTTGAATCGATTCATACGAAATAATTCGGTGAGGAGGAGCGACGTGTTCTTTAAAAAAATCAGTTACGGATTCCATGATTTCGGCTACTTTCACTTCTCTAATCCACCTTTATGAGTTTATAAATCTAAATCTTGTAAAAGGTTCAGCTGTTCAAGTTTCTTTCCGCTGTTATTCGAAGAAAGAAACTCTTCTCTTTCATTATGAAGCAGCCGAACTGCCTCGGCGTACCTCAGCCATGTGTCTACGCTCGCAATTACGATTCTGGCTTCAATGGTAATTAATTCAATACCAATAACGGAAATGCGCGCGAATACGTCAATTACGACACCTTTATCTAAAATTCGCTCCACCACTTCAGCTAGACTAGAGAAATCGTTTGATTTGTGAATCGTCATGATGAAAAATCCTCTCATGTTGCATAGTAGAATAAATACGTTTGCTAATCTTGCTATTAATGTGTGTGATATTGTAAAAAATATACAAATAAAACGTGCATAAATTAAAAATAGTATAAAATACCATGATTATTTTTGTTTAGATACGGGTAGAGTTAAGTACATTACTTTTATCCATTGATGAATGAAAACACATACATAAAAAACAAAGGGAGTGGAGAAAGATGAGAAAAGAAGAGCAGCCGGTATTATCTGATTTTATTGAAAAGGACCAATTTGAGTTAAATTCATATTTAACCTCTTTACTTGAAACGACAAGTGAAAAGAAAGAAAGTCAAAGTTGATGAATTGAAAATATAAAAAACTACTTTCCATATGGAAAGTAGTTTTTTCATTTACGAACTTGATATATTGGACAACGAGGTGAGAAAGATGAACAAAAGAGACGTGGTTTCGAGAAGTATTTTAACAAAAGCGACCGGCTTTTTGGCATCTGGTTATACTCATAGTTTAAATCCGTATGCCGGATGTGCATTTTCCTGCAAATTTTGCTACGTGCGAGAGCTGCCAATTCAGCGTTTTAAAGAGATGGAGTGGGGGACATGGCTAGAGCTGAAGGTCAACGCAGCTGAAGTCTATCAAAAAGAAATACAAAAACTGCGAAAAAAAGAGCAGCCGGTGCGCATCTTTATGTCTTCAGCGACAGATCCCTATCAGCCTGCTGAGCGTAAAGCAGGCATCACACGTGCCCTTTTAGAAACGATGATCAATCATCCACCTGATTTTTTATTGATTCAAACAAGGTCGCCCCTTGTGACGAGGGATATCGATTTGCTTTTACAGCTTCAAAAAGTATGTGATCTTCGCGTATCGATGACTGTTGAAACGGACCGAGAAGATGTAAAACAAATTTTTTCTCCTTATGCTCCGGGGATGAAACTTCGTATGAACGCGTTAAAAAAAGTAAAAGAAAGCGGAATTTCAACGCAAGTAACCATTGCTCCAATGCTTCCTTTCACGCCTGAATTCCCTAAAAAAATAGAAGGAATGATGGACCGAATTTGCATTGATACCTTGTACTTAGGAGACGGTTCCTTAGGTAAAACGTCTAAAAGGCTAGGGATGCCGGAATTATTTGAGAAGTACGGTTTCCTAGACTGGTATGACAAAGACATTCATGTCAAAGCCATTCGTTATTTTGAAAAATTTTATCCTTCTTCGATGATTTATCTTTCTCAAGAGGGATTTGCCCCGTAAAAAAAGAAGGGCTAGAAGAGCCCTTCTTTTTTGTATTAGTTTTTATACGTATCAAACATGTTTGTATCGTCAGGTACGTTTTCTAAGTAGCTGATTTTTCCGCTGTCATCTAGCTTAGCAATATCTTTTCCCGTTTGAGTAAAGACGCTGCCAGATGCACGTTTTCCGCACACTGCCCAAGGCGTTTCAAACTTATCTGTACCTTCAACTGCTTTCCAGCCTTCGAACATATGCTTAATATCAGCGTTTTCTTTAAACACCATTTTCACAAACAGCTTCCAGTTTTCAATGCCTTGCTTTTCGTGGCCGTTTAAGACAAATACGATATCGTCTGAAAAAAGTCCTACTAATTCTTCAAATGCTTGTTCGCTTGTACGTGATTGATCGAATAAATCAAAATATCTATTTAAGTTTTCCATGATGATCTCCTTTGGGTGCTACAGCACCATTTTTTCTTCTACTGTTGCTTTTAACATGTCCAGGTTTTCTTTCGGACATTTTTTGTTAATTTCATTTGTGAGCGTAGCAATGGTTTGCCGTTTTAAGATAGACTGCCACGAAGATTCAGCTTCTTCCATTAAATCGGATAATAAGCAAATATCTTTGTCTTTTAAGTTAAGCATGTCGTGAAAAATACCGCTTGATGAGTAAAGAGACTGCTTACCTTCAATGGCTACGTATACGTCATAAATACGAATTTTTTCCGGCGTTTTTTTTAAGCGAAATCCACCTTTGCTACCAGGAACGGAAGCAAGTAAATCAGCGCTAACCAGCTTGCGAAGAAGCTTTTGAAAATACGTAGGCGAGCCCCCAAGCTGAGTGCTGATGACATCTCCTGGCAACACAGCTTTTTCAGGCAAAAACGTAAGAAGCAAAATGGCATATACCGATTGCTCAACGCCTGTTTTCATATGCAAAAACATCATCTCCTGCTTTATGTGTACAACGTGGATAATGATTATCCGCGTTTAAGTTATCATACCGCTTATGAATCAAAAAGTAAAGCAGTTACTTAATATGCACGCGATATTCGTGTATACTGTGAAAGAAGCAGCAACAAAATACGGAGATGAGAGAATGACAACTATTGCAGATATCGCTCGGCTTGCAGGAGTAGCAAAAAGCACTGTATCCCGCTACCTTAACGGAGGGTCTGTGAGCGATGCGACAAAACGAAAAATCGAAGAGATTATTAAAGAAACAAACTATAGCCCAAATGCGTTTGCTCAAAGCTTAAAAGCAAAAAAAACAAACATCATTGGTGTAATTGTTCCGCGCATGGGTTCTTTTGCGACTTCCCGCACATTAGATGGTATTGACCAAGAACTTAGAGACCACCACTATCAAATGATTATTTCCAATTCTAATCAAGATTTAGAAAGAGAAATCGAAAATATCTATACGCTGGCTAAGCAGAAGGTAGCAGGTATTATTCTTCTTGCCGTTCAAATCACAAAAGCTCATTTGGAAGCGTTCCGCACAATTTCAATTCCCGTTTTGTTAATTGGACAGCAGCATGAAGAAGTCCATAGTTTAATTCACCAAGACTACGAGGCTGCATGCGACATTGGAAGGTACATAGGAGAAAAAGGACATAAAAAAATCGCTTTTTTAGGCGTAACCGAAAAAGACATAGCTGTAGGTGTAAAGCGAAAAGAAGGCGTAAAGGAAGGTCTTAAAGACAGAGACTGCGAGATCCGCTGTTATCAAACAAGCTTTAGCATGAGCGATGCAATCGGGGCCGCTACGGCTGTGATGAAAGAATTTAATCCGTCCATCATTGTATGTGCGACCGATAACATTGCGCTTGGCACATTAAAGGCAGCTTATTTAAACGGACTGCGCGTTCCGCAAGATGTATCCATTACCGGCTTTGGAGGCTACGAAATTACAGGTGTGATTCATCCCAGCTTAACAACCGTAAAATATTACTATAAAGAAGCGGGACAAATGGGGGCACAGCGAATTATTAAGCTAGTCAACGGAGAAGAAGTCGAAAAGCTTACACTTTCTAACTATGAATTGATTGAAAGAGAAAGCGTTGACAATCGCTTTGCATAAAAAAACGATTGACAGAATGTAGGAGATGCTATAGTATAAGTGGTGTAAATACAAACAAATAATTGAACGTATCTCCTAAAGGGGAGTAGCTTTAACAGCAAAGTCGTCATTACAGAGATTATCTCTCGGCTTTGTTGGCGACATTATGTTGTTAGCAAGACCTTTACCGCTTATTTGGTAAGGGTCTTTTTTGTATTCAATTATAAAAAGGGAGGAAAAGGCTCGGACATTTAGAGGAGAAACGTTACATAAAAAGAGAAGGTGGAGGTAACTATGGAGGAACTAATTGGCGTATCAGTGCAAGGTTTGCTGCAAATTATTTTTCTTGATTTAATTTTAAGCGGGGATAACGCAATTGTTATTGCAATGGCGGCTCGTAACGTACCAAAAGATTTACAAAAAAGAGCGATTTTAATTGGAACAGGCGGCGCAATTGGTCTTCGATTATTATTTGCGGCTATTATTGTCCCTTTATTGAAAATTCCATTAATCGGAGCGGTCGGCGGTTTAATGCTAGTATGGATTGCATATAAATTATTAGCGGACAATCACGATCACGGCGACAATCCTAAAGGTGGAGCAACGGTATGGAGCGCGGTTAAAACGATCATTATTGCAGATGCGGTCATGTCATTAGATAACGTATTAGCTCTAGCAGGTGTAGCTCACGAATTTGTCCCGATTATGATTGGTGTATTAATTTCAATTCCGATTATTATTTGGGGAAGCAGCTTTATCATGAAAGCAATGGAAAAATTTCCGATTATCATTTACGCTGGAGCGGCGATGCTTGCATGGTCTGCTGGAAAAATGATTGTTGAAGATAAAATTATCGGCGGATTTGTTCCAAGTACAGCTTTACATCTCGCTGTTCAAGTTATCTTAACTATTGCAGTTGTAGGCATTGGGTACATGAAAAACAAAAAAATGAAAAAAGAACAAGCCCACGCAGCTTAAAAAAAGAGCGTACGGATGATCCGTACGCTCTTTTTTTATGATTCGGGGTAGTGCATAAGCAAAAAAAAGCTTGCTTCTTCTTCAGAAGAATTGATATAGCTGTGAGAGGTATTTCCTGAAAAATGAAGAGCGTCTCCCGAGACTAATTCATGTTCTTCATTTTCAAAACGAACCGTTAATTCGCCTTCTTTAATAAGTAAGTATTCATCTCCTAAATGAGTTTTCGCTTCGTGCACGCATCCAGGCTTTAATGTGACGATGTAAATTTCAAACTTTTTCTCCGGATGATAAGGAAAAAAAGAATATACTAAGTAATCACCTTTGTTGTCCGTGATGGGATCTAGCTGTTTTATGCTTACTTTCTGCACATCCGGGGTGTCTTCTTTCATAAATACAGAAAAAGAGACTTGAAGGCCGTTGGCAATTTTCCAAAGCGTGGTAACCGTGGGACTGGATTTACCTTTTTCAATTTGAGCAAGCATTGCTTTACTAACACCGGTTAATTCGGAAACTTGATCAAGCGTCAAATTTCGATTTTTTCGTAATTTAACAAGATTTTTAGCAATAATATCTTGAATCGCGTCCATTGTTGTACTCCTTTAATTATTATAAAGATAGTATAACATACCGTTGTTTAATATAACGTATAGATGTATAATATAACAGAAAAGGAGGGAGTACGGTGATTGCAGAAAAAGCAGTACAGCAAAGAGAAAAAGTGGACTTAACGTTCAGACAAGGGGCTAAGGATTGTATCCCTACGCTACTCGGTTACATAAGCATAGGGCTTGCGGCTGGGATCGTTGGAGTATCCTCGCATCTTTCCGTTATGGAAGTTGCTTTATTATCAGCGCTCGTGTATGCCGGGGCAGCACAGTTTATTATTTGTGCACTGATGGTTGCAAACAGCTCGATTTCAGCTATTATTCTCACAACATTTATTGTAAACTTACGACACTTTCTTTTGAGCGCTACGGTCGCGCCTAAATTTACAAAATATTCGTTATTAAAAAACGTCGGAATTGGAGCCCTTCTAACGGACGAATCATTTGGGGTGTCTTCAAGTAAAATTGCAAAAGGTGAGCCAATTAATGACCGCTGGATGAACGGATTAAATATAACGGCTTACGTCAGCTGGATTATCGCCTGTACGACAGGAGCTATTTTTGGCCATATGCTATCTAACCCGGAAGCCTTTGGGTTTGATTTTGCCTTAACAGCTATGTTTTTAGCTCTGCTTGTTTTACAAATCGAAAGCGTGTTACCTTCAAAGCTTAATCATTACTTACGTTTAATTCTTTATATGGCGATTATTATGATTGTGCTGTCTTTTTTCGTACCCTCACATGTGGCCGTATTGATTTCAACGATTATTGTAGCGACAATTGGGGTGGTGACGGATAAATGAGCATCCACTACCCAACACTCATCGTTATTTTAGGGTGTGCCCTTGTTACCGTAGTTCCTCGCATTGTTCCGTTTTTAGTTGTACGTAACATCGCGCTGCCAGAACCCGTATTAAAATGGTTATCCTATATTCCTATTTGTATTTTAACTGCACTTGTTGTAGAAAACTTTATCATTCAAGCAAATGACAGCGTAAAGATTAACTGGCCCGTCATTATCGTAGTCATTCCAACCTTACTGATTGCCCTGAAAACAAAAAGTTTATCCATCACCGTTATTAGCGGAGTTGGAATGATGGCGCTGCTTCGTTTTTTTCTTTTATCATGAAAGCTCAAGTTATGCTCTTGAGCTTTTTTACTGTCTCCTTTACGCACGCTTTTTCATATAGTATGATAAGAGTGTAAATTAGAAGCCAATGAAAACTAAAATATAGATGAGGTGCTTTTATGAGCGGAGTAGTATCTAAATAGGAACAATTGAATGAAATAAATTAAATAAGCAAGACGGGTATTTTTTGGAGAATGAAGGTACCCTTTATTTGCTTATGGATTTATTTCACTGCCTATGAAGATACCTACAATGCTTTATAAAGGGTTCGGCATTTGTCGCGAAAGAGGCGTCTGTTTTTACAGAGCTTTCTTTCGTGATATGTGTTTAGACACCTTATGAACGCAAAAAGCTGTGGGATCACCACAGCTTTTTTTGTTTACCTTTTTCATTGCCTTCTAATAAATAGGTATCTTCATATGTGATGAAAAATCATAGTGAGGAGAAAAACCATGAATACGATGACATTTGAAAAATTACAGTATCAGGAATTAAAAGAAATCGTAAAAGCTCACTGCGTAAGTGAGCTGGGAAAAAAATTAATGGATAAACTTCAGCCGAGCACATCTCTTAAAACAGTAAAAAACCGACTTAAAGAAACAACGGAAGCACGAAGACTTCTAGATGCTGAGAAATCACTTCCGCTATCAGGTGTCTCAGGTATAGGAAGGGTCATCGAAAAGCTTGAAAAAGGCATGATTTTAGAGCCCGAAGAGCTAATACGCGTATCCGATTTTTTAAAAGGCTGCAGAAAAGTAAAACAATATATGGTGGATAAAGAATTTTTTGCTTCGCTCTTAAGTTCCTATGCCCATTCGATGAAAGAACTGACAGGTATAGAAGAGGAAATTAATTTTGCGATCAAAGCTGGAAAAGTAGACGCTGAGGCAAGCAAAGAGCTCAAGCGTATCAGAAGACATATAGAAGGAACGGAAGCGAAGATTTCAGAACAGCTTGCGAAATTTTTACGAAACGGGAAAAACAAAGAGTATATTCAAGACTTCTTCATCAGTAAAAAAGGAGACCGCTATACGATTCCGATCAAGGCATCCTATAAAAATCATGTTGGAGGAACGATTGTTGAAACATCTTCTAAAGGGTCAACAGTGTTTATAGAGCCGGCATCTATTACAAAGCTGAATGCGGAACTAGCGATTTTGAAAGCAGAAGAAGAGGTAGAAGAATATCAAATTTTAGCGTTTTTAACAGGTTTAGTGTTAGAGAAGCTAGCTGATATTCATATTAATTTAGAGCTAATTAGCCAATACGACATGGTGTTTGCCAAAGCAAAATACAGTAAACAGGCAGACGGAATCGAACCTAAAATTAATGATTATGGATATATTCATTTAAAAGGCGCATATCACCCGCTGTTAACTGGTAAAATTGTTCCGCTTCACTTCGAAATTGGCGAGAATTATCGAAGCTTAATTATTACCGGACCTAACGCAGGAGGAAAAACCGTTGTCTTAAAAACGATTGGGCTACTGACACTCGCTACAATGTTGGGATTTCATATTACAGCTGATGAAGGAACAGAAATTGCATTGTTTGAGCATATTTTTGTCGATATCGGCGACAACCAAAGTATTGAAAATGCGCTGAGCACCTTTTCTTCACACATGAAAAATATATCGGCTATTTTGCAAAAAGCAACGAACAATACGCTGCTCCTATTCGATGAAATTGGCAGCGGCACCGAACCGAATGAAGGAGCTGCACTTGCGATTGCGATTTTAGAAAAGTTTTATCATATGGGCTGCATAACGGTCGCGACTACGCATTACGGAGAAATTAAGCGTTTCTCAGAAATTCATCCTGACTTTATGAATGCCGCGATGCAGTTCAACAGTAAAACATTAGAACCGCTGTATCAGCTGTTAATTGGCACATCTGGAGAAAGCAATGCGCTTTGGATTTCAAAGAAGATGAAGGTAGCAGAAGAGATTTTACAAAAAGCAAAGTTCTATATGGAAAGCAAATCGTATGATACAGAAGTCGTCAGAAAAAATAAAATAAAAAAACCCACTATTTTGAAGGAACAGAAAAAAGACCGTGTTGAATACCAAATAGGAGATCGAGTCAAACTGTTAGATTATGAAAATCATGCGATTGTGTATAAGTCTAAAGACAACACAAACAATATAGTCGTACTCTATCAGAATGAGTTAATTGAAGTAAACGTTAAGCGAGTAGCTCTTGAAATCAAAGCTGCTGAATTATATCCCGAAGGTTATGACCTCAATTCGTTATTTATTAGCTATAAAGATCGAAAAGAACAGCATGATCTGCAGCGAGGATCAAAAAAAGCATTGCGGAAAATTGAAAAAGATATACGCGAAAATAGATAAAGCAGAAGCCCAGCACTTATAAGAAAGTGCTGGGTTTTGTTTTTATGCAGCTTCTCAAAAATACATAGCGCCCTTTTGTTAATGACTTAAAAGGTAAGGAGGCTTCCTTTAGCTATATTAGTAATCTATAGGTATAAAAAACATCTCTCACCTCTCTAATGTACCTGAGAGATGCGTTTAATAAATTATTCGTTTGTCGGAACGGGAAGACTCTTGAGAGTTGTAAAACAAAAAGCCATTTTTTTCGCAAAGTGTAAAGGAGGCTCTACAGATTGAATATGAAGATACATAAGGACCGGTTCTGTAAAAAGCCAATGGTTATGCAAAGCGCTTACGATAAGACCTTGCCGCGCAGCAGCTTCTGTAAAACGGGGGATTTCTTCTTGTAAAATAGCAATCTCAGCCAAGTTTAACGCGTTTCCCTGTGCGTCTATCGCTTCAAATGATACACCAACAGGAACGACAGAGCTGCTTTTCCGCCCTTGAACATAAGCTTGAAAGCTTCTTTTAAGAGACACTGAGCATCCTGTTGGACTAACTTTGCTTTTAGCGTTTAAAATCTGACCAAACTGCTGACAAATTTCACTTGTAGTATACATATAAGCTCCTGCCTTTCTTCTATACTCTTAGTAAGCTTTATGACATCAGAGCTTCACTTATGCAAACAGTGTTCTTATAAAAAAATCCCCTTCACGATGAAGAGGATTTTTTTATTATTCAGCATGCGATGAGCGTTCATTTAACAAATTTTCATAAAAACGGGCAAGTGAAGCAGAAAGGTATGGAATAGACCATAAAAAGCCGATTCCTAGTGTAATAATACTTAATAAAAACCAGCCCAGAAAGCTTAGCAGCAGCAGGAAGTACTGTCCTTTATAACCATTCATCAACCTGCGGCTTTCTGTAATCGCTTGATTCATCGAGTAAGTAGGATTGTCTTTACAAATATAGTACGTTTGTGAATATGCCAGTGCTTTGATAATTCCAGGAATCAGTAAAAGCAGTGACCACAGCATCACATAAAGAGTCATAAGTACATAAATCCCTAGTGACTTGACATAAAGACCGAAGTCTTGGAATGTTTTAAACAAATGTCCCAATCGGACAGATTCACCTCGCGCCAAGCCTAAAAATGCCCAGTAGTTCGCCATGAGAAGAGGCGAAAAGACAATGGCAAAGGCAGTTGAAATCCATGACGCCGAATCAGATTCATCTTTCATCCAATTGTCATAGCCGCCGCTTGCCACAATTTCAAATGGAATAGGCAGAAGCGTATATACTCCGTACGTCACCACCGTCAGTAGAATCGCAAGTCCCCAGCGATTCTTTAAAGAAGCTTTAGCTTCTCTTTTAATCGTACCGATGTTCATGTTGTTCCTCCTTTAATGTTGCAAAACAGTATCTTTTTGCTTGTATTAACATGTAAACCATGCACAATTGTTAATTTTGTATGAAATGAAAATAATAGTCAATAGGTTCTGAGATGAAAAGCAAAGCTCCTGCGAAAAATTTTTACTAGACAGATAGAAATCGCTAAATAGGGACAATCTGCTTTTGAAGAAGGAGGAGGTGCAAAAGCACTGTGTGCGATGCTTTATTTTAGTATGAAGTGAAACCCTCATGGAAAGACTTTCTAAGATAGGAGGGATTTCTATGTTTGAAATGATTAAAATGATGCAAGAAGTCTTAAATAAAAAGGAATTTTCTTATTGGGTTCATCAAGATCTTTTTAGTTTTCAATGGTGGCTCATAGTGGTGATAAACGCTCTTTTTCTGCTGCTTTTTTACTTTTTTATTGATAGACAGCGTCTCTTTTTTATGCTTCTCGTTTTTTTTATCAGCTTTGACATAGTCGGTTTGGTAGATGAATTCGGGAAATTTTTTAACCTATGGTGCTATCCTCACCAGATGCTTCCGTTTACAGATCGCTTCAATACGGTTGACTTTGCTATTATTCCGGTAAGTATCGCGCTTGTCTATCAATTTTTCAGTAAATGGAAATTTTTCCTTATCGCACATATCGTTACGTCTGCTGTTATTGCTTTTGTAGGTATTCCGCTATTTAGAGCGCTGCATTTATATGAATTGCTGAACTGGACAATTTTTTATTCTTTTCTCACAGTATTTATCATAGGAATTGTGGTGAAAATCATTAGCGATTGGATGGCAGGTAAGAATAGACGCTATAGAATCAGCTGAACAAACCATACTTATATCTATACGGGATATGAGTATGGTTTGTTTGTATGAAAATAACGCGTTATTTCTTTATAATAGGCGTAAGAGGAGATGAATAAAAAATGGAGAACGCTACCCAAATATTTTATGAATTAGAATGCATGCACTTAAAATCAGAAGTACGAACCTCTGCTAAAGAGCTTGTTAACATTCTTGCAGATGATTACGTGGAGTTTGGCAGTTCGGGCACGGTATGGAAACGAAAAGATTACAATACCAATCATGTACTTTCGCCAGATGTATTCGAAATCTCTCATTTTCATATAGACGTATTGTCTCCTGAATGCGTATTAACTACCTATCATCTTATGAACCATACGGCAAAAAAAAAGACGCTTCGCAGTTCTATTTGGCGAAAAAGAGAAGAAAAGTGGCGTTTGTTTTTCCATCAAGGCACCGCCACAAACGGTGATCAATAAATAAGATTATTCGGTTATTATTATACTTTCCCTCTATTTGATGCTATGATGAAAGTATATTTTGACGTAAGGGATGTTTTGAGATGAGCAAAAATAACGTAAAAAAAGAAGTGTTTTCATGGATTAAGTCCATTGTTATTGCATTGGTTATTGTAGTGGGAGTTCGCCATTTTTTATTTGCGCCAACTACAGTTCACGGTGAATCGATGTATCCAACGTTTGAAGATTCAAACCGCGTTATTTTAAATAAAATCAGTGATGTTGATCGCTTTGATATGATTGTATTTCATGCACCGGATGCAGATGAAAATTATATTAAACGTGTAATTGGACTTCCAGGAGATACGGTAGAAATGAAAAACGACGTTCTATATATTAACGGTAAAGCTTATAAAGAGCCGTATTTAAAAGAATCTAAAAAATCTCTTGCACCTAATGAAAAATTCACGGAAGATTTTACGCTTCAAACGCTGCCTGCAACTGATGGCAAAGTGAAGGTACCGAAAAATTCACTGTTTGTAATGGGGGACAACCGTCCTGTAAGTCATGATGGACGAGCATTTGGCTTCATTCCACAAAAATCAGTTATCGGAAAAGTGCAGTTTCGCTACTATCCGTTAAATGAAGTAGGCGAACCGAAATAAAAAAAGGAAAAAAGGCTGGCGGAATTTAATTCGCCAGTCTTTTTTATTGGGTTAAAAGAACTGATTTTAAAAAACGATTTGCTTTATGCACGTTAAACATCTTCTAGGAAATCAGTAAATTAGACCTTGTTTTTTTCTTTGTTTAGGAAATCATAAGGGTGTTTAAAAAGGGACTTCTAGGTGCCTATGTTACTTCAAAGTAAGAGATAGTACTGATAGGTAAGTAGTTTTTATGGGTATACAGATATATGAAGATAAAGAAACAAGGATTTTGGAAAGGAGCAGGTCAGCATGAAAAACGTATTAATCATTAATGGACACGAGTATTATAAAAAATCAAAAGGAGAGTTAAATCAAACGATTTTTAACGAAATGCAGCATTTACTCACTGATCAATTTGACATTAAAACAACGGTGGTTGATAAAGGCTACGAAGTAGAAGAAGAAATTGAAAAGTGGCTATGGGCTGATGGTGTGATTATGCAGACGCCTATTTACTGGTTCAGCATTCCTGGAAAGTTTAAGCAATATATTGATCGCGTGTATATGGATAACATTTTCTTTAAAGGTTCCAATCAATACGGGCGAGGCGGCTTATTAACGGGGAAAAAATACATGTTTTCTCTCACATGGAATGCGCCGGAAGCTATTTTCGACAATGACGAAGCTTTCTATGAAGGAAAAAGTTTAGACGAAGCCATTATGCATTTGCATAAAATGAATCAGTACGTCGGTATGAGTCCACTTCCAACTTACTCTATTCATGACGTAGTCAAACATCCAAACATTGATCACTACAAGCATAAATTAGAAAATCATGTAGCAGAAGTATTTGGAATAGGAGAGCATCAATAAGAGTATAGCCGTTCGTTTTCTAAGAGTATCCTTAGATTTTACAGCTAGTAAAAGAAAAAAATATAAAAAAGCTGCTTTCTATCCATGTAATGGATAGAAAGCAGCTTTTTTACGTGACAGTTTCAAACTTCAAAGTGTGAGGTGGGATAGTTTGTGTTTACCCGTCTATATCTAAATAAAACAATCTAAATGATAATGAAGTAGAAATTATTTATTCCGTTTGTTTATAAATTGTTTAAATATAAGAAGAAGCAGTTTAGCTTTGGAAAATAAGGGAAGAAACATACTAACTTGCCTGTGTATATTTAGAAAAGGAGGGATAAAGATGTCGTTAGCTCATTTTGATGATATTTCAGAAATTTGCTATGCATGTGAAAAACAGCCTCTTGGGAAAAGACAAAAACGCATTGGCGTATGGACGGAAAAAGAAATGAGAAAGCCTGTTGAAGAGAGAGTAGAAAATCAAAAGGTGGTCGCACTTTCTCGTTAATGTAAAAAAGCCTTTAGCTCATCTAAAGGCTTTTTTACATATTGGCGTTTGGACATGTGTGAAGGGTCATAGAAGCAATCGTTATAAATCTTCTAGTCTTTGAACTTTTTTGCCTTCTATTTTATGCTGTTCCATCGTTTCTTTTAACTCTTTGTTCGCCGTTGTCATCGTTGTTTCATTTGTTACGCCCATAAATGACCAGCCGTGAGATTCAAGCCAGTACTTGAATTCCCGCAAAAACTCTTCCTGCGTTCCTCCCGTATGATAAAAAGCTCCTTGAATTGTAATAGCCGGTTTCTCCGTGTTATACGTCACATACATTTTATTTGCACACATCCAAATAGACCTCCTTTATTAATAAACAAACGTAAATTGACAAAGAAGCGCTGAATCATTCCTCAATAGTTACACTATTTCTCTATTTGACTGCTGTTTTCCTTTTTATCTCTGCGATTAATCATAATTAAATCAAGTTTTTTACAGAAAGAGGAATGTAAGTAAACAGATAAAAAGCTCGTTTCGCAATGAAATCGTCATATTTCTACATATTCTTTAAGGGTCATGTAAAAGTTGTAACATAATGAATGGCACTGTAAGAAACTTAATCCAATTAGAACAAATGTTACTGTTTTTTTTAATGAAAAGGCGAATCTATGTGCTAAGGTAATAACAGGTTCAAATTTTAGGAGGTAGTTTTTGTGAGTAAAAAACGTGTAAAAAAATGGGCAGTTGCTTCTGCAGCGTCTGTAGCATTTCTAGCAAGTCAAGGAACAGCATCAGCAGCAGCTTCGCACAAAGTCGTAAAAGGAGATACCTTGTGGGGGCTTGGCCAACAAAATGGGGTTACGGTAGATGAGCTGAAAGGTGCTAATAACCGCCAAAACGACATGATTTACGTTGGAGAAACATTAACGATTCCTGACCAGGGACAAGCACAACCTGCCGCTAGCCCGGCAACATCTGTACATACAGTAGCACAAGGCGAAACGTTATATCATATTGCAACACAAAACGGCATGACTGTGGATCAGTTAAAAGCTGTTAACGGTTTACAAAGTGATATCATTACCATCGGACAAACATTAAAACTTCAAGGAGAAGCACCGGCGCCGGCACAAACTGCTCCGTCTACATCGGTTTCTGCACAAGATCAAGATTTACTAGCTAGATTAGTAGAGGCAGAAGCAAAAGGTGAGCCGTACCAAGGAAAAGTAGCGGTAGCAATTGTGGTATTAAACCGTGTAGCTTCACCGGAATTCCCAAATAACATTCACGACGTTATTTATCAGCAGCTAGGAAACGGCGTATATCAATTTTCACCAGTAGCAAACGGAGCAATTAATCAGCCTGCATCAGAAGAATCAAAACAAGCGGTAAGTGAAGCATTATCAAACCCGCATGAAAACGATGCACTGTTTTTCTATAATCCGAAAATCGCTGAAAGCCAATGGGTTGCAACGCAGCAAGTAACGGCAGTTATCGGAAACCATGTATTTGCAAAATAAGTAGATTTCTTTCAAATATAAACATATATTTCATATATATGTAATATTGATACAGAGGGACTTCCACAAAAAGTATTTTACTTAAAGTTAAATCCGAACCATTAATAGTTATTAATGGTTCGGATTTTTTTGTTGTTATGGTGAACATAGATTTCATGTATGTAGTTGTTTCGATCTCTTATGTATGAAGAGAGAAATAGCTATTTTTAAGTCTAATTAAACCTTGAAATGCCTTAACAGATCCATCTGTTAAGGCATTTTTTTGCTTAAATTTTAAGAAAACCATTGATTATTTAGAGAATAATGATATGATAAAGAAAGTCAATTGATAATGATAATCATTTACATATGATGTAGAGGAGGAGATAACTAGACTTCTAGATGAAAGAAAGGAGCAAGGAAAGTTGAAGTTTTATCAGTTAATTCTTGTGTTTGCTGTACTATCGATTTTGTCTCTTTTTGTAGGAGTACAAGATCTGTCAGCGATGGATCTGTTTCATTTAACAAAAGAAGAAAGCCAAACGCTGTTTTTTAGTCGTTTTCCTAGGCTTTTGAGTATTATTATGGCGGGAATGAGCCTTAGTATTTGCGGATTAATTATGCAGCAAATTACGCGAAATAAGTTTGTATCTCCAACAACGGCAGGAACGATGGACTGGGCAAGACTTGGTGTGTTGATTTCTCTACTAGTATTTGCTTCAGCAAGTCCTCTATTAAAAATGAGCATTGCTTTTATTTTCTCACTGGCGGGCAATCTATTGTTTATGAGAATACTAGACAGAATTAAATTTAACGATACGATTTATATTCCGCTAGTCGGTTTAATGCTCGGCAGTATCGTAAGTTCCTTAGCTACCTTCATCGCCTACAAATACGATTTGATTCAAAACCTTTCTTCATGGCTGCAAGGCGACTTTTCGCTAGTAGTCAAAGGGAGATATGAACTTTTATACCTGAGTATACCGCTCTTAATAATTGCTTATCTTTACGCAGATAAGTTCACGGTTGCTGGTATGGGAGAAAGCTTTTCAATCAATTTAGGTGTGAAATACAAACAAATCGTAAACATTGGATTAGTCATTGTGTCGCTTATTACGTCAATTACGATTTTGACCGTTGGCATGCTGCCTTTTTTAGGATTAATCATTCCAAATATCGTATCGATTTACCGTGGAGATCATTTGCGAAAAAGCCTGCCTCATACAGCGCTGCTTGGAGCTGTGTTCGTACTGGCGTGCGATATTTTAGGCAGAGTCATTATTTTCCCTTATGAAATCTCTATTGGGCTAATGGTCGGTGTAATAGGAAGTGCGATCTTTCTTTTTATGCTGATAAGGAGAGGTCGTTATGCATAACAAACATAAAATCATCATTCTCGCCGCGCTGGCCGTTTTATCAGTGGCGCTGTTTATCAGCTACGATTTAGGCTACTGGCAGTACACGCTGCCGCGAAGAATTGAAAAAGTCGCTGCGATTGTTTTAACCGGAGGAGCCATTGCGTTTTCATCCGTTATCTTTCAAACGATTACCAATAACCGAATTCTAACTCCTAGTATTCTAGGACTGGATTCACTGTATTTATTTCTGCAAACGTTTATTGTGTACATTTTTGGCTCGACGAATATTGTCATCATGAACAAAAATCTTAACTTTCTTCTTTGCGTTTCGCTGATGATTATCTTTTCGGTCTTGCTTTACATACTGATGTTCAAAAAAGCCGGTAAGAATATTTTCTTTATTTTACTGGTTGGAATTGTGTTCGGCACGTTATTTAAAAGCATGTCTTCATTTATGGAAATGCTGATTGACCCGAATGAATTTCAAGTTGTACAAGATAAATCATTTGCAAGCTTTAACAATGTGAATACCGATTTGCTATATATAGCAGCCGTCATATTTATCCTGCTTGGCATTTACGTGTGGCGCTTTACATCCATTTTTGATGTACTGTCGCTAGGGAGAGAACATGCGGTAAATTTAGGGATTGATTATGACGGGCTCGTCAAAAAAATGCTGATTGTGATCGCCATTTTTGTCTCAGTGGCTACAGCGTTAGTTGGGCCGATTACCTTTCTTGGACTGCTTGTTGTGAACCTTGCGAGAGAGCTGTTCAAAACGTACAAGCACACCTATTTAATGATGGGATCACTTCTGCTTAGTGTTATAGCCCTCGTCGGAGGAGAATTTATCGTTGAAAAAGTGTTCACCTTCAGCACCACGCTGAGCGTCATCATTGACTTTGCCGGCGGAATTTACTTTATTTATTTGCTGCTAAAGGAGAATAAATCATGGTAGAAGTAACAAATGTCAGTAAAACATACGGAGAGAAAACCGTTTTAGAAAAAACATCCGTCGTGATTCCAAAAGGGAAAATCACGTCATTTATCGGTCCAAACGGAGCGGGGAAAAGTACGCTGCTTTCAATTATGAGCCGTCTCATTAAAGCCGACTCAGGATCAATATCAATAGAAGGAAAAAATATAGAGAATATTGACAGCTCAGATTTAGCCAAAAAAATGAGTATTTTAAAACAGTCCAATCAGCTGAATATCAGGCTTAGCGTACGTGAACTCGTAAATTTTGGCCGGTTTCCTTATTCAAAAGGCCGGTTAACAAAAAGCGATGAACAAGCGGTTGATCAGGCGCTGAGTTACATGAAGCTTGAAAGTATTCAAGATAAATACTTGGATGAACTGAGCGGGGGACAGTGTCAGCGGGCTTTTATCGCCATGGTCATCGCACAGGACACGGAGTATATCTTCTTAGATGAACCGCTCAATAACTTAGATATGAAGCATTCTGTTGAAATTATGAAGCTGTTGAAACGTCTTGTAGAAGACTTAGGCAAAACGATTGTGATTGTCATTCACGATATTAATTTTGCGTCTGTCTATTCGGATTACATCGTGGCGCTTAAAAACGGTGAAGTAATCCGTGAAGGCCCAACAGAAACCATCATTCAAACGTCTGTATTAAAGGATATATACGATATGGATATTCCAATCGAAACGGTTAACGGACAGCGTATTTGCGTGTATTTTTCATAAAATTTATTCATGAGGTGACGAAAGTGAAAAAAGTGTTAGTAATGTTTGTAGCAGTTTTAACTGCGATTGTTGTAGCTGCTTGCGGTAATCAAGGAGCAAAAGAAACAACAGGTGGAGAAAGTAAGCAAAAAGAGACGGTAACAGTAACCGATCAGTTCAATAAAGACGGAATTAAAATTAAGAAAAATCCTAAAAAAGTTGTAGTATTCAGCATGGGTGCACTTGATACACTAGATAAACTAGGGGTTGAAGTAGCAGGCTTGCCAAAACAAGCGATTCCTGAGTATTTATCAAAGTATCAAGATGATAAGTATACGAATGTAGGGGGCTTAAAAGAACCTGATTTTGAAAAAATTGCAGAATTAAAGCCAGACTTAATTATTATTCAAGGCCGCCAAGCGGATTCATTTGATGAATTTTCAAAAATTGCGCCGACGATCTATATCGATACGGACAACCAGCACTATATGAAGTCATTTAAAGAAAATACAAAAGTACTAGGACAAATTTTTGATAAAGAAGATCAAGCGAAAAAAGAGCTAGCAGCAATTGATAAGCAAATTGCAGATTTGAAAAAACAAGCGGACAAACTAGATAAAAAAGCGCTTGTAATGATGGCAAATGACAGCAAAATGACAGCGTTTGGTCCGGGTTCTAAATACGGATTAATCCACGACGTATTCGGTATCAAAGCAGCAGACGACAGTTTAGATCCATCGGCTAAGCACGGCCAAAGCATTTCATACGAATATTTAGTTAAGCAAAATCCAGACTACTTATTCGTCGTTGACCGCGGTGCAGCGATTGGTGAAAAATCATCTGCTAAACAAATTGTTGAAAACAAGTATGTAAAAGAAATCAACGCGGTGAAAAACAATCACGTTGTGTATCTTGATCCAGGCCTTTGGTATTTATCTGGAGGAGGCCTTGAGTCAATGGCTGGCATGATTAAAGAAATCAAAGCAGGTATAGACAAGTAATAGAGAAAAGAGAAACTGAAACAAAAGTATTTTAATTGAAAGTAAATCCGAATGATTAATTAAATCATTCGGATTTTTTATTGTGGTGGAGAGAATATAGGTTTCATATCTGCAGCTGCTTCTAGCTGTTGATTGAAGTAATTAGTTATGTCTCAATCTCATTTTTAAGTGAACATTTTTCTGTCTGGCAGTGGTTTTGACTATAAAACGTTATAAACTGAACGAATACTAAAGAGCAAAGCGCAGGTATTTCTTTCTCTTTAGGTGTCTTTCTACTTATTAAATTAAGTTTATTAATAGGTGATTTTATCCATTTTCGTTCCAGTAGGAAAAAGATACAAGTTTAGTGATTAATTGAATAGCGAGAGGGAACGGAAAAAAGAGGAAAAAATCTCTAAAAGGAATTTAGTATATTAAAGGAGGAGTTAACATGTTTGGTCATCAAAAAGAACTGCAATTTGAAGTCAAAGTAGATCGCCCGGATCCGATGCTTGCTCGCCAGATTCAAGAAGTACTAGGTGGACAATTCGGTGAAATGACGGTAATGATGCAATACCTCTTTCAAGGATTTAACTGTCGAGGAGAAGAGAAATATAAAGATATGCTGATGGATATAGGTACAGAAGAAATTGGACACGTAGAGATGCTCTGTTCACTTATTAGTCAATTACTTGATGGAGCATCTCCAGAAGATCAAGCAGAAGCTGCGAAAGATCCTGCAACAGCAGCTATCATGGGAGGAATTAATCCTCAGCATTTATTAGTGAGCGGCCTTGGTGGTTTGCCTACTAATTCAAATGGAGTTCCATGGAACGGTTCATATATCGTAGCAAGCGGCAATTTATTAGCAGACATGCGTTCGAACTTGCATGCAGAAAGCCAAGGTAGACTTCAAGTAGCTAGGTTATACCATATGACAAAAGATGAAGGTGTACGCGCGACATTCCGCAAAATGCTAGCGCGTGATCGCTATCACCAGTATCAGTGGATGGAAGCTATAAACGAACTAGAAGAAAAAAATGGAGTAGTTGTTCCTGCATCTTTCCCTCCTGAGGCTGAAAAAGAATCACAGCCAGAAGCTTATGAGTTTTGGAACCTCTCAGAAGGCGCTGAATCAGAAGAGGGACCGTGGGCTACTGGAAGTGCCCCAGACGGAAGCGGTGAATATGTATATATCAAAGATCCTGTAGCAAAGGGACAGGTTCCCAATCCGGAAATTCCTGATACTTCGTTGCATCATGATTTAACTCGTAAAAAAGTTTCCTCTAAATAAAAGAAAGAAAGGCCCTCGATATGTGCGAGAGGTCTTTTTTTTTGCCTATAACAAAGGGTGTTATCCACGTGTTTCAATCAAGTTACCTTTTAATATCTAGAATAAAAAAGGCGCATAGGGAAACAGTAGGTATGTGCATATGTTAGTTTAAGAAAACAATCAGGTAATGTCAGTAAAAGGAGTGTTTGATATGTATTATTACAAAGAAGGATTAATCAATGGCATTAAACCGGATAAGCCCGATCCTGCGGCCGCGAAGGTACTGCAAGAAGCCTTAGGCGGGCAGTTTGGTGAAATGCGGACGATGATGCAATATTTCTTTCAAAGCTCTAACTTCAGAGGAAAAGAGACGCAGTATCGCGATTTAATGAAAGGTGTTTTTTTAGAAGAAATAGCTCATGTAGAACTCGTTCAAAATACCATTAATGCATTGTTAGATGAATCTGGCGGAGCCGGGGTAGGAAGTCAAGGTTCAGATCAGGCTCCTCTTGATGAAGCCGTAAAACATGCTAATCCTCATCACTATATCATGGGCGCTCAAAGCTCACTGCCAGTAGATGCGGGCGGAAATCCATGGAACGGCTCGTGGGTTTATAATCACGGAAATCTAGTGGCTGATTTGCTGAATAACGTTGTATTAGAATCAACCGGCGTTTTACAAAAAACAAGAATATACGAAATGAGTTCTAACCAAACGTTAAGAGAAACGCTAGGTTTCTTAATCGTTCGAGATAATGCTCATCAAAATGCGTTTGCAAAAGCTCTTGAAACATTAGGCGTGGACTGGGGAAAACTATTCCCTGTACCAAATTATGATATTAACAAATACCCTGAATGCAGAAAATTTGTCGAGATGGGGTATCATAACACGCAATTTGATTTTAGGTTAGATCCGCATCGAATGGGAGAAATATTTCAAGGACAGACGCCAAGCAGAAATGGCGGAGACTTGAGCGTAACACCTCCACCGGAAGCTTTTCCAGTCCCTCATTTATCTGAAATGCCAAATGAGCATGCTCCAGGTTTAGGAGATATGAATGCATAAAAGTATGTGAATCGACTTTAATTAAACAAAGCTAAAATAAATAAAAAACATTGACTGGGAGATAATAGTCAATGTTTTTTATTTGCTTTAGCGAAATTCTTTCATTTCGCTAAAGCAAAGCACATCTCGCCATTCCTGTAAGCGCATGATAACGAGCTTTTTTACATCTGTTTGTTAGTTTATTTGTTTTTTACAAGAAGAACAGGGAATACTTTCTTTAATCGCTTGTGATAGAAAGCTAATAAGGGGTATGCTGCTATGAGTAACCAAAAAGATGAATTTTTATTTAAACGAGAGCTCTATCGCTTAGTACAAGAATACAAACGCTGTAAAGTTGAAGAAATTAGACGGGCAATTAAAAAGGATATTCTTCTTTTGAAGAAGGTTATAAATAACTAAAATAGATAAGCACCGGCAAAAAAAGCTCATGTTAGTTAATAAATGAGCTTTTTTTTGCTGCTTTAAACTTGTTCAAACGAATTAGTATGTCTGTAAATAGTTTCAGGAAGATTATGGACCATGTTAAACAGAGCTAACGCAGTTGTTTCTAGTTCCTCATAACGATAAATGATATCGTTTTCAACATCGAAGATTTGAAAACTGTTTAATTGTTTTGAATAACTTAGTGTAAACCTATTGGCAAGAGTATGAGTAATGTCGCTATCTCTATAATTTACTAAATTTGCTATCATATGCTTAATTTCAGTTAGGTTCATCCACCAAGTCACCCTTTCATGTTATTTAGGTTATCATACCATGTCCAGGTAATTTGAATACTGTTTTTTACAATTTGTAACAACAATTTTTAAAATGAAACATAAAGGTAATAAAAAGTTAAAACGAGCAGCTTAACGTACGCTGAATATTTCCTATGAGGGTGTAGGCTTTTCTTTGTAGTGGGTCAACTCCAACTTTTTATCCGCGATTTCTTTTAGCCCAATACGAATCATACTGAATACCAAAATCCATAATATAACCGTTAAAATCGTATGTCCCGCTGGGAAAATACCTAGTATAGGTGAGTCCCAAAGAGCGTGCATAAAAACGACAAGCAAAAATACACCAAGAAATTTGGGTTTTATCAACATGTTCCACTGAAATTTCTTATCTCCTTGCACGATGCAGATGGCAGCGCCAGTCAAGGCAGCCCAAGCCACATGTCCTCCAGGAGCAAAAATACTGCGCCAGAGTATTGTAGAATAGAGCATGTGAAAGCTGCCGGAAAGAAGTGCTCGCAAAGCATAGCCAGCGGTTTCAAAAGCAGCAAAACCAGCTCCTATTGCAGCTCCTAAGAGAAGTCCGTTAAGGATATATCTATATTTAAGATTGCGTACAAAATAAATAACAGCGATAACTTTAGCCAGTTCCTCACATATTCCAATCACGATCACGTTTGTGTTATTTCCAAGAATATCATAAAACACAAGTGCTAATAAAAGTGAGAGGATTCCGCCAATAAAAACGACATAAACAATTTTGTAAATAGCAATATTCTGCGGAGCGTTCATTTCCCAAAAGAAAATGAGCGTAGTAAATGGCACTGCAAAAGCACCGACTACAATAAGACCGGGTATAAAGTTGATGTTTTCGAATAAGCTTACGCCTAGATATAGTCCTAAGTATGCAACAAGCGCAATAAGAAAGACTCTTGCAAAAAGCCAAGGCTTTGGCCATGTATTTACAACTTCTTCTATTTTAGGAGTCGTAAGCCCTGTTCCTACAATAAAAAGCCGTTCAGCTTCCATTTCACTGTGCTGTCGGAAGACTCGAGAGAATATATTTCGAAATTTAGGTTCAACCGAACGTTCATTTCTTGGAATTTTATCAACACGATGGGCAAACAAGTAGAATATGCTGTAGTTTTCGTCGTGGTCCACGATTTCATGGCCGCAATTTAAGCAGAATTTTACCCCTTCCGGATTAGAATAAGCGCAATGGGGGCATTTCATTTATCTTCCTCCTTTTTCTAGATACAAATCGTTTGACGCTTGTCTTATGACATCTTCTACATATATTATGTGAACTGATGAAAAAAGCATAAGAGGGTTTGATAGGTAATTTGCTTAAATAATGGAATGGTATGTATATAAAAGACAGAAGCTATTGCTAAAAGAGACCTCATGAAACCAAAAAAAGGCTGCGTCATAAGCCGAACATTCGACTTACAGCACAGCCCTTTATATGATTAAAAATGTGGATTTAAGCCTGTTTTCTTTACAATGCTACTACGCAATAAAAAAGCTTCCTGAAATAAAAACGATGACACCAATGACCATCATTAATGTTTCGCGGTCTTTTTTTCCTGGTTTTTTATTAGCAGGAAGCAGCGATTTTGAAAGAGGCTTGGCAAAAATGATGACAAGCATGCAAACAGCAGCAAAGATGCCAAGCGCCACCTGAAAATTACCTTCAATAAAGACGCATGCCATTAAAAGTACAAGACTTATTTTCAGAAAAATTTTTGATAGGTTCACTATCAACACTCCTTTAGAACACTTAATACGAAAGACTTAGTGATTTTTTTATATGCCTGTTGTTTTCTACGGCTTGAAGAAGAAAGTGAGCGACGTCAGAACGGCTGATGTTGCGTCCGTTTTCTGGTATGCTAGCTTCTCCTATACGATAATACGTAGTTAATGGACCGCTCGTTAAACCCATTGGCCGAGCAACAGTCCAGTCGAGCCCGCTTACCTTCAAGAGCTTCACGGCTTCGTGATGATCGCGAAGCACATTTTTTAAAATACGCTGAGCAAGCCAGCCCGTCATGCCTGGAATTTCTCCGTCGATTCCGGCAGAAGCCGTGTAGGCGATACGCTGAATTCCGTTTTCATTCATACATTGAATCAGCAGATTTGTCGTTTCTACTAAAAGGGTAGAATGCCCTAGATTTTCGGTTCCAAGACAAGAAATTACTGCATCACACCCTCGCATGGCCTGACACACTTCATAATAATCAAGCACGTCGCCTTGTATGATGTGTACGTTCGCATGCGTTATCTTAAGCTTAGATGGATTTCGCACAAATGCTTTTACATAATGTCCGTTTTTAATCGCTTGCTTTATTAATTCCTGTCCGGTCCTGCCGCTTGCGCCAATCAAAAAAATGTTCATACGATCAACCCTTTCGTTTCAATGTAGGTAGTAAAAACGAAATTTTCTTTTACCATAACACATTTTTCTCGATTTAGCTTGTCAAAACATAAAAGCTGCTTACGAGATTCACCAAAGTAAGAGGTATCCTCTGTTCTTTTTTAAAACTTATGTCATAGACTGTCTAGAAAACAAAGAAATGTACGAACGGTTTATAAAGGTGTTTAATGCTATAGAAGCGAAAGGGTATTATAGGAATAAGGGACGAACAGAAGGGGCGATGCACTATGAAAAAATCGGTAAGCCGAGCACGTATCATCATAGTACTAATAGGTTTTCCGCTCATCTTTTTCATTATGGCGCTTGTGACGGGTGAGTGGCGATATATGACTTGGACCATTCCGCCTGCACTGATGTCATGTTGGACGGCACTCTTTGTATTAAGGAAGCAAGAAGAAAGATAACAGGAAATTTGAACTATTGCATCGAATTTATAGAAAAAGTATAAAATGATAGAAAGCTATAGTAAGAAAATTTAATGAAGGACGGTGTGAAGATGAACGGACAACAGTTATTGTATGGGTTGCTTACGTCTAAAGGCGATATCCTAAGAGCTGCTTATGTGTTATGTGACCACCGCATTTATAGGGAAATGTCAGCACAGTATCAGCAAACGGAGCATACGGATTTTCAAGCGTCATTGGTAGAAGAAATGAAATTGCTTGAAAAACAGCCTGAAGTAGACATGCATCTGCATATTTTGCTTGAAATGGCGAAGTTTTTTGAACTTCCTGTTTCCCATGCTACAACAAATGGCGAGCTGTACGAGCTAAGCGATAACATTGGAAATTTGCTTGTATCTAAATACAATGAGCTGTTTTCAATTGCACGCTGTCATACGCTAGAAGACGTAATGCGCCATCAAATCCGACTGTTCTTTCATCTAATTGATTCGCAATACATGATTGCTACAAATCGTCAGCAAGCTGTGTTTCAGCAGCAGCTGATGAATTGGATTGAACAGCTGCCCCCCATGTATCAGGAAAGAATGATTGATGCATTAGGAGAATATCAGCAGGAAGCACTTGTGAAACTGCTGCAGAAAAAAGGGACAATTGAACTGTACAAACAGCTTCCTCCGCACGCATACCCTGCTATTTCAGGCCTTATGGCAACCGTAATGAGTATCTTTATTCCCGTTAATTACCCGCCAGCACTGCTATTTAGTATGAATGCGCCGCTGTTTTTAATGGCGAGCTTTGAAAGTCATGAAATTATTGCAAAACGCAAAGAAGCTGGAACTTTTTTACCGCTGTTATTAGTAGTTGTTCAGCTGATGTGGACGTACAAGCTTGAGCATCAGGATGAGCTGTTAAATTATCAGTCTCTGCTGATCAAGTGGTCATCTGTACACACAGCGTATCAAGATTATATGAAAAAGAAAGAGCAGTCACTGTTTGACCGTGAACGGTTAGACAGCTTTATTTACAAAACAGAGCAGTATGTTAAGCAGCTCCGCGCTACGGAGAAAAAGACGGTGAAGCAAATTGAAACGCTCAAAACAGCCATTCGCCATCAGCTTGATGAAATGGAGCTCACATCGTTAAACGGAGGGCTTGTGCTTCAAAAAATGATTGAAGAGCATGAATCATTAAAACAAGATGTAGAAGAACTGCAGCGCAAGCTTTCGATTAAAGGTGACTTCTTCTCTAAAGTAAGGCTGACGTTCCGTTCTGCAGAACGAGCCGTCAAAAGCAAAGTGAAAGAAGTAGAGCGTAAAAAAGTGCTTATGCAAATGACGGACTTTATTTTAGCAAATCGCTTGCCCGTATGCGTGGATATTCAAAATGAAATTTATAATTATCAAGACGAGCTGACGACGACTATTTTTCAAATTAATCAGCAGGTCGAGCTGCTTGAAGAAACAAAACAAAGCCGTCAGCTAGCCGATGCAAAAGTACGCCGCTATGATCAAGAAATAAAGCGATTTGAACGGAACTACTATGGCTTGAAAGAAGGGACCTTTGAAGAGATGGCACAGTAAAACTGGGACAAACACATTTTATCCGAACGAGTTTGATTCTCCATCAAGAATCGAACTTGTTCGGATTTTTTTATGGTGGTCGTGAACATAGGTTTTATGTATGTAATTGCTTCTAGCTGTTGATTGGAGAGCAAGGCTCTGCACGGAAGTTAACAGCTATGTCTCAAGCGATCCATACGAACTCATTCACCTCATTTGTCTGCCTTTACATTGGCGTAATTTAGTTATGTCTCAACCTTATTCTCTGTCTGTAGGAGAGGACAGCTGATCTTTATACTCATCTACATAGAGCATGCCGTTTGTTGACACAACTGCATACAGCACTTGGTTCAACTGAAGCTGACGATTTGAAAGCTCAAGGTTAATCCACTGTTCCGTATATTGAGATGTTAAATTTTTATGAATAATTTCTCCGTCCATGATGAGTTCTACCGGTAAATTCATTTCTTTAAACGGCTTAGACAAAACGTCCTGTTTGGCAATGTTTTGATAAGCAGTTTTCTTTAATACCGACAGTTTTCCGCTTACTTCTAAAACAGCAAATTCTACTTCAGCAATGTTGAACGTTCCTAGTTCTCGTAAATGCTGATTCAAGTCGTCAATAGAATATTTGACTTTTTTCATATTTGCTTCAAGAAGCTTTCCTTTTTCCATAATAACCGTCGGGCGTCCTGTAATCCATTTTCGCAAGCGCCTGCTTTTTAGAGCTGTTGATGCTAAAAGAAAATGAATGGCCACAAGAAAAGCAAAAGAAGCGAACATCGGCAGAAATTTTAATTTTAAATCAAATCCCATATTTGCAATGAACGACCCAATGATGATGGACATCGCAAATGTAAAATGATTATTATGCGTGTTAATTTGTTTTCCAATCAGGAAAGTTGTAATGCTTAAGATAATAAAAGAAACAAAGGTTCTAAGAAGGGACATGAGAATGTCTTCCATAAGTTGTGATGTCACCTGCTTTCTCATAAATAGAAAGAGTATCTATCTCTATAGCGTTATCCATTTAAAGGATCGTTATACAAGAAAAAACATCAAGAAAAATTGCGAATAATGCGTTCACATTCAGCTGCTTAAAAAGGGGCAGAAAGGCTGTAGGTAAGGGATAAAACCAAACAAAAAGAATGTGCAAATTCCTTTGAAATTTTTTGGAGGATTTGTTACAATAAAAGTGCTTATTTTTGTTCGGTAAGGATAGTTCGAAGTGTTCGTCTTGACTTATTGTAAGAGCAGGAATAGAGTAATACACAATGTGTGGATTGTCACACAAGGAGGAAAAGAGATATGTTACAAGGTAAAGTAAAATGGTTCAACGCTGAAAAAGGTTTCGGTTTCATCGAAGTAGAAGGACAAGACGATGTATTCGTTCATTTCTCTGCTATCCAAGGCGAAGGTTTCAAAACTTTAGAAGAAGGTCAAGAAGTTACATTTGAAATCGTTGAAGGCAACCGTGGACCACAAGCTGCTAACGTTCAAAAGTAATTTTTTTTATAAAGTTTAAGCCGATCAGCAGAACGTTTCTCTGGTCGTTCGTTAAACTAAACTGGGAGAAGGCCCCTTTTATAAAAGGGGTCTTTTCTTGTTCGCTTTTTACACCTTGTTGACGATTTCTTTGATTTTGTAGAAGTATTCAAATATGAAAAAAACTAGTCACGCAGTATAAAAAAAGCGTATAATGAAATGATGAAAATAGGAATTGTAGAGCAGAAAGGATTTTAAAACGTATGAACAACCAACTTCAAGAAACGATGGTCGATTCACGTCGTACATTCGCCATTATTTCTCACCCGGATGCCGGGAAAACAACGTTAACAGAAAAAATGCTGTTACTGGGCGGAATGATTCGTTCAGCCGGAACGGTTAAAGGAAAAAAATCAGGTAAGTTTGCTACATCTGACTGGATGGAAATCGAAAAACAACGTGGAATTTCGGTTACATCAAGTGTTATGCAGTTTGAGTATAAAGATCACTTTATTAACATCTTGGATACACCAGGACACGAAGACTTCAGTGAGGATACGTATCGTACCTTAACGGCTGTAGACAGTGCGGTCATGGTTATTGACGGAACAAAAGGGATTGAAGCACAAACGCTTAAACTTTTTAAAGTTTGTCGTATGCGTGGTATTCCTATTCTAACATTTATCAATAAATTAGACCGTGAAGGAAAAGAGCCGCTTGAGCTGCTTGAAGAAATTGAAGATGTACTCGGTATTGAATCATACCCTGTAACGTGGCCAATTGGCATGGGGAAACGATTCCAAGGAACGTATGACCGTTTTTCAAAACAAATTGAAGTATACCAAGGAAACAAAGAGTCATATTTTGCAGACTTTGACGGTGAAAATATCGACGATGAAATTAAAAAACACGTCGATGAAATGTATTTACCAGGCTTAGTGGATGATTTATCTCTATTAGACGAAGCAGGTAATGATTTTTCAATTGAAAAAGTAAAGCAAGGCCTGTTAACACCTGTTTTCTTCGGAAGTGCGATTGCAAACTTTGGTGTACAGTCTTTCTTTAATTCATTTTTACAATTAACATCACCGCCGCAGCCTCGTGAATCAACGAATGGCACCGTTCAGCCTACGGATGAAAACTTCTCAGGTTTCATCTTTAAAATTCAAGCGAACATGAACCCAGCTCACCGCGACCGCATTGCGTTCGTACGCGTATGTTCAGGGAAATTCGAGCGTGGAATGAACGTGACGTTAGCAAGAACGAACCGTAAAATGAAGCTAGCTCAGTCTCATCAGTTCTTGGCATCAAGCCGTGAAACAGTAGACACAGCGTATCCAGGGGATATCATTGGCTTGTATGACTCGGGTACGTATCAGATTGGCGATACCATTGTAGGAGAGGGAAAAGTATTCGAATTTGATGCTCTTCCAAAGTTCCCGCCTGAACTGTTTGTAAAAGTTCGTGCGAAAAATGCCATGAAATCTAAGCACTTTGAAAAAGGGATTAATCAGCTTGTACAAGAAGGAGCCGTACAGCTTTACCGTACGCCGTTCTTTGGAGATTATATTTTAGGAGCAGTCGGTGAACTTCAGTTCCAAGTGTTTGAACACCGTATGAAAGGTGAGTACAACGTCGATCTTGAATTCACGCGCATGTCTCATAACATTGCAAAATGGGTAGACAAATCAACAATTGAAGATCGCATGCTAGATTCTCGCGTGATGCTAGTAGAAGATCGTGATAAACATGCCGTTCTTATGTTTGAAAACGATTTTGTATGGCGTTTGTTCCAGGACAAATATCCATCTGTTAAATTCCTAGACCCGTTTAATCTATAAAAGAGTATAAAAAAAAGGAAAACGATACATACTACTTTCATAAGTAGACAGTCGATTTTCCTCCTTTGCTTAAGAGTCAGTATTTACTGGCTCTTTTTTTAGTGAGCCACTGATTTTAAATTTAAAAGAATGACTCCTGCAATGATTAATACGATGCCAAATACCATCGTGAGACTGCCGCTTTCTTTCCAAATGACTACGCCAATCACAGCTGTTACAGCAGTTCCTACACCAGACCAAATGGCATACGCAACGCTGAGTGGAATGTGCTGAAGCGATGTGGAAAGCGCATAGAAAGCAAGACCAAACCCTAATAAAACACCAAGACTAGGCCAAAATTTTGTAAATCCGTTTGATGCTTTTAACATAGATGTACCAAATAACTCTGAACTAATAGCAATCGCTAAAAATAAATAGGCTTTCATCGAAAACCCTCCTCTGTTAATTTCCGAAGTTGTTGTTGAATCTGTTTTTGCATGTCTGGGTCCACGGGTGCGAGCCCAAACATTTGACTGAACCATAATCCGTCAGCTGCTAAGCGCACAATGGTAGCAAGGACTGGATCAATGTCGTCTTGTTCAATGTGCTGTTGCCACTTTTCGTATTGCTTTTGAAAGTGCTGCAGGAGTTCAGGATTGGTTGCAATACCTGCAAGTAACCCCGCGCTCATCACTTGTTCACGCTGAAGGTCATGAAGCGTCTCAGCGAGATAAGCCCGGCTCCATTTGCCAGGAGAATCGTCATGTTCAACTTGTACGTTTAGTCCGTCATCATATTTCTTTGTGACTGAATACAGCATTTGCTTAATCAATTCATCTTTTGAAGAGAAGTGATACAACAAACCGCCTTTACTGACGCCGGCTTCTTTTGCTACTTTTTCAAGCGTCAAATTTCCAACGCCGTCACGCTGTACAACCTGCGTAGCTGCAAGCAATATATCATCAAATGTAGACACATGAATTTCCTCCTTTTTGATTTTCCCTAGAATACTTTACCGTCTGGACGGTTTGTTTGGCAATACTTTTATTTCGAATTTCAAAAAAAATTTTTGTGCACACTAAAATATAAAGTATAAAAACAAAAATAAATGAGTAAACAAAGGGTTAATCCCTTTACTATATGAAGAAAAAGGAAAAATAAAGCCTGGGTATATTAAGATAAAAGAAAGGTGTGAAGAAACGGATGAGGGATGTGTATCAAAGTTTTCAAGAATTATCTCAGTGTGAACGAGCCGGAATCGATTACGAAATAGAATGTGTCATTCGCCGGAGGGAAATTGTCGTGCTTGCGATTCATGGAGGAACGATGGAAATTGGGACAGAAGAAGTAGCGGAAAAAATAGCAGAAAAGCTGAATGCAACCGTGTACGTATTTAAAACGCTGAAAACAGAAAATCCGTTTGAATTGCATGTTACGTCTGCAAACTACGATGAAGAAATGGCGCGTCATCTTGTTAAAAAATCAGAAGTCACGATTTCTCTTCACGGTGCCTATAGCGATGTCTGCACGACTTATATCGGAGGAAGAGACGAAGAGTTAGAAAAAGCGGTGCGTCATGCGCTCTCAGGTTTTCCGATCAGTGAAACGCCCGTGCATTTAAAAGGCGTTTCACCTCGAAATATCGCCAACGGCAATCAGCGGCATAAAGGACTGCAGCTTGAAATCACCACTCCGCAGTATGAACAATTATTACAGAATAATCAGCTGTTTAACGAGTATGTGAATGCGGTAGTATCAGCTGTGAACTCAGTGATGTAAAGATAAATTCAACAGCTTCCTGTATATTAGCTGCAATAAAGGTTGCTTGTACGTCAGCCCATTTTTCCCGTGCATGTAATGTGTCGTGCCCAGCTCCTGTTAACACTAAAATACATTGTGCCCCTGCTGCATGGGCCGCTACGAGATCTTTCCACCGGTCGCCAATCACGATGCAGTTAGCCAAATTCAAGCTGTGCTCCTCGGCTGCTTTTAACAGCATGCCTGGCCTTGGTTTGCGGCACGAACAATTGTCCGAATCTTCATGAGGACAAAGGTAAACATCATCAAATCCAAAAGATAAAAGTTCAGAGAAAAACTGTGATTTCTTTACCTTTCCTTTTGCAATATCGGGCTGATTGGTAAAGGAAAACAGCGGAATGTTTTGTTTCTTTATGTCGATAATCGCTTGCTTTGCTTGGGGGAACAGCTGAAAATCACCTGGATATTGTATTTCATTACTGCCGCCAATGGTTCCGTCTCGGTCTAAAAATATTGCTTCAATCATATTCTTCACCTCTTTTTCTATCATAATATAAAACAGGATTAATTTGGTAAAAACTTTGTTTTTTGAAAAAAATCAAAGAAATATGACTGTCTTTTTACTTCTCATCATATGGATAAGTTAAATAGAAATGGTGAGGAGGGGAAGACAAGTGAACGAAGAATCGTTTTATTCACCATTTATAAGCGAAGAAGGAAAGAAAAAAACAATTGGAGAAATTGAGTTTTCAGATGTGCAGCGCATGATGGAAAAACATTTAGAAGAAGGCTATCAGCTTGAGTTCAAGCGCGAAGTAAGCTCAACGGTCAAACGGAAAATCCCAAATATCATCGCTTCGTTTGCCAATGAAAAAGGAGGGTGGCTTATTTTTGGCGTAGATGAAGACGACCATTCCATTAACCTGCTCGAGCGCAAGGAATATGAGCTGTTTATTAATAATATGCTTAAAGATGTCACCAATCCCATTCCTCGTATCGTTACGCGTTTTTTATCACCTGAAGATCACCCCGGGCAAGGTGTTTTTGTTATTTGGATTCCTGAAGGTCCGAACCCTCCGTACATGTCTTACGGGAAAATTTACAGAAGAATTGGAAGCGGCACATCTCCTGTTACGGAAATCGATGACCGCTATCATTTAGATCGACTCTATCAAAAATCCGAGGATCAAACGCAGCGAATAGAGGACTTTTGCACAAAAGAACTGTCTATCTATAACAGAAAATGGCAGATGCACGGGAAAAGCTATATTCATTACGGGATGTGTAATATGTACGTGCTGCCACTATATGATTTGCATTTAGTTGAACAAATGGAAGAAGAACGGTTAAAGCAATATATTTTAAGCAAGTCTAGCGAACCCAAACACTATTGTTTGGACGAGGAAAGTACGGTGATGCTGCATACACCGTTTGTTAAAGCCTCTTATTCAGCGGAATCCATCATTTTTCGAAGCACAGATGTGATTGATGCGTATGATAAAACAATTGCGTGGGAGCAGTTTTATAACGGATCAGCTAAGTTTCATATTCCTATTCCGTACATGGAAGAATCAAAACAAATTCATGACGTATTAAAGTCAAGGATTTCAAGCTACATCGATGAGACGATTTTTGAGCAGTTTCAATATATAAACGGACCCTTTTTTCTCACATCTTTAATCAGCTGCATCGGCGGATACATCGATTGTATGATGGAATTAAAAGCGGAGCTGGAAGATATGATTATTGTCATTGACTTAGAGAACGTTCGAAACGATGTGCTTTACTTTCCGCATGAGCAATTTCAAACATTTCTGGAAGGAGAAGGGCTCGTCTTTTCAGATAAAAAGCAATACCGATTTAATCGATCATTTAAAACGACAAAATTAGGAGGGAATTTGGAGCTTCTTGCCTACGTTGATTATATCGTGACAGCGTTTGGCCTTTCAAAAAACCAGTCCATTGACTTCCTTAAACACTCGTTAAATCAAGGATAAAATATACAATTTTTTGACAATAACTAAAAAAATGACAAAAGTGAAAAAAAGTATGATAATATCTTTCGTAAGTAATGAGCAAGTAAAGAAGAGAAAGGGGACTCTTTTTTACGGATGCCGTTGCTAGGTAGGGTTAAACATAAGGGGAGAAAAGGCAATGAAAAAAGCGACATCCATACTTCTAATTGTCCTAGCACTGGCTGGGTTAGGAGGAGTATGCGCTGCTTATTACCATCTGGAGCAGCAAAAGCAAACGGAAGAAATGACGTATGAACAGAACTACATAACCGTAAGAAATGCATGAAAAAACCAGCCGATCGGCTGGTTTTTTTGGGTTTCAAGTCATAGTAAGTAAAATAAAGATTTTGCTTGTTCAGTTTTTTTAAATAACTCCAATGATGTATAGACGCAAAATAGAAAGCCAACGCTTGAAAAAACAAAAAACAAGCGGAGAAAAGGGCGTTTTTTTTGAATGCGAAAGTACGTAAAAACAACGAGTGAACATACAAGCAGTACGCTCATAGCAGCAAATCGAATCGCGAGGTCTGCTAAATCATCAACCGTACGCTGAAACAATTTTAGCGTTTCATCGTTCAAATCAGTCTCAGGAATGTTCGTTTTGTCTTGCTGATTTAACACCCCTACATCCCATTTTTCTCGACTATAATCATGAGAAACCGTGTAGTAAAACGGACCAAGCTTTTTTTCATCTGCACCGTCGTCAGCAAGTGCTGAAGCTGGATGCATGAATGCTAGAACAAAAAATAAAAAGCTCCACTTTCTCATTACCAAAGCCTCTTTCTAACTCAGACTATCTCCCATTATAAACCAAAAATTTTTATGTTTCCATCATCCCTCTTTCCTATTTCCATTTCTATATATAAAGTGAAAGGGGGAATAAAAGATGGCAGAAAAAATTCAGCATTCAAGCCAGCTTCGCTTAGTATTAGAACAAGGAATAAAAGAGGATGGAAAACCCGATTTAAAGACCAAATCCTATATGAACATTCAGCCTGGAAGTTCTGCAGATGCACTCATTACAGCAAGCGAAACCATTGCCAGCCTGCAGTCGCTGCCGCTTGTTGAAATCAACGAAGTTGTCACGTTTTCACTTTTAAAATAAGAAAAGAGGTAGAGTATGAAAACTTTAACGATGCAGTTTTTAAATGAGTCACAAAAAGCAGTAAGTCTATCGATTGAATCACCAAAAGATACGTTAGACGCAGCAGCCATTGCAGCAGCAATGAACGCGCTGATCGCAAGCGATGTCTTTACTTCAAGCGGCGGAGCGCTCGTTGGCAGAAAAGGCGCCCAAATTGTCGAGCGAAATGTAACCGAATTTACGATTTAAAAATGAAAGTCCTTCCACTTCGGTGCGAAGGGCTTTTTTAAAAGGAGAGAGGAAGATGACAGAGTGGTTTACGCTTATCTCAGACGTTGGTTTTCCCGTTGTGGTGACGCTTTATTTACTTCACCGAATTGAAGCCAAGCTCGATACAGTTGTGCTATCCATTCAGCATTTAACCGACGAAGTAAAAAAGTGATTATGACAATTGTAAGGCAGTTGTCATGGAAAAGTTGACGGATTTGACACCTCACACTACAATTAGTAGTGTGAGGTGTCAAATATGAAAATTGAAAAATTCAAATTTAACGAAACCGGCCTTAATCGCTTTTTTGGCCCGCTGGAAGCAAAAATTATGACGGCTTTATGGGACGGAAGTGAAATGTCCATTAAAGATGTGCAGCACGTGCTTGAGAAAGAAAAAGCAGTGAACTTCAACACCGTTATGACCGTTATGAATCGATTGGTGGAAAAAGGCGTGTTGCAAAAGCGTTTAAAAGGACGTACGTCGATGTATCAGCCGATTCTTTCTAAAGAGGAATTTATCGACGCTCAGTCGAAAGAGTTAACGCACGAATTGATCGACGAATTTGGCTCGCTTGCTGTTACTCATATGCTTGATGCGTTAGAAGAGGTCGATGATTCACTGTTAAGCATGCTCGAATCAAAAGTCAAACAGTTAAAAAAGGATGAATAATCAATGAATCAAGGAATACTAAAGCGTTCTAAGCTTATTTTTAACCTGTGCTTTTTTATTGCCGTGACGTTGCTTATGCAAATGGGCATGTATGTGCTGCATTTGCTGTTTGGATGGAATTTATCGTTTAACTTAATTTTACTTTGTAACAAAGTAGCCCACTTTTTCGGCTTGTTTTTTATTGAATACATGCTGAATGCGGTTATTTTTCATACGATGTTTGTACTGTTCATTAAAGCTGTAAAGCAAGTGATTCAAATGCGGAAAGTCCGTAAAATGATTACGAAGCTGCGAAATGAAACAACAACGGCTCGCCTGCAAAAAGCGTACGGAAAGAATGTAACAGTTTTAACAACAGATCAGCCCATTGCATTAACAATGGGGTTGTTTACACCGCACATCGTTCTGTCTACAGGGTTGCTCTCAGTGCTTGATGAAAATGAACTAGAAGCTGTTATTTATCACGAGCAGTCACACGTTGCAAACAAAGATCCGCTCAAAACATTTTTACTCAGCACGCTTGCTTCTGCATTATGGTATATTCCGTTTATTAAATGGAGCCATAAACGTTTCAAAGTCATGCGTGAAGTGCTGGCTGATCAAGATGCCATTGTGAAAAACGGTACGTCTGCTCACATCGGCAGCGCCCTTTTAAAAATGGTTAAAACGGGACAGACAAGTCTTTCGTGTGCGCACGTATCGTTTGCTGATACGTCGGTTAATTATCGCATTCAATATATTTTAAATCCGGAAACGAAAATGCCGATGCAGCCTCCTGTTATTTTAACGCTGACGTCGCTATACGTGTTTTTTATTTTGTGCGCGCTAATTTTTACAGCTCTAACAGCTTTGTAAGTTTGTAAGAGAGAAAGAAAAGAAGGAGATGAGATTGTGTCAAAAGCAAAGAAAAAGAAAAAAGTAACGCCCAATCAGCAAACGCCCTCAAGCAAGTGGATTTTTTGGGTGATTGGAATTATTGCGGTCTGTATTTTAGGATTAATCGTCCTTTCGAATATGTCAAAGGGCGGAGGAGATGAAAAGGCCGCTCTTACATATGATAATCAGCCGTATCTTGGAAAAGAGTCAGCTCCGGTAGAAGTGGTAGAGTTTGGAGATTACAAATGCCCGGCTTGTAAAAACTTCACGGAATCTTTTTTCCCGCTGATTCAAAAAGATTATGTGGATACAGGTAAAGTGAAATTCTACTTTATGAACTATGCGTTTATCAACAACGACTCCTCTCGTGCAGCAGAGTTTGCCGAGACGGTATACAAAGAGCTTGGGAACGATACATTTTGGAAATTCCATGAACTTCTTTATAAAAAGCAAAACGCAGCGGATGAAAAGAAAGATGTCTTAACGGAATCTTACTTAGAAGATACGCTGAAAGAAGTATCTAGCGATGCCGATGCGAAAAAAGTAGCGAGTGCTTTTAAAGACGGAAAAGGAAAAAATGCGTTTGATCAAGATATGAAGACAGCCAATGATTTAGGCATTACGGGTACACCAACGATTTATGTAGGCGGCAAAAAATTTGAAGGAAAAACAATCGATGACTTTGATCAAATGGTCAAAGATGCGGCTAAGGAGAACAAATAATGAACAAGTCTTTGGTTTTCGGGTGGATTACAGCGCTTATCGCGATGCTTGGAAGCTTGACGTTTAGTGAAGTTCTTCACTTTATCCCGTGTGAACTTTGCTGGTATCAGCGAATTTTAATGTATCCGCTCGCGATTGTGCTAGGTGTAGCCGTGTACCGGAATGATACGTTCATCTACAAATACGTTCTGCCGTTTTCTGTGATTGGTATGACGCTTTCAGGCTATCATTATTGCCTGCAGAAGATACCGGCTCTTAAAGCATTTGAAACGTGTACAAGCGGTGTTCCTTGCTCAGGTCAATATATTAACTGGCTTGGGTTTATCACCATTCCTTTTTTAGCGTTTATCGCGTTTACCATCATTACAATTATGATGCTTGTTCTTCGCAAGCAGACGAAAAAAGCTTAACCTCCGGGTTAAGCTTTTTTGTATGAAAACAAAAAAAGTCCCGCTTCCAAGAAGCGGGTGCAAATAGGGTACATCTATGAAAAATGATGAAATTGTTTTGACAAGAACAGTATATAAAAGAAAAGTGAAAAAACGGTGAAAAGAGAAAAGCTTTTTTGAAAAACAAGGAGAAAAATATGTTTTTCTTATAAAAAAAGCCCCGCTCACAAAAAGCGGGGAATAAATAGGGGTCATTTATGAAAAATGATGAAATTGCTTTGACAAACTTAGTATACAAAAGAAAAGTGAAAAAACGGTGAAAAGATGGAAGCTTTTAGAAAAAATAAAAAAAGACCTGTTTTTGGGAAACAGGTCACTAGAAAGGGAGTAAAACTATAAAAAATATGCTAATTGGCTTTACACATACTATCTTACCGCCCAATAGTGAAAAAACAGTGAAAAGAAACATCAAACAAAAAAAGACCTGCTCTGGGGAAGCAGGTCTTCACAAAGGAGTAAAACTATGAAAAAAATATGCTAATTGGCTTCGCAAGTACTATCCTATACCTTTATGGTGAAAAAATGATGAAAAGAGAAACGGAATATAAAAAAAGACCTGCTCTGGGGAAGCAGATCTTCAAAAGGAGTAAAACTATGAAAAAAATATGCTAATTGGCTTCGCAAATACTATCCTATACCTTTATGGTGAAAAAATGATGAAAAGAGAAACGGGATATAAAAAAAGACCTGCTCTGGGGAAGCAGATCTTCAAAAGGAGTAAAACTATGAAAAAATATGCTAATTGGCTTCGCAAGTACTATCCTATACCTTTATGGTGAAAAAATGGTGAAAAGAGAAACGGGATATAAAAAAGACCTGTTTTGGGGAAACAGGTCTTTAGAAAGGGAGTAAAACTATGAAAAAAATATGCTAATTGGCTTCGCAAGTACTATCCTATACCTTTATGGTGAAAAGATAGTGAAAACGATATTAGGATATAGCTCCTATTTTTCCATATTATAGATTCATTTCTCTTTAATAGGGTATACGTTCATTAGAATCGATATAAACTTAAAGAGCTGCCAGGGAGGTATATATATGGAAAAGAAACACGAAGCAACTGCAAATCAGCGCGTGGTTCATCGCACTCGAAATAGCTGGTCAGGCTTTTTGTTTGGCGTAGGGTTAGTTGCTTTTATTGATGAAGCAGTGTTTCATCAGCTGCTTCATTGGCATCATTTTTATGATAAATCCACAACGGCCGCTGGTTTAGTGTCGGACGGTTTGTTTCATGCGTTCAGCTGGTTCGCTACAATTGCATCACTTTTTATGGTGGCAGATCTAAGGCGCCGAGGCGGCTGGTGGGTGAAAAGGTGGCTAGGAGGAGTATTGCTTGGAGCCGGGGCGTTTCAGCTTTATGACGGGACCGTGCAGCACAAGCTTATGGGACTTCATCAAATCCGGTACGGAGTGAAGATCGCACCTTACGACATTACATGGAATTTACTTGCATGTTTGATGCTGCTTATTGGCATCATGTTAACATGGTTTACACGTAAACAAGGTGCACATCATGATTAAATATGAAGTATTATCTCAGCTTTTATTAGCCCTGCCTTTTGTCGCTGCCTTTTTTTTATACATGTGGGCTGTAGCTTCTTCGAATGCAACGTATAGAAAATGGTCATTATATAGGACGTCCAGCTGGACACTTGGTATTTTATGCGCCATATTTTCTGTAGCCGGACCGCTCGCAGCCCGTGCTCATATGGACTTTACTGCGCATATGACGGGGCATTTGCTTTTAGGTATGCTAGCTCCGCTTTTAATGGCGTTAGGAGCACCTCTTACGCTGCTGCTTCGCACGCTTCCGGTTCATGCAGCCAGAAAAGTGTCAAAACTTTTAAAAGGACGGTTTGTTCGGTTCATCAGCAGTCCAGTGACAGCTTCTGTTCTTAACGTAGGAGGACTTTGGATTCTTTATACAACAAGTCTGTATGGCATGATGCATCACTCTTTTTTCGTACATGTCGCTGTACATATTCACGTGTTTTTAGCCGGCTATTTATTCACCGTATCGATGATTTCAATCGATCCTTCGCCGCATCAAAAAACTTTTACGCACCGAGCGTCCGTATTGGTTCTTGCTCTTGCCGCTCACGGTATTTTATCAAAATATGTGTATGCTCACCCGCCTATGCACGTCTCGGCGGAAGGGGCGCAGCAAGGGGCTATGCTGATGTATTACGGAGGCGATTTAATCGACTTATGTTTAATTGTGCTTCTTTGTTATGAATGGTTTAAGCGGGTTCAAAAAGTATCTCTTATATAAAAAACGCGCAGAAAGCATGGTGCTTTCTGCGCGTTTTTTTAGTGAATGTTTCGTTTTTTAAAGCGTCCTCCGCGGACTTCGGTAATATCTGCAACGGCTAAAAAGGCAGTAGGGTCAAAATCTTCAACAATGGTTTTTAGCTTTGATTCTTCAAGGCGCGTAATGATGCAGAAAATCACTTTTTTATCATCGCCCGTATAAGCACCTTCACCGTGCAAATAGGTAACGCCTCGACCTAGACGCGCATTAATCGCATCGCCGATGTCATCAGAATGATCACTAATAATCCAAGCTGATTTTGATTCTTCCAATCCTTCTACAACCGTATCAATGGCTTTAGCTGCAATGATGTACGCAAGGATGGAATACATGGCGCGGTCCCAAGTGAACACAAATCCCGCTGCTCCTAAAATGAAGAAGTTGAAAAACATCACAATTTCTCCTACAGAAAACGGAATTTTTTTACTGATTAAAATGGCAAGTATCTCCGTGCCGTCAAGCGCTCCGCCGTAGCGAATTACGAGTCCAATTCCAATTCCAAGAATAATCCCTCCAAAAACGGTAGCAAGAAGAACGTCTGCGGTAAACGCGGGGACTTTATGAAACATAGAAGTTAAGATGGATACAACCAGTATGCCAAAAATAGTGGAAATGGCAAATGTTTTCCCCATTTGCTTGTACCCGATAAATACAAACGGAAGATTTAGTACAAAAAGAAAGATTCCTAGATTTACCCCAGTAATATGCGAAAGCATGATGGAAATACCGGTAATTCCTCCGTCGACAACGTGGTTTGGAACAAGGAAAATCTCAAGTCCTGTGGCCATGAGCAGGGCACCGATCGCAATAGCGATGGCCCTTCCAAATACCTGTCCCTTGGACAGCTTTCGGTGCTGAATTTTCGCTTTTTCGAGTTCTGTCATTTGCATGTCTCCTTTGATGTCTCCTATGTATTTCTCACTTTAGAAAAGTGAAACTATCTTTAATTATACCTTACTATGCACAATTAGTGGGGATAGACGGCTTAATTACTTGTTTCACCATATAAAAAAAGCCTGCTTCAGAGTCATAAGCAGGCTTTTTAAGGAGTAAAACGATGAAAAAAGATAGTTGGCTTCACGGCTTTAACTATATAGAAACTTGATGAAAAAACAGTGAAAATGCCGGCATGTGCGCCAAGAAAATCGGGGATACTAGTTAAAAAAGCCAAAAGGAGATGACGAAATGAGCGTGTGGATGATGTATAATCACTTGATGCATTCGCAAACCTTTTTAAGCAGCGTATTAATTAGCGGTATTCTTCTTGTCAGCGGAGGATTTGTGTACGGCAGAATAATGAGCAAAAAGTGAACCTAATATTGCCACGGATAGGTTGTTGATGGAAGATGCTCACTAGTAGCTTGGTTAATGTTATACTTGCTCCATAAGCTTAGCGTGGAGGTGTCAGCATGAGCAAGCATCATGATTTAACAGCATCATACGGAGAATCGTTAGTGACGTGTGAACATCAGTTTGAAGCTAGCTATTACTATCATCAAGTGCGCGAACAGTGCATGAATCACATTCATGAAATAAGCAAAGCGGTAGATGAATTCACCGTTGATTTTACAGATGAAAGTTTGAAAATATTAGAGCTTCTTTACTATGATCTAGAAGACAGCAATTGTTTTGACTATTTTTCGATGACAAAAGAAGAATTCGAAGAGTGTATGGGCGTATACTTTGGTGAGGTGGTTACGTCTACTATTGACGAAGCGCGCTGGGTTGTGAAAGAATATCCGCTTATGGAAAACAAGTATGTGACCGGAATTGAAAAAGGGAATCTTTCACTCATGTTTCCCCACGGCTTTTTTAACCATAAAGAGCGTCATCCAGAGTGCGTTTTTACTCTTTACCATTTATATAAACAGCTGCAAAAATAGGAAAAAGGTGAACTTACGTTCACCTTTTTTATTGTCCCAGCTTTATGGGAATATAAATATCCATTTCATATGTATCACTATATAAATTGCTGTGTATAGCTGTATTTACAATTTCAAGAGCAGGACCTTCAATCATGCTGTAAGGAGAGTTCGGCAGCCATTCATTCCAGATGCTGTTGTACGTCGACCCGAGCGATGTAATGGGACCTCTGTGTTTAAACTGCAGGTATGTAAACGAAGGAAACGTATGAACGCTCATACCATTTGGAATACAAGCCGTATCAGCCACTTCTGTCCCTGCAATATAAAAATAATTTTCTTTTTTCGGAGCCATGCAAATGCCTGTAATCATATGAGGTTCTTTTGAAGAGCTAATCATTTCTTTTTCTTTAAGTATTTGCTTCAAAAGATTCTCTTTTTGATACTCTCCGTTTTTTGCTATGCCTATCACTGAAAATCCTTCTTTATATACAACTTTACCTTGCATAATCCACCTCGAATTTTTCAAGCTCTAGCTTTTATTCTATCAATCATAAATTACTTTACCGTGATTGTAACATAATCTTAAGTAGATATCGATGCAGAAAATGGAACATGAGCAAAGCTTCAAACACATGCTTAAGTTGCTCTATTTATTACATAAAAACAGCGCGGGAATTCGCGCGCTGTTTTTGCTGATGCAACACTTTATTTATATAACGTTTAGGAAGAGTAAATCCGGGAAACTCCTTAATATAAGTCAAAATGGTAGCTAAACCAGTAGTCGTCCTGCACATTCTTTGTGTTTGAAGCAACAATATGCTCATGACCTTGTTCATCCGTGGCAATCCAATTATAGTTGATATCCATTTTAATCGGATACATATTGCCTTTTTTAAACAAAATAACGGGGGGAGTTACTTCAACAAACTCGTTTAGTTTTTTAACAACATTTTCTTTACAGCGAATTAGCTCCATGTCTTTTTCTCCTTCGGTGTTATTGCACAATCATATTTTTTGCGTTGTGCACAATATATAATTTAAAATAACAAAGGTAAGTTTAGCACATTTTACAAAAAACAGAGAAATAAAAAGGAGCGATATCGATGAATGAACAAATTTTATTAGCAGAACGCCCAAAAGGAATGCCAACAAAAGATACATTTAAATACGAAAAAATTGAAATGCCTACAGCAAAAGAAGGCGAGGTACTTGTTCAAACACTGTATCTTTCTGTTGATCCGTATATGAGAGGACGCATGAACGATACAAAATCATATGTTCCTCCATTTGAGCTAAACGCACCGCTTGCAGGCGGCATTGTAGCACGCGTAACGGAATCAAAATCAGATCGCTTTAAAGAAGGCGATATCGTGACGGGTATGCTTCCTTGGAAACGCTATTCAGCTGCAGAAGCAAAAAACTTACAGAAAGTTGATCCAGAGCTAGCGCCAATTACAACGGCTATCGGGGTTCTTGGTATGCCTGGTCTCACAGCTTACTTTGGACTGCTTGAAATTGGTCAGCCAAAAGAAGGCGAAACAGTAGTCGTTTCCGGTGCAGCAGGTGCTGTTGGATCTGTTGTTGGTCAAATCGCTAAAATTAAAGGCGCACGTGTTGTCGGCATCGCAGGTTCTGAAGATAAAATTGCTTATTTAAAAGATGAGCTCGGATTTGATGAAGTGATTAATTATAAAAAAGGAAATGTAAAAGAAGCATTGAAAGAAGCGTGTCCTAATGGCGTTGATGTTTACTTTGAAAACGTCGGTGGAGAGATTTCAGATGCAGTTGTTAGCTTATTAAATAAATTTGCGCGCATTCCGCTTTGCGGCCAAATTTCACTGTATAACTTAGAAAAACAAGACGTTGGGCCACGTGTTCAAACACCTTTATTAATTAACAGTGCGTTAATGAAAGGCTTTATCGTAGCCGACTATGCAGACAAATTCCCTGAAGGCATTAAGCAGTTAGGCGAATGGGTGCAGCAAGGGAAAATCAAGTACAGCGAAAACGTTGTAGAAGGTTTTGAAAATGTACCTGAAGCGTTCCTTGGTTTATTTGAAGGAGCAAACTTAGGAAAACAACTTGTAAAAGTAGCAGAATAAGCGTAAAAACCGTGCGGGATCATTCCCGCACGGTTTTTTTACATGGTTGAAGCCGTTTGTTGTTTCGTTTCTTCTTCCATATGTTCACCAGTTCGTTCGATTGGCGAGCGTTTGTGATAGCGTCCAAGCAGTCCTGTCATGATGAAGATACCGATTAACGAATAAAGAACTTGAACTACGCCGAATACCACCGTTGCAGAGCCTACAATCAACACATCTGTCAAAAGCATTGTTTTACCTGGATTAATGCCAAATCGTTTATCAAGAAACACGCATAGCATGTTGATGCCGCCAAGAGAAGAGCCGTGGCGAAACAAAAAGATTAGTCCAATGCCGACAATAATGCCGCCCAAAACCGCGGCTACAAGCGGATGCGGAAGCGCAAATGAAAAGTTGGCAGCTAATAAATCGGACATCACTGACATCAGGCTAACGCTGATGAAGCTTTTTATCGTAAATTGCAGTCCAATTTGTGTAAGAGCCATAAAATAAAACGGTAGATTGATAATAAAGAACAATACCCCAAATGAAATACCGGTTAAATGCTGCAGCACGATGCCAAGTCCTGCCGTTCCGCCAATAACGAGGTTAGAAGCGGTTAAAAATTGAATTCCGATGGCAACGCATAAGCAGCCAAAGGTAATCCATCCCCATTGTTTTACGTGATTCATATCTCCATCCCCTTTTGTATATTTATACAATACTTTCGATAGAAAACACCGTCTTTTAATTCACAAAATCTATTTTACTATATATCTTTTCAAAAAAAAGCACTTTTGTGAGAGAATCTAACACAAGATAAAAAGTTAGATAATTCAGATTTATTAAGTTGTTTTGGAGCAAATTAATGATAAATCGATATGTTTCTAAAAAAAGATTAAAAAGAAAGAATGAAAAAAACGGATTTTGGAAAATGTATAAACAAATATTTGGATAATGGTTAAAAAAAGGGAGAAAACATTAGTTAAAACGAACTATTTAACTTTACATTTAAAATATTATTCGTCTTTATATTGATTTTTTGTGTATTTAAGGTAATATATAACATTATTAGAATGAAAATATGTAGAGATGGATGTGGATGCGAAATGAATAAGAAATTATCAGCGTTGACAGGGGTGGCTGTACTTGCTTTTTCACTGACGGCATGTGCCCCTCAACAGGAAAAAGAAGCGTCTGCTGAGAAAAAAGAACCCACTCAACACCTAGCTGATCAGCAAATCATGGCGGACGCTTGGTATCAAACATCCGGCGAAATGAAAGCTTTGTATTACCAAGGTTACAATACGGGCAAGCTGCGTTTAGATGAGGCGCTTGCAAAAAGTACCGATAAAAAGCCTGCCATTATTTTGGATTTAGATGAGACTGTGCTTGATAATAGTCCATTTCAAGCATCAGCAATCAAAACCGGCAAAGGATTTCCTTATAAGTGGGATGAGTGGGTGCAAGCAGCAAAAGCGAAAGCAGTACCAGGTGCTGTTGATTTCTTGACGTATGCGGATCAAAAAGGCGTAGATATTTACTATATTTCGGGCCGTACAACTTCTCAGCTTGAGGCAACAATTAAAAACTTAAAGAATTTACATATTCCTCAAGCAACCAAAGACCATGTGCTATTAACGGGTCCAAAAGATGAAGGAAAAGAAACGCGTCGTCAAAAAGTAGCGACAAATCATAATGTAGTTCTGCTGTTTGGTGATAACTTATCTGATTTTAGCGGCTTTGATAAAAAGTCCATTACTGATCGAAATAAGCTTGTAGAGGAGCAAAAAGAAGCGTTTGGCCAAAAGCTAATCGTATTTCCAAATCCAATGTATGGAGATTGGGAAGGAGCTATTTATAACTACGACTACTCAATTTCGGACAAACAAAAAGCTAAGCTTCGCCGCGAACAGCTTCAGTATTTCAATTGAAAAATAGGTTGAAACATAACGAAATCGCTCCAATCAAAAGGCGAACAAATTGGATACATGAGCTGAACCGCTTGTTACACCGCTGTTGATTTCCGTACAAGACTTCGCTTTCCGCGGGCGGCCGATGAGCCTCCTCGTCGCTTCTCTCCTGCGGGGTCTCATCTATTCCGCTTTTCCCGCAGGAGTCTTCGTCTCGCCCTCCAATCAACAGCTGGTAGAATGAAACCTATGTTCACCATCACAATAAAAAATCCGAACGAGGTTGATTCTTCATTAAGAATCAACCTCGTTCGGATTTCTCTTCAACTCACATATTGTTGTCCCAGCTTCTTTTAATCTTTTTACTATACCCTATTTAAACGATAGCTTGTCCAAATGATCCTGCCTTTTAAGAAAGAAGCCAAGGAGCATAAGGAGCTTGCTTCCACTCGTGTTTTAACATGCCATAAATCACAAGGTCATGGTAGTGATCATATAGGTATTCACCTTCTCTGCAAATGCCTTCTTCTGTAAAACCTAGGCGCGCAGGGATGGCTTTACTTTTTTCGTTATTAACGCCGCAGCGTATTTCGACTCGATGAAGGTTTAGCGTATTAAATGCATAGTTCAGGCATCCGTGTACGGCTCTTGTCATAATACCTTTTCCTTGAAAATCATGTCCAATCCAATAGCCGAGACTTGTACTTTTGTTTCCCCAATTAATTCCGTGAAAACCAATCATCCCGGCGATTTCTCCGTAGTACCGAATGATGGCCTGGAATCCTTGGTTATTATAATATTGAGCTCTCCATTCAGGGATGAGTTCATCATAGTCAGCAATACTTTGCATGCTATCTACCCATGGGAGCCATTCTTTTAGGTAAGGTCTTGACTCGTTAATAAGAGAAAGCAAGGGGAAAGCGTCAGTTGATTCAATCAAATGCAAACTAACTTCGTCATCAATTTTGTATTCAAACATACGAAAGCCTCCTGTGATGATGGGCCTGCTGAGATAAGCGTAACGTGTAGGCAGTTCTAACATCTAGTTTTTCTTTATTCTACCACAAGTAACAGAAGGGAGAACGAGGAAGTTTAGGCTAAAAGTAAATAACGCATAAAGTCGATAGGATTTTAATGATTAAAAAAATTAATAATTGAAAGCACTTTTATCAATATTTTTACAGAAAAGAAGCATATACAGTGATACAATGGAAGAAGAGATAAGGCGTTGTAAGTATACATACTTTCTAACAAACATGATATTGGATTGATAAAAGCAGGTGGTAAAAACATGGATGTACAACTATTAATAACGGTATTTGCACTCGGGTTTTTCGGGTCATTTTTAGCAGGTATGCTTGGAATTGGAGGATCAGTTGTTTTGTATCCGCTGCTGCTATTTGTTCCGCCTCTTGTAGGAGTGGGAATGTTCAGCGCGCACGAAGTAGCTGGTATAGGAGCCGTGCAGTCGCTGTTTGCGTCTGTTTCAGGAGCTCTTGCTTACAAAAAGGGCGGCTATTTGAATAAACCGTTAATTTTATATATGGGTATCAGCGTCTTAGTTGGCAGTCTCATTGGTTCAACGCTATCAAACTCGTTTTCAGAAGGAATGATCAATTTCATTTACGGCGTGATGGCAACAATTGCTGCAGGATTAATGTTTATGCCCAAAAAAAATAATCCAGCGGCCGATTCATTCGAAGTGACGTTTTCAAAACCTTTGGCAGCAGCTCTGGCGTTTTTAGTTGGAATTTGCGGGGGGATTGTTGGAGCAGGGGGCGCATTTTTACTTGTTCCTATTATGATTACCGTGTTAAAAATTCCTGTGCGCGTAACGATTGCAAGCTCATTAGCCGTGACGTTTATTTCGTCTATGGGAACAACATTTGGTAAAGTAATGACGCATCAAGTCCTTTTGCTTCCGGCGCTTATGATTATTGGAGCAAGCTTACTAGCAGCTCCAATCGGCGCTTTTGTCGGGCAAAAGACGAAGGTAGCGTCACTGCAAGTTATCTTAGCGATCGTTATTACGGCGACTTCGCTGAAAATATGGTTTGATTTACTAATGAAATCTATTCATTAAAAAAAGCTGCCTTTTTAAGGACAGCTTTTTTTATTTTGTTGTTGATGACACAAGGTGAGCGACTAAAATATAGCGTTCAGGTGCTGAACCAACGTAATTAAACGGATAACAGGTGCTGACGGTTAAAGTGGCTCTAGGCTTCGGCACAATAACAGTCCGGTCATCCGCATCAACGATTCGTACTTTGTTCACTTTGTATGTGAAGGTGCCTGCTGCCGTGTTCACCACGAGCGAATCGCCTTCACCCACGTCGCCAAGCTTACGAAAAACCGTATCGCGATGTCCTGATAGAACAGAATTGTCGTTTTGACCAGGCAGCACACTTCCTGCAAAATGACCCACGCCTTTTTCTAATTCATCTTCGTTCGTACCGTGATAAATCGGCAGCTTAGCGTTTAATTTAGGGATATATAATTCTCCCATTAAATCACCGATTTTCGGCTGTTTCGGGTAAGACACATTTGACACTTTCGGCTTTTTTTCCGGGCTAGCAGTACGAGAGTGTACCGTTTTTTTAGCTTCAACAGAAGAAGCTTCAGCAGAAGAGTCTGCTGTTGAAGAATCCTTGCTTTTAGAAACTGAAGCTGCGGCTGGTTCTTCTGTATCCATTGTTTTAAATGCCAAATAGCCTCTTGCAAATTTATAGGCGTTTGTGGTCGTAAACCAAAGACCAAAGCAAATGACGGCGGCTAAAAGGGAAAGAACAATCAACCGCTTTTTGCGATTGATTGTTCTTCTTGTTTTTCTTGGTTCCATTTTATGCGCGTCTCACTTTGCGGAAAAGAACAAAGCCAGCGGCTACAAGCACTAATCCAATTAATGTATTTGTTACATAATTAGAAGCCGTTTCCGGAAGTTTTCCGCCTTTAACGGTTTTTTGTACAGCGCCATTCGTTTGTTTCTTTACAGGTTCTTGTTTCTTTTCTACTGCTGGTTTTTGCGCTTGAGCTGGTTTTGCTGCAGCTTCAGCAGATTTTTCCACTTCTTTTCCTGTGTCTGTGATGATATCAGAATTAAACATATCGCCTGTGATCACCATGTCTGCTAAAAATTTACCGTCTGTTGTATAAAGAGAAATTTTTAGACTTGCATTTTTTAATTCTTCTAAGTTGATTAAATCAGTAAGAGAAAGCGGTCTTTCATTTCCGCCTTGTACAAGTGAAAACTTAGCGTCTAAATGGAAGATTGATAGCATTTCTTTATAAATAGACATTAATTCAGCGATTTGATCAGCAGATAATTCTGTTGCTGTATCAAAATCTTCGAATGCGGCTAAGCGCTCGCCTAATTGATCTAAGCGGTTAAGCGTTGCTTCGTTTGAAAGCTCATCTTCTAACGATGTAAAATGTGCTTCAATTCGATTTAATTCTTCTGAAGTTAAGCCTAATTCAGACTGCATAAACGATAGTAAGCCGCTTAAATCTTCTTCGCTTAATAATTCATCATCGTAAGAAGCGTCTTCTTCGTCATATGACTCATCATCTTCATACCAGTCGTCGCCCTCTAGATAGAAGCCAACATCCTCGTATAAATCATCTAGGTACACATAGTCGTCTAAGCTTTGACCGTTCTCTTTTAATAGCGCATTTAAGCTTGTTTTGTCTAAGTCAAAATCTGCATACACATCTTGCACGTTATGTAAGTCAGCTGCAATTGGTTCACCTAAAAAATCTTCTAAATCTGCGATTGTATCGAAGTTTTCAAGACTTTCATCGTACAGTGAAAGCGAATATTCAACGTCGTCTTTGGTTACTTCAAAGCCTCGCGTTTGGCTTACCGATTTTAAATACTTGTTGAAATCTGCGTCAAATGTTGACGCTGCTGCGAATGAAGACGTTGGAAATAAGCCAACAAACAGCAGAAATGATAATAGTATTGCCCCCAGTTTTTTCATCAATTTTCTCCTTTTTTTACGTTTTCTACAAGATTATATATGAAGAGTTATAAATTTACAATATATACTTATATTATATATACCTTGAATATAGTGGTAATTTAAGGGATTTATAGAACTATATATTTTGAGAACACTGTACGAAAGGGAGTGGAAAGCCCTAGATAGAAAAAGGAGGAAATAAAGAAAAAGGTTTATAATTTTTTTTAACAGAGGCAGAAATATAAAAAAGTATCAAAAAAGAACAGCACTTAGAAGCTGTTCTTTTTGAAATGATATGTAAGCCTTAGCATAGATAGTTGAAATTCGATACCGTTCCGCTTTAGAAAAAGGTGGTTACGAGTTATGATTTTAGTAAGGATAGTGAAGAAAAGTGAGAGCGCGGTTTTGTCAGCTCTATTTTGATTCCTTTTAGCCTTAAACGTTCTACAAACTGTTTGCGTTTTTTTCGCTTTTCATGCGGGGATTGATTCATATTTGCCTCATCCTCCATATTTAGTCAAGTAGCTAACATATCATTATCATAATCAAAAGATGACGGTTACACAATAAACATTCTCAAATATTCACAAAGATTTAAAATTTGTTACATTGATAGTGTACATGTACCCCATTCTCTTTTTTTATAACATCTCAATGTGCTGTTTTTAAATTGAAGTTTTGTAAATCCTGTCGCAGGCTAAAAAACGCGCTGACTTTTATATTTTGATTCACTGTGCTTAAAAGCTATACTAGTAGTGCGTATAGAAAAGAGTAAAACGAATTTTTACATCTCATCTATTCGTATACAAAAAAGAAAGAGGGATTTTGATGAAAACAGAACAGCAGTATTTTGAAGAAGGAAAATCAATTCAAACATATATGAACGACATGAGTACATTAAAAGAGGAAAGTTTAGCTGTTTATGAACAATTTCAGCTTCCTAAAGATGGACTGGCTGACAAACTAAAGGCTCACAAGCTTCATTTCTTAGCGATTACTGAAGATTGGTGCGGAGATGCGATGATGATTAACCCAATCATTCGTAAAGTAGCTGAAGCTGCCGGTATCGATGTGCGCGTTGCACTGCGAGATGCGGACACCGAATTAATTGACCGCCACTTAACAAACGGAGGACGTGCCATTCCGATTATTTTAATTTTTAATAATGAAGGGACGCTACTTGGGAAGTGGGGCCCCCGTGCTCCCGAAGTTCAGCAAATCGTCGATGAGCTTCGTGCCACGCTTCCTTCAAAAGAAGATCCTTCGTTTGAAGAAAAACAAAAAGAAGTCTTTTCTTCGTTACGAAGAAGATATAAAGAAGAACCGGCTCTTTGGTCTTATGTTTATAACAGCTTTAAAGAAAGGGTATTAGCTATTGTGAAATAACTTAAAAAAGCAGGATAAAATGAAGCGCTCATTTTATCCTGCTTTTTTTCTGGTTATTGCAACAAGATCGTTTGTATATCACTTTAAGGGAAAGGCAGCTCTTATGAATGTTAGTGTTCAAAACGCGTACTTTTAATTACAAAAACGCAAAAAATTCTAAAAATAAAAATATTTTTTATTCAAAACGCGTACTTTTTAACTTGATGATGATATAATAACAAATAATAAATGAAGAAAGGGGGCGCGTAAATGAATGGAAAAGCTTTTGGTTAGTATTTTTAAGCAGCATTTTTAAAGTTCAAAATGGATTTTATTTTTTAAATTTAATGAAAGCGCTTAATAACTCACTTCTCAGAAAATATAGAAGAAAGGTGTTAGATACATGAATAACTTACATAGAAAAATGGGAACGTTTTCTCTCATGATGGTCGGTCTTGGATCTATTATTGGATCAGGATGGCTGTTTGGGGCATGGAGAGCTGCTCAAATTGCAGGCCCCGCAGCAATTGCTTCTTGGATTATTGGAATGGTTGTTATTTTATTTATAGCTCTTTCTTACAGTGAACTAGGATCGATGTTTCCAGAAGCAGGAGGTATGGTTAAGTATACGCAGTACTCGCACGGCTCATTTCTTGGCTTTATTGCGGCTTGGGCAAACTGGATTGCAATCGTATCGGTTATTCCTGTTGAAGCCGTTGCTTCTGTTCAGTATATGAGTTCATGGCCGTGGGAGTGGGCGAAATGGACAGGCAGTTTAGTAGAAAACGGGATTCTTACCGGAAAAGGCTTGGCTATTGCTACAGGACTATTAATCATTTATTTTCTTCTAAATTACTGGACCGTAGGCTTATTTTCGAAAGCTAATTCACTTATTACTGTTTTTAAGATTGTAATTCCAGGGCTTACAATTGGTGCTCTTTTATTCGCAGGGTTTCACGGAGGAAACTTTTCATCTGCAGGAGGCGTTGCTCCAAATGGATGGGCAAGCGTTTTGACAGCTGTTGCTACGTCTGGGATTGTGTTTGCTTTTAACGGTTTTCAAAGCCCTATTAATATGGCGGGAGAAGCAAAAAATCCAGGTCGCTCTATTCCGATTGCAGTAGTAGGCTCAATTTTAATTGCAACCGTGATCTATGTATTGCTTCAAATTGCTTTTATTGGAGCGGTAAATCCTTCAGAAATCGTAAAAGGATGGAGCCATCTTAACTTTAATTCGCCGTTTGCGGATCTAGCGATTGCGTTAAATATTAACTGGCTTGTTATTGTGTTATATGCCGATGCTTTTGTATCGCCATCAGGAACAGGTATCACGTATACAGCTACCACGTCACGCATGATTTATGGTATGGAAAAAAATAAATATTTGCCGAATATACTGGGACGAGTTCATCCGCTTTATGGAGTTCCTCGTCAAGCCATGTTTTTTAATCTATTTGTCTCATTCATCTTTTTATTTTTATTTAGAGGCTGGGGAATTTTAGCCGAAATTATTTCTGTAGCTACGTTAATTTCATATCTTACTGGTCCTATCACAGCTATGACGTTAAGAAAAACGGGGACCGATCTTTATAGACCTTTACGTATAAAAGGGTTAAATGTAATAGCGCCTCTTGGCTTCATCTTTGCTTCACTTACTCTTTACTGGGCAAGATGGCCGTTAACTGGACAGGTATTATTTATTATTTTAATAGGGTTACCGATTTATTTTTACTACCAAGCAAAATCAAAATGGAAAGGCTTTGGTCAAAACTTCCGAGCCGGCGTTTGGATGATTGTCTACTTATTATATATGATGACAATCTCTTGGATAGGAAGTGAAAAATTCGGGGGACTCAATATTATTAAATACGGCTGGGATATGGGTCTTATTGCAATTGTTTCACTATTCTTTTATGCTTGGGCACTTAAAAGCGGATACAAAACCGAGTATTTAAAAGAAGCCATCGACGTTAATAATGAAATGAAAGCAGCGGAAGCACAGACTGCCTCAGCTAAAGAACAGATCATAGAAAAACAAATTAAATAAGTAGTGAAAATGAGGCTGGGACAAAAGTATTTCAGTTGAAGTCAAATGCGAACTATTAATTATTTTTTGATTGGTAGTTCGTGTTTTTTTGTTGTTATGTTGAATAAAGATTTTATGTGTATAGCTGGTTCTAGCAGTTAATTGGAGGGCAAGGCGAAGACTCCTGCGGGAAAAGCGGAATAGGTGAGACCCCGCAGAAGCGCAAGCGACGAGGAGGCTCACTGGCCGCCCGCGGAAAGCGAAGCCTTGCACGGAAATCAACTGCGGTGTAACAAGCAGTCCAGCTTATGTATCCAATTTGTTTGTTTTTAGATTAGATTGATTTAGTTATGTGTCAGCCTCTTCTTTTGTGGATGAATTTTATTTTTTTGAATACTAGATAGTAAAAAATGTTATAATGGTTGGAAAAATCATGCAGGGGGAGAACGACTTATGGATATCGTATCAATCACTTCTTTTTTAGGCGTAGCCGTTTTGCTTACGGTTATGCCTGGACCTGATAACTTATTTGTTTTAGCACAAAGCATATCAAACGGTAGATATGCAGGAATCTCGACTTCATTAGGGCTTTGTACGGGCTTGCTTGGTCATATAGCTGCAGCAACATTGGGTCTATCGGCTGTTATCTATCAATCGGCTTTAGCGTTTGCTATTGTAAAATACGCTGGAGCAGCTTATTTATTATATCTGGCTTATAAGACGTTTACAGCAAAAGATTCCGCTCTCGCTGTTGAAAACAAAGAAGCGCTTGAGTACAAGGTGCTATATAAAAAAGGAGTGATTATGAATCTGCTAAATCCAAAAGTTTCGCTTTTTTTCCTTGCTCTTTTACCTCAGTTTGTTAATCATTCAACCGGACACGCCACACAGCAAATGCTCGTTTACGGCGCCGTATTTTTAGTTCAAGCGCTGATTATTTTTACGTTAATTAGTCTATTTGCAGGGAAAGTAGGGGAGTTTTTGCGAAAATCTCCGGCGCTGTCTAAGCGGCTTAATCTCGTGCAAGGCTCTATCTTTACGCTTATTGGCTTAAAAATCGCTTTTAGTGAGAAATAGCAGAAGATAAGACGGCGAACCTGCTTTTTATCTCTATTAAAAGGCGTTGACATAAGTTAGTTAAAGGGAGATCCGAACGATAAATCCAATTCGTTCGGATTTTTTTATGTCTATGGTAAAAGCAGGTTTCATGTATGCAGTTGCTTCTAGCTGGTGATTGGAGGGCAAGGGGAAGGCTCTTGCGGAAAGCGAATTCTTGCACGGAAATCAACAGCGGTGTAATGAGATTCACGCTAGCTCATTTATCCGTCTTTATTTTGTGCTTTAAAACAGCGGAGAATACCTAGCGAAATCCTGCTTTCTTGTGTGAGTTTTTTTGAATGTTTTAAGGGGACGAACCCTTCTTGTCCAATCACATATATATATAGAATGAGAGATAACACATCAGGCAAAGCCGGTGTTAATCACAAGTTCTTTCATATTATGATTGAAAGGAAAGGTTCACATGAAAAAAGTATGGCTAGATGCAGGACACGGCGGTACAGATTCAGGCGCTTTAGGAAATAATTTGCGTGAAAAAGATATTACGCTGCAGCTTGTACTACACGCGCGGGCGTATTTAGAACATAACTATTCCGTAGATGTTCAAGTAACCCGTTCAACCGATGTGTTTGTTTCATTATCAGATCGAGCGAACCGGGCTAATGCATGGGGAGCGGATATTTTTGTTTCTATGCACATTAATGCTGGAGAAGGTACTGGATTTGAAACGTATCGGTATCCATCACAAGAGGGAAGTCAATCTTCTCTTTTACAAAAAGAGCTGCACACGGAGATTTTACCAACCATGCGCAAATTTGGGACGATTGCAGATCGCGGCTTAAAAACGGCTAATTACGCTGTACTGCGTGAAACAAATATGCCAGCTGTTTTATCAGAAAACTTGTTTATCGATACGACAGCCGATGCTGAAAAATTAAAAAACGCGACGTTTCTTCGAGAAGTGGGCGAAGCACACGCGCGTGGAATTGCTAAGTATTTAAACTTACCTTCTAATGGAGTTACATTCTATACCATTCAATCTGGAGATACATTTTATAGCATTGCAAAGAAGTATAATATCACCGTTCAGCAGCTGCAGGATGCAAATCCTGGCGTAGATCCTGCAAAACTGCAAATTGATCAGCAAATTGTTCTTCCTGTCACTACGTATACTGTACAAGCAGGAGATACGTTTTATAGCATTGCGAAAAAATATAGCATGACCGTTCAGCAGCTGCAGGATGCAAATCCTGGCGTAGATCCTGCAAAATTACAAATTGGCCAGCAAATTATCATTCCAGCTGTTTAATATCTGCAAATAAAAAAGATGACACGCTGCCGTGTCATCTTTTTTATTTATTGAACTAATCTTACAAGCATATGGGCAAGGTGATGCTGCTGTTCTTTGTCTCCAACCTTCCACAGTTCGTGAAGCAGGTTTTCCTCTCGATTGCGCGGCTCTTCATGTTTGGCAAGGTAATCAGCTACTTTTTGAGCTGTTTTAGCAAGCTGTTCTTCATTCATCCCTAACTTTTCGCCTTTTGAGACCTTGTCCCCTAGATAACTTTTGAATCCTTCGAAGCTTGAGAGAATATCCTCTTTTTTCTCCTCGCTCATAGAATTAATTGCTCCTTCAACTTTTGCTGAATGATTTGTTTCTACAGAATTACTCATAGTTTTTTTCTCCTCTCATGGTTATATTTGGGTGTTAGAAAGCATATTCCCTGAGGATTCAGTAAATAAACGTCCAAATGTGTTATTTTTACATTATGGCGTTTTACAAGGACTTAAAAAGGTGAGGTCAACCGAGATTTTATCAACCAATAGTAAAATGACAAAAAAGACTTTGAATAAAGAAATCAAAGTCTTTTACTAATTTTTATTTTATACTGAAGCATCATACCTGGGGCGTAGGAGTAGGCGGGGCATAGCCTTCCTTATATTTATCATCGATTTCTTGGCGAATGTCTTCGATGCTTTTGCCTTTGCTGTAGTCTACTACAGCTTGAGCCGCTATTTCTAAACAGACGCCGCATTTTGTTCCGTGATCATCCCACGTCACTGCCCCGTTTTCTTTGTTTTCGAAGATAAAACAGTCGTAGTTGTTTTGATGATTAGCTTCTTCTCCACATCCGCAGTAGCAAGGAATGTTTTCTAGTAAGGTTTGATGCTTAGCAGCGGCTGCATAAATAAGCTGCATGTCTTCGGGCTTGTCACTTAGAAAAGAGGGAAGAGTTTCACTATTTTTTGTTTCTTCTCGCTTATCACCTAATGTGTGCTGCTGATGTTCTTTATGTTGTGTTGCTTCTGTACGTTTGCCGCCTGAACTTTCTTTACTTTCGTTTCCGCAGCCGGAGACCATGCTTGCTGCAAGAACAACTGTTATGACCTTTGATTTTATCATCAAAATGTTCATCCTTTCTTCAATTAAAGCTAGACAATAATATGTAGACCTATCATGTTAAACAGGCATCATTCGTCTTTGAAGTCATTCATCAACTTTCTGCAAAATAATTTTCCGATACATACCTTTCAACATGACGCTTGAATTCTCCTTCAAGATAAGCTGATCTCGGCTTGCTTCAAACACATGTTCAAAAGAGAGCCCAATATCCGTTCCTAGTAATTTTACGAAAGGGCGGAATATTTTTTTAGGAAAAGCCGCTGATTTCTTTTTAGTTTCAAATTTATCAAAAATCAGGATAGTTCCCTTAGGCTTTACTACTCTTGTCATTTCTTTTAAAGCTTGCTCCGCATCAGGTACTACGCTAAGAATTAAGCTTGCTACAACTACATCAAACGAAAAAGAGTCGAATGTTAGCTGCTGAGCGTCCATTTGGTGGAAGGTTATAGATGGATTTTTGTATTTATCTTTTGCTTTTTGAAGCATTTCACTGGAATAGTCGATGGCTGTTACATTTACTTCATGAGGAATAAAAGCTAAATCTGCACCCGTTCCAACACCTACAAATAAAATGCGCTGTTCAGATGAAAAGTGGACGTCTTGAAAGACTTTTTTTCTGGCTCGATAAAACATCCCGTTATTAAAAAACGCATCATAAAAAGGAGCCCAACACTTATAAATAAATTGATTCCAGCGGTTATTCACGTAAACCCTCCTAGAAAATAAGCTTTCCAACGCCTGCTGGAAAGCTTATGGATTACATTTAATTTTTCATTTTGAGTAAGCGAAGACTGTTTAAAATAACAAGTAGCGCTGCTCCTGTATCGCTTAAGACGGCAATCCATAGAGTAAGCCACCCTGGGAAGATAAAGGCTAAGGCGATGACTTTAACAATAATAGAAAACCAAATGTTTTGTTTGATGACAGCTAATGCTTTGCGGCTTAGCTTCATCGTATGAGGAAGCTTTTCTAAATTGTCTGCCATGAGAACAATATCAGCTGTTTCCATGGCCGTATCAGTACCAGCACCGCCCATTGCAATGCCGAGATCAGCAGTTGCGAGGGCAGGGGCGTCATTAATTCCATCTCCAACCATAGCCGTTTGATACCCTTCATGTTGAAGCTGCTGTATGGCTTTCACTTTGTCTTCAGGCAGCAAATCGGCGAAATAGCGGTCTATCCGAGACTGAGAAGCAATCATTTTAGCTGTTCCTTCGTTATCACCAGTCAACATCACAATTTGCTGCATACCGTTTTGTTTGAGGCTTTCTAAAGCAGATACGGTTGTATGTCTGATGGTATCAGCTACGCTAATAATACCTAGAACACTTTTAGCTGTTCCGACAATAATAATCGTTTTACCTTCGTTTTGAAGCTTTTCAATATGAGACCAGCAGTGGGATAGAGGTGTTTCTAAATCTGAGAATAATTTTGCATTACCTGCGTAATAAACCGTTTCTTGAATTGTTGCCTGCACGCCTTTTCCTGTAAGGATTTTAAAATTTGATCCTTGTAAAGAACCGACTTTTTTCTCCTCTGCATAATCCACGATAGCACGGGCAATGGGGTGATTCGAATAGTCTTCAAGCGTTTTTGTTATCGCTAAAAGCTGATTTTCTTCAGCAGCAAGGGAAACAACCTCTGAAACAGCTGGTTTGCCTTCTGTCAGCGTTCCTGTTTTATCAAAAGCAATTGCATTGATTGCACCAGCTTTTTCTAAAAACGTCCCGCCTTTAATGAGCACGCCATTTTTCGCCGCGTTTCCAATCGCAGATACAATGGCCACGGGAGTAGAAATGACTAGCGCACATGGACAAGCCACAACTAATAATTCAAGCCCCTTGTAAAACCAGTCACTCCATGCACCATCAAAAAGGGGAGGGATGACCATAATGAATAAAGCTAAAATAAAGACGATAGGCGTGTAAATGGTTGCAAATTTATCAACAAATGCTTGAGTAGGCGCTTTTTTCTCCTGTGCTTCTTCCACTAAATGAATAATTTTGGAAATCGTCGTATCTTCCACTAGCTTTGTTACCTTAATTTCTAACGATCCGCTTTCGTTAATGGTGCCTGCATAAACCGTATCACCGATTACTTTATCAACTGGAATAGATTCGCCTGTAATAGGAGCTTGGTTGATACTGGATTCGCCGTTTATAATTTCACCATCTAGCGGAATTCGGTCTCCTGGCTTTACGACAATCACAGTGCCGATTGAAATATCTTCCGCTGCTTTTTTAATCAGCTGGCCGTTTTCTTTCACCCATGCTTCAGAAGGAGCTAAGTCCATCAAACCTCGTATCGAGTTTCTTGTTTGTTCAATCGACCTTGTTTGCAGAGCAACACCTAAAGCAAACAGCCAAACGACCGTAGCACCTTCAAGCCATTCCCCAATAACAGCTGCTCCAAGTGCTGCAACGGTCATTAAAACATTCATGTCTAAAGAACGGCTTTTAATTCCGTAATAAGCACTTTTAGCCGGCTTATATCCGCTGACAATCATGGCAATAGCGTAGAGTACAGTTGTCATATAAGAAGCAATTCCTGTATGAGAACCGATAAAACCTAATGCGATGAAAATACCCGAAAAAACAATCGGTCCATTTTGGCCTTTATGGTGCCGCGATTCAGCAGACTGCCTGCTGCTGGTTACTAAAGTAGCAGTATACCCAGCTTTAGATACTTCTTTAATAATGTCCTCCGCTTCGTTATCGTGCTCAATTTGTGCTTTTCCCGTTGAAAAGTTAACGCGTACGTCTTTGACAGCAGGAACTGTTTTTAAATGATTCACAATCGTGTTCGCACAAGCCGCGCAGTCCATTCCTTCAATCAAATACGTTTTCATTTTTTTATTTGATTGGATAGCCTCAATGTTAAACCCTAGTTTTTCTACTGAGCTTGGAATGAGTGACAAAGCTGACTCACTTGCAGCCGCTACCTGGAGCTTCCCTGTATTATAGTTGAGGGTTACGTGTTGAATATCGTTTAATGTTTTTAAACTTTTTTCAATCGTCGCGGCGCAGGAAGGGCAATCCATTCCATATACGCGGTATTCAGCCCTTTCTTCTATGTCACTGTCGCCTGGTACTATATCGTGATCACTGCAGCAAGAATGCTGGCCTTTGTCGGTTGTTAACGCAACCGTATCTGAACAGCAGCTGTGACTGTGTTCATGACTCTTTGTGCCACAGGAAGAAGGCTCCTCAGTAGATGCGGCTTCTGAAGAAGAGGAGCAGCAGGTCTTGCTTTCAATTTCTGTTGAAGAAGATCCGCTGCAGCAGCTTCCGGTATGCTGATGATTTTTTTTATCTTCGTGTTTCATTGTGTCCCACTCCCTATACGGTAAAAAAAACTTAAATGGTTACGTCTTCTTTTTTAGCAAACATGATATCAATTACTTGTTTAATATGTGCATCTCTTAAAGAATAAAAAGCTAACTTTCCTTCTTTGCGATAATTGGCAATTCCTATATTACGCAGCAGTCTTAAGTGATGAGAAGCAGTCGCAACTGTAGAGCCTACAATATTGGCTACGTCACATACACATAATTCCTCGCCTTTATACAGAGCCAAGACAATTTTAAGCCTCGTTTCATCTCCTAACGCTTTGAACAGGGCAGAAACCCCTTGAACAGCTTCGGCATCGATGGCAGGCTTAATACGATTTACTTTTTCTTCATTAAAACAATAAATATCACAGCGGTCTTTTGGCATGATTTCCTCCTTCATTCAAACGTTCAAATGATTGTTTGTTTATAATATATGTCAATTTTTAAAAATGTTCAAACATTTATTGAGTATTCGGAATTTTTTTCTGAGCAAAACATAAATATAGGAAGAATAAATATGGAGAGTATGCCTATTAGTGTATGTACTCTGTACTAAATGGTGCGGGCGAAAAGAGAATGACTTTACATGCAGAACAAAACAAAAAGCCACCCCTATAGGTAGCCTTTCAATGACTTTAAAAATGATAGCAATAATGAAATATAGCTTAAACTTTGTTTACTTAATTAGCGTTTTAATCGGTTAAATAATAAATCTGCTGCATTATTTAACACCTTGTCCGATTCTTTTAATCGTTTGTCTGAGTTTTCTAAATAGGATTGAGCAGATAATACAACATCTAACGGATCCTTGACATTCTTCTTCTCGGTACATACTAAATGCCCTACACCATTTTTCCAATGAATCGTGCACTTAAAATTTACAAATGTATCCTCGCTCGTTCTCAAACGCAAATGCCTGATGATGGGGTTAGATGAGGAGTGCTGTGACAGCATCCACATTGCTTGTTTCCGGTCGTCTTTATGAATAATGCTCCACAGACTGGAGACTGAAGAAAAATAAGAATGTGCTTGACTAGAAAAATGAAGGATTTCACCTTCTTGATTTAATTGAAAGTAAGGAACGGGGATCCATTTAAGTATGTTACTTTCCATCATGCACCTCTCCCAACTTAAGTAATCTCTTTTACCATATCACAATTACCTAATATTTGTATGATTTTTATTATTTTCCCCATGCTTTTCCCCGGTTTAAGCTGTAAAAGCTAAAGAATTATTCAGTTTAAAACACTTGAAAAAAGAACATACGTTCTATAAACTAAAAATTAAAGGAGCGAATTCTATGCGACAGCTACTTCAAGAAAGCTACTCTTCAAAACGACCTGTTGAAATTATTTATATGGACGATAAAGGATGTTTGACACAGCGATTTATTATTGTGTATAAAATTTATCCTCAGAGCGTAAAAGCTTGGTGCTTACTAAGGAACGAGAAGCGAACGTTTAAAATAGAGAATATCCTTTCATGCGGATTCAGCAATAAAAGGAAAAGCAGTTTTAGGCAGAAAGCTCACTCAATTTAAGAGGGGCTTTTTCATATCATTTCCTCTTATGGCGTGTGAATTATTTTCATACACTATATCCACCAGAAAGGGGAATGAACATGACATTAAATCAAGGAAATAAAACTAAACACATCACTAAAGGAAGAACGGAAAAAGGTGATATGACAATGCAGGGTGAGAAAAAACAGCATGAAGCACAAAGTACCTCTTTGTCTCATAACAATTGTCGGGCAAACCTTGATGGAGATTAATCTAAAAAAGGAAAGCTTTCGTTTCCGAAGCTTTCCTTTTTGGTGTATATCGCATTTTTAAGTTAACTTGTATTTTTCTGAGCCAATCATAATATAGTTTCTCGCTTCACGTGTTCATACTAAGCTATCTCGCATCCTTCACTCTTAGAATCATTTTTCTGACGCTTGTGCAACATTGGTTCTAATGTATTACTCATAAGCGAACCTCAGTTTTAACGCGAAAGAAAAGGGGAAATGAAAATAAAAATTCTGCGTTTCTTCATTATAATAAGAAAAAACGATCTGTTTACTAGTATTTAAATCTTTCGAAAAATCAAAATAAATAATGATTGATTTCGTCACTTTATTGTGGTTTCATAATAAAGTGTAAAAAGACCATTTTTCTTTCAGAGAGAAATGAGATAGAGTGCTTCTGTGTTGATTCTTTCTTTTGAATATAGTATACATACAGGGGTATAGAAATTAATTGGGAGGAAAACATGGCGATACTATATATGAGCATAGGTATTTTACTTTTATTAATTTGTTACAGTTTTTATAAACGCTATGTGCCGGTGCAGGGAATAAAGAAAGTGACGACCGCCGACTGTGCTTCTACAACGATTTCGTATGTAGATGTTCGTCATTTTCATGAAATGAAACAAAACCCCTGTCAAAAAGCAATCCATATTCCGCTTCCTTATTTAGAGAGACAGCATGAGGAAATTCCATATAAAGAAGTGGTCGTAATTGTTCCTGACAGCATTTCCCGAAATTTAAGCATTCGGCAGCTCAAAAAACATGGGTATCAGGTCAAGGGATACATGTGTGCGGAAAGATGTGTGTAATAAAAAGAACAGCAAATGACCCTTTATAAGGTTTCCTTTTGGAAATCTGTGATGTATAAGCTGAAAGATACCTGTGTCAAAACGGGTATCTTTTTTTGTTATGAAGATGAGAAGGGGGCAGGGAACGGTTTCTTTTGGTTCAACAGTTACTGAGTCTTTTAGCGTATTTTCATGACAAAAGGTTTGAAAAATCCCTTTTGTGGTAAAAAAAAACGTAGTTCTCCTAGTGCATAGACAGAGGTTTAATAGGCAGTTATAATTTAGGCAATTACATAAAAGGGGAGTAAGCTAAGGAAGGTGAATAGATGTGCGAAAGATAAAGCGGTTGCTATTTCTGTTCATTTGTATAGCGGTTGTAATTGTTGCGTATGAGATGATTCGATATCCGATTGAAAACAATGCTGCAAGTGTGCAGCAGCATTTGCGAAATTGGGAGCATAAAGAAAGTATTGATGGTTCTGCAAAGATTACGCTGCAAGATTTTAAACGGGTTGATCACTCTAATACATACATAGCCTTATTCTCCATACCTGGTGATAAAGAAGGAATGGCCGTATTGAAGCAAGGATGGAACAAACGCCTGCGTATTGAAGTCAGTACCAAAATGAGCAATTTAGTGGATTATGATGATATCCATACAAATAAAGGGACATATGCTCTGTTTACAGGAACAAATAGAAGTAAACAAATTGAGCGAGTAAAGGCGGCTTTGGTGCACGATACATATACAATTGATGCCGCGGTCCCAAAAAGTGATTATTTTGTGCTGTATGAAAAGATACCGAGTCATATTAAACATCCGTTTCCAGCAACGACAACGCTGCTGGATAAAGCAGGGGATGATATCACGGTTAAAGAATTTATGGATCAAGAGCTGCGTGAATAACACGCAGCTTTTTTCTATAATAAAAGCTTTTTAAAAAAATTCACGTTTTGTTCATATTTTCGAAAGAAAGAATTTTAAGCAAAAAAATCAAATATTTGCTACAAAGTAAAGGGGAATTAACGGGCAAAATAAGTTTCATACAGGGCGTCACATTTTCTTTGAAAATTTGTCACAAAATATTCAATTATGTCGATGTGTATTGATATATCAATGTTGAAGCAAACATACAAAGCTAATTTTGCAGTTATTCCTAAAGAAATAGTTAAGAAATGGGAGCTGAATCCTTTTATTTACATTTATTCATACCAAATTATGTGATAGAATATCGCAAGGTTGAAGCACTCTAACCCCATTGGTACAGTCACTATATTAGAATATTTTTAATATAAAAAAATAAAGCAAAAGGGACGAAAAAAATGTCATTTTGTATTACAATAGTAGTGGCCTACAAATAAGGGGGAAGAGAGTCTGTATAAAAATGTCGTTATCTAGCGAAAGATAGCGCATTTTGAATGTTCATCAATATAGGCTTCGCATCATGTGTTGTTAGAAAGGAGAGTTTTAAGTGAAACCAAAAAAAGGATTTTGGAAGCTAGTAGGTTTACTATCTGCGCTTTCACTAGTATTTTTGAGCGGTTGTTCAAAGCTTGCTGTATTGAACCCGCAAGGTCCTGTTGCAAAAACGCAATCTGATTTAATCATTTGGTCTATGTGGATGATGTTGATCGTGGTTGTTGTCGTATTTGCTATTTTTATATTTGTTCTTGTCAAATATCGTGAAAAACCTGAAAACATGGACTATGAGCCACCTGAGCAAGAAGGTAACTTAAAGATGGAGGTTATTTGGACAGCATTCCCAATCATCATCTTAATTCTATTAGCAGTGCCAACTGTTAAAGCGATCTATTCTGCAGAAGAAGTACCGGCAGAATCAAAGGATAAAGATCCAATCGTGATTCACGTTACATCTGCAAACTGGAAATGGATTTTCAGTTATCCGGAACAAAATATCGAGACGGTTAACTACGTAAACATTCCAGCGGATACGCCAGTGAAATTTGAGTTAACAGCTCAAGGGCCTATGAACTCATTCTGGGTACCAGAACTTGGCGGACAAAAATATTCGATGAACAACATGTCAATGCCATTATACTTAGAAGCTGATAAGCCTGGTTCTTATATGGGACGTAGTGCTAACTTCTCTGGTGAACATTTCACTCAAATGCAGTTCGAAGTTCAAGCTCAAACGGACAAAGACTTCAAAGAGTGGGTTAGTGACGTAAAAGGCACAGCTGGTAAATTGACTGAAAAGAAATATGATCAAATCCTAAGCCCAGGCGTTGTTGGTCGTCAAACTTACAACGGTACACATTTAAAATGGATTGACCATGCAAAAGATGTATACATTCCTGGCAAAGAGCTAGAACGTGGTACAGGACATGATCACAGCAAGATGAAAGAAGACGAAAAAACGAGTAATGAAGAAATGGAAAACATGGATCACTCAAATCATGAATAACATTCATTTATTACACTAAATAACGTAATGATTGGGGGAAGACATAATGAAGCTAGATGAATTTTTCGTCACTGGCGAACCTATGATTTACGCTGCTGATGCAGCAATCGCTATGACGGTCATCGGTATCGTTTTTGTCTTAACATATTTCAAGAAATGGAAATGGTTATGGACAGAATGGTTAACAACAGTTGACCATAAAAGACTCGGTGTCATGTACATCCTTTCAGCTGTATTAATGCTTTTCCGCGGCGGAATCGATGGAATCATGATGCGTATGCAGCTAGCATTCCCGGGTATGAACATTTTAGATGAACATCACTACAACGGAGTCTTCACGGCTCACGGTGTTATCATGATCTTATTCATGGCAATGCCATTTATTATCGGACTAATGAACGTAATCGTTCCATTACAAATTGGTGCGCGTGACGTAGCATATCCGTTCTTAAACGCAATTAGTTTCTGGACATTCTTTATGGGAGCAATGCTATTTAACCTTTCTTTCGTAATCGGAGGAGCTCCTGATGCAGGTTGGACAAGTTACTTCCCGCTTGCAGGTAAAGAATTCAGTGAAGGTATCGGAAATAACTTCTATGCCGTTTCACTACAGATTGCTGGTGCTGGTACATTAATGACTGGTATCAACTTCTTTGTAACAATCTTAAAAATGCGTGCCCCTGGCATGACAATGATGAAAATGCCAATGTTTACTTGGTCAATCTTCATCACATCAATTATTATTATTTTCGCGTTCCCTGTATTAACAGTAGCGCTTGCACTTATGACACTTGACCGTGTATTCGGAACAGCCTTCTTTACAATGGCTAACGGCGGTCTTCCAATGATGTGGGCTAACTTATTCTGGATTTGGGGTCACCCTGAAGTATATATCGTTATTTTACCGGTATTCGGTGTCTTCTCAGAAGTTATCAGTACACATTCTCGTAAGAACTTATTCGGTTATAAAGCAATGGTTGTATCAATGGTCGGTATCGCATTCTTAAGTTACCTTGTATGGGTGCATCACTTCTTTACAATGGGTAACTCACCGTCAGTTAACTCGTTCTTCTCAATCACAACGATGTTAATCGCCGTACCAACCGGAGTTAAAATCTTTAACTGGCTCTTTACAATGTATAAAGGCCGTATCAAATTTACGACTGCCATGCTTTGGTCATTAGCGTTTATTCCAAACTTCGTAATCGGTGGGGTAACAGGGGTTATGCTTGCGATGGCATCAGCCGATTATCAATATCATAACAGTTACTTCCTAATCGCTCACTTCCACTATGTATTAATCTCTGGTACAGTGTTTGGCTGTTTCGCAGGTTTATACTTCTGGTATCCAAAGATTTTCGGTCACACGTTGAACGAAAAATTAGGAAAAATTTCATTCTGGATTTTTGTTGTTGGATTTAACGTATGTTTCTTCCCACAATTCTTCCTAGGTTTAGACGGTATGACTCGTCGTATGCAAACTTATGCAGACAACCTTGGCTGGAACGGATTAAACTTAGTTTCAACAATCGGTGCATTCTTAATGGGTCTTGGCTTCTTCGTATTAGTAGTTAACTTATTATACAGTGCATGGAAAAACAAACGCGACACTGCAAACGATCCTTGGGATGGTCGTACACTTGAGTGGTGGACTAAATCACCAGTTCAAGCTTACAACTTTGCAGTAATTCCTCATGTGAAAGAGATGGATGCATTCTGGCACATGAAAAAACGTAATGAAACAGAAATTAAAGCAGAAGACTTAAAACCAATTCACTTACCAAGCAACTCTGGTGTGCCGTTTATCTCAGGTATTTTCTGGTTTATCGGTGGATTTGGCTTAGTATTTGAATGGATTCCAATGGCAATCGTTGGATTAGCAGGTATTTTTGCTTGTATGCTTGCTCGTTCATTTGATTATGATCCGGGCTTCTATGTAAAAGTAGATGAAATCAAGAAGGTTGAAGGAATTACAGGGGGTGACAAATAATGGCAGGACATTTAGATAAATCATTGCCGTTAGAATACCAAGAAGAACAAAGTCGCCTGAATATCCTTGGATTCTGGATTTTCTTAGGTGCCGAGATCGCGTTGTTCTCTACGCTGTTCGTAACGTACTTAACGTACCATACGCGCACAGCGGGTGGCCCTACTGCAGAAGAACTGTTCGTTGTTAAAGATTTTATGATCGAAACGCTGTTACTACTATTCAGTAGTTTCACGATGGGAATTGCCATCTTTAAAATGCGTAATAATGATTTAAAAGGACTTTTAGTTTGGTTTGTTATTACGCTTGTTCTTGGTGGAGGATTCCTTTTCTACGAAATTCGTGAGTTTTACATGTACGCAGTTCACGAAGGTGCAACAATGCAAACAAGTGCCTTCTTATCAGGGTTCTTTACACTACTTGGAACGCACGGTCTTCACGTAACAGTCGGTGTATTCTGGGCAATCAGTATTATTATTCAATTAGTAAGACGAGGATTAACACCAGTTACTGCTCGTAAAGTATTTATTATCGGTTTATACTGGCATTTCCTTGATGTTGTATGGATCTTCATCTTCACGCTTGTATACTTGAACGGATTGGTGGGATAAGACATGGAAAATAAACAAGGCCAAAAAGCAGGTTTTCCGCTTAGTCATGTATTTGGGCTTATCCTTTCACTAGCCTTAACATTCGCAGCGCTTGGTTTAGTAGTGCTAGCTGATCTATCAAGAAGCATTACGATGACTCTTATCATGATCCTAGCGTTATTACAAGCAGCAATGCAGCTAGTAATGTTCATGCACATGACTGAAAGTGAAAATGGTAAAGTACAGGTTGCAAATATTCTTTACAGTTTCTTTATTGCACTTTGTATCGTTGTTGGTACACTGTGGATTCTTGCAGCTCACTTTAACCATTAAAAATAAAACCACTTACTTCGGTAAGTGGTTTATTTTTTTTCATTCAGTTTATATTTCAACGTTTGATATTCTCCCGTAGCCACTTTTTTTACTACTTTTCCTTTATCATCTCTATAAACATTTACTTGTTCGTATACTTCAATTCGGTATCCGCCTCTTTTTTCTGTTTTAACATGAACTTCTTTGACCGACATATTTAATTGTTCCGCCTCGTCTTCATCAGCAGAGGTTTCAACAGCTCCTCCATCAAGTGAAAGGTGAGATAAGCTGTTAAACGACTGCTGGGAATTGTTATCAACGTAGCTTGTCACGACTAAAATGCCGGCAAAAAACAATACTAAAAAAAGCGTCCGGACTTTTATCTTCATTTTAAAACACCCCCGTAAACTGACAAACAAGCACGACTGCACCTAATATCCAAACGTAAATCGCAAACGTTTTTAACGAATGATGCTTTAAATAATTGATCATCCATTTTACGGCTACATAACCAAATAAAGCAGATGAAAGGGTAGCGACGAATAAAAAGAAAACGGAGAGCTGCTCGACTTCACCTGTGACTACATCTTTTAACTGAAGTAACACTGCTCCGCAAATGGCCGGAGTCGACAATAAAAAGGAAAAATAAGCGGCTGTTTCACGGTCTAATTTTCGCATTAACGCAGCTACCATCGTTAAGCCTGACCTGGATACAGCAGGGAATATCGCAGCTGCTTGAAACGAGCCGATAAAAAAAGCATCTCCGTATGAAATATGATCCATTTTTTTATAGCCATTTTTTACGGAATCACCAAACCATAACAGCAGTCCCGTCGCAAGAAATTCCCAGCCGATCGTTAGGCCAGATTTAGAAATGCTGTCAAAATAGTCTTTAAACAAAAGACCAATCGCAACTGCAGGGATCGTTCCTATCACTAAAAGCCCTGTAAGCTTGCTAAAGGGATGCCGAATAATATGCCATAGCTCACGCTTATAAAAGACAAACACAGCAAGCAGAGTGCCCATGTGCAGCATCGTATCTAAATACAATCCCGCATCGTCTAAGCCAAATAAGTGGCGCCCTAAATACAAATGCCCCGTGCTGCTTATCGGTAAAAACTCTGTAAGCCCCTGAATGATTCCCAAAATAAATGCTTCAAACCACGACATCTTATCACCTCATACAGCGTGTCCTTATTAGTAGTGTATAGAGGAAGTTCTGAGAACATGACAAAAACATGGAAGTATAGGCATTCATTTAGTGAAATAAATACGTAAAAATAGGTCATAGTATAAGAAGAGACGACCATTCTTATCTCCATCTCATCCACTATGGAAAGAGGTGCTTAAAATGATACGAAAATGGGTTGCTGTATGCGTCGTATTCGCTGCTTTTATTTTTCCGCAAGCAGTAAGTGCTGAACAGCCAAAAGTAGAGGTGTTTCAAATTGAAACGGGCAGAGTCGTTCGTTCAACGCCCAAACCTCCAAATGTTCAAAAAGAAGCCGAAAAAAGTATTGCGTCCATTACTGGTTTATATAAAAAGGCAAGTCCGCTTCCTAAAAAAGGCTATCTTGTTAAAGTACCTCTTGATCCAGCCGTGAAAATTGAAAATAGTGCGGTCAACACGCTGGCAAGTGAAGTTATTTTTGTTCTTGAACCGAACCAAAAACCAATCATGATGGTATTTGACAATGAAAATAGAACCTATTTTTTTGAATTTACTCATGATTTAACTCTTCTCAGAAAAGCATTACAGCTATAAGTCATCGAAATGATGGCTTTTTTTTACATAGACAGTTGACAGTTTATTATGATAAATGTAATATATTTAGAAAAGTCAGAAATAATAAGGGGGAGAATTATGTGATAGCTCTACGACCGTTCTCCAAAAAAGACTTTAAACAGCTAATGGATTGGATTCCCTCCGAGTCATTTATGGTGCAATGGAGCGGCTCTAGCTTTTCTTTTCCGCTTACTCCTAGACAGTTAAAACACTACATTCGATATGCAAATGAAGATGGTGCCTCTACCTATGCTTTTTCTGTCATAGATGACAATGAACAGCTTATTGGGCATATTTCTCTGGCTCATATTGATTATTATCATAAAACAGGAAGAATTGGCCGAGTGCTGCTTGGTGAAAAGTATAGAGGAAAAGGGTTTTGCGCGCACATGTTTGAAAAAGTGTTAGCTTTCGGTTTTGAAGAACTGGGCCTTCACCGAATTTCGCTCGGCGTCTTTGATTTTAACGAGCGGGCGATTCAGTCTTATGAACGAATTGGCTTTACACGCGAAGGCCTTCTTCGAGATGTCCGGCTTGTAGATGGACAGTACTGGAGCTTAATTGAAATGAGTATGCTAGAAAGTGAATGGGCACAGCGTGATGTGCATCAAAAATCAAGCTAACATCTACTAGTGAAAAGCCAGCTTCTCAACAAGCGGGCTTTTTTGACGTGTGCTTAAATTTCCTCAAGAAGGTATAAATTTTCATTCATTAAGGCATATAGAGAGTAAGTGATGTGTAAAGGAGGCCGTATGAATGAAAAAATACAAAGTAGGCATCTTAGCGGCATGTATGTTGCTTTTAGGAACCGCTGGGTTTGGAATTGTCTATCAGCATCAAACATCTGCTAAAGAGCAGCCTCATTCGTTTAATGTACTCGTTATGGGCGTAGATGAAAGGCCAGGCGATACGGGCCGCTCAGATGTATTAATGGTGGTCAATTTAGATAAAAGCCATAATAAAGCAAAAGTTATGCCGATCCCTAGAGATACGCGCGTGCACATTGATGGAAAAGGAACGGATGAGAAAATTAACCATGCTTATCGATACGGAGGCATTCCTTTAACCGTGCGCACGGTTGAGAATTTTTTAAATATTGACGTTGACTACTATGTGAAAGTAAATATGGAGGGGTTCAAAGATGTAGTCGATGAACTTGGCGGCGTGAACGTGAATAACCCGTTTCCTTTTGTGTTTGATTCATTTATCTTTCCTCAAGGAGAAAATGCGTTGAACGGTGAAAAAGCTCTTGCCTATGTACGGATGAGACATGAAGACCCAAAAGGTGATTTAGGAAGAAACAATCGCCAGCGTCAAGTGGTGGAAGCTCTATTAGATAAAGGAATGAACATGTCAACGGTGAAAAATATCCCAAGTCTTCTCACGCTCGCAAAAAAGCATATCCAAACGAATATTGATGTCAGCGATGCATTTACGATGTATAACGTCATTAAGAATGGACGGCCTGATTTCGAAACGGTAACGGTAAAAGGAGAAGGACAAATGGTAGATGGTACATGGTATTATGTTGTAAAACCATCTGAAAAAAAGCAGCTGAGCGCTATGTTTCAACAAACCCATTAATAAAAAAGAGGGCTGAATTTTTTCAGCCCTCTTTTTATTCACCAATTTCTTCTTGACGCTGCAAGCAGGAAATTTGTTTTTTCTCTGGATGGACACCAAATGTATAGCCCCACGTTTGCAATTTATCTAGAATGATTTCGTCTTTTTTAAAGCCAAAGATCATCACTACATCTTGGTTTTCATCTAAAAGCAAATACTTTTCATCTTTGCGCCACATCGTTAAGTTTGACGCATAGAAAAGATTCCAGCCGTTATTCATGCGATGGCCGGTTGCTTGGTTTTTATAGTTGACAATCATATTTCTTCCTCCATTAGTGAATCTTTCTAAAAGTAAAACTTCAAAGAATATTATAAACGTTCTCTTCCTAGAAATCTATTATTTATCCTGTTAAGGGGAACTCGCCGTGATGTTTATAAAATACATGTGATAAAAGATTTAGTATATAAGAATATATCTGTATAAAACGAGAGTCGATAAGTAAGAAAACGGAGAAAAAAAGGGTCTAAAAGCGTATATAATTGAAAAAAATATAAGTTATCTAGCTTTAAAGACTTAAAAACACGCTTTTCAGACCATGGACATGCTTTTTCGAATTTCTACCTACAAGAAAGAAGGCAGAGGTGCGAAATGTGTAGGTGAATCTAAATGAGTTTACGGTAAACATGGAGCCCCAAAACGTGGTACACGCTAGAAAAGGGGGAAATTCAACGATGTCCAAAAAAGCGCTATGGATTAAAAATGCTTCGCAAGTTGTAACGGCCAAAGAAAATAAAGGTCCTTTAGCTGGAAAAGAAATGAGAAACTTGACGGTGATTGAAAATGGCTCAGTCTGGATAGAAGGAGATCAAATTGTGACTGTAGGTACAACAAAAGAGCTAGAACAAAAATATGAAAGGGAAAGAAATGATGCAACGATTATTGATGCTTCTCACAAAATTGTAACTCCAGGTCTGATTGATCCCCATACACACACTGTGTACGCTGGCTCTCGTGAAGAAGAATTTTATAGGCGGTTTGAAAGACCAACTTCTTACTTGGATTTATTAGAAGAAGGTGGAGGTATTCACTCCACTGTCGTTCAAACACAGGAAGAGTATGCGTATCGAATTTATCAGCAGAGCTATGAGCGTCTTACGTCTTTTCTAGCTCACGGAGTCACAACTGTAGAAGTGAAAAGCGGATATGGCTTAGAACTAGAAACAGAACTAAAGCAGCTGCAAATCGCTAAAATGCTGAATGATACGCACGCAGTTGATGTCATAAGCACCTTCTTAGGAGCACACGTCGTACCTTTAGCATATAAAAGAGATACGCAGAAATACGTCAATTTACTTATTCACGAAATGATTCCTCAAATTTCTTCTTATAAGCTCGCAGCGTTTAATGATGCTGTATGTCTTCCAAATGCTTTTTCATTCAAACAATGCCAAGAAATACTCGAAGCCGGGAAAAGCCATGGCATGCTTCCTAAAATACATGCCGACCCCTTTGAATACTGCAGAGGAGCAGAGCTCGCAGCAGAGGTAGGAGCGATATCAGCAGATTATCTTTTGTATGCTTCTGATGAAGGGTTAAAGAAACTGGCTGAAAAACGGATCGTAGCCACACTTTTACCGGGGAATTCCTTATTTGTTGGAATGAAATGGCCAGATGCTAGAAAAATGATCGATTTAGGCGTTCCGGTTACTCTTTCTACAGACTGCAATCCAGGTTCATCTCCAACGACTTCACAGCAATTTGTGATGAATCTGGCATGTATGAATATGAACATGAGTCCTGAAGAAGTGCTTGTAGCCACAACTATTAACGCAGCTCATGCTATTAATCAAGGAGATAAGATTGGGAGTATTGAAGCCGGAAAACAAGCTGACTTAGCGATTTTTAATGTCTCTAGTTATCGAACCCTTCAATATCAGTATGGCTTGAATCATATTGATAGCGTAGTGAAAAAAGGAGAAGTAGTTGTAGAAAACGGTAAAGTTTTGTAAAACAAGTTTATAGAAAAAGAGAAAAGGGTAAAGAATAGAGAATTTGTCACACATGCAAAGGCAGGGAATTTAGATATGATTACAAAACAAAATGTTATTCCATTACTAAAAGAAGCTTGCCCATCTTTTGAGCCAAGCGAAGAAATCAACTTCAACGATAAAGAAGAGCTGCAGCATGAATTAAGCCGAGTAGCGGGTCATTTGATCTCTCTTGAATATAACGGCCAGCTCGAACGTGAACCGGATGTGTTTGAAGCGATTGAACAGCTGTATATAGAAGGTGAATCTGATGTGAAAGAAGCTGTTACAACAGGACTCTTTCAAGCAATGCATGAAATGATTATAGATCAGCAAATTAGTCCAGAAGAAATTGGAATGCTATTAAAACCTCACTCACTGAAGTGGTGGAAAACGATTGATCACTTTAGCGAAAACAGTGCGGAACAGTAAGGAAAAAGAACGTCATGGAAACATGATGTCCGTGACGTTCTTTTCTTTTACTGTTCTTTTTTCAGCTGGCGCTCTAAAATAAAAGGGCCAAACGGAATAACCGACATAAGAAATGCAAATAAAGAGCGGCCGATTGACCATTTATGCGCGAATTTTACATGAACGACTGCAAGAGCGTACAGCACAAAAAGTGCACCGTGTGCTGCGCCTACAACTGATACAGCTTCGGGTATGCCTGCTGCATATTTTAGCGGCATAGCAATGCCAAGAAGCAGTAAAAATGAAATTCCTTCTAAAATGCCTACTAAACGCAGGCGACCGATTGGTGATGTAAGAACCATGTTTTCTCCTCCCGTAACGACGGAATAAATTTCTGTATCAATGACAAAAATGTACCATAGCGAGCTCTTCATATACAAGCATCATTTGTATCTGTCACAAAAAAGTCGAAAACGCTTTAATTTGCTCTATAGAAGTATTTGGTTTGAAAAACTGACATACTCTTGTGATGCAATGGATAAAAGAGCACACTATGTGTTGACAAGTTATTTTAATTATTTTATATGTATAGTATCGAAAACGTATGAGAGGATTTTTTATCATGACAAACCGAAAACAGCAGCGAGAGAAAATTTTAGATGCTGCTTTTGAAGTGTTCGGATCCAAAGGTTACTATGAAGCAAAAATGATTGATATTGCTAAACTAGCGGGTGTATCTAAAGGAACGCTTTACTTGTACTTTTCGTCTAAAGAGTCGCTTTATATCGCTGTGAACAATCGTTCGTTTGATGAGTTTTTGTATCACGCAAAGCGAAGAACGGATGAATGCCAAACGTTTTATGAAAAGCTGTATTCAGTTGCGAAGCATCACCTGCTCTTTTTTTACGAAACTAAAAAATATCCGGACTCTTTTTGGCAAGCCCCTCACCAAATGCCAGAAATGATGGGTCGTCTTCATCAATTTTTTGAGGATTATCACGGGCTTGTTGCTAAATTGATTGAAGAGCAAAAAATAAAAAATGCTTTTTTACACTCACAAGCGTTTTGCAGCATGTTAAATGGGTATAGGATGGATATCGTTTCCGATGATGATATAACAGAAGAAGATATCATGAACTATGCGGAGTTCATTGTGAACTTATACATTGAAGGCTGCTATTTTGAGACCCAAAAATGACTCATCGGTACTGGTTGATAATGGAGGGATATGATGAATAACAGCAGCACAGTAATTAACTTTTCATATTTTCAAGAGCAAATCGTAACCAAGGTGAACACTGACAATACACTGCCGTTTTCTCTTGGATTTAGTAAAGGTGGACTTGTGGCAGAATGTCCATGGAGACTAAAAAACAAACGCAGCATCTTGCTTGGTCAAGCGGACTGGAAATCGCTGCATTCTGCCGAGCAGCGCCAGCAAGTCGAAGCGCTGCTGCTTGGCCAGCGCATTCTCTCTATACAGTGGTATGAAGATATCGGTATCCTTCGAATTGCGTTTTCTAATGGGTATGCGCTAGATATGTTTCACGACAGCTCGTTTTTTGAAGGTTGGGATTTATATGGTCAAGACGGCTTTTCCTTTATCTCGCTGCCAGGGGGAGCGTGTGACCATCAAATTTCAGTTTGTATAGACAGTTCATCAGCACATGAGAGGAGGTGAGTTTTTTTTGTGAAAAACTGACCCGTGGGTACTCTAAAATTGTTGAAAAATTAAAACGGGTCTGCAGCTATTAAAGGATGAAGGCTTCTCAAATAACTTAGTTACGTAACGGAGGAAAAAGATGAATTTTTTGACGAGATTTAGTTTAAAAAATGCGGTAGCTGTGTTTATCGTTTCATTTTTACTTATTTTAGCGGGGCTATATTCATTTTCAAAACTAAAAATTGATTTACTGCCGAATATCGAATTTCCGCAGCTGTCCATTGAAGCAACGTATCCTGGGGCTTCTCCTGATGACGTAAATGAAAGCGTCACGTCGAAAATCGAAGACCAAGTGAAAGGAATTGAAGGCGTTAAAAGCGTACAAAGCGTATCGTATGAAAACGTTGGTATTATTAATTTAGAATTCCCGTTTAATACGGATTTAGATAAAGTTGAACAGCAAATTAACTCGTCGATAAAAGAATTAGATTTACCAGAGTCATCAAATGTAGACGTAAATCGTTTTTCGTTTGGTTCATTCCCGATTTTCAACATTTCACTGTTTGCGAAAGATGATGCAAATCTTGAAAAAGTATTAAACGATGAAGTGATTCCTGAATTGAATAAAATTCAAGGTATTAACTCCGTCTCAGTTGGCGGCGTGAAAGAGGACCTTTTACAAATTACGGTCGATAAAGAAAAAGCAGCTCAAGCTGGCTTGACGCTTGATGAGATGAAAGAACAAATTAATCAAAAAGCTGTTTCATTCCCAGCAGGAACATTAAACGGAAAAGAGCTTCAAATTCCAGTGCGAGTAGAAGAAAAAGTTGCGACGATCGATGCATTAAAGAAAATCCAGCTGAAATCTACGATGAATCCTGAAGCAAAGCCTGTGAAGCTTGGCGATATTGCCAAAGTCGAAGCCGTAACAGAACAAGGTGAATATACGCGCTATGACGGCAAAGATGCGCTGTCGATGGCCATCACAAAAAAACAAGATGCCAATACGGTTGAAGTAGCAAGCGAAACGATGAAAATTTTGAAAAAATATGACGATCAGTTAGACTACGCAATCGGCTTTGACTCAGCTGACGGCATTGAAAAGTCTGTTGAAACATTAGTGCGTGAAGGATTGCTCGGAGCATTATTTGCGTCACTCGCCGTGCTGATTTTCTTGCGTAACTTCCGCGCTACGATCATTGCGATTATATCGATTCCATTATCGCTGTTAGTATCAGCTATTTTCTTAAACCAGCTTGATATTTCACTTAACATTATGACACTAGGCGGAATGGCTGTAGCCGTTGGGCGCGTAGTGGATGACAGTATTGTTGTTATTGAGAACATTTTCAGACGCGTACGCCGTTCAGAAGAAGGCATGAGCAATGAGCTTGTCGAATCGTCCACAAAAGAGATTTTAAAAGCCATTACCTCGTCTACGATTACAACGGTTGTCGTATTCTTGCCAATCGGTTTTGTAGGAGGAATTACAGGAGAGTTCTTCTTGCCGTTTGCCTTAACAGTTGTTTTTTCACTGTTAGCCTCTCTTCTTGTAGCGATTACAATCGTGCCGATTTTAGCAAAGTTTGCATTTAAAAAAGTACCGCCTGAAGAAAAAGAAGGAAAGCTGCAGCGCGGGTATGCAAAAGCGATTGCATGGTCGCTTAATCATAAAATTAAAATTTTAATTTTATCCTTTATTTTACTGTTTGGTTCATTTGCGCTTGTGCCTTCATTAGGCTTTACGTTTATTCCAAATGAAGAACAAAAGATGCTTCAAGCCAATGTTCAATTACCGGCATCTACATCACTTGAAAAAACAAACGACGTATCTTTAAAAATTGAAAAGATGTTTGCGGATCAAAATGAAATTTCAGATGTGACCACGGAAGTTGGATCACGCGACTTTTCAACAGGTGTAAAACGTCCGAACCAAGTTGGCTATTTCTTGAACGTAAAAGAAGGCGTGAATGTTGATACGTTTATTGATAAAGTTCAAAAGAAAATGGAAAGCATCACGAAAGAAGAATCACCGAAAGCAACGGTTAATGTGCAAGAAGCATCAACAGGAGGGCCTCCTACAAATAATAACGTAACGGTTGATTTATATTCTTCTAATTTAGATGACTTGCAAAAGGCAGCTAAGCAAGTGGAAAACCACTTAAACAAAGACAAACGTCTTAAATATGTAACAAATAACTTCTCAGATAAGCAAAAGCAGCTTGTAGTCGAAGTAGATCCTGATAAAGCCGCAGAGTACGGGGTATCTGGATTTCAGCTGCTTGGTACGATCTCTGATCAAACCAAACCGGTATCCGTCGGAGACTTAAAATTAGATAATACAAAACGAGCGGTCCAGCTTTCGTACGATAAAGACCTTGCCTCAGTAAAAGAAATTAAAGATCTTCAAGTATTTACAGAACGAGGACCTGTGTTAGTAAAAGATATTGCTGACGTTCGTACAATTGATACGTTCACTTCTATTCAAAAGCTTGACGGCAAAGTATTTGCGCGAGTGGAAGCAGACATTAAAGGCGATGATGTTCAAGCCGTGACCAAAGATGTTGTAGATGGAGTGAAAAAGTTAGACTTGCCAAAAGATGTGAGCTTGGACGGTGGAGGGGGAAGCGACGAGACAGTGGAAGTCTTTCAATCTCTAGGTCTAGCTATTTTAACAGCAATCGGCCTTGTGTATTTAACGATGCTCGTTACGTTTGGAAAAGCGCGTATTCCATTTATCATTTTATCGTCACTCATTTTTGTGCCAATCGGTTCGTTAGTTGGTCTAGTCCTTGCAAAAGAACCGCTGTCCGTCAGTGTCATGATAGGATTCTTAATGCTGATTGGAATTGTTACAACCAACGCGATTGTACTTGTAGATCGAATTACCCAAAATCGTGAACAAAAAGGCATGACGATCCGCCAATCACTTATTGAAGCTGGGAAAACGCGCTTGCGTCCAATTTTAATGACAGCATTTGCTACCATTGCTGCATTGATTCCGCTGGCGCTTACTACGTCAAGCGGAACGTTGATTTCAAAAGGCTTAGCTATCACGGTGATCGGAGGGCTTGCGTCATCTACCCTTCTTACCTTAATTATTATTCCAGTGGTATACGAACTCTTCTTCGCAAAGCAAGTGAAAAGAGAAAAACAGCTGGAAAAAGAAACGACATAAGAACTATTTTCTAATAGAGGAAAATATGACCATAGGCTATATGTTATAATAAAAGTACGTTTTAACCCCTTATATTATAGAAAAAGAAGCGGCGCTTTCAAGCGCCGCTTCTTTTTTATGTAAAATCATTATTTACAAAAAATGATTAAATGTCTTGTATGGAGGGAAAGAGTGTTAACAGGAAGCTTTACTATATCATCGTAGAGTTATCTAAAAAACATACAAAGTACAGGAGTGTCGTTTTCGTGAGTTCAACAAAGAAAGTTGTATTTATCAGTTCCATTATTTTAAATGTCCTTTTCATAGGTGTTTTTGCTTTTTATGCGACAAGCAGCAGCGCGATGAAAAATCCGCTGTCATCTAAGGATTCGTCTAAGCAAAGCTATAGAGATAATCCTTATTACATTGAACGGACCACTTTGTTCAAGCAATTAAGTATTCCTAAAGAGTCAATCGTATTTCTCGGTGATAGCATTACCCAGCGCTCTGAATGGAGCGAACTTTTTCATAATAAGCAGATTGTCAATCGAGGCGTAGCCGATGATACAACAGAAGGGGTATTGCACCGTCTAAAAAGTATTACAGATGCTAAGCCAAAAAAGATTTTCTTAATGATTGGCATTAACGATTTAAATGAGCAAAAATCTGTAAAAAAAACCAAAGCCAATTATGCTGAAATTCTTGAGCGTATTCATAAAGAATCACCGAATACAAAAGTCTATATTCAAAGTGTACTGCCCGTGAACAATAAAAAATGCGGCGACGCAGTGGACAATAAAGATGTTATCGCATTAAATAACTATTTAGAGCGTCTGGCTAAGAAACACAATGATTCTTACATTGACCTGTATTCGAAAGTATCTACACATAATCAGTTAAAAAGTAATTTCACGGTTGATGGTCTTCATTTAAAGGGCAAAGGCTATGCTATTTGGAAACAAGAAGTTCAGGCATACGTAAACCAATAAAAAAAGCGCTCCGAAAGGAGCGCTTTTTTTTTAGATAAGCTCTGGTAAATGTTTTTTAGCATCGTATTCGACAAGAGCATCTCCGTTTTTGATGCGCTGTAAATAATCAGGATTTGAAATAAGTGGGCGGCCAATAGCAGCTACGTCGATCCAGCCGGCTTGCAGCGCTTTTTCAGCTGATTCAGGCGTTAAGTCACCTACACCGATAATCGGTCCATCCCAGTACTTACGCGTAATTTCATAAAGATTTTGACCGTTTTGAACATCTTCATAAAAATCCAGCATAGACGGATGAATGATCTCAATTCCTGTTTCTTTAAATGCTTCTGTATACGTTTGAATAGCTTTTTCAGTATCATCCCAGCGATAGTCGGGTTTATCAAGCTTATGAGGAGAGAAGCGAATCACAACGTGCTCTTTTCCAATGGCGTCGATAACAGCAGAAATCACTTCTTTCATAAACGTTAATCGCTGTGCAAGGTCGCCTCCGTATTCATCAGTCCGTTTATTAGACCAGTCTGAATTAAACTGATCGATTAAATAGCCGTGAGCCCCGTGAATTTCAACGCCGTCAAATCCTGCCTCAATGGCGTTTTTAGCGGCTTGAGCATACTGTCCTACAACTTCTTTAATATCTTCTTTTGACATTTCTTGAGGCTCTTCATAGGGCTTGCGGAAACGAGGCACTTGGCCTTGTGCTGCAATAGCGGAAGGGGCCTGAGGCTTATGTCCATTGATTAATCCGGAATGACTCAAGCGGCCAACGTGCCAAATTTGAGCAATAATCGTGCCGCCTTCTTCATGAACAGCTTCTGTTACAGGCTTCCATGAATCAATTTGTTCTTGGGTATAGATACCCGGAACGCCAGGATTTCCTTTTGCGCGTTCGCTGATAACAATTCCTTCACTAATAATTAAGCCAATACCATCCTTTGCGCGGCGGCGGTAATAGTCTACAACGTCTTGACCGACTACGCCTGTCTCTGGATCAGCAAAGCATCTTGTCATCGGTGCCATTGCTGTACGAGTGTGTAAATCAAATGCTTCAATGTTTGTTGGTTGGAATAGTTTTTCAAATGTACTCATTTTATATTCAGCTCCTTAAGAGGAAAGTATAGCTGCGAACGTTTTGCAGCGGGTTCAGTTTATTGTAACAGGGGATTTGTTTTATCTTCAAACATTTCGACTTCCGAAAAAAGTTCAAAAAAAAAGCCGGCTGTCTTTACAGCCAACTTTTACAACATTAATGCTGTTTGTTAGGAAGTTTTTTCTCAGGATGTCCAGTAGCTTGACCCTGCTTATTTTTACGCTGCTTTTCTTGATTATCATTCAGCTTTTGAACAAATTCATTTGTGTTTTCCATATTATCTAAACCTCCTTTATGAGCCTTTCTCTGTTACTATAACCCATTGCACTCAAAAACATGACGCCAATCCGCTAAAAGCAGCTTCATATATACACTGGTATATAGAAATTAACAGGAAAATCGTGTATACTGTTGTAAAAATAACGTTAATGTTTCGTGAGTTTATAATTTCTTATTCCTTCATGAACAAGAAAAGGTGTTACGCAATGAGTGATTTTTTTAGCGGGAAAGAAATGTCGTTTATTTTAATTTTGACATTCAGCGTGTACATATTTGTCTGGAATGTGCCCCTTCAGGCGACAAATGCCATGATGATCTACTTTATCCTGCTGTTTTTGTATACAGTCAGTAAGCTGCTTTTTTCTCCTCAGTTCCGACAATTTCCGCTTGTTAAGGTGCTATTGGCCATTTTATTCGTTCTTATGCTGGCTGAAATAATCGTTGCTTACAGCACTCATAGCATAAAGATTACAGATTTAAATCATATTTTCGATTATTTCAGTCATATGGATTTGTATTCATAGTATGTATGGCAAAAAAATGATTTATGACGAAATCCTCTCTGAGTTCTGGCTGTGCTTTTTTATATTTTTTACACACTGCTTGCACAAGGAAAGAGAAAGAGTACGTTCTTTGACCAAAAGATCAGGGGAATGCCAAATTTCTTTGAATAGCTCTGTTAAGATGCTTTCGCAAGCATGTGGATCTTTTACTGCTGAATAGACAAGACGATACAAAAGCGATTCATATCGATTGTAAAGCTGATGAAGTGCTTCTTTCTTTCGGATTTTTATCTCTTGAATGAGTAAAAGATCATTGTTCATAACCGAGCCCCTTCGAAAATCAATTATAGTTCATTGTACCCTTGTCAAGATGAGCATAAACACCTAAAAAGGAGAGGCTTATGAGCTATGTAGTATCAAAAAAACAAGGCAAAATATTCAACGAGATATCAAAAAAGAGAACTTGGGGAAAGTGAGAGATCGCCTGCACGCTTTGCTCGTTACGTATCCAAATGGGCTGATAAACTTATTGTAGCTGGATGTGCATTGTTTTTCCTTACAGTCGTCAGTTTGCTAATCATTGGCATATATACAGTTTGTACATGGCTGGTTTAATGAAAAAAGGTGCACAAATGTGCACCTTTTCTCTATGAATATTGTTTCACTACGTGATTTACTATTTTTTCGGCTGCAGCGGCGGGGCCAGCTGCCTGTTCGAAACTTACGTTGATTTCTTTTATCCCTTTTTTGTAGCGGTCGTCATGTATGACTTCGTCAACGGCATTCCTTAACAGAGAAGCATTTACCGTTTCTTTTGCTAAGCGATACCCGGCGTTTAGTTCCACGAGCCTTTGAGCAACGAGAGGCTGGTCTTTCCCATGAGGTAAAACGACTAACGGTACGTTAAAATGTATACTTTCATTTACGCTGTTCATGCCTCCGTGCGTGATAAAAACATCAGCTTCTTTTAGCACGTCAAGCTGTGGAACATAGGGTGAAATAATAAAATGCTCCGGTGCTTTTTTTATTTTTTTAAAATCAGCCCGGTCTCCTGCTGCAATCACAACTTTTCCTTCAAAGTCGCTAAATGCGTCGATGCAAAGGTTGAAAAAGCCTTCTACATCATGAAGCACCGTTCCCATTGAAATATAAAGAACTTTTTCGTTCTTTAGCTTTTCTAGCGGAAAATCGTGAGAGCCGTGACGCTTTGGAAAGCTTGGCCCAATAAATAAACACGAGTCGTCAAAATGTTCATGAAGCGGCTGAAAAAAGCGGCTTGTATATACGACCGTTAATTCGCCTTCATTGTTCATAAATTGAAGCAGATTTTTAGGTTCTACCCCAAACTGATTTTTTAGCAAGCTGAGCCCGTACTGAGCTTTTTCGTCAGGTTTAAATGGAACGTCTGAATCGGGATGCAGAGGCATCATTGCTAAGCGTTCTTTTGGCATTAAAAAAGAAGCGGATGATACAACCCCGGGAATCCGCAAATAATCACGGACTAATTCGCCTGCTCCAAACTTGTCGTAAAACACAAAGTCAAAGTCAATTTTTTTTGATAATGTATGAACAAGCTTCAGCGTATCTAAAGACGTTTGGATGTGGATATTTAAAAAAGCGTTGATTCCTTGAGGAGTTTCAGGCTTGATGGATACACCGCTTAATAAGTCTCGGTGAGTGTGTACGATAGCCCCGGCGTTTTCAAGGCGCTCTTTGAAACGCTCGGCCGTAATGTAGTGAACGGTATCACCTCGGTCTGAAAAAGCTTTTACCATTCCAAGCGTTGGGTTTACGTGACCTTCAGCGGGAAAATTAATCATTAAAATGTGTGCCATTTTTTCACTTCACTTTCGGTAAGATTTCTTCAAGCGTAATCAAATATAAGGAAGTTGACAACTAATTTGGCTAGCTCATTTATCTTTTCAAACTCTACCTTTGAGTGTAAAATGTGAAAAAATATAACTTTTTTCCTAAAAAATAACATCATTAAGCGGAGATTATGGTAGAATTTTGAGAGGACTAGAGAGAAAGAATCATTTTTGGAGGTTGCTATTTTGAGTGCGTTATCAACAAATTCAGAACCGATTTTAAAGCCTAAAAAGAAAAAAGAGTTTACTTACTTCACGCTGCTTCTATTTATCGTGTTGGGCTTTGGTCTGCAGATTATAGCCGGAATTGGAGTAGCTATTTACGATGAAGTTACGGGTTCAAATATGACGGGAATTTTATTAGAAGGACCATATGCTCTGCTGGTAGACGCGGCGTTTTTTCTAGGCGTTTCGGTACTGTACAGACCTGTGCGCAGATTTTTAAAGCCTATGTGGAACTTCTCGGTATTAAAAGAAAGAAAAACGTATGTATATATTGTAGTAGGCTTTTTGATTGTAGCCGCGGTGCAGTACGTGATGCTTTCATTTTTAAACGTAGAAAGCGCAGATCAGCAGCAAAAAGATTTAAATCAAGGCAGTTTTAATCAAACGCTGCTTTCGAGCTGGATATTTTTTATAAGTGTAGCAGTTATCACGCCTATTAAAGAAGAGCTGCTTTACAGAGGTGTTTTATGTGGTTTCTTAACCAAACGCCACCACATGCTTGTGGGCATTTTCGTTTCCGCTCTTGTATTCGGTCTTTTACATATTGGCTTTCCGATTACAGCTACCGTCATGGGACTTGTCTTTGCCATTATTTATTACCGGACAAAATCTATTTTCCCATCTATGATTTTACATATGCTGTGGAATGGATTAGTGAGTATAACCGTCTTCTTTTGAAAGCCGCTTAAGCGGCTTTTTTATTTGGATAAAGACGCAGAATGCTTTATGCGAATTTTCCCAACTATTAATAATCCAAGAGGGTAAAACAGCCCAAATAGCAGACTGTACGGGATCCACGTATCTCTGTCCCACGTTTGTTCATATGGAATGCTTGGATACACGATAAGTGAAAATGTAACGGCAATAATGCCTAGCGGAAGAGTTAAAATTCGGTAGTTTTTTAATTCAAGAATTTGAGCGAGTCCAGAAACGGTCGCATAATAGTAGAGAGACGTTTTAAAATAAAGAGATAAAAACCACATAATAGCCATAATTACTTCAATGTTTTTTAGAAAATCCGCAACTTCGATCCGTCTTGCAAGCTCATAGCTTGGATATAAAGCAATACGTGTATACGTATTTCCAAGTACAAGAATGCCAAGCAGTAAGATAATAATCATAATGCCTCCGCCGATTAAGCTTCCCGTAAAAAAAGCGCGGTTTCGCTGTGCTGGTTCCGCTACGTGAGCAGGGAAAACGGTTAGCAATACAATAAAAGTGAGAGATGTAATACTTGTAAATACCAGAATAGATCTGATAATAGGCTTAACGCCTACCTCTAATAAAGGCTGCAAATTCTCATAATGAATTTGAGGGAAAATCGAAAAAACTAAGATTAAGAACGGAATAACAAACCAAGGAAAGAGAATTTCAGCACAGCGGGCAATCGTTTCAATGCCAAGCCGAACGCCGACAATCACAATTCCCATAAACAAAATATGAACAGCAAGCATAGGCGTTTGAATAATAATCCGAGTTGTTAGAAACGAGCCCACGTAAAACAAAACTTGACTGCAAAAAAGAAGAGTAGAAGCGACAAATAAAAGAGAGACAAACTTTCCTAGCCACTTGCCTAAAATGGCTTCGTTTAGTTCTATAAGGGTTTTATTCGGATAAAGGCTAGAAAGTTTGATATACATCCATACAAGAAAAACGCCTACACACACGCCTAAAATAGCTGGAATCCATGCCTCTTGTTTTGAATCAGCCGTTAAGCTTCCAGGCACGACTAAAATAGTGTCGCCTAAACTATAAAAAATGACGAGTATTCGAAACTGTGCTGCGGATAATTTCATCTGACTGTGCACGTTGTTCACTTCCTTTTACTTCAACAGACTGAACAAAAAATCACTAAAAGGTTTTAATAAAAAAGCAATGCCGTCTCCGGGGTTAGGGATCTCCACACCGCCGTATTTTAAACTAACAATTAAAATACTTACTATGAACAAACTCCAAAAAATTTGCTTTTCTTTTTTACTGTTCACTTTTTTTAAATAAGGTATTTCTACTAAACAAACAGCTGCACAAAGTGAAAAAATCCCTAAAAATATAAGCATGTATCAACCTCAATTAGTAACCCTTCAAAAATAATGAAGGGATGTTAAAGACGCCTGTGTTTCAAAAATAGTATCACCCAAGATGGCTTCATTTATGAAAAGTAAGACTAAAGGCAGTGCAAAACCGTGTTATAATGACCAAGTTAAGCGTTATAATAGAGAAAAAACAGCATGATTACAAACAAGTAGATACATAACAAGGTAAGGATGGGAGAGAGATAGATGGCAGACGAATTCAAAAAAATGCTAGATGACAAAGAAAAGGTACAGCTTATGATCGCAGCCGTTGTCATGCTCGGAGGCCTGGTCGTTTTGTTAAAAAGCGTTGCAACGGGTCAGGCAATGGGCCAAAGATGGCTAGAAAGTAAAGGGAATGTAGACACGGATCTGTATCTTGAAACGGTAAAAAGCTACATACACCTGTATCAAATTGTGGGTGGCGTCATGTTTGGAGGAGGCCTTCTCACGTTACTTCGTGCTAAGCTAAACAAATAAAGCGGCAGCAAAATAAAAGATCATAGTCCAAAAGAAGTGTCATATCTTTTTAATAACTTAAAAAATAGTGAAAAGGAGTTATGTATGAATAATGAAGAAAATACACCGGCTTATCATCTGTTTATGATGATAGGAGCGCTTGCTATGCTGATTTTTGGTGTTGTCGGTTTCTTTATTCAGTATCCTGCTACGTTAAGTTTTGTGATGTGCATTGGCGGAAGTATCATATTTTTGCTGCATTTATTTGAATATATGAAACCTAAAAATGAACTATAGCATCTTCAAACGAGGAAATCTAGAAGCAAAGGAAGATGAGAAATGCGGAAACACCGTACGTATGAAACGCTAGTTGATCTTTATCAAAAAAGCGCCAAAATTCATTATGAAATCGATTATCGAGATAAAAAATCTGTAAAAAAAGGCAATCGAGCTGCAGAAGATATGAAAAAAATTGCGCAGCTCATTCATTTATATTATCCAGGCATGCTGTTTGAATTTGCAACACTGCTGACGAATCCTACTTATCGAATTGATTTATGGGCTGCACATCATATTTTAGAAATCATGAGCTATTCACCAATGCTTGAGGACAACGCGCTTTCCGTCATTGAACGCTACGCCGATGAAAATGATTTTACAGCTTTAGGAAATCGCATGTGGTTAGATCAGTGGAGAGAAAAACAGCGCTAAAACTCGGCTAAGCAAACAAGAATAACTAAAAGGAAGATAGGTATATGAGTTTACGTACATTAAAGAATGGTATAGGCGTCACCATTCGAGAAGCAGAATCAAAAGACGCAGAGAAAATGATTGCTTTTTACAACCGGGTAGGAGGAGAAAGCGATTTTCTGTCATTTGGAGAAGGTGAGTTTCTTACACCTCTTTCAGAGTACGAACTGTTTTTAGCTTCTGTAAAACAAGAGCAAAATGCTCTTATAGTTGTGGCTGAAAAAGAAGAGAAAATCATTAGTATTGCATCCATCACCTCGTCTCAAAACCCGCGTAATAAGCATGTGGGAACCCTCGGTATTGTAGTAGAGAAATCTTATAGCGGGCTAGGGTTAGGCAGACAGCTAATGATTGAGCTGATTGAATGGGCACGTACGAATAAACAAACAAAAAAAATCGAACTTGTGACGCGAGAAGATAACAAAAGAGCTATTTCTTTATACAGGGAGCTAGGGTTTCAAACAGAAGGATTAAAAGAAAAAGACACCTATATAAATGGCGTGTACTATAATACAATGCTTATGGGTCTTCATTTATAAAAAGAGGCTGGAACAAAAGTATATTAAGTGAATGAAAATCCGAACGATGAATCGTTCGGATTTTTTCATTGTGGTGATGAACATAGGCTTCATATAGGTAGTGCTTCTAGCGGTTTGGGAGGCTCAGCGGCGCCCGCGGAACGCGAAGCCTTGGACGGAAATCAACAGCGGCGGAACAAGCAGTTCAGATCATATATGCTAATTGTTCGTCTTTAGATTGCATTGATGTAGTTATATCTCAGTCTTTTGGTTTATTATTTTTAGCATCTGCAAATACACTCATCGCCTCGTTCATGAATTTCGCTAATCCTTTTCCGTATTGATCGATGTTGGTTGTAAACCGCTCATCTTGTACATACATCTCTCCAAGACCTTTAAAGGCTTCTAACGAATACGTTCCAAAGTTCTCATTTAAAAATTGATACCATTGCTCAATGGCTTTTTGAGCTTCTGTAGAGGATGGTGACAGATCACGCAGAGAAGCTAAGTGAGTGTAGATACTTTCCCATTCGTTTGACATGTGCTGCTGTTCTTCATGTGAAAAGCTTTGTACTTTTTCATTCGCTTCATCTACGCGCTGATTTCCCCAGCGCTTCCGGGCTTCTTCTTCGTATGGGTTATGCGAAAAATCCAGCCCTTTAAACCGCTCTTTTTCGTTCATTTCAATCGCTCCTTTTTCATATTGAATCGTTTTATTAATGGTTGCAATCATTTGATCGAGCCGACTGCGTTTTTCAATCAGCATGTTTTTTTGCAGTATTAACGCTTCTGTGCGATTAAATGTTGGGTCTGTTATAATCTCATGAATTTGTTTTAAAGGGAAGCCAAGTTCTTTAAAAAATAATATTTGCTGAAGCATATCAAGATTAGCCGGTGAATAAAGCCGGTAGCCGGATTCACTGACAGCATCAGGTTTTAATAGCCCGATTTCATCATAGTGATGCAGCGTGCGGATACTGATTCCTACTAAGTCAGCCACTTCTTTTACTTTTCTGTTCATTCTTTCATCTCCCTTCTGAAATCTACTATAAAATATAACGCAGCGTAAGGGTCAATACTAAAAAAGAAATAATTGACTTTTAGTTTATATGCATTTATATTTAATTAGCATTAACTATTTATAACATGAAATAAATAAGCAAGCCTGGAGGAATAGATGTGACAAAAAGCAATCAGTATCTTGGGGAGATTCGTTCATCGCTTCAAGTGCTATTTGAAAAAATGCAGCCCGAAATGATGGAGAGCCTTAATGAGCATGAGATGACTCCTACGCAATTATTTGTTCTTTCTTATTTAAAGAAAGTAGGGAGCAGTAAGGTTTCTCAAATTGCAGAGCTAATGGATGTAAAACCGAGCGCCGTGACTCTTTTAGTGGATCGTCTTGAACAGCACAATTTTGTTGTAAGAGAACACAATAAAGAAGACAGAAGAGTTGTTGACATTACCTTAACGGAGTTTGGGCATCGCAAACTTGAAGACGTGCTAAATGGTCGAAAAGCCATTATGGACCGCTACCTTTTGCATCTAACAGAAGAAGAGCTTTCCATGATGGCTTCTATTACGAAAAAGCTTGCAACATCAGCTGCTTCTTATAAAGATAAGCAGCAGTAACAAAAAAGAGGAGAGACACACGATGGAAAATCAAAAAAATTCAAAGCGCACGCTTTTATTAATTGGGTTAATTATTGCGATGTTCTTTTCTGCACTTGATGGAACCATTGTCGGAACAGCTATGCCAAGAATCGTAGGAGATCTTGGTGGTTTAAGCATGATGACATGGCTGACAACAGCCTATTTATTAACGTCAACAACGGTTGTTCCGATTGCAGGAAAGCTCGCTGATTTAGTAGGACGCAGAGTAATTTATGTTACAGGACTTATTATTTTTATGGTGGCTTCTGCTTTATGCGGAATGGCAAATAATATGACAGAGCTTATTTTATTCCGTGCATTACAAGGAATTGGCGGCGGCGTTATGATGCCGATGGCAATGATTGTAATCGGTGATTTATTTACAGGAAAAGCACGAGCAAAGTTTCAAGGAGTATTCGGAGGGATTTATGGTCTTGCTTCTGTCATCGGTCCGCAAATTGGCGGATGGATTGTTGATTCACTGAACTGGAAATGGGTGTTTTACATTAACTTGCCGGTAGGGATACTCGCTACCGTTTTTATTGCGCTCGGACTTCAAGGAAAAAAACATACAGGACCTGTTAAATTCGATGTAGCTGGTATGTTCACAATGGTTATCGGAGTAGTAAGCTTGCTTCTTGCCCTGAGCTTTGGAGGAAAAGATTACGACTGGAACTCTTGGCAGATTATTAGTTTGTTTGCACTTGCTATTGCTGGGATTATAAGCTTTATTATTGTGGAAACGAAAGCTAAAGAACCAATTCTTCCGATGTATTTATTTAAGAACCGAACGTTTACGCTTTTAAACATCATTGGCTTTTTTATGAGCATTGGCATGTTCGGAGCTATTACATTTGTTCCGTTCTTTATGCAAGGAATCGTTGGAGTAAGCGCCTCAGAATCAGGTACCATTATGACACCGATGATGATTTCAATGATTGTAACAAGTATTATTGGAGGACAGCTTGTTTATAAAGTTGGAATCAAACCTCAAATCGTTACTGGTATGCTCATTATGGCAGGAGGGTTCTTCTTGTTAACAACATTAGACCTTCATACTAGCAAGCTTGTTGCCACTTCTTATATGGCCATAATCGGTTTAGGAATGGGGCTTGTGATGCCAATTTTAACGCTTGCTCTTCAAGAAAGCTTTTCAAAAGAAGAGCTCGGTGTTGTTACATCATCAAGTCAATTTTTCCGTTCAATTGGAGGAACGTTCGGTATTACCATTTTAGGAGCGATAATGAACGCCAAATCAGGTACGCTTCTTACTGACAAACTCGTTCCATATTTAAACTCATTGCCTGCTCAAGCAAGCGCTTTTGCCGACGGGTTCAAAAAAGCGATTGATACGAATCCTGAAAGTGTGCTGCAGATGCTGTTTAGTCCTGAGGCGCTAAAGAGTATTCCAGCTGCGCTTTCAGACAGCATTGTGCCTATTTTGAAGACCTCGCTAATGAGCGCATTGCACAGCGTCTTTTTCATGGGCTTAGCTTTTATTATTTTAGGAGCGGTATGCACATTGTTCTTAAGACAGATCAAGCTTTCAAATAAAAAAGCCGAAGAAAAACCAGAAGAAGGCATTGCTGAAGTAGAGCCATCACATTAAAAAAAGCGCACAAATTTGTGCGCTTTTTTTCTATATTATTAGCTAGTTGTTTCATTAGGCTTGCGAAGAAAAGGGGATTGTTTAGACGTGTCATACGAAATTTGATCAAGCAAATACGATAAATATAAGTTCAGTTCAAACCGATCTTCCGTCACAAAATCTGTAAGCGCTTGCTTATTATCTTTCCACATAGTAATTCCTCCTTAATTTTACATACTAATGAATGGATTTAATATCAGAAAGCAAAAGGGAAACAACGGCTTCATTTTCGTCTTTTACGGATAGAATTTGCTGATGGAGATTTAAGTTGTGCACGCGGCCTTTGCACGTTTGCAGCGTTCCATCTTTATAGTAAGAAACAGTTATCGTCCCACTTTTCGTTAATTCTCGTAAAAACATTCAAGAAGCCTCCTTAAAAAAGATTACCTGATTTAAAAGCCAGTCCTTTCATTTGAGATGAGCAAAAGGGAATGGTATGTACTGCAAGCTTCCCTTTATATTCTTCACCGTGTATGAATAGATAAAAGGTTGCTAGCTCACCTATAAACTGTCCTAAATTTCAGAATATACTGTCTTTTACGTATAGTGTTTTTTAAAAGGGTTAATGTTACATTTATTATGTAACATTCTGATGAGAAAGAAAACCGTTTCTACAAAACTTCTCTAAAAATTACAAAATATTCATATTCGTGTGAAGGATGTAGAATGAGCAGATATGGAAGTAACTGCATTTATAAAAAACGTAACGACAGCTTCAATTATTAATGATCTTAATACTAGTTATCAATTATATGTATTTTACTAATTTATTCTTCTCCGATAAAATGCAGGTAGACGAATTTGATAAGAATTTTCTAATGATTTATATAATTAAATTTGATATAATCTATAGGAATAATAATGTATGAAGGGAAACATCATTGATTAATTAGACACAGGTATTACATGTTGTTGAAGATGATTCGTAAAAGCATACATATTTAAATTATATATTTTTGTGAGGTGGACAGTGTTGCAACTTAAGGTAGTAAACAGCCCTTTTAATCAAGAACAAGCAGATTTGCTTAATCGCCTTCTGCCGACATTAACAGAAGCACAAAAAATGTGGTTGAGTGGTTATTTAACAGCATCTCAATCTACGTCTGCCGAAGGAACGCCAGACGTTTCTACAGCAGCGCCTGCTCAAGCGGAGCAGACGATTTCAAAAGACGTAACGATTCTTTACGGATCACAGACAGGAAATGCTCAAGGTCTTGCTGAAAATACAGGCAAAACGCTTGAAGCAAAAGGTTTTAATGTAACTGTATCTTCTATGAATGATTTCAAACCAAATAATTTAAAGAAACTTGAAAATTTATTAATTGTCGTAAGTACACATGGAGAAGGAGAGCCGCCTGATAATGCGCTATCTTTCCATGAATTTCTTCACGGCCGTCGAGCGCCAAACCTTGAGAACTTCCGCTTCTCTGTCTTATCGCTTGGAGACAGCTCATACGAATTTTTCTGTCAAACAGGAAAAGAATTTGATGTGCGCTTAGCAGAACTTGGCGGTGAAAGACTGTATCCGCGCGTTGACTGTGACTTAGATTTTGAAGAGCCCGCGAATAAATGGCTTAAAGGTGTTATTGACGGATTAAGCGAAGCGAAAGGACACAGCGCTTCGGCGACTGTTCCAGCGGAAGCTCCTGCAGGAACTTCACCATATTCAAGAACAAATCCTTTTAAAGCAGAAGTGCTTGAGAACTTAAACTTAAACGGCCGCGGATCAAATAAAGAAACGCGACACTTAGAACTATCTCTAGAAGGTTCAGGTTTGACGTATGAACCAGGAGACAGTTTAGGTATTTATCCTGAAAATGACCCGGAACTTGTTGATCTTCTTCTTAACGAATTCAAGTGGGATGCAAGTGAAAGTGTAACGGTGAATAAAGAAGGAGAAACGCGTCCTCTTAGAGAAGCGCTAACCTCTAATTTTGAAATTACCGTTTTAACAAAACCGCTTTTAAAGCAAGCAGCTGAGCTTACTGGAAACGATAAGTTAAAAGCGCTTGTAGAAAATCGCGAGGAATTAAAAGCATACACACAAGGCCGTGATGTGATTGACTTAGTTCGTGACTTCGGCCCATGGAACGTATCGGCACAAGAGTTTGTAGCCATTCTACGTAAAATGCCAGCGCGCCTTTACTCGATTGCAAGCAGCTTATCAGCAAACCCTGATGAAGTTCATCTAACAATCGGAGCGGTACGCTACGAAGCGCATGGACGCGAGCGCAAAGGTGTTTGTTCAGTCCTTTGTTCAGAACGTTTGCAGCCGGGCGATACGATTCCTGTATACCTTCAAAGCAATAAAAACTTTAAGCTGCCTCAAGATCAAGAAACGCCAATTATTATGGTAGGACCTGGTACAGGTGTGGCTCCGTTCCGCTCATTTATGCAAGAGCGTGAAGAAACAGGGGCAAAAGGCAAGTCATGGATGTTCTTTGGAGATCAGCACTTCGTAACAGACTTCCTTTACCAAACAGAATGGCAAAAGTGGTTAAAAGATGGTGTACTGACAAAAATGGACGTGGCGTTTTCACGCGATACTGAAGAAAAAGTATACGTACAAAACCGTATGCTCGAACATAGTAAAGAATTATTCCAATGGTTAGAAGAAGGCGCATCTTTTTATGTGTGCGGAGATAAAACAAATATGGCACGCGACGTGCACAACACGCTAGTTGAAATTATCGAAACAGAAGGCAAGATGAGCCGTGAACAGGCGGAAGGTTACCTTGCTGAAATGAAGAAACAAAAACGTTATCAGCGTGATGTATACTGAGGATTGAAAGGAGATTTTCAACATGGTAAACAAAATTTTAAAAGCGCCCGAAGGTCCTCCAAGTGACGTTGAGCGCATAAAAGATGAAAGTAATTATTTGCGCGGTACATTAGGAGAAACAATGCTAGACCGCATCAGCTCAGGTATTTCTGAAGACGATAATCGTTTGATGAAGTTCCACGGAAGCTACTTGCAAGATGACCGAGATCTTCGTAACGAACGCCAAAAACAAAAGCTAGAGCCAGCTTACCAATTCATGCTGCGCGTCCGTACGCCAGGCGGTGTTTCAACACCAGAACAGTGGCTAGTGATGGATGATTTAGCACAAAAATACGGAAATGGAACGTTAAAGCTGACGACTCGTCAGGCATTCCAAATGCACGGAATTTTAAAGTGGAACATGAAGAAAACGATTCAAGAAATTCATGCTTCTTTATTAGACACAATTGCAGCTTGCGGAGATGTAAACCGTAACGTAATGTGCAACCCGAATCCCTATCAGTCAGAAGTGCACGCTGAAGTATTCGAATGGTCAAAAAAATTAAGTGATTACTTATTACCTCGTACAAGAGCGTACCACGAACTTTGGCTAGATGAAGAGAAAGTGATCAGCACACCGGAAGTGGAAGAAGAAGTGGAACCAATGTATGGTCCGCTCTATTTGCCAAGAAAGTTCAAAATTGGCGTAGCTGTTCCACCGTCTAACGATATTGACGTGTATTCACAAGACCTTGGCTTTATTGCTATTTTAGAAGACGAGAAACTTGTTGGGTTTAACGTAGCAATCGGCGGCGGTATGGGTATGACGCACGGAGATAAAGCAACTTACCCTCAGCTTGCAAAAGTGATTGGGTTCTGTCGACCTGATCAAATTCTAGAAGTAGCTGAAAAAATCATTACGATTCAACGTGATTATGGAAACCGCTCTGTACGTAAAAACGCGCGTTTTAAATACACGGTTGATCGTCTGGGATTAGAAACGGTAAAAGAAGAGCTTGAAAATCGTCTGGGCTGGAGCTTAGACGAAGCAAAATCTTATCACTTTGATCATAACGGCGACCGCTACGGCTGGGAAAAAGGTGTAAAAGGAAAATGGCACTTTACTCTTTTTGTTCAAGGTGGACGTATTGCTGACTTTGAAGACTATAAGCTTATGACGGGTCTTCGTGAAATTGCAAAAGTTCATAGCGGTGATTTTCGTTTAACGGCCAATCAAAACTTAATTATCGCGAACGTATCAACTGAAAAGAAAAAACAAATTAGTGATCTTATCGAACAATACGGATTAACTGACGGCAAGCATTATTCGGCTCTTCGCCGCAGCTCATTAGCTTGCGTATCGCTTCCAACTTGCGGGCTTGCGATGGCAGAAGCTGAGCGTTATCTCCCAGTTCTTCTTGAGAAAATTGAAGCAATTGTAGATGAAAATGGTCTTCGCGATAAAGAAATCACGATTCGTATGACGGGCTGTCCTAACGGCTGTGCACGGCCTGCTTTAGGTGAAATTGCTTTTATTGGTAAAGCACCGGGCAAATACAACATGTATCTTGGAGCAGCATTTGACGGTAGCCGCTTAAGTAAAATGTACCGTGAAAATATCAGTGAAGAAGAAATTTTAAATGAGCTGCGCGTCTTACTTCCTCGCTATGCAAAAGAGAGAGAAGAAGGCGAGCACTTTGGTGACTTTGTCATCCGCGCTGGAGTAATTGAAGCTGTAACAGACGGCACGAATTTCCACGCGTAATATGTATAAAGGGACTTTTCTAACTTACAGAAAAGTCCCTTTTTCTATTTTAATATTCTCTAACAAATACAGCTACTCCAAATACGCCTAATCTTTCAGCAGTAATTTGTTCAAAGCCGTTGTCAAGTAAACAATGAGCTGCAGTGCGGTAGCGCTGACCTTGAGCTAACAAGCGTCCGCAAGGATTTGCGCTGCCGATTACTGTTGCTTCTACGACAGTACGAGGAGCTTGTCTATCCAAAGGGTTTCGCTCCCAAAGAATTGTCACCACATCCGGAGGACGGGGAATAGATACATTACCTGTGTGTTCATGCATAGCCATCACCTCCTTACACTATAGTAAATGCAAAAAATGACAGACTGCTTGTACACGCGCTGATTTTTAGTAAAAAAGGCGTTTGGCTATGCCTAACTTAACCAATTTCATAGCAATGAGGTGATGAATAGAAACGGCTGGTAGAAAAAAAGAATGCTACAATGTAAAAGAAAGGAATTTTCACCAAGGAGGGAGAAACATGCAGCAAAAACGAGTAGCGGTTATTACAGGGGGAGCAAGCGGAATTGGCAAAGAAACTGCCTTAAAGTTCGCGCAAAAAGGAGACGCAGTGGTCATTGCTGATTATGATGAAGGAAAAGGAAAAGAGACTCTTCAAAAAATTGAAGAAGCTGGAGGCCACGCTTTATTTGTGCAAACGGACGTCACCAAGTTTGAAGAAGTGGAAGCACTGATTGAGAAAACGGTGAATACATTTGGACGAATTGATGTGATGTTTAACAATGCAGGGATTGGACGTCCTACATCTATTTTAGATCAAGACTTAGAAGAATATCACCGTATTATTAATGTGAATCAGCACGGCGTTACATATGGGATTATGGCAGCAGGCAGGAAAATGAGAGAGTTAGGTATTAAAGGCGTCATTATCAATACGGCCTCTATTTTTAGCTTCTTAGCCTCACCCGGAACGTATGCTTATCATGCAACAAAAGGAGCTGTTGTGATGATGACAAAATCAGCTGCGCTAGATCTCGCTAAATACGGTATTCGCGTCGTCGCCGTTGCGCCAGGATTTGTTGATACGCCTATTATTCAAGGCTATAAAGACAACGGTATGATTGAAGGAATGAAAGCGAAAACAATGAGCAGAGAGCTCACTAATCCAAAACAAATTGCAGATATGGTTTATTTGCTGTCCTTAGAAGAAGCGGGAGCTGTAAACGGCAGTGTCATCATGGCTGATGATGGGTATGCGGCGTTTAAATAAAACGAAAAAGGATTCTTTTCTTAAAAAGAATCCTTTTTTTATTATGTAGGAGGCAGGGAGCTATAAACAAGCGTATCGTAAGCTTTTCCGTTTTGATACATATAGTTTTTTAACACTCCTTCTTGTTGAAACCCGAGCTTTTCAAGCACGTGCTGAGATGCCTTGTTTTCAAGAAACACAACAGCTCCAATTCGCACTAGCTGAAGGGTATCAAATCCATAAGCCATAACAGCCGAAGCAGCTTCCGAAGCATAGCCGTGACTCCAGTGCTGAGGGTGTAGCTCATAGCCAATTTCCGCGCGCTTATGCTTTTGGTTCCACTGATTCAATCCAACTGTCCTGATTAGTTCCCCCGTATCGAGCCGTTCGATTCCCCAGCGCAAACCTTTTTGATTTCTGTAGTTTTCAGCAAAAATATCAATCAGCACCAAAGCTTCTTGGAAAGTTGTGAATTTTTCTTGCCCGTAATATTTGATAACTTCTTCCTGAGAGAAGCAGTCGAAAATAGTATCTGCATCCGCTTCTGTTATTTCACGCAGTGTAGTGCGAGGTGTACGAAGAATAGGAAACATACGTTTCTCCTTTCTATTTTATATAGAAAGATTTCGTCAGCTCAGAGAAAATACCTTTTATTTTTCTGTTATAAATTAAGTAGAAATATGAGCTAAACGACTAAGAAAAACATAGGAACAGCTTCTAAATAACGCAAACATTTGTTACGTACTAGCACTAAAAACAGTATACTAAAAAAACAAATAGGACTAGCTGTACGTTTAGCAGCTAGCTTTCCCATTTGCAAGAACCTATTTTTTCGTTAACTGATTGCGATCTTCAATTTGAGGAGGCTCTTCAAGCCAACCGTTTTGAATCATAATTTTTCCGCCTTCTTTTGCCAAACTGTAAATGTCTTTTGCAAGCTGTAGCATCTTTAATGGCAAATCACTTCTTAAACTAAAGGCTCCTCCTAAGGCGTTACTCCCCAGACCGAACGTACTCAAAAGACTCGTATTGTACATCATCAGCTTATCTGAAAAAGGAGGAACGGTTGAATTCGTCGCTTTTCCAGCATGAGTAGCCGGAGGTTCTATGTAGCTATGGCGTAAAATATCACCTAATTCTGTTTCAATTTTCTTCGAAAGCTTCATACCCCTGACAAAATGCTGCTGTGCCTCTTTGTTATTGGCCACTTGAGCAAAACCAATCATCAGCTGCATTCCGACAAGATTTGTATCAACAGCATGTTGAATAAGTGACACTTCAATGGTATTCAACGATCTTTTTTCGCTAAACCAGCTCAATCCGCCTATATAATTTTGCGCATGGACAAAATGAACTTCCTTCGGCATAGAAACGTATGGGGGTTTTGCGATGACACCCGTTTCTAACAATACTTGTGTGGATTGATTATATATGTCCTGTGCTTCTGCTGTTGCATCTACGAAGAAATTCCGGATATCTTCTCGGTAAGACATGGTCGAATGCAAAGCAAACAGTCCTGTTTCAATTTGAGACATTAAGCGTATATACATAACTTCAAACATATGGTCGTATAGCTTAGGAACTCCTACATTCACGTCATCTTTCGTAAAACCAATTGGGATAACAGCGCCTTCGTTCTCAAATATTTCTTTTATTTGCGCTACACTTTTTAAAGATCGGCTGTAATATAGCTCAAAAAGTTCTTTGTAATCCTGTTTATCTTCCAGAAAATATTCTAAGAACCTCAAAATCATCGTTTTTTCCTGATAAGTCATCCATAAGTTAGCAAGCTCTGAGGACGTGAGCGGCGGAAGTTTTGATGTGCTCATTGTACACATTCCTCCTGAAAATAGTGATAGGTAAATATGTATAGCTTCCTTAGTATTGCTTTTATTTATAGGAATATTCTTCTTTTTAATTTATTGAAAGACCTCAGTAGCGGTTATTATAGTAGGATAATTGAAGGGAATAAACCTTACCAACAAGTCAGTTGTATGATAACTGATATGAATAAAACTGAGTTTTTCTATTACTTTAAATAATTTGACAATTGATGTTATTCTTACTATTATGGAAACATAAGTTTTACATATATTGCTAGAGTTCAGCAACACATTCTAGCAGCACTATAAGTAAGGAGCTTACGATGAAGCACATTGTCCAAGCAACAGATCATCCTAGAACGAAAGAGACGTTAAAAGAAGATTTACGCAGGTTAGGCATCACACAAGGGATGACTATCATGGTTCATTCTTCGCTATCTTCATTAGGGTGGGTAAACGGAGGTTCAGTAGCCGTTGTTCAAGCTTTAATGGAGACAGTGACAGAGGAAGGAACGATCGTTATGCCGTCACAGTCGGTCGATCTTTCGGATCCATCAGAGTGGGGCAATCCGGCTGTGCCAAAAGAGTGGTGGGAAACTATTCGGGAAACGATGCCTGCATATGATTCAGCCCACACGCCAACAAGCGGGATGGGACAAATCGTGGAAACTTTTCGAACATATCCTGGCGTAAGAAGAAGCAGCCATCCAATGTATTCATTCGCCGCTTGGGGAAAGGACAGCGAAGACATCTTAAGAGATCATCCCCTTGAATTTAGTTTAGGCGAAAATTCTCCTCTTGAAAGGCTTTACAAAAAACATGCCTTTGTTTTATTATTAGGTGTCGGGTTTGGGAATAATACTTCTTTTCATCTAGCAGAATATCGGATTCCATATCGAAATGTGATTCAAAAAGGATCTCCAGTTATAGATTCAGAAAAGCGAGTATGGAAGACGTATAAAGAATTAGAGTTTCGAGAAGGGCTGTTTGAAGAGATAGGTGAAGCGTTTATTGAAGCAAAAGGAATAAAAGCTGAAAAAATTGGTTCAGCACGTGCATACTTCTTTTCAATGCCTAAAGCCGTCGATTTTGCTGAAACGTATTTGAAAGCGCTATAGTGAGCGCTTGTATGTTTTCTAAGTTGTCTGTATATCAGACAACTTGAAGTGAGACAAACAAGAGTTGCCGACACGTCTAGACTTTATATTAACGAAGCGCAGCAGTGGTTTAAGCAAGATAGTTTACTTTTTATGTTTCTTGTTTCATAATGGCACTTGTCTGTGAATTTATTCAGTCAGGTTGTCTTACAATTATGGAGATAAAAAGCAAGTGTTAAATAAATTCATTAAAAAATTTAAATGTATAGAAAAAAAGGAGAGAATACAATTATGTCACTACGTGATCAAGCACTACATATGCATCAAGAAAAACAAGGTAAGTTAGAAGTTAAATCAAAAGTTGAAGTTCAAAACGCTCAAGATTTAAGCTTAGCTTACTCTCCGGGAGTAGCAGAACCTTGTAAAGAAATTCATGAACATCCAGAAACGGTGTATGATTACACAATGAAAGGAAACATGGTCGGCGTTGTGACAAATGGTACTGCTGTTCTTGGTCTTGGAAATATCGGACCTGCGGCTTCACTTCCCGTTATGGAAGGAAAAGCAATTTTATTTAAAAGCTTTGCAGGCGTAGATGCATTCCCAATTACACTTGATACAACAGATACAGATAAAATTGTTGAAACTGTGAAATTAATGGCTCATACATTCGGAGGCATTAACTTAGAAGATATCGCAGCTCCACAGTGCTTTGAAATTGAAGAGCGCCTAAAAAAAGAAGTAGATATTCCTGTGTTCCATGATGATCAGCACGGTACAGCAATCGTAACGGTAGCAGGACTTGTAAATGCATTAAAAATTGTAAACAAATCAATGGAAGACTTAAAAATCGTCTTAAACGGAGCAGGAGCTGCCGGCATTGCTATTACAAAACTTCTTTATTCTTACGGTGTACGTGACATGATTATGTGTGATACAAGAGGTGCGATTTATGAAGGCCGCTCTCAAGGTATGAACAAAGTGAAAGCTGAAGTGGCTTCGTATACAAACGTAAACAAAGAAAGCGGTACGCTAAGCGATGTAATTAAAGGCGCGGATGTATTTATCGGTGTATCTGCAGCAGATGCATTATCTCAAGAGATGGTTAAATCAATGAATGAAGATGCAATTATCTTTGCGATGGCAAATCCTAATCCAGAAATCAAGCCGGACGCTGCAAAAGAAGCAGGAGCGGCTGTTATTGGAACAGGTCGTTCAGACTTCCCTAACCAAGTAAATAACGTTCTTGCATTCCCTGGAATTTTCCGCGGTGCGTTAGACGTTCGCGCTACTCATATCAACGAAGAAATGAAAAAAGCTGCTGTTGAAGCAATTGCAGCTCTTATTACAGAAGAAGAGCTAAACGCAGATTACGTTATCCCTGGACCATTTGATCCTCGCGTAGCGCCAGCTGTAGCAGAATCTGTAGCAAAAGCGGCAATGGACTCAGGCGTTGCCCGCATTACAATTGATCCGGCACGTGTAAAAACACATACAGAACAATTAACAAAAATCGAAAACTAATAACGGATAAAAAAGCCCTTTGAAATGCTGTTTCAAAGGGCTTTTTATGTTAAAGACCTGCTGTAACCGCAGTGAAATCTAAACGTAACACCATTTCATCTCCCATATGATGTACAATAAAGAGAAAAGAACCCAGGTTTTGTATCATAAAGGGAGGAACAAAGATGTACACCGTATTTTCAACATTTAATGTACCGGATGAAAAAGCTGAAGAAGTGATTGGAATCTATAAAAATCGTTCAAAATCAGTCGACGAGGCTCCAGGATTTGTAGACTTTCTACTTCTTCAAAACGATAAGCGAGCAGGGGAGCTCACCGTTCAGCTTACATTTGATACGAAAGAGAATTATTTAAGCTGGGTACGAAGCGAAGATTTCAAGCGTATTCATGATTTAGAGAAAAAGTACCCTGATCAAGAACTGGCAGCCGTCATCCCAAAAGTTTCTCAGTACAAAGTGGTGGCACGATGAGTTCACTTCCCATTAATAAGATCGTCGAAAGAGTAACGGAGAAAATCTACGAGTTAGAACCTTCTTTGCTCGAAAAATTCGGAGAGCGCGGCAAAGAAAGATGTCATGAAGATAATCACTACCATATGAAGTATCTTGAGACAACATATAAGTTAGACAACCTGCAAATTTTTACGGACTATGCCTTATGGTTAAACAATTTACTCACAAGCCGAGGCATGAAAACCCAGCATATTATTGATAATTTTAATTTTATACAAGAAGCGCTGTTTGAACTAGATAATTATGGTGATAAACAAGTACAGGCGTATGTGGCTTACTTAGAAGAAGCAAATCATATACTGAAGCAACAGCAGCTTTAAAAAAGAGGCTAGTACAAAAGTGTTTTAGTTAAAAGAAAATCCGAACGGGTTTGATTCTTGATAGAGAATTCAACTCGTTCGGATTTTTTTATTGGTAGGGTTAGCGTAGGTTTCCTGTATGTAGCTATGTCTCACTTTTTTGTTTTACATATGTATAAAGGTGGAAATAAAAAAGAAAAAGGAGAATACATATGCAAAAACAGCTAACAAAAGGAATCATGTTCTTAATCGCTATGTGTATGATTGGAAGTGCGGTAGCTTGTTCAGGTGAACCAGCTAACAAAACAAAATCTGATAATCATAAAGCAGAGGAAAAACCAATTGAAGACCGTCAAGAATTGACAAAGCTACAGCAGTATTCAAGCGACCCAGACATTAAAAAAGGGAAAGATGAAGATTTTGACTTGATCGGTACGTTAAAAAAAGACGCTGAAAAAGAAATAACGCTGAATATCGATGATCAACTCGTTAAAGTACCAAAAAGCTCTGGGATGGAAGTGGAAGGCTCACAGCTAAAAGATATGATTAATAAAGAAGTAGAAGCTGAAATTGACGCAGCTAAACAAGAAGCAACTAGTATTGAATTAACTCCAAAAGCAAAAGCAGATAAAGATGGCGTGTATGAACAAGATGGAAACGAACGTAAAATTGTGGGTATTTTTATAGAAGAAAGTAACAAACATATAACGGTAAAAGTTCCAAACGGCAAAAAAACGTATCAAAAAAGCACAGACTTTGAAAAAGAAGAAAAGGGCAGTTTAAAAGAAAAGACGGTATACCTTGAAATCAACTCAGCTAATGAAGTAGAAAGTATAGAAAAAGAAGACCGTGAATAAATAAAGCGACAGTTCTTCTTTCCCTCCTTGCTCTCTTGACTTTTCCAACTGTGTCACTTAACGTTACAGTAGAGAAACAAAAAAGGTGGTTTATGGAAGATGAACAGTGAATTTACCATTGCCGTGCACAGCTTAGTGTTCCTAGCAAATTTACCAGATCACCGAGCAAGCAGTGAATCGATTGCTTATAACATCTGTACTAATCCTGCACGGGTTCGGAAAATAATGAGTACACTCAGAAAAAACAACTTGGTTCGGACAAAAGAAGGGCTAGGCGGCGGTTATACTTTAGGCTGCAGCCCTGCTGAAATAAGTCTTGGATTGATTTATCGGGTTATATCGACAGGAACGCTGAAGCCTCACTGGTGCAGCGGCGACCCTGACGCTGACTGTATTGTCAAATCAAACATTCAAACAGTGATGGACGACATTTTTACAGAGAGTGAGCAAAGCGTAATCAGGCATTTAGATCAAATGACGATCGAAGACGTGCTGAAAAAAGTTAGAACTGCTCACTAAAAAGCACCTTGCATGAGCAAGATGCTTTTGTTATGACTCTTTGGAAGCGGCTGTTTCAGCCGCTGCTGCTTTTAAGCCGTCATTTACTTTTCTTCCATTCTCTAAATACTCTGTTTTGAAGCCGCTTTTTAAAGCCCATGTGTAGAAGAGAAGGGAAACAACAACAATAATTCCCATATCCCATCCATATTTAATAACATTAAGGCCTCCAAACTTTTCGCTTCCAAGCCATGAAATAGTCATCATACAAAGTAAGTATACAACCATCCATACGCCGCCTTTGAAGTTTTGTCGAAAACCTTTCCATTTAGCCTTTGCTTGATAATAAAAATAAATAGGAAGGCCGATTAAAATAATAAACAAAACTTGTCCCGTCAGCGGCCAGCGCGCCCAATATAGTGTTAAAGAGGCGAAAATAAAACCTAGCGGCGCAATAATGCTTAATCCTTTTAAACGAAGGGGACGATATAAATCGCTGCCAGTTCGTCTTAGCGTCATAACCGTAACAGGACCTGTAATGTAAGAAATAAGCGTAGCGACTGAAATAATTTCAGCCAGCACGCCCCAGCCCCGAAATAAAAACAAAAAGACAAGAGCAACAGCTAAGTTAAAAAACATGGCTTGACGCGGAACACCATAAATAGGATGAAGGCGTCCTAGAACACTTGGTAAATATTTATTTTGTTCCATACCATAAATCATTCGAGCAGTAGTAGCTGTATACGTAATACCCGTTCCAGATGGTGAAACAAACGCATCTGCATACAGTACAATGACAAGCCAGTTAATGTTAAGGGCAATAGCTAAATCTGCAAATGGAGAGTTGAAATTTAAATGACTCCATCCCTGCGCAATATCAGAAGGATTTACCGCACCGATAAAAGCAATTTGAAGAAGCAAATAAATGACTGTAGCCACTAAAATTGAGCCTACAACCGCAATCGGAATAGCTCTTCCAGGATTCTTTGCTTCTCCAGCCATATTAATGGGGCTTTGAAAACCGTTAAAAGCGAATACAATTCCAGATGTAGCAACAGCTGTTAGCACACTAGCCCAGCCGTTTGGTGCGATGCTGCTTCCAGAAGTGAAGTTCTCACCGTGAAAGCCTACAAATAAAAGTGCTCCAATTGTAAGTCCCGGTATAACAATTTTAAAAATAGTGATTAACGAGTTGGCCTTAGAAAATAGTCCAACTGTCCAATAATTCAGTAAAAAGTAAATAATCAATAGCACAGTAGCGATAGCTAATCCTTCGCCAGTTAACGTTCCTTTTTCTACGAGGTGGCTTGTCCACTGTGCCCACTTCCAAGGCCACGAACTCATATACTGTACAGAAGCTACTGCTTCCACTGGAATAACGGATACAATCGCAATCCAGTTTGCCCAAGCAGCGATAAAACCAATAAACGAACCGTGTGAGTACTGCGTATACTTGACCATCCCGCCGGCTTCGGGAAACATGGATCCTAATTCACTGTAAGAAAGTGCAATAAATAAAATAACGACCATTCCAATGACCCATGATAAAATAGCAGCCGGCCCTGCAATTTGAGCTGCTCGCCAAGCTCCGAATAACCAGCCGGACCCAATAATTGATCCAAGTCCCGTCATGGTTAACGCGAATGTTCCCATTCTTCGATGTAAATTGTTCATCTGACTAACACCTTTCATGTAAAATAAGTCTTTCATTTAAACATTGTTGCTTTATTATTATTATTCTGAAATCTTTGGTTGTCAACTTTTGTCGTTACATGCAGTTCTTAATACCTATTGATTTCCAGTTATGCAGGACAGCTATCCTCAACCTTTCTGTCACGGTAATTAAAGCGCTTTACTTTCTTTTTCATCCTACAGGAAACCCTACAGAAATAGATAAAAACCGACAAAAAGTTATCAAGTTCATACCTTATGCACTAGCAATATGAAAAAAATAGGGGATAAGTGGTAGTTGTATTCCCTAAAAATGTGAAGAAAAAACACGCTTCATAATAAAGCCCCTTTTGAATAGAGGAATACATACCTTCAAAAGGGGGGAGAGTTGGACCTTTATCTTTCTTGATGTTTATACTCAAGCAGTTTTACAACGTTTTCTACATCATTTTCAGCAGAAAGTTCGTTAATATTCACTTTATAAATAAGCGTATCCGTTGCAAAAAATTCATCTTCTCCTTCAGGCTTTACTTTTAAGTTTAAGATTTTTACCCGCACAATATGAGTGAACTTACCGCCTTTACCGGGCTGTATTTCACCCATTTGTATCCCGATATCATCTTTTTTAATCGGGCGAACTTTTACTTTTTTATGCTGTTTACCGTAAACCTTCTCATAATGAGAAGTAATATCTTGATGTACCCAAGGTTCAAGAGATTGATAAATAAAATCTTTTACTACAGGCTGACTTACGTGTGATTCTATATTTTCTTCTGGTATATTTTCTTCTGCGGAAATGGAAAGCGTAAAACAAAAAAAGACAAATGCTGCTAAAAATAAAAATTTTCCCACGAAAAAACCCACCTTACCTGTTCGTTTATGTAGCCGATTTTCTAGATCTGCCTCTTTATCTTTTGAACAAAGGCAGGAAGGTATGCACAATTTTTTTGTGGAATTTACCTTATTTAAAATCAATTTAGTTTAAATAAAATATGTTCTAAATAATTGATTGAAAATTCAAATGCGGTTTACGTACAAAAATAGCCAAGTGCGCCTTTACATAGGGACACTTGGCTATTTTCATGAACATTTTATGCTGCTGTTTTCTTATTGCCTTTGAAAATAAAATAAAGAGCTAATAACATAAATGCTACACCAATCCAGCGGGATAGATCAAAGGGTACTTCCTTGCTTCCAAACCAGCCGAAATGGTCGATAATCATACTTGCAAATAACTGACCGATAACAGTTGAGATATTAGCTGCTGTTACACCAATTTTAGGTACAGCTAAAACCGTTAGAAATAAATAAGATGCTCCGAATAAAGCGCAGGTAAGCTGCCATTTAGGGACATCGAAAACCGAGAGAATGTTTCCTTGACCAAAGAATACAACGACAATTGTTAAAATCATGGCACCTGTCGCAAAAGTTAAAAAAGCTGTTTCAAACGTACCTGTTTTTTTACTTAGTGTGCCGTTAATAGAAGACTGAGCGCTTAGCGTTAATCCTCCTATTAAGGTAAGTATCACCATCAATAAACTCATCGTAAAATCCTCCTAGAAAATAAGTACAAGCGCAATTCCCATACATACAATAGCCATTACGCGTTCTTTGTTAATTTTAATTTTGCTGCTGCCAAGCCAACCAAAATGCTCAATGATCATGCTTGTAATCATTTGGCCCACAATAACAGCAACCATTGAAACGCCAATTCCGATAAAGGGGATACTAATCACTAGAATTGTTAAATACACCGTACCTAATAAACCGCCGGTTAAATTCCACTTAGGTGCTTTTAAGACGTAAGGTAAATCTCCTTTTCCAGCAAATAAAGTGGTCAGACCTAAAATGAGCGTTCCCATGATAAAAATATAATAACTGCTTTCAAGTTTCCCCACTGTTTTTCCAAGTTCTCCGGCAATAGCGCCTTCCATACTTAAAGCAGCGCCGCCTAGAACCGCAACCAAATAAACCAACAACTTCACATTTATCACTCCAATATTTCTTTATATTTGTATATCTAGAAAAATAGATATAATAAGTGAAAAAAACTCGTTAAAGTTTTTTTCGTAAGAATGAAGAAAGCTCTTGAAGCGTTTCTTCATTTCGGCGATAGTATGTCCATTGACCGTGCCGAATTGACTCTAACAAACCTGCTTTTTGCATCATGGAAAGATAACTGGACACTGTGGATTGAGACAGCTGAGCTTTTTCCTGAATATCTCCCACGCAAACACCGCCTCTGCTGCTGACCTCCTTAGGCAAATGTGCTTGTTTGTCTTTAAAATGCTTTTCAGGTTCTTTTAACCACTCCAATATATTTAATCGAGTTTCATTAGATAATGCTTTAAAGATATCAATAGGTTTCATACTTATTATTTTATTCGTAACAGCTCAGATGTCAAATGTTCAAGTTTGCATTTTATAGTCGAATAACAAGCGATGGGTTGAATTATAACAGCTGTGCAAGAAAAGTCAACTTATAATAGAGGATAAAGAAGAACGGTTTACCCAGTCATCTTTCTATGTTATATGACCAAGAAGTATCTTATTCTTTTGAGTAGAAAAGGTGACATATTCCTTATTTTTCAAGGGATAGTTTAGTAAAATAGAAAAAAGTGAATAACAAAAGAAGCTAGTCTATTTACTCAGGGGGAGGGCTGCATATGCAAGGGAAAACAAAACAAGTGCGCTTTCGTAATATGGTAGCGTATGGATTTGGGGATTTGTTTGGCGGAGGATCCTTTTTTATCATCGGCACATTATTTATGGTTTTTTTAACGGATGTAGTCGGGCTTTCTCCTGTAGAAGCAGGAACGATTGTAGCTCTTGGAAAAGTGTGGGATGCTTTGTTAGATCCAACCATCGGGTACATATCTGATCATCTTCAGACGAAAAAAGGACGAAGAAGAGTCTTTTTTCTTTTTGGAATCATTCCAGTTGCCATCACGTTCAGTATGCTGTGGATTCCTATTGAAGGCTCGCATATGTTCAAATACACCTATTTTATCTTAGCCTATCTTTTATTTAACACGGCGTTTGGTATGGTCATGGTTCCTTACAATACGCTAGCAGCAGAGATGACAACAGATTATAGCATTCGTTCGAAAATGACGGGAATACGCATGGTCTTTTCACAAGGCGCTTCATTTTTAGGCGCTTTCTTCCCAAAACGAATCATTGATGCGTTTCCAGGTGGACAAGGGTATTTAATCATGGGCATTATCTTTGGTCTTCTTTTTGCTCTTCCATGGATTTTTGTCTATAAAGGAACATGGGATAGCGGAGAAGTAGTGAAACGAAAAAAGCAAAACGGATTTTGGTTAGAATTTAAGCAGCTTTTTATCAGTTTTGGAAGTGCATTTAAAAACAAGTCGTTTAACGTGTATCTTGCCATGTACTTAGCATCTTACATTGCAATGGATGTATTTAATGCTCTTTTCTTTTATTTTATTGCCTATTACATGCTGCGCGAAGCTATTTATGCAGACACCCTAAGCTTTGTCCAAATTACACAGGTGCTATTTATTCCTCTTGTTACGTACATAGCCATTAAGTTAGGAAATAAATTAACCTATAACTTCAGCATGATCATATGGGGAACGGGCATTATTTTATTCAGTTTCCTAACAACAGATAGCTCTTTAGTTCTTATTTATCTAGCAGCATTTTTCTTAGGAAGCGGTCATTCAGGAGCGATTATGATTCCATGGAATGTACTGCCGTTCGTATCAGATGTAGATGAAATGATTACGACAAAAAGAAGAGAAGGCGTGTATGCAGGGCTGATGTCGTTTATTCGAAAATCTTCTCAGGCGCTTGCGATTTTTCTTGTTGGTGTTGCCTTAAAAAATATTGGCTATGTACCAAACGCCGAGCAGTCAGCGTCTACGCTAGCGGGCTTGCAAAAGCTGTTCATGATTGTACCTGCTATTTTGATTCTCGCTGGAATTATCGCAACCATATGGTTTAAAATAAGTCCCGAAAATCACAAAATCTTATTAACTGAAATTCAAAGAAGAAAAAAGGGAGGCCGAGCGAAAGACGTTACTCCTGAAGCGAAAGCGGTTTGTGAAAGTTTAACGGGTTATAAATACGAACAGCTTTGGAAAGACGTAACCATTTCAAAAGAAATTCGAGATAAAACGGTTGTTTAACCTATAGCTTCGCGAAAATGCGCAAAATTTTTAGCGCAAACATCCGCTAATTATATCCAATAAGAAACTTCCTCTGACGTATTGCCTTTTGACAAGAAAAGAAATTCTCCTGTCTATCGACTCATTTTTCAGGTGAATTTTAGAAAGGAAGAATTTCTTGCCATTAAAGATGTGCAATTTGGCACGTCTTGATAGGGTGGATTGTACAACTTATAATAAAACTATAAACTAGCCATAGGCGCTTTCAATGCGCAGGTATAAATTAGAAAGAAGGAAGGTACAGTTTATGCCAATTCGATATGTTTGTCCACAATGCCAAGGAGCCGGTAAGAAATTTGGATTTATAAAGTGCAAAGTGTGCAACGGCGATGGAAACATTATCATGTCTTCGAATGAGCCAGATCCAACTAAAAATAAAAAATTAAAATCATCTTCTAAACAAGATAAAGCAATGTAAGGTATTGCTAGTAAAGGTATGTATAAACCCCGCTTTTCTACAAAAAAGCGGGGTTTTCTTCTAGACAGACGAACGCTTTTCTTATGATACAATAAAATGAAAGTCGCTAAAATAAGGGGTAGGGAACCGAAAGAAGAGGGAGATAGATGGAATACACCGCAAAACAATTTACGCCGCAGTTAGAACAACATATACATACAGTTGAAAGATCTATGCAAGAACTTCTCAAATCAATATATGCACAATATAAAGAAGCTTTTGAAAAAAAAGGGATGGAGCTTTCTGTAGAAGTGATCCGTGAAGGGGCAAATCCTTTTCAGCCTGGTTACCATGCCACCATTCAAGTGGGTATTTTGGAAAAAGGTGAGTTTTTAGACGGTCTTTTTATTCCTATCTGGCACTGTGTACGCACGTTTTGGGGCATCCGTTCTTCGAGGAAGCTCCCAGGCAGCAAGATAACCGGCGAGCTGCTGGAAGAAACAGAAGAGGAAATAACAAAAGAAGTAGTAGGGTATTTAGAAATGCAGCTAGAAGATTAGAAGCACCCTGCTTCTAATCTTCTTTAAATTGAAGAAGGTGCAGTTTCTTTTTCAATTTGTCTTTTAGCACGAATAAAAGCCGTCAGCTGCTGAATTTCTTCTTGAGATAGTTCCGCACCGTCGACTGTAATCGTATGAGGTTGAGGCGATGTTAATTCGATTGATGCATCTGAAAGAGAATGAGGTTCCTTTTCCTTACCTAGCAAGTAGTCTGTTGATGTATCAAATAGTTCTGCGATTGTAACGAGTGCTTCAAGAGAAGGACGACGATAGCCAGATTCGTATCCTGCGTAAGTGCTTTTAGCAATTTCAAGCTGGTCAGCTGTATATTGAAGAGACCATTTTTTTTCTTTCCTGAGTTGAGCTAATCTGCTTAACATTCATGACGCTCCTTTGTAGGTATAGTATGTAAAAAAACCGAGGCATTCAGCTCGCGCGCAGATCTTTGTAATCAAACCGTGAGCTAATTTACATTTTTATTCATTATATCATTGCTGCAGAAAAAAGTGTACGCGAAACGAATAATTTTTCTCTTGATTTATTGATTTTTGGTTACTATAATTACAGGTGAAGTACGCGAAGTGAATATAATTTATTTGATAGATTGTCAGGTTTTTTTACAAAAATTAAGCAAAGGGGATGTCGGTTTTGAAAAAACTATTATTGTTATCAACTGGTGGAACGGTCGCTTCACTTGAAGGTGAAAATGGACTTGTTCCTGGAATGGAGCCAGATCAATTACTAAGCTACATACCTGATTTAAATGAACACTGTCAAATTGACAGCAAATCTCTTATGAATCTTGATAGTACAAATATGCAGCCAGAATGTTGGATAGAGATGGCAAAAGCGATTGAAGAGCATTATAATGAATACGATGGTTTTGTTATCACCCATGGAACTGATACAATGGCCTACACATCGGCAGCTCTTTCTTACATGCTTCAGCATTCTAAAAAACCAATTGCGATTACAGGATCTCAAATTCCTATTTCATTTAGTAAAACGGACGCGAAGCGCAATATTGCAGATGCGATTCGCTTTGCTTGTGAAGAAACAGGCGGAGTCTATGTAGTCTTTGACGGTCGTGTGATTCAAGGCACAAGAGCAATCAAGCTTCGTACCAAAAGCTATGATGCATTTGAAAGCATTAATTATCCATACGTGGCGTCTATCCATGATAATGCGGTGGAATATACAAAACCCGTTCGCTCTAGTAAAGAAGAGCTGACGGTTAATACATCTCTTTGTACGGATGTAGCGGTTGTTAAACTGTTTCCCGGCATTAAACCCGAATTTTTCGATGGATTAAAGGATGTATATCAAGGCGTTGTTGTTGAAAGCTATGGAAGTGGAGGTATTCCATTTCAAGTTCGCAACATTTTAGCCAAGCTTGTTGAGTTAACACACCACGGTGTATCCGTTGTCATTACGACTCAATGTCTTGAAGAAGGAGAAGACATGGGCATTTATGAAGTAGGCCGAATGATTAATCATGATAGCGTCGTTCGCTCAAAAAACATGAACACAGAAGCCATTGTTCCCAAATTAATGTGGGTGCTCGGACAAACCAAAGACCCTCACCAAGTTAAAAAGATGATGGAAACGTCGATTGCAGAAGATATTAATTAAAAAAGAAAGCAGGTACAGCTATGAAACAAGAAACAGCAGGATATCGTACAGAAGCTGATTTTCTAGGAGAAAAACAAATCCCAGCAGACGTATACTACGGTGTACAAACCGCACGTGCCGTAGAAAATTTCCCGATTACGGGTTATAAAGTACATGAAGAAATGATTAAAGCGCTTGCTATTGTAAAAAAAGCGGCAGCGCTTGCAAATATGGATACAAAGCGCTTGTATGAGGGTATTGGAAATGCGATTGTGCAAGCAGCTGATGAAATCTTAGCAGGTCAGTGGCATGAATACTTTATTGTGGACCCTATCCAAGGTGGAGCAGGAACGTCAATGAATATGAATGCTAATGAAGTTATTGCAAACCGTGCCCTTGAAATTATGGGAGACAATAAAGGCGAATACGGTAAATTAAGTCCGAACAGCCATGTGAATATGTCTCAGTCAACAAATGATGTATTTCCAACGGCTATTCATATTTCAACGCTGAACTTATTAAATAAACTTCTTGTTACAATGAATGATATGCACGATGTGTTTAAACGAAAAGCACAAGAATTTGATCATGTAATTAAAATGGGCCGTACGCACCTTCAAGATGCTGTACCCGTTCGTCTTGGTCAAGAGTTTGAAGCATACAGCCGCGTGTTGGCGCGCGACATTAAGCGTATCAGCGCAACGCGTGACCATTTGCATGAAGTAAATATGGGAGCGACAGCTGTTGGAACAGGCTTAAACGCAGATCCTCGCTATATTGAAAATGTAGTCAAGCACTTAGCCGATATCAGCGGTCTGCCTCTTGTGCATGCAGAGCATTTAGTGGACGCTACTCAAAATACAGATGCTTATACAGAAGTGTCTGCAGCGCTTAAAATCTGTATGACGAATATGTCTAAAATCGCAAATGACCTGCGTTTAATGGCATCTGGACCTCGTGCAGGTCTAGGAGAAATCAGCCTTCCTGCTCGTCAGCCTGGTTCTTCAATCATGCCAGGAAAAGTAAACCCGGTTATGGCTGAATTAATCAATCAAATTGCGTTTCAAGTAATGGGAAATGACCAAACGATCTCTCTTGCTTCAGAAGCAGGTCAGATGGAGCTTAATGTCATGGAACCTGTGCTTGTATTTAACTTGCTTCAATCAATCAGCATTATGAATAACGGTTTCAGAAGCTTTACAGACCACTGTTTAGCAGGAATTGAAGCAAACGAAACGCGCATGAAAGAATATGTAGAAAAAAGCGTAGGAATTATTACAGCTGTTAACCCTCACTTAGGCTATGAAGTCGTATCACGTATTGCGCGTGAAGCGATTTTAACAGGAAAACCAATTCGTGAGCTTTGCCTTCAATACGATGTGTTAACAGAAGAGGAATTAGATCTCATTTTAAATCCATTTGAAATGACGAACCCTGGTATTGCAGGAAGTTCATTGTTTGATCGTCAGTAAAAAGAACGGCTTCCCTAAGGAAGCCGTTTTTTTATAAAGACATTTGCTGAATGACTCGGCGCATTTTCTGAGCTGTTGCAGCCAAAGCGTCATCTTTTTCAGCAAACTGGGGAATTTGCGTATAAAAATCTCCGAAACACTCCTCTTGGTAGCGTGGAACGATGTGCATGTGAAAATGAGTTAACTCGTTAAACATTCCCCCGTTTTGAGAGAGAGTAACTCCGTCTGGAACAAAGAGTGTCTTCACTGCTTTTGTCATTAGTTTCGCTGCATTCATCACGGACAGCATGTGTTCAGTATCAAATTCGTCGATTTCCACTATATGTGTTTTAGGAAGAATTAAGAGGTGGCCTTCGTTAAATGGCTTGTGGTCTAACAGACATGTCACAAACAAATCTTCAAATATCACATGTGATTTCTCTTGGTTATTTGCTAATCGACATCCCAAACAATCTATACGTTGATTCCCCACTATGCGTTCTCTCCTTTTTATAAAGTATAGCGTAGTAATTATTGGAAGAAATAGCTTGAGATATAAGCAGCTATTTTTTACATTACCTTTTTTAATTCTCTTATATTTTACAAATTTTTACCATGGTTTTAATTGTAAAAACAAAATGATTACAGTATAATGACAGTGTAACAGTTAACTGTAACTAACAAGGGGGAATTGTTTGAATACATATACAGGCAAGCAAATTACGGAGTTATTAAATAATGAAGGTGCGGACTTGAACCTGCGTACGGTACGATATTACACGCAAATAGAAATCGTTCCTCCGCTAGTTCTAGTAGGGAATAAACGCGTGTATACAGATCAGCACATTCACTACTTTCGAGCTGTTTTAACATTATCAAAAGCAGGGGAGTCATTAGCTTCCATTCAAGAAACGCTGCGTTCAATGAGTGATGAAGAAGTAAAAAACATCGGTGCGCAGCTTCCTCTTTACCGAAGTAAACAAATTCAAAATCAAGAAATGCATCAAGTGAATGAAGATGTATTTGTCGCTATGAACCGAAATTTATCAGCGGACGTACGGCAAAAAGTGATTGAGTCTGTTACTCAGATTTTAAAGGATCATTCATCGCATGATTAAATTGGCCTTAGCAAAATCAGTGATGGAAAAAGAAGAAGGAATGAACCACCTTTGTATTGCATTTGAACGTTCGCAAGTAAAAGTAAAAAACATCACGATTGATATTCAGCTGCCCGAAGGTCTGTTTAAAACGACAAACTTAAATGGATACCTGGAAAACGAACAGGGGCAAATCGAAGTAAAACATATCGACGATGAACCTCTATTAATAGAGCTCTACACGGAAGAGGCCGTTTTATATCCACAGGCAGAGATTGCAGTTGCTGTGACTTACCGGGATGAAAGCTTGCATATGCAGCAAGAAAGACATTCTCTAATAATTAAATTTACGGATGAAGACTTGATAGGGGATTCATTTTTAAATCATGAAATCAGTACAAAAGTGAAAAAATTTGCTCGTACTAATTCAGGGGAAAGAGGCGGTCACATGAACTTAACTCCATATGTAGTAGAACAAACAAGCAAGGGAGAGCGTGCCTATGATATTTATTCAAGGCTTTTGCTCGACCGAGTGATTATGCTCACAGGTGAAGTTACGGATGAAGTGGCTACTAGCATTATCGCTCAGCTTTTATTTTTAGATGCAGAAAACCCAGAAAAAGATATCAGCATTTATATTAATTCACCGGGAGGATCTATTACAGCTGGCATGGCTATTTTTGATACGATGCAGCTTATACGTGCAGATGTAAGCACATTGTGTATAGGGCTAGCAGCATCTATGGGTTCATTTTTACTAGCGGGCGGTCAAAAAGGGAAACGTTTTGCTCTTCCTAATAGCGAAGTGATGATTCATCAGCCGCTAGGAGGGGCAAAAGGACAAGCAGCTGAAATTGAGATTCGAGCAAAGCGTATTTTGCGGTTAAAAGACCACTTAAATGCACTGCTGTCTGAACGAACAGGACAGTCGCTTTCAACAATTAAAAAAGATACTGATCGAGATACATTTTTTACAGCGGATGAAGCAAAAGAATATGGCATGATTGATCAAATTTTAGTTCATCAATAAGGAGGGAATTCTGTGGAAAAAGCAAATCGTTATTCAGTAGAATATGAATGGGAAAACGTAGTTTTTTATCAAGAGGTAGAAGCAATGACGATACAAGAAGCAAAAGAGTACGTTCAGCAGGCAAAAATAAACGCCTCTATTCGCGCTGTTCATGTCATAGAAGATGTCGAATCGTAACGAAAAACTGGATCCTTTCGGGGATTCAGTTTTTTTGAGGAAATGAAGCAGGGATTTAGATGAAGAAAGGAGAATGCAAAAAGAGATTTAAAAACGAGCAGCTGGTAGCATCATTCAACAAGAACATCTCATTTCAATTACACAAAGAAAGGTAGATGTAAATGAAAAAAGTATGGTCTGGATTAGTTGTTCTCATTGCTATTTGTTGGGTGATAACAGGATGTCAGCAAAGCAGTGCTTCAAGCGGCACTGTTGAACAAAAGCTCGTAATCGAAAAATACATAGCCGATAATCAATATGGCCATGCGGTTAAAATGAAAGACCAAAATCAAGTGCAGAAAGTGGAGCAGTGGTTAAAAGATGTATCATGGAGAGAAGAAAAAGCTGAAATGATTCGAAAACCTAACTACATTCTCCACTTTGAACCGGTGGAAACAAAAAAGGATATAAAGGTACAATCTTATCGAATGTGGGTCAACTTAGAAAACGAAACCGTTGAATTAGCTACAGATACACACTACGCACAGTTAAAGGGCAAACAAGCAAGATCATTTATTGAATTAGTAGAACCGAAATAGAAAGCAGCTATACAACAATGTTCAATGAAAGCTAAAACTGCACTTGTTCATATTGAAGCTATCTTCACCGATATGCTTGATGATCTCGAAGGTCCAAAGCTGCTCATTACTAACGCGCTTGATATGAGGGTATAGAAGTATTAAATGTGAGAGGTGACAAGCAGCAATTTTTAAATGTAGCAACAAAGAATTACACTTACAGGTAGGTCCATTGTTAAAATATTTTACTACAAGAAGTAAGGAAAAAAGAGAAATCAAAACGCTGATTTCTCTTTTTTATTCAGGCATGTCGATGATTGTTATTTCCGCGCATTTTGCGTAAAACAAAACTCACAATTAAGACTAAAATAACAGCACCAATAATAGCAGGAACAATTGCGAATCCGCCGATCTCTGGACCGAAATCTCCAAAAATTAGAGAGCCTAACCATGCTCCAATGAACCCAGCGATGATGTTTCCGATAATTCCACCTGGAACATCTCGTCCCGTTAACACACCAGCAAGCCAGCCGATAAGTCCTCCAACAATAAGCGTCCAAATAAATGACATATACCTAACCTCCTTTTTATAGGGAATTCCTTTTCATTCTTTCCTAAAACACACCCTGTCATGCGACATGCTTGCTGCAAACCCTTTTACATTTTTTCATTTATTTATCATATATGCTAAGATAGCCCAACATTAAATTGAAGAGTTATGTATGAGAATTCACTGTGAAAGTAACGATAAAACGAAGGAGAGACGTTCAGCTTATGTACGGTTTAAATTCAATTTAGCTCATTCTATTCGTAAAAAGGGACATCCGGTTCACTTTTTAAAGCTTTTTCCCCTAGTTTTACTTTTTTTAACGGTATTTGTGATATCATTTTAAATAAACAAATTCTTAACGGGAGAACAATATGGAGTCATTATTATTAGATAAAAAGCTTAAACACATTACGAATTTAATTCTAGAAAAAAAAGAAGAGTTCTCGAAACAAAAACAATATGAAGAAAAAAATATTCAACAACAGTTAGAACCGTGGCGCGTTCATTTAATTCAAATATATGCTGATTCTGTCTCAACAAATGATACAAAAAACTTTGAAGTGCTTGAGGAGTGGGGAAGAGAAGTAGCCAATTTACTCGTTGTCCTTCAGCTTCCTTTGGATGTAGCATTAGAAGAAATCAGCTATTACCGAAATCTTATCGGGGAAATTATTAAAGAAGAGGCAAAAGCCGAAACGTTTACGTTTGATGCCTTCTATCAAGTTATTTCTCGTTTCAACGTAGTAGTAGATAAGGCCGTACACTGGGTTAGTAAATCATATATGACCGACTTTGCAAACAAAATCCAATCGGCTCGCTATGCAATTGATGAACTTTCAATTCCTGTGGTACGCATTACGAAAGAAATTGGTGTGATTCCTCTTGTTGGCGATTTAGATACAAACCGTGCTCAAATTCTAATGGAAAATGCGCTTCAACACGGCAGCGACTACAAGCTAAATTGGTTGATTATTGATTTATACGCGGTTCCAATTATTGATACGATGGTAGCGGACCAAATTTTTAAAGTAATCGGTGCTTTAAGATTATTAGGAATTCAAGTGGTTTTAAGCGGGATTCGTGCTGAAATTGCTCAGACGATGGTGAACTTAGGGTTAGATTTGGCTGACATTACGACTTTCAGTAGCCTTCACCAAGCAGTGGAATACGTTAATCAAGCGGACTAATACAACACAAAAGCCCATGAGTATGTAACCATATCATGGGCTTTTATTGGTAAAAGAAAATTTGAAGCTTATTTAATAAAGCATCTAATGATTGACTAACTTGAAGTGTGTTGGGACTTGTCATTCCTTCACGGACAGCCGTTTGAATCATTAACGTTCGTGTCTGTTCGATTTCTTCTATTAGTATTTGGTACATGGATTTGTCTTTTGAGTGGGTTGAAAGCAGCATGTTAATTCCTCTTTTTTCTATAGTGATTATGGTTAAATTAACATTAATAGGTTTATTTTTCAATATTATGAAATTAAAAATAGTAAATTTTAAGAATTTTTCATATAAAAAAAGAACCTCTTTTTCAACAGAGGTTCTTTTTCTAATATAATAATTTATTAGGCATGTTTATGACTGCCACGCATTTTTCTCATAATGAAACTTACGATTAACACTAAGATGATTGATCCGATAATAGCAGGAATAATAGCAAATCCACCTACAACTGGTCCGAAGCTTCCAAAGATAGCTGAACCTAACCAAGAACCGATAAAACCGGCAATAATGTTACCAATAATACCTCCCGGAACGTCTCTTCCCGTAATTAATCCGGCAAGCCACCCAATAATACCACCTACAATAAGTGCCCATAAAAATGACATAAATATCATCCTCCTTTTTAATGATGTATTGCTTATATAGGTTAATACCCCACTTAAAAGAAAACTATTCATAGAATAGCAAAAAAAATAAAAAAAACTTGTAAAAGGATTTAAGAACTGCGATAGAGTCATAGAAAATAGACTAACTAGTATATAATAGAAAACGGAACATAGTTTAGAAAAGAAAGGAGACATGAAGTGAAAATGAAAAATCAAAGCGAGGTAGTAGAACAGCACTTGATTCAGCATTGGATGTATTTTCAGCATACGAAGAAATCTGTGAAGGTGGATACATCAGAAATTAAATGGATTTCTGCATCTCCTTACAATCGAGGCATATATGCAGGAACCCGCCATATTGAGCCTGCGTTGGGAATATGCCCTCGGCAAGGGGAGGAACCTCTATGGATTGTTGGTCCATCTTCATATGATAACCTTGGGCCAGTTCTCCATAAAAACGGATTTGTTCCTTCTGAAAAATGGATCGGAATGATTCAGCACATTCAAGAAAAAGAATACATACATACAGGAGTAGAAGGGTTTCAATGTAAGCGAGTGCGCACAGAAGCTGAACTGAAAGAATGGATAACGGTATACATAGACGGCTATCAAAAACCAAAAGAATATCAAGCTGACTTTCTTGAAAGGTTTAGGGAGCTTATGCAGCACGGTGACCAATATCAGTTATATCTGGGCCTTTATCACAACCAGCCAGCTGTAGCCGGGTCTCTCTTTTTTTATGACGGTACAGCGGGTTTGTATTGCATCACTACAGCTAGACATATGAGGAGAAAAGGCCTGGCCACCGCATATTTGAAGGAAGTTCTTACTGAAGCAAAAAAACAGGCGGATACGTGTATTTTGCATGCGACAAGTGCAGGAAAGCCAGCCTATGAAAAAATTGGTTTTACAGCGGTTAACGAATTTGATGTATACAGATGGAGAAATAGAGATGGAACATAATGTGCTGAGGTTTGTGAGAAAAGAGACAAATTTCGACAAATTTTTAAAAAAGTGTAGCTTCCACTTCGTTTTTGGTGTATCCTAGGAAAAAGCAGCAGCATGAGCTAGTGTTGTACATAGAACACAGATAAAAGGAGTCATTATGAAACATTTTTTTAAAACGAGCACGTTTTGGATAGGTTTGGTTGTCGGAATCGCGCTCACATTTGGGGGATATTTTACTGTTACTAGTATTTATGATTATTATTTAGGACGAGAACAGCTGAAAGTATTGACTGCCTCTCAGAAAAACCTTCAAACTGCTTTTAAAGAGTATAATCAGCTGATGGCCGAAAAAAAAACCAAAAAGCAATTTATCAATGAACTCGATGATATTTCAAATACTATAAACTATGAATATAATGAATTAGCTTCCCTTGATCCTACGATGAAAACGATGTATAAGCATACGGGCGTCATCGATGATATGGAACTGATGATTGATAATATCGATAGCATCTATGAATTAACGATGAATGATCACAAAACCGCAACAAAACCGCTTCAAACCTACGTATCTGATTTAATGGAATATGTAGAAAAAGATATGAAAAAAGAAATCAGCATGCTAAGTAAATAGAACAAAACAGCTGTCTAAACAAATAGGCAGCTGTTTTTTTGTTGATTATAAAAGGAATCTTTTGGTTGCAGGCGAAAGAGTATACTATGCACCCACTCACTTACGTGCACCACGTTTACAAAAAAGGGAGGACATAGTATGAAGAAAGTGGTGATTATCCTATTTAGTTTGTTTTTATTAGCGGCATGTCAGGTTCCTACAGCTGAAACGCTTGAAGATTCTTATCCACCCGCTATAAAAATAATAGCGGAAGGCAAAGAAGCCATCATCAAGCCTTTATTCTTCTGCTGGACCGAATGTGAAGCTGATTTTGGCGAACGAAAAAATTTTAGACAAATTGTTATGAAAGATAGTATTCCCGTCTCTCAAGGTGGGCAAGTGTCCATTAAAATAGATGGTAAAGAACCTAATGCCCTTTATTACAAACAAATTCGTAATCAGTCTATTTATGAAAACATCGTAGAAAAAAAGGACATAAAAAAAACATCTGCTATTACAGTAGATTCTGCCTCTCACAGTGACAGTGATCGGTATATACTCGTAGCAGACTGGAAAGATAACAACGGGAAAAAGTTAATCGGGCGTGTTTACTATACCCCAGTAAAATTTGAAACACCATAGATATGGCTCTCTATGCTGTAATAGAGAGCCATATGCTTAACCAATAGAATTAAGAGCTTGTGCAAGAGAAGAAGTAGTTTTAACATGTTCAAATGAAAGTCCTAAACGAATGGCAGTTTGAGAAATTTCCGGTCGAATTCCAGATAAAATGGTTTGCACACCAATTAAACGGAGAGCTTTTACCAAATTAAAAATCTCTTGTGCCATCATCGTATCAATCGTAGCTACACCGAGCAGGTCAATACATAAATGTTCAACGTCTTTTTCCGAGCATTGCTGAAGCGTGTTTTCTAAAATAAACTGACTTTTAACCGTTCCAATATCTCCCACAAGAGGCAGAAGGGCAACTTTGTTTTGAAGCATGATCACAGGAGAACTTAATTCATTAATTAACTCTTTCTGAGCGTTCAGCTGTTCTTGCGTATTTTTATGATATTCTTGAATAAAGATATAAATAGATAGATCAAACGCTTTAACAATAATGTCATACCACATAAATATCTTGTCCACGCTTACCTCTTCTGAATGCAAAGAGATAAACTTCTTTAAGTAATTAACAACAATTTTTTGTGAATTAAAATATTCTCGAATAACAAAGTGAAGAGGCGTACTTAAATGCTTTGGGTCACGTGCAAGTTCGACCGACCACTGCTGGAAATCGGAAAAAAAGTATTCCTCATCTTTTATAAATACGTCAAATAAATGCTGAAAATAATCTTGATTTTGCTGCTTCAGTTCTTTCACAATTACTGGATTTTTACTCGAATACACGGAGAACTCGTTTTCATCGTCGAGCTGATTGTACCAGTCTTCGGTTAATTGAAGAGAATGTTCTTTAAAAAAATGATATAAGTCCTGATTTTTATGCATGAAGACTCTCCTTATATATGTATAGTCTAATTGATTTATAAATAAAGGCATAAAAGCATCCCCTGATCTAGAGTGAGGATGCTTATAAATAAATCCATTATGGAGCGCATTTATTTTCCTATACGCCTTGTTTTCCCTAACTGTATACTCTCAAACCCAATTTATTAAAAAATAAACATTTTTTAACTACCATATTCATGCATTTTACCTATTTTTCATAAAGAACCACTTCTTGTGCTTATAGCTTTAGCTTGGGTAAGGCATCTTTAATGCTTTGATAGACTAAAATAAAGGACATATCATCTTCCATAGTGCTCATATGTATGGCCATGTCAGGAGAAATTCCTGTTAAAACAAGCTGAGTTCCCATGAGCTTCAGCCAATTGTAAATATTAAGAATATCACGGCCGAATGAATCATTAAATCGCGCTAACCCTGAGACGTCTAGGATTAAATAACGATCTTTGCTCCTTGTGTTACGTGAGGTGAAGCTATTAAATAGCATTTCTATACGCCGTTCGTTTAACGTTCCGATTAATGGAAGAACAGAGATTCCTTTCTCTATTGGCACGATAGGAGTGGATAGCCTTTCAACTTCTTCCAAAGCTTGCTGTAGCTGTTCCTGGGCTGTAATCTCTATTGTTACGTCTTTTTGAACCCCGATAAAGTAGTATTTATCTTCTTCTTCTATATATGTCGGGTCAATCGTTAGCTGATTATGAAAGAAAGAGCCGTCTTTTCGATAATTAACAAGCGTAACAGAGACTGACTGATTGCGGCTGATAGCGCTGCGAATTTCATCAATGTGGTGCGGGTTTGTTAGAGGCCCTTGTAGAAAACGGCAATTTTCTCCTAATACTTCTTCTTCCTTATAGCCGGTCATAAGGGAAAACCCTTGATTGAGGTAAATAATTGGGTTATCAGGCAAAGAAGGGTCTGTCACGATAATGCCAGATTGTGAGCTATGAAGGGCTTTATTTAAAACGGACCATTTTGAATCTTGAGCTTCGGGTGTAGTCAATGCATTCCCTCATTCCTTGGAATTTTTATAAAAATATTGTGACATAAACACATTAAAAAAACAATTTTCGACGCGTGTGCTCCTAGAGAAAGAATGAAGATAAGGAAAAATATGTTATAATAGTTTCAGGGGCAAAGGGAGTGTGAACAAACGTGATAACCATCAATTTATTTAATGTTAGTTTCTTTGTGATGGCGCTAGTAGGCTTTATTCTTATTTTTTGTTTGCGTCTAAAGTTTAACCGGCCACTGTCATTATTTAAATGGTCTTTTTTGTTCGGAACGGTGCTGCTGTCGCTAAGCTTATACTTGTTTATGGCGACCAGCCAATATATTCATTTGATATGCAATACAATCGGCTCAGTTATGACAGCGCTCTATCTTATCAGTATTATGGTCGGAGCAGAAGAGTCATAAATACATATGTTTAAAAGTCTATTGAAAGTGGAAAAAAGAAAGATGCATAAAAGAGAAAGATACAAACTTACATTCTTTTAGCTGAAATGATGACGACTGGAAAAACACCTCGGTATAAAATGCCGAGGTGTTTTTCATAAATAAAAGGGAAAGGAGAATATTTAGAGAAATACTAGTCATATTCTACTGAGTGTAGTAAAATAAAAAGTTATTATTCTATTTTTATGTTGTTGCTATTGGCAACATGTGTTAGTCTAAAAGTGGTATACATTTTAGGCGATCCTGAAAAAGAGAGACGAGAAGCTTTTATTCAAGTTTCTTAAAAGCTTTACGTTTACTGAGGTGAAACAATGAAATCTCAAGTACAAAAATTTGTAGGCTATTTATTAGCTGGTGATCAAGACAGCGCTTGGGAAGTTGTGCTGGAAGAAATCCAACAGGGAAAGAACAGCCTAGATATTTATGAAAATTTAATTACAACCGCAATGCGAGTAACTGGAGATATGTGGGAAGAAAATATCATTTCTGTAGCTGATGAGCATGTTGCAACTACGACATGTGATTATGTGCTAACTCGCTATCGCTTTTATAAAAAAATTCAGGGACACGCTTCAGACACCGCTCCAAGGGCACTGCTTCTATGCTTGGAACAAGAACAGCACTTCATTGGTTTAAAGATGGTGGCTTTATTGTTTGAGGAACATGGTTGGAATACTCGCTTTTTAGGGGCCAATCTCCCTCTGGAATACGCTGAGAAAATGGCTATAGAATGGAAGCCGCATATGGTAGGATTATCTGTCAGCATCCCTTATCATATTGAGAGGCTTGCTGAATATACCAAAACTTTGGACAAATTAGAACCAAGACCAACTGTAATGGTAGGGGGGCGCTTAGTTTCTCAAATTGATTTCCGTTCTTACTGTTCTGAGCATACACGCCTAATTCCGGATCTTCACCAACTAAATAACTGGTTAATCAGTTATCACAAAGGAGTGGAAGTTAATGTCGATGCTTGAATATGTTCCAATTCCTTACTTTTTATTGGATACTGAATTTAATATTTTGGAATGGTCGCAACAATCAGGTCATTTATTTAAGCCTTCAGCTAATTTTTTAGATCTTGTAGACGTATTTAGTCAAGAAAAGGCGAGAAAGTTTTTAAGCCTGCGCCAAAAAGATTCTCGAGAATTGTCTGTAGACGAACCCCATGATGAGCAAACGCTTGTCCAAAGCCGAGGCCAGGCTATTCAGAAAGTAGAGCTTGTGATGCAAACCAATGATTCGCCTTATTCACTGTTTGAATGCTTAATTCAATGGGATAGTGATATAGGTCATTTAGTTTGTATTCGCCAAGATGAACGTATACAAGAGCTAACGAATCTTGTTCAAGACCATCGGAAACGATTAGCAGATACAGATTTTGAACTGCTTGAACAAAAAGAACGTCTTGAAAAATCATTACAAAAAATTAAGCAGTTGTCCGCTTCTTTTATTAAGTTATCCTCTAAAGTAGGACTTATACCTCTTTTTGGAGACTTAGATACAGATCTTGTAGCTGAAAATACGTCCATTTTGCAAAACTTTGCGCATGAAGGAAATTACACCACGCTTCTATTTGACTTTGGGGGACTAGATATATTAACGACCGAAGGAATTCAAGCTTTTGCAGGCTTTATGCAGTCCTTCTATCTCATGGGTATCACATGCTATATTATTGGCATGAAGCCGCACCATACGGCTGCTCTGAAAAATAGAACGTTTGGTGAGCAAATTATTTATATGAATAACCTGAGTGAAATTATTGCTGTGAATAAAAATGTGAGTTAAAAGAGTGGAGGAGAAGAAAGTTATTCTTCTCCTCTTTTTGTATACACTTCTCTTCTTATAATTAAACATCTATTAAAGAATCTTTTTATATTTCAGCTGAAAGAATGGCGTTAAGACGTTGAAGTCCTATGTTCAAATCAGTATCACTAAGGAGGGAATAGCTTATTCGAATGTAAGCATGAAGCGGTTTGTGAACAAAACAAGCTTCACCAGGTAAAAAGCAGATATTGTGCTCCTGGGCTTTTTTTAATAACCCAAATGTGTTTACTTTTTGAGGCAGTTTTAACCATAAGTTGAATCCTCCTTTAGGAACTTGGAATTGAACGGATTCGGAAAGAGGCGAAAGCAGGTCGCTTGCATGATCTCTTCTCAGCTGCAAAGCGGTCCTCAGTTTTTCCATGTGATGTTTCATTCGCTCAGTCCGTAAAAAAGCTAGCACGGCTTTTTGAGTTAGCAAGGGACTACCAATATCCATCAGTGCTTTAACCGCATATAGCCAATCAAATACAGAACCTTGTGCATAAAGTAATCCAATTCGAAGTCCTGGAGCCAAAGTTTTGCTAAACCCCTTCAAGAACAAAACATGCCCATTTTTATCAAACGTTTTGATCGGTGGAGGCACCGATATATCATCGAAATAAATCTCTCCAAACGAATCATCTTCAACAATAAAAAAGTGATACAATTCGGCCAAATCAACTAGTTCTTTGCGGCGCTGTCTGCTCATTAGTATACCTGTAGGGTTTTGAAAAGAAGGGTTCACGTACAAAAGGGAAGGCTTTATTTTTCGGCAGACTTCTTCTACTAAATCAGATTGTATTCCTTCTTCATCTAGTTCAATTGAAATGACGTTGACACCTTTATTGGTGAAGACATCAATTGCAGCTCCGTAGCATGGACTCTCTACTATAACCGTATCCCCTGGCTTTAAAAGCGTTTGAGCAATTAAATCAATACCTTGTTGAGCACCACTTGTAATTATAATTTCATGAGGATCAGCTTTTATTCCTTGCTCTCTCTGTAAATAAGAAGAAAACTCTATGCGAAGCTCCCGATCTCCTTGAATTGGGCCGTATGTGGCTAAAACAAGCTCATTGGTACGTAACAGACTTTGCATTTCTTGCGCTAAAAACTGATTAGGAAGGAGACGAGGGTAAAGAATAGCCTGAGAGAAATCATAATATTTACGATCACGATTTAAGCTATACTGAGAGCGCGTGATATTTACGTTTAATTCATCTTGCCATGAAAAATTATTTAATACCTTGGAAGAACGTTTAGTAACCCCTTTAACAAAAGCTCCTTTTCCTGACTGTATTACGATTAATCCTGATTTTTGTAAGAGCTGATACGCTTTTCGTACCGTTAATAAGCTTATTTCTAACTCTTGTGATAGCTTTCGTAAAGAAGGGAGCTGATCACCAGGTTTTATCATGCTCGTTTGGATGCGATAACGAATCTGCTCATAGATTTGCTGATAAATGGGGGTAGAAGATTTTTTATGTACATTAAATCTCATTGTGTCACCTAACTATTCTTTTTCTTTAGTTAACCTCAAAATAAGCATGGGCGCAACTGAAAAAACAGCAACTGTTATAGTCAAGGTTTTACTGTTATACTTCCTTTCTTTTATACTCGTGGCATATTTAAAGGAGGAAGATATATGATTATTATTAATTACGTACTTATCTGTTTTATTTTCGGCACGACATTTTTAACTATTAAATTAGGGATTGAAGCAGGAATGCCTCCACTTTTTTCAGCTGGAACTCGGTTTCTTTTAGCAGGAATCTTAGTAATCTCGTACTTTGCATATAAAAAAGACGTTCGACGCTCGTTATTATTTTCAAAAAAAGTGATGATGGTAGGGTTTTGTTTGACCTTTATGACATTTTCAACGCTCTATTGGGCAGAACAACATGTGACATCGGGTCTTGCAGCTGTTTTATCTGCTACTGGCCCAATGATGATATTGCTTATTCAAGTGATGCAAAGAAAAATGGAATTAAAAAAAGAGCAGTTATTCGCTTTGCTTCTGGCTTTTACCGGTGTTATTTGCATTTCACTTCCAAATGTGACAGCCACTATGTCTTATTCGTGGACGTTAGGGTGTATCATTATCATAATAGGAGAGGTATTTTACGGCATAGGCAGCAATTATTCGAAAGCTTTGTTAAATGAACTAAAAGAAGTGTCACCATTTTTAATTAACGGTATTCAAATGTTTTACGGGGGAATATTTCTACTGGTGCTATCTTTGTGTACAGAGCAGATCCATGTTTCAACTATTATGCCTTGGAACGCAGTATGGTCTATTGTATATTTAATTTTTGTTGGTTCAATTGCTGGACACGGCTTATATTATTGGCTAATCGCCCAAACAAATCCGGTTTTTCCATCTACTTGGTTGTATGTATCTCCTTTAATCGCAGTGTTAATCGGCTATGTAGTCTTAAATGAAGCTATCACGCCTTCTATTATTGGCGGAGGCCTTCTTATTTTAATAGGAGTGTTTATGGCCAATCGTGAAGCTTTGGGAGTACATTTTAAAAAAGATGTGCTATTCAAAAAGCAGCTGTAAAACAAGTCGCCATTTGCTGACTTGTTTTTAGTTGATCGCAAGACAAAAAAGATTGAAGAAAGATATAAAAGATGACTAAAAGCCTCTTCCTAATGAAAGAAGAGGCTTTTTTGTTAAGAGTTTGCTGACATCGTATGAGACGGCAAAATGATATCTTGGTCTACTAGGAAGGATAAAAGTTCCCGTGTAGCATATGACATATAGCGATCTTTTTTCAAAATGATGCCGAGCTCCCACATTGGGGTAGGTGCGGCAATTGGAATACTTTTAATAAAAGGGTTATTGATCTTTGGAAACACGGACTTTGGTAAAATTGCAATACCTAATTCAGAAGCGACTAGTTCAATAATCAAATCCCATTGCGAACTTTCGTACGCTATTTTTGGATGAAAACCCGCTTGAATGCACTCATGAATAATGCGATCATGAAGAGAAAAATCTTTGCTGAACAGGACAAACGGCTCTTCTCTAAGCTCGCTCAAAGCAACGATTGATTTAGATGCCAGCGGATGCTCATGATGAATGTATAAATTAAACTCTTCTTCAATAAACGGATAGACGTGAAAAAGAGGGTTTTGAATAGGCAGCACGATAATGCCAAGGTCTACTTGTTCGTTTTCTACAAGTTCGACAATTCGCTTTGCGCCAAGCTCCACAAGCTCTAATTTTACCTGAGGATGTTTTGATGTAAAGTTTTTTGCAATCATCGGGAAAACAACAGTTCCTACTAAAGGAGGAATTCCTACTTTAATATCTCCTGTAGGAAGATTTCGTAAATCATCTAACAGAGCATGCAGCTCGTGAAGAGTGGATACCAGCTTTTGGCTTTGCCCATACACAATCTGTCCTGCATCGGTTAACGTCAGCTTTCGAGTAGAGCGATCAAAAAGATCTACGCCGAGTTCTTCCTCTAGTTTTTTTACAATTTTACTTAATGCTGGCTGAGACAAATGAATTGCAGCTGCTGCTTTCGTGAAACTTTTTTGATTAACTACTTCCATGAAATGTTGCAGTTCTCGAATATCCATAAATTCTCCTCACTAGTATTCTTAGTTTTCATACTATTTATTCTATTTATCTATTTTACTTATGATTCAAATAAATGTAAACTCTTACATAAGGAAGTGAATAGAGATTCATCTAAAAATAGTACATCAAATTCCTCTAAATACGTTAGAAACCCACATATTTGTAAGCGTTAACAAAAAAGCACCCTCGAAGAAAATCCTAGAAAAATATTTTTTTCTCCTGTAAAACAAAGCCGCGAGCGCAGAAATAACACGTGTTGAAATGTTCATTTTGTATACTGTTCTGACAATTAAGAAAGAGGAATAAAATGGTATAGTGAACCACTAAGGTGAGTCTATTCATTCTGCAAACGAGCCGTACATAGAAAAAAGGGCCGGTTTGTTAAAAATAATTGGGGGAGTGGTTGAGATGACATACGTTAAAGGACTAGAAGGAATCGTTGCAGCTGAAACAAAAGTAGGGCACGTTGATGGAGAGAAAGGTCAGCTGATTTATCGCGGATATTGGGCAAAAGATTTGGCGATCAATTATTCTTTTGAAGAAGTTTCTTATTTAATTTGGAACGGCACGCTGCCAAATCATGATGAGTTAAAAGCATTCAAACAAAAAATGGTGACTCATCGTACGCTTCCGGCTAATATTGTTGCGTTAATGGACTGTTTGCCAAAAGATACAGAAGTGATGAGCGCGCTTCGCACATGTATCTCAGCATTAGGAGACCCTTCATACAGCTGGCCTCCGACAAAAGAGCAGGCGCTTGCGATTACAGCGGTAACACCTACCATTATTGCCTATTGGTATCGTAAAATGAATGATTTAGAAGTAGTAGAACCTAACGAGCATTTGGATCATGTAGCAAACTATTTATATATGATTAACGGAGAAATTCCAGATCAAAGTTTGGTTACTGCACTGAACGCCTATTTTGTTTTGACAATTGAGCATGGGATGAACGCCTCAACCTTCTCATCACGCGTTATTTCATCTACCGAATCTGACATGGTTTCAGCTATTTGCGGAGCAATTGGCGCGATGAAAGGTCCGCTTCACGGAGGAGCTCCTTCTGGCGTTATTACCATGTTTGATGAAATTGGAAGTGAAGAGAATATTGAGCCTTGGGTTCGTAAAAAATTAGATAATAAAGAGAAAATCATGGGATTTGGTCATCGCGTTTATCGTACACATGACCCAAGAGCAGAAGCATTAAAAGAAGTATCGAAACAAATCTCAGGAGACAACGGGCTATTTGATTTAATTGTTAAAATTGAAGATAAAACCATTGAATTACTCAATGAATACAAGCCGGGTCGAGGCATTTATACCAATGTAGAATATTTCGCTGCAGCGGTTATGAAAGCGGTTGAGCTTCCGTCTGAACTATTCACCCCAACCTTCACAGCAAGCCGTGTAGTTGGCTGGACAGCTCATGTCGTAGAACAGTCAGAAAATAATCGTATCTACCGACCTCAGTCTGCGTATATAGGTTATACGCCAGTTGAACAAAATCAATAAATAAACTCGCTTTCACATAAAAAACGTCGGTAGATCCGACGTTTTTTTCATATGGTTAAATATATTCTTTTTGAGAATAAAATCGCTTTAATAAATAGAATAATCCGACTGCTAAGCATAAACTTGCTGCAGCTAAGCTAGAGGTAATCATGGCGTGCTCACCTTCGGTAGGGGTATGTGAAAGTTTATAGCTGCTGTAGCATAAGAGAGCTGTGATACATAAACAGCAGGAGCTAATCAATCCATACCGCTTTTTGAAGCCAATAATAGATAGTAATACAATCAAATAAATTCCGCTCACCATCATCATAATTGGAAACTGAGGGTGGAATTTAATTGTATATAACAAATAATCGATGTGAGAATAGTGATGAACCGCCGAGGACTTTGTTAGCCCTCCGGTCAAACTAGCTGATAAAGGTCCTTCAAGCATCGAAGAGCCGTTATACCAAGTAGCGACTGAGGAAAGTAAAAAAACAAAACAACTTGCAAATAGCTGCGTCATGCATTTTATTGACACGTATAGAAAGCTCCTCTCAATAACCATCTTTTGTTAATACAAGTCCGAAAATTATTATAGCAGGTTTTGAAAGTAAAAAAAGTACTATTGGAATGGTTTCATAAAACGTTCATATTTGAAAAGGTTTGTTTTTTAAAAATAAAGGGAAAAAAAGTGAAACGGAAGATATGAATAGAGGAGAGAGAAAGATGAAGGCAGCAGTGATTTTGAATCCAAACGCAGGAAACAAAAAATTAGTAAATGAAATTGACTTTATATGTGATCGGTTAAACACTGCATTTGAGACGGTTACTTTATATAAAACAGAGCAACCTGGAGATGGTGCCGATCTGGTAAGAAAATTGGAAGGCAAAGCGGATGTGATTATTGGAGCAGGAGGAGACGGGACAATTTATGAACTCATTAATGCTCTTGCTCCGCTGCAGCAACGTCCTGTATTTGCTATTTTACCTGGTGGAACGTGCAACGACTTTTCGCGTGCAATTGGAATGAATCAAAATCCTTTAAAAGCGGTGGAGCAAATTATAGAAAAGCAGACCGAGGCAGTGGATGTTGGAAAACATGGCGAAGATTATTTTTTAAACTTTTGGGGAATCGGCCTCGTAGCTGATGTATCTGAAAATATTTTGGAAGAAAATAAAGAGAAATTTGGTAAGCTCTCTTACTACATGAGCGTAGGCAGAACTTTAAATCAAGCAGAGCCTTTTCAATTAAAAATGACGAGCGAAAAAGCTTCCTATGAAGGAGAAGCTGTTATGGTGTTAATTGGAAACGGTCCTTTTTTAGGAGGAACTCGCGCTATGCTAGGAAACAGCTCATTTCAAGACGGATTATTAGATGTATTCGTTATTAAAGAAATGGGAATCGAGCCGGTTATGGCATGGTTACAAACAAGCCCTGATGAGGAACAGCTTACCCCTGAAAGCAACCTTATGCATTTTCGTGCAAAAGAAGTTCATATTGAAACTACTCCTGAAAAAACGGTAGATTGTGATGGAGAAAAAGAAACGACGACACCTTCAACGATTACGGTTCTCCACAATCACATCAATATGATAGTCGGAAACAGATAAAAAAACGCTGGAAGTTCCAGCGTTTTTTTTATGAAGACAGCCATCGCGGAGAAGTAAAGAGCATAATCATTATGCTGCTCATCGTAATAACAAGCATGGAGTAGCAAAAAGCAGTAAATCCGATAATATGTAAGCCCACTATCATAATCGTACTGTCTAAGATAAAAATGGTTATTCCTATATTGATTTTCCATTTTTTAGATACAATAATGGCAATTAAATCAAGCCCATCCGAACTGATGCCGTAGCGAAGCATCAGCCCTATTCCCATTCCTACGAGTGCGCCTCCAAGCAATGAGCTAAAGAGCAAAGGAAGCTCCAGCGTACCTTCGAGAATAGAGAGCCATTCTGTCATAAAAAAAGAAACAAATAAACCTATACTTCCATAAAAAAAGTTTTGACGATGACGAAAAAAAGCATATAAATAGACAGGTACGTTCAAAAAGAAAATGGACAGTCCGATAGGAGTTCCAAACACATAATATACGATAAGCCCAAATCCTATAAGTCCACCGTCTAGTAAGTGATAGGGAGCAATAAATCCGTTTAGCCCTAGTCCAATTAATAAGCTTCCACAGCAAATCGAAACCACTCTCGAAAAAATATTCCTCACCCTATACGTTAAATTTTAATAGGAGTACTCGTCCATCTATGTATATGGCAAGCTTAGGTTATTTAGAAGTAAAGAAGAAAAAAGAAAATTATGTAAAAAGTATTGATTCTATACCTCTGATATTCTATAGTTAATCTAACTTCGTTTTCACGACAATTTCTTGATTTTTTACGATACTGTTTAACTGTTTGTATTTTTTAATATATATATAAATTGTGTTTTGTAAAAAGCATACGATTGTAATAAGTCGGTAAAAGCAAGCCGCTATATAAAAGGGGTTGATTACGTGTAGGATTCTCTTTCTTTTCAGTCATACTAAAAAGAAAGAGGGATTGTCGTGAAAAATCGTTCCGTACTTTTTTTATGGTTTGGTCAAAGTCAAGCCAATTTAGCAGATGTATTATATATTGTTGCGTTAATCAGCATTCTTTATGCTCAAAATAGTTCTCCTGTGCTGCTTTTATGCATTCCATTTACCATTACGACTGCTAAGTTTTTGAGCAGTTTTACTGTGCCTTTTCTTATAGATCGCTACAGGGCTAAGCGTATTCTTGTTGTGTCTCAGCTGTTAAAAACCAGTGTTTTGTCTATGTTTTTCCTGTGGCATATGTCGCTTATCAGCATGCTGTGCTGCGTGTCGCTTATCGCTTTTTTCGATGGGTGGGCAGCTCCGGTTCAAAGCTCTATGCTTCCTCATTTAGTAGATAAAGAGAAGCTGTTGAAATGGAACAGTATGTTTAATGTCACCGATCAAACGATTCAAATTGCAGCCTATCCGCTTGGAAGCTTTCTGATCATTAGCTGGGATGCTACTGGCCTTTTATGGCTGTCATTTTCGTTATTCAGTTTGTCAATCGTATTTATGCAGGCTATTCGCATTAACGCTCATTCTTCTAAAACGAAGCAAAAACAAGGGTTAAAAGAGGGATGGAAGCTAATTTGGCATTATCCGCGCCTGCGGGTTTTATTAGTCATGGAGGTTTTAGAAGGAATGGCTGCCGGCGTTTGGGCATCAGCAATTGTCTACGTGTTTGTGAAAGAGATATTAAATAAAAATGAAGCTTGGTGGGGATATATCAACAGCAGTTTTTTTGTTGGAACGGTTCTTGGAGGTTTCGTTTTGTTGAAGATTTCAGTTGAACAAGAGAAAAGTCTTTATCATATCGTAACACTAGGCAGTCTTTTATCAGGTTTCTTTACATTATTGTTCGGAGTGATGCCTGCTCCTTTTCTTTCACTTTTACTTAGTTTTGCTATTGGCATTGCCCTTCAAATAAGCGCTACGTGTTCTTACACGCTTACACAAACGGCCGTTCCTTTAGAAAAGCTTTCTAAGGTACTTTCCGCTACGCTTAGCGTTTCATATGTGACGTTTGGGCTTTCGGTGCTGCTGCTTGGAGCTGTTGCTTCGCTAAATGTAACGGCGGCGTTTCTAACAGCAGGAGGACTGATTGTAATCAGCGGCTGTGTAGGTTTATTCTTACGAAATTATGCGCTTGCTAACTAAAAAAGGTTGCTATTTGCAACCTTTTTTAAAACATCGTATTTTCTCTCCTCAACCATAAGCCGTATAAGGTTGTTTGCCTTAAATACCCCTTGTGTAAAAGTAGGGAGCTTTTCACGAAAACGAAAGGAAATAAAGTATGGCTATCGAATTATGTTAAGAGCGTTCAGCTAAAAGGAGTGATTAAATGGTTGTCATTCGACAGGCGGTTGAAACTGATCGAGAGCGACTGGCTACGTTAATGCAAGAATATATAGTAAAATTCTGTGAGCAGCCTGCCCCTTCCCGGAAAGCTTTAACTTTACATATTAAGCGCTTATTGAATAATCCTTCCTATGGTATCCAGTTTGTTGCTGAATTGGAAGGGAAACTAGTAGGTTTTGCGACGGTGTACGTATCGTGGAGCACCAATTATTTTAAAGAAACAGCCATCTTAAAAGACTTGTACGTATCTCCTTTAAACAGAGGAAATAAAATTGGTGAACGTTTGTTTAAGATCTGCCTGGCCTATTCTCAAAAGTATGAGTTTGCAGGGATGACCGCTGAGTGCAGCAGTGAAAATAAAGTGGCTCAAAACCTTTATCAAAAAATGAACGGTAAAGAAAATGCAGGGGTTCAATACCTTTTTTTTTAAGAGAAGTGCAGCTTTTACTTTTAAGACTTCTACTAAATGGCAAAAATATGTTATAGTATGAAAAGTGAAATTGATGAAAATGTCGGTGGGCTATATGTTAGATGATCGTATCAATAGTAGGGGGAAGTTGGACTAGCTGTTTGAAAGGCGGCCATCCTATTTTTAGTATAGCCGCAAGGAAGGAGCAGGACCTTGAAAAAAAATCCAATCTTAAACGCGTGGAAAATAGTAACTGCGACGAGCGGTTTTTTACTTGCGCTGTTTATCTTTAAAGTCCGAAAAGGAAGATAATCATATAAAGAAAGCTCCTCGATTGAGGAGCTTTTTATTATTTAGTAATAGGAAACGCCAAGGGAGTCACGGTTGATAAAGAATCTCTGTAAGAATGATAAGTGAAATAATGACGTGTTGGACTATAAATAGTCATGTAAAGTAAATAATCATATTTCGTTTCCATATAGAAAAAAACGCCGTCTATGTGGAGTGTATAGAAAGAGTACGAAATCCCGAGCAGCGTTTGCTTTTGTACACGTGTGCTGGGGTTTTCTTTAATCCATTCGTACAGTTCAAACACACTCACTCCTGGTGATGATTGCAGCGTATGTACTTTGTCATATAACTTATCAGATACATCAGAAACCGACTGTTTTAATTGGTGAAATAAGTTGGACATTTGTTCTTTCATTGTGGTGAGCTCCTTTACGGGTAGTCAGCTATTAGCATGCTCAGAGAAATCCACGCTTATGTATAGTTAGTGGATGGCTGATTTGAATTTGCCGCCATGCGCTTCTTGGGTATCCATAATGGTTGTAAAGGCATGTGGATCTATTTCGGAAATAATGGTTTTAAGCTTGGTAATTTCTAAACGCGTCACCACTACGTATATGACTTCTTTTTCTGTACCTTCAAATCCGCCTTTACCATACAGTTTCGTCACGCCGCGGCCTAAACGATGCGTAATAGCGTCTGATAGCTCTTCATAGTGATTTGAAACTATAAAAGCTGCTTTTGTTTCATCAAGCCCTTGAATAATCGCATCGATTGTTTTAGAAGCAATATAGTACGTAAGAATTGAGTACATGGCCTGTTCCCAACCTAGCACAAACCCTGCCCAAGCAAAAATGAAGATATTTAAAAACATCACAAATTCGCCCACAGAAAACGGGATTTTTTTTGTTAATAAAATACCTAAAATCTCAGTTCCGTCTAATGCTCCGCCGTGACGAATGACCGTTCCTACACCTGCTCCCAACAGCAGCCCGCCAAATACAGTAGCAAGAAGCGGTTCAGATGTTACGGCTGGAACATGGTGCAATTGAGATTCTACAATGGATAAAGCAACGACTGCAAACATAGATGAAAAGCAAAAATTACGACCAATTTGTTTGTATCCACTATATAAAAAAGGGAGATTAAAGATGATGATAAGAAGACTGAACGGCAATTTCGTTAAGTACACTAAAATTAGAGAAATACCGATAATACCGCCATCAATTACGGAATTTGGGACTAGAAATAATTCGATAGAAACGGCAGCCAAGGAAGCCCCAATTAACATCATAATGTAGCGATAAATGAGCCGACCTGCCTTTTCCTTTTTGTGCTGTTTCGTTGTCATAAAATCTTTCCTTTCAAAATACTGCCTATACGCAACTCTTACTAGTATAACTAAGTCTTGGGAACTCTATCCAATTATCTACTTTAAAAAAGACTAGCCAGAATAAACAAAATCCTGTTAAATTAAACGGTAGACATTTGCTGAAATAAAGGAGCTGTACATATGATAAACGTATATATTCCAGCGCTTCAAACAAGCGCTGGCGAAAAAGCGGCACGCTATATTGATACATTAACCAAACCGATCGGAAGCCTTGGCAGACTCGAAGAAATAGCAGTGGAATTAGCGGCCATGACCGGGGAAGTTTTTCCGACGGTCACGCCGCCAGGAGTCCTCGTTTTTGCAGGTGATCATGGAATTGTAAAAGAAGGAGTTTCAGCTTATCCACAAGACGTAACGGCACAAATGGCGCTGAATTTTTTACAGGGAGGAGCAGCTATTAACGTGTTTAGTCAGCAAATAGATGCCCAGTTCAAACTGATTGACATCGGCATTGCTTCTGACCTTTCCCATAAGGACCTTGTACAACGCAAAGTGAAGCTGGGTACAGCAAGTTTTTATAAAGAAGACGCGATGACGCGCAGTGAGGCAGAACTGGCTGTTCAAGTCGGATATGAAGAAGCTGAAGAGCTTATTGCCCAAGGAATCAAATGTTTGATTGTAGGAGAAATGGGCATCGGAAATACTACGTCAAGCACGGCTATTTTAGCTGTATTGACAGGAGAAAAAGTCTCTAAGCTTGCAGGAATGGGCACAGGGATTTCTGATGAACAACTGCGCCACAAAGTGAACGTGATTGAAGAAGCGCTGCAAAACAGGCACATCAACCCTCAGGATCCGATTGATATTATCAGTAAAATAGGGGGTCTTGAAATTGCCGGGATGACAGGCGCTATGCTGGCGGCAGCTGCTCACCGTATTCCTATTTTAGTAGATGGTTTTATTTGTACAGTTGCAGCCCTTCTAGCGACAGAAATCAATACACAAGCAAGAGACTATATGTTTGCTAGTCACGAATCTGTTGAACAAGGCCATGCGTGTGCAATGAAGCTTCTTGACAAGAAACCGCTCCTCAACCTCAATCTTCGGTTAGGTGAGGGAAGTGGAGCTGCTGTTACATTTCCGCTGCTGCACTCGGCTTCACTGATGATTGCCAATATGGCCACGTTTCAATCTGCGGGAGTGTCTGAGAAAGAATAAACCTAAAAAAGACATGGGAACAAAACCATGTCTTTTTTCTTTATTTTATAAAAAAATCTTATATTTTTAACATCATAAACCAATAAATGCTAAAGCTAGCACCTGTTAAAATAAATGATCCAATAATTAACAATACCAGTGCAACGCGTCGTTTAATCGCTTGAATTTCTCTATCTTTTGGCAAACGTCCCATTGGTCTTCCTCCATTATGTAAATATTTCACGTATTTTCCTATTTTACTCCGCTTTAAAAAGAGAGAACATATGTCAAAGTTACTAAAAATCAAATTATTTTACAAAAAAATTGTATCCCCGTTACAGCAGGGCAAAGAATACGTATTTTTTCAGTTAGAAAAGGACTGCTCTAAAGGTTTACTTACATGGCAACAACCTTTATCATATAACTGACTATACTATGATGTTATCCAAAGTTGGAAGAAATCTCAATAAATGTGAGTGTTATAATTACATGATAAGAGTCAGAAAATTTTAAAAAAGAGTGTGAGCAAACAATGAACGGTATGTTGATTATTCGGAACGGTGCTCCTTTTTATGAAGGAGCTTCCGTGCCTATTCCAAAAGATAAATCCTGTATTATCGGACGAAGCAGTGAAGAATGGGAGCCTTATCTGGCCTTTCAAAGTGCTTACATTTCACGCAAGCATTTTGAAGTAACGTACGAAAGCAATGCTTTTTTCATTACAGACTTGTTTAGTAAACACGGGACAAAAGTAAATGGAGAAGAGTTACAGCCTGGAACCCCTCGTTTATTGAAAGAGCAGGATGTCATTACCTTAGCAAATGAAGAGGCAGCTTTAGTATTTAGAAATGATGATATGGATGCAACCCTCGATTTAGGACCTTTGCTAAAACAAATAAATAAGCCATTTTACACATTAGATCCAATTTTGCAGAAAGTAAAAGTAAAAGAGGAAACGTATATTCTGTCAGATAAAGAATACGCGTGCTTAGCTTATCTTCTAGAATACAACAATCAATTTGTTTCAAAAGAAGCATTAAAAAAAAGCGTTTGGCCTGAACGAGTAGAGTCAAATGGAGAAATTCTAGTAGCAGCAGAAGAGCTGAATGCGCTGATTTACCGGGTTCGCAAAAAAATAGGAACATATTTAGAAATCGAAGTGATTCGAGGAAAAGGATATTGGCTGCACTTTAACGAAAATGGACGTGAATAGAATCACGTCCATTTTTTAATCTCGTTTTACAGCATGTACACGTATATGTTTAGCTTCTGCCAGCCAAGATCCGTTTTGAAATAATTTGTCTTGCATTCGATTTTCTAAGCGCGTAATGAGGACATTTTTAGTTTCTGTCGTCACGTGAGCAAAAAGAGGGGCTGCATTTGTTTCTAACCAATTACGCAAGCCGTTTTCCCCTTTTAACAAGAAGGGACGGCTGTAGTGAATAGCCGTGGTGACTTGAAAATTCTGTGATTCCAAAAGAGAAGAATATTCAGCTACAGAAGGAAAGTACCATGGGAAATCTACATCGTTATAAGGAATATCAAACGTTTTAAATTGACGAATGATTTCTGTGAAAATTTCGTCCATGTTTCCTTTTCCCCAAAATTCTGCTACAAATCGGCCGTTTGGTTTTAAAGCATTGTAAATGTTTTTAATGACAAGGTGAGGAGGACGGATGTCGTGTAAAGTTGCATTGGAAAAAACTGCGTCAAATTGTTCGTAATAAGGAAGGTTAAGGGCATTTAACTGTTCAAAGGATAGAGTTGGATACTGATGACGAGCTTGTTCAATCATATTTTCAGAGCAATCGATGCCTGTTGCACGGACATGAAGCTTATTGAGCTGCGAAATAAATTCGCCAGTGCCACAGCCAATATCTAAAATATGTTCGCCAGCTTGAGGAGAAAGAAGGTTCATAGCACTTCCTCCAAATGAAGAAACAAACGGAAGATGATACACTTGAGCAATTTTTTGTTGATTAACAGTTTGACTCATGAAGTGATTCCTCCTTTGTAAAAGATGATGACTATCGTTTTATAAGAAGAAACAAGCTTTGAATAGTAGATATGAAGTTATTGATAGAATTATACCATATATCTTACTTATTATGCCGAAAACTCCAAAGAAAAAGCGCACCAAACTTCTAGTTTGGGCGCTGATAAGCATGAACTATTTTATAACCATTAACCGAACTGAACAAATAGAGGAAGATCTGTATGACCCATCTCACGTACGTAGACGTATAAATTTCCTTTATGATGAATTTCATGGTCAATGGCCATTTGTAAAAGTTGTCTTCCAGGAAGCTTTCTTCCAAACGCTGCAGTTGCGTCAATGGTCTTGTTTAAATCATCTTCGCTAAGTGAGCGTAATACGTCTACTGTTTTTTTCGTATATTCAGCTGCAAGGTCCGATAATGATTTATTACTGAAATCAGCTTTTTGACCAAGTGGAGATAAATCACCGGATTTTACCACTGATGCAAATGCATAAAAGGATGTTAAAATATGCGTAGATAAGTCAAAAGCGGACATAGATGTCGGGGCAGGCTTGTATTCGTAGTGACCTGCTTCAATTTTGTTGATTAATTCATTAGTTACGTTTCGATGTGCTAAAAAGTGATGAGTCATTTGTTCAACTGTCATGATGAAAGGCTCCTTTATTATGTATTCGCTTCTGAGTATAGCATTTGAAAATCAGAAAGCGAAGAAAAAACTTTATCAATAAGAAAAACAGCTGCATATGAGCAGCTGCTTTTCTTAATATTAGAAATTACGTTGTTTTAACTCTTCAAGCAATAACTCCATACCTTCGCGGCTTAAAGTTAATTTGCCATCTGCGATTGTTACGTTGTCAGAAGATACTTCGCCAGTAATCGCACAAGCACCGTTCGGCTCATATTTCTTTAAAATAATTCGATCTGTTTCGACAAAAATTTCAACAGGATCTTTTACATCTATTTCAAGAACACGTCTTAACTCTTTAGGAATTACGATACGACCTAAATCATCTACTTTTCTTACAATACCAGTCGATTTCATTTTTTAATCACCTTTACTTTTATATTTTATTGAGTACGCAAAATATTATTTTTGGAATTTCTAAGATGATTATATACTAGATAACCGCTAAATTTGTCGAAGTTATTAATATGTAAATGAACTGTAATATTATTGAAATATTATCTGTAAATACAAATCCTCCTACAATATGGAATATGTAGGAGGATTTGTATGATATAGGAGATGCAGGAATTAATTACATTTGACATACAATTTTATTTATGTTTATGCAGCAGCCTAGAGTTAGGCTACATGTAAGTGTGGAAGCAAACAAGTTGAAAGAATGAAGAGAATATGATTAAATTAAAAAAGTAACTTGCTCAAAATAATTAAATCGTAATGATTACGTATTTCAAATAAAAAAGTAATAAAACGAAAGGATGACAAAGAGTTTGGCTAAAAAATCAAAAGTTGTAAAAGAACAAAAGCGTCAAGAGATGGTAGCGAAGTATGCGCAATTGCGCCAAGAGCTGAAGGAAAAAGGAGATTACGAAGCGTTAAAAAAATTGCCTAGAGATTCTTCGCCAACGCGCTTAAATAATCGCTGCCGCGTTACCGGTCGTCCGAGAGGCTACCTTAGAAAATTTGAAATGTCACGCATCGCGTTTAGGGAATTAGCCTACAAAGGACAAATTCCAGGTGTTAAAAAAGCAAGCTGGTAGTATAAAAGCCCTCATAATGAGGGCTTTTATTATTTATTAGCTGCAAAATATCGAGCAATTCCTTGGTAAATACCTGTAGATATTTGCTGCTGATACGCGTTAGAAGAAACAATTTGCTCATCGTGAGCATTTGATAAAAAGCCTAATTCAAGAAGTACAGCCCGCTGGTTGTTTTCTCGAGTAACATAATAATCTCCAAAACGAACCCCCATATCCTTCATAGAAGGCGCGTTTTCAGCCATGCTTTCTTGAATGTATTTTGCTAATTCTTTATCTTTAGATTCACTGTAATAAAATGATGCGATGCCGTTTGCAGACGATGAAGTAGACGCGTTATAGTGAATGCTGATAAATGCATCTGCATGCTTTGCTTCACTAACGTTCACTCGTCCGCTTAGTGAAATAAAAGTATCGTTTGAACGCGTCATAAATACATTTGCTCCAGCATTAGCTAAGCGGCTTGCCACAAGTTTTGCTGTTGTTAACGCTAAATTTTTCTCAATCGATGACTTGCCTGAAGTGCCAGGATCATATCCGCCGTGCCCAGCGTCTACTACAATAATTTTATCTTTTAAAGCAGCAGATGAGGAAGGCAAACTAGCTGAAGTTGTAGAATCAGCCGCAGCTGTTAACCCTTTTGATACCCATGCTGTTTGACTGGCAGAGTACTGAATTTGCACCCAGTCATTCGTTTCGTTTACTTTTTTGAATCTTTCACCTGCTTTTGCTACGCGAATGATTCCCGCATTTAAGCTCGGCTGACTGCGTAAATTTGAAGCTTTTGTAATTTGAATCGACTGGGCTGTTTGTGAAGACTGTCCAGAACCTGTTTGTAAGTATTGACTTGCCACCCAGCCTGTTTTGCCGCTTGCTGTTTTAATCTGGGACCAGGATCCGCTTTCTTTTAACACGGTTACTTTTGCATTGCGCGGTAAGTTCGTCACGATGGACGCACTTGTGCTTGCAGAAGAACGAACGTTTAATGAACTGGCGTTAACGACCGCTGGCTTGGTTGACGTAGAACTAGAGTCATTAGTCGGCGTAGAAGAACCGGAACCTGTTTGTAAGTATTGACTTGCCACCCAGCCCGTTTGACCGCTTGCCGTTTTAATCTGCGACCACGATCCGCTTACTTTTACCACCGTTACTTTTGAATTGCTCGGTAAGTTTGTTACGATGGACGCGCTTGTGCTTGCAGAAGAGCGAACGTTTAATGAGCTCGCATTAACGACCGCTGACTTCGATGTCGAATTTGCGGTAGACGTACTGTTTGTTTGCGTTTTATTTATGTATTGAGATGAAATCCAAGCTTCTTTACCGTTATAGGTAATTTTAGCCCATCCTTTGCTTTCATCTACTATATCAACGGTGTTTCCCTTCGTTATTTTTCCAACGATAGCACCGCTTGTACTAGGCGTTGCACGTACATTTAACGATGTAGCAGTTACTTTAGCCGATTCAGCTGCATCTGCATCAATTGAATTCAAAAGCAATGAAGAGCTTAAAAGAACAGAAGAAACGGCTGTGTACATGACATGTTTTTTATTCATTTTTTCCTCCTTGCAAATTACAAATTTCAACATAAGGTTATTGGTATACAAATCATATATCGGCAAATAGTCCAAAATTTTGAGTTAAATCTACTATTATCTCATAATACCGATATTATCCATCATACTATATGTCGAAATTCAATTGTATAATGAATTTGAACTATCTGCCATCTTTGCCGATAAAATTTTACATTAATGTAAAATATAATTATATTAAAGGTGGAATTTAGCGATATTAAAGACCTTTAATCCTTTGTTCATCTACATTTTGAGGATGTGTCTTCTACTAGTAAGAACGTAAAATAGTATAAAACAGCTGAGTGTGAATATGATAGAGGAGAGATAGAAAATAAAAGCGTATCTATCTTTTGGAGGAGGAAACATCCACAATTATGAAACATTTAGAATAAAAATAACAAAAATATATAAAATAATACAAAGTCTGTCTGGAGGGGTATAAAGCTCGTAGCGCAAACCAAAAGTAAATAGTTAGAAAATTCTTTCTTTTTACTTTAAAACATGGTACAGTATAAAAAAGTGAAAGGGTGGAAACTGATATGCGAAAGATTGTTCAGTATGAAACAAAGTGGTCGCTTTTGTATCAAATGGAAAAAGAAGCGTTGCTTAATACACTAAGAGATTTTTCAGTAGACATCGAACATATTGGAAGCACGTCCGTTCCAGGATTGGCTGGTTCACCAATCGTTGATATTTTAATCGGAGTCAAACGCGAAGAAGATATAAATGAAGTGCGCGCTATATTAAAAAATAAATCTCACGTATATGTGGCAGAAAAAGAGATGTTTGTCTTATTAAAAGAAGGCGTTCCAGCTGCACACTACCCTCCAATTATGACAGCTAAAAATGCACGTAAGCTCATTCCACATGATGCGAGAAGAAGTCATGTGTACGTAACGGTCAGTGAATCACCTTACTGGAACGAACGAATTAATTTCAGGGAGCAGTTACGCTCGAACGAACGTGCTAGAAAAAAATATGAAGGTATGAAATACGAGCTTTCAAAACGACTGTGGAACGATATTTCTACCTATGAGTACAAAAAAGAGGAATTCATTCAGCGCAGTCTATAAAAAACGTCATTTCAATTGAAATGACGTTTTTTTAATTAATTATCTTGTAAAACAATGGTCTCAAGCTTGTCAGCAGTATTTACTGCGAGAACCGTATAGTTTTTACCACTTTGAAGATTTGTTCCAGGAAGACTTAGTATTTCTTTTCCATCTGCCGTGGAAACAGATAGATCATACGAACCCGGATTTACTACTTGATAACCTGAAATGCTTTTAAAAGACAGATCTTTAAATAAAGGAGCAGCACCTTTAGGACCTACGTTTACCGCAGGAGCATCAGGAGATAAATGAGCAACACGTAAGCTTGCTTTTCCATCCATTCCTTGCTTATTATTCGTGAAAGCCTGCAGTTCAAGGTTTTCTGCTTTATTTACAGCGGCCACTGTATACGATTTTCCACCGTCTACAACAAGGGTAGCTTCGATGATGGAATCTTTTGTTCCTTTTGTCTTCGCTTCGTATACTTCTACTTTATGAGAACCGGCTGCCAAAGGCAAAGAGTTGGCGACATCTTTAAACTTTGCTCCTTCTACTAAAGCTTTGTCATCCACAAAAATGTCTACAGCCGGAGCATCCGGTGAAGCATGAACGATGCGAACTTCTGCATTTTGAGCTGTTCGCTCATCTGCAGCAGGAGGTGTTTCAGCGGCAAATACTAACATGCGGCTAAGTGCCAAGAAGGCAATCACTGCTGCCATTACGAATAGTCGTTTCATCAAGTATCACTCCTTTTTTAGTATACACAGCTTTATGTAAAGAGAAGGACTGTGCAGTTGTTAGCGTATACTAAATAAAATCAACTATTCGTTTGTTTGTTAACTTTTGATGTGTTTACTGAGATTTCTGACGAAAAAATCGAAGAATAGCCAAAATATTGTACAGAGCTGTTAAGAGCCATGTCAGTAAAAAGCCTAGGCCAAGCCCAATATTGGCATCTATATACGTATGCGTGAAGTCATCATATACGACGTAGGAAAGAGGAGCAATCGACAGTAAAAATAGAAGAAAAAACAAAAGCGTTTTCCATTTGTTTGAAGTGAAGGTTAAACAAAAGAAAAGGAAAGCAGCGAACAATAGAAGACCGTCTCGAATAGCCCAAGGTAAAACGCCGATATGTGGATTAGCAAGAAGAAAAGTCGGAACAATTGAAAGGAGGAAAAGGAGAGAAAGTAAAGTCACGTGAAGAGTGTGCTTTTTTGTAAAAGCCGGCACCAATAAAAACGCTGCGGTTGCGCTTAAAAGAAAATTACAAATTAAAATAAACTCCATATCAACACCTCATTTATCGAGTATTACTTTTAGTCTATTCAGCACGCTGTTAAAGTAGATAAAAAAGCTGCGATGTTCATCGCAGCTTTTGGTTATTCGAATTTAAATCCTTGTTTTTCAAGCATAGTTCGAACTTCTGGGTAATAAATGGTTTTATAAATAGCTGATACAGTTTGTGACCAGTTGCGGTCATCAGCACCGTTTGTTCTCTTTTTCATATATTCTGCCATTTCAGCATCATAGTCTTGAATCAATGACTTTAAGTCATGATTATAGCTTTCACGATGGTGCACAGCAGCTTGTGGCAATCGAGGTTTTTTCGCAGAATGATCTGCCGGATGTCCAACCACAAGACCGCTTACTGGGAATACGTATTCCGGTAAATCTAGCAGTTCAATGACTTCTAGCGGCTTTCTGCGAATTCCTCCGATTGGAACTGTACCTAAACCGAGTGATTCTGCTGCAACTGTTGCGGCTTCTAAAGAAATTCCAGCATCAGTTGCCCCGACTAAAATTGACTCAAGCCCATCGGTTACGCCAAGAGGGGCATCGTTAAGTTCAGCTGCAATCTTAGCACGATTAAAATCTGCACAAAAGATTAAAAATAGAGGAGCTTGGTCAATCCACGCTTGGTTGCCGGCAAGCTCTGAAAGTTTTTTCTTCTTTTCTTTATCTTGGACGCTAATAATAGTCACTTGCTGTCCATTAATAGAAGAAGCGGCTGACTGAGCAGATTGAATAATCGTATCTAAATGCTCGTCACTTACTGCTTCGTCTGTATACTGACGAATAGAACGATGATCTTGAATTGTACGAATTGCTTCATTCATGATGCGTCATCCTTTCAAAGAAGTTATGATTAACCTTGTAATGTTTTTACATCTAAAGGTGCTACAAGTACGCCAGTTTGAGCAAATGCTACAAAACTTTGGAAGTGAGCTGATTTATTGTGTGCTTGAATTGCTTCTTCGCTTTTCCACTCTTCAATCATCATAAATGTGTTAGGTGTAAAAGCATCTTCAAATAGTTGATAGTTGCTGTTTCCTTCTTCTTGTAAAGAATGCTTAATTAGTTCTTGTACGTTTTCTAAAAATTCTTCTCTTTTTGCTGGGTTAACTTTCATTGAAGCTTGTAAATGAATCATGGGTGATTCCTCCTTTAATAATGATGGTGCTTTATATTATTTGTTTTGTTTTTAATCTTTCATTCAATTTATGATTAAAATGAAGATAAGTTCGAATATCATCGAACAATGAAACTATAACATCGATTAAATAACAGTGCAAGGAATTTAGTTCGAAAGTTATCGAACATTGATACACAAAAGAAGCTGTGTTATATTTTAAGCATGAGAAAACCTTATCAACCACCGAAATCTGAAATTAAATTAACGCCTATTTTACACGCGTTGAGTGATCCTAACCGGCTGCGAATTGTACAGTGTTTAGCGACAAGAAAGGAGCAGACCTGTTCGTATTATCAAAAATTAAATGTATCAAAATCAACGCTATCACATCATATTAAAGTACTTCGCGAAGCTGGAATTATCAAACTACGTATAGAAGGTACGCAGCACTATTATTCCTTGCGTTTAGAAGAGCTTGAGGAATTGTTCCCAGGTCTGCTTCCTTCCATTATAAATATAGATGAGCAGTTATTTTAAAAGCTGAACAATGTTTTGTTCAGCTTTTTTGTTCAAAATAAATGTGTCCATGCAGGCTGCATCCAGGATTAAAAGAAGAACGACAGTGAGGGCAAGTCGAGTTACAGGTTAAATATTCATGAATTGATAGCTCATGTTTACATACTCCGCAAAGAATAGCTTTTTCATTAAACATAGCTTTTGGCCACTTTTTAATATCATGATCAGCATATCCGTTATGACATTGATAGCATGGATAATATGTATTACAGCAATAAAATTTTATTGCAATAATATCTTTATCCGTATGATAGTGTGTACAGCGCGTTTCGGAATCCACCGTATCACCTTTTACTATAGGTGCAGATTTGTTCATTATCATCACTCCCTATGAAAAGTATAGCATGCTTTTATACGCCTTATCATACATATGTAAAAAGAAAAATGCTATAATAAAACCATCGTTTTACATGTCAGATTGCATGCTAAAAAGATCAGATAAAAATTGATGTCAAAACAGATCCATTAAGTGAAGTAAAGAGAGGAAGAAAAAATGAGTAAGCAAGTTATCGTTTTTACCGGAGGCGGAACAGCTGGACACGTAACACCAAACATTGCCATTATGAAAGAATTAGACAGTGAAAAATGGGATATCCATTATGTCGGTTCTCACAATGGTATTGAGAAAGAATTAATTACAAAATTAAACGTTCCATATCATGCGATTTCAAGCGGGAAGCTGCGTCGATACGTAGATATGGAAAATGTAAAAGATGTATTTCGAGTAGCAAAAGGAGTTGGCGATGCACGTCGCGTGCTGAAAAAGTTAAAGCCTTCTCTTGTGTTTTCAAAAGGCGGTTTTGTCACAGTCCCTGTTGTAATGGCTGCTAAATCGCTAAACATTCCCGTGTTCATTCATGAAAGTGATTTAACACCGGGACTGGCAAATAAAATTGCGCAGAAATTTGCCACTAAAATTTTCACTTCTTTTGATGAAGCGGCAAACTATTTTCCAAAAGAAAAAGTGCAGGTTGTTGGTTCACCTATTCGAAAAGAATTATTTAGCGGAAGCGCAGCGAACGGGGAAAGCTGGCTTCGCTTTTATGATAAGCGCCCAATTTTAACCATTATGGGCGGAAGTTTAGGAGCACGTCGCATCAATGAGATTGTTCGAGAGTCCTTGCCTGAACTGCAAAAGAAATTTCAAATTGTACACCTGTGCGGAAAAGGCAATGTTGATACAAGCCTTGAAAAAGAGTCGGGCTACCGTCAGTTAGAATATGTAAATGAACAGCTTCCAGATGTTCTAGCGGCGACTGATTATGTGATTACACGCGGCGGATCAAATGCTATCTTTGAGTTTTTAGCCCTTCATAAACCGATGATGATTATTCCTTTGTCAAAAGCACAAAGCCGAGGAGATCAAATTTTAAATGCACAGTCCTTTAAGAAAAAAGGCTACTGTATGGTTGTGGAAGAAGAACAGTTAACAAAAGAAGTGTTTTTGCGTGAAGTAAATGAGCTTCAGCAGCAGGCAAGTACGATGAAGCGTACAATGCGTGAAGCAACAAAAACGGATGCCATTTCAATTCTTGTAAATGAAATTGAGAAAATGAGCTAAAAAAAGCGTTCTTATCGAGGAGATAAGAACGCTTTTTTCTTTGAATCTATTATTTTAAAATAATGAATAAACAGCAAAAAATAAAGCTTTTAAAATTTCAAAAAATGTTGTTGACAGTAAATTTTAACAGGAGTAAGATTACTCTCATGAAACGTTCCACAGTGAAACGCTGAGTCTTTCCTGAAAGAGAGGGAAAGAGCGGAGGAACCAATTACTAGGGGTGAATCTCATAATTGAGTAGGGTTACTTTCTTGACCCGAACCCGTCAGCTAACTTCGTAAGCGTTAAGAGAGAGGATGGTGTAATCGTGGCCGTTTTCTATAAAAGCGGATAGCGCGTTCCTTTCAAAATATAGGCGAAAGGAGCGTTAACATGCATTTATCTAAGCAAATGATTCAAATGATTGAATATCGTGCAATATGTGATCAGCAATCTTTTGATCTAGCAAACCGCTATTTGTCTATGTTAGCTAATCAAAGTATTAAACGCAGCAGTAAAAACCATAATTAAGTCTAAAAATTAAATAACAAATATACGCTTAATCAATTATGAGCGGGGGACCCAATATTTTGTACGTATGTACTAGGGGTGAATCTCTTAACTGAGTAGGGTTACTTCCATAACCCGAATCCGACAGCTAACTCCGTAAGCGTTTTGGGAGTGAAAAAATTCGTGTCGATCACGGCTTATTTGTCGTGCATTAAACCGCGGAAGAGGACTCTCTTCTGCGGTTTTTTTATGGAAAAATAGGAGAGCAGCTTATGTCTGCACCGTAAAGAGGATATAGTAGGGCTTTTAAAACGAGATCAACAATACGTTAGGAATAATCAAAGATAACCTTTCGCTGCTAGCTCACTTGGGCGTGATGCTTTACGCACGGTAACAGTCACTACGCTTAATCATTGGTGGTAAGAAACAGTTAGGAGGGAGCAACTTGGATATAATCATGCTGGGAACGCTTGTCATATTAACAGCTGCTATGTACGGAATTATTTGCTGGTCGTCTCGTGTAGTAGACGAAAGAGAGGAGAAGTGAACGTGTCGTTCATTTTGCTAGGTATTTCAGTTCTCGTTTTAATTTATTTAGTATATGTACTGTTAAATCCAGAACAATTTTAATAAGCGGAGGAATAAAACGTGGGGATTTTTCTACTATCAGTTGCGCTACTGCTTGTTTTTGTAGCGCTTATTGCAAAGCCCGTAGGTATTTATATAGCGAATGTGTTTTCAAACGATAAAAACACTAGCTTGGTAGGAAAGATAGAATCGGTGATGTTTAAAGCGGCAGGAATTAAAGGGCATAATCAGACGTGGAAGCAATATGCAATTGCTCTCGTTTTGGCGAATACGTTTATGATTTTTGTGGTGTATCTTATCTTCCGGTTTCAAGGGGTACTGCCGCTTAACCCAAGCCACATCAAAGGAATGGATCCGGCCCTTGCTTTTAACACGGCCATTAGTTTTATGACAAATACGAACTTGCAGCATTACAGCGGTGAATCAGGTTTGTCCTATTTCTCGCAGATGGCAGCCGTTGTATTTATGATGTTTGCTGCACCAGCAACGGCATTTGCAGTAGCAATCGCGTTTATTCGTGGGTTGGCAGGGAAGGAAATAGGAAACTTTTTTGTTGATTTTGTGAAATCAATTACGCGTGTTTTACTTCCTATCGCTTTTATAACCGGCATTTTATTTATGATTTCAGGTGTCCCTCAAACGTTAAGCGGAACGGTGACTGCCCATACATTAGAAGGGGCAACACAGCAAATAGCAAGGGGACCAGTTGCTTCTTTTCTTTCAATTAAAGAGCTAGGCAACAACGGAGGGGGATTTTTTGGTGTTAATTCAGCCCATCCATTTGAAAATCCTAACGCGTTGAGCAATGTATTACAAATTGTCCTTATGCTTTTATTGCCAACAGCACTTCCTTTTACGTACGGAAAAATGATCGGACAGCGTAAGCAAGGCCGCATCTTGTTTGTAGCGATGAGTATGCTGTTTATCGTTATTTTAAGCACAGCGTTTGTAACAGAGTGGGGCGGCAATCCAAGACTTGATGCTTTTCATCTAAATGAAGCGAGCGGTTATATGGAAGGCAAAGAAGTTCGTTTTGGTGTCGGTATGTCGACTCTTTACGCCATCGTGACGACAGCAAGTGAAACAGGTGCGGTCAACACCATGCACGATACCCTTACACCTCTTACCGGGTTGTTAACGCTTGGAAATATGATGTTAAATACCGTATTTGGCGGTGTCGGAGCAGGATTTATGAATGTCATGATGTACGTCATCATCGCCGTATTTTTATCAGGTTTAATGGTTGGAAGAACACCAGAATACGTAGGTAAAAAAATTGAAGGAAAAGAAATGAAGCTCATCGCCGTGACGCTTATTCTGCAGCCGCTGCTAATTTTAGGAGGAACAGCCGTAGCGCTAACTACTCATTTAGGAATAGAAGGTATATCAAACCCAGGCTTTCACGGGTTAAGCCAGGCACTGTATGAATTTACATCATCAGCAGCAAACAATGGCTCTGGTTTTGAAGGACTCGGTGACGCAACTCCGTTTTGGAACATTTCTACGGGAATTGTTATGTATATTGGACGCTACTTCGGACTAATTACGATGCTGGCGGTATCGAGCTCACTAGCATCTAAGCAGCTTGTTCCTGAAACACCTGGGACATTTAAAACGGATACGTCTTTATTTAGCGGCATTTTAATTGGAACTACCGTTATTGTAGGGGCACTTACGTTTTTCCCAGTGCTTGTACTTGGGCCGGTTGCTGAGTATTTGACACTGTAATCAAGAAAGCGGAGGATTATAATGAATAAACGGAATTTTACGAATAATCTTGAATTGGATCGTAACAGTCACATTCAAGGTGCTGTAGATAAACAAACTTCATCGATTTTTATTCAATCAGTAAAGCAGGCTTTTATCAAGCTAAGTCCAAGAACGATGATAAAAAACCCTATCATGTTCGTAGTAGAAATCGGGTTTGTTATTACGCTTTTTTTAGCTGTTGTTCCAGATCTTTTCGGAGAAAGTACAGTAAGCGCAGGCTTTAATATTGCCGTATCTCTCGTGTTATTTTTCACAATTGTTTTTGCTAATTTTGCAGAGGCATTAGCAGAAGGTCGAGGAAAAGCACAGGCAAACTCATTAAAGCAATCGAAAGGTGATATTACAGCTAATAAACTTCAAAACGGGCAAATGATACAAGTTTCGGCATCGCAACTAAAAAAAGGAGATATCGTCGTCGTTTCACAAGGCGAAATGATTCCTGGAGATGGAGAAATCATTAAAGGACTGGCATCTGTTGATGAATCGGCCATTACCGGTGAATCGGCACCTGTTTTGAAAGAAGCAGGCGGGGACTTTAACTCTGTAACTGGAGGTACAAGAGTTGTCAGCGATGAAATTACAGTTAAAATTACGTGTGAGCAAGGTGAATCATTTTTAGATAAAATGATTTCGCTTGTTGAAGGAGCAGAGCGTCAAAAAACGCCAAATGAAATTGCGCTAAATACGGTTTTAACAAGTTTGACGATTATTTTCTTACTAGTTGTTGTGACGCTTCCTGTATTTACAAACTACTTACATTTTCAACTGGACACGGCTATTTTAATTTCACTGCTCGTTTGCCTCATTCCTACGACAATTGGAGGATTATTATCGGCCATTGGAATTGCTGGGATGGACCGAGTTACGCAGTTTAACGTGATCGCTATGTCAGGAAAAGCAGTAGAAGCAGCTGGTGACATTAACACAATCATTTTAGATAAAACCGGCACCATTACGTTTGGAAACCGAATGGCTCATCAATTAACGACTGTAGAAGGCACAGACGAACGTGAACTTTACAAATGGGCGTTTGTTTCTTCTCTTTATGACGAAACACCAGAAGGACGCTCAGTTGTTGATTTTATTCAAAACCGCATGGGAGTAGAAGATCTTAAAAAAACCGAAGGGACGTTTGTTGAATTCAAAGCTGAAACGCGAATGAGCGGCATTGACTTACAGAATGTATCTGTACGAAAAGGGGCAGTGGACGCCGTCACGGCATGGGTAGAGTCAAATGGCGGGATGGTTCCCTCTGATTTGCAGCAAAAAGCAAACGAAATTGCAGGAGCTGGTGGCACGCCGCTTGCCGTCGCCGCTGATGATAAAATTTACGGCTTGATTTATTTAAAAGACACGGTAAAACCAGGAATGAAAGAACGTTTTGAGGAACTTCGTAAAATGGGCATTAAAACAGTCATGTGTACAGGAGATAATCCGCTAACCGCAGCAACCATTGCAAAAGAAGCGGGAGTAGATGAATTTATTGCGGAATGCAAGCCAGAAGACAAGATTCAAGTGATTAAATACGAACAGCAGCAGGGAAAGTTAGTTGCCATGACAGGTGACGGGACAAACGATGCCCCTGCACTTGCTCAAGCTGATGTTGGCTTAGCAATGAACAGCGGAACCTCAGCTGCTAAAGAAGCAGCAAATATGGTGGACTTGGATTCCGATCCCACAAAAATCATTGAAGTCGTTTCGATTGGAAAACAGCTATTAATGACAAGGGGTGCCTTAACTACATTCAGTATCGCAAACGATATTGCGAAATATTTTGCCATTATTCCAGCGATGTTTACCTTGGCGATTCCGCAAATGGAGGCTCTTAACGTAATGAAGCTGAATTCACCTCTATCTGCCGTATTGTCAGCGCTTATTTTTAATGCGGTCATTATCCCGCTGTTAATTCCCTTAGCCATGAAGGGAATTGCGTATAAGCCGATGAGTTCTAACGCCCTATTGCGAAAAAATTTGTTCATTTACGGGTTAGGCGGGGTGTTGGTTCCATTCATTGGGATTAAAGCAATTGACTTACTACTTTCATTTGTAATGTAGAGGAGAAGAAACGATGATACAAACAGAACGAACGGGAAGCATTATTGTTCGCTTAACAATTATGATGATAATTCTTTGTGGTCTTATTTATCCTGTTGTGATGACAGGTATTGCTCAAACAGCTATTCCAAGTAAAGCAAACGGCAGCTTAATCTATTCAAACAACCACCAAGTTATCGGTTCTAAGCTCATTGGACAGCAGTTTACAAGCAATGAATTTTTCCATGGCAGAGTCTCTAGTATCGATTATAACGGGGTAGGATCTGGGTCGTTGAATTTAGCACCTTCAAATAAAGATCTTACGAATCGTATCGAGAAATCCGTAGCGGCGTGGAAAAAAGAAAACGAGGTGCCAAAAGAAGGAATTCCAGTTGATGCCGTCACAAATTCGGCTTCTGGACTCGATCCTGACATTACGCCACAAGCTGCATATGCACAAGTAGAACGAGTGGCAAAAGCGGCGCACATTAAAACCAACATGCTAAAAGAGCTGATCAAAGAACACACTCAGCAAGGAGCTTTTGGTGAAAAACGAGTAAATGTAGTAGAGCTAAATTTAGCTGTTCAACGAGAGCGCTAATTACATGCACTCGCTTCATGTATTGAAGCGAGTGTGATAAAGGAGTACAAACAATGAAAGAAAAAGAAGCTCATCCATACTTTCGAAGAAAAACTCCGGAAGAACTATTGCGTGAACTTCATGATCAGAAGCGAGGAAAGCTTAAACTTTACATCGGTGCCGCGCCGGGAGTAGGAAAGACGTATAAAATGCTTCAAGATGCGCACGATTTAGTCAAAGAAGGCATAGATGTCGTAGTTGGATATATAGAAGCACACGGCAGGCACGAGACTAAAGAGATGATCGGAAATCTAGAAGTAATCGAAAGAGAAACCGTTTTTTATAAAGGAAAAGAATTGAAAGAGCTTGATTTGCTGGCGATTGTAAGAAGGCGCCCAAAAGTTGTAATTATCGATGAACTTGCTCATACAAATGTTCCGACAAGCCGTCATAAAAAACGTTTTGAAGATGTTTCTTACCTGCTCAACCAAGGCATTTCAGTCATGTCAGCAATGAATATTCAGCATATGGAAAGCGTACATGATCTCGTATATGCCATTACCCAGGTAAAAGTTCGTGAAACAGTGCCAGATTTATTTATTCAGCAAGCAGATGAAATTCAGCTTGTCGATGTTACGCCGGAACAGCTGCAAAAGCGTCTTCGTGAAGGCAAAATATACGAAGTTCATAAAATTGAACAAAGCCTGCAGTCTTTTTTTAAGCTCGCAAATCTCCATGCCCTTCGTGAATTAACGCTCCGAGAAGTAGCGGATGAAGTGGACGGTAAGCTCATTCATGCCCATGAAATTGGCGTAACAGGTATTTGCGAACGCATTTTAGTATGCATTCAATATAGTGGAACAGCTGAAAAATTGATTCGAAGAGGCTGGAGAATGGCAAACCGATTGAAAGCAGATTTGCTGCTGCTTCATGTTTTTACAGGCGAGCAAACTGAAAGGCAAAAAGCACAAATTAAAGAGTGGCGGGAATTTGCTGATCGCTTTCACGCATCGCTAATTGTTGAAGAAGCTAAAAACCAAAAACCAGCTGCAGTGATTGTGAACGTAGCCAAGCAGTATCGCGTTACTCAAATCTTACTAGGGCAATCAGCCAGGACAAGGTGGGAAGAGATTCGAAAAGGGTCTATTGTGAATACGATTATGAGACAGACTTATAACATCGACATTCATATTGTTTCAGATTCAGCAAAGCAATAACAATAAAATGGATGTATACTAAAAGGAGAATATGAGTGAATATTGCGTTTTTTTTACTCCCGAAAAAAGAAGTCGTTACCCTGTCGACACGGTCAACTGTCCGTCAAGCATTGGAGAAAATGGAGTATCATCGCTACTCTTCTGTACCGCTCATTAACCAAAAAGGAGAATATGTAGGGACTTTGGCAGAAGGAGACTTGCTATGGAAGCTAAAAAGCCTAGAACATATAGAACTTCATGAGCTAGAACACCTGCGAATTGAAGAGGTCCCAAGGCATCGTGATTATGAACCTATCACCATTAATGATGAAATGGAAAGTATTTTGTCACGTGCGTCTGAACAAAATTTTGTACCAGTTGTAGATGACCAAAATATTTTTATTGGACTCGTGCGGCGAAGAGAGATTATAGAGTATTGTATCTCTCAACTTTTTATACATGGAGAAACGTCTTTAAATGTGAAGATTTAGTTAAGTTTGCGTAAAAAACATAATTTTTACATAAAAGGTAGTCTCTTTTTATATAATTAATGTTATAATAAGAGATGTAAAGACGAAACTTGCGTAATGTAAGCCTCTAACATTTGTTAGAGGTTCTTTTTTTACATAACATAAAACATTTGATTTCAGTTCTTTCTATGGTTAAGTTAGAATAAGTGTTAAAGTAAGAGGTTTCTTGCTTTTTTACATAAGAAAAGTGAGCTGTACAAAGGAGACAAAGTATATTGACTACGGAAAAAACAAAAAGCGATCAATTACGCAGCATATTCAAAACTATTATCTTCGCTATCGCTCTAGTATTTATGATTCGCGCATTTTTATTTTCTCCGTATATCGTAGAAGGCGCTTCAATGAACCCAACGCTGCATAACGGAGAGCGTTTGTTTGTGAATAAACTGTCGTATTCGCTCCATGATATTCGCCGCGGAGATATTGTGATTATTAAAGATGAGGCTAAGAATAAGCATTATGTAAAAAGAGTAATCGGTCTGCCAGGTGAAAAAATCGAAATGAAAAAAGATCAGCTTTATATTGATGATAAAAAAGTAAGTGAACCTTATTTAAAAACGAATCGTCAAATTGCCAATAACATGGATATGGAGCTTACAGGAGATTTTGAACCCGTTCAAATACCTAAAAACGAAGTATTTGTAATGGGTGATAACCGTCTGTACAGTATGGATAGCCGCAACGGTCTAGGTCTCATTGATGAAAAACGGATTGTCGGAAAAAGCGAATTTGTATTTTACCCCATTAAAAAAATAAGAAAAACAACGTAAAAAGAAATGCCGGCGAAGGTATTTCTTTTTTTGTGCCTATGTCTACTCGGCTTCTAGATGGGCAAGCTAAGGAAAAAAGGTGTGAATTAATTGAAGACAGCCTATGAAAAATTATTTAAGCATTTTAAATTTGTTGATGCTCTTGAGATGAAAAACCGATTAGCAATGGGACCTATCCTCACATACGCTTCACGGGAAAACGGAGAAATATCCGATCTTGATATGTCTTTTTACGAAAAACGAGTAGGGGGCGTCAGTACGGTAATTATCGGCCCCGCGTTTATCACAGAAAATGGCCAAGTAGCACATGGTCAAATCGGCATTCATCGTGATCAGGTTATACGAAAGCTTCATCAACTAACCCAAATGATTCATAGAAGAGGCGCTAAAGCGATTCTTCAACTATCCCACGGGGGAAGAAAGTGCGTAGAAATGAAAAATAAATGGCAAGCCATTAGCCCAAGTGAAAAGCCTCATAAACGTAAAGGCAAAAAGCCTGTTCAAATGACCGAGCGCGATATAACTTATATTGTTCAAGCGTTTGGCGAAGCTACCACCAGAGCTATGGAAGCCGGATTTGATGGAGTAGAAATTGACGGAGGAAATGAATGCTTACTGCAGCAGTTTATATCAAGGCAAGCAAATGAACGAAGCGATTCTTATGGAGGAAGCGCAGAAAACCGCTTCACTTTTGCACTTGAAGTTATTCGTGAAGTGACGCGTCGAGCAGCTCATGCGGGCAAACCATTTATTGTGGGATATACATTAGCACCCAAAGAAAAAGGCTATTTAGGAAATAAAGTGGAAGATACATTTGAGTGGATTGATCGTCTTGTTCATACAGAAATTGACTATTTACATATCAGTTCTTTGCATGAACCTACCTTAAGTAGTGAAGAAAATCGTTCACTGGTTTCTTCGATTATTAAGCACGTTAATCACCGGGTCCCTCTTGTGGGTACAGGAGGACTTACGGCAACAGAAGTAGCAGAAGCTTTTGAGAAAGGGCTGGCTTTAATTACGATTGAACAAGCATTAGTTGTACAGTCAGATTGGGTAGAAAAAGTGATAAATAGCGATGAGCCCGCTTCTATGGATGTGACGTCATTAGATAAAGATGTGAGTTTGCCACCTGAAGTGCTGGCTCACTGGCAAGATATGCATAAAAACGACCGCCCTTACTAAGTGAGCGGTCGTTTTTATGTTGTTGACTTAACAATAAGAATTTTATTTTACTGATACTATAACCAAGCAGCATACATAGACTAAAAGAAAAACTAAAAACACAGTTGACTTCTAGGAATAGTTAGGATTACAATATAAACAACTTATTCATAAAACGGACAGCTGATCGGACATACCGAAGGCTTCTAGCAAACAACTGTTGGAGGCCTTTTTGTGCTTTCTAACAGAAGATGAAAGTGGAGGGACAACATGAAAAAGTTAATTACGTTTGCACTTATTGGCTTTTTAGCTCAGTTAATTGATGGATCACTCGGAATGGCATACGGGGTGACATCAACTACGCTGCTTTTAACGTTTGGAATTGCACCAGCTGTGGCTTCCGCATCTGTTCACTTAGCAGAAGTTGTAACAACAGCAGCTTCTGGTGTTTCACATATTAAATTTGGAAACGTAGATAAATCGATGGTGTTAAAACTAATTATCCCAGGTTCCATCGGAGCTTTTGTAGGAGCCTGCTTTCTAAGTAATTTACCTGGAGATGCAGTAAGGCCTTACGTTTCAACATTCTTATTGCTCCTAGGAGTTTATGTGTTATTTCGTTTTTTATTTACGTTTAAAACAAACGAAGAAAAGAGCACCAAACCTTTATCGACGAAGCAGTCCATTCCGCTGGGATTAATTGCTGGATTTGCTGATGCTACAGGAGGAGGAGGCTGGGGGCCGATAGCAACGCCTGTATTGCTAGCTAAAAAAGGCACAACAGCCCGGAAAGTCGTTGGAACCGTGGATACAAGTGAATTTGCTATTGCCGTCTCGGCTACACTTGGCTTTTTAATTTCTCTTGGCTGGGAGCAGGTAAACTGGTTCTGGGTAGGCGCCCTTATGATTGGCGGAATTATCGCGGCTCCGATTGCTGCATGGTTTGTTCGTATTATCCCGGCTCACTTGCTTGGTTCACTTGTTGGTGGATTTATCATTTTAACAAATGCTCGAACACTCTTAAACACATGGGTATCCAGCAGCTCAACTCAGATAGCTGTATATGCATTCATACTTATTGTGTGGGCCGCAGCGATCATTTACTCACTGTTACAAGGAAAAAAATATAATCAAAATCGAAACGTAGAAGTTTCGTAATAAAGAGGATGGAATAAAAGTAGCTTAGTTAAAGGAAGATCTGAACGCATTTGATTCTTGATGGAGAATCAAATGCGTTCAGATTTTTTTATGGTTAGAGTGAAGGTAGTTTCATGTATGTAGTGGTTTCTAGCTGTTGGTTGGAGGGTAAGGCGAGGACTCCTGCGTGAAAAGCGGAACAGATGAGACCCGGCAGGAGCGGCCGCCCTCGGAAAGCGCAGCCTTGTACGGAAATCAACAGCGGTGTAACAAGGGATCCATATTAGCGTATTATCCTATTTGTTCGTCTTTAGATTGGGGTGATTTCGTTATGTCTCAATCTCTTTTATTATCTGAATTCCGTAAAATAGAGAAGCGTAGATATTTTTTTTGCGTCTTATGATACAATAGACGAGTTCATTCATGAGTGGGAATACTTTCTAACACATATAAAATTCATTGAATCGTCGAGGTGTGAAGAGTAAGTGGTCTATTTTATTTTAGTATTAGTAGCAGCTATCGAAGTAATTGTCTTATTGATTAATCGACCTGTATTTGCAAACATTCCGTATGTTCAAGTATATATTGTTCCTTTGTTAGTAGTAATTGTGATCACGATGTTGCTTTCGCGAAATCCAAAGAGATTTATGCGGTGGTTTAAACAAGGGCTTATTACGATTTCAGTCGTTGTGCTTGTATTCGTACCGGTTCTCTATGCCAAAAATCTCCCGCTGTATGGTTATAATGAAGCAAAAAAAATGCTTGCGCAAAGAGAACAGCTCTTGCTAAGTCAGTTCCAAAAAGGAAAATACGTATATCCAGCAAAAGACAGCCTTAAAAAATACCGTTATCTATTTAAAGTCAATCGTGGAAACGGCATGCTTGAATATGTATTCGACCCATACACAGGCGGTTATGAAGTTGTGACAGATGTGATAAAAAAATAAAGGTTTAGCTTATCTAAAGCTAAGCCTTTTAATATGAGAAAAATTGAAACTTTTTGAAAATCTGTACGTATTTATTAAAGAACGTTCACAAAAAAGTCACAAAAGGAGTTGCATAATGGGAAAGTTAGAATACCGACTGCTAAAGCCTGATGATACATTTGTATCTATTTATCACTATCAATCTATTGAACTTGAACAAATTTTAGCAAGAAGAGAATGCGAATTTTTTGTTAAAGAAGGAGTAACGTATAAACAAACTTCATCTGCAGTCGAAGATGATATACATATTATTTATGTAAAAGAACATGAACATGGACCGAAAGAGCAAGCAGAAGATGATCACAGAGAGATTACATTAGAAGTCCGCGAACTGAATTCTCTTCGAGGACATCCGATTTTATTCGTCTCTTCATTTCATACGCATTTGGACGTACTAAGCTATATCGGAACAGTTTATACATACTACAATGGATGGGAATGGGAAAGAGACTCTGCGGAAATTGATGAAGATCGCAGCGTGTACAGTTTATATGTAACAAAAACAGGCGTAACGTATGAAGGGGGAAAGGCGTAATGTCAAAAACAAAAAAAATGATGACCGGGGTTTTGACCACAGCTTTAATGACATCGCTCGTTGCCTGTGGTTCAACTGATCAGGCAAGACCAGCTAAACCGAAAGATAAATCGTGTGACAAGTGGAAATGGGATGAAGATACCCAAACGTACTACTGTTCAGATTCTTCTTCTTCCCACAGCGGCTCATATTATCACGGAGGCCGCTACTACGGCTCTAAAAAACAGTTGACCTCATCATCGGCCTATAAATCATTTAAATCAAGCAGCTCGTATAAATCTGGAATTGGGAGCGGCTCTAAAGGCGGTTTTGGCGGGTAATGCATAAAGAAAAGCGAGAAATGTTTTATAAAGAAATTGAAGATTTTTGGCACGATTTATACGGAACAGAGTATGCTCTTTATGACGTACATATAGAGTCTTCTCATATCATTGATTCTATTAAAGAAGCTTCAAATCAAATTGGAGAATTATTTTTTAAAACTGCACCTTTACTTCGTTCGTTAGATGATCAGACGCTTTTTTCTTTAGGATTTCCAAAAGACAGCCTCCCGTACCTACGACTGAAAACGATGGAAACAGAAAGTGTGATTTCGCGCCTTGATTTTGCTGTTACGACTGATCAAATCAAGCTTTTAGAACTAAATGCGGATACGCCTACGTTCATTAAAGAATTATTTCATGTAAATGAGTTAGTCTGTCGTCATTTTCAAGTGCAAAACCCTAATAAGCTTGAGGAAGAAAAGCTTGCTTTAGCATTAAAACACGCCATTTTTGAAGCTTATAACGAGCTCGATAGAACGAACTATCCAAACGTCGTTTTTTCTTCTCATGATACACATGAAGAAGATAAGCTAACGACTCTTTATTTAATGAAGCTAGCCGATGTAGATGCTACATACGTTCCATTATCGCAGCTTCGAATTGTCCCTTCCTCTACAGTGGAAGAAGGTGAACATATAGAAGCGGGCGTGTATGATCAATATGGACAAAAAATAGACGTACTTTATCGCCAAACTTATCCGCTTGAACATTTAATTGAAGATGAAGATCCGAGCACGCATGAAAAAGTCGGACACATGCTTTTAACATTGGCACAGCAAAAAAAAGTAGCCATAATCAACCCGCCTTCTGCATTTTTACTGCAGTCCAAAGCCGTGCAAGCACTCATTTGGGCTTTGTATGAACAACATCACCCTTTCTTCACTAAAGAAGAGCATCACATCATTGAAACGTACTTTTTACCAACGTATTTAGAAGAAGATCCATTTATTGAAAGAAAACAAGCATTTGTGAAGAAACCATCTTTTGGTCGTGAGGGAGATACCGTTGAAATTTATAATGAAGATGGAATCAAAATAGACGAAGATCAGCATAAAACATATCAAGAATACACGGCTGTGTATCAACAGTTTATTCCATTGCCAACTGCAACGATGAAGACTCAAACGCAAACAATAGAGGCTCATATTATGTACGGGTGCTTTTTATTAAATGGAAAAGCAAGCGCAGTAGGAATACGAGCTGGAAATCAAATTACGGATAACGAATCGTATTATTTGCCGATTGGATTAAAATGAAAAGGGGAATAAAAATGACACAATGGATTGATTGGGCTAGTATAGGGAGTTTTTTATCTCACGTAGCAGTAGGGTTAGGGCTATTATTTATCGGAGTTATGGTATTTGAATTAACAACAAAGTTTAATGACCGTGAACTCATAAAAAAAGGCAATGTGGCGGTTGCTTTGAAGTTATGGGGAAAAGGAATAGGGCTTGCTATTGTCATTTTTACTGTATGGAGCAACAGCTTAAATTTGGTAGATGCAACTCTTTGGGGAGTAGTAGGTATCATTACTCAAGTAGTGGCATATTGGGTTATTGAATTTATCATGACGCCTAAAACGAGCCTAGCCAAAAAAGTAGAAGAAGGAAATGTAGCGGTTGGAGTAACTCTTTTTGCAGCGTCGGTTGCCGTCGGCCTTATTGTGGCCGGAAGCTTAACATATTAAAAGAAGGCGATTCCTGTTTTACGGGGAATCGCTTTTTTTATGTCCCGATTGCTCGTGTTCACTTAGTAATAATGTACGTGTATTTTCACGATCGGCACGAACAATTTTTTGCTGTGTGTAAAGCGGAATGACAAAGAGCAAAATAAATAAAAAAACATAGCTCATTTTTGTTATCCTCCCATGTAAATTGTAAACGCCTGCTAATAGTGTGTGACAAACAATACGTAAATATAGCATATTTGATTGGATGAACTGGAAAAAATTGAGGGATACAAAAAGAATATAATCTTACCTTCAACAAAAACTAAAAGCAGTATAGAGGCACGTCTTTTATTAAGAAAGGAGTTGGGAAAAGTGAAAAGGTGGCTCATTTTGTGCTTAATGATTATAATCGCAGCTGGATGTGGACGCCCAGATGAAACGTCTCAACCGAGCATTTTCCTTATACCAGAAGGGTACAAAGGATGGGTTATGGTCGAATATGACAAAGATAACGGAAATCCCAGCAAGACAGAAGGAGACTACATTGTATTTAAAGTAAATGACCAGGGAGTCGGGAAAACCAAAACGCTTTTAAGCGGCGGCGGCTGGGCAAGAAATAAATATTTCTATGTAAATAAAAATGGAGAGCGAAAGCAATTGAAGCAGGGGAAGATGATTCATGGAACGACTCAAGGTAACAAAAATCATACGGTAACCTACTTTTTCGTCGGCACCGCAAAAGAGTTCGATAAGGCCGGAGACTATCGAAGAAAACTTACCGAAGAAAGTTCTTCGTAAAAAAAGAAACGTTGCCTCTTCGGCAACGTTTCTTTTCTATCTTCATTTGAATGTGCAAAAGACGGTGTCTTTTAAACGTTGAATTTCGTTTAATGCTTCTTTCTGCTTATGAATTACCCAATCTGGCAATGAATGTTCAACCGACAGCTCGTCGAAACAAGCCCCGCATGTTTTAACTTCAATATAAGATTCAATATACTGAAGGTGATCTAAGTTATAAGCCCAAAGTCGACGTTCAGGGCATATCGTTTCTAAGTAAAGCGGAAGCTGAAAAAAAGGATCTACTGCTTCAGAAAGTTCTAACGGTCCTTGGCTATCAGCATTGGTTACGTCTAGATAACCGCAGTGAGGACACGTGCATGAGTGCGTTGACCCGCTCAATTTTTTATCCAGTTTTACAACTCGCGCACATAGTTCGCAGTTTGGACATTTTACTAAGATAAAATCAAGGAACTTATCTAAAAATTGTTGCTGTATTACTTGCTGATTTGTCATTTTTTGTACCTCTAACTGTCAAACTTTTTTTAGTTACGAAAATAAATCATGAAACCTACATACTATTCATAACACATGATTGGGGTTAAAACAACAAAAACCCTTTTCGACAGAAGGGTTGTATGATATAGTATGACAAATCAGAATAAATAAAGAAAAATGGTGAGAAAAAATGAGTCAAAACGAACAATGGACCTCAAAACTCGGCTTTATCTTGGCATCTGCCGGTTCCGCGATTGGAATCGGAGCCATTTGGAAACTGCCTTATGTAGCCGGAACAAGCGGAGGAGGGGCCTTCTTTTTACTGTTTATCCTGTTTACAGCAATTATTGGTTTGCCGCTTTTACTCGCTGAATTTGTACTAGGTAGACATACACAAAAAGAAGCAATTCGTGCATATGATGCAGTTGCTCCCGGTTCCCTATGGAAAGGAATCGGGTATTTAGGTGTGATCACATGCTTTATTTTATTATCCTTCTATAGTGTAGTAGGAGGCTGGATTTTGCAATATATTTTTGCAAGCGTCACGGGTCAGCTGAATGGAGTAAGTGACTACGGGAGTTTATTTAACTCGACCATTGCTAATCCAACAAGTGCTGTTATCTCTCAACTTGTTTTTCTTCTTTTAACAATTGTTGTAGTAGCAAGAGGCATTCAAAATGGTATTGAAAAAGCAAACAAAATTTTAATGCCTGCTCTCTTTATTTTATTTATTATTATCATTATTCGTTCTTTAACATTAGACGGGGCAATGGAAGGCGTATCTTTCTTTTTGTATCCGGATTTTTCAAAGCTTACATCCCAAACCATTTTGTTTGCGATGGGACAAGCATTCTTTTCCCTTAGCGTAGGCGTTTCAGTTATGGTTACGTACAGTTCGTATCTATCTAAGCAGCAAAACTTGCCAAAATCGGCTATTTCAATTTCGGCGTTAAATATTTTGATTTCTTTACTAGCAGGACTGGCAATTTTCCCTGCGGTCTTCTCAATGGGTGTAAAACCGACGGAAGGACCAGGTCTTTTATTCATTGTATTGCCTTCTATTTTTGAACAGCTTCCGTTCGGAATTGTGTTTCAAACTTTCTTTTTGGCGCTGTTTTTATTTGCCACTTTGACATCTGCGTTTTCGATGTTAGAAATTATTGTTGCTTCTTTAGCCAAAGGAGAGCAGCATAAGCGTATAAAGCTATCTTGGATTTCGGGCTTGCTAATCTTCGTGGTAGGAATACCTTCAGCACTATCGTATGGTTTATTAAGTGACGTATCGATCTTTGGAAAAAGCATCTTTGACTCTTTCGATTTTCTTGTAAGTAATATCCTTATGCCACTAGGTGCTCTTTTAATTGCCATCTTTGTTCCTTGGAAAATGAAAAAAGATGTACTAATTGAAGAATTTAAGCACGGTTCAACGAATGTGAAGCGCTGGTTCTCTTTATGGCTTCTTGCTATTCGATACATTGCACCTGTTTTAATTATCATTGTATTTATTAATATGCTAGGCTTTATCTAACGAAAAAACGCTGTTAAAACGCTTGGTTTTAACAGCGTTTTTTTGAAGGAAGAGGAGGAGTATGATGCTTGATTTCTTATATGATATGTTTGCAGGGGCAGGGGTATTTATTTTATTAATAATTGTGTTGCTAGTAGCGAGAACGTCAGGGAAACGCAAGAAATAGGCGGGTATAATTCCCAGTGTAAAAACCCCAAAAAAGACTAACACCACAGAATTAAACTATGATAATATATTATCCTATGAGCATAATAAATGCTCACATATGTTGTGATGAAGCGTTTTTTAGAAAGAGGGATCATCTTGAGTGGAGAAGTTCTTGTCAAGATTTTATCTCAAGCGTATGAACAAAAAAAGACATTACCAATCGTCTCATTCTCGTCTTTTTTTGAACAAAAAAAGGTGGGCTTTCGTTTAAATAACGATGTGTCCGCTGATATTATCTACCATACGCTTATGTGTATTCAGAGAAAAACGTGTGTCCAAGATGTGTTAGTGGAAGTACTAAAAGTTGATAGTCCAAACAATGACGGGGCATTTTCTGATTGTGTATATATTTTAGCAAATGGTACAAAACAGCAAGTGAAAGAATGGGTTCAACCCTTACATCCTAAAAGAGTGAAACAAGGATATCAGCACGGGACACCCATTGATGCGCCACAGTTAAAAAATGACTACCATGTGTTTGCCGTTACTTGGTCATAAGCGTTTAACCCAAAAAACATCCTGCTGTCGCTGCAGGATGTTTTTTGTTAATAAGGATGAGCATCGTGTCCTTTTTCATTAGCTTCTTCTACCGCATCAGCAGCTTTGTTGCTCCCTAACGGTGAACCGCCTTCTTTTGGCAATTTGCCGTATGTAGGAGTCATTTCTGCTCCCATTTCAATTTCTAGGGAACCATCATCATGCATTAGAAGACCAATGCCATTTGCTACTCGATTGCCATAGTCAAAATCACATTGAGTTAAAAGCTCAATCATCTTTGTTTGAACGGTATGATGACAACATTTTAAGCCGTCTACTAAATTTTGAATAAGCTCATCACGTTCCCAGTCCTCTAGTAAACGATAGCGTTCACCAGCTTGCTTAAAGTCATTTGTGCGATCAATTTTTTCTTTTTTTACATTTCCTTCAACATAAGGCTGATGAGGTTTTGGATGGTCATGCGCTTCTTGAAGACCTCCAAGAGAAGAAGGTTCGTAATTCACGTGCGGGTTCTGACCTGGAGCAGCATCTACATGATAGGCCATTTGACCGTCGCGTTGATTTGTTGCTACATGTTTTTTCGGCGCGTTAATAGGCAGCTGCAAGTAGTTTGTTCCCACCCGGTGACGCTGCGTGTCGGAATAGGAAAACGTTCTTCCTTGCAGCATTTTATCATCAGAAAAATCCAGCCCGTCTACAAGTACACCCGTACCAAATGCGACTTGCTCCGTTTCAGCAAATACGTTGCTTGGATTTTTATCTAGGACCATTTTACCTACTGGTAGAAATGGAAATTGGTCTTCCGGCCAAATTTTCGTGTCATCAAGCGGATCAAAATCCAGTTCAGGATGCTCTCCATCTTCCATGATTTGTATACAAAGTTCCCACTCTGGGTAGTTACCGCTCTCAATCGCTTCATACAAGTCTTGAGTGGCGTGACTGATATTTTTAGCTTGAATTTCTTCTGCTTGCTTTTGGGTCAAATTTTTAATTCCTTGTTTTGGTTCCCAATGGTATTTCACAAGAAACGCATCGCCATCTTTGTTTACCCACTTATATGTATTAACACCGGAACCTTGCATTTGCCGATAGTTAGCAGGTATTCCCCAAGGTGAAAATAAAAAAGTAATCATATGCATAGCCTCAGGGGTGTGAGAAATAAAATCAAAAATACGCTCGGTATCTTGACGGTTTGTCACAGGATCGGGCTTAAAAGCATGAATCAAATCAGGGAATTTAATAGCATCGCGGATAAAAAATATTTTAAGGTTATTTCCTACTAAGTCCCAGTTTCCGTCTTCTGTGTAGAACTTTACAGCAAATCCCCTTGGGTCTCGCATTGTTTCTGGAGAGTCCTTTCCATGAGTTACGGTAGAAAATCTGACAAAAACGGGCGTCTGTTTGCCTGCTCCTGAAAAAACTTTTGCGCGGGTGTATTTTTCAACGGGCTCATCCCCAAGTTTTCCGTAAGTTTCAAAATATCCGTGAGCTCCGGTTCCTCGGGCATGAACAACACGTTCTGGTATACGTTCACGATCAAAATGCGAAAGTTTTTCAATCAGCTGGTAATTTTCAAGAGTAGCAGGTCCTCTGTTGCCTACCGTTCGAGAATTTTGGTTATCACGAATGGGGTGACCTTGACGCGTTGTAAGCGTCTGCTCGTTTTCTCCGGCTGCATAGCGTTTGTCTTCCGAGTCACCTGATCCGCTAACATTTGTACCATGAATGCCTTTATGGCTCATAAAATAATCCTCCTTGTTTCAAACATAACAAGACTATTTTTTTCAGCCCTCGCTTTTTTATTCATTAATATGGAAATAATATAAATTTTTAGAAGAAAAGCTGTTTTACTAAAGAGGGGAACAAATCCGCTAAACGAATAAATTTTAAAAAAGTTTCACATTTCAAAAAAAAATAAATTGTTTTTTTTGAAATATAAAGATAATGTTACGGGTGATTTTTTACCTATTATTAGTGTAGGAAAAGGAATAATATTGGAATATATTAGCTTTTTTGTCGAACTTATTAAGTGTTAAACGACAATAAACTACGACAATATACACCATACACCTGCGCTACTGTCGTTTCCTGTAACATAAATGTAATATTAGTGATGTTATTTTGTAATAATGTGTTGTTACAATGTAAACGTCTTATAGATTAGTAGATTATGGCATTGGAGGAACCTTTTTTTATGAAAAAGTTGATATATTCGTTAGCGTTATGTGGATCTTTAACAGTAGTACCTACAATTAGTGAAGCTGCTTTAGGAGATGCTACGCTGCACCCAGGAACAAGTAATTCAGATGTGAAAGAATTACAGCAAAAATTAAAAAACAAAGGTTATTTTACATACGGTACAACAACAAACTATTACGGTTCAATCACGACTAGCGCAGTAAAGTCGTTTCAGCGTGCAAATGGCTTGTCTGCAGATGGTATTGCAGGTCCATCTACATTTAATAAACTGCTAGGAAGCGGAAGCTCATCAAGTTCATCAATTAGCTCAAGTTCATTGCTGCGCGTTGGTTCAACTGGACCAAACGTACAATCTTTACAGCAGCAGCTAAAGAATAAAGGCTATTTTAAAGGAACTACGACTCAATACTTCGGTTCAATTACAAAAAATGCAGTAATGGCATTTCAACGTGCAAACGGACTGTCTGTGGACGGAATTGCGGGTCCAGCTACGTTGAATAAATTAAAAAATGGCGGTTCTAGCGCTTCAACTGGTGGTTCTAGCTCTAGCAGCTCAACTATTTTACGTCAAGGTATGAAAGGTTCAGCAGTAAGCAGCCTTCAGCAAAAACTAAAAAATAAAGGTTACTTCTCAGCTGGTGTAACAGGCTACTTTGGCTCAATTACAACAAGTGCAGTAAAATCATTTCAACGTGCAAATGGTTTATTAGTAGACGGAGAAGCGGGTCCAGATACGCTGAATAAATTAAATTCAAGCAGCTCTAGCAGCTCAAAACCTTCAACATCAACAGGAAGCAGCACAAGCTCAAGCTCAGCTTCAAAAGTTATTTCATATGGTAAACGTTTTATGGGAACACCTTATGTTTGGGGTGGAGCTGCGCCTGGAGGCTTTGATTGCAGTGGTTACCTTAACTATGTATATCGCAATGCAGTAGGTGTAAGTCTTCCTCGTACAGTTGCTAGCATCTATCAAACTGGTACGCGTGTAAGCTCACCTCAGCCTGGCGATATCGTTTTCTTTGAAACGTACCAACCAGGAGCTAGTCATGCTGGAATTTATATCGGAAACGGTCAATTCATGCATGCAGGTTCTTCAACAGGCGTGACAATCACATCACTAAGCAACTCTTACTGGTCAAAACGTTACTTAGGAGCAAAGCGTTACCTATAAGAGTGTAACAAAAAGGAGTAGTTGTAGAACTATTCCTTTTTTCTATGCACCATAAACGTAAAAGTAGGAAATTTTTGCGCGATTTGGTATGATAACTAGGGAACAAATAAAAGGAGTGTATAACATGGCTATTGTAGATGTAACCATTATTCCGGTAGGTACGGAAACGCCAAGCGTGAGTCAGTACGTAGCTGATATTCAAAAAGTGTTGGCCAAGCATGAAAATGAAATTACATACCAATTAACCCCTATGAATACATTGATTGAAGGGGAATTAAGCACGCTGCTAAAAATTGTTCAAGAGATGCATGAAGTACCTTTTGAAAATGGCATTCAGCGCGTATGTACAAATTTACGAATTGATGATCGCCGTGATAAAGAAAATCATACGATGGCGGGGAAATTACAATCAGTACAGTCTAAATTAAAAGCGAAATAAATAATATGAAATACAATAAAAAACGCCTGAGTATCCACTCAGGCGTTTTTTATTGTATTTATACTTAATTAGCATGCACAAGAGAAAAAATTTGAAAAGCCACGCGCAGCCTAAGAGTTTCCTCTGACGTGTGAATAGGTCTTTTTAATAATTCTTCGCATTTTTCAATTCGATAGATCACCGTGTTCCGGTGAACGAATAACTGCTTAGCGGTCTCTGAGATTTGGCAATTGGAATTTAGATATGTTTCCAGCGTGTCAAGTAAGATGGAGCGATCTTTCTTATCGTACTGCAGCAAACCTTCTAATGTTTGAGAATAGTAATCCTGTAAATCGTTTGCTGGAAGCAACCTCAGCAGTTCTTTAAACTGTTTTGGCTGATAAAATTGAATAAGCTTCGACTGATCTTTAAAATGGATGGTTTCAAGAGCTTCAACAGCTTCTTTATATGAGTCAGCGATTGTAAGTAGAGATTGGCTTTGGTTTCCAACTCCAAATGACATTCGCTTATCGTAGTGACGGTAAACAGCTTCCTGCAAGCGATGCAAGCATTCTATAATCATAGGTTGAGAATGAGGTGTAAACAAAAGAATATAAAGATTGTCATAGAAAAACAAAATGGCCTCTGGATGACCTGCTGATAACTCATAGTGAAGGAGCTCATAGATCATATCATCATCGCTGTAAGGCGTGAATGTAGAGTGGATTTTCCCGACGGCGCAAATATAGCTGTTTGCTGCTGATAAGCCCATCATCTGCGCTTGAAAGGAAGCATCTTCAAGCGTTTTATAATAATTGTTAACAAGCTGATTGAAAAAATCGTTTTTTCGTCGCCGTTCAGCTTCATACAAAGCCTGCTGCCTCATCATTTCGAAGGATAAAACGTTTGTCGCTTGTTCAATCGTTAGGAGCGCTGAATCGGATAAAGAAACTTGATGTTCAATAAGTAAATAACTGTACTTTCTTGTATGTGTCGCAATCGGAAAAAGCGTAACGGTTTTTTTGGTGTGTAAAAAGGAAAAGGTTGTATATTTTGACATTCGTAAAAACAGCTGCTTAGCCCCCGCTACCGCTTCTTCCATCGGGAGTGAAAAAGGTTCGCGTTTGTTTGTATAAAAGAGTTCATGGCCATGGGTATCAAAAAGGGCAACATGAGCATTGCATAACGTTTGAATGGATTGCATAATTTTCTCAATGCCTTTTCCTTGTAAGATGTATGAGGAAAATAGCTGATGTGTGACCATCGCTTGCTGAAGCTCGGCTGTTTTTTTATCTAAAATAAAGCTGAGAGATTCGTTAATAACCGCGCCTAACGTTTCGTCCGTTTGGAAATCAATGATCGGAAAGTGAAGTTCATCAGCTAGCTGACAAATAGAAGCAGGCACGTGTTCGAAAAAGCGCTTCGTTTTGATGGCCAATCCTGCACATTTCTTTTTAGCCATTCCTTCTACAAGTTTTGCTAAGCTTTCTTCATGTTCTTTGAAGTGATAACCCGTTGTAATTAAAAATTCTCCTTCTTTTAAAAAAGATAAAATATCGGGTGCGTCCATCATATTGACGTTATGTACTTTGCGGGTGACTCCTTTTTGCCCAGCTACTACAGATGCTTTCTCATAAATTGGAATGCGTAAAAGAGTTTGTAGTTCCATTATTTATTACTCCTTTTGTTAAAAATTCTCACATTTCCCTGCGCGTATCTTTATCTATCTTTTATTTTATAAGAAAGTTTAGTTAAAATAAATAAAATTTTCAGAAAAAAATGTATAAATTGTTAATGAAGAAGTGTATTCAATCCTGTAAGATAAAATAAATAACATATAATGTTAGAAAAAGTGACGTATATAAGACTTTATATATTTAGTGATAATAGCCAAAAAAACACTAAATCATTGTAGGAAGTGTTAATGAAAACAATCAGTCATTTTCTTAAAATGAAGATAGCAGGAGGGATAGCAATGGTTGCAGATATGACGGGAAAATCTAAGCTTTGTCAGCAAATCGAAGAAAACGTTAGCTGGCTGTCACAGTTTGGGTTAGATGAAAAAGAAGGGGTCACGAGGCTTTTATATACGGAACAGTGGAATGCAGCTCAAAAGGCATTGGAAGAAAAAATGAAGGGACTTCACCTCAAAACGTATTACGATGATGTAGGAAATTTATTTGGACGGTTGCAAGGAACGAGTTCAGAACAACAAGTTATTTTAACAGGATCCCATATCGACACCGTGATAAACGGAGGAAAGTATGACGGGGCGTTTGGTGTTGTGGCAGGTATCATTGCTCTGCAGTACCTATATGCGCATTACGGATCCCCTACAAAAACCTTAGAGGTCGTATCACTTTGTGAAGAAGAAGGCAGTAGATTTCCTCTTACGTATTGGGGATCAGGTAATATGAATGGATTACACAGCAAAAGTGATGCAAAACATGTTATAAATAAAGAAGGGGTTAAGCTGGATGACGCAATGAAACAGCTCAATTTCGGAAAAGGCCTCCACAGCGAGCCGTACCGCACGGACATCGCTTCTTTTATCGAACTGCATATCGAACAAGGAAAGCAGCTTGAAATGTCTCATTGCGATATCGGAATTGTTTCTAGTATCGTCGGGCAGAAACGATTTACAGTATCTGTTAAAGGTGAAAGTAACCATGCGGGCACAACCCCGATGAACATCAGAAAAGATGCATTTTATGTGAGCTGCAAACTTGCTAAAGCATTTATTGAATTGAGCGAAAAATATCATAACGCTTTATACGTAACGGTTGGCAAAATTACACTTTCTCCAAATGCACCGAATGTAATACCAGGATATGTAGAATTCACGGTCGATATAAGACATCATGAATATGAGGCTTTACAAGAGGCAGAACGAGAAATGAAGGAAATTATAAAGCGAACAGCAGGGGATTTAGAAGTGAATATCGACTGCTGGATGGATGAAAAACCTGTCGCCATGAGCGAAAAATTATCTGAACTTTCAAAAATTATTTCCTCGGAAAAGAATATCTCCTCCCGAGAATTAGTAAGCGGTGCAGGACACGACTCGCAGGTATTCGGACGAAGAGTTCCAACATGTTTGTTATTCGTACCGAGCCGAGATGGAATCAGCCATTCCCCAAAGGAATTCACCAAAGGAGAACAGTTAGAAAAAGGAGTAAAGGTCTTAATAGAACTATTATATAAACTTGCCTACTAGGAGGAATTTGACATGACTATAACAAAACAGCTTCATACACCGCCGCGTACGATTATGACCCCCGGACCCGTAGAAGCAGATCCCCGCGTATTAAGAGCATTAGGAACACCTATTTTAGGTCAGTTTGACCCCGCATTTACGCACATTATGAACGAAACGATGGAAATGCTTCGTGAACTATTTCAAACCAAAAACAAATGGGCTTTTCCCGTTGATGGAACGTCTAGAGCTGGGATTGAAGCAGTTCTTGCAAGTGTAATTGAGCCTGGCGATAAAGTGTTCGTTCCGATTTTCGGCCGCTTCGGCTATTTATTAACGGAAATTGCCGAGCGCTACGGAGCTGATGTACACAATATTGAATGCGAATGGGGAGAAGTATTTGACCCTGAAACAATTATCCGTGAAATAAAAAAAGTAAATCCGAAAATTGTTGCAATGGTTCATGGTGAAACGTCTACAGGAAGAATGCAGCCTCTTAAAGAAATTGGTGCTGCATGCCGCAACCAAGATGTTTTATTTATCGTCGACGCAGTAGCCACTATTGGGGGTACGGATGTAAAAGTAGATGAGTGGAACATTGACGCATTGATTGCAGGCACACAAAAGTGTTTATCTGTTCCGTCCGGCATGGCACCTATTACGTACAATGATCGTATTGAAAAAATTATCATGGAACGCAAAAAAGTTGAAAAAGGAATTGCCACAAAAGCAGATGCTCAAACTGTTCGTCTGCGTCCAAATATTATCAGCAACTATTTTGATTTGAGTCAGCTTCAAGACTATTGGAGTGAGCGCAGATTAAATCATCACACGGAAGCAACGTCCATGCTCTATGCTTTAAGAGAAGGGCTGCGCGTTATTTTAGAAGAAGGATTAGAGGAAAGATTTGCAAGGCATCGCCTCCATGAAAAAGCACTTGTAGCCGGTATTAAAGCAATGGGATTATCTTTATTCGGAGATGAGGATTCAAAAGTTCCAACCGTTACTTGTGTTTTAATTCCCCGAGGTATTGACGGAGAGGCAGTTCGTTCTACACTCCTTGAACAATTTGGGATTGAAATTGCAAGTTCTTTTGGGCCGATGCACGGAAAAATATGGCGTATCGGTACAATGGGATACAGCTGTCGAAAAGACAACGTTCTATTTACATTGGCTGGTCTTGAAGCAGTGCTTATTCGAAACGGTGCAACCGTGAATGCAGGTTCTGCTTTGCAAGCAGCATTAGAAGTTTACGAGGAAGAGGTAGCGTTGTCTAGTCTGTAAAGATTCGTTTTATTCATCATATAAAGAAAAGAGGAGATTTTCTATGAGCGAATACTTTTTTACACACCCCTATGCATCGCAGCGTACGTGTACGTTTGGAAAAAATGGAATGGTAGCAACCAGTCAGCCTCTTGCCGCTCAAGCGGGTCTTGAAATGTTGAAAAAAGGAGGCAATGCGGTAGATGCTGCTATTGCCTCCGCGGCTTGTTTAACGGTTGTAGAGCCTACTTCAAATGGAATTGGTGGAGACGCATTTGCTCTTGTGTGGATCAATGAAGAGCTATACGGACTCAACGCAAGCGGTCCTGCTCCTGCTTCTATCTCTATTGAGGCTCTGCGTGCCATGGGGATAAAAGAGATGCCCGCTCGCGGTTTTGTTCCTGTTACGGTCCCAGGTGCCCCGAGTGCGTGGGCGGAGCTGTCAAAACGCTTTGGGCGGCTATCGTTAAAAGAAGTGCTGCAGCCTGCTATTTCATATGCACAAGAAGGGTTCCCAATCTCCCCGATTTTAGGGTACAATTGGGAACGAGCGTTTGAACGATTTACACACGCGTTAAAAGGTGACGAATATAAGCACTGGTTTGAGACATTTACCAACAATGGATCAGCTCCTAAAGTAGGGGAAATGTGGCGATCGCCAGACCATGCTACTACCCTGCTTGAAATTGCCGAAACGAATGGAGAATCTTTTTATAGAGGGGATTTAGCTGATAAAATAGCAGCTTTTTCGAAAAAACACGGCGGATTTTTAGCAAAAGAAGATTTAGCAGCTTTTAAAGCAGAGTGGGTGAAGCCGATTTCAACTTCTTACCGAGGATATGATGTGTGGGAAATTCCGCCTAACGGCCAAGGCCTTATTGCACTTTTAGCTTTAAATACGCTAAAAGGCTTTTCTTTCGATGCCAAAGATTCTGTCGATACATACCACAAGCAAATTGAAGCCATGAAGCTAGCGTTTGCAGATGGACAAAAATTCATTACAGATGCTGATAAAATGACAGTAGCAGTTGAAGATTTGTTGAATGATTCTTATGCAAACAAGCGCAGAGGGCTGATTGGTGAAAAAGCGCTTATTCCCGAAGCCGGACAGCCGTCTCATAGCGGCACGATCTATTTAGCGACAGCTGATGGAGAAGGAAACATGGTATCATTCATTCAAAGTAATTACATGGATTTTGGCTCAGGACTTGTCGTACCTAATACGGGCATATGCCTGCAAAACCGCGGGCATAATTTTTCGTTAGACCCACAGCACCATAACCGATTAGAGCCTGGAAAACGGACCTACCATACCATTATTCCTGGATTTTTAACAAAGAATAAAAGCGCTGTAGGTTCATTCGGTGTAATGGGCAAATTTATGCAGCCTCAAGGACATGTGCAAGTCGTCATGAATATGATCGATTTCCATCTAAATCCTCAGGCAGCTTTAGATGCACCAAGATGGCAGTGGATTGAACATAAAAAAGTTCTTGTGGAAAAAGAAATGCCTTCACATATTGTAGAAGCATTAGAACGCAAAGGGCATGATATTCATGTGGCTACGAGCAGACATACGTTTGGAAGAGGGCAGATTATTTTAAGAGATGAACAAACCGGTGTATTATACGGCGGCACAGAAGCGCGAACAGACGGAGCGGTCGTTGCTTATTAGATCACAGAGAAAGGAGCGCGAGAAATGCGACAATTGGATATTTTTATAGCGTTTTTTCGCTCAGGTATGCTCGGCTACGGAGGCGGACCTTCAGCTATTCCACTCGTGAAAAAAGAAGTGGTCGATACGTACAAGTGGATGGATGACGATGAATTTGGCGATTTATTAGCAATCGCCAATACGCTTCCTGGGCCTATTGCTACAAAACTGGCTGGATACATCGGCTATCGAGTCGGTGGTATTTTGGGTCTCGGGACAGCTTTATTTGCAGCCGTTATTCCAACCGTTTTTTTAATGGTATTGCTGTTAACAACTTTAACGCAATTTAAAGATCAGCCGTGGGTTATGGGCATGACCAAAGCAGTTGTTCCTGTAGTGGGAGTTATGCTCGCGGTTATGACGTGGGACTTTTTTAAAAAATCAACGTCTGGTTTAGGGTGGACGCCAGCTATTATCTTACTGATTATTAGCTTAGGATTAATGGAATTTGCCCATATCCATCCAGCGGTTATTATTATTGTTCTTATGGCAGCAGCTTGGATTCCGCTAAAACGAAAAGGAAAAAAAGGCGAAAGTGCTGAACACAAGCAAGAGAGGGAATCGGTATGATTTATATTCAGCTATTTATGGCGTTTTTTGTTTCAAATATTTTAGGCTATGGAGGCGGACCAGCGTCGATTCCGCTTATTCAAAAAGAAGTCGTGGATCACTATCATTGGCTTACGGTCAAAGAGTTTAGTGAAATGCTGGCAATTGGAAATGCGCTTCCTGGTCCGATTGCAACAAAAATGGCGGGGTTTATCGGATATCAGCAGGCAGGGATTTTAGGTTCTGTGATTGCTCTTTTTGCAACGATTGCTCCATCGGTTTTACTTTTAGTTATTTTACTTCGAATATTATTTAAGTATAAAGATTCGCCAAATGTTAAGAAAATGACGAACTACATTCGTCCCGTTATCGCCATTTTACTGGGCTTGATGGCGTATGAATTTTTTATGAATTCATATGGTGATTCAGGTATATGGCAAACTTTATTTTTAGTAGCAGCAAGCTTTCTTTTATTAGAAAAATTGCGCGTGCATCCAGCGTTCGTTATTGTCGGAGCACTCGTATACGGAGCTGTTTTTCTTGCTTAAATGAAGCTCTCAAATAATGAGAGTTTTTTTGTGTAAAAGAGACGAAAAGAGGGGAAGCCATGGTTGAAAAAGCAGCGCTAGAAAACGTTCAGGATTTGGTTAAACTGCGAATGTTGCTCATGAAAGAACTGGGAGAATTAAACGGGAACGAGGAGCTGTTTCAAAAAGCTACAGAAGAATATTTTACTGCAAATATAAATAATCCAAATAGCTATACGGCCATTTTAAAAGCGGATGGAGAAATTGTATCAGCAGGAAGCATCGTCTTTTTTATACGTCCGCCTTCACCGAGTAACCTCCAAGGAAAAGAAGCATATGTTATGAACATGTATACAGCTTTTGATCACCGAAAGCACGGCTATTCTTCAGCTATTTTAAAGCATTTGATGCAGTACTGCCAAAAAAGTGGCGTAAATCGAATATGGTTAAATGCTTCTTCCGCTGGAAAAAGCTTGTATCAAAAACATGGATTTATTGAATGTGAATCTGAAATGGAATACAAGTTTGAAAAAAATTAGAGTAGCAAAACTCTTGATAGAGAAGGGTTTGAAAGAGCTGTGGTTTTAAAAAAATAAAAAAAATTAATAAAAAGTGTTGACGAAGATAAAAAAACCATTCATAATACAAATCAACATCACACAACATTACACACAACTTGGAAGCGACAAACAGTTTCAAACGATCGGAACTGATTATCCAAGTACACATACATAGTCAATACTGAGCGTTGATAGGAGCACTAGTAGAAAAAATTTCCCTGTAACAGAGAGCTGACGGTTGCTGCGAGTCAGAACACAAATTTTTTCGAAGTACATTCCTTGAGCATCTTTTCCGAGCAGGAAAAGACGGCCTAGCCGTTATTTTAATGAAGAGGCAAGCAAAATGCTTGCAACTAGGGTGGTACCGCGAATTTTCGTCCCTACTGACTCTTAAGAAAAATCTTAAGGGTGAGTAGGGACTTTTTGTATTTCGGTCCGTTATAATTTTATATCCATTACAAGCGATGAAAAGAGCATAGTAGCAAAATCTTCCCTGTATTCAGAGAGCTGATGGTTGGTGCGAATCAGTACAAAAGAGATTGCGAATTACATTCTTGGAGCTTTCTTTTGGCGATAGTCAAAAGCGGCAATAGCCGTTATCTTAATGAAGAGGCAAGCAATGCTTGCAATTAGGGTGGTACCGCGATCAATTCGTCCCTACTGATACAATCAGTAGGGACTTTTTGTATATCCGCATAAGCGGCTGTGTAGGTGTAAAACGGATTTTTCAATACAAACTAAACGAGAAAGTCCGTTCGAGGTTATAAAATCAAAGGAGGATTTTTAAAATGACAAAATCATTAGAACAATTACGAGGACAAATCGACGAAATAAATTTAGAAATTTTAGAATTATTAAACAAACGCGGTGAAATCGCACAAGAAATTGGAAAAGTAAAAGGTACACAAGGTGTGAATCGCTTTGATCCAGTTCGTGAACGTAAATCGTTAGATCAAATCTTAGCTAACCATAATGGTCCATTCGAAGCTTCAACAATTCAGCATATTTTCAAAGAAATTTTCAAAGCTAGCTTAGAGCTTCAAGAAGACGACCACCGCAAAGCACTTCTTGTATCTCGTAAAAAGAAATCCGAAGATACAATTGTTGACATCAACGGTACTAAAGTAGGACCTGGAAACTTAGAATTTGTAATGGGACCATGTGCAGTAGAAAGCTACGAACAAGTAAAAGAAGTGGGCTTAGCGCTTAAAGAACAAGGCATTACATTAATGCGCGGCGGAGCGTTCAAACCACGTACATCACCTTACGATTTCCAAGGACTTGGAGTGGAAGGATTAAAAATCTTACGTCAAGTAGGAGATGAGCTAGGCCTATCAATTATTAGTGAAATTGTTTCTCCTCAAGATATTGAAACGGCTCTAGACTACGTAGATGTGATTCAAATTGGTGCACGTAACATGCAAAACTTTGAGCTATTAAAAGCAGCAGGTTCTGTAGACAAACCAATTCTTTTAAAACGTGGATTGGCAGCAACAATTGAAGAATTCATTAACGCTGCTGAATACATTATGTCTCGTGGAAATGGAAACATTATTCTTTGTGAACGCGGTATCCGCACATACGAGCGTGCAACACGCAACACATTAGATATCTCAGCTGTTCCAATCTTGAAAAAAGAAACGCATTTACCAGTTGTAGTAGACGTAACGCATTCAACAGGACGCAAAGACTTACTATTACCATGTGCAAAAGCAGCGATTGCTATCGGCGCAGATGCTGTAATGGCAGAAGTTCATCCAGACCCAGCAGTAGCACTATCAGATTCAGCACAGCAAATGAACATTCCTGAATTCCACAAATTCATGGAAGAATTAAAAGGTGCAGCAGTAAAATTATCTTAATTTCATAGTGATACAGTGATAAGAAACTAGTAGCAAACATTTCCCTGTCTCAGAGAGCTGACGGTTGGTGGAAGTCAGTACACAAATGTGAGCGAATTACACTCTTTGAGTACTCTTTTATAGAGCGGTCAGCGGATCGTTAACAATTCGAGGTGGCAAGCAATGTTTGCAACTAGGGTGGTATCGCGAGAAAAGCTCGTCCCTATGACGTAGGGGCGAGTTTTTTATTTTTTATAACAGAAAGGAATCGATAATATGAGATATTTAACAGCAGGAGAATCGCACGGACCTCAATTAACAGCGATTATTGAAGGAGTACCGGCAGGGCTTGAATTAACAGCCGAACATATTAATGAAGATTTAGCAAGAAGACAAAAGGGACATGGGCGCGGACGCCGCATGCAGATTGAAAAAGATCAAGTTCAGATTAAAGGTGGGGTTCGCCACGGTGAGACGCTTGGTTCACCCATTGCTTTAGTCGTTGAAAACAAAGATTTTACTCACTGGAGAAATATTATGGGTGCTGATCCAGTTGATCATGATGAAGAAGTGAAGCGACAAATTACAAAACCTCGTCCAGGTCATGCGGATTTAAATGGAGCGATTAAATACGGTCACAGAGATATGCGAAACGTATTGGAACGTTCATCTGCTCGTGAAACGACGGTACGAGTAGCCACAGGCGCAGTTGCCAAACAAGTACTAAAAGCTGTAGGCGTAAATATTGCATGTCACGTACTTGAAATCGGCGGCGTCAAAGCTGAAAAAACGGCATATGAGTCACTGACAGAACTTCAGGAAAAAACAGAAGCGTCGCCTGTTCGCTGCTTAGATGAAGAAGCGGGACAGAAAATGATGAAAGCAATCGATGATGCAAAAGAAAATGGAGACAGCATTGGTGGCGTAGTGGAAGTAGTAGTAGAAGGAATGCCTACTGCAGTGGGAAGTTACGTGCACTATGATCGTAAGTTAGACTCAAAGCTAGCTGCTGCTATTATGAGCATTAACGCGTTTAAAGGCGTTGAAATCGGCGTAGGCTTTGAAGCAGCTCGCAGACCGGGAAGTGAAGTCCATGATGAAATTCTATGGGATGAACAAAACGGCTATACGCGTAAAACGAACAATGCTGGAGGTTTAGAAGGAGGCATGACAACAGGGATGCCGATTGTTGTGCGAGGTGTCATGAAACCTATTCCTACCTTATACAAGCCGCTGCAAAGTGTAGATATTGATACAAAAGAGCCATTTGCTGCAAGTATTGAACGCTCAGACAGCTGTGCAGTACCAGCGGCAGCGGTTGTAGCAGAATCAGTGATTGCTTGGGAACTAGCATCTGCTATTATCGATCAATTTGGAGCAGATCGAATTCAGTTAATTCAAGAAAACGTAAAAAAACATGAAGAATACGCAAAGCAATTTTAATGAATAGAGGAGAATGAAAGGTGAAAACACGTGTATTACTTATTGGCGTTGGTCTTATTGGAGGATCATTAGCGCTAGCTATGAAGAAGCATCGTCACGTCACAGTCGTTGGAGCTGATATCAATACAAATGAAGTACAAGTAGCCAACCAGCTAGGTATCGTTGATTATGTAGCTGAAGATATAAAAACAGAAGCAGCCCAAGCAGATTATATCGTGCTTGCTACTCCAGTAGAGTACACGACAGCATGGATACACGACCTTTCTACTTGGAAGCTTAAAGAAACGGTTATCGTAACGGATGTCGGAAGTACCAAAGGTGAAATTATGAAATCAGCCGAAGCGCTGAATAAAAAACGTATTTCATTTATTGGCGGACATCCGATGGCTGGTTCTCATACGAGCGGTGCAGTCAATGCACGAGCGGATTTATTTTGTTCGGCGCGCTATATTTTAACGCCGTTTGAAAATGAGCAAAAAGAAAAAATAGATGCGCTTATGCATTTGCTAGAGCCTACAGGTGCACAATTTGTACCGCTTGATGCAGCTACTCATGACCAAATCACTGGAGTTGTCAGTCATTTACCTCATGTGATTGCGACCAGTCTTGTAAGACAAGTAAAAGGATATTCAGCACAGAATCATCTTGTCACGAAAATGGCAGCAGGCGGTTTTCGAGATATTACGAGAATTGCTTCAAGCAACCCTCATATGTGGAGAGATATACTAAAACAAAACCGTTCTATGCTTTTAACATTGCTTGATGACTGGATGAAAGAAATGGAACAAGTAAAACTATTAGTAGAAAAAGGTGACGGTCACGAATTATTTGATTACTTTTCAGATGCGAAAGAATTTCGTGATTCGCTTCACGCATAAAAGGAGAGACGTATTGTGACAGTAAAAGCTTTACGAGGAACGATTCAAATTCCAGGAGATAAATCCATTTCTCACCGTTCCGTCATGTTTGGTTCGATTGCAGAAGGAACAACAACGATTAACGGATTTTTGCCAGGAGACGATTGCCTTAGCACCATTTCCTGCTTTCAAAAACTAGGTGTAGATATTCAAATGATTGATGAACAAAGCGTCGTGGTAAAAGGAAAAGGTATACAAGCGTTGAAAGAGCCATCTGATATTTTAGATGTTGGAAATTCGGGCACCACGATTCGCCTCATGATGGGGATTTTAGCAAATACACCCTTTCATTCAACATTGATTGGAGACGAATCCATTGCCAAACGCCCTATGAAGCGTGTGACCGGTCCGCTTCGTGATATGAATATTCATTTAGACGGCCGAAAAGAAGCTAATTTTACACCGCTTGTTATACGAGGTGGGAAAGCAAAAGGTATACACTATACATCTCCCGTTGCGAGCGCACAAGTAAAATCAGCTATTTTACTTGCTGGACTGCATGCGGAAGGAACAACTTCTGTAACGGAACCGGCGAAATCGCGTGATCATACAGAACGTATGCTAGAGGCATTTGGTGTTAAAGTCGAAGAAGAAGGCTTAACCGTTTCAATTGAAGGCGGTCAAACGTTAAGAGGAACGCATGTAGAAGTGCCTGGTGATATTTCGTCAGCTGCATTCTTTTTAGTAGCGGGGGCTATTATTGCAAACAGCCGCATTGAAATTCAAAAAGTGGGGATGAATCCGACTCGAACGGGTATTTTAGATGTGCTTTCAAATATGGGCGCTTCGATCGAGACAGTCAAAGAAACAAAAGAAACCGCAGAACCCTATGCAGATTTAGTTGTAGAAGCTTCTCACTTAAAAGGTACAGAAGTAGGCGGAGACTTAATTCCACGCTTAATTGACGAAATCCCAATTATTGCACTAGCTGCCACGCAAGCAGAAGGGATTACAGTTATTAAAGATGCTGCAGAGTTAAAAGTCAAAGAAACAAACCGTATTGATACGGTAGTGAATGAGTTAACCAAAATGGGCGCTAACATTGAAGCAACGGAAGATGGAATGATTATTCACGGAGGTGCAAAACTTCACGGAGCAAATGTAAACAGCCACGGAGATCACCGTATCGGTATGATGCTCGCTGTTGCCTCTTGTATTGCAGAAGGGGAAACAATTATTGAAAATCGCGACGCGGTATCCGTCTCTTACCCGCAGTTCTTTGCTCACTTAGAGTCTTTACAGTAGTAAATTCCCTTATTATGTTAAAATAACAGTTTGAAAGTTGTAAGGAATTTATAAAATTAAAACCAATGACTCTATATTTCGCCGGAGAAATCCGATATAATCATTACAACACCTCTAGTATTAAATAGAATTTGGTGAATGATTATGTTTTTGATGATTGTCTACATCGGGGCCATTTTATTTTTTATAAAAATGTTTATGGATCGAGATTTTATTTGGTTTTTATTTTTATTGCCATTTTTGATGTTTGTTATGTTTTTTGAAACAGACTATCTTGATCATGTCCCTGAATCTGGAAGGTTAATTATCTTTACATTTTCTTTTTTAGTCATTTATGCAATGGTTTTGGTGTATAATCGATACTTTAGAAAAGAAGGATGTAAAGAGTAAACTCAAATGTGAATCCATTGATAATGATAAAAAAAGCATGCCCTACGGCGTGCTTTTTTTATCGCTTGAATTGACATCCACTGGCGTAAGCGGCTTTTTAGCAGGGCCTTCTACCACAGATCCGTCGTAAGAGAAACGAGAACCGTGACAAGGGCAGTCCCACGTGCGGTCACCAGCGTTCCAATTCACTTCACATCCTAAATGCGTGCATGTAGTATCGACGCAGTGAAGCTTCCCTTGAGGATCTTTATAAGCCCCTGTACGTTTGCTGTTTACATATACGACCGATCCTTCATCATTTTGGAGCTGATCCAGTCCTTTTTCAGGCATTGAAAACTTACCGGTAATAAAGTGTTCAGCCACATCAAGATTTTGACGAAAGAAATGCTTAAGGCTAGGGTCCGCATAAAAACGAGATGGATTATACAACTCTGCATATGGGTTGTCTTTTCCGGTTATTGCATCTCGAATAATATGTGCTGCAATGGTGCTATGAGTCATTCCCCATTTTTTAAATCCGGTAGCAATAAAGATATTTGGCTTGCTTTCTTTAATGGGACCGATATATGGAATTTTATCAAGCGTAAATAAATCTTGTGCAGACCATTTATAACGAAAATGTTGAACAGTAAAATTTTCTTCAGCGAACCCCTGAAGGGACTCATAGTGGAACATAGTATTAATTCCTTGTCCAGCTTTGTGGCCTTCTCCACCAATTAAGATGAGTTCTTCTCCGTCAACTTTTGTTGAACGCAGCGAATGAGTAGGCTGATCAGCGCTTAAATACATGCCTCCAGGGTAAGCTTGTTCAACTTTTGCTGCTAACACATACGAACGTTTGGCATACATGCGCGTATAGTAAAAGCCCGCTCCATCATAAAATGGAAAGTGTGAACACGCCACTACATATTTGCAAGAAATTCGATGGCCGTCTCTTGTGACAACGGTGGGCGACGTGCTTTCTTCTACGTCCGTTGCTACGGTGTTTTCAAAAATCAATCCGCCGCTTTCTGTGAATTTTTTGACTAAATGAAGCAGATATTTTAACGGATGAAACTGAGCTTGATCTTTCATAATAGCCGCTGCCCTAATATCAAAATTAAAAGGAAGCTCTGTTGCAAATTCACATGGAATATGTAATCGCTGATAGGCTCGAAATTCTTTACGAACTCGATGATCAAACTCCAGCGTTTCTCCGTATAAGTAAGCATCTTGTACCGAAAAATCACAGTCAATGTTTTCCGTTTGAATTAAGTTTTTCATAAACTGCAGAGCTTGTTCGTTTGCTTTATAATACAGCAGCGTTTTTTCTTCGCCAATGTGTGAAAGTAGCTCATCATAGATAACGTCATGCTGAGCTGTAATCTTTGCTGTTGTGTGACCGGTTGTACCATTTAAAATATTATCAGCTTCAATTAACGCCACGTTCAGCCCTTCTTTTTGTAATAAATAAGCTGTTGTAATACCGCTAATACCGCCTCCTACTACTACAACATCAACTTTTCGATTTTCTGAAAGAGATGGGTATGTTGGAAACTTTAAATGATCTCGCCAGTAGGGCTCAGTATCCTTTGGGATATTTGCCAATTTATTCACCTCCATATGATAAATCTTATTTTTACCATAGTTTTCTAAAAAATGTATGCAAAATAAAGGAATCTACTCTAATAGCATCTCTTTGCTGTGCCTATTTAAGCAAAAGGAGGGGAAAAGAGTGATTGCAATCAGCCTTTGTACGATTGTTGCCAACGAAGCAGAGGTTAAACGAAAATATTTGCTCTTCAAGATTCTTCTTTTTCAACGTGGCTTCCGCACCTGCACCTTGCCGTTTGCTACGATAGAAGTGGTGAATAAAAAGCAGAGTATGAAATAGTAAAGGTTACAGATTTAAACATGAAGAGCAATAAATTCATATAAATGATAGGGAGCATCATATAATAAAAGTATAGAGGCTTAATTCGGCAAAAGGTATTTAAACATCAGGGTCCAAATAAAAGGGCAAACGGCATGTTTGTCCTTTTTTCATGATTATAGTGACAATTTTCATATATAGTAATAAAGTATATATATAGCAAAAAAATCCCAAATTTCAAGAAGATAAAAAACGGCTTAAAACCAAAATAAGTTGTACTCTCAGAGTATGTAGAACGTGCAAAAAAACGAAATAATATGTAGTATTGTAATACAGGACGTAATTGGGAAGAAAAATGAAAACGTTGACAAAAAGAGGAGGGGTACCATGTTGGGTTCACTACCTAATGTTATAAATACGTCAACGCTTGTGTCTTCAAGTGAACAACAAGAAGCGTCATCTGAATCATTTAAAACATATACTCATAAAGGAAAAAAATTTAAGGTCTATTTACCTAAATCTTATCATATTTTAAAATCTTATCCACTAATGGTTATGCTGCATGGATGTACACAAAATGCAGATGATTTTGCAATAGGCACGCAAATGAACGAGCTCGCCGATGAAAAGGAATTTATTGTCGTATACCCACAGCAGTCTTCTAACTCCAATATGAATAAATGCTGGAACTGGTTTGAACCTCTTCATCAAATTAGAGGGTTTGGCGAGCCAGCTATTATTGCAGGAATTGTAAAAAAAGTCCAAAACATGCACTTCATTCAGAAAAATAAAGTGTTTATTGCCGGTCTGTCAGCAGGAGGAGCAATGAGCATCGTTATGGGGGTAACGTATCCAGAACTGTTTGCTGGAATAGGTGTGTCAGCAGGTATCGAATATCAGGCGGCTCTTAACGTATTTAATGCGTATTCTGTCATGGCCAGTAAAGGTCCTTCCCCCGTTAAACAAGGGAGAATTGCTTATCAGCAAATGGGAAAACGGGCAAAGCCACTGCCGCTCATTGTATTTCATGGTAACGCTGATTCTACGGTAAATGTAGCCAATGCAGATCAAGTGGTTCACCAGTGGATTACAACGAATAACCTTGCTTATAACGGAAGAATAGATGGATGGATTCAAGATAGCCCGGTTAAAACGAGAGAAGAAAAAATTCTCTTTGGACGGGATTATACAACATATCGCTACGAAAGCAGTAAGGGAGAATTGGCTATTGATAAATATATTATCAATGGAATGGGGCATGCATGGTCAGGAGGGAATTCAGCGGGCAGCTATACAGACCCTAAAGGCCCCAATGCTAGTCGAATCATGTGGGACTTTTTCATGAGTCAAAAAGTATAAACATAGCATATAATGAGGTTCAGTTGCGTTCTTATCGCAGAGAAGAAGAGCTGAAAGTAGCTCTTCCGGCCCTTATTAGTATAAAGAAGCAGCTGCAGGAACCATTATTTTAACTAAACGTGTTTTTCTAAAAATTAGGATTTGATTATTTAGAAAACGGGTACTGTAATAAAGAAAATAATAAGTCAAAATTACATAGCTTAGGATTGACAGCTTATAGTTGTAAATGTAAGATAACTGCGAGCTGCATTTTGTATGATTAAAACATTAAAATAAGCCGAAAACTGAAAAAATAAATAGAAATTGTAAGATGAACGGGTAAGGAAAAGGAGATTAAAAAATGAATATTGCATTTTTCTTAGTACCAAAAAGTGATGTTGTAACACTAAATATTCAATCCACATTAAGACAGGCTCTTGAAAAAATGGAGTATCATCGCTATTCTACAGTTCCGCTAGTTGACGATGATGGTAAATATGTGGGCGTTCTTACTGAAGGAGATCTTCTTTGGAAGTTAAAAAGCCTAGGAGACTATCGCTTTCAAGATACGGAAAATATTAAATTAACAGAGATTGACCGCTATCAAGATTATAACCCAGTTGCTATATATGATGAAGTTCAAAACATCCTTTCAAAGGCAATTGACCAAAATTTTGTTCCTGTAACGGATGATCAAGGTGTATTTATTGGAATTGTAAGAAGAAGAGAAATTCTAGAGTTTTATGCAGAAAGCGCAAGTAAAGTGAAAAATCAAATATAAAAAAAGCCATCTAGAGATGGCTTTTTTTCTTGTCTTATCTCCCCCGTACATACTCCTAAAAACAGGCTTAGGTCATGGCCCACAGCAATGCACTTCCTTGTACTAGTTTACATAATCTATTTATATATAGGTATAAAATTGCCTATATAAATCTTATTTATAGATAAGGATGGTTTATGTGAGTTACAACAATAAAAAGAAGTGTTGCTGGTGTTCTAATCAGTATTATTACAAAACTTCTGGCTATGATCCAAGAAGTAGCCATGAAGGAAAATGCTGTCATAACGATTATAAGCATAACGATCATTGTCCTAAACATGATGATGATCATCGTTCTGGACATAAAAAATGCCATCATGGTGGCAACCATAGCGGAGGTCACGACGGTAACCATGGCGGAGATCATGGTGGCAACCATGGCGGAGGTCATGGCGGTAATCACGGCGGTAATCACGGCGGTAATCACGGCGGTAACCACGGCGGTAACCACGGTGGCAACCATGGCGGAGGTCACGGTGGTTGTCATGGCGGTAACCACGGCGGTTGTAAAAGACGTCGCTGCTGTTGGGGCTGGGTGTTTTAATTTAATAAATAATTGAATTAAAATGAAGCGTTGATTTAGCAGAAAGAACTCAAGAAATTGAGTTCTTTTTTTTGTAAGTTGAAACTTATAAAAGGTATACTTCGTATATATAGTAAGAGCATTTTGGAGGAGGAAAAAAATGTTTAAAAAAATGTTTGCTAAAATTGGAGTTGGAGCTGCCAAAGTGGATTTACGATTAAATGAAACGGCCTATACGCTCGGTCATGTAATTGAAGGAGCTATTGTCATCCAAGGTGGAAACGTTCAGCAACATATTAATTTAATTGATGTTGAATTTTGGCTTGAAGTTCAATTGAAAAGCGGTCAAATGCATACACATCGTGTGGAAAGCCTGCGCGCAGCTTCTTCATTTACAATTAATGAAGGCGAGAAAAAAGAAATTCCATTTACATATCATTTACCTTTGGACCTTCCAATCTCTGCGAGCAACGTTAGCTATTTCTTTAAGACACACTTAGATATTGAAGGGGGAGTAGACTCAACAGACCGGGACCCTGTGCGCATTAAAGCTCCAAAAAGCTTATATCAGCTAATAGAGGGCTTTGAAGCACTTGGATTTAGAGAAAAACATCATTCAGGAAAATTTAACGGATACAAACAAGAATTTTCATTTTTCCCTACAGACTTCTTAAAGGGATATGTAAATGAGGTTGAGTTTGAGGTAGCCATTGAACGAGAAGGGATCCGCGTGCTGTTGGAGCTAGATTTGCCTTCTTTCGGCCGTGAGAGGGAAATAAAAAATGAACTCCTTTTTACAAATGATGAACTAAGCCAGCCATCTACTATCCCTCGTTTGCTGGAAGAAGCGATGGAAGAGATGATGGAGAATCCTCGAGACTATGAATATTATAAGTCTCCTCACTATGATCAGCATTCACACCACCCACGTATGAGCGGGTTAGGAGGAGCAATGGGAGGTTTTGCAGCCGGTATGTTAGGCGGACTGCTCATTGAGAATTTGATGGATGATATGTTTGAAGACTCGGCGCTTGGTGAAATTGGAGAAGATATTGAAGAAGCCGGGGAGGATTTGTTGGATGGAGATTTTTTTGATGGAGGAGACGATTGGTAAAAGGGATTTTGAATAAATAAAAAGGATGATTAATGATGATCATCCTTTTTTTCTTTCTTCTTTCTTTTTTTCACTTCTATATACTTAATGTGAAAATCCTCTATAATCAGAACTTTAAAGTAAAATTGCTCGTGCTGAATGATATCATTTTTGGTCACATCAAACTTTTCGGTTAACACCCACCCGGCAATGGTATCTACTTCTTCGTCGCTAATATCCGTACCGAGTAAATCATTTACTTGGCTAATGAGCATTTTTCCGTCAAGAATATAATGATCGTCTTTAATTTTTTGTACATAAGGAATTTCGTCCGTATCAAACTCATCTCGAATTTCTCCCACAATTTCTTCAATAATATCTTCTACTGTAACAAGCCCAGCGGTTCCGCCATACTCATCAAAAAGAATAGCCATTTGAATACGTTCTTTTTGCATCTTTACAAGCAAGTCATGAATGGGTACGGTTTCAATTACTTTAAAAATAGGCTTGACGTATGACTCTAACGTATTGGTGCCGTCTTTTTCGTTGAATACAATATCATTATAAATTTCTTTGATATTAACGAGACCGATTACTTTATCTTTATCCCCATCTTCAACAATTGGATAGCGCGTATATTTTTCGACATTTGCGATTTGCAAAAAAACCTCTACGACGTCGTCTTTGGAAGCACTCACAATTTCCGTACGAGGGACCATTACTTCTTTAGCTAAACGATCGTCAAAATCAAAGATTTTGCTCATATATCGATATTCGGATTGATTGATTTCACCGCCTTCGAAGCTCTCAGATAACAAAATACGCAGCTCTTCTTCACTATGAGCAGCTTCATTTTCTGAAATCATCGTTATACCAAAAATCTTAGTCAACATACGAGCTGATCCATTTAATATTTTAATGAACGGATACATAAGTTTGTAAAACACGATAATCGGTTTTGCAAAGTTCAGCGTAATTTGTTCAGCCATTTGAATAGCAAACGTTTTAGGAGCTAATTCCCCCAAGACAACATGTAAAAAAGTAATAACAACAAATGCAATGACAAAAGATAAAATGCCAGCAAGCGGCTCATTCGTATGGAAGGTAGTAAAAAGAGGGTGAAGCAACCGATCTAGCGTCGGTTCACCAAGCCAACCAAGCCCGAGAGCCGTGATGGTGATACCAAGCTGACAAGCGGATAGATATTCATCTAGATGCGTAATAACATGTTTGGCAGAGACGGCTTTTTTATTTCCTTCTTCTAGAAGCTGATTAATTTTTGAACTTCTTACTTTTACAATAGCGAATTCTGTCGCTACAAAAAAAGCAGTTAATGCAATTAAGACTGCGACTAATAGTAATTTTACGGCGATCATTAAAGTCACCACCTTGTACGTAAATGTATATCTTAAGTGTTAGCCAAAGTGGAGAAAACATGTATTAAATCCGGAAAAGAAAAACGCACATAAAAAAACTGCTTCTATCTTTAAAAAGAATAAGAAGCAGTTTATTATGTTACATGTTCATTTAGGGGAATTAATCTTAACTTTACCATCATGGTCTATCACATATCGGTTCTACAGTTCAACTGACTTTTAGCAAACGTATTGCGAGCGTGTTATGACACCTCCTTTAACTGTAATCCGAGTATATATGATGCATCTCTCACTCCTTTCTATTGGTTAAATTTATTATAATACATAATTAATCAAAATACTACAAATATTCAGAAAATAATTCAAAATGCATAGTTTTTTGTCATTTTCTGAAATATACACAAAAAACGAGATTGAGATATAACAAAATCAATACAATCTAAAGACGAATAAACTGAGTAAATGATCTAGTACGGGTCGTGTGGTTACACTGCTGGTGATTTCCGTGCAAGGCTACGCTTTCCCTCCAATCAACAGCTAGAAGCTACTCTAAACATAACCTATATTCACCATACTAATGAAAAGATCCGAACGATGAATCGTTCGGATCTTCCTTTAATTAAAATACGTTTGCCCCAGCCTCTTTTTAATTAATGCACGTTATGGTTATTAGGCATCTGAGGAGAGGCAGTGGCTTTTGTAAAACTTGTGATCATTTGCTGCATATCTTCTTTTGCAAGCTGCGGCACTTGATAATAATGGTGTTTATTTTGATAAAGAGAAATTTCATAAGCCATTTCAATCCAATTAGGAACACTGTCTCCGAATATTCGGCGAACAACAGGATTTGTTATTTCTAAAGCGGTCATGGTTAAAAGAGATGCTTGAGACTTGATTAGACCTAGCATATGACCTGATATGCCTTTTTCATTAATTTCCTCCACGGACTGATTCGGCTTTTTAGGCTGCGAAGGCTTTAAACCATAAATAAAGGTATTAGACTGCTTCATGTTATACACATGTGTAGAACCGGCCGGCTTTTGACCCGTAGAAAAAGCTTCTACGATTAAATTATATTCGTTTAAAATAAACTGATATTGCCGATCAATGATATCAAGCAGCTCTTGTTCTTTTACATATTGCCTAAACATCATAAACTGATCCATTACATTAATCGAACCGGCAAGTGTTTCATGAACGTCAAATAGTTCATGCCCTCCATGGTTCAATTGAGGGGGGATAGCTCCAGTTTGCATGTTTGTAGGAAGTTCGTGATTATTCATACTAAGTCCTCCTTAAAATCGGTATCGACTATAGTCTTTAAACTTCTTCAGGTTTTATACTCAAACTTGATTTATTCATAAAATGTTGCTCTACATAACTTAATTTACAACTAGTTATTTAATTAAAGGATAAAAGTGAAAGGGTTTTATAAAAAAAAAGCGAATATCAATAACAATTCACGATCTATAGATAGGGGAATCAAAAAACATGAATGAGCTGCTGTCATACTCAAGTGAATTAAAACACGAAGCAAATCAACTGGTGGTATCCAATCATTTATTGGATCTGTTAAGAGAATATGGGTGTCCTCTCTCAGGGGAGAGTTTTGAATTAAATGTCATGACAAATCGCATCATTAATTTTTACGTAGGAAATGATGAAATGGATGAAGAATCTGTTTTTCACATGGGGTATCAGCTTACAAAGCGTTTTAACCCTTATAAGATGATATTTGCTAATGAAAAAGATAAGTATCAGTGGATTGTGTATATGATTCAGAAGGGAGAAGAGTGGAAACTTGATATTTCCGTGCTTCCAGAAAATATCGTGAAGGACAAAGTTGAGAAACAAGAGTTATTAAAATCACTTCTCACTGAAAAGAAGCGGGAATGCATTTTATTTTTCAAACAGCAAAGCGGATATAATCGCTATTATACGAGTGATCATGTCTATAAGGCTGTGCTAGAAGATGACATTCACGATGATATGTCTTTTTTTATGTGGTTGCAAAGACAAAAAAAAGTAAATCAACAAACGTAAAAAAGAGCCGGTTAGGCTCTTTTTATGCGTTTACGGATGTTTTTACAGGTAAAGCAGCTTTTAGCATCCAAATATGTTTTTCAATGTTGCCGATTGTTCCAATGAATAAGTCAGCTGTTACGTGATCGTGTGCTGCTTCAGCTTTTTCAACTGCGTTTTTTAAGTTTTTAACAAGTAGCATATAATCATTAATTAAAGTTTCTACCATTTCTTCACTCGTTTGCTCGTTTCCATCTTCAGAAAGAGTAGCTGCTTGTAAAAATTGCTTCATTGTAGCAATTGGACTTCCTCCAATGGCTAGTAATCGTTCTGCATATTCATCTATATAGTCCGCCGTCTCATTATAGAATTCTTCAAATTTTTCATGAAGCGTAAAAAATTGAGGCCCTTTTACATACCAGTGAAAGCGATGCAGCTTCGTATACAATACGTTAAAATCGGCAATTTGTTGGTTCAATACGTTTTCTAAATTCATAGTTAATAGCCTCCTAATGAGTTGTTGTTATCTTATGTCTATATTATATCAAATATCAAATTAAAATCAATACTTATTTATAATTATTATTAAATAATAATCAAAGTGCTTTTAAATTGCAGTTATTCTCTTTAAAAACTCTAAAGATATGATAGGATAGAGCAAGAGTATTGAAAGGAAGAAGGGTTAGCTATGCATATTACACCAGAAGCAAAAGAATTAATTAACAATATACTTGAAGAGCAGGAGATAACAGGAATTCGCTTGTATTTCAAAGGAATTAGCTGTGAAATCCCTAATATTGGGTTAGCTTTTGAAGAGCCTTTTGAAAATGATGAAATGTATGAAGTCGACGGAGTACAAGTAGCAATGGAAGCTTCTATTGTGCCTTATACAAATGAATTAATGTTAGATGTTCATACAACGCCGTATGGTCCAGGTCTGGCATTAGTTGGGGCTAAAGAGGCTGAGTAAAAAATTTATGTAAGAGAAGCTAACAGGTTTGTTGTTTGTTTTGGTAAACCTTGGTTTACTTAATTCAAACGTTAGTGAAATGGAGGGGGACCTATGCTTCTTTCTCATCATGTAACGGTTGAACAAAGACAGCAAATCAAACGCTTTAAACAGCAAATACAAGACGCAAAAACGCTAGATGAGCGCCGTTTGTATCAAGCCCAGTTAAATAAATTTGTTGAGCGCCTATTTATTGAGAATCGCTTGCAGCGCAGCGGCGAACAATAAAAAATACCTAGAAAAGAAGCCTTCAAAGAAGGTTTCTTTTTTTTAAGTAGATTATTATACTTTCACATCTCGTAATTATTCATTTTCTTATATATCGCCCTTTATCTACTTGAAATCCGGTTTTCTGTATGAATATAGCACTAAAAACGTGTAAGTCACTATTAAATGAAAGCGCTTTCTGTTATAGTGAAAGTATAGAATTGTACTTGTTCACCTACAATGTTCATAAGGAGTGGTTTGTATGATTGAAAGAGGAAACTTCTTAATTGGTTTAGCGTGGGGAACATCTTTGAGCATACCTTTATGGATCGCCTTCTTTGGCTGGATAAAATTAGTTTGGCGCTTGCTTTAAATAAATAAAAACAAAAAAAGTAAAAAAACTTCAGTGAATATGCGCTGAAGTTTTTTTAAATAATATAAATAGGTATTAAGAACTATTAAATAAATTATAATTTATAACGATAAGTAAATAAGACTACTATAAATATTATTTTTGGATTTTTTAGGATTCTAATGTTTTAGGTCTTATTACACAATAGAAAGAAGGAGTACAAATTGAAAAGCTATCGTTTAGTAAGTTTCTCTACCTTATGTATCTGTCTATTCGTTTTATTTATTTCACCTTTTCAAGATACATCTAGTGCGTCAACTGATAAATATCAAAATTTCAAGCAGCTCTCACAGCACGAGTCTTCAGCTAGCTATAAAGTGACGACTAAAGAAACGAAAAGCCCTGTCCTTATCTTTGCTCCACACGGTGGAGGAATTGAAGGTGGGACAAGCGAAATTGCCAAAGAGCTTAGCAAACAAAATGCTCTTTACCTATTCGAATCGTTAAAGTCGAAAGGATCACGAGACCTGCACCTCACAAGCACTCATTTTGATGAGCCCACAGCGCGTAAGATGGTAAGCAAGTATGATAATGTTTTATCTCTTCACGGGTATTCTGGGAACGAAAAACATATTTTTGTGGGCGGGACTGATCGGGAGCGTGCAAAAAAATTAACGCAATTATTAAATCAAAATGGATTTCCGGCGGAACTGATTACAAAAGGACACGATGAGATTGCAGGCATTAACCCTGGAAATATTGCAAATAAAAATCGTACCGGGAAAAGTATTCAATTAGAGATTAGCCAACCGCTGCGAAGTGCTATGTTTGATTCATTCACTTCAAAAGGAAGAGTTTCGTCTAAAACTCAAACTTTTTATAAGTTTACAAATTTGCTTTCTACATTCGTTTCCACTTCTTACTTAATCCAAAAAAGAATGCTTTCGCAAGCATTCTTTTTTTATAAACTAGTTTTGCTATTCGTGACTTATAATAGGTTTCCAGTTAAAATCTTTTACATCTTGAACAGAAGGCTTTCTCACGTGCTGTAAGCTTTCTTTATTACACGCTCCATAAACTATAAAATTTTCCTGAGCTTCTATTAAAGAAATAGAGTTGGCTCCTAATTCGTTGGCATTCAGCTTTTGGTACGGATCGTCTTCCCAAAAACATATCTCACAAATATCATAGTCACCATCACTGTCTAACGATTGATAACCACAGCAAGGGCATGTATACTTTTTCATTGTTTCTATCCTTTCTGTATGGGATTTTAAGCTAGAAAAAAGTCAGCCATCTTATTTAACTATTTTACTATATTCAAGGATAGTCTGAAAGAATATTCAAAAAAATTACAGCGGCATCTTTCCTAGGATTTGTGAACATTTTATAACGAATTGGTAATAGTTATTGTGAGACTGAGTAAAAAAGGAGTACACTTACTAGGAAAATAGATCGTGTTCGGAAACGTCTACATAAAAACATTTTTGGATATGATGAAAAAAGAAAAAAGAGATAGGGAGTCATAAATATGAAAAAAATAATAGGTTTACTTTTAGCATGCTTTTTAGCTGTTCCGACAGTTAGTTTCGCTCATACACATGTGCAAACAACCCTGCCGGAAAATGGTGCAACTGTTACAGCTCCTCTAAAAGAAATTAAATTAACCTTTGAAACACACATCGAGAAAATCAGTACTGTAACCGTTACAAAAGATGGACAAAAAATTTCACTTGCATCGCAAAAAGTAGAGGGTCATGATTTAATAGCTTCTGTCGATCAGCCTCTTGAAAACGGATCTTACACAGTGGACTGGGAAATTGTAGGGGAAGATGGTCATGTAATGAAAGATTCGATTGCTTTTAAGGTAGATGTGAAAGATGAAGCGAAAGAAGAGAATACTCAAGCAGCCGGAAAAGATAGTGAAAAAAAGCAAGACGCCACGCAATCCAAACAGCACAAAAAAAGTGCAGTAGCAAGTGATGAAAAAACAGAGAACAATGATTCTTCATCGTTTTTTGTTATCATGATTATTGCTATTGTAGTGGTGGTTGGAGCATTACTCTTAATCTTCAGGAAGAAAAAGGCTTAAAAAGATGAGTATTTTGTTGCCTGTTTTTGAGTGGTTCACATACGTAGGTCTTTCCTTACTATTAGGATTTGCCGTACTGCAATATGTACCTCTTACAAAAAAGCCAACAATTTTATTATCAAAGCGATGGCTACTTGCAAGTGCAGCGGCTGTCGCTATTTTTTCGGTTGGAAATTCGCTTGAGATTATTTTATCTTTTTCAAAAATAAGAGGGTTAGGTGAAACAGTTCGTCTTGTATTATTGGAAACAAGAACGGGACACGCCTGGATCTTTGTTGTGCTGATTGCTATTTTATGTATGGTTGCTGTGTCAATAGAGAGCCACCCTCATATGTATACATTACTGACTGTAGCCTTAGTGGGAGGAATCGCCTACGCAAGTCACGCAGCATCCGCTTCTGCGCTTAGCGGCATGCTTTCTCATTCTCTTCATATTTTAGCAGTTGGACTGTGGGGAGGGGTGGTTCTGATTGTTGCCGCTTTTTCAAAAGAAACCTCCAATTGGAAAAGTTTCTTAAGCTGGTTTACTCCTTTTGCAATCGCTTGTTTTGTGCTTCTTTCATTAAGTGGGTTCATTTCGATGGTCATTATCATGGGCCTGTCCAACTATGTAAATTCATGGGCTACAGATTACGGGCAGTCTCTTTTACTAAAGCATATTACGATTATTCCGCTGCTTGCATTTGCCGTCATCAATGGCTTTCTTATGAAAAAAACGATAAAACATCCAGAATATAAGCCCGTGATGTGGATTCGAGCAGAAAGCATTATTTTGCTTATCATTTTTTTATTTACAGCTATGATGGTGACGCAATCGCCGCCAACTAATATAAGTCATATGGCAATGGATTCATCGATTCTTCCGTTTATCTATGGAAAGCAAGTGACGCTTCCTCTAACTTTTCACGTAACGGTTGTAGGAATTCTGTTCTTATTTGTCGCACTGCTGTTTTTTGTGTATTTATTTATTTGTTTTTACAAAAAGACAGTATGGCTTAGCGTATTAAGTGCGGGTTTGTTTGTTTTTGCTTTTTATATTGCGATGATGACAAGTATTCAAGTCTAAAAACAGTGAGAATTACCTCACTGTTTTTTTATTAGCCATTAAAAGTGGTGTTATCTCTCGGGCCTTTTCCCGGAGAAGGAGGCATCGGCATTTGGGAACTAGAACCAGAACCAGAGCTAGAACCAGATCCGCTTGGAGGCGATATATTTCCTGCGTTTCCAAAAATAACGATCCCGCCAGAAATTGTGCCAATAGAAATAGATTTAATATAAACAGACATTCTTATTCAACCTCTCATCTAGTAAAAGAATTCAGTGTACCATAGTATATGACCAGCTTGTCATTTTCGTATAGACGAGTTTAAAAAATAGGTAAAAGCTTAGATGTTCAGGTTTAGAAAGGAAATGGTGTAAAATAAGATAGAACTTTGAAGGTAAATTGTGTGGTGTCTGCCTAAAGTGTGTATACCACCTATTAAAAGAATTAGAAAGGAACTAAGATGAATACGCAAAAAGGAATTCATTTTTCATTTAAAAAATTATGGTTGCTAACGAACCCTCCGACAGGAAAGCTACTCATTTCGTTCATACTGGCCTTAATTAATACCGGAGCGTCGCTTTCTATTCCTCTTGTGATTAAAGAAGTGATGGAGAAAATTGCGGTAGGCGTCTCACCGCAGCTTGTAGCAGGACTCCTTGGTTTATTTGCTGCTCAAATGGTAACAAGCGCATTATCTCTTTATCTCCTTGCTCAAGTAGGGCAAGGTGTTGTAAAAGAACTCAGACATAAAGTGTGGAACAAGCTCATAAAGCTTCCGGTTTCATTTTACGACCAAAACCGTTCCGGTGAAATGGTAAGCCGCATTACAAATGATACAACCATTGTGATGAATTTATTGTCAACAGAAATGATTGACTTTGTTAAAAACATTTTATCTATTATCGTTGCCATTGTTATTTTATTTACGCTTGATGTACCCATGACGCTCATTTTATTAGCGGTTATTCCCGTTATGTTTGTACTGGTTATGCCCCTAGCGAGAAAAATACATAAAATTTCACGTGAGCAGCAGGATAAAATGTCCAAGCTTACGGCTTTTTTAGCTCAAATGCTGAGTGAAATCCGCTTGATTAAAGTATCCGGTTCAGAGAAAAAAGAAGTTGATTCCGGCTTACAATCGTTTCAGTCACTCTACCTCTTCGGTGTAAAGAGAGCTAAAATTGAAGCGATCATTACCCCGATTATTAGCACGGTGATGACCGCTGTTATGATTGCCATCGTCGGGTTTGGTGCATACCGGGTGAGTGAGGGATTTATCACTGCAGGAGAGCTGGTGGCTTTTGTTCTTTACCTTTTTCAAATTATGGTTCCGGTTGGTTCACTTACCCGATTTGTTACGAGCTTTCAGCAAACTAAAGGAGCTTCAGAAAGAATCTTTGATATATTAGCTGAGAAAGAAGAGAACTATGAAAATGGAGAAGTGCTTGAACAGGTAGGGAGTTTAAGGTTCGATAAAGTTGCTTTTCAATATGAAGATAAACCAGTATTGCAGGAAGTTTCATTTTCTGCTAAAAAAGGAGAAGTTACCGCTTTTGTTGGACCTAGCGGAGCTGGAAAATCTACTGTTTTTTCACTTATCGAACGCTTTTATGAGCCTTCATCGGGGCGCATATTCTTGGATGGAACAGACAGTCAAAACGTCAACTTACGTTCGTGGCGTCACCTGTTTAGCTATGTTCAGCAGGATTCTCCGATTTTAGCAGGAACAATTCGAGAAAATCTCATTTACGGATTAGAGCGGCATGTGGAGGATGAAGAAATAGAAGAAGCAGCGAAGTTAGCGAATGCTCATCATTTCATTCAGTCCTTTGAAGATCAATATGAAACAATGATTGGAGAAAGAGGTATTAATCTCTCAGGAGGACAGCGACAGCGTATTGCAATTGCCCGAGCGCTGTTACGCAATCCCCAGTTTTTACTACTGGACGAAGCGACAGCTAGCTTGGACTCCGAATCAGAAAAGCTTGTGCAAGAGTCATTGGAAACGGTAATGAAAGAGCGCACATCACTCGTCATTGCCCATCGTCTATCTACGGTCATTAATGCAGACCAAATTGTTGTAATAGAAGAAGGGAGAGTTACAGGAAGCGGAACGCATAAAGAGCTGTTAGCCTCTCATGCTTTTTACCGGCGTTTGGTAGAGCAGCAGTTTCAAACATCCCTATAGAACAAACAAAAAAGACTGCTTTTAAGCAGTCTTTTTTTAGTTTATTTATTTAGCTTTTTAACTAATTCATCACCCATTAACTCAGAAGAAAAAGGATCTCGGCTTGTGACAATTTGATCATTTGCCCAAACAGCATATGCTTTTTTATCCATCTCAGGGATGTAATTAGCCACTTCACGAAGTTCTTGTTCTAAACTGTATGGTAAAAAGGGAAGTACTTCTTCCGGTTCAATTTCATCAGGATAACCGGTTACGTCTAGCCCTTTAATTAACAGTTCATCATCGGATCCTTTCAAGAAAGCAAAAACAGAAGGTCCGTGACACTCAGCTGCTAAAATACCTCCATTGTCGTACACTTTGTTCATAAGTGCATGCAAGTCCACATTTTTTGCTAAGTCAAACATAGCGCCATGGCCGCCTACTACTAAGATAACATCATAGTTCTCAGCATCTACTTCTTCAAGTTTCATTGTCTGATCCGCTCTTCCTGATTCATATAATTTCTTATACGTTCCGTCTGGATCAAAGTCTTCTGAAATACTTCGAACGTCTACTTCCGGCTTACCTCCAAAAGGTGAGGCTAAATCAACGGTGTGCCCTGCGTCCTCAAGCTTTTGCAGCGGAGCAAATAATTCTTCTGCCCACCAACCTGTGTGATAATCTTTCTCTTCGTATCCGCTTGATAATACAGCTAACACTCTTGCCATGTTTATACCTCCTAAATGATGTAAAACGTATAGTGATACATATCATGTATTCATTGTGAACTGTACCCTATATAAAAAAACTTTAAACAATGGCAAGTTATGAAAAGGTAGCGTGAATCATAAACAAAACCAAAAAAGAGATAGCAAATTTAAGATGCCACTTTTTATCTGTACGCTTATAGCGCTTCACGCCCATCACGAGTAAACAAGCTAGAACAGCCATCGTAATAATTCCTGAAAAGTACGTAAAATTTGCTTGAAATCCTTTTATTAAAGCCATATAACCATGTAAAATAATGAAGGCCGTTGATATAAGAGCAATGGGAACGTGCCACTGACGAACATACTTGGCTAAAAATTGGATAAGCGGTTTTAACTCAAAATTTCCTTTTTTTATGTGCGATAACGGTTTCCATTTTAATAATAAAAAAATAGGATAAATGGCTAAAGCTGCAAAAAAACCAATTCGTGCGATTGAACCAAGCTCTTTAAAATTCCCTTCATATATTTTAGAATCGAGTGGAAGGGAATGTTTATAAATAGGGATGTAAATAAGCCCTGCTACAACTAGTAAAAAAGAGATAGTAAAGATAAAGATCACTTTTTTGCGCTCATTTTTATTTTTGATTAATGTCTGTAGCCATGATTTTTTAGCTGGAGATTTAGCTGAATTCATTTTCTTCCTCCTTGAAAAAAACTAGTTAGTATCAGTATGAACTTTTTTTCTTAAAAATTCTTTAAAAATCCTTCTTTTTTAGAAAAATTCATTTTTTTCTTTGCAATACGCGTTATAGTTAAACAAAGGGTTTAAAAAGGAGATGAATATATGAAAAAAAGAATAAGTATATCTATAATCAGTCTTTGTTTACTTTTAACGGCCTGTGGTCAGGAACCTGCTCAAACCACAAATGCTGAGCAGCCAAAACCGTTGGACGTAAATCTTCAAGGCCCAGAGGCTTTACAGAAAAATGAAAGCGGTATCTACAAAGCCGAAGTTACATATGGAGACGAAAAAGTGAAAAATGATGATGTTGAAATGATTGAATTTGAAATAGAAAAAAAAGATAGCGAAGGGAAAGGGAAGATGTTAAAGCCTAAACAAATAGGAGAAGGTGTATATGAAATACAAACATCTTTCTCTGAGCCTGGCACATATACCGTGCAATCACATGTTTCTGCAAAAGGGACGCATAACATGCCTCTTATAACCGTTACGGTTAAATAAAAAAAGTCAAGGATTCTAATTCCTTGGCTTCTTTTCGTTTAGTATGTCCATTGAATTCCCATTCTACAAGGGGAAAAGGTTATTTGGAATAGGATGATGTTTTCTATCATCAATTAAAGTAATGCACTGAGCCAACTGTTCAATTCCTCGTTTGATCGTATTCGTATTTACTTGTGAGATGCTTAATCGGAGAAGAGTGTCTCTTTTATATTCTGGTAAAAAAAATCTAGAGGCATCATCAACATATATGTGCTGCTCGTTCAGCATGTGAACGATCTGTTTTGCTGTCACATGCTCAGGCAAACTAATGGATAAATAGAATCCTGAAGTTGGTTTAGAAAAGTGTGTATGAGCGGGTAGCAGTGAATCACATGCTTCTACAAGAGTTTGCATTTTGGTATGGTATACCTCTTTTATCTTTTTAAGATGACTCGTAAACATGCCGCTTTTTAAATAAATTTCAAGAGCACCTTGGGAAAGCGCTGAACTATTAAAATCTGAACTGAATTTATATCGTAAAAAGTTGCTATTCATTAACGAAGGAAGCACGACAGCAGCAATACGTAACCCAGGAAGAAAGATTTTCGAAAAGCTTTTAATGTAAATAACTCGTCCACAAGGATTAAAAGAAAATAAAGGATCTGATTTTGCATCGGGATCAAGGTCGCCCAAAAAGTCATCTTCCACTATATATACATCGTATTTTTCGGCTAGCTCCACGATTTTTTTCTTCTCAAAATTTGTATAACAATGCCCAAGAGGATTGTGAAATCTTGGAATAATGTAGAAAAATTTTATATCATTATTTCGAAAAATGTACTCCAAACGATCAAGATCAATCCCTTCCATCGATAGCTGGATCCCAAAAGTAGTAGCTTGGTGCACCGTAAGAGACTCGATAAAACCGAAATAAGTGGGCTGTTCAATTAGGATATTATTTTTTCCATTTGGAAAGGGCATAGAAACTAGTAAGTGAAGAGCTTGCTGAGACCCGGATACAACAACTAACCTTTCAGCTTGAGTGAACACCTGTAAGTTCTGCAAGTGTTTCACTAACTGTACCCGCAATGAGTAAGAGCCTTGTTGATCAGAGTATGTAAAAAGCTCTTCTTTGTAGTGTTCAATCGCTTGGTTTATACAATGCTGAAATTCAAGATAAGGCATAACGTTTTTATCTGGACCAGCAGACAAGAAATCAATCACTTCATTTTCATTCGTCTTATGTTGAAATTCTGCCACAACGTAGTAGCCGCTTTTAGGAACAGAATAAATTAAATGCTCTTTTTCTAGTTCGCTGTACGCTTTGATAACGGTATTCTTGCTGCACGAAAAATGTTGGGAGAGTCGGCGAACAGAAGGGAGTTTACCACCTGCAATAAACGATCCATTTGCTAGGCCAAGCTTAATTTCTTCCATGATTTTCAGATATTTTAAACTCATAGGTCCTACTCCTTTAATTTGTACCCTTACAGATAGGTAAAAGAATGATTTATTTTACTAGTTGTCCTGCGCTATCCTTTTAATTATATCAGAACTTTTTTTAGAAAAATGGTACAGTTCTGAAAAATAAAAAGACAGGGGTAGGGTAAGATGCAAAAAGAAATTAGAGAGAAAATGGGCGTATTGTTGGGATTAGTAGGCGTTATCTGTTTTAGCTTAACCCTTCCTTCTACAAGCATTGCAGTCAAGTATTTCGGAACGACAGTCGCTGGTTTAGGAAGAACAGCTGTAGCTGCTGTTTTAGTAGCTGTGATATTGATTGTACGAAAAGAAAAATTTCCTTCTCTTCGCCAATTTAAAAGTCTGGTGATCGTCGCTTTAGGCGCAGTTTTAGGGTTTCCTTTGCTCACTTCTTGGGCAATGAAATCATTGCCTGTTTCTCACGGAGCGGTTGAACTCGCTCTTTTACCATTAGCCACAGCCGGTTTTGCGATGTTTAGAGGGGGTGAACGTCCTTCTTTAAAATTCTGGGTCTCAAGTATAATCGGTTCGGCAGCTGTTATCGTGTATGCTCTTCACCTCGGATTCGGTCAACTGCAGTTTGCCGATGCAGCTTTACTAGCAGCGGTGCTGATACTTGGACTGAGCTATGCAGAAGGAGGGGTGTTAGCAAGAGAATTAGGCAGCTGGCAAGTAATTGCTTGGGCCATTATCATCGGTGCACCATTTTTTATGATTCCAGTAGGACTAAGCATTACAGCTGAAATGCTCCATGCGCCTTTACAAGCGTGGGTTAGTTTGATTTATCTCTCAGTAGTGAGTCAATTTTTAGCATACGTTGCTTGGTACAGCGGGATGGCTATGGGTGGAATAGCCAGAGTTAGCCAGGTTCAATATTTACAGCCATTTTTAATGATTCTGTTTGCAGCTCTATTTCTAGGTGAAACAATTACACTTTTTACTCTTGCTATAGCAATAATTGTTGTCTTTTCGGTTGTACTAGGCAAAAACGCTTCGGTGTCAAAAAAAGAAGTGCATCCACAGAAAATAGTGAATAAAGACGCTTAACTAATATGTGAATTTGTTACATTAAAACAACATGCTCTATTCCCATTAGCAATCAGCAGATTCATTCGGTCTTCTGTTTTTCTATGTAAGTCTCAAGAGCCAAAGTATAAGAAATGAATGAATTTCCTATGTGAAAAAGGTATATAACGGTTTTTTTTCACATAGGTTGAACATTATACAAGAACTTGTACACCGAAAAAATACAATTAGATAAATAATTCGGATTGGGCTTGTCATATACATAGAGAGAAGAGGTAGTGATGAAAAAGGACGGGAGATAGAGGAGATAACGAGATGAACACTTTTTTGAAGGGAACGTTTATTCTAGCAGGTGCTGCCTTTGCAGGAGAGTTAATTGAATTTCTTGTAAATATGGTACTTGCTAGAGAATTAGGAAGAGAAGGCATGGGCATGTACATGACTGTTCTTCCTATCATTTTTCTTATTGCCACCGTAGCCAACTTAGAACTGCCTATTTCTATTTCTAAATTTTTGGCCGAACATCACCGCAAAGAACATCAGCATATGATGAAGCATGCCACCATTTTTGCGACTGCTGTGAGCTTGGGAATCTTTTTTATTACACTGGCCGTATTAGCAGCCTTTCCATTTTTCAGTCACTATCATCCTTACTTAAAATGGGTTGTACTATGTTTCATTCCGGTTGTTTCATTTTCAGCCGTGCTTCGTGGATATTTTACGGGTAAAAATAATATGACGACTATCGCCGTGTCTAATTTTATCCGCAAAGCCTTTCAGCTAACGATTTTATTTGTTGTTTTTCAAATGTTTGCTTTCACAGATGTTAAAATGTCGCTGTTTATTGCGATTTGTACGCTAATTGGAACCGAAGCTGTTATTTTACTTTATTTTTTTATCACGTATGTTACTCAGTTAAGTGTTTTATCAAGAGGGCACAGACCTTTGCTTTCCCCAAGTGAGATTCGGAAAAAGCTGTTAGGCGTCTCACTTCCGACCACGGGACTGCGTTTATTTAATGCGGTATGTAATGCTGTTCAGCCGTTTTTAATCAAACACGCGCTCGTTTTGTCGGGCATGACTTTAACCGGTGCCACGCAGCATTTTGGTATGCTAACAGGTGTAGCGATGTCGATCGGCTTTTTTCCAGCTTTCTTTGCTCATTCTCTTTTAGTAGCACTAATACCTGCTGTATCTGAAGCTCATGCGAAAAATCAGGAAGAACAGCTTCAAAGACTTTTGACTCAAAGTATGCAAATGACATTTTTATATGGGATTCCGTCTATAGTGGCAATGTATTTCTTTGCTGAGCCACTTACTAACTTGTTTTTTCATTCTACAGAGGCCGTGTACTATCTAAAGGCTTTATGGCCGTATTTTCTTTTTCACTTCTTTGCTGTTCCGCTTCAAGCTTATTTAATTGGACTTGGCTATGTAAAAGATGCTTTTTATCATACGATTTGGTCTCATATTGTATCTTTTTCCCTGATGTTTTTCTTAGGATCACAAACAAATATTGGCATGCAGGGAATTATTATCGGAATGAACTGTGGCGTGGTTGTCTTGACCGTTCTGCATTATGTAACGATTTGCAAAGTCATCAACGTTTCCTTTTTTTCACTTAAGCATAAAACGCATTTATCTTAAAAAACCTCCAACGGTGAAGTTGGAGGTTTTTTTGTTACCAGTTATTCATAATTGAGCTAAACAGTGTAGCAGGGTCTTGTCCGCCGCCGCCTGATAAGTATTTCGTTGTTTGCGTAGAATTAGCATTATCAAAGCCAGCGTGGATAGAAACGACTGCATCATCGGTATACCCGACAAACCAAGCATCTTTGACATCGTTGGTTGTACCAGTTTTACCTGCAGCATCTCGTGAAGAACGAGCGTTAACACCTGTTCCATAGCTTTTTTCAATCACATCTTGCAGCATGGATGTCATTGTATCCGCATTTTCTTCACTCATTACTCTCTCTGTCTGAATGTCTGGCTTTTTCACTTCACCGTCGCGCATCTCAATTTTTCGAATTGCGTACGGCTTAGTCATAACGCCTTTGTTAGCAAAAGTTGTATATCCTTGTGCTAACTGAAGGGGAGAGAACGTTGTCGTCGTTCCTCCAAGAGCAAGCCCTAATTTTGACTTATCGTCATCTTCAAGAGGAAGTCCAGCTTTTTCCATAAATTTTGCGCTTGTATCAATACCAATTTGTTTTAAAAGCCAAACAGCTGGAACGTTGAGTGAACGAGTAAGTGCTTCACGCATTGTCACATGCTTTTGATATTCACCTTCTGCGTTTTTAGGGCTATATCCACCGCCAAAGTCTTGTCGTTCGTCACTTAGGAGTGAAGTTGGTGTATAATCTCCAGTTTCTAAGGCTGGACCATATACGGCTAAAGGCTTAATAGCTGAACCAAGCTGATAGCCGCTTGTAGCACGGTTTAAGCCGTTTCGCTCATAGCTGCGTCCTCCATACATCGCTGAAATCCCACCTGTTTTAGGGTTGACAGCTGAAATTCCAACCTCTACTTTGCTGTTGATGGCATCATCTCGGAACGTATGATTTGCTACAGAGTTATTAATCGATTCCTGTAAATTAGGATCTAAATCTGTATAAATGGCATAACCACCCTTATAAAGGTCATCAGCAGATACGCCATACTGTTGAGCAGCTTCTTTAATTACATAATCAATAAATGCTTGATTAGAGTTCGGTTTTTTAACAGGAACACTAGGCTCGACTACACGTTCGTTTAACGCTTGCTGATACTGAGTATCGCTAATAACGTTTTGGTCATGCATCAGTTTCAATACAACGTTTCGTCGGGCTGTCGCTTTTTCTGTACTATTGCTTGGTGAATACGTACTCGGCGCTTTTGGCAGTCCCGCTAAAAGCGCAGCTTCGCCTACGGTTAAATCTGATACAGGCTTATTAAAATAAAGCTGAGAAGCTGCACCAATACCATATACACCGCTTCCGAAATAAATTTGATTTAAATATAATTCCAAAATTTGATCTTTTGTAAATTGTCTTTCTAAGCCTAGTGATAGAAACATTTCATCTACTTTACGTTTAATGGTCTTATCACTAGATAAGTAAAGATTTCTTGCTAACTGCTGTGTAATGGTACTTGCGCCTTCAGCTTTACTCATTGTTACAATGTTCTTAAAAAGGGCGCGGCCAATACCTTGTAAATCAATCCCAAAATGCTTGTAAAAGCGACGGTCTTCCGTTGCAACAAACGCCATTTTTACATAATCGGGAATTTCATTGCTCGAAACATTTTGACGGGGAACGGTTTTATACAATTCGTCAATCTTACGGTCATTTTTGTCATAGATTACCGTACTTTGAACCGACTGCAGTTTCGAGTAAGATAAATCAGCCGTTTGCTGAAATTGCTTTAATACATAGGTAACTCCCAGCATTACAATTAAAACAACGACTAAAAAGGCTAAAATAAATTTCCTCATGTTGGTTCACTCCACTAAGTAATAATTCCATGTTCACACATAGCTACATTCTTCGTCTTTACAAGGTCGTTATGTAAAGAATGCTGAAGTTTGTTGACCCATTCAATCTTTTAACAGAGAGATGGGTGATAAAGTATTAACGTTCACAAGCTGACGCGCTAAGTTTAATAAAGGCTATTATTCAAGTGCAGGTAAGTTTTTAGGGTATAAGATGATTGACATGAATAGCTCTTTACGCAGTTATTTTTTGCTTACTCGCAGATGCTTCGTTTTTTTATTAAACTGAAACAAAGTGAAATACAATCATCTGAACTTAGTTTACCCATAAATTTGTGTTTGTCAAATAAAGTCGTATAAAGCACCATTCGGGGCTTTGTTCCCCTTTATGAAAAAACAAGCTGGTATTTTACGTTCTGTTTCTCATAGAAAAAAGTTGTTATAACACGTATAAGAAATAAGATTTAGTACGTTCGGGTATAAATGCTGATATCTGTTGAAAGTAACGAAATAAAGAAAAAATTAACTAATTTATCAGACTAGGGCACTTTTTATACGAAGGAGGACGGGCGAGTTTTAATCATTATCCACCTTTTGACGGGAGCACTTAGCTAAAAGTGGAATATTTCTTTCCTCGCTGTAAGTCAAACGAATTAAATACCTAGCTGCATATGAGCAATGGCCATATGAAGTTATTCAGTATTATGTGATACTGCCAGCAAAACATACAGGTATTTCTTTGACAGTAGTTCCTTTACAAATGCTTCGAAAGTTCTTATAATAAAATTATCTTTAATTCGAGATATTCAAAAGGAGTGGATATACGTGAAACATATTTTTAAAAAAGGAACGGACGAGACGAAACCGACTTTATTGCTGTTGCATGGTACAGGAGGTACAGAACAAGATCTGCTCCCTGTTGCAGATATGATTGATTCCTCTTGCTCCGTATTATCTGTAAGAGGAAATGTACTAGAAAACGGAATGCCTCGTTTCTTTAGACGTTTACAAGAAGGAATATTTGATATAGAAGATTTAATTGAACGCACAAAAGAACTTCATCAATTTTTAGATGAAGCGGCTGAAACATACTCATTCGACCGACACAACATCGTAGCTGTAGGCTACTCAAATGGTGCCAATATTGCAGGAAGTTTGCTATTTCATTATGAAAATTCTTTAAAAGGGGCGGCTCTTCTTCATCCGATGGTTCCAAGAAGAGGAATTGAAGTGCCTAAGACCGACGCTTCTATCTTTATTGGCGCAGGCACAAACGATCCTATTTGCCCAGCATCAGAAACGGAAGAACTTTCTGCGCTTTTAGAAAAAGCTGGAGCGGACGTACAGGTGCATTGGGAATCATTTGGCCATCAGTTAACACGAACAGAAATTGAAGCAGCTGAAAAATGGTATCGAGCAAAATTTTAATTTAAAAACTTTCCGCATTCGTGCGGGAAGTTTTTTTATTTTTAAAAAATAATGAAAGCTATCGTACAAAAGATAGATATAAATGGTAAAAAGTACTTTTTTTACTGAATGAAGGGAAATTTTATGATATCATTTTATTTCCGGTATATCCTTGAAGAATAGCTATTTTTAGGTAAAGTATCAAATTATTTTAAAATTCCTGGCTTCTATCACAAAAAAATGAAACCAAAGTCTGAGTAAACCGTTATAATAAATGCAGGATTTAAATTCAAAAGGATGGTTAAAAGCATATGACTCGTTTTTTTATTGTTTTACTTTTCGTTCTAATGGTTATATGTGTATATACCATTATTTCGCAAACCCTTTACCGTCGCTATCATTCATCAGTCATAATAAAAGGGGTAAAAAAGCATAAAATAGCTATAACATTTGATGATGGACCTCATCCTGTTTATACGCCAAAAATTTTGGACTTGTTCAAACTGCATGAAATGAAAGCTACTTTTTTTATTGTGGGAGAACTAGGGGAAAAACACCCGTCTATTTTAAACAGGATGATCGATGAAGGACATGAAGTAGCTATACATCATCATCGTCATGTGAGTGCATGGACGCAAACACCTTGGCAATTAAAAAGACAAATTCATCAATGTGCACAGGTTATAGAGAAAGTAACAAATCAAAAGCCGCTTTTTTATCGTCCGCCGTGGGGACATTTAAATATGAGCAGTTTATCAATGGCCAAGCCATATCACCTTGTGATCTGGACAGGAATCTTTCAGGATTGGACACTAAAAACAACGAAAACGGCATTAGTTCAAAAACTAATGCGTAAAGTAGAAGATGGAGCCATTTTTGTTTTACACGATAATGGAGATACCCCGGGAGCAGATGAAAAAGCACCTGAAATGACGATTGCGGCGTTAGAAGAATTTTTACCTTACTTAAAACAGCAAGGGTATGAAAGTATAACCATGCAGCAATTGATGAATCAATCGTAAATAGAGGAGCGAGCAGTGGACTTAACAATTATTTCTCAGTATATACATTCCTATGGTTATATTGTTATTTTACTTGTACTTTTTTGTGGGATTGTTGGAATTCCAGCGCCTGAAGAATCATTTTTAATATTATTAGGCATGTTTATTGCCAAACATCAGCTGAACTTATACGAATCATCTCTTTTTGCTTTTTTAGGTGTTATAACTGGAATGCTTACTGCTTACGGGCTAGGAAGGTATGCGGGAACCCCATTTTTCGATAAGTACGGAAAATACGTAGGGTTAACCAAAGAAAAAATTGAAGCGGCAAGCGGCAGCTACCATAAATATGGGATATGGACCATTTTATTTGGTTTATATATTCCGGGCTTGCGTCAGATTAGCCCATATATGGCGGGAATAAGTCGCTATCCGTTTTTGCTTTATTTATTGTTATCGGTAGTAGGAAGTCTAGTATGGGTCCTTTCTTTTCTGATTTTGGGTTACTACGTAGGAGATCGAATTCATATTTCGTATATTATCATGGGCGCTGTAGCTTTTTTTGTCATTTATTTACTTATAAAAAGAACAAGAAACCGAAAACGTCTTGAGAGGAGGGATGGTCAATGAGGAAGGTTTTATTCTTACCGCTTTTTCAGATGCCATCTGGTCATCACCAAGTAGCAGACGCCGTTATGGATGCCATCATGGAGCGTTTTTCGCACGTTATTTGTCAAAAAATTGATTGTTTAAGCTATTGGAGCAAACCGCTTGAACAAATGATTTCATCAATATACATGAAATGGATTTCTGTTTTTCCAAAGCAGTTTGAAAAATTTTATTACGGTCATGTATACAAAAAAAACGACCATACGATGGATGACTTTGTTGTGAAAAAGTGGCCGATTATCGAATACCATATGAAGAAGTTAATTGATGCAGAGCAGCCGGATGTCATTGTTTGTACACACAGCTTTCCTTCCTGTGTATTAAGCGGGTTAAAAGAAAAAGGAATCATTGATCTTCCTATTATAAACGTATACACCGACTTCTTAGTAAGCGACGTATGGGGTAAAAATGGAATTGAGCTTCACTGCGTACCTGATCAGGATACAAAAGCGTTTTTACAAAACGTTCACGGTGTAAAAGAGTCTTCTATTTATGTAACGGGAATTCCGGTTCATAAAGCGTTTTTAAAAAGACGGATTGACCATCTCATGCCACAGAAACATATACTGATTGCCGGAGGGAATTCCGGCCTTGGAAATGTACGCAAAATGCTTCAGCAGCTTCCGCAAAACTGTACGTATATGTATTATGTGCTGTGCGGAAAAAACAAAAAGTTGTATCAAGAACTAATAAAATTAAACCACCCGAGAATTAAAGCGGTCTCGTATGTAAAATCGAGAGAGAAAATGAATGATTTATATGAGGAAGCAGATGCCATTGTCACAAAAGCGGGGGGAGTGACAATTAGCGAAGCCCTTCACAAGAGACTACCTATTTTTATTCACTCATCTCTTCCCGGTCAAGAACAAATTAACATTGAATATCTCAAAGAAAAAGAGCTGCTGATACCGCTTAATGATGCTGAAGCCTTTGAGCAGCAGCTTAAGAACATTTTAGAAAATGATGTGAAACGAAACCGCTTGATAAAACGAATGGACGAATATGTAGACAGCTTAGAAGTAAAAGTAGATCGCGTGCTTGCAGATCATTTTAAGCTGTATCGATATGAGACAAGTCAAAATCAATTTTAAGCAGAACATTGGTTATTTCTTTTTACATTCGATAAACTAACTGTAGAGATAACATCTGTAGAAGGTTAAATGAAGTAAAAGGAGATTATAATATGAATTCAGTTATTGAAACGATTTTAAATCATCGTTCTATTCGCAAATATGAAGACAAACCATTGTCCGAAGAGCAAATTCAGACGATTGTAGAAAGCGCACAGGCAGCTTCCACATCAAGCTATATTCAAGCGTATTCCATTATTGGAGTAAAAGATAAAGAAACGAAGCAAAAGCTTGCTCAATTAGCAGGAAATCAGCCTTACGTAGAAACAAATGGCCACTTCTTTGTATTTTGCGCTGACTTTCACCGTCATGATGTCATTGCGCAAATGGAGAAAAAAGATTTATCGACAGCGCTCGAAAGCACAGAGCAGTTTATGGTAGCTATTATTGACGTTGCCCTTGCTGCGCAAAATGCAACGCTTGCTGCTGAATCAATGGGACTTGGAGCTTGTTACATTGGCGGTTTGCGTAACGAATTAGAAGAAGTAAGCAAAGTGTTAAAACTGCCTCATCATGTAATCCCGTTATTTGGTCTAACGGTTGGACATCCAGCGGGTATTACGGATAAAAAGCCGCGCTTACCATTTAAACATGTGTATCATGAAGAAACATATGAGCCGAACGATGAGCAGACGAAAAAAGAATTAACAGCGTATAACGAAGAAATTTCTGCTTATTACAATGAAAGAACAAATGGCAAACGCCAAGACACATGGACTGGCCAAATGGCTGAAATGCTTTCCAATCCTAAGCGTATGTATATGAAAGAATTCGTTGAAAAGCAAGGATTTAACAAGAAATAAAAAAGCTGAGACAAAAGTAGTTTAGCCGAATTGAAAAGCGAACCGCTCATCAAAATTTTTGATGAGCGGTTCGCTTTTTTTGTTATGGTGAACATAGGTTTCATTTATATAGTTCCTTCTAGTAGTTGACTGGATTCATTTCGTTATGTCCCAACCTCTTTTTTTGTTATGAAAAAAACTTAATATACCCGTTAAATGGTCAATAAAAAAGAAGAGGCATAGCCAGTAACGATAGAGAAATTTAACTATTTTAGTAAAAACAACAATAAAAAGCAGTAAAAAGTAGAAACGTTTCATCATATACCCAAATTATCAGAAATATTACGATTAAACGTTCTGTTTTGTTAAGTTTTGTAATAAAAGTAGCATGGCTCTGTAACGGCTGTGAAATGTGAGGATGATATCATTCAATCATTGAGTAAATAAGGAGGTATTCGTAATGAAAAAATTTATATTTACTCTAGGAACAACAGCAATCCTTTCAGCGGGATTTGTAGGTGCAGCTTCTGCTTCTACAAGTGGAACGTACCACGTAGAAAAAGGTGATACGTTATGGAAAGTCGCTCAAAAGCACAGCGTGAGCGTAGACGAGCTAAAAGATGCAAATAACTTAACATCTAATATTATTTATCCAAATCAAGAATTAAACGTAGCTACTATAAAAGAAATGACACACAAAGTTCAGCAAGGAAACACATTATGGTCCATCAGTCAGCAATATGGCGTGACGGTAGATCAAATCAAAGAATGGAACGGACTGACGTCAGATTTAATTTATCCTGGCGAACAATTAAAAATTCAGTCTCCAAACGGCCAAGCTCAGCAATCGAGCCCTTCAGTAGCTCAGGCTGCGCCAGAAGCTCAGCAAGCTCAAGCGCCGGCTGAACAAACTCAAACAGAGCAACAGCAAGCTCAAACTGAACAAACTCAAACAGAGCAGCAGCAAGCTCAAGCTGAACAAGCTCAAACAGAGCAGCAGCAAGCTCAAGCTGAACAAGCTCAAAAAGAACAGCAGCAAGCTCAAGCTCAACAACAACCTGCTGAATCGTCACAACAAGCCAGCGGCAAGTCAATGACAGTTGAAGCGACTGCCTATACAGCTAATTGTGCTGGATGTAGCGGTACAACTGCTACAGGAGTGGATTTAAAAGCAAATCCAAATCAAAAAGTAATCGCTGTTGACCCTAGCGTTATTCCATTAGGTTCGAAAGTTTATGTAGAAGGCTATGGTGAAGCTGTAGCTGCCGATACGGGTGGAGCAATTAAAGGTAATCGAATTGATGTATTCGTTCCTTCTGAAGGTGATGCTCAACAGTTCGGAAGAAAATCTGTTAAAATCACGGTTATGAACTAAGAAGTTTTTTATAAAATTGCTAGTCTAGTATAGAAATACATAGCTAGTAAAGCAAAAGAGGTGCCTTATGGCACCTCTTTTTACTTTATAATACGCTTTGCTCCCGCATAGCTGTTTTTCCAGTACGCTGTTGAAAGTGATTGCGTTTTAACGCCTTTGCTGCTGACATAAATGAATTCTTGTTTATCTAGGTAAATTCCTACAACTGAAACGGATTTGCCGTTTTTAAAGAAAACTAAATCTCCAGCCTGCAGGCTGTTTTGCTTTACGTCCGTGCCGCTTTTATACTGATCCGCTACTGTACGAGGGATAGAAATATTTGAACCCGCGTTTTTATATACATACTGTGTGTACCCTGATACATCAAAACCTTTTGGTGTCGTGCCTCCATATTTATATGGCTTTCCAATCAGTGTTTTGGCATACGATACAATTTGCTGCTGTTTTGCACTAACAGAAGTTTGAGGCGCTGGAGACGGAGACGGTGCGCTTGCACTTTTCACTTTCAGCACTTGTCCGACTTTTAGCGCATCTGTTTTTAAATTGTTTAATTTTTTTAATTCAGCTACCGTCATGCCGTACTTTTTAGCGACTGCTGTCAGCGTGTCTCCTTTTTTCACCGTGTAGGTGCCATTGCTATCAGCCGGTGTAGATGGAGCTGTTGGTGAAGGTTGAATATCTTCATCAAGCAAATAACTCATATTTGCGTTAAACGTTACTTTTCGCTTTGTTTTATAGCTCTTCGCTTTTTGCTGAAATTGCGTATTGTATGCGTTGATTTCTTTTTCAAAATTTACAGAGATCTTATTAAATTCCGCGTCACTTACATCTCCATACGCATAGTCTTCAAGATCCACAATGTAATTGTAAAGAGCAATTAAGCTGTCATATAAATATCCTTGAAGCTGATCAGCTTCTGAATTAAGGTGATTCATCGCGTAATTTTTATCAGTCTTTGTTAGAAACTGGTCAATTTGATCCGCAAGCTGATCATATGCCGCTAACGCTTTTTCGTCATCTTTTATTCCTTCAATTTCTTTTAGCTTTTTTTCCACTGTTTTATAAAATGGTGCGTAATAATCTGCTAGCGAATTAACGTCTTTTTGATAAACGCTGACAGAAGAAGCAGCATAAGCAGAGTGACTAAAAACAGGCGTTGTCACTGATGCTCCTACTAAAACCGATGCTGCTATAAATGGTACAAGTAGTTTCTCTTTTTTCATTTGTAAAGTCCCCCAAATATCCAAATAATAGTATAGCAGATAGATTATACTATATTAGGTTATAAAAGAACTAGTACTTTTCCTTTAATTTCATATTTTTTAGCAGTTTGCGTACCTGATAGAAGATAATCTAAGAAACAAAGAAAATATGTGATACAATGTACAAATATTCAGTTAAAAAGGAAGTGTACGATATGCAGCAATTTATCAAAGAAATAGCGCGCGGAAAAAGAGGATCAACTAACTTAACGTATGAACAAGCAAAAGAAGCGGCTCGCTTAATTGCTTGTGGACAAGCTACGGATGCTCAGATCGCTGCTTTTTTTATCGCGGAACGTATTAAAACTGAAAATGCAGACGAACTGTTAGGATTTGTTCATGCTTTTCGTGAAAAAACAAAAGAAATACCGCTGTCTCAGCCGTTAAAAGATAAATCAATTGATTTTGCAAGCCCTTATGCAGGGAGAAATTCATTTTTTGCTACAATTCCCGTATCGATTTTATTAGCGGAAAGAGGTGTGCCTGCTTTTTTACACTGTACAGAAGCTCTTCCTCCAAAGTTTGGAACAACGATTGAAGACGTACTTCATTCGTTACAGATTCCTCAAGCTCAAACGATTGAAGACATCGGTCATACATTTGAAGCGTTAAAAATTGGCTTTGTCAATGCCGAAACAATCTCCTATCCTCTTAGTCGAATCAAACAAATTCGTCATGAAATTGGTGTCAGGACGCTAATTAATACGGTTGAAAAATTATTAAATTTATCAAATGCTTCTTCTTTAATGATGGGCGCTTTTCACCGCACAGCCATTAACAAAATTGTGCCCATTTTTGCTTCTCTACCTTTCAAACACGTATACGTGGTGCAAGGGATAGAAGGATCTGAAGATGTACCTGTACATAGAAGCAGCTTTGTTTTTACTATCTCAGAAGGAGAGATGGAGTCGTTTATTGTCAATCCAAAAGAGTACGGACTGTTTGTGGAAGAAGAGCGCTTTGAAAAGAAAATAAGTGTTGAAAAACAAGCGGAATATGTAACGCGCATTCTAGAAGGTGAAGCTTCTTCCGAACTGACTTACGTCTATAATCAAGTAGTGCTAAATGCCGGCTTGCGCTATTATCTATTTGGCTATGAAGTATCTATTGAAAAAGGAATAGACTATGCAAAACGTCAGCTAGCTGAAGGTCTAGGATGGAAACACCTGCAGAAATGGAAAAAACAAGCGATTTCGGAAGTGTAAAAGGTGAGCAAAAAAGCTCATCTTTTTTTATCGGAAGAGATAAATTCTTTGTCTTTTATCAGAAAATTTATTATAATTAGTTATATATTTATGTTAGAAAATATAACACTCGATGTGAATTAGAAAATAGATTAGGAGAAAGGAAGCTTCCATTGAAACTTACGCCGCGAGAACAAGAAAAATTAATGATTGTCGTAGCTGCCGACTTGGCAAGACGCCGTCAAACAAGAGGATTAAAGCTTAATTATCCCGAAGCAGTAGCTATTATTACATATGAAATTATGGAAGGAGCCCGTGATGGCAAGACGGTAGCACAGCTAATGCGAGAAGGCACCAAGATTTTAAAACGAGAAGATGTAATGGAAGGTATTCCGGAAATGATTCATGATATTCAAGTGGAAGCGACCTTTCCAGACGGAACCAAGCTCGTCACTGTTCATGATCCAATTCGTTAAGAGGAGGGAAAGATATGATTCCAGGGGAATACGTCTTAAAAAAAGAACCGATCACATGTAATAACAAAAAAAAATCGATTAGCGTGACTGTAATCAATAGAGGAGACCGCCCTGTTCAAGTAGGGTCCCACTTTCATTTTTTTGAAGTGAATGCGGCACTCGAATTCCCCCGCGAAGCTGCGCTTGGCTATCATTTGAATATTCCGGCTGGTACAGCTGTTCGCTTTGAGCCAGGTGATGCAAAAGAAGTAGAGCTGGTTGCTTTCTCCGGAACAAAAGAAATTTATGGCCTGAACAATAAAACAAACAGATCGCTTTCTGATAGAAAGGAAGATGTATAAGATGAGTTTTCAAATGTCGCGACGTCAGTATGCAGATATGTTTGGACCAACGGTTGGAGATGCTGTTCGCTTAGCAGACACAGAGCTATTTATTGAAATTGAAAAAGATTTCACAACCTACGGAGATGAAGTAAAGTTTGGCGGAGGAAAAGTGATTCGTGACGGAATGGGACAGCATCCTCTTGCAACGCGAAGTGAAGCAGCGGACTTAGTGTTGACAAATGCTATTATCGTTGATTATAGAGGCATATATAAAGCAGATATTGGAATAAAAGATGGACTCATTCAAACTATTGGAAAAGCGGGTAATCCCCTGTTGATGGATGAAGTAGACATCGTCATTGGTGCGAGTACAGAAGTGGTTGCAGCAGAAGGGAAAATTGTAACCGCCGGCGGTATTGATGCACATATTCATTTCATTTGTCCGCAGCAAATTGAAACTGCTCTTGCCTCTGGAGTTACAACAATGATTGGAGGAGGAACGGGACCGGCCACAGGAACAAAAGCTACCACTTGTACACCCGGAGCGTGGCATATTGAACGAATGCTCGAAGCTGCTGAAGCATTTCCAATGAATATTGGCTTTTTAGGAAAAGGGAATGCAAGTGCTAAAGAGCCTTTAATTGAGCAAATTGAAGCAGGAGCGATTGGACTTAAGCTTCATGAAGACTGGGGAACCACGGCATCTGCCATTGACACAAGCTTACAGGTAGCAGACGAGTACGATGTTCAAATTGCGATTCATACAGATACTTTAAATGAAGGCGGATTTGTCGAAGATACGATTGCAGCGATTGGTGATCGAGTCATTCATACCTACCATACTGAAGGAGCTGGAGGCGGACATGCGCCTGATATTATGGAAATGGCAAGCTTTCCAAACGTGCTTCCATCATCAACTAATCCAACAAGACCCTATACTGTCAACACGCTTGAAGAGCATTTAGATATGCTCATGGTATGTCATCATCTTGATCCCTCTGTACCAGAAGACATCGCTTTTGCTGATTCCCGTATTCGCAAAGAAACGATTGCAGCTGAAGATATTTTACACGATTTAGGTGTATTCAGTATGATTTCTTCAGATTCCCAAGCAATGGGACGTGTAGGAGAAGTGATTACAAGAACGTGGCAAACAGCTGACAAAATGAAAAAGCAGCGAGGGAAACTTGATGGTGACAGCGAAGCTGGCGATAACGCACGTGTCAAACGCTATGTAGCTAAATATACGATTAATCCAGCTATTGCTCATGGAATTTCCGAATACGTAGGATCAGTAGAAACAGGGAAAATAGCTGACTTAGTCCTATGGGAGCCAGCGTTTTTTGGAATAAAGCCTGACTTGATTGTAAAAGGCGGTTTGATTGCACACAGCTTAATGGGAGATCCTAACGCTTCAATTCCAACCCCACAGCCGGTTTTATACCGTCCGATGTTTGCTTCTTATGGAAAAGCAAGAGCTAAAACGTCTCTTACATTTGTGTCAAAAGCAGCGTACGAGAACAAAGTGGGCGAGAAACTGGGGTTACAAAAGCTGCTTAAACCGGTTAAAAATATTCGTCAATTAAAAAAAACAGATATGAAGTTAAACGGAGAAATGCCTAAAATTGAAGTTGATCCCCAAACGTACGAAGTAAAAGTAGATGGACAAATGATTACATGTGAAGCAGCAGAAGTTGTTCCTATGGCGCAGCGATACTTTTTATTTTGAGGTGAAAGAAATGGTAATCGAAAAAATTATTGGAAATATGGCAACATTAGAAAAACGGGCTCCACATATAGAAAAGGTATATATCGAAAGTGATCACTTAGTAAAACGCGTTCAGCGCGTTGTAACAGATCACGGTAAGGAACTAGGAATTCGTCTAAAAGAAAACCGTGAGCTCACTGATGGCGACGTGCTGTTTATGGATGAAAGCAATATGATTGTTGTGCAGGTGCTGGCAGACGATATTTTGACGATTCAGCCGATTGATATTCAGCAAATGGGAGAAATTGCTCATCAGCTTGGCAACCGACATTTGCCGGCACAGTTTGAAGGTGGAGACATGCTCGTACAGTACGATTATTTAGTCGAAGAATTGCTTCAACAGCTTGATATTCCCTATAAGCGCGAAAAAAGAAAAGTAAAACAAGCTTTTAAGCATATCGGACACAGTCATGACTAATTCATTGCTTTCGCTGATTCAACTATGTGATTCAAATTTTCCATCCGGTGCATTTTCACATTCGTTTGGCTTTGAAACGTATATTCAGCGAGATCAAATTCACAACACAGAAACCTTTCAAGAAGCGCTTCGTACATACCTTGATGTTCAGCTGACGTATACGGACGGCTTAGCATGCAGACTGGCTTATGAGTATGCGGCTCATGACCAGTTTAACGAAATTATGAGAGTGGATCATGAATTATACGCTCTTGCTTTGTCAAAAGAAACAAGAGAAGGGACAAGACGCGTGGGCCAGCGCATGTTAAAACTTTGCTTAGAGTTATTTCAAGGCTCTTATTTAGAAAAGTATATGAGTGAGGTAAAAGCAAAGAAGGCGTATGGACATCCTGCTGTTGTATTTGCGTTAGCCAGCCTGCAGTTAAATATCACAAAAGAAGAGGCAATTTTAAGTCACTTGTACGCTAGTATTTCTTCGTTAATTCAAAATGCTGTTCGCGGCATACCGATCGGTCAAACGGATGGACAAAAAACGCTCGTTCTTTTTCAGCCGCTGCTGCAGAAAGCACTTCAGCATATTTTACAAGCGGATCAAGAGGAATTTGGTGCCGTGACACCAGGGTTAGAAATCGCTCAAATGCAGCATGAACAATTGCATGTCCGATTGTTCATGTCATAAAAAAGGAGGGAAGGCCTTCTAACGATGAAGGCGTAAAAAATGAATGCAATTAAAATTGGAATTGGTGGACCTGTTGGTGCAGGAAAAACAATGTTAGTAGAACGAGTAACGCGTGCACTAGAAGGACAGCTAAGCATGGCAGTCGTTACAAACGATATTTATACAAAAGAAGACGCGCAATTTCTAGTAAAAAACAGTATTTTACCGGAAAATCGTATCGTAGGAGTAGAAACAGGAGGATGTCCTCATACGGCCATTCGAGAAGATGCATCTATGAACTTTGCTGCGATCGATGAGTTAGTGGAACGTCACCCCGATGTTGAACTTATTTTTGTAGAAAGCGGAGGAGATAATTTAGCCGCAACGTTTAGCCCAGAGCTCGTTGATTTTTCGATTTATATCATCGACGTAGCACAAGGGGAAAAAATCCCGCGTAAAGGCGGGCAAGGAATGATTAAATCTGATTTATTCATTATCAACAAAACAGATTTAGCCCCGTATGTAGGAGCCAGTTTAGAAGTAATGGAAAAAGATACAATCCAAGCAAGAGGGCACAAGCCTTTTGTTTTCACCAATTTAAAAGAAGATAAAGGGCTCGACCAAGTGATAGAATGGATTAAAAAAGAGGCCTTTTTAATCGGCCTTGAATCATGAGCTACACGGGTTATTTAGAGCTTCGAGCAGAAAAAAACAGTGAGCGAACCGTTATTAAAGATACGTACCATTACGGTGCTTTCAAAGTTGCCAGACCTATTTACCTGACTCCTGAATCACCTTTTGTTTATATGCTTCACGTAGGCGGAGGATACGTGAGCGGAGACAAGTATAAAACGATGATAACGGTAGAGAAAAATGCTCAGCTGACGGCTACTACTCAATCTGCGACAAAGGTGTACAAAACACCGAACGAAGCTGTTTTACAAGAAACGTGTATAACCCTTGAAGAACAAGCCATCATGGAATATATACCAGACCCGCTTATTTTGTATGAAAATGCTGCATTTGTCCAAGAAATAACGGTTCATATGGCACAAAACGCTGCTTTGTTTATGTGTGACAGCATCACCCCGGGGTGGTCGCCGGATGGGCAGCTGTTTCAATATACCTCTATGCGTTCCAAGCTTAAACTGTATGTAAACGAGCAGCTGAAGGTATACGATCACTTATACTTGAAGCCAGAAAGCCATTTGCGCGGCATGATGAAAATGGAAGGGTATACTCATTTTGGATCGATTATCATTGTTCATCCAAACGCCGACGACGCATTTATAGCGAAAGTACATCAGCTGTGCGAAGAGGCTGGGTGTAAAGTAGGAGCTTCCGCACTTCCGATCCCTGGATGTGCTATTCGAATATTAGCTGCTAGTACACAAGAAGTTGAAGACATAATCGCTAAAGTATACGGATTGTTCCGACAGCATTTACTAAAAGCTGAAGTATCACTTTTGCGTAAGTATTAAAGAGGCTGGGACAAAAATATGTTAGTTGAAAGAAGATCCGAACGAGCTGGATTCTTAATGGAGAATCAAATTCGTTCGGATCTTTTTATTGGTAGGGTGAACGTGTGTCCCCTGTATGTAGCTCCTTCTAGCCGTTGATTAAAGGGCAAAGCGACGTCTTGCACAGAAATCAACAGCTGTGGAACAGGCAGTCCAGATCATTTATCCTACTTGTTCATCTTTAGATTGAATTGTTTTCGTTATGTCTCATTCGCTTTTAGAACCACAGGCTAAACAATCCGTCGCTTACACCTAAATTATACATATAATAAAGGCCAAATATAATGCTGACAGCGCCTGTTACCTGCATCAAGCAGCGGTTTAACGTCACTTGTTTTTTAGTTGTAACGAATGGAATCCCAATAACCGTTGTAAATAACAGCATACCAAGACAAGTGCCGATTCCAAAAATGATAATGTACAGAGCACCTTGCCATACGTGAGTAACGGTGCTCATCGTTAATACAACCATCGCTGCGCTTCCGGCCAGTCCATGAACAAAGCCAATGCCCAATGACTTTAAGTAAGACGTTTTTTCATGATGCGTATGTACTTGTTTTTTGTAAGACAGAAACGATGTGAAGCCGAGGTAAACGAGCATAATGCCCACTAAAAATTCAAGTGACATGCTCATGCGTTCAGAAATACTGCTTTTTAACACCATTAAAATCATGCCAAAAATAAACAGCGTAAGCGTATGACCAATCCCCCAGTATACTCCTGCAAGCGAAGAGCGCCACAGCTTTTTACTTTTTGAAGCAATGGTTGATACAGCGATAATATGATCTGGTTCTAGAGCATGCTTGATTCCTAAAAAAAACCCTAGTATTAAAATTGAAAAAAAACTTGTTTCCATGTCAGCTTTCTCATCCTTTCGTACGTATAAAACTAGTATATCGTACGATTTTGTTTTAATAAACAGAAAATTCTAAACGAAAATGTCTGGTCGAATAGCTAAACTATTTATTAATTTACAATAAGTTACAAATATTAAAGGAGATGTAGTATAAAAATTTTACATTTACAAAAACTATGAGTAAATTATTGTGAGGTTGATAACTATGGACAAAATTTCTACTGATATCATGCTGTGGAATTCTTTTATACGTCAAAATGTTAGGACAGAACGTGACTAGACTAGAAGCTCTTTTATGGAGCATTGCGTTGCCGGGCTTTGGACAATTACTAAACAAAAAACATATAAAAGGAATTTTGTTTATTGTACTTGAATTTCTCATTAATATGGGCGCAAATTTTAATGAAGGCATTCGCTTAAGCTTTTTAGGAGAAACAAGGCAGTCCCTAGAGGTAATGAACATGCAGTGGTTAATGTTTTATCCATGTTTGTATTTCTTTGCAATTTGGGATGCTGTTAAAGAAGCAGAAAACGACGCATCGAGATTTACATTTATTCCTTTTGTCTCCTGTGCTTATTTTGTTACAGTAGGCATTATGTATTCCTCAGTAACAACCATCAACGGTGTTTTTATAGGACCAATTTGGCTTCCTATGCTGTCTGTTATACCTGGACTTGTTGTCGGACTCATTGTCAAAAAGCTATTAGAAGTGTATATACATAAGAAAAAATAAACGTCATTACAATCTATACATCCGTAGATTTTAATGGACGTTTATTTTATTTTTGTTTATAAATAAGTAATAAAGTCTCTTATTTAGGGAACGTACTAACAGTGGCTGTTTTTACATAATTTTAAGAGAGCGCGGACTACTCATAAAAAAGAGCACATTGAAAATGGAGAGAATGGGTACAAGCTTATATAATAGCACTTTGACAAAAAGAAGCTGGAGAGAAGGTGGATAGAGGATGATCACAAATGGTATTTATCGTTTTTTTCTTATCTGGTACGTATGCGGAGTCGTCTTGCTTTCCTTCGATTTGCTGCCTTCATGGTTAGAATGGGCAAACGCGGTCTTTTTACACGTGAGCAGTCTTCTTGCTCTTATTTATCTAGCTAAAGCTTATGGAGTAAGGCGGGCACTGCTCGTTGCGATATTTGTGACAGGCGCATCTATTTATATCGAAAGTCTAGGTGTGAAGTATGGGTTTTTATTTGGATCCTACGATTATGAAAAAGATTTTGGCGCCAAAATTTTAGGTGTTCCTCTGACCATTGGTTCGGCTTGGTTTATGGTTGTGATTACAAGCAGAATACTAGCTCTAGGAATTATGAAACGTATGGAGTTGCCTTTTATTGCCCATGGAATTGTCTATGCAGTCATTAGTTCGCTGTTTGCTGTTATTATGGATTTGGCTATTGATCCTGTTGCCTATGTTGTTAAACAATATTGGGTGTGGGAAGGGGACAGCTTTTATTATAATATTCCTTTATCAAATTTCTCCGGCTGGTTTTTACTGTCTTTCTTCATTCAGCTGTTCGTATATTTCTTTTTAGCTAAGTCTCCTAAAGAGGAAAATCCGGTGTGGGAAAAAAGAATGGTATTTTTGTATAGTTCAGTTGTCATGATGTTTGTGATTGTAGCGCTAGCAAATGGCCTATGGCTTGTCGTATGGCTGACGATGATTCCTTTTCTTATCCTTTATATTGTGTATAAAAAGGAGACTCGCTTATGATTTACCCGAAGAAAAACTCAATATTTGAGCGATTTTTTCAACTGTTTGTCACATATCAGCTTAAAAAGCAATTTTATCGTATTCATTTACATATAGAAGAGCTCCCAAAAGATAAAAAAATTTTATTAATTGCTAATCATTCCAGCTGGTGGGACGGTTTAGTGACATTTTATTTAAATAACGCGGTATTAAAAACAGATCTATACGCTATGATGTCCGAACAAGGAATGAAGGATTTTCCTTTTTTTCAACGAATCGGAGCTTTTTCGGTAAATGCAGCGTCTCCCAAGCATACGGTGGAATCGTTAAGGTTTGCCAGTAAGCTGTTAGAAGAGAAAAAAGCGGTGCTTATTTTTCCCCAAGGAAAAGAAGAGCATCTTGAAAAAAGACCGTTAACTTTTTCTGAAGGACCTGCTTTTCTTCTAAAAAAGCATTCTGACGTTGAAGTTATTCCCATTACATATTATTATACGTTTCGCCATGATCAGCGACCGGAGCTTTTTATCTGGGTAGGGCAAGCTGTTTTTTACGACTCAGCTAAGGCAAGAGAAGAGATAACCAACACACTAGGCGGTGCAGTCACTGCTCAGCTTGATCATCAAAAACAGAAAATAATTCAAGAAAACGATGGGGAATTTACGGTTTTATTAAAAGGAAAAAAGACGCTTAGTGAATGGCTAACGTGGTGGAAAGCGAAGGTGAAAGAATGATTTACTATATGCTTTTATTTATTTTTATGCTGCTTCTAACCATTGTAAATATTCAAGCAATGCCTAAATTAAAAAGATACGAGCCGGATTCCAAAACACCTCAGCCTCTCATTTCTATTTTGATTCCAATGCGAAATGAAGAACGAAATGTAAAGCGAATCATTTCCTCTATTAAAGGATTAACGTACAGCAATCTAGAATGTGTCATACTAGACGATCAGTCCACAGATCAAACACGAACACAGCTGTTGAAAGAAATTCACGGGGATCCGAGGTTTACCATCATAGAAGGAAAAGAGCTGAGAGAGGGTTGGGTCGGAAAAGTTCATGCTTGTCACCAGCTTTCCCAAGCTGCAAATGGAGACTATTTATTGTTTGTAGATGCAGATGTAGAACTAAAAGAACGTACGCTAGAACATACTTTAGCCACAGCACAAGCGACCAAAGCCGCTCTTTTAACAGGCTTCCCACGTTTTCCCGTAAAAACGTGGTTAGAAGCATTGGTTGTTCCACTTCAGCATGTGGTTGTTTTTAGTTATTTACCGGTTGTCGTAGCTAATCGTAACAAGATGAGCAAAGCTTCAGCGGCTCACGGTGCTTTTATGTTTATAAAAAAAGAAGCTTACGAGGCCGTAGGAGGACATGAAGCCGTCAAATCTTCATTAGTAGAAGATGTCCACCTAGCCCAGGTTTTTAAGCAAAAGAAACACCGCGTCATTTTAGCTAATATTACCTCTCATGTTAGCTGTTATATGTATGAAACAACAGAAGAAGTATGGAACGGTTTTGCTAAAAACATTTTTGTAGGTCTGGGCCGCTCCGCTAAAGCAGTTTGGGTACTAAGCGTTTTTTTTGCCTGTTACTACGTGCTGCCGCTTCCTTTTTTTATAGCAGGAATATTCACAGACAACATGCTTTGGATTCTGCCTTTTTGCATTATGCTTTTTCAGCGGTTTTTAATTGACCGGTCGGCTCAGCAAAAAGGGCTTTTATTTTGTACGATGCCCGCGTCGGCAATTGTGCTGATGCTGCTGATGAATCATTCCATGAAGCGTGAACGAAAAAAGCAGGGATATGAATGGAAAGGAAGGCATTATCAATGAAAAAAGTACTAATAGTTGGGGCAGGATTAGGCGGATTAGCTGCAGGAGTTCTTCTTCAAACAAAGGGGTTCGATGTCACAATTGTGGAAAAAAACGAGCATGTAGGCGGAAAAATGATGCCTGTGCAGCTAGGAGAATATTCTTTTGATTTTGGGCCTAATACCATTACCATGCCCGAAGTTTTTCAGTGGTTATTTGAGCAAGCGGGTGAACGTCCAGAAGACTATATGCCTCTTGTCAAACTAACGCATCATACGAATAATTTCTTCACCGACGGCTCCAAATTTTCCATGTCTATAGATGAAAGAAAAATGATTCAGCAGCTTGAACTTCTCGATCCCTTTGCTGCGGAGCAATACCCTGCCTATTTAAAAGAAGTAAAAAGAATATACGACATTGCAAAAAGCCAATTTTTTTACCGGACATTTTCATCGTGGAAAGATTACACAAACCCTTCTTTATTAAAAGCATTGCTGCAAGTAAGGCCATTTGAAACAGTAGATACGTTTCATCAGCGTTTTTTTCGAAACGAAAACATTCGAAATGCATTCAATCGATATGCAACCTATATCGGATCTTCACCTTATACATCACCCGCTACGTTTTCACTGATTGGACACTTAGAAATGAATGATGGGGTGTACTATGTAAAAGGAGGAAATACTAGAATTGCAAAAGGGCTGGGACATGTGTTCCAAAAAGCTGGAGGAAAGCTGTATACAAACTGCAGCGTTACTGAAATAATCGTAAAAAATAAACGGGCTGTCGGAGTGGAAGTAAATGGAGAAGAAAAGATAGACGCGGATATCGTTATTGTGAACGGCGACTTGCTAAAAGCCTATCCGGCACTTGTAAAAGAACAGGATAGACCTCATTTTAAAAACAAAAAAGCAGCTGAATTTGAGCCTTCCATATCAGCTTATGTGATCATGGCAGCTGTTAAGAAGCGCTTTTCTCAGCTGATTCATCATCAAGTGTATTTTTCTCAGGATTATAAACAGGAATTCTATGAGTTATTTCAGCAAAAAACGCTTCCAACCGATCCCACCATCTATATTTGTAATTCTTCATATACCGATAACACGGTAGCTCCGGGTGATAATTTATTTATTTTAGTGAATGCTCCTGCTGTGAAAGAAGAGAATCAAGAAGAAATGAACGCTTACAGAGAAGTTGTCTATCGCAAGCTTTCTCAGTTTGGTTTAGACATCGAGTCTTCGCTTGTACATGAACGAATTGTTACTCCATATGAAATTGAACAAACGTTTGGTGCATTTAAAGGTGCTTTGTACGGCGTGAGTTCAAACCGGAAAATGGATAGTTTTCTTCGGCCAAGCAACGTCTCAAAAGATGTTAAAAACTTATATTTTGTAGGAGGAACGACTCACCCTGGAGGAGGGTCTCCTATGGTCACGATTAGCGGCATCAATGTAGCTATGCTTATTTCATCTTCCTAATTGATAAATCAGGATTGTCAAAAAGTTTAGTTTTTTGGTACTATAAGAAAGTGCAGAGGCTGTTAACCTGCTGTTCTTACGGATGGAAAAAATGAAAAACATGTTACATAACGAAGTTGAAAAGGTGATTACATAACTATATGATTGTATTTACGTGTCTTATTATTATCATAAGCATTATCCGTCCGTACTTGGAAAGCGTGACTGTTAAGCGAATTGCTTCAGAAGGCAAAAAAATTCGCTACTACAAAGAACAGTTCTTTTTTTATGTGCTAATTTTACTATTTTATATTGCGGTGATGGTATACCATAGGGTTCCAATTTCTATGTTAGGATTACAGGGAGTATATCTCGATACGATTCATCGCACGGCTCCGTATCCAGCGTGGATTGAATATTTGCTGCTTTTAATCTTTGCAGGCTTTATTATTCTTTCCATTATGCTTCAATGGATGAAAGATCATGGAGAAACGGTTTTTGTGGAACAGGAAATGCCCACGTCAATTGAGGCAACCGTTCCTAAAACGGAAAGAGAGCAAAAGTGGTGGCTAGCATACAGCGGTATTTCCAGCTTCGTAGAAAGCACCGTCTATTTTCCTAGCTTTTATTTATATAGTCACTATATATTAGCCATTGAAAACACATGGGTATTGGCCGTCTTAATTGGTATTGGTTATTTCCTATCACAGCTAGCTTTCCAGCGTGACCGTTTAAGTGTCCAGACGCTGTTAGTTGGTATCGGGCTAGGCGCTTTATTTATCATGACGAAGTCAGTTGTCATCATGGTCTTGTACTATGGCTTTAGCTTTTTGATTTATGATATTTACCAGCAAGATCGCAATCTAGTAAAAAGCACAGATGATCACTAAGAAACAACACGGCATAAAGCTGTGTTGTTTCTTTTTTTTATAATTTATAAAAAAAGCTTGAAAAGCGCTTTCAATAGTCTTATAATTTAGATAAATCGATTTACTAAACCGGTTTAGTAAGTGTTTAGTTAGTATAATAAGAAAGGTAGGTCGATTTATGAATAGTATTATTATCCCGTTAAATGCATTCGAAACAACAGGCTTTCAGCACACCATGATTGGGAAAATACATGAGCAGCAAGTACATGGAGTGGAAATTCGAAGAGAGTTAATGAAAAAAGTAGATCAAGAGATTGAGCTTATTGCCGAAGAATTAAAAAAATATCCGCTTTTTACAGTATATTCGGCTCCAATTGAACTGTGGAAAGAAAATGGAGAGTTAAACACACAAGAATTAAAAGTTATTCTTGAAGAAGCCGTATCACTTGGCGCTCAGTGGGTAAAAGTTTCTCTTGGTTTTTATCAGCTCCAATCGCCTATGGCAGATTTACAGAAGCTATTAGAAGCATTTCCAGCTTTACGTCTATTTGTAGAAAACGATCAAACCAGTCACGGAGGCAACCTAGCATCTCTGCACGCATTTTTTGATAACGCTTACGAAGTTCCTGTTTCCATGACGTTTGATATTGGTAATTGGCTTTATGTACATGAACAACCCCAGGAAGCAATCAAAATGCTAAGGTCATTTGTGGGCTATATTCATATTAAACACGTAATAAAAAACAGCGGAAAGCTAGTGACAACCACTATATCAAACGATTCAAATGAAATGTGGAAAGATATTTTGAAAGGGTTTTCTCATTCGATTTTTAAAGCTTTAGAGTTTCCAATCGATGAACCGGAACAAATCCCCGGCTTCATTTCATTGGTGCAAGCAGCAGAACAGGAGGAAGTTCAATGAATTCATTAGACGTTATTACCTTCGGAGAAGCAATGGCGATGTTCATGGCTGAACAACCGGGACCGCTGCATGAGATTAAGCATTATACGAAAGAACTGGCCGGAGCAGAAACAAATGTAGCAATTGGTCTCGCTCGTCTCGGTCTGCGCGCAGGCTGGGTGAGCAAAGTCGGCAACGATCCTTTCGGTACGTTTATTATGAAACGGCTGCAAGAGGAGTCAGTCAACACCGATTGTGTACTAGTAGATAGCGAGCATGCAACAGGCTTTCAAATTAAATCAAAAGTGGAAGTGGGAGATCCGGAAGTTTGTTACTTCCGAAAAAATTCAGCAGCCAGTCACTTACACTCCAGCGATTTTAGTCAAAACTATTTTTTAGCGGCAAAACATATGCATATGACAGGCATACCGCTTGCTGTATCAGCAAGTATGCGCGATTTTGCTCTACATGCACTTACATCGATGAAAGCAGCTGGAAGAACGGTTTCCTTTGACCCAAACCTGCGACCCACTCTTTGGAAATCGCAAGAAGAAATGGTTGTTACAATCAATGAAGCTGCTAAACAAGCAAACTACGTTCTGCCGGGTATTGAAGAAGGAAAAATCTTAACCGGCTACGAAAATCCAGAAGACATTGCTTCTTACTATTTAGATGCAGGCGTAGAGCTTGTCGTTATTAAACTAGGTGAACAAGGAGCCTTTTTTAAGACGGCTAAAGAGCAAGGGATTGTTGAAGGAATAAAAGTGAAACAAATAGTGGATACAGTGGGAGCAGGAGACGGTTTTGCAGTAGGACTGTTAAGCGGACTTCTTCAAAATAATTCTCTTACTCAATCTGTAAGGAGAGCAAATGCTATTGGGTCATTAGCTGTACAAAGTCCTGGAGATAACGACGGATATCCAACTGAACAGCAGTTGCAAAGATATATGGAATCCCAAAAACAAGGAGTGAAGTGATAATGAAACAGCAGCTAGCAAAAAAAAGATGGCTTCGGTTAATTCCTATCGTATTTATTACGTATAGCCTTGCATATTTAGACCGTGCAAACTATGGGTTTGGAGCAGCGGCAGGGTTGGCAGAAGATCTTCATATTACGCCAGGTATTTCGTCTTTATTAGGATCGCTCTTTTTCTTAGGTTATTTCTTTTTCCAAATTCCAGGCGCTCACTATGCTGAAAATAAAAGCGCCAAAAAGCTGATTTTTTGGTCTCTGATTTTATGGGGAGCACTTGCTACAGCTACGGGTATGGTAAGCCACGTCGGATTTTTGTTTGTTATTCGGTTTGCTTTAGGAGTGGTCGAAAGTGCCGTTATGCCTGCTATGCTGGTATTTTTAAGCCACTGGTTTACAAAAGCAGAACGTTCTAGAGCCAACACGTTTTTAATTTTAGGAAATCCGGCAACCGTTCTTTGGATGTCTATTGTTTCTGGGTATTTGCTAGAATCGTTTGGCTGGAGATGGATGTTTATTTTAGAAGGTTTTCCAGCTGTTATTTGGGCATTTTTATGGTGGAAACTAGTAAACGACGAGCCAAAAGATGCAGGCTGGCTGTCGAAAAAAGAAAAAGCAGATTTACACGATGCGCTGCAAAAAGAACAAGAAGGAATCAAACCTGTTAAAGGCTATAAAGAAGCTTTCAAAAATCGTACTGTCATTTTATTAAGCATTCAATATGCTTTATGGAGTATTGGCGTCTACGGATTTGTTATGTGGCTGCCGTCTATTATTAAAGCAGCGCCTAACATGAGTATAGTGAAAACAGGTTGGTTAGCGTCCGTTCCTTACGTATTAGCAGTTGTATTAATGTTAACGGTTTCATATCTATCAGATAAGTTTTTAAAACGAAGCGCATTTGTATGGCCGTTCTTATTAGTAGGAGCGCTTGCTTTTTACGGATCTTATTTAGTTGGCACAAGCAACTTCTGGCTTTCCTTTGCTTTACTCGTTATTGCCGGAGGAACGATGTACGCTCCGTACGGACCGTTCTTTGCGATTATTCCTGAAATTTTACCGCGTAATGTTGCCGGAGGAGCAATGGCTTTAATTAATAGCATGGGCGCACTTGGTTCATTTGCCGGTTCTTATATTGTAGGATTTTTAAATGGATCAACAGGAGGATTTGGCGCTTCATATATCTTTATGGCTGGATCATTATTCCTTGCGGCAGTTTTAACCATTGTGGCAACGAAAAAGCCAAGAGAAGTTCAAAGTGTAAAGCCAGTCGAAACAACGGCTTAATGTAACGATAAAAAAGGAGAATTGAGATGCATATTGAGAAAATTACAAGTAGCGGTATTGTAGCGGTCATTCGAGGAGCAAGTGCTGAGCGAATTATTCCACTTGCCTACGCATTAAAAGAAGGCGGAGTAACAAACCTAGAAATTACAATGGAAAACCCTGCTGCCGTAGAGGTTATTAAAGAGTTGAAAAATGAATTTGACGACTCGATGTTTATTGGAGCAGGAACTGTTCTAGACGAAGAAACAGCACGAATTGCCATTATGGCGGGAGCGTCATTTATTTTTTCTCCTACGGTTAATGAACGAACAATTAAAACGGCTAAAAGGTACGGAGTCATTAGCGTGCCGGGAGCTTTTACACCAACTGAAATACTAACAGCCTATGAATGCGGTGCAGATATGATTAAAGTCTTCCCGGCAAGCGTAGTAGGCCCCGCTTATTTTAAAAATATAGCAGGACCGCTTCCTCATATTCCATTAATGCCAACGGGCGGCGTTACGGCTGAAAATGCGGGCGCTTATATTAAAGCTGGAGCAGCTGCTATTGGGGCAGGAAGCACATTAGTGGATGGAAAGCAGCTTCCAACTCCTGAATACTTACTTCAAGTAACAAAGGAAGCGAAGCGTTTTACTAATGAAATTCAAGAAGCTAGGCTTGCGTACGCTTAATAAATAAAGCCTTCTGCTAGCAAGAAGGCTTTTCCTTTTTCGTTTTTTTCGTTTACACTAGGAGTAGCATAATTTTAGGGATTGAATGAAAAGGACGGATTATGATGCGAAAAGTTACTATGCTGGACGTTGCAAAAGCAGCAAATGTCTCCAAAAGCACCGTATCACAATACATTAACAAACGGTATGAATATATGGGCGAAGAAACACGAAAGAAAATTAAAGAAGCGATTGATACACTCGGCTATCAGCCCAACTATCTAGCAAGGAGCTTAAAACAAAAGCGAACGTCAATGATTGGGATTATTGTCGCAAATATTATGCACAGATTTTCTACTGAAGTCATTCGTGCAATTGAAGACTATTGCCATTCACAAGATATACATGCCATCATCTGTAACGCAGATGATGACCCTGATAAAGAAAAGAAATATATTAATATGTTAAAAGCAAAGCAAGTAGATGGGCTTATTTTATTTCCAACGGGAGCCAATACTTCTCTTTATGAGCAGATGATCAAAGAAGAATATCCGGTTGTTATTATGGACCGTAAAATTCATGATGTAAAAGGAAAAATTCCATCCGTAGTGGCAAACAACCAAGAAGCCACAAAACAGGCTATTTTGCATCTCCTCGAGCTTGGACATAAGCATATAGCGATTATTACAGAACCATTAACTATTACACCCCGGATTGAACGTGTAGAAGGGTACAAAGAAGCGTTAACATCAGCCAATATGCCTGTAAATGAATCCATGATTATCAACTGCAAAAAAGCGGACATGCAAAAAGCGCTTGAGAAGCTATTTGCAGCCGATAATCCGCCGACAGCGCTGCTTGCTGGAAACGATTTAGTATTCATTGAAGTGCAGAAATTTATTAAACAACACGGATTTAATATCCCAAATGATTTATCTTTAATTGTTTATGATAATATTCCTTACGCAGATGTAGCAACGCCTGCCGTTACGACGATTTCGCAGCCCGCTTTTGATATGGGAACAAAAGCAGCAGATTTACTTATTAAACAAATTTTGAAAGAAAAGATAGCTTATGAAGAGTACCAGTATGAGTGTGAATTAATTATTCGAGAAACAACTTTGTCGCATTAAGCTAAAAAGAGCGCCTATGGCGTGCTCTTTTTAGCTCATCAAAATATTGGTTTTTTTTACGTTATTACTAAATCGGTTTAGTATAAAGTGAGGAGAAAAATATGAAGATACAATTAGCATTAGATCGCGTCACAATTGAAGAAGCTATCATCCTTGCCAAGCTGGCAGAACCCTCTGTTGATTGGATTGAAGTAGGTACATCTCTTATAAAAGAGTATGGAATTGAAAGTATTTATAAAATCAAACAGGCATTTCCGCACAAGACGATTGTAGCAGATATCAAAACGATTGATAACGCGGAGTATGAATTTACAATGTGCTATCAAGCAGGAGCAGATATAGCAACAGTCATGGGCGTATCACCTTTACCTACGATAGAGACTTGCGCAAATGTCAGCGAAAAATGGAATAAAAAAATGATGGTGGATTTATTAAACACGTCAAGCAGCTCGCAAAAACAAGTAGGTACTTATAGAAACGCTATTTTTTGCCATCATATCAGCAAAGACGAGCAAGAAAAAGAAGGGAAATCGCTGAGTCGAATAAATTTGCGGCAGTATTTTCATTCAGATGCCCAAATAGCAGTAGCAGGAGGAATTAATCCAGCCTCAGGAGCATCATTACTTCAAATGAAAGCGGACGTCGCGATTATTGGATCAGCGATTACAAAAAGTGCGGATGTGGCAAAGGCATCTGCTGAATTTCAAGACTTATTTATGAGCAGGGGGAACGTATAATGACAAAAACACAAACGATTTTAGACGAAATTACGGCCGTAATGAATCACATAAAAGAACCGCAAATAGAAGAAGTAGCGTTTTCACTTTACCAAGCGAAACGAATTTTTGTTATAGGCGAAGGCCGCTCTGGGCTAATGGGCAAATCATTTGCAATGAGACTGATGCATTTAGGTGCGACAGTATATGTTGTAGGGGAGACCATTACTCCTTCGATTGCAGCAGGTGACGTGTTGGTGGCCGTATCTGGTTCAGGAAAAACACAGCAAGTGGTGAGTGTAGCTAAGAAAGCTAAAGAAGTAGGATGTTCAGTTATCGGCATTTCAGCTAGTACAGAATCGCCGTTAACTGCTCATACTGATGAGCTGCTGCACATTCCCGCTGCAACCAAATATCGAAGCGAAAATGAAGCAGCTTCCATTCAGCCACTTGGCTCGTTATTTGATCAATGTGCGCACGTTGTATTTGATACCATTTGTTTAGAATACGGGAATTTGAATCACACGGATCATGAACAGGCGTTTAAGCAGCATAGCAATTTAGAGTAAATGGAAAGAGGCTAGAACAAAAGTAGGTTATTTAAAAGAAAATCCGAACGAATCCAGATTCTTGATAAAGAATCACATTCGTTCGGATTTTTTCATTGGTATTGGTGAGCTTAGGTTTCATGTGTGTAGTTGCTTCTAGCCGTTGATTGAATCGATGTAGTTATGCCTCACTCTCTTTTGATACAGATAAGTCTAAGTCTGAACGTTTACTTCAGTTTTGTTTATTGCGAGTATATTCCTTCTCTTAAAAGTAAATAACAGCATTTTTATGCTGAAATTGCTATAATATACAAGCCGGTACATATACTAAGGCGACTGAAAATAAAGGAGTTTTGATTAATGACAAAAATAAAATTAATTTCACATAACGATTTAGACGGGGTAAGTCCAGCACTATTGGGTCGGTTAGCGTTTGGCGATGATAACTTTGATTACAGCACGGTAAGCATTGGCCGCATCAATGACACTGTGACACATTTTATTGAAGAAGAAAATGATGGAGACACAGCTTTATACATAACGGATATTAGCGTAAATGAGGAAGTAGCGGAAAAATTAAATGAACTGGTAAAAAAAGGCCAGAAAATCACTCTTATTGACCATCATATCTCTGCTCTTCCACTAGCTGAGAAATACGATTGGGTTCATGTTATTGCAGAAGACGAAAACGGTAAAAAGACGGCAGCTACATCTCTTTTCTACCACTACTTAGTGCGCAACAACATGCTTCAAAAAACGGCGCTGCTTGATGAATACGTAGAACTTGTACGCTTATTTGATACGTGGGACTGGTTCCATGAAAATAATTTGAAAGCAAAGCGCCTTAATCACCTATATTATCTAATCCCGCATGAAGAATTTAAAGAAACCATTCTAGAAACACTTCGTGAATCGTATCATACTGAAAATCAAGAATTTACATTTACGGACAAACACGAAATTTTACTAGAAGCAGAAGAAAAAAAGATTGAAAAATACATTTATGACAAACAAAAACAAATCATAAAAGAAAGTGTTGAAATTGATAACACAGCGTACAATGCAGGAATTGTATTTGCAGATACATATCAGTCTGAGCTAGGAAATGCACTGTGTCTAGAAAACGAAGATATCGACTTTTCCGTTATGGTGGACATGGGACGCCAAAAGATTGGCTTCCGTGCAGTAAAAGACGAAATCAACTTAGCAGAAATTGTTGGACACCTTGGAGGAGGAGGTCATCCAAAAGCTTCTGGATGCAAGCTAACGGCTGAAACATTTGCTCTTTTCGTCACGGATCACTTGTTTAAAGACGAAGAAAAAAAGTGAATAAAGCGTATAAGGAGGAGATGATATGTCGTTTAAAGATTTAGTTGTTGTTGTTACCGGAGCTGCGAACGGAATAGGTAAAGATGTATCCCGCGCATACGCGAAACAAGGAGCAAAAGTGGTACTGGCAGATGTGGACGAAACCGAAGGAGAGCGTCACGCAGAAGCTATTCAAAGACAAGGCGGAGAAGCCATTTTTGTGAAAACAGACGTCCGAAAAGAAGACGACATTTTAAATCTCGTTGAAAAAACGGTCAGTACGTATGAAACGATACATATTTTGATTAATAATGCAGGCGTTTCCCGCTGGAAATCACCGTATGAGCTAACCATTGATGAATGGGATGATATTATCAATACGAACCTGCGCAGCGTGTTTCTATGCTCTCGCGAAGCAGCTAAGGTGATGAGAAAAAACGAAAGCGGAGGCTCCATTGTAAACTTAGCTTCTACGAGAGCTACAATGTCTGAACCTCATACAGAAGCCTATGCTGCTACAAAAGGAGGAATCGTTGCTTTAACTCATGCACTTTCCATTTCACTTAGTGATGACAACATCACGGTAAATGCTATTTCTCCAGGATGGATTGAGACATCTGACTACGATGGCCTTCGTGAAATCGATCATACGCAGCATCCGTCTAATCGGGTGGGAACGCCAGCCGATATCTCAAGAGCGTGTATGTACTTAACAAACGCCGAAAATGATTTTGTAACAGGAACTAACCTCGTAGTAGACGGGGGAATGACGCGAAAGATGATTTACGAACATTAAGTATCTATAAAAAAGGCTGAGATAAAAATATTTTAGACGAAGTGAAAAAATGAACCCTTGATCAAAATTTTTGATTAGCGGTTCGTTTTTTTATTACGGTGAACGGGTTTCACCTGTTTCGTTCCTTCTAGCAGTTGATTGAAGGGCACGACGAAGACTCCTGCGGAAAAAGCGGAACAGATGAGACCCCGCAGGAACGCAAGTGACGAGGAGGCTCAGCGGCCGCCCGCGGAAAGCGAAGTCGTGCACGGAAATCAACTGCGGTATCAAAAGCGGTTCAGCTCATATATCCCATTTGTTTATTTTAGATTGGATTCATTTCGTTATGTCTCAACCTCTTTTGATGATCAACAAAAAAAAATAATTTTTCTGTTGACAGGTAATAATAATCATTGTAAAGTAAGTTACATAAAGTAATTAAATTTCAATTAATATTTTTTTAGTTTAATATCTCGAATTAGAGATATAAGAATTCATTATATCTTGTTTATCTCCTTTTATCAGGGGGAAGGGTATAAACATGCAATTTAAGCTTAAAAAAAACAAACAATTAGGAGTGTGGAAAATGGGTTTTTTAGATAAATTATTTGATAAATCAAGTGATCAACAACAGGTTGGAAAAGATTTTTATGAAGCAATTAAAAACCGACGTTCTATTTATGCAATTGATAAAAATGTAAAAATGTCAGAAGAAAAAATTGAAGAAATTATTAACTTTGCGGTGAAACATACTCCTTCAGCATTTAATTCCCAAAGCGCACGCGTAGTCGTTTTATTTGGCGAACAGCATGATAAAGTGTGGAATATTACGAGAGAAACGCTTCGTAAAATTGTTCCAGCTGAAAATTTTTCAGATACGGATCAAAAAATGAACTTATTCGGAAGCGGCTATGGAACAGTTCTTTTCTTTGAAGATCAAGAAGTAGTTGAAGGGCTGCAAAAGCAGTTTGCATCTTACAGCGAAAATTTCCCGGTTTGGTCTAACCAATCATCAGGCATGCTGCAACATGTGATCTGGACAGCTCTTGAGCTCGAAGGCCTAGGAGCAACTTTACAGCATTACAATCCATTGATTGACGATGAAGTAAAAGCAGCTTGGCATATTCCAAGCTCATGGAAATTAATTGCCCAAATGCCATTTGGTAATCCTGTGTCACCTGCGGGAGAAAAAGAATTTCAACCGCTAACTGAACGTGTAAAAGTATTTAAATAAGCAAAAAAAGAGGTACGGACAAAATTATTTTAGTTGAAGCAAAATCCGAACGATGAATCGTTCGGATTTTTTTATTGGTATGGCAAGCCTAGGTGTTGCGTATGTAACTGCTTCTAGCGGTTGATTTCGTTATGTCTCAGCCTCTTTTTTTCGGTAAATAGTTTGAATATTCTTTTATGTTTAACCTAAGAAAAATGCGGTTAAATAGGAGGAGTAGTCCTCAAATCTTCTGTGGAATTTATGCGCTATACATAAGCAATTCAACGATGTTTTACAAAAAAATAAAGTTTTTAACTTGGTTTTTTAGAGAATATTTGTTAACATATCCACTTGTGAGGTCTTAGTAAGAGGAGGATGATGTAAAGAATCCCATATCGGACGCAAGGGCGTAGATGTGTGGAGTGGAAATTTTAAAGGAGGATATTATGTCTGATCAAGGAAATCAAGGAAAGTTTAAAAAATCAATATCGTTACTTGACCTAACGTTAATTGGGATGGGGGCTATTTTTGGTTCCGCCTGGTTATTTGCGGTTAGTAACGTAGCGTCAAAGGCTGGTCCAGCCGGAAGTTTTTCGTGGCTGATTGGCGGAGTCATCATTTTACTTATCGGTTTAGTGTATGCTGAACTTGGAGCAGCGCTGCCGCGTACCGGTGGAATTATCCGTTATCCGGTTTACTCACATGGTCATTTAGTGGGTTACTTAATTTCATTCATTACCATTATTGCTTACACAAGTTTGATTGCCATCGAGGTAACGGCTGTACGTCAGTATGTTGCGTTTTGGCTTCCTGGTCTAACTAAACATGGTTCTGAATCGCCTACTACAGTCGGCTGGTTATTTCAGTTCGCGTTATTAACGCTATTTTTTATCATTAACTACGTAAGTGTAAAAGCATTTGCTAAGTCAAATGTTATTATATCTGTGTTTAAATATGCGGTTCCTCTTACAATTATCGTCGTGTTAGCTTATCACTTTAAATCAGCTAACTTTACAACTGGCGATTTTACTCCGTTTGGTTTTAATGGTATTCAAGCAGCCATTTCAACAGGTGGCGTTATGTTTGCTTACCTAGGACTTCACCCTATTGTTTCTGTAGCCAGTGAAGTTAAAAACCCGCAGCGTAATATTCCAATCGCGCTCATTATCTGTATTGTACTTTCAGCGATTATTTACACAGCACTGCAAGTATTGTTCATTGGTAACATCCCGGCTGATATGCTATCAGGAGGATGGGGAACAATTCAAGAGCAATTCTCTTTACCATTTAAAGATATTGCACTTATTTTAGGCCTTGGCTGGTTAGTAACGCTTGTTATTTTTGATGCTATTTTATCACCAGGCGGTAACGGGAACATCTTCATGAATACAACTTCTCGTTTAGTTTATGCTTGGTCTCGTAATGGAACATTATTTAAACGTTTCTCAAAAGTAGATAAGAAAACAGGAATTCCACGTGCGTCACTATGGCTATCATTTGGAATGTCCGTATTCTGGACACTGCCATTTCCTTCTTGGGAAGCGTTAGTAAACGTATGTTCAGTGGCACTTATTCTGTCTTATGCGATTGCGCCAATTTCAGCTGCTGCATTCAGAGTAAATGCAAAAGACCTTAAAAAACCTTTTAAATTAAAAGGCATGAGCGTTATTGCTCCTGTTTCATTTATTTTCTGTTCATACATCGTATATTGGTCAGGGTGGACGACAATTTCTTGGCTGCTAGGATCACAGCTTCTAATGGTTGTTATCTACGTAGCGTTTAAGAGATACGTACCAACTGACGTTGTAAAATTTGCACAGCAGCTTAAATCTGCTTGGTGGCTAGTTGCTTATTATATTATTATGCTTGTTATCTCTTATCTAGGTTCATTTGGTGGAGGACAAGGTGTGCTAAGCAACCCGCTTGACTTAATTTTAATTGCTCTTGTTTCACTCGGTATTTTCTACTGGGCGAAATACACAGGTTTACCAAAAGCAGTTATCGATACAGATGATTAATAAAAAACACGGCATGAATTCATGCCGTGTTTTTTATTTGTAGAGTACTTACTCTATTTATTTATCAAACAGCCATGTTTTTAAAATAGCAGCATACTCACGAAAGTAGGCTTGAAGTTTAATTGAATTTGGTGTTTTTGCACCTAAAGGATAAACGTCAAAGCCTTGACGTTTGGCAATAATAGAGGCGCGAAATAAATGAAAATCACTGCTAACAAGCACGACTTTTTTGTGTTGAATATCAACTTTCTGTTTAGTAAAAGTGAAATTCTCAAAAGTAGAAGTTGACTGATCTTCTTTTATAATTCGATTCTTTTTAATTCCTTCTTTTCGCAGAAAACGATAGGCTGCTTCTGCTTCAGAAATTTCTTCATCAGATCCTTTTCCGCCCGTTACGATAACTTTTGTCTGTTGATTTGCTTGTAAATAAGATAAAGCCGTCTTTACTCGTTCTTTTAAACTAGGAGACATTTGATCACCATCTACTTTAGAACCTAAAACGAGCACATAATCCGCGTTTTGTGGAACAGACTTGTGAGCAGTTTGATACATACAAAAAGATATGATTGCTATATAAAGAACAAACACGCTGATAAAGACATAAATGATTTTTTTCTTCAACTGTGAGCACCTTCCTAGCTATTCCATAAGATGTTTGGAAAATAATTGTTATTATAGCATACGAGACCCAAATAAGTATAAACACAGTAATATATAATAATAGAAGAAAATCGTTATTGTGAATGGTTATAAAATTCGTTACAATAAAGAATAAATAATTTTAAAAGTGCCTCTAAGGAGGATAATAGGGAAATCGGTGTAAATCCGGTGCAGCCCCCGCTACTGTAAATGTGGATGAACCTGCAAAGACCCACTAGTCAAACTAGGAAGGGTGCAGAAGTAAAATGAAGCATAAGCCAGGAGACCTGCTTTTAAAAACCCCTTATTTTTCGGTGGGAGAAATAAGTCAAGACAATGTGTTAATGAGCGCATGACCAAACCTTGACTTTTACAGTTAAGGTTTTTTTATGTGGTAGGGAGTGGAAAAAGTGAAAAAAGGAAAACCGCTTATGATTCAAGGAACGCACTCAGACGCTGGAAAAAGCATGATTGCTACAGCATTTTGCCGTATTTTTAAAGAAGACGGCTATCAAACTGCACCGTTTAAATCGCAAAATATGGCGCTTAATTCATACATTACAATGGATGGAAAAGAAATTGGCAGAGCGCAAGGAATTCAAGCAGAAGCGGCTGGAGTAGAAGCAACAACCAATATGAACCCTATTTTAATTAAACCAACTCGTGATCATGAATCTCAAATAGTTGTTCATGGAAAACCGCTACGTAATATGTTTGCTTTTCAGTATCGGCAAGAATTTTTTAATGAAGGTTTGAACGTTATCACGGAAGCTTATAAAGAGCTTGCCAATCATTATGATCGAATTGTGATTGAAGGCGCTGGAAGTCCTGCTGAAGTCAATTTGAACGATCGGGAACTCGTAAATATGCGCGTTGCAAAAATAGCAGAAGCGCCTGTTGTGTTAGTAGGAGATATTGATAAAGGTGGCGTTTTCGCGAGCCTAGTCGGTACCCTTCAATTGCTTCCAGATGAACACAAGTCTAGAGTTATCGGGGTGTTAATTAACAAATTTCGAGGAGATTTAGAACTTTTAAAACCAGGGTTAAAGTGGTTTGAAGAATACACGGGTGTTCCGGTGCTAGGAGTTATTCCTTATATGAACAACGTGGAAATTGATGCGGAAGATTCGTTATCACTTAGAAATTACTCAACGCTTGTGAATCCGTTAAAAGAAATTGATATTGCGGTCATCTCGTACCCGCGCATCTCAAATTTTACAGACATCGATCCTTTAAGCTTAGAAGAAGACTGTCACGTGAGGCTTGTAACCAAGCCGTCGCAATTAGGTACGCCTGATTTAATTGTTTTGCCAGGAAGCAAAAATACGATTGAAGATGCTCAGTTTTTACAAGAAAGCGGCCTGGCTCTAGCCATTAATCAAGTCTTGAACACAACGAACGTTCACGTCATTGGCATCTGCGGAGGATATCAAATGCTAGGGGAGACAATTACAGACCCTGATGCAGTAGAATCTCGGATTGAATCCATTAAAGGGCTGGGCTTGCTTCCAGTGGAAACCGTTATGACAACCAGCAAAAAAACAGAAAGAGTTTCTGGGTATGTCCAGTTAGAAAATGAAAGAGTTTTGATTGAAGGCTACGAAATTCATATGGGAAAGACAGTTTCTAAGAGCACCACGAAAGCTTTTGCAGTGGTAGAGCATGAAAAAGAAGGAACGGTTAAAGACAACGTTATTGGCACGTATGTTCATGATGTGTTTCATAACGATTCTTTGCGCAGAGCTTTGCTTAATCAAATTCGCAAACATAAAAAATTGCCGCCTATTACGGACACATTCAACAGTCGCCTGCAAAAAGAGGAGTCTTTTTCAAAAGCAGCAGCATATGTGAGAGAAGCCGTAGATATGGAAAAGCTATATGAGTTAATAGACAACTATAAAAGCCCGGAGCAAACACAAAAAGTATAGCTTGTAGAGGCTTTCGCTTGTTTTTTTACCGAGAACTTTAGTACGCTATTCTATGTTGCCTAAGTTCAACAGTCTAGCACTCGTAACAAAGAAAAGATGATTGTTTCCAACTTAATGCATGGTGGAAGCATGGTTTATGGACAGGAAAATGAATGGTTAATGTAATGTAAAACATCACGCCTCGTTTCCTAGAGGAGCTGAACGTATTGATTTTTAAACGTATTTTTTTAAACAAAGCATCTATTTTATACATAGTCAGTTTATTTATTGTATGTACTTCGGTAATTATGGCCGTATTTATTGGTACAGTTTCGTTAACCGTAGGAGATACAATCAAAATTATTCTTGGTCACCTTACCGGGCTATCCTTATATCACGGTCCGGAAAACATGGATTTAATCATTTGGCAAATTCGTTTTCCAAGAGTACTGGTGGCATTTTTAGTAGGAGCTTCGCTTTCAATAGCAGGGGCTGCCTTTCAAGGGCTATTAAGAAACTCGCTTGCTGATCCTTATACGATCGGGGTTTCCTCAGGTGCAACCCTTGGCTCTGTCATGGCAATTTATTTTCATTGGAGTATTTTTGGTTTGTCTATCTTCACGCTGCCTGTAGTCGGCATTGTATCTGGTTTTATTACTCTTCTTTTAGTTTTTGGTATTACGAAACTCGCAAGCGGCAATTTGGCCAATGAAACCATCATCTTAGCGGGGATTATTTTATCATCCTTTATGAGCGCACTTATTTCATTAATTGTGGCTCTTTCTCCCGAAGAAGATGTAAGGCAGGTTTTATATTGGCTAATGGGAAGCGTATCAATGAGAGGATGGTCTCATATTCAAATTTTAGGGCCGTTCTTTTTGATCGGTACAATTATGCTGTTGTTACATGTAAAAGAGCTGAACGGCTTAGCATTTGGCGATCAATCCGCTCAGTTTATGGGAATAGACGTAAAGAAGAAAAAAAGAATGATTTTAATAGGTGCATCCGTATTAACAGGAGCTGCGGTATCAGTATCTGGGGCAATTGGATTTGTTGGCTTAGTTATCCCCCACGTAGTGCGTCTCGTAGCGGGAGCTAATCATAAGCATGTACTGCCGCTTTCTATTTTAATTGGAGGAAGTTATTTGGTTTTAGCAGATTTATTGGCACGAACGATATTAGAACCTCGTGAACTGCCTATTGGAGTCGTAACCGCCTTAATTGGTTCGCCGATTTTTACCCTGCTCCTTGTAAAAGAACGTATGCGGAAGAGAGGAATATCATGATTGAACTATATAATGTGACAGGAGGATACGATAAGCAGCAGCCGACCGTTCGTGACATCACGTTCACCGTAGACAAAGGTTCTTTTGTCGCTTTACTAGGACCAAATGGAAGCGGGAAAACAACGCTTATTCGCTTAATTATGAATGTATTAACCATTCAATCAGGAGAAGTGAAGGTGGAAGGAAAGTCAGTGAAGGCTTATTCACCAAAACAACTGGCGCAAAAAGTTGCAGTCATGACGCAAGAAAATCAAATTGGGCTAGAATTTACGGTTCAAGAAATTGTTTCACTTGGACGTTACCCTTATCAGGCAAAAGGATTGTTTAGCACTGTATCAGCACAGGATGAAGAAGTGGTGGAAAGTGTGATGAAATTAACAAACGTCTGGCACTATAGAAATCATACTTTTCAATCGTTAAGCGGTGGAGAAAAACAGCGGGTTTTACTGGCTAAAGCACTAGCCCAAGAACCTGACTACTTACTTCTTGATGAACCAACGAATCACTTAGATGTAAAACATACAATGGAACTGCTTCAGCTGTTAAAAACTTTACAGCAGGAAATGAGCTTAACGGTCCTGGCCATCTTGCATGATCTCAACATCGCCTCGCTGTTTGCAGATAATGCCGTGTTACTGAAAGATGGAAGAGTAGAAGAAACCGGGATGGATGCCATTTTTCAGGATGCAGCTACGTTAAAAAGAGTATATGGCGTTGATTTGCACGTATTTCACCATCCCGCTGTGAATAAGCAACAAATTGCTTTTGTGCCGCCGTATCAATATCCAGAGACGGACTTCGATGAGTTGTATCAGTTGCAAAAGGAACCGGGCAAGCTATGTTTATCCTTTATTCGTCCTTTGAGAACTCTTTCACTGGGTTCCAATGAAACAGGTCTAGACTGGTGTCAAGAAATTGTTCAACAGCAAAGCAGTGCTAACGCGGCGTGGAAATCTGCGTCTTTATCTAGTCATGAAGTTCGCTTAAAAGACGATAAAGGTTACTCGTGGCTGACTGTACTGACACATGGACAAAAAGAGAATGAAATGAATATTGTTCTACTAACAAATACACCGCTTTCGGACGCGAACTTACTTCATGCTGCGATGAAGGTAATTGAATACCGGGCTTTCTTAGGAAAAACAGGCCGTATTGTTGTAGCATCATCTCATCATAAAGAAGAAAATCAAGAAGAAATTTCAGCGTTCTTAATGGAACGCCTACAGAAAGAATTACAACTATTTATGGAAACAAAAATGACCGACAATTGCTTTAAATAAGCAGTAGCGGTCATTTTTTATTCTTCGGAGTGATCAGGCTTTTCTGTTTCACCTCCTGAACTCATCGTTGTCTCAGTTGTATGTTCATCAATCTTTTTTTCTTTTAGCTTAACAGAGAATAAGTCTTTGACTTCTTCATCCACTTGATCAGAGTCAGCGCTGTAAGTTGTACCAATGTTTAAGTGGCCGGTCAAATCTTTAATTCCTAGCTGGCCAAAATTATTACTAAGGTCAATTTTGTCTAACAATACTTTTTCCACCATAATTTTTTCAACAACAATGGACTGCTTTGGCTGAGTTACTTCATCAATCTTTTTGTCAAGAGTTTTCACCATCTCATATAAAGCTGTATTGGACGATTCTTCCTTTAACGCAGAGAGCTGATTTTGAATGTCTTCGAAATTAGGAGCTGACTGCATAGTCGAAAGTAAATGAGCTGTTTGCTCGTGCAGTTGAGACAATGATTGAATAAGATGAGCTGATTCATGTAATTGCTGATGAAGCTCTTCTATTTTAGGAATCGCGTCGGTTAAACGCGTCACTTGATCAATAATTCCCTGCAGGTTCAGCGCTGAATCTGACGAATGAACAGGTTTTGTGAATTCAACTTCATCAGATGTCTTAGGCTCCGTTTGGCTCGGCAACTTCTTTGGCTGCTGAGGGGGTTTCTTTAGATTAGACTGTTTTTTAGTTTTCATCTTTTCGGGTAATTCTTTCCGCTTTTGATTAGAGCTTTGGTCTATGGGACTTACTTTTTTTTTGGTTGGAAGGGAAGACGGATTTATTTTACGGACTGTTTCAATTTTAGGCGATTGTTTAAACCACTTAGAAAACATGAAATTCCCTGCCTTTCATGCTACGTATAGTTCTGCACAATAAATTACAAATCAAATTTCACGTGCAATAGACCATCTTTAAATGATGCGTGACACGGCGCTTCCCCTACAGCAGGTGGAAGGATGATTGATCGTTGAAACGTTCCTTCACGTCTTTCTTTGTGAAGAACATTTGCATCCTTCATCGTTAAAAGAGATGAACCGGATATGTGTAAAGTATTTTCATGCATGGTCAATTCGACGTCTGTTCGTTTAGCACCGGGTATTTCAATCACAACTAACAGTTGATTTGCCCATTCGTATACATCAATTAAAGGATAATCTCGATACTCATTTACAATTTGAGGAGAAGCATCTGCTTCCGTATCATTCTTTTCTTCAGGATCATCGTCAAAAATCTTTTCCCAAAATTTTGTATGGTTTTCTTCTTGTAACGTTTCTGCCCACTTTTTAAACTTTCCATGATTCATATTTGTCACCTTCTTTAAAAAAATAAAACAAGGCCTTTTGCCGCTTTCTATTTTATATGTATGCATGAAAACAGAAAAAAACGTCCACTTTAATCTAAATCGTGGACGTCTATTTGAGACATAGGAATATTAACATGTTTAGGCATCCGGATTTCCAACACCCCGGAACGATATACGGCGCGTGTACCTTTTTTGCGAACCGAACAAGGAAGCTGAATTTCTTCTTTGAAGGATTCTTCTCCATCTATTCCTTCAATCGTACACACGTATGGAGTATGATAGACTTTAATGCTTGATACAATATCGCGGTTAGGAATTTTTAACTGAACAATGCATTCGTCTAATGTATTAATGACGTTTGAATCAAATCTTCTTAGCTGTTGTCCATGACCTTCATTTCCCACATCCTGCTGTTCTTTCATCATGTCTTGGGCTTGCTTAAAGAATTCATTTCCTTGCATAAAATCCGGAAAAGAATGGGACATCGTAGAAGAAATCATTTGCTGAATATATTTATTCATGTCTTTAGATGCCATTCCTTTTGGGATATTTTCCATCATTCCTTTAAACGGAGACTTTCCAAATGGAAACATATTTACACACCTCCTTGTAATGTGCCAAGTAAAACGACAAAATCGTTAAATCTAAATTTGATTTCCAATTGGAGCTGAAGGGTTTGCAATTTGATCTTGATCGCTTACGTCAGGATCTAACACGCCCGTATTCATTTGAGAGCAAGTAGGAGAGAAGTTACCTAAAGAGAAATTTGCGCCGTTAAACTTTGAGTTCGCCGTGTGACTGTTTTGAATGGTGGAACCGAAATCAATATTTGCGTTTTGTGTGACACCGTTTGTTACGATATTAAAAACGTTAATTTGAAGAGGCATAAAGAGACTCCTTACTGTTTTTATTCATTCTACTCCAACGGCCTATTGCGTTCAGAGAGAATGTATTCACCGTTTGTCGTCATGCTGTTGACAAGCATTGCCCTATATCACTGCTGATAACCATTGACATGATCAACGTTTGCAATATCTGTTTGGTCATTTGTATCAGGATCGATATAAATGTTTCGCATTTTCGAGGAAGCAGGTGAGACATCGCCATAAGAAGAGTTCGTACCAGTGGATTTTGAATGAGCCGTGTGACTGTTATGGAGTGCTTCGCCAATGTTGACAGAACCGTTGCTTGAGATACTGTTGATCTTTAAATTATAAATGTTAATAACACTTGGCATAGGCTCTCACCCTTTTCTATGGTTGATTAATGTATCCTATGATGATAAGTGCCTAAACGTTCACAATTCCTCATAACTAAAATCGCCTTTTCCGATTGAAGGAAAAAGCGATTGAGAGAGGATTACTTAATGATATGATGGGCTTATGAAATGGGTGCAATACGATAATTCTTTTTTTCTAAAATGTAAGAGATGCTTTGTTGGACAGTGGAAAATGTTCGCCAATTAAACTGAGAATCTACAAGCGACAGAGCCATTTTTGAAGAAAGACCAACAATAAGGCAAGTGGTACCAATCAAACGCAAAGCATCGTGGAGCGTGTTAATATAATAACCGTGTTCTTCATCTAACGAATGAAGGGAAGATAAATCAATAAGCAAATAGCGCGCCTGTTCTTTTACAACTGCCTCCAATACCGTTTCAGTTAGCTTCTTTCCACGTTCTATATCCATCTTACCAGTAATGGGCACAGCTAAAACCTCGTCCCATATCTTTAATAAAGGAGTGGACAAATCCTCAATTAACCGTTCTTTTTCAAGCTCTGCTTCGGCTTGATCTGTAAAGTCTAATAGCATAAGCAAGTAGCCATAACGCTCGCCGTCTTTTGTATCAATGGGGTGAATCACAGCTTCTGCTACGTATTGACTGCCAATTGTTATACGCGTTCTGTAAGTTGTATGAAGAGAGGTGAGTAATTTTTCCGCTTCTTCAGAATTGGAATGAAAGAAGTCCATATGCTTTCCAATTAACTCTTCGATATGAGATAACTGGTAGATTGGGAGTACTGGCTGGAGTGTTTCAATTGCTCTTGCATTCATCCACTGCACACGATAGTCTTTATCTGCAATGATCATGGTTTCTTGAATATTTTCTAAAATCAAATGTCCATTAAGCTTTTGTGGAAGTCGTCCAATTCCATTCATTCTCCATCTCTCCTTATGCGTGTAGTAAGTTTATGTACATCTACTTTATATTTTACAGTGAAAAGAATAAAGAAGGCTATAAGAAATTTATTAACGTGTATAGGGATTATGGTATGTAAAAAAACGTTGGAGTAAGTACTCGCTTCAATTAAAAAACTCCCCTGTGCAAAAGGGAAGGCCACTTTACTCATATGATTTAATAAAATCAACGTTGTATTTTTCAACGCTTGATAGGTAGGAATCTCTAAATGATGAATCAGGCGTATACCATGACTTTTCATAAAAATAGGCTTGAAGATCTTTCGATTTAAATACATACCCATGCCGCGCATAGATTTCATTTCGAGCTAGCCTTAGTTCACTCGAGCTCAAACTGCTAATATCACTATAGCTTAATTTGTAAGAATCCGAACCAGGAAGAATATAAGAGCTTGAAGTAGCATAAGAGCGCGGCCCAGGCACGATCACTTCTCGTTCTTTTATGACGGTTTTTTCCTTTTCAACGGGTGGCGTTTGTATATTTAACATAATACTTTCTTCACTTTGAATAGTGTAGGGACTGCTTTTGAACGTTGTGCCGTCTTTTTGCACTTCTGCATGAACAGTGACGCTTCCATCCGTGGCAACAGGCCCTATTTGTGATGAGCTATTCATCTGCAGTCCCGTGCTTTTTCCATTTACGAATAAAATAGCGTCATCTCTATTTGATGAGATTGTAACGTAAGCCCCTTTAAATACCACAGATATATTTTCTTCTTTTTGCCGGTGAAAATTTACAGTGGTTTGGTCTGTAAGTTTTCCGTAAGAGCTTTCATAAGAAGCCGTAAGCGGGTAATTTCCAATCATAAAAGGCCCTATTTTTTGCGTTTGATTCTTGGATATCGATTGTTTTGTATCATTGACTGTAACCGTTGCATCCTCTGGCGTGGTGAGGGAGATATAATATGATGACGGCACAACCACGTACTGTTTTTTGAAGAGTAGTGAATGTTTCTGTTCTTTTATTGTAAAGTAGATACTCGATTTATTTTTTAAATCATTTTCAATGTCTCGTAAAATAGAACCATCGGAAGTTGCGTCTAACAGAGCTTGAATAGATGTGTCATTAATAACTATAGTAGACTGCGAAGAATCTAATAACTCTCTTAACACAGCTGTATCTTTCGATTCTAATGCCTCAATAAAGCGGTCAGCCGTCTTTTCTTCTGAGCCAGAGAAAAAGAAATAAAATACAAAAGTTAAAAGAAGTATAAGCGCAATACCCCCGCCAATATACCAGCTCTTTTTATACTTAGCTGCAGCTGGCGACACGGTGAAAGAAAAGCCGCAGTTATTGCAAAATAATTGGTTTGTGCTTGCACTGGCCCCGCATTTTGGACATTGATTCATTCTCACCATTCCTTTCTATTTGTTCCATTAAATGTATGGAACGTGTAGGTAAAACAGACCATTAAATTGGAAAAAGAATAGATTCAATAAGAAAGATAAACACACCAAACATGCACAGAAAAGGTGAGGTATGCTATGATAAGAACTATATATTAATCCGATAGGGACACTCTGTCATATAAAAAGGAGATGAAGCAAATGAGTGTTTCATTTGTAAATAAAAATCAAGAGTCTACGTATGAAAAATTGCTGCCTCTAGTCGAAAAATTTAAGAAACGAGCTTTTAAAATAGATGAAGAAGGTACGTTTCCCTTTGAAAATATTCAAGAGTTAAAAGAAGCGGGCTATACACGTCTTTCTCTCGAAAGCAAATATGGCGGAAATGAATTACGCCTTTATGATTTTTTATTATTTCAAGAATTAATTGCTCAAGGAGACGCTTCTACAGCTCTTAGTATTGGATGGCATATGGGGATTACAATGGACTTGCGTGAAAAACAGCCTTGGAATCAGCAAATGCTCGATTTTATTTTTAAAGAAATAGAAAAAGGTGCACTTATTAACACCGCCGCTACTGAACCGAAGACAGGAAGTCCTACTCGAGGAGGAAAACCGGAAACGACAGCCGTAAAAACAAAAGAAGGCTGGCGAATCAATGGCCGAAAAACATTCACGACGATGTCTCCAGTGTTAAATTACTTTTTGGTAAAAGCAAGCATTGAAGGTGAAGAAGAGATCGGCTTATTTTTAATTCCTCGTGAAACAAGTGGACTTTCAATAGAAGAAACATGGGATATGATTGCAATGCGCGGAACAGGAAGTCACGACCTTGTGCTAGAAAACGTCGATATTAAACACGACTTTCTTGTTGAACGCCTCGGTGGTTTTAAAAAGAATGAGCCAAGCGGCTGGCTGCTTCATATACCAGCTTGCTACATGGGTACAGCCATCGCAGCAAGAGATTATGCTGTCGCATTTGCTACAGAATATTCGCCTAATAGTATTGAAGGAACGATTAGCGAGTTGCCAAATGTGCAGCGTTTAGTAGGAGAGATGGAACTTGAACTTATGCAGGCGCGTCACTTTATGTACAGCGTGGCAAGTAAATGGGATGAAACCAGCGACCGAGCAGCATTAGCGGGAGAGTTAGCAGCTGTCAAACACGTAGTGACCAATAGTGCCTGTACGGTTGTCGACAAAGCCATGCGCATAGTAGGAGCACGTAGCTTGCAGCGCAGTAATCCGCTGCAGCGCTATTATAGAGACGTGCGTGCTGGCCTTCACAACCCTCCAATGGATGATATGACAATTGTTAATTTAGCGAAGCAGGCGTTTACTAGATAAAACTTAATAACATGTTAAATGATGAAAAACTGCTTATTATAGGCTATTCTATAATAAGCAGTTTTTTCGTTGCAAGAGGAGGAATTGAAGATGAAGTCCATGAGAGAAATTCAGCTGACACCCTATAATATCGCGTGGGAAAAGGAATTTTCAAAAGAAGCTGCCACCTTAACAACTATAATGTCAGCTCAAGTTTTAGAGGTTCATCATATCGGAAGCACTGCTGTTCCCGGCTTAAGCGCAAAACCGATTATTGATTTACTTATTGAAGTGAAAGATATAAAAAAAGTAGATACGTATAATCAGAGGATGGAACAGCTTGGTTACGAAGCGAAAGGTGAAAACGGCTTAAAAGGAAGACGATACTTCCAAAAAGGCGGGAATGAAAGAACGCATCATGTTCATATTTATGAAAAAGGCCACCCAGAAATTAATCGGCATATATGGTTTCGAGATTATCTGCGTACTCACCCTGATGCAGCAAAAGAATACGAAACGCTGAAAATAGAACTAGCGCATCGCTATCGCTTTGAACCAGAAAAATATGTAGAAAATAAAACGAATTTTATTCATAAAATAGATGGGCTAGCTTTAAAATGGAGAAAGGGAAGCAGCAATAAGAATAGGAAAGATGATCTTAGATAAAAAGGAGGAACGAGCTTGACTCCAGTTCTAAATCGACAGACAAATACAGGAAAAAAGAAAAAAACAATATGGATCAGCCTGATATCCTTTGTTATTCTTTGTTTTGTACTTTGTACGGCAATTTCTCTTTATGTAGGCATAAGCCTGACAAAACTAGATAAAAATCCTGCTGTGAAAAATCCTAGCGATTACGGCATGCACTATAGCAATCAAGTATTTTTGAGCAAAGACGGGATAACCCATTTAAAAGGATGGATGATTGAACCAACGGAACAGCCAAGAGCGACCATTATTATGTCACATGGATACGGAAATAACCGTGAAGCACAAGGAGCTGGCTTTTTGCCGCTGAGTAAAGAATTTGTAAAAGCGGGATATCGAGTAGTCATGTTTGACTTTAGAGATTCAGGAGACTCAGAAGGAAATCAAACGACGATTGGTGTAAAAGAACAGCTCGATTTATTAGGCGTTATTCAGAAAATGAAAGAAACAACAAAAGAGCCAATTGTGCTCTACGGCATTTCAATGGGAGCCGCCACTTCTTTATTAGCAGCCTCTCAAGATGACGACGTAAAAGCAGTGGTAGCGGATAGTCCTTTTAGCGATTTAACCTCTTATTTAAAAGAAAATCTATCTGTATGGTCTCATTTACCAAACTTTCCGTTTACACCGCTAACCATTGCTATTCTTCCTGTTATTGCAGATGTAAATCCTGCTGAAGCTAGTCCTATTAAAGCAGTCGAGCATATTTACCCTCGACCCATTTTATTTATACACAGCACAGGAGATACAAAAATTCCTTACACTGAAAGTGAAAAAATGGCTAAAACGCACCCGGATGCTTTTCACTTCTGGAAAACTGATAAAGCAGAACACGTTCAAAATTATCATGTATACAAAAAAGAATATGTAAAGCGCGTATTATCTTTTATTGAGCAATCGCTGTAAAAAAAGAGGCTGGGACAAAAATATTTTAGACGAAATGAAAAACGAACCATTGATCAAGACTTTTGATTAGTGGTTCGTTTTTTTGTTAAGACAAACGTAGATTTCATTTGTGTAAATCTTTAGATGGAATTCATTTCGTTATGTCTCAACCTCTTTTAGCCGTTGATTTTACTTTGTTCTATAAGCTCAGCATATAAATTACGAAGAATGTAGGTTTTATAACTTTCTAGCTTTCTTCCATCAATTTTAGAGATATTGGCCGCTTTTAACTGTTGAACAAACCAGCCCTTGGAATAGATATAAGCCATCGTTAACCACTCCTTTAAAAAAGATGCACGCTAAATAATTAACTATATTCATAAAAGGAACTTAAAAGAAGTAAACAAAGCAAATGAATTGACGTTCATTTTTTACAGCGTTATACTGCTCTACAGCTACTTATAAAGGAGGAAATGAACAATGAGTAAACAGTATATAAACGTAAATGGGGTTAATTTGCACTACATAAGCAAGGGACAAGGAGATCTTATGCTATTTCTTCATGGGTTTCCTGACTTTTCGCATATTTGGCGACACCAGATAGATGAATTTTCTAATGATTTTCACACAGTTGCTTTGGACTTAAGAGGATATAACTTATCTGAAAAGCCAAGCGGACTAGAATCATACGAGATTGATGTATTAGTAGAAGATATTCGCCAAGTGATTGAAGGCCTAGGATATAGCTCCTGCACGCTAGTTGTACACGACTGGGGAGCAGGAATCGGCTGGACATTCGCTTATCGCTACCCGGAATATGTACAAAAATTAATTGCTTTTAACGGTCCGCACCCTTATACATTTATGCGTGAGCTTAGAACAAATAAAAATCAGCAAAAAGCAAGTGAGTATATGAAATGGTTTCAAAAACAAGAAGCACAGGACTATATGGAACGAGACAACTTCTCAGGTTTGCGTAAGCTTGTGATCGACCCAGGTGTAAAAAAAGGATATCTAACAGCTGATGATGTTCAAGCATACATGAACTCTTGGGAAAATGGCTCTGTGCTGTCTATGCTAAGTTATTACCGCAATTTAAAGATTTTTACAGAAGAAGACCTTCAAAGAAAATCTTTGTTTCCGTTAGAAGAAAAAGTGTTAAACATCCCGGTACAAATGATTTGGGGAAATCAAGATCCTACTTTTATGCCTGAAAACTTAGATGGTATTGAAGAATATGTGCCAAACATATCTGTTCACCGATTAGCTGAAGCATCTCATGCCCCTCAGCATGAAAAGCCTCAAGAAGTAAACGATGTGATGTGGAATTTTTTAAATAAGTAAAGATAAAAAAAGGCTCAGACAAAAGTAGTTTAGTTAAAAGAAGATCCGAACGATGAATTGAGATTCTTAATGGAGAATCCAACTCGTTTGGATTTTTTTATTGCGCAGGTTTCATATATATAGTGGTTTCTAGCCGTTGATGGCGAAGACTCCTGCGAGAAAGACCCTGCAGGGCGCAAACGACGAGAAGGCTTAGCGGCTGCCTGCAGAAAGCGAAGTCTTGAAAGGAAATCAACAGCGGTGTTAAAAGTGATTCATACTAACTCATTTATCCCATTTGTTCGTCTTTAAATTGAATTTATCTTGTTATGTCTCAATTTCTTTTTCTGTTAAATTTAAAATATTTATTCAAAAAGTGATCCAAATGAATAAGGTGTTCGTTAGGTAAGTAGAAAAGGAAGTACTTCTTAAGAAAAGGCGGTTAAAAACTTTTTTAAAAAAAGTGATCTAACTGAAGAAGGCGTTCGTTAGATAAGTAGAGAGGGAAGGAATTCTTCACGAAGATGACATTTAAAAAAATTTTAAAAAAGAGTGATCCAACATCACTCAGCAATCGTTTAGTAAATAGAAAGAGAATACTTCCTAAAAAGGATCATTAAATGTGAGGGAACATGAAAGGTTAATATATAGAATATTCAAAATGTTCAATCTATTTAATGGTTTAAGATGTAGTAAGAATGAAAAAAGTGGCGTACATCAACTAAAAATGAGGAGAGTGGAAAATGATGAAATTAAGTAAAAAATTAATGATCCCTGTACTAGGAGCTTCACTATTGATGCCGACTATTGCAAATGCAGAGGAAGCAAAACCAACGGCAGTAACAAAAGCTTCAGATCTACGAGCGAACTTAGACTACCTATTATCTGAACACTTTACGCTTGCCGTTGCTGCTATGACAACAGCCTATGACGGTTCTAAAGATGCTGACGCTGCGTTCAAAGCATTGGATCAAAATGCCGTCGACATGGAGCCAGCTATTGCTTCTATCTATGGTGATAAAGGAGCAGCTGAATTTGAACGAATTTTCAGAGAACACAACAATTACACAGATGATTTTGTAAAAGCAACAAAAGAAAACGACAAAGAAGCCATGGCGGAAGTAGATAAAGAAGTAGATCAATTCGTGAATGAATTTGCTAAGTTCTTAAGCACTGCTACGGAAGGTAAACTACCTGAAGATGCAGCAAAAGAAGCGCTTCGCGTGCACGAAGATCAAGTAAAAGAAACGTTTGAAGATTATGTAGAAGGTGACTATGAAGCGGCCGCTAAAACATACCGCGAAGGATATCAGCAAATGTTCGCAATTAGTAAAGCGTTATCAAATGCAATCGTAACGCAAATGCCCGATAAATTCGACAATACCAAAGTAGATACACCAGCAGCAGATTTACGTTCTTCATTAAACAGCTTAGCAGCAGAACATTTTGCTTTAGCAACAATGGGAATGGAAAAAGGGTTTAACGGTTCAAAAGATTACGACTATGTTAGCTGGTTAGAAAATGCTAACACAGCAGATTTTAAAGCTGCAATCGGTTCAGTATATGGCGATGAAGGGGCTGCGCAATTCGAAAAAATTTGGCAAGGAGATCACATCAATGCCCAAGCTGAACTAGTAAGTGCACAAGTAAAAGGCGATGAAGCAGGAGAAAAAGCTGCTAAAGACAAGCTCCATAAATTCGCGCAAGAATTTGGTACATTCTTAGGAACAGCAACAGATGGAAACCTTCCAACTGCAGACGCACAGGCAGCTATAAAAGCACATGAAGATACGGTTATTAAAACATTTGAGCAATATGCATCCGGCGACTACGCTGGAAGTTATGATACGTACCGTGAAGGGTATAAATTAATGTTTGGTGTTGGTCAAGCTTTAGGTGAAGCGATTGTAAAACAAAATCCCGATAAATTTGCTGAGACAGCTATGCCAACAGATATGCCGAAAACAGGTATGGGCGGGGCGTCTGAATCAACGATGAACCCACTAACAGCGATCTATATTGCACTAGGTTCGTTAGCTGTATTAACAGCTGGAGTTATTTTACGCAAGAAACCAGTAAGTAAATAATATTTTTTCTCCTTTTCCTTATGAATTACAAGTCAAGAGTCCTAAAAAAAGAAGAGAGGTTGTTCTCTCTTCTTTTTTATAAACAGCTGTGAAACGAGGTGACGATGTGAAAAAAGCGATTGTTCTCGCCTACTGTATATTAAGTTTAGTCCTGCTTGTTAGCGGCGGACTATATTTTAAAGAACAAATGGTAGAAGCAAAAGAAATGAAGCAACAGAATGCAGCTAAGCAAAAAGAAAAAGAAACACAATCAAAGGATTTAAAAAGCCGGGTAACGCTTGAAGAAGAATTTGCTGTATTAAAAAAGCATAAAACAGAAGCCAAACAGTTAAACAAAGAATTCAAAGGAATCATTCCTGCAAAAGTGTCCATTCCAGCTATTCATGTGGAGACTTCAATTGAACAAGTAGGGTTATTAGACAGCGGTGAAATGGCAGCGCCATCTACAGAAAATGGAGTTGCTTGGTTTGAACCAGGAGCAAAACCTGGCGTAAAAGGAAATGCTGTATTAGCAGGACACGTAGACAGTAAAACTGGTCCTGCCGTCTTTTACAATCTCAAAAACTTAAAAAAAGACGATGAAATTACCATAAGAGATGCACAGGGGACCACGCTTACCTTTGTTGTTAAACGTACAAAAAGCTATCCGCGAGATAAAGCACCTCTAAACGAAATTTTTGGGTACAGCAACAAACGTAATTTAAATTTAATTACGTGTACAGGCACGTTTGACCGTGCGGAAGGAACCCATCAAGAGAGGTTAGTTGTCTATACAGAACTAAAAGCTGACCAAGCAAAAGAATTGGAGCGTGAAGCAACTGCACCAAAACCTCCTACACATGTAAAGATGAGCGGTAATTTACTTACGTGGTACGCGGTACGAGAAGGCAATATTATCGGTTACCGAATTTACAAAAAGAATCCAGGCGGAACATTTGTCCATATTGGCAGCGTTTCGGAATTTGAGCGAAAAAGCTTTGCCGACTCCGACGCATCTCAGTCTCGTTATTATGTAACAGCTGTTAACGAGTCAGGAAAAGAGTCTGCTCCATCTAGTATAGCGAAATAACAAAAAGCTCTCTTCACACGGAGAGCTTTTTGTTATTTTTGATGGTCGATTAAAAAGATATCTTCTGGCTTTCTATTTATCTAAATGCTATTAGTTTTAATAGATAAATAAAAATTCCTTAAAAATAATACTTGAATAATATAAATATTCAGATTATTATGTACTAATAGTCTTTTTGGTAATTAAAAGGAAAAAAAACCAAAAAGAATCTAAAAGAAAAAGGAGAGAAAGTATGGCACAACCTAATTTGCAAACAGAGCAAAAATCACATCCAACAACCTTTCTAAACAAACTATTAGGAAGAGTAGAAGCATTCGGAAACAAACTACCTGATCCTTTTATTTTGTTTGTATGCTTAGCGCTTATTATCGTATTAGCGTCTGTTGCTATTAATAGTATGGGAGTAACGGTGGTCCACCCTGGTACTAATAAGACTCTTCCAATTGAAAGTTTGTTGTCGCATGAAGGCATTCAGTATATCTTAACATCGATGCTGACAAATTTCACTGAATTTAAGCCCCTAGGACTTGTACTTGCTATGATGCTTGGAGTCGGACTTGCAGAAAAAGTAGGTCTGCTTGAAGTGGCCATAAAGAAAACGATTTTAAATGCTCCAAAAGCTCTTATTACATACGCCATCATTTTTACAGGAATTATGGCCAACTTAGCCGCAGATGCTGCTTTTGTCATCGTGCCTCCGCTTGCCGCAATGATATTTTATACAGTAGGAAGACATCCGCTTGCTGGATTAGCAGCAGGGTTTGCTGGGGTGGGATCAGGCTTTACAGCGAATCTTATTATATCCGGAACCGACGGATTGTTATCAGGCATTTCTACTGAAGCTGCTAAAACAATTGACCCAAGCGCTGCTGTCAGCCCTGCAGCGAACTGGTACTTCATGGCGGCTTCTGTATTCGTTTTAACTATTATAGGAGCGATCGTCACTGAAAAGATTGTAGAACCTAGACTGGGTAATTATAAAGGAAAAAAACGCAATGATTTTGGTGAAATCAGTGAGGTAGAAGCAAAAGGATTAAAAAACAGTATCGTTGCTACATGTATTTATGTCGTTGTACTAGCTGTTTTCTTATTTTGGCCCAACTCTCCTTTACGAAATGAAGACGGTGGGATTGTTCCATCTCCTTTTTTAGATGGTATCATTCCGATTACACTGCTGTTTTTTGTGGTAGTTGGCTCTGTTTATGGAATAACAGTAGGGAAAATCAAAAGTTCTAGAGATATACCTGCTTATATGACTGATTCGATGAAAGATATGGCTAGCTATATTGTCCTTATTTTTGCCGCCGCTCAATTTATCGCTTACTTTAATTGGACTAATATTGGAACGTGGATTGCAGTAGAAGGAGCGGATGCATTAAAAGCACTAAATCTAACTGGACTTCCAGTTGTGGTTGGTTTTGTATTTTTAACTGTTGTTTTAAGCCTTCTTATTTTTAGCGGCTCCGCTCAATGGGCACTAGAAGCACCTATTTTTATTCCATTATTCATGCTGTTAGGATACAATCCTGGATTTATTCAAGCAGCTTACCGAATAGCAGATTCGTCTACGAATGTAATCACTCCTTTAAATCCATATATGATTGTCATTTTAGCCTTTATGAAAGAATACGAGCCGAAAGCAGGACTTGGAACCATCATTTCACTTATGCTTCCTTATACTTTAGCCTTCTTAGGAATTTGGATTATAATGTTGATTGTTTTTGCTGTATTCGGTATTCCTCTAGGACCAGGTGTATATATGTATTTGTAAAGAAAAATCCTCTTCTACTCCAAGAAGAGGATTTTTTATGTTAGAAATTCTAACAATCATAAATGATATTGCAGCTTATGTGTACATAGAAGAATAAATAATAAAAAGAAAAGAGTCTAAAAAACAAAAGTTTTCTGAATAAATTTGCAAAAAGTAGTTGCTAAATACATATAAATCAAATATGATAGTAAACATAACAATAGATGTTATATAATCTAACATTAAATTTAGGGGTTATTTATTCGTACTTAAGGGGGAAATCATCATGCAAATGGGCGATTCAGTATTTATGTTTTTTTCAGCATTATTGGTTTGGATTATGACACCAGCTATTGCATTGTTTTACGGGGGCATGGTTCGAAGTAAAAACATGTTAAGTACCGCGATGTATAGCGTAGGTTCCTTAGCTGTTATATCCGTTCTTTGGATAGTAGCAGGCTATTCGTTAGCTTTTTCGACCGGTGGCAATGCTTTTATTGGTAACTTGGACTGGGTAGGATTAAAAGGAGTCGGATTCACTCCAAACGGGGACTACAGTGCTACGATCCCGCATAATATGTTTATGATGTTTCAACTGACATTTGCTGTACTAACAGTAGCTATTATCTCTGGGGCTTTTGCAGAGCGCATGAAGTTTTCAGCATTTATCTTATTTGCTATCCTATGGTCATTATTTGTATATGCACCAGTTGCACACTGGGTTTGGGGAGTTGGCGGATGGCTTCGTGAACTAGGAGCTATTGACTTTGCCGGAGGAAACGTCGTTCACATTTCGTCAGGTGTAGCAGGATTAATTCTAGCTCTTGTTGTTGGAAAACGAAAAAATGCCGATGCCGCAGCACCTCACAATTTACCGTTAACTCTTTTAGGCGGAATGCTGATTTGGTTCGGGTGGTTTGGTTTTAACGTTGGAAGTTCTTTAACTATTAACAGCGTTGCAATGACGGCTTTTATTAACACGAATACAGCGGCAGCAACAGGAATTATCGGCTGGCTTGTAGTAGAGTGGATTATCAATAAAAAACCTACGCTGCTTGGAGCCGTTTCGGGAGCGATTGCTGGACTTGTAGCTATTACACCAGCTTGTGGATTCGTTACACCGTTTGCCTCTATTGTAATAGGTTTTATCGGCGGTGCAGTTTGTTTCTGGGGTATCTTCTCACTTAAAAAGAAAATCGGTTACGACGATGCGTTAGATGCATTTGGTCTTCACGGTATTGGGGGAACGTGGGGAGGTATTGCAACAGGTTTATTTGCCACAACTTCTGTAAATGACGCTGGTGCGAATGGTTTATTCTACGGAGATCCAAGTCTACTTTGGAAACAGCTGGTTGCTATCGTAGCAACATACCTATTTGTCGGTATTGCTACCTTCATTATCGTTAAAGTGGTTGGATTAATCGTATCTCTGCGTGCGACACAAGAAGAAGAAACGCTTGGGCTTGATATTACGCTGCACGGTGAAAGAGCGTATCACGAATCGAATATGTAAAAGGGGTGGACACAGTGAGTGATGTTTTAACAAAAATTGAAATTATTACACGCCCTTCAAAGTTTGAAGAGCTTAAGCAAGAACTGGCGAAAATCGGCGTTAGCGGTATTACAGTTACGGATGCACTGGGGTGCGGGTTGCAAAAAGGCATTACGGAGCTTTATAGAGGCGTTAAAAAACAAGACAATATGCACGCACGAATTAAAGTAGAAATTGTAGTGTGCGAAGTTCCGGTAGCTGACGTTGTTGATAAAGCAAGAAAAGTACTAAATACAGGTCAGCCTGGAGATGGGAAAATATTTATCTATGAATTAAAAAATGCGATTAAGATCCGAACGGGGGAAGAGGGATCACAGGCATTACGAAATAATAGTTAAACTTAGGGAGAAAGAGAAAACAAAGGGTCATATAAAAGGTGCATACTCTGCACCTTTTTTTAGATTGAATAGTTACACGGCATGTTTCCTTACGGTGACATGCTTTTTTGTTATATATATAGCCAAAAAGTATATCGCAAAAAATAAGTGAATATAATTAAAATTATTTTTATAAAATTAAGAAAATTATAAAAATATGTGTCATTATTACTGACAAGTTTGGTGAAATACTGCTGTTTATCCTTTTATAATAGTAAAAAATAACTATATTTTTACTATTTTTAGTTTCTCTTTATATATGAGAGCGAATCTATTATGAAAGGATGTGAAAAAAGATGTACATAAACAGCAAGCTGTTTCACCGTTTTCAAAAATGACATTTGTTGCAAAGATAAAAAGCGTTCTAGACGCGAACAAAGGGAGGGAAAATCGTTATAAAAGACTAGCCGCTATTAAGCGTTTTATAACGATTACTACATGCTAAGTAAAAAAATGTTATCTATTTTAGCAACAACGGTCTTATCGGTAGGGTTTGTAGCTGGCTGTGGGAGCAACAGTACATCGGGAGAAGATAAAGGCAGCAATGTTATTAAAATTGCTACGCAAAGCCCTTTGTCAGGAGGTAGTGCGACATTAGGTGAAGCAATCAAACTGGGAGCTCAGTTAGCTCTTGATGAAGAAAAAGACACGTTTAAAAAATTAGGATATAAACTTCAGCTTGTACCTTATGACGACCAAGGCGACCCGAAAAAAGGCGTAGCGAACGCTCAGTTAATCGGATCCGATAAAGCCGTCTATGGAGTGATAGGACATTTAAACTCAGGGGTTACCATTCCTTCATCTGAAACGTATGAGAAATATTCAATTCCAATGATTTCTCCTGCAAGTACAGCAACGGACGTAACAGACCGAAAGTTAAAAACGGTTAACCGCATTGTAGCGCGCGATGACTTCCAAGGGCCTGCAGGAGCTGGATATGCTGTTAAAGAGTTGAAAGCAAAAAATATTTTTGTCATTCAAGATAAAACAGCTTACGGACAGGGGCTTGCAGACGCTTTTAAAACAGGAGCTGAAAAAGAAGGAGCAAAAATTGTTGGATTTGAAGGAATTACGGTTGGAGAAAAAGATTTTAACGGTGTGTTAAATCAAGTCTCTAAAGAAAAGCCGGATCTCGTTTATTTTGGTGGTCTTTATGCAGAAGGCGGACTTTTAATTAAACAAGCTCGTGACAAAGGAATTACCGCTAAGTTTATGGGAGGGGATGGCTTAGACTCATCAACTTTAGTTGATATTGCCGGAGATGCTGTAAAAGATACGTATCTTACGTCAGTAGCAGGCGATGCTTCCAAGACGCAATTCGCTAAAGATTATGAGAAGAAATTCAATAAAAAAGTAGAGTCATATTCTGTATACGGGTATGATTCCATGAAAGTTATGCTTCAAGGTATTCAAAAAGCAATTGAAGACAATGATAAAAAGCTTCCTTCTCATGAAGCAGTACGTGACGCCGTACGCGGTATTACAGAATATAAAGGAGAACTTACGCAGGTAGGATTTGATGAGAAAGGAGACAATAAATACGCTAAAATCTTTATCTATAAGTTTGACTCTCCTTCATACCCAGCTAAATTAGAAGGAGAAATCTCACAGTAAACCTTAGAAAAGAAAGGTATGGATGTTCCGTACCTTTCTTTTCTTAAAATCGATTTTATAGGACGAAAGGGACGAGGTTATATGTTTGCTCATATTATACAAACGCTGCCGCAAGTGTTAATTGACGGACTAACATTAGGAGCTGTATATGCAATTATTGCCCTAGGTTATACGATGGTATATGGCATTTTAGAACTCATCAATTTTGCACACGGCGAAATTTTTATGTCAGGTGCCTTTATCGGAACCGCTATTTTGATAGGGTTAACAGGCGTAGGTTGGATTGCAGCTTTTCCGGCTGTTGTGACGTTAATTTTAGTTCTTCTTATTACGAGTGTTGCAACTGGGTTTCTTGGTATGGGAATTGAAAGAGTGGCTTACCGCCCTCTGCGCAAGTCTTCTAAACTGATCACACTTATTACAGCTATCGGAATGTCATTTCTATTACAGGACTTTGTGCGCTTCATTACGGAACTTAAGAATGGTAACTATATTGTTAATACCCCAGCTTTATTTTCAGGCAAAGTATCGGTTAGCGCCTCTTCTCTTTCATCATCATTTGATGATGCTACATTTAAAGTAACGTTTATCGTAGTGTTAATTGTTGCTCTTTGCTTAATGATCGGACTTGAAATTTTTGTCAATCGAACCAAATGGGGAATGGCAATGAGGGCTGTAGCCCAAGATCCCGATACAGCTTCACTCATGTCCATTAATGTAAACAAAGTTATTTCTCTTACTTTCTTTATTGGTTCGGCTCTAGGAGGCGCAACCGGTGTGTTATTTGCGCTTCATTACGGAACAATCGATCCTTACATTGGGTTCATATTAGGATTAAAGGCTTTTACAGCAGCTGTTTTAGGGGGAATAGGCAATATACGAGGCGCAATGTTTGGAGGGCTAATGCTTGGCATCCTTGAAATGTTTGCAGCTGCGAATTTATCAACAATCACCGGCAATATTTTAGGAGCAGAGTATAAAGATGTATTTGCATTTGCCATTTTGATTTTGGTGTTAATTTTTAAACCAGAAGGCTTATTTGGAAAAGCCGTTACAGAAAAAGTGTAGGTGATGAAGATGAAAAAATTAATGAGTAGGCTTGAAGGAAACAAAAAGGCGCAAATTATTCTATTTTTTATATATGTAATTGCAACAAGCGGTAGTTTAATGCTTGCCCAGAAGTCCGTTGTCGCATTTTTACTTCTTTTATTTTCATTATTACTTCTGTATTTTATGTCTCTTTCTACTAAATTAAAATGGCTAATAGCAGGGGTCATTTTAATTGTGCTGCTTCCTTTTTCAGCTAGCCAAGGCCCTGCTTATGAATCCTATATGGAAGTATCTACACTAGTAGGCATCTATATTGCTATGGCACTTGGGTTGAACATCGTAGTGGGATTAGCCGGATTATTGGATTTGGGATTTGTTGCTTTCTTTGCAGTTGGGGCTTACACGTATGGAATTTTCGCGACCAATCAAGCTGCTAATTTTATGCCTTTTGGTACGTATCCATTATCAGGAGAAAGCTTTTGGTTTTTTATTATTGCGGGATGCCTAATAGCCGCTTTATTTGGAGTTCTGCTTGGTATACCTGTGCTGCGCGTAAAAGGAGACTACCTTGCTATCGTTACGCTTGGATTTGGGGAAATTATTCGAATTGTATTTAACAATTTGGATAAACCAATCAATATTACAAACGGGGCAATGGGGCTGTCCTCCGTGACGCCGCCTTCTATTTTTGGGATTAACTTAGTATATCCAAGTCAGTTCTATTATGTAGTATTAGTCATCTTAGCTGCAGTTATTTTTATTGTACGGCGATTTGAATATTCTAAAGTAGGACGATCGTGGAAAGCGGTTCGTGAAAATGAAATTGCAGCTCAGGCGATGGGAATTCACCTTGTCAGAACAAAGCTGCTTGCGTTTGCTATCGGTGCCTCTTTTTCAGGCATGATGGGAGTGGTCTTTGCCGCTAAGCAAACCTTTGTTGATCCAACCAGCTTTACGCTGTTAGAATCTATCACGATTTTAGTTATGGTTATTTTAGGAGGAATGGGGAGCGTTCCAGGCGTCATACTTGGAGCGGCGGTTGTAACCATTCTTAATCTTCAAGTATTAACGGAGCTCACCGATTGGTTTAATCAACTGAGTTTAAACGGGGTTATCTCTATACCGGATGCACTTTCGCCAGCTAAAATGCAGCGATTTATTTTTGGCGGACTTCTTATTCTATTTGCTCTATACAGGTCTCAGGGGTTGCTTCCTGCTAAACAGCCTACGTTCGATTTGAAAGAGCTGAAAGAAGAAGCTGAAAAAGAAGAAATACAGTCCGTGATTTCAACGGCTGAGAAAAACGTCAATCTATAGAGGTGAAAGAAATTGTCTATTTTAGAAGTGAAAAATGTAACCAAGACCTTTGGCGGTTTAGTTGCCAATCAAGACGTAACAATGGATATTCAAAAAAATTCAATAACGGCTGTAATAGGACCAAACGGCGCTGGGAAGACTACATTTTTTAATATGGTGACAGGTGTTTATCAGCCAACCTCAGGTGATATTATGTTAAATGGTCAATCTATAACAGGGCTAAAACCTCACAGCGTATCAAAACAAGGGATTTCTCGGACATTTCAAAACATCAGGTTATTTAGTAATATAACGGTGTTAGAAAATGTGTTAGTTGGGATGCACAACCATTTGAAAGCAACCACTTTTGAAACGCTGTTGAATTTACCTCGAGCAAAAAGAGCGGAAAAAGCAGCTAAAAAAGAAGCGTATAAGCTGTTAGAATACGTTGGGCTAGAAGCTTTATATAACGAAGTAGCCACTAACTTATCATATGGAGCGCAGCGCCGACTCGAAATTGCCAGAGCGTTAGCTACTAGACCCTCACTGTTATTATTAGACGAACCGGCTGCTGGTATGAATCCGCGTGAAACAAAAGAGCTGACGGATCTTATTCACACGATACGAAAAGACCGGGAAATAACCATTTTATTAATTGAGCATGACATGAAGCTCGTCATGGAAATTTCTGATCATATTATTGTATTAGATCATGGAATAAAAATTGCAGAAGGAAACGCTGAACATATTCGTACACACCCGAAAGTGATCGAAGCCTATTTAGGAAAAGGAGCGGCAGAGGAGATAGAAAGAAAGGAGAAAAGCACATGACTCTATTAAAGTTAACTGAAATTGATACCTTTTATGGAGGAATTCAAGCACTTAAAGGAATAACGATTGATGTAGAAGAAGGAGAAATTGTGACTCTTATCGGAAGCAATGGAGCCGGAAAATCTACCACATTAAAGTCCATTAGCGGTCAAGCTCCTGTCAAAGCAGGTAGTATCATGTATAAAGGCACCCACATCACGAAATTCCCTCCTCACCAAACGGCCCGTTTAGGAATAGCTCATGTACCAGAGGGAAGAAAGATCTTTCCTAAGATGACGGTAAAAGAAAATTTAACTATCGGAGCATTTTCACTTTCTAATAAAAAAGTAATAGAAGAAAACATGACTAGAGTACTCACCTATTTTCCAAGATTAAAAGAAAGATTGACTCAAAAAGGAGGAACGATGAGTGGCGGTGAACAGCAAATGCTAGCTATCGGGCGGGCACTTATGATGAACCCTTCTATGCTTATGCTAGATGAACCTTCTATGGGGCTTGCTCCTATCATTGTAGAACAAATATTTGAAATCATTATGGAATTAAATAAAAGCGGAATGACCATTTTACTCGTTGAACAAAACGCTTATCAAGCGCTGCAAATCGCGCACCGAGGCTATGTGATTCAAACGGGCGAAATTATTCTGCAAGGGAAAGGGACGGAATTAATTCATAATGAAAAAATAAAAGAAGCTTATTTAGCTTAAAAAACAAACCGCATCGCGTTTTAACGCTGCGGTTTGTTTTTGTTCACAACGGATGATTTGGATAAAGCAAGTAAGCATTGCTATTATCTGGTTTAGTTTCTTAATTAAGTAGGGAACGTTTAAAATAAGATTATTGAATAAGTGAGTAATTAGGCAACTCCCTAGATGAAAGAAATGATTCAATTTAAAGCTTTTTTATAAAAAACAAAAAAAGTTGAAACTTTTTTCATTAAAAAACGTTTATAAAGTAATAGAAAAAAATGGGTACGGTTATTTACACTCAAAAAGGAAGTGAGAGCGTGGCGACGCTGAAAACTAATTATTTGACTGACTTATGCTTAATCTATAGAGAAAGTCAATTTTATGTACTGCAAATACCTAGTTTCTACAAAAAAATGGCTAGCAAATACTTTCAGTTTCAGCCTCAAGAAAAAATTATCGCGTATTTACACAGCTCTTTTATAGCAGGCCTAGATAAAAGGGGAATTTGCTTTACAAATAAGGGGATTTACTGGAAAAGCAGAGGGATGAAAAAAGGAAAAATATTATGGGAAGAGTTCGCTAACATTCAATCCATTACCATTCGAAAAGAAGAAATGATTTGTTTTAATGACGTGGAGAAATTTCAAGTCAATCAAAACGATTACTCAGCTAGAAAGCTAGTATCTCTATTAAAAAAAATCAAGAAATTTATTCGCACCCATTCCCATGAATATATGTGTCAAGACTATATATATCCGTGTGTATCCTCAAAAGAATTAACTTCTATTTGTTCATCTTTTCAAATTCATCAAACCCCTGATCCAAAAGATGTGTTGTCGGTAGAAGGACAGCTATGTGAAGAAGTTGAAAAAGAGATGCGAAACAGGCTCTATTTACCTGCTAAAGAAAAAATTGTAGCTCATTTAAATACATATCCTCTTCAAAAAACCGAGGGGATTACCGTTTGTTCTAAAGGAATTTATTTCTCAAAATCTTTTAAAACAGTTTACTACCCTTGGCACTTATTTCGCCACGTGAGTATTTCAGTGGAAACCGAGGAATTAAAAATTGCTAAAAAACATTCGTTATCTCTCAACTCAGCTGCCGTATCAAGCGGGGAAGTAATGCTGTTTCTCAAACAAATTAAACAGCATGTGCAGGCTTTGCATGAAAAAGAAGTCGATATTAAACAAGATAATAAGTTTGCATGGAAAATGTTAATTTAAAAAACAGGTTACGCGTAATCTGTTTTTTTTATTTTGTAGTTCTTTAGAATTATTTATTTGGAATATTGAAAGACATCATACAAGTAAACAAGACTAGAATATTGGAAGTTAAGAAATTTTTTCCATGACTATAAGGTTAATTTTACCAAAATCTCTTTTCTGTTTGGATAATTATGCTAAAATAGAGCTCGAGTTTATTTTAAGGAGCTGACAACAAGATGGAACGTAATTATTCAATTGATTTTATTAAGTTTTTTGCTACAGTGTTTGTGGTTTGTATTCATGTTAATCCATCACATGACGATTTCTTTTTAGGGAACCAGGAAAATGTGCTAGATGTCATTGTTGACACATTTGCACGATTCGCGGTTCCTTTTTTCTTTATTGTATCAGGTTATTTGTTTATGAATAAAATTCAAAAGCATCCAAAGCCTTCTGCATACTTAAAGAAATACACGTGGAATATTTCCAAGCTTTATGCATGTTGGTTCATCTTTTATTTATTGTTTGGTGTAGTTCTGCGCTTATTTCAAAACCACGGAACATTAGCAGAACGAAAAGGTGCAGTAGCTGATTATTTAACATCATCCATCACATTCAAAGATATTTTTTATTATGGAAGTGACACAAGCGGATTTCAGCTTTGGTACTTGATTGCATTAATTTGGGCTGTTGTCATCGTTTTCTTATTTCAACGATGGAAAAAGATTGGCTTATTAATGTTTATCAGCACCGTATTATATGTAACTGGGTTATTTGGGCAGTCTTATTCTTTATTTTTTCCACTTTCTTTTCAAACGAGAGATGCCCTGTTCTTTGGTTTGTTCTATACAGTATTAGGAGCTATGTTTGCCCTTTATGGCAAGAAAATTCTGTCAGTATTAAACGTAAGGCCAATGATTTATTTAGCCAGCTTTTTTGTGTTTTCAGCGTTAGAGATCGTCGAGCGCTACTGGTTGGTTAATATCCAGCACAGCAAGCCCGGAGACTATTTTATTTCCACAATTTTTTTATCGGCATCATTGTTTTTATTCGTATTGAGCAGTCCAAGTCTTGGCAAAAACTCATTCTTTTCAAAGGTTGGGAAAAATTCAGTTGGCATTTATGTAGTGCATATATGTATATTAAATGAGACCTATCGATTGCTTCGTTCTATAGATTCTTCTTTCTTTACAAATAGTGTCGTTGCCTACGTACTTATCGTTCCAGTAGTTTTTTGGTGCTCGTACTATTTATATAGAGGGATTCAATGGACAAAGGGAAAATTACATGTGAAGCCGCACAAACATTCATTTACAAAGCTACAGCATAAATAAAAAGAGCTGGCTAACTAAGCCGGCTCTTTTTATGATGCAATAGCGTACAAAAGCTGCTTTTGCAGTTGAGGGGATAAAGAAATATTTTGATACAATTCGTAAATATGATGTTCGTTCCGGTGGTAACAAATCCAATCCTTGTATGTTCCTTTTAAGAAGATGCGAAAAAACACGATTCGCTTATTCGTGCCGCCTGTTTTTAATTCAATTTTCAAATCATCTGTTTCTAATGTATACTGTACTGTAGAAGAGGAAAGAGCAAGTTTAGTTGTTTTTTTACTTGTTTTAATGAATTCGGCAAGTTCAATGATCTTCATTTTTTTACCTCACTCTATTGTAAATTAGGGGTATCTTATACGTATGATGTGTACAAGGAAAATAGAATCGTTTTTTTATAGCTTAGAAGAATGATCTTCAGCCCCTTCGTTAAGGGATTTGCATAAAAGGTTGACGTTTTCTTTGAATACAAATAAAATGCATATTAAGAAGTATTTCCCTCATTGTAACTACAGAAAAAGAAGAATTAAGGGGGCTCAATATGTTGACTGACTTAGTTGTAAGTCAAAAAGTAGTCAAGGTAAATGAATTTACTGTTGTAGGAGTGCCTATTCGAACAGATGAACCTGTGGAAGAAACGGGCACAGGTCTTATTCCTGAGCACTGGCAGACTTTTTATAAACAACAGTTAGCTAATAAAATCGCCAATAAAGTAAATGGCAATACATTTGCTCTTTATACAGAATTTGAATACAATCAAAAAATGGATTTTACATTTGCTCTCGGATATGAAGTTTTACCCGGCGGCGAACTGAAAGATGATATGAGAGAGTTCATCATCCCAGAAGGTGAATACATGGTGTTTACAACAGCTGTTGGGCCAGCTAGACAGGTAGTCGTAGAGGCTTGGGCTTATATTCGCGAGTGGGCTAAAAAAAATCATCGTGCCTATAAAATAGATTTTGAATTATATGATGAACGCTGTATTGATCCTGAATACAGTCAAGTCGATATTTATGTTTCAATTTAATAGCTAGTTTTGCTAAGTAGTTAAGATGCAGAGAAGCGTTTTTTGCTGCGTTCTTACTTTTGACGATAGGAATACAAAAGGGGTTTAGCGAGAGTGATCAGCAACGATTTATTACAAGCTTTAAAAGACGGATATAAACAGAGAATTAAATGGGTACTTATAAGTCAAATGGCACTGTTCATCACCGTAGCAGTCATACTTGTATCAAATTTTGTCACTAAATTTTCGTTTAACCAATTAAGCTTTATTTTTGTTTTGGTTAGTATAAGTTCGCTGTTATCAGGGGTAGAGCACGTATTGTTAAAACGTGAGAAGTGGCAATGGATTTTTGATTTTATTTTAGCTGCTTTTTTTATTGGTTTATCTATTTTTTTACACCGTTAAAGCGCCTGATTCAGCGCTTTTTTATTTTGGGCAGCTCCGCACGCAATGTTCGGACCTTTCTAGTATAAACAAAACAAAAATACGTATTTATGGCGAAAATAGTCAGAAAATTTAGTAAAAAAGTCTTGTATCTTGTCTTTATTTCGATTATGATAAGTTTACACCCCTCGTATTCACTTCTTTGGATGTCAGTACCTCTATTTTTACACTACAGAAAAGAGGTGAAGCCATTTCTTCAGTTTTCCTGCTAGCCTGCATACTAACCCTTTTAGCTATTTTATTTAGTAGCAACTACCCTCAAAATTAAAGGAGAGATCCGCGCTTATGTCAAAAGCTCCTGTAAAAAACGATATTGAACTTCAACTATCTGAAACGCATTTTTTCCAACTGCTTGATTTAATTTATTTAGGTAACTGGATGGTCACAGCATGTTCTGGAGTGGAAGATGAGCATGCACAAGAATATACGGATGTAGAAAAACAAATGTTTTCTCATGCAGAGCCTTTCCTTGAAAAAGGACCTTTTCACACGCTAAATAATGAGGTTATGTTTACAGAAGAACATGAAGATTCTCTTCAAGATATTATTGGAGAATACGATAACGAAGTGTTTTGGGAAGCGCTAGCCTATCGCATGGCTAAACGAGATGTGATAGAACAAATAGGACCCCTTAAAGAAATAAAAAATGAAGTTTTTATGCAAATTTTCCATCGAGAAATGGAGTATATACGAGAGTTTGAAACAAATGGAATTAAACGAATAACCATACCGCCTTTGCAGTAAAGGAGACAAATCGGCTTTCAAATTTGAAGGCCGATTTGCTGTTAAGCTGAAGCTTTTCTATTCCGTCTGAGAGGCGGGAAAGATCGGTATGTAAAGCTCCGCCATAACCATTCAAACGGACCGTAATAGAAATAATAAAGCCACCACTTATTAAAAAAAAGCTGGAGTGTATATATAATGAGACAAATAATCGTGCTTTCTGTTAAGGTAAGAGTTCCGTATAAACCAAAGGCTCTAACCATCCACAGGCAAATTAAAGTTTGGCTAAGGTAAGTTGTTAATGCCATTGTTCCACTATACTTAAAAAGACCCAGCATCGAAGCGTAAGGAGAAAATTGCAGGAATAACAGTAAGGTGGTAAGATAAAAAAAACATAGAAAAATGCCGCTCAAACTTGTAAAAAGGTGAATGGCCGCCTGCTGATAGAGTCCATATTTTAAAATTTCTAGTTTTAAGATAGCAAGAATCATAGTTAAAGTAAAACCCGCTGCGCCTGTTATTGACTGAATTTTCTTAACAAAAGAACGGTTTTGTTCGATATTATGTACTAATCCTTTTTTAGCGGTATATAAGCCAAATAAAAACATAGAAAATACGGGAAAGATAGAAAACGGTAGATTTAATAGCATAGGTACCACTTCAACCTTCAAACGATAAAACATCCAAGATAAATAGTCTGCTTGCCTGTAGGTGGATAAATATTGGACTAAGGCATGTTCATGTAAAACTTTATACTCCCGCTGAGCCTCCTGCAGGACGTGGGCTGGAGTGAAAAACTGGATGCAAGCCAAAAGATAAAAAAAGCATAGCAAGCCTATTGCCCACAGCAAAATTGTTTTGGTTTTTCGATTATAAAAAAACAACATTAAAAAACCGCCAATAGCATACACATGCAAAATGTCTCCATACCAGAAAAAGACAAGATGAAAAAGCCCGATTAATAACAAAGAAGCCATTCTTCTGGACCATAAAGCAGCGGCAAAGTAATGCTTTTCTTCAGCTCTATGCAAAAAGATTCCGCATCCAAGTCCAAATAAAAAAGAAAAAATCGTAAAAAACTTTCCTTGAACAAACAGCAGCAGGAATAAATCAATATAAGCATCGATTCCTTTATATTCATAAGGAATATCGTACAGCTGAAAAATAAATATCGGCGAAGCAAAAGCAGGGATATTTACTAAGAAAATGCCTAGCAAAGCAATGCCCCGAATAATATCAAGAACAACAAGGCGTTCGTTAAGGGGAAGTGGAAAAGGCTTCATCACTGGCGCTCCTTTTTGTTAGATATGTACATCTTAACACGACAGTGGCGAAAAAATAGGTGGGAATATAAAAAAATAAGCGGAAAGATTCATAGCTTTATGAACAAAAAAGTTGGATAATAATGGTATGGTTATCCATATCAAATACGAAAGGTGGAGAAAAGGATGAAAACAGCACTTGTGTTAGGTGGAACTCGTTTTTTTGGGAAAAATTTAGTCCAGACATTGCTCTCTAAAGGAGTTAAGGTTACGTTAGCAACGCGAGGTAAAACACCAGATGATTTCGGGAACCGAGTTGAACGGATTCTTCTTGATCGTGTAGAAAAAGATTCTGTAATCGAAACAACACGAGGAAGAAAATGGGATGTTATCTTCGATCAAATATGCTATTCTTCACACGGCGCAGCTGTGGCTGTTGAAGCTTTTCGTCATAGTACGAGTCACTATGTACTCACCTCGACTCTTTCAGTATACGGTTCTTTAGAAAAAACGTGTTATGAAGAAGATTTTGATCCATACAAGTATCCTATTTCATATACACGTCGTGAAAATATTTCCTACCAAGAAGGAAAACGCCAAGCTGAAGCGGTATTTTTTCAAAAAGCACCGTTTTCGGTAACGGCTGTCCGTTTTCCAATTGTAATGGGAAAAGATGATTATACGGATCGCTTACGTTTTCACGTAGAAAAAATTATGCATGAAGAAGAAATTGGTGTACCGGCTATTGCAGCAGAAATGAACTTCATTTCACAGGAAGAAGCCGGTGAATTTTTAGTCTGGTGTGCAGAACAGAAGCTAAAAGGACCGATTAACGCTTGTTCAAATGGTACTATTTCACTCAAAAATTTATTTTCATATATTGAACAAGCAGCGAATAAAACCGCAAAAACAACCTCTCGTTTAACAGATGAAAATAGTTCTCCTTACGGAGTAGATCATTCTTGGACGATGAGCAATGAAAAGGCTAGCTTTTGGGGATATTCATTTACAAACCTGCAGGACTGGCTGCCATCATTAATCAAAGCTTTCGTTGAAAGCGAAAAGAAAGTACCTTTAAGTTAAGAAAAAACAAAGACTGCGCCGTTTAGCAGTCTTTTTGCTGTGACAAGCAGAACATTTTTATTTTATACATAAAAAGGGTACGCTAGGTACACATCATTATATAGAAGAAAGAAGGATAAACTATGGCAAAACATCACTTTCATTTGCAAGCAAATTGGCCAGGAGGCCGAAATGAAGTAGGTACAATTGAATCAGGACAATTAAAAACAAACATTTCTATTCCACCAGAAATGGACGGGCCAGGGGTGGGAACAAATCCAGATGAAATGCTGCTAGGGGCAGCAGCCACTTGCTACATCATCACGCTTGCAGCGATGTTCGAAAGAAGTGGAATTCGTCAGGAGGGTTTAACGATGGAATCAGAAGCTATTGTGGACGTGACGAATGGTGTATTCACATACGAAAAAATTATTCATAAACCTCATGTTATCATCACATCTGAATTTGCGGCTCAAGAAGAAAAAATCAATCGACTTATAAAAAAAGCAGAAACATCCTGTATGATTTCAAGAGCCATTCAAGGAAATGTTGAGATTGAATTAGAGCCTCAGCTCACAGTAAAAGCGTAATGGACCCATTACGCTTTTCTTATGTTTATTTCTACAAAAAGCACATTTAAGATTGTAAAATACTCAAATTTGAATATAATAATTTAAGTAGCTATCATTTTTGTTCATCAAAAAGATGACGCGAAAGGAGGAACTGAAATGGTTTCATCAGAAAAAAATATTCGTTTTATCGTAGCAGGATTGCTGCTCGGTATTTTTATGTCAGCCATGGATAATACCATCGTAGCGACTGCTATGGGGAAAATCATTTCTGATCTAGGCGGGTTAGATAAGTTTGTTTGGGTAACGTCTGCCTATATGGTTGCCGTGATGGCGGGTATGCCGATATTTGGTAAACTATCCGATATGTACGGCCGTAAACGGTTTTTTATTTTTGGATTGACGGTATTTTTACTTGGCTCTGCATTGTGTGGCCTAGCGCAAAGCATTGTGCAGCTAAGTATTTACCGGGCGATTCAAGGAATTGGAGGAGGAGCGCTTCTTCCGATTGCTTTTACCATTGTATTTGATATTTTCCCTCCCGAGAAACGCGGGAAAATGACAGGATTATTAGGTGCCGTTTTTGGCTCAGCAAGCGTTTTTGGTCCGCTTCTTGGTGCATACATTACGGAATACATCAGCTGGCACTGGGTATTTTATGTGAACGTGCCGATTGGACTTTTATCGTTATTTTTTATTGTACGCTTTTATAAAGAATCAAAAAGTCATAAAAAACAAAAAATTGACTGGGCTGGTGCAGCCACTCTTGTAATTTCAGTAGTTAGTTTAATGTTTGCTCTTGAACTTGGAGGGAAAGAGTACGATTGGTCTTCTCCGCAAATTTTATCTCTTTTTGCTATCTTTGCTGTGGCGCTATCACTCTTCTTTTTTGTGGAAAAACGCGCGCAAGAGCCGATTATTTCATTTTGGATGTTCAAGCGCCGTTTATTTGCAACATCACAAATTCTCGCTTTCTTATACGGAGCAACATTTATTATTTTAACGGTATTTATTCCTATTTTCGTTCAAGCTGTCTATGGAGGTTCTGCTACAAATGCAGGTTTAATTTTAACTCCGATGATGTTAGGCTCGGTAGCAGGAAGTGCTATCGGCGGGATTTTTCTAACAAAAACAAGCTTTCGAAACTTAATGATTATGTCCGTTTTTTCATTTGCAGTGGGAATGTTTTTATTAGGAACAATGGAACCTGATACACCTCGTTGGATGCTGACGGTATTCATGATTTTGACTGGGTTTGGCGTAGGATTTAGCTTTTCTCTTTTACCAACTTCGTCAACGCATAAGCTGGATCCACAGTTTAGAGGTTCTGCCAACTCAACGAACTCATTTGCGCGTTCTTTAGGAATGACGCTGGGAGTTACGATTTTTGGAACGATTCAAAGCAATACATTTACAAATGAGCTGCAGCGCAATTTTCAAGGTATGGGGAATGGATCACAAGGAGCATTTTCTCAAATAGGAGATCCGAGTGCAGTTTTTCAATCAAGTGCCCGAAACAGCATTCCGCCTCAAATATTAGATAAGATTGTTGATGCTATGTCTACATCGATCACGTATGCATTTATGCTTGCTCTTATTCCAATTGCAGTAGCTATCATTACTGTCTTTTTAATGGGAAATGAACGAGTGGAAGTTCCCCCTAAAAAGCGGGTAGAAGCAAAGGAACCTGCAGCTCAAAAATAGAAAAAGCGCGAAGATGTTCGTGCTTTTTTTACTAAATAAGATGCATGTCAAGAGGTGAAAGATGTTATGAGTGTTAAATTAGTCATACTGGGCTTATTAATGGAAGGAAATAAGCACCCTTATGAAATTCAGCAAACCATTAATGAAAGACAAATGAAGCACTATATTAAACTTGCAAGCGGTTCTTTATATTACGCTTTTGATACGCTCGAAAAAGATAAGTTGGTGAAAGTAGTCGATGTGATTCGAGAGACGAACAGACCTGAAAAGACCGTTTATTCTATCACGGATGCAGGAAAAGAAGAATTCGAGCGCCTTTATTTTGAACAGCTGTTAAAAAAAGAGCATATGCATAGACCAGTTTATGCTGCGCTTTCATTTACTTCTTACGTCGATCAAGAAAAAGTGGCTTCTGCTCTAGAAAAAAAGATTGAGGAAACGGCAGCTTATTTAGAAAAAATGCAAAATTTGTACCAAGTTAAAAAGGTGGATCATTCCATTGCAAATCTGTCGATCATTATGCGCACGATTATGCATTTGAAAGTAGAACTAACTTGGTTCACTCATTTACTCGAAGCGGCGAAAAGCAACAAGCTTACAGAAGTAGATGATGGTTATTTTGAAGACGTTGAAAAAATCGTAGATGAGTTTTAAAAAAGAAGCAAAACGCTGCTTCTTTTTTTTAATAGTCATAAAATATATTTCAAGCAATTTAATTTTGCCAAAAGCTAGGTCAATAACAATTAATTAACACTTGATTCGACCTTTAATCAGCTTTACTTATAAAACGCTTTCAAAAAGTAGTAAGACTATTAAAAAAGTAAAAAAAATTAAAGAAATATAGCGATTTCATTTTGATTGACGAGTAAAAGAGTGGTAAAATATAAGCAGATATCAGATACACACGCAGTGAGATTTATCACTCGTTGTAAAGATGTCAGACGATAAGGTAATCGACATTCAAAATGGAAAGATTGTTGAGTACGACAATTATTATAACTCGTTGGGGGTTTTATCATGGGTAACGAAACGTCGAATAGAGGGGAGCCTTGGCAAGGATTTTTGGGTCCGAACTATGGCTATGTATTAGAACAGTATGAGTTATATGAAGAGCAGTCAGATCTAGTAGATCCAGAGTTAAAAGAATTATTTGATTATTGGGGTGCTCCTCCATTAAACGAAAGTGAGCAGGTTCAGCAAGCTGAATACGCACAGGCTGCACCTTCAGCTAACACATCTAAAATTGCATCGGCTATTAAGCTAGCGGAAAACATCCGTGCTTATGGTCATCTATACGCATCAATTAAGCCTCTTGAAAGCGAGAAGAAAGATCCTGTCTTGCTTCACTTGGAAGATTACAATTTAACGCAAGAAGATTTAAAATCAATTCCGGTTGATATTTTATGTACGAATGCGCCATCACACGTCAAAAATGGTTTAGATGCAATTAACTATTTAACAGATGTCTACACAAAAACCATTGCGTTTGAATTCCATCACGTACATAACATGGAAGAGAATAAGTGGCTGACTGATATGGTCGAGTCAGGTGCTATTTTCCAACCTCTTTCAAATGAGAAAAGAACTTCTGTATTAAAGCGTTTAACAGAAGTAGAAGGCTTTGAACAATTTTTACACCGTACATTTGTCGGACAAAAACGCTTTTCTATTGAAGGCGTAGATATGTTAATTCCACTTGTAGATGAACTGATTGCACGCTCAGTGGAAACAAGCCCAAAAACGGTTAATATCGGTATGGCTCACCGTGGACGCTTAAATGTATTAGCACACGTATTAGGCAAGCCTTATGAAATGATTTTTGCAGAATTCCAGCATGCACCTAACAAGGAATTAGTTCCTTCAGAAGGTTCAATCGGTATCAACTACGGCTGGACGGGAGACGTAAAATATCACCTGGGTGCCGACAAACAAATTAAAGCAGAGAACACAGTTCGAGCTCGTTTGACATTGGCTAGCAACCCTAGTCACTTGGAGTTTGTTAATCCGGTTGTGGAAGGGTTTACAAGAGCAGCTCAAGATGAGCGTGATGTGAATGGATACCCAACACAAGATGTAAAAAAATCGTTCGCGATTTTAATTCACGGAGATGCTGCGTTCCCTGGTGAAGGTATAGTACAAGAAACGCTGAACTTAAATCAATTGACTGGTTATCAAACAGGTGGAACAATCCACATTATTGCTAACAACATGATTGGATTTACAACAGAAAGCGTCGATTCTCGTTCAACGAAATATGCAAGTGATTTAGCAAAAGGATTTGAAATTCCAATTGTTCACGTAAATGCGGATGATCCGGAAGCCTGTCTAGCTGCTGCTTACTTTGCTTATGAGTATCGCAGACGTTTTAACAAAGATTTCTTGATTGATTTAATTGGATACCGTCGATTTGGCCACAATGAAATGGATGAACCGTCTGTAACGCAGCCGAAGATGTATGAAATTGTGACAAAACGTCCAACGGTTCGTGCTATGTATGCAAAGCAGCTTGAAGAACAAAACGTGATTCAAAGCGGCCAAGCAGATCAAATTAATGAAGAGTTACAAGCGAAGTTAAAAGCAGCTTATGAGAAAGTACCGCCAAAAGCTGAAAAGCAACATAGAATTATGGAAATGCCACAAGCAGTCTTCAAAGGAATTTCAGATATTGATACATCTGTTACAAAAGAAGAGCTGTTTGAAGTGAATCAAGAGCTAGTGAAATACCCTGAAGGATTTAACGTATTTCCAAAACTTGATCGCATCTTATCTAAACGTGCCAAAGCGTTTGAAGAAAATGAAAGCGTAGATTGGTCATTGGGTGAGGCATTTGCATTCGCTACGATTTTAAGAGACGGCACGCCAATTCGTATTACAGGCCAGGATTCTGAACGTGGTACGTTTGCACATAGACATCTTGTTCTTCATGATCATAAGACAGGGGATGTTTACTCACCACTACACGCAATGAAGAACGTAAGCGCTTCCTTTGATATTCGTAACAGTCCATTATCAGAAGGATCCGTTCTTGGATTTGAATACGGCTATAATGTATTTGCTCCTGAAACGCTTGTTCTTTGGGAAGCACAGTTCGGTGATTTTGCCAATGCAGGTCAAGTTATTATTGACCAGTTTATTGCCGCAGGCCGTGCTAAGTGGGGACAAAAATCTGGAATGGTCTTATTGCTGCCACATGGCCATGAAGGTCAAGGACCAGAACACTCAAGCGCTCGTCTAGAACGTTATTTACAGCTAGCTGGTGAAAACAACTGGACAATCGCAAACGTAACAAGCGCTGCACAATACTTCCACTTACTTCGACGACAAGCTGCCATTTTACAGCGCGAAGAAGTAAGACCGCTAGTAGTTATGACACCAAAAAGTTTGCTTCGTAATGCTTTTAGTGTGTCAAACCTTGAAGAGTTTACAAAAGGCTCTTTCCGCTTAGTAGTAGAACAGCCTGGATTAGGTAAAAAAGAAGATGCAGTTGAACGAATCGTTCTGTGCAGCGGAAAAATCAGCAGTGAATTAACGGAACGCTTAAACAAAGCAGAAGATGATAAAGATTGGCTACACGTCCTTCGTCTAGAACAAATTTATCCGTTCCCAAGACGCGTAATTGCTGAAATCTTTGCTCGCTATAAAAATTTAAAAGAGATTGTCTGGTTACAAGAAGAGCCGGAAAACATGGGCGCATGGAACTATGTAGAAGATCGACTGCGTGAAGTAGCACCAGAAGGAGCTACGGTTGACTACATCGGCCGCACAAGACGCTCAAGTCCAGCTGAAGGAGATCCAACAGTTCACAGACAAGAACAAGAACGTATTTTACAAGATGCATTAACTAAAAATGAAATTGCTAACGACGTTGTTACACGATAAGGAAGGGGAATGAACCATGGGAGAGATTAAAGTACCGGAATTAGCAGAATCAATTTCTGAAGGAACAGTTGCACAGTGGCTAAAACAAGTAGGAGATTTCGTTGAAAAAGGGGATTATATCGTTGAACTTGAAACAGATAAAGTTAACGTTGAAATTACAGCTGAAGACTCTGGTGTACTAACGGAACTTCTTGCTGGCGAAGGTGATACAGTGCAAGTTGGTGAAACAATTGCACGTCTTGAAGCGAAAGAAGGAGCTTCAGCACCAGCAGCACCAAAAGCTGAAGAAAAACCAGCAGAGGAAGCACCAAAGCAAGAAGCGGCTCCAGCTCAGCAAAAAACTGTTGAAGAAGTAGCGCCAGCAGCTGAAGCGCCTCAGCAAGGAAATCAAAAACAATGGCTAATTGCTTCTCCTGCAGCTCGAAAAGCAGCAAGAGAACGCGGAATTAAGCTAGATCAAGTGCCAACTACTGATCCTCTTGGCCGTGTGCGCAAACATGATATTGATTCGTATGCAGACCAAAAATCAAATGAGCAAAAGCAGCAGGCACAAGCAAGTAAGCCAGCTAACCCGGTATCTCCGTCTCCAGCGGCAAGTGAAAATAGCGATAAACCTGTTGAACGCGAACGTATGTCACGTCGTCGTCAAACAATTGCCAAACGTCTTGTTGAAGTTCAGCAAACAGCGGCTATGCTAACAACGTTTAACGAAGTAGACATGACTGCTGTTATGGCTCTTCGCAAACGACGCAAAGACAAATTCTTTGAACAGCACGACGTAAGACTTGGCTTTATGTCGTTCTTTACAAAAGCAGTAGTAGCAGCACTTAAAAAGTATCCATTATTAAATGCTGAAATTCAAGGAAACGAGTTATTAATTAAAAAATTCTATGATATCGGTATTGCTGTGTCAGCTCCAGACGGTCTTGTTGTTCCAGTTGTACGTGATGCTGACCGCAAAACATTCGCTGGTATTGAAGGATCTATCGTTGATTTAGCGAAAAAAGCGCGCGACAACAAATTAGCATTAAAAGATTTACAAGGTGGAACGTTCACAATTACAAACGGCGGCGTATTCGGTTCATTAATGTCTACACCAATTTTAAACGGGCCTCAAGTTGGTATTTTAGGAATGCACAAAGTTCAGCTTCGTCCGGTAGCAATTGATGAAGAGCGTATCGAAAATCGTCCGATGATGTACATTGCACTTTCTTACGATCACCGTATCGTTGACGGCAAAGAAGCTGTAAGCTTCCTAGCTACTGTTAAAGAACTATTAGAAGATCCAGAATCTTTATTACTAGAAGGTTGATAAAAAGAACCTGCTATTCTCTCGGAGAATAGCAGGTTCTTTTATGTTCGCTTAATGCCTGCGACATAAGCAGGACCCAAAAACGTCATGCTAGAGAGTGTCAGGGCCATTTCTCGCGGTGATTGCTTCATACCTTGTTCTAACCAGTGCTGAATAACTCCAAGATGCGCTGACGTTACGTAAGACATTAAATGTTCAAGTGGAACAAGCGGAGGCGTTTTATTATCAATGAGCTCTAATTTTTCCAGCATATTGGTTTTCATAACTTCTTTAATTTTAAGATGAAAGCCAGGGTTGCCTTTTGGACCAAGCATAACCTGCATAAAACGTGCATTTTCTTGAATATATTCAAAAAGTGTAATAATAAACGGCAAAGGCTGTTCTTTTAAATTAGCAGACACAATCTCATTGGGATTTGCCTTTTTGATAAATTCTTTTATCTCTTGAATGACTTCATTTTCGCTTTTTTCAAGCAAGTCGTATTTATCTTGGTAGTGTAAATAAAAAGTTCCGCGATTAATATCCGCTTTTTTCGTCAAATCCCTGACCGTTACGCCTTCAAACCCTTTCTCTTCCATTAATTCTGTCAAAGCATCTCGGATAAATCTTTTCGTTCGAATAATTCTGCGATCTGTTTTTGAATTCCCCACAGCTTTTAAAACACCTACTTTTTTCTTTAATAATGAACAGTTATATGCTTTGTGTTAAGTAATCGACATTCCCGCTATTATTGCATATTGAGAATACAGGTAAATTCATTATAATTTACATAGTGATCACTAATCAACATCATGTACATTATCTTTTCGTTAACGTGTATATCCTTAAAACAAAAAGGAGAGATCTATATGAAATTAGGGAATCAAAAGCTTATATATTTTTCACCAATTATAGTAGTCGCTGTTATTTTTATCTTTATTCTAACCTTAATTCCTTCGGCAAGCTCAGCACCTAAGAATTTGCCAATCGCATTCGTAAATGCTGACGAAGGAATGACAGTTCCAGCAAAGGGTAATGTAAATATAGGGAATCAAATCGAACAAAATACGAAAGGGGCAAGTACCGAACAGTCTTCGGTTAAATGGATCTTTGTCTCAACTACTAAAGAAGTTGAAAAAGGGTTAAATAATCAACAATACTACGGGGCGCTTATCATTCCAAAAGATTTCACAAAAAAACAGGCGACTCTTCAGACGGCTAAGCCTGATGCACCTGCTATTAGATTATTAGTGAATCAAGGAATGAATACAGCTGCTTCAACACTAGCAAGTCAGGTGCTAAACGGGACAGTCGATAAGATGAATGAAAATATGCGCTTGCAGCTAGTGAAAAGATTTGAACAAAACGGAACGCAACTAAGTGCAAGCCAAGCATTAGCACTCGCTGCACCAATTCAAAAGACAGTGATAAACGTAAACGAAACAGGGACTCATAGTGTCAACGGAAATGCCCCCGTTTCATTATTTCAGCCGCTGTGGATGGCAAGTATAGCCGGTGCCGCAATTGTCTTCCTCAGCATCCAAAAAATCACGTTTTCTTCTCGTAAAGAGAAACTCGTTAACCAAGTAGGGTTCATAGTCATCGGGGCTATACTTGCTTTAGCTGCTGGTTTCGGGCTAGTGTGGCTTGCTGAAGTAGTTGGAATAAGCGTTCCTTCATTTTTGGATACGGCACTATTCTTAGCTATTGCTTACTTCAGCTTTTTCACCTTGATATCAGCCGTACTTTCATGGCTAGGACTAAAGGGACTTCCAATTTTCGTTATTATTCTATTTTTTGGCGCACCTTTGCTTTCAATGGCCCCAGAAATTATGCCTGATTTTTATAGAGAGTGGATTTATCCATGGCTGCCAATGAGATTTATGGTAGATGGCGTAAGAGAATTATTTTTCTTTGGAGAACATCTGACATGGAATCGTTCTGTATCTGCTCTAGCTCTTATCTCTTTAATAAGTTTGTGTGCTCTGTTTGCTTCTGCTTTACCTGCATCTTCTGTGAAAAAAGAGAAGTCTCGCTCCATATAAAAGATACTGTAACTGAATGAAAAGGAGAGATGATGATGAATCCACAAATCCTAATCGTTGGTGCCGGCCCTACTGGCCTCGTTATGGCCTACAATTTAGCCAGACATAACATTCCTTTTCGAATTATTGATAAAAGCGACGGGCCTGGGCAAGCCTCCCGGGCAATGGCTATTTTACCGCGAACGCTTGAATTTTATCAGCAGTTCGGTTTTGCAGATGAAGTCATAGACCGCGGGATTAAGATGGAAGATGTATACGTCCGAGTAAAGAATAAAATAAAAGCAAAAGTTCATCTAGGGTCTTTAGGAGAAGGATTAAGTCCTTTTCCTTTTGTTCTTACATTTCCACAGGACGACCACGAGCGCTTTCTGCTTGAAAAATTAAAAAATCTTGGAATTGAAGTAGAATGGAAGACGGAGTTACTATCTCTAGCTGAACACGGAGAAGGGGTAAAAACTTTATTAAAAGCCCAGCAAGAGGAAACCGCTTATTTTAAGTATATTTGTGGATGTGACGGAGCGCACAGTACAGTTCGCAAGCAAATGAATATAGAGTTTAAAGGAGAAAAATATAAACAGCATTTTTATGTGATGGATGTTTACGGCTCTGGTGAAGTGATGAAGGATCAAAAAATCAGTATTTCATTTAGCAATGAAGAATTTTTGATTTGTATGCCTGTTAGAAGTAAAGGAACGTATCGAATGATCGGCATTATTCCTTCAGCTTTTGGGGGTCAAAACGATGTAAAAGCTGAAAACATTCACGCTTTTATTCAACGAACATTTGGTACTCAGGTTGAGGGTATAAATTGGTTCTCGACATATCATATCCATCACAGAGTAGCAAGTCGTTTCCGACAGGGGCGTATTTTTCTAAGTGGAGATGCAGCCCATATTCATAGTCCTGCAGGCGGACAAGGAATGAACACAGGAATTGGAGATGCAATCAACCTTTCATGGAAATTAGCAGCTGTCCTTCAACGCAAAGCGGCACTTTCCATATTAGATACATACGAAGAAGAAAGGTTGCCTTTTGCAGAGCTGCTTGTAAATACAACTGATCGCGCTTTTAAGCGAATGGTGGCAAGAGATAAAACGAGTCAATTTTTTAGAAAGCATATCTTTCCGCCTGTACTATCCTTTTTATTTCGTTTCCCTTATCCCCGTCACAAAGCATTTACGATTTTATCTCAAATCCGCATTAAGTATCGAAATAGTGACCTAAGCAGCGGGCAAGGGACAAATGTGCAAAGTGGTGATAGATTACCTTATGTAGAAGGGAATTTTGAATCTTTACAGTCTTTAAACTGGCAAATACATGTCTATGGCACAGCAGCAGAGAAGCTAAAAAAGAGCATGCAAGAAAAAGACTTTTCCTTGCACGAGTTTTCTTGGAACCCTTACTTGAAGAAAGCAGGGCTTCAAAAAGATGCTCTATACGTTATCAGACCGGATGGATACATTGGTTTTATTAGCAGCGAGCAGCGTATAGATCTGCTTCATCAATATTTGAATACGCATAAAATCCTTCCTTTTACAAATGAATATTAGATCTAAAAAACGCCATCTTATATGGTGTTTTTATTTTTGTTTACAATTTCGAAACAACTTGGAGATGTTTTTGCTAAAGCTGTTTGATAAGATAGACGAAGAGAAATATCAAATGAAAGTACGTGATACATTGAATAAAAGGATTTTAGTAGTAGATGATGAAAAAAGTATTGCCACAGCGGTATCTTATGCTTTCAAGCGCGAAGGATATATTGTAGACACAGCATCTGACGGTGAAGAAGCACTTGAAAAAGTAAAAAGCTTTCGACCTGACGTGATGATTTTAGATGTGATGATGCCAAAATTAACCGGCTATGAAGTATGCCGAAAACTTGAGAATCGAAGAGGAATGGGGATTATCTTGTTAACGGTTAAAAATGATATCGTCGATAAAGTTCTAGGTTTAGAGTTAGGCGCTGATGATTACATGACCAAGCCATTTGATGTAAGAGAACTTGTAGCTAGAGCTAAAGCACTTGTTCGGCGAATAGAAAAAAATGAAGCTCCTGAAGCTGTGGGAGAAATCACGGTGGGAAAAGTGAAAGTAAACTTAATTCAGCGCACGTTACATGTTGCCAATGAGTTAGTTAAGCTTACACCAAAGGAGTTTGATCTTATTGCTTTATTGCTTGCCAATTTAGAGAGAGTGTACACACGAGAAGATTTACTAGATCTTGTCTGGGGAATGGATTATGCAGGCGGTACACGTACGGTAGATATTCACATGCAGCGCCTTCGAAAAAAAGTAGGAGAAGCAGAGCCTTATTTGCTTCAAACGGTATACGGGGTTGGATATAAAGCGACTGCAGGGATCAATGAATGAAAATCAGCCTAAAAGCTAAGATGGGACTCGTTCTTGCTTTTTTAATTATTTTAACAGTAACCGTACTGAGCGTACTCGTATTAAAAGGAATTGAGACCAATCAGCGTGATCAGCTAGAAAGTGAACTTATTCAAAAAAGCAAAGCAGCGGAGCAAACGATTCATCAAAGTTATGTAACAGGTGACCCGTCTCTGAATACAGATTCCTTTCTTCAGCAAAAAGGACAGCGCCTTGCATCTTCAATTGCATCACAAAGCGGAATGCAAACAGTCCTATATAATCAAAAAGGACAGGAAGCAGGAAGCTCTATTCCCATCGGCCAAAAAGATGTGGATGTTTCTGATACGCTTAGCTATGCTTTGAAAGGAAAAATAGCCTATCAAATCTCAGGTTCTTCCCTTATTTACTTTGCACCTGTGTCAATCGAGAATCAATTTATTGGAGTCCTTCGTTTTGACCATTCCCTAAAAAATAATCAGCAGTTTATAGCTGACATTAGGCACTTATTTCGTATGGGGGGAACGATTGCAGCGGCAGCAGCTTTTTTAATTGGCTATGCTTATTTTTATCGCATTGCTTCTCTCATCGCTACGCTTCAAAAAACTTCGCAGCAGATTCGAAAAGGCCATTATTTAACTGATGTGCCCTTCAAACGGCGCGATGAACTCGGAGAGCTCAGTCAAGGCTTGTTTTTTATGAGTACGTCGATTGAAAAAAACATCGATCAAATGAATAAAGAAAAAAGAAAGCTTGAGTTCGCCATTTCGAAACTGCAGTCTCTCGAACAGCAGCAAAAGCAGTTTATCGGTAACATCAGCCACGAATTTAAGACGCCTTTAACATCGATCAAAGCTTATGTTGACTTACTTGATATGTATCGAGATGATCCTCAGCTTATGGAAGACGGTGTGCAAAACATTCGTAAGGAAACGAATCGCCTCCATGAAATGGTGGATAAAATCTTAAAGCTTTCAGCACTTGAGAAATATGATTTCGAGCAGCGACCAGAGCAAGTTGAATTGAAACGGCTTCTAGAAGACATATGCGATCGTATGAAAGGAAAAGCTGCTAAATTTGATTTGACTCTTCATACAAATATAAAAGAAGCGGTTGTTTGGGCTGATCGCGAAAGCTTAATACACATTTTTATTAATTTAATTGACAATGCTATTAAATATAATGAACCGGGAGGAAAAGTGGAAGTAGCATCTTATACTTTAGAGAATTCTATCATTGTAGATGTAGCCAACACCGGAATAGGAATTCCACCCGAAGCAGAAGAGAAATTATTCCAACCATTTTTCACCGTAAATAAAGATCGGTCGCGTTTATCCGGAGGAACAGGTCTTGGCTTAGCATTAGCCAAAGATTTAACTGAAAAACAAAACGGTGTTATCAAACTGCATCATTCTGACTCTACATGGACAACTTTTAAAGTGTCGTTTCCTTTAAAAAACGAGAACTGAGTTAGCTAAAAGGAGTGAACCGTTATTGAAACGGTATAGATTAATGATATATATCGCAAGCACTTTTCTTATTTTAGCATCATGCGGCCAAGGAGAAGGTCATAGAGAAACGGTTGAAAAACCAGACAAGAAAATTACTGTATTGGACCACGTAGATCAAGATGGAAAAATAGAAGTGAAAGACGTTCAAGATATTAACGGAGTAAGAGCGTTTCAATTTTTGAATGAAAACACAGTGATTGTTAGTCAAGAAAATAAACAATTTCGGTCGCACGATTTCGGTCCCAAAGAGGTATATGCGCAGAATTTAGCTACTTATAATCTAAAAAACAAGTCTACTTTTGTGTTGCATCCAAGCAATGAAATTCAACATGCGGCGAAGCTTTCTCCAAATGGCAAATATCTTTTTTATAAAGTTGCAAAAGGCGAAGATACATTTGGTTATATAATGAACGTTCAAACAAAAAAAACAGTTGAAATCAAGAATGTTCTTCTCTACCCATCAAGCGGAGAGTGGCTTAATAATTCAGAAGTAATGTTTATTACAATGGAAGGAAAGCTTTCTAAAGCAAATGTAAAAGGAAAAGCAGAACCTCTATTGCACAGAGACGATCGAATCTTAGATGCAGTTAAAGGGATAGGTGGCATTTATTATATTGGTGTAAACAACCAGCTTTTTTTTCTTCATAACGAACAGACGGACCCTGAAAAAATCCGAGATAATGTGGTTTCTATTATGCCGTCTCCAAATGGAAAGCAATTAGCGCTCGTTCAGCAAAAAGATGCCCAAACGAGAACGCTGTCTATCACAGATTTAAAAGGATCAGAGGCCTTTCAGCTTGCTCTGTCCACTCAAATTTTTGGTGTCAGCTGGTCTCCCGACGGTTCGAAATTAGCTTATAATTTTATTTCTGAAAAAGAGGGAGATAAAGGGATATTCATAGCAGATGGATTAACAGGAGATGTTACACACTTAAACGTAAATTTAGACTATGCCGCTGATCAGCTTGCCTGGAGTCAATCAGGAAATAAACTAGTTGCATCGAGCTTTACGCAAAATCAAGTTCATACGTATATTATCTTTTTGAAAAAGACTGCTTAGGCAGTCTTTTTTTTACGCATACTAAACTTCTTTAAGAGTGTTTACAAGTTTGAAACAACTGAATAAAAGACAGAAACATTTATGTTTTATTCTTTCTTTACAGGCTTTTATAGCGTATCAAAAGCCATGTGAAAGGAGTAAGACATCATGAAATACTTTTTATTTATTTGTTCTTTAGCTTTTGCGCTGATGATAGCAGGGTGCGGCACAAGCAATTCTTCATCAAAGCCTGCCGGAGAATTCACAAAAAATGGACAGGCTCAAAAACTAGAAAGCTCATCAGCTTCTTCATCTTTAATGAAATCTAATGTAGACGAAACAGTGGTAATAGCCAATCCAGAATCGGTTACGGCTTTAGTTAATAAAAAGCATCAGCTTCCTGAATCTTACCAGCCTTCCGATTTAGTCTATGCCGACGTTCCGTTTATCTTTAACGAAAAAATAGAAAAACGAATGCTTAGAAAGCCTGCGGCACAAGCGCTTGAAGAACTTTTTCGAGATGCTGAAAAAGAGGGTATCAGCTTACTTGGCGTATCTGGTTATCGATCTCACGAGCGGCAAAAAGAGCTTTTTGCATTTTACGCAAAACGAGACGGTGAAGAACAAGCACGCACTTATAGCGCCTACCCAGGAACGAGTGAACACGAAACGGGACTAGCAATCGATGTCACAGGAGGAAAGGGAATATGTGCTGCGGCAGACTGCTTTGCTGATACACTAGAAGCTCATTGGCTTTCAAAACATGCGTATCAATACGGATTCGTTATTCGATATCCTCAAGGTGAAGAAGAAGTTACCGGTTATAAATACGAACCATGGCACCTTAGATATGTAGGAAAAAAAGCAGCCTCATCCATTTTTAATCAATATATAACGTTAGAAACCTATGCAAGTAAGACAAAAGCTTAATCAAAAGTTCTATAGCTGGAAAACGAAGGAAAGAAAAATGAAAAGTCAGGTTTATCACTCTCACATATGATACAAACTGATACTATAACATGCTTGCTATAGAGGAAGGGTATCGATGTATAAAGATATTGCGATTGAACTGATATGTGGATTTTTAGCGCTATTTATTATGCTGAAGCTTTTAGGTAAGACACAGTTTGCTCAAATTACTCCGTTTGACTTTATTACAACGCTTGTCCTGGGAAATATTGTGGGGGATGCAGCTCTTGAAAAAGGAGTAGAATTAACTGAAATTCTTTATAGCGTTTTGATTTGGGGGCTTCTAATTTACGTAGTGACAAAGCTATCTCAAACCTTTACAGGATTTAGGGGAATTCTTGAAGGCAAGCCTTCAATGATTATTTACAAAGGGAAAATCCTTTATAAAGAGCTTAAGAAAAACAATTTGGATTTGAACCAGCTTCAGCATCTAATGAGACAGCAAGGATATTTTTCACTGTATGAAGCAGAATACGTTATTTTAGAAACGAATGGAGAGGTGAGCGTCGCTCCTAAACACGAATTCGGCCCTCCGACGAAAAATGATTTAAACATCCCTTATTCTCAAACCAATTTACCTATTGCTTTAATCATGGATGGAAAAGTAGTGCCTGGCAATTTAAAAGAAGCCAACGTAGATGAAAAGTGGTTAAAAAAACAGCTGGCAATCAAGAAAATAAAGGAATACAGCGAAGTTTTTTATGCTGAATGGCAGCAAGAGCGAGGACTGGAAATAACAAAATTCTAAAAACCCTTTTCTTTTAAGAAAAGGGTTTTAGCTTTCTTTTAATAGCTTTGCAAAATCTTCAATCGTTGTAGAATACGTGACGTACAGACGGGGAATAAGATAGTTTTCATTTTTTTGTCCGCTTTCAGTAAAAAATTTTGGAATCGTTGAAAGCCCAAATGTATAATTCTTTTTTGTTTCTTCCACTACGCGACTATTGACCTTTCCGTAGGGATAAGCAAGAGCAATAACGGGCTGGCTCGTGATGGCTTCAATTTTCAGCTTTGATTCAGCTAGCTCATAGGATAAATTTTTCATCTTAGTTAAATCCGGATGGGTAGCGGTATGAGACTGAATAGAAAAAAATCCTGAATCAACAAATTTTTTTAGATCCGCTGGCGACAAACGGTTGGGACGGCCAATAAAATCTGAAATCACAAAAATTGTAGCCGCTGGATGAAATTGAGGGCTGGCTGTTCTTTGAAAAATAGGCAAGATAGTAAGATTGTTTTTATATCCATCGTCAAATGTAATAAATATAGGTTTTTTCACATGCTTTAGTTCCTGCCATTTTTCAAATGTTAGCGGCGTATATCCTTGCTTTTTAAGATAAAGAAGTTGTTTCTCAAAATTTTCAGGTGTCACATACAGTTCTTTTTCCCCGTGGCCTGTGTAGGAATCAATAGAGTGGTAAATCAGTATAGGTACTTTCACTTGGCTAAAAGCGGGGGAAGGGAAAATAACAGTTAGCAATAAGATAACAAAAACCGAAATTTTTCTCATAACAATCCTTTCTGTTGCACAGTGGTAACGAGACTGTTTTAGTATGTCAAAACAAAAGGAATGTATAAGCAAAGCTTTCTTTTTTACAAATATAAGCCTTCTTTTTTAAATATTTTATGCAGAACCAAATGCTCAGCAGTGTTCACAACTGCAAACTGTTTTTTAGAAAGAGAATGGGGAGAAAAACGCATTAGCTTAGTAAAGTCTGATGGCAGCGTAGTAGATGAAACATCAGTAGAGAGTATAGGGGCAGACAAAGGTGTTTTCGAACCGATGTGAAAACCCCAATCTCCAAAAGAAGGAATAATGGTGTGGTAGCTCAACGTATAAAACTGAGAAGCTTTCATCGTCTTATTAATGCTCCAAAAAACGATAGGTGTGTCTCTGGGAGAATTTGACTGACACACGACCAAGCCGCTGTGCGATAGTGAACGTTGGAGAAGTGCGTAAAATTCTTTTGTATAAAGAGTACTTATTTTTTTGTTAGTAGGATCAGGAAAATCGATAATGATAATATCATAACACGCTGAATTCAAAGAAAGGTAGTCAACAGCATCTTGAATATGAACGGTGACACGAGAATCTTCAAATGAGCGTTGATTTAACTTCTTTAATTCTTCTACATTCATGGCAGCATTTACAACGTCAGCATCTATTTCTACAAGTTCTATTTCTTTAACTTCTTTATATTTCAGGACTTCTCGTAAAGCTAAACCATCTCCTCCTCCCAGAATAAGAATACGGCGAGGATTTAAGGAAGCTGCAAAGATAGGGTGTACAAGAGCTTCATGGTACGCATGTTCATCCAATGAACTAAATTGCAGCTGTTCATCCAAATACATTCGAATATCAGATGCTTTGATCAGCTGAATATCTTGAATACGATTTTTTTGATGAAACAAAATGTCATGCTGGCCTGATAAAATCTGCTGTAGACTAACGTGATCTGAGTCATCTCCACGATTGAGAAGACGAGTGCTTTCAGCATGCTGACGATTTTTTGTTAGAGTTTCGGCGTGTTGAATTCCGCGAGAAATCGAATACACAACAGCTTTTTTTGAAGCTAATTGCTTCAGCAACGCATAACCAATTTCAATTATTTCTTTGTCTCCGCACGTATAAAAATCTAATGAAGCGTAATTTTCCTCCGGCCACGTATGAATAGACAAGTGAGAGGTAGCTAATACGAGAATGCCTGTAATGCCTTGGGGCGTAAACTGGTGAAAATAACAGTGCAAAACTTCCATCTCTGCATCTAGTGCAGCTTCAACAAGAATTCTCCTTAAGAGTGAGGGGTCGTTTAATATCACTTCATCGCATTCGAACGCATCCATTAGTAAGTGTTTGCCTTTAATATCCACTACTTCAGCCTCCTTTTTGAGCATTATTTTCACTATCTTATGAAACTTTTTCAAAAAAGGAAACGTAAGCACGTTATTTTGTGGATATTTTCGGGAAATAACTAGTTATCTTCCTATAGAAAAGAAGCTGGGACAGACGTATTTTCGCTGAAGGAAGATTCGAACAGTCAATCGAGATTCTTAATAGAGAATTCAACTCGTTCGGATTTTTTCATTGTGATGGTGAACGTAGATTTACCGTATGTAATAACTGTTAATTAGAGGCAAAGCGAAGACTCCTGCGGGAAAAGCGGAACAGGTGAGACCCCCAGGAGCGTAAGCGAAGAGGAGGCTCACCAGCACCCCACGGAAAGCGAAGTCTTGCGCGGAAATTGACTGCACTAGCTCACTTATCCAATTTGTTCGTCTTTACATTTGATTGATTTCGTTATGTCTCAATCTTTCTACTCTTCATCAGTATTAAACCAGCCTTTTCGCTTGAACCATAGAATTAATCCAAGTGTTATCAGTCCCATGAAGCCAAGCACAAAGAAATAGCCATAGTGCCACTTTAGCTCAGGCATATTTTTAAAATTCATTCCGTATACGCCAACGATAAAGGTAAGGGGAATAAAGATAGATGAAATAACAGTCAGTGTCATCATGATTGAATTCATCCGGTTTGAATTAAGAGAAAGATAATTATCGCGCATATCAGACGTCATTTCCCGATTTGATTCAATCATATCGGCTAATTTTAATAAGTGGTCATAGACATCTTTAAAATACCTTTTTTGTTCAGGATGAACATCTAGGCGTTCAGAATTTATAACACGGTACAATAAGTCGCGCATAGGCAAAATGGTTCTTCTGATTTTTAGCAAATCACTTCGAAGTTTGAATACATCTTCCATTAAAACAGAGATGGATTTTTTTGCATCTATGTTTTCTATATCATTCAGCTCATCTTCAATCTGATATACAGTGGGGAAATATTCATCTACCACTTTATCCATCACAGAATACGCAAGATAGCTTATCCCTTTTTCTTGAATCGAAGGTGTATGAAGCAACTTTTCCCATACTTTATCAATTGCAGCTGACGGGTGAAAATGAAAAGTAACGATATAATTTTCGCCGATAAAAAGGTCAACTTCTTCAGCTTCTAACGTTTGACGATTTAACGAATGAAGGACAAAAAAACTGTATCCTTCATAATAATCGAGTTTTGGACGCTGCAGAAAATGAAAGCAATCTTCAATCGCTAACGGATGAAAGTGAAAAGATGATTGAAGCAGCAGCGCTTCCTCTTCAGAAGGGCAGTTAAAGTCAATCCAATAGTACTGAATAGAGGGATCGTGAATCTGATCTAATTGTATATGTTTCACAAGTTTGTCATCGTTCGTAAGAGCTAACGTTCGTATCATTTGAAAACTCCTTTGTGTTTTTATAGCTATTTTCAATGTAGCATAAAATCATAAATTGCACGTATTTAAAAAAATAATTTTCTTTTTTCTCTTTTTATAAAACTAGTAAGGGTGAAAAAGTTGAATTATAATGATAGTAATAGCTGGTATGGAAAGGGGAATCGTTTTGAATAAAAATGAAGCACTTCGAATGTTTTTTTTAAAACATGCAGATCAACTGACGGAAGAATGGTATGAAAGCATTGAAGACAATGACCCAGAATCGGTTTATGCATCTACTCATCCAGAAGTCATTTCAGTATTAAAAGGTCAAAATAATGAATTTCATTTATACATAGCCGATGTATTTATAAAAAGTGAAAAAGAATTTTTTGATTCATTTGAAACGTGGATTTTAAAGATTGCGGAAGACGGAGAACATGTAAGAACGCCTATTCATTATATTATTCGAGAATTTTTCCGAGTTAGAAAACAGTATTTAACGTATTTAAATCAATTTGTAGAAGAGTACGAGCAAGATATTACGCAAGAAGAACTAGACGACTGGAACGAATTGATTGTACGCGTGTTTGATATTACCGTTTATAAATTTGTAGAAGAGCACCATCAGCATTCAAAGCGGTTGCTTGAAGCACACAAAGAGCTGATCAATGAGCTGAGCTCGCCAGTTATTCCATTAAGCGATCATATTGCAATTCTTCCGCTTGTTGGGGATATCGACACAGCAAGAGCGCGCCGAATTTTAGAAAATACGTTAACTCGCTGCGCTGAACAGCAAGTGAATCACCTTTATATTGATATTTCAGGAGTGGTTATTGTTGATACGATGGTTGCTCATCAGATTTTCCAGCTGATTGATGCATTAAAATTAATAGGTGTAGAATCAACTATCTCTGGGGTACGTCCTGAAATCGCGATTACCGCTTCTCATTTAGGTTTATCTTTTGAAAATATATCAACAAAATCAACCCTTGCTAACGCGATGGCTTCACGTATGAGGAAATAAAGCAAACAAGGATTACTTTTAATTCTTGTTTTTTTTATCTCAATTCATACTTGACATATAGGTTAAAGAGGTATTATGATTTTACTAATTTAATAAATAAAAAGAGTCGTATTACATACGCTAATATAAAAATGCATCTCTGTAATTAGCCGACAAGAATTGAACAAATAATATGAAAACGCTTTATATAAAATACGAGAATATTTAGGAGGAAATAGAAATGAACATCTTATGGTTTTTCCCTACAGCAGGCGACGGACATTATCTAGGCACAACCGAAGGAAGCAGAACAAGCGACATTCACTACTTAAAGCAAATCGCACATGGACTGGATTATCTAGGATATGACGGCGCTTTGTTGCCTACTGGTTCAAATTGTGAAGATTCATGGGTGATTGCGTCGGCACTTGCTTCCGTTACGAATCGACTGAAGTTTTTAATTGCACTTCGCCCGGGTGTAATGTCTCCAACACTTTCAGCACGGATGGCTTCTACATTCGATCAAATGTCAAACGGCCGACTTATGTTAAATATTGTGACGGGAGGAGATCCCGTAGAGCAAGCAACGTACGGTAACTATTTAAGCCACGATAAACGCTATGAGTTAACAGATGAATTTTTAACGATTTGGCGAGATGTAATGGAAGGAAAAAAAGTGGACTATAAAGGAGAACATGTTGATGTAACAGGCGCGCACATTCCATCGCCTCCTGTCCAAAAACCGTATCCTCCGCTGTACTTTGGCGGGTCTTCTCCAGCAGGAAAAGAAGTAGGAGCAAAGCATGCAGATGTATATTTGTTATGGGGAGAGCCGCCCGCAGTGATTAAAACAAAAATTGATGAGATGAAAGAAAAAGCTGCAAGCGAAGGCAGGGACATTCGCTTTGGTATTCGCCTGCACGTTATTGTAAGAGAATCAGAAGACGAAGCGTGGGAATCTGCAGATAAATTAATTAAACATGTTAATGATGATACGATCAAAGCGTTTCAAGATAAGTTTGCGTCATTTGACTCCACTGCCCAAAAAACACAGTCAAATTTGCACAGCGGCACAAAAGATCGAGGTGCACTAGAAATCGCTCCGAATCTATGGGCGGGAATTGGCTTAGCACGAGAAGGAGCCGGAACTGCTCTTGTGGGAAGTCCTGAAATTGTAGCGGATCGGTTAAAAGAGTACAAAGAGCTAGGAATTGATACGTTTATTTTATCAGGCTACCCGCATCTAGAAGAAGCATATACGTTTGCTGAGCTAGTATTTCCACATATTCAAAAAGAAAGAAGCAAGAGATAATTCTTGCTTCTTTCTTTTTGAATCGTAAAAAAATAAATAACCCAGTTGACTTATAGGAATTATAGGTGTATTATAAAGATAGTTCATTTAGTCAGAAAATTTGTGGTAAAGGGTGAAGAAAATGGAACGTTATGACGTAATTCAAGGCGCAGAATCTTTTTATTATAAAGGCAACGACATTGGTATACTTGTTTCTCATGGATTTATGGGGACTCCTCAAAGTATGGAATATATCGGAAAAGAATTAGCTGAAAAAGGTTTTACTGTGTACGGTTTGCGACTAACGGGACATGGTACTCACTACTATGATATTGAACAAACAACGTACCAGGAATGGAAGCAAGACTTTTTAAATGGGTATCAGCGTTTGAAGCAAGAATGCCGTCATGTATTTATCTTAGGTCAGTCCATGGGAGGCACTCTTACCTTTCATACAGCAAGCCAAGGACTAGATCTTGACGGAGTTATTGCCATCAATCCGGCTATGACTTCCATTCCTTCAATGGAGCCTTATCGCTCTCGTCATACGCCTCGTTATTTAAAAGAAGATCATCCTGATATTAAAGATCCAAACGTACATGAAATTACGTACGATAAAGTACCAGTGCGCTCTATGCGTGAACTGCTTTCTTTAATGGACGAAACAAAAGAACGCTTATCTTATGTAACGTGCCCGGCTTTAGTACTAACATCAACAGTTGATAACGTAGTACCGCCTGAGAATTCAGCTTATATCTTAAACCATATTCAATCAGCAGAAAAAAGACAGCACATGCTTCGTAACTCTTACCATGTTGCGTCGATGGATTTTGATAAAGACACAATTGTTGCACAAACGGCACAGTTTGTACAAGCAACAGTTGCCAAAAAAAAAGTGCATGAGCGAATTTTTTAATTTTTAAATTCGCTCCGTTTCTTTTTTACTTCAAGTAAGATAAAATGAATCTTGAATGAAAACAAAGGAGTGTACATACATGATTCATTTAGAATGGAACGATCGTCCAACAATTAAACAAGTAAAATGCATACATACAGATGCAAAAAAATTCGTGGTTGAAAATGTTTTAACAGCAGGAAAAACATATGATGTAAAAAACGAAACAGAAGAATTTTATTTTGTTGTTGATAACACTGGCCAAGTCGGCGGCTTTTATAAAGAATACTTTGAAGGCTAAACAAAAAAATCATCGTCTCGGCGATGATTTTTTTATTGCAATAATTATCTGGAGCTTTTCTTAATGAAAACGAATGAACATACTTTTAAAGAGAATTCCATATATCTCATCATTTCGAAAAAAAGCTTCATGATAAAAATAGGATGTAAGACCTAAATTCTTCCGTTTCTTGTTCTGATTAAAAGGGTAACTGACTATAAATACCCATGACAACAATTATTTTACAATGTAAAATGAAAGCGACGCTTAACAGAAAAAGGAAAAGAGGAGGTCATACGATGAAAAAGCGTAATACAGCAGCTTTTACATTTTTAGCATGGACAGCTTTTATTACAGCACTATTAGCTATGTTTATAGGAATTTATACCTTAGATGCATCACTACCGGTAAAAGGTTATTATGCCGTTGGAACTTTATACTTAACGATGTCTGCTTTTGTGCTTCAAAAAACCATTCGTGATAACGAAGAAGATACGGCGCACGAACGCAAATATGACAAAGCAGAAGAAGAATTGTAGAGCTGAAAAAAGCATTTTTCTAGCTCTTTGAAAAACATCTCCATTTTTGGGAGATGTTTTTTTATATAAAAAAACAGGGAACTTGTCACTCCATGTCGTATTAATAAAGAAGGAGGCGATTGAATTGACACAACTAATGATTAATAACGTAAATTTTCACGTTGATATGTTTGAAGAAAAAATGATTACTGATGCGAATACAGGTGAAGAGTTGAAAAGGCTAAACTTTTCTTTTTCGGTTGTAGGCAAAGCAGCTTATGATAAATATGATGCATTTTTTGAGGATCCGTACTTTGAAGTAACAAATATGGAGACAAAAGAAACGCTAACACTAAAAAACATTTCGCACAGCACATTTTATCAGTCACCTGAAATTACCGATCATACAAATATTGTTTTCAGGGTGAAGCTGCAGCAAGAACCTGTTAAAGAAAAAGAACAAGTGAAAAATGAACGGCCAACAGAGAGCACGGTAAACGAAATGCTTTTATCTAGAATAAAGTTTAAGGCTCTTGTCGAAATACTGGAAGAAAAAGGACTTCTAACAGAGAATGAATTGTATACTAAAATTGAAGAAGTAGCAGAACGAGATTTTGATATTCTGCGAGATGAATTAAGTCATTCTAAAAAAGAGGTAAAAGCGTAAAAATACCCCACTCTGCAGGGGGATTTTTTATTTATATCCATTAATGTATAACCCTTTTGATAAATCGTTCATATATTACATCACGATGAAAATAAAAAGGGTGAGGATAATGCCGATTGTTATTAATCATGTAGTGATTCCAAACGTTACAGGAGGAGTCGTTACGTTTGGCGATACGTACTATGTTTCTCCAAAAAGTAACAGTAAAACTGCACAAGGTTCAGGGTCTTCAAATACAGGAATTTGTGTAAATACAAATTCAGGACTTTCTAATACAAATACGCTCGATCCCGATGGTTCTGATCAAAACGGCTTCGGAAACGGATAAGGAAAGAGATGTTTTACTCTTCTTTCTATACGCCTTTTCAGTATTCGTTCTATCCGTATTTTATGCCTTCGTTTGCACGTCCAATTGGATTTGTCGTTTCACCTGATGGAGCGATGGACAACTGGTGGGGCAAAAAACCATCTTGGTGGGGGAAAATCACGCCTTCAGCAGGCGTTTTCCCTCCCATTACCCAGTATTATACGGGCAGTTTAGTTCCTTATAGTTTAAGGAGCTATTATTAATATAAAAAAGAAGTTCAGATTAAGCCACCTTGTTAGCGTCTATTTCCTGAAAATAGGCGTTTTTTTCCGTTTTACTTGATTCAAAGTTATTTTTGCTGAATAATAAGGAAAAGAGAAATTTTAGAAGTAAGCTGTAAGTAAGGAGATGTTCTATCATGACAGATAAATGGAGAGTTCATAAAATAAAAAGTGATTGTGAACCTTGGCTGTTTTTAGAAGGCTGGGAAAAAGATATTATTGAGACCATTGAATTTGAAAAAAAAGAAGAAGCGCTTCGCTACTACGCGATGATGATTTATGAATTTCATCAAAAATACGCAAGCGTGCGAAGTGATGAACTAGCGCTCTTTAGCTTTTGGAACGAAGGCGAAAAGGAATTTTGTGAAGCCTGTGATGATGATCTTCAAATCTTCCATGGTGTTTTATTCGCTAAAAACGATGAAGTCTATTCATTAGAAGAAGATGAAGAAGGATTAAAAATGCTTCGTACTAAATAAAAACGTCCTGCGGGGCGTTTTTTTTATATAAAAAATGAACGATTTCAATCGCTCAAGCGTCATATAGGTGATGAAACAAAAAGGAGGGGTGACCGCTTTGGAACAAGATGATTTCATCCTTGTCCAAAAAGCATTACAAGGTGATGATGATGCCTTTTCATTATTATTTCAGCGCTATCATTCATTTTTATATAAATACCTTTTAAAGCTGACATTAGATGAGGACTTATGCAGTGAATTGTGTCAGGAAGCAATGATGAAATGTTACGTGAATCTTTCTTCATACAAAAATGAAGCAAAGTTTTCGACTTGGATGATATCCATTGCTTCAAGACTGTACATGGATTATTTGCGTAAGCAAAAACGTGAAAAAAGCAGTCTCCAGCGAATAAAGCAGTCTTTATCGCACCAGCTTCAGTGGAAGGCTAAATACAAAGGAGTGGAATGGAGCGAGATGTTTTCCGATTTTAATGAACTCGATTCGCGCTTTCGAATTCCTGTCTTGCTTCGACATTATTACGGATATACATACGATGAGATTGCCCATATGCTGAATATGCGAGCAGGAACGGTCAAATCAAGAGTAAATAAAGGAGTAAACATACTGAGAAAGGAGTGGAAAGGATGAGAGAAGAAAATGACAATCAGTCCTTACATTCTTTAAAAAAAGATTGGGAGCAGCTAGAGAGTTTAGCAAGTCATGAACGTATTTCTCTTCATGCAATTCAAGAACAGCTTCTCATTCAAAAACAAAAGCAGAAAAAAGCTTTCCGGAAAGAGTTATGCTTATTTACATTAACAGCACTTGTTATTTTAACGATAATGGCAACTGCTATTTTACAAATACCTGCCTTATTTATCGCCATTGAAGTAATTGGGATCATTGTTGCTCCTATTTCTTTTATCGTTTTTCACTATAAACGAAAAAAGGAGATGTTTTTATAATGAATGAAAAATGGATTCTTGTGCTGTTTATTTCACCATTTCTCCTTCTCCAAAGCTTTCTACTTTTTATCAATGCAAAAAAACGCGGCGCTCATCCATGGTTTTGGGGAATATGGGGACTGATTCAAATTCCAATGCCAACGCTGTTTTATTGGTTTTTTATTATTTGGCTTCCAGCACGAAGAAAAAGGGGGATGTAAATGAAGGACATTAACTGGTTGTTAATTGCTCCAATTCTATTCTTACAATTGCTTTTAATGATCCCAGCGTTAATAAGCTGCATAAAGCAAGAAGAGACAAACGGACCAAAATGGTTGTGGGGACTCATCATTTTATGTGTAAGTACAGTTGGCCCCGTTTTATATTTTGTTTTAGGACGTAAAAAACAGTGAGGTGGAACGAAGATGTTTATGCAAGTAGAAAGACTGACAAAAGCATATCGTAATATAACCGTTGTGAATAACCTTTCATTTAATCTCGACAAGGGAAAATGTGCAGCGTTGTTAGGCCCTAATGGTGCAGGTAAGACGACTACTTTGCATATGATTGCAGGTCTTACTGCACCTAATAAAGGGAAAATTTCTTTTGAAGATAAACAACACCAAGACGTACGATCATTTATTGGCTTTCTGCCACAGCATCCGACGTTTTTTAATTGGATGACGCCTCAGCAGTATTTAACTTTTTTAGGCCTTTTATCTAACATTTCAAAAAATGTGCTTTCTCAACGAATAGATGAAGTACTTGAAACTGTAGGTTTAAAAGGAAAGGAAAAGCAGAAAATTGCTGGCTTTTCTGGAGGAATGAAACAACGTTTGGGATTGGCGCAAGCCTTGTTACATAAACCTGAACTGCTAATTCTAGATGAACCGGTTTCGGCTTTGGATCCTGAAGGCAGAAAAGATGTCCTAATGATTATCGAAACATTAAAAAAAGATACGACTATCCTTTTTTCAACTCACATTTTGCATGATGCAGAACAAATATGCGATAACATAATCATGATTAAAAACGGACGTATGAAATGGAATGGAACAAAGAGTTCGCTGCGCCAAGAGTTTACGTCTCCTGCTTTTACGATTGAAACAGAAGAAAGGCTCCCTGCATCACTTAGCAGTCTGCCAAGTGAACAGGTGCTGTTTCATTCTCCTTATAAAGCCACTGTAAATGTAAAAGATACATCTCAGCAGCAGCAGCTGCTTCAACTGCTTGTTGATCAGCAAGCAAACCTTGTTTTATTTGAACGAAAACAGCATTCTCTCGAAGATGTGTATCTAGAGGTGATGAACAAATGAACACATTTGGAGTCTTATTTAAAAAGGAACTGCATGAATTATTTGCGAATGGCAAAGGAATTTGGCTGCCAATCTCTCTAATTTTACTAGGCATCACACAGCCTTTAACGAATTATTACATGCCACAAATCATTAATATGGCAGGGAATTTACCAAAAGGAGCAATTATTCAACTTCCTACGCCCACCGGTCAAGAAGTAATGCAAGGTGTCCTTTCACAATATAGCACAATAGGAACCTTACTGATTGTACTAGCAAGCATGAATATGATTTCAAATGAACGACAAAATCATGCTGCTGTACTTGTTATGATGAGACCGGTGAGCATCATTCAATACATTATGAGTAAATGGGCTGCGCAAATCGTACTGGTCATTGGCTCAACGTTTATAAGCTATATAGCAGCATGGTATTATACAAATCTTTTATTTTCATATGTGGATTGGACTCATATGCTAGTTAGCTTTCTTTTATACAGCCTGTGGCTGATTTTTATCTTATCCGTTTTAGTGGCAGCAGGAACATTTCTTTTACAAAGCGGAGGGATTGCTGGAGTAAGCATTTTGATCATTGCGTTACTTTCATTTTTGAGTACTTTGTTTACGAATCAATTAAAGTGGAGTCCTGCAGCGCTGTCACAATACGCCGCTCGCCTGCTTGAACAATTGCACTGGCAACAAAGTGTCACCTATACCGTAGTTGTTACGTTAATGAGCAGCTTTTTTCTTTTAATCGCTGCTGTTCATAGATACAAAAAAGTGGAATATGTATAAAAAGACTTCTTTAACGAAGTCTTTTTTCTAAGGGATTAATTTGCACACCCATGCAATATAAAGAGCAGCGGGGACTAAGAGAATCTGGGCACAGACGGTCCCGCACAAACGAGAGATGACGAGTGTACCAACCATTTTGTTCATAGATTGCTTAGTGGATTCACCTTTCATTACCTTTTCAGTTAAAATGGCTACTTGCGGATCTACAAACACAGCAAGGGTAATCATGGCTAGTCCGTTAATAAGACCAGAAGACATCAGAATTGATTTAGAAAGAGTAGGCTCGAGCGTAGAAGCATAAAGAGTGGAAAGAACACCTACTGTATAAATGGTCGTAGCCATTAAATTTAAAAGAAGCAACCGCTTGGGCACTCCGCCTATTCGCAGCTGAGACAGCATAATCCACCTAGGACGCTTCACGTGTTTTTTTGCTTTTTCCAGCGTATGTATGGAAGTAATGTTTTTCATCATTTTGGGTACAGATCCCGCTACTTCTAAGTGTGAAATCATTCGAGAGAAGATTGATACAAAGCTAGGAATTAACAGAGCACCTGCGATTGTACCAATAGAAGCCGCGAGCAAGATAGTTTGAAGCTGATGAAGCAGAACGGGCAAATCTTCTTTAGACTGAACCGCATCTCCTAATTTGCCGGTCAGCGGAGCTTGCACCATATTAGCTGTTCTTGACACAATGACAATAATATTAAAAAGAGATAAAGCCACGACTAGCTTCCGAGTTTTTAAGCCCGCAAGTCTCACAGAGTAGGCTAGTGTTTCAATCATATGAATAATTCCTACAAACACACAAATAATAAGTAATTTTTCCATCATAATAAGCAAGTTCCTTTCTTTGATACACACACTTCCTTATTATGTATAAATTTGGTTCATTTGTAAATAAAAAGCCGCTTGCTACCAAGAGTAGCAAGCGGCTTTTTATTATCGATGCTGGTTAATATCACGCAGTATATCTTTGCTAGCCTGATAATCTTTTTCTCGTTCTTTTTCCACCTGTAGACGTTTGTCTAGTTTACGGCTATATTCAGCATACCCCACGCCGTGAGAAAGCTGCATGGCCTTTTCCATTTCTGACGTGTACGTTAGGTGAAGTGCGATAATGAATCAATCCTTTCAGCATTTTTCACTTGTGGCACATGTATCGCTGCTCAAGTGTTTGGATGTTTATGATTCTTGAAGTCTTTCTAGAAATCGTTTTCCCTGTCGCTCTGGATCTAAACATCAAATGATTAAAATTTCATAACATTCCAGGTAAAAGCCTTTTTTTCTTGCGTAGTATCCCATATAATAGCAGGAACAACGTTTTTAAAGGAGTTATATATGAACAATACAAAACGAGTATGGTTTGATTTACTTTTTTATATCGCTATTCCTTACCTAATATGGAACCAAGGAAAAGACATTATTGGTGATTACTATGCCATTTTGCTTTCAACAGCACCAGCGTTTGTGTATACCATTTATACATTTATTAAAGATCGCCAGTTTAACGTAACAGGATTGTTTATTGTCATTACGCTGCTGGCACGTACCATTATTGATTTAATTTCAGGAAACGCAGCAACGATGTTAAACAATCAAGTATACTTTATGATTGGACTGGCTGTAGTTGTTCTGTTTACCATTGTAATAAAAAAGCCAATTGGTTTATACTTCTTTGTAGATACGGCTTACTTAATGGGCTATAAGCGAGAAGACTCTCTAAAACTCTTCCACCAGCCTGATTTATTCAAAATGATGAACTGGCTTACAGTACTGTTCGCAGCTCGCTATGTATTTTTAGCAATTGTAAAATACGTATTGATTCAAAAGTACGGAGTAGAAGGGTACGGGAACATGATTGTATTCCGTCAGGCCGTTACGTGGGCATTCTCCATTTTAATTGCCGTCTACACGTATTTTATCTATAAAAAAATTCAAGATAAAACAGGGATGGATAATCCAATGAATCCAAATGTAAATGAATAACAAGAAGCGTGCGTTTAGATAACGTACGCTTTTTTGTTACAAAACAGTGAACAGTGCTCGAAACACTAACATCTCATTTAAAATTAATAGTAAAATAACGCTATTAAAAACGGGATGAAAGTAGGTCAAGAAATGAAACTATTATTAGCATGTCAAAAGCAGCCTTATCGGATTTTAGAAATGATTATGGTGTTTTTCACTTTAATTTTTGCTGTACTGTCGTTCTTCGATTACCGTCAGCTGTTTTTTCTTGTGTTTACCCTTGGAATTGTATTTGCTATTAGGGCGTTTGAAATGCAAGAAGGTGAGAAAAAGACTCAAGGAAACATCTGGCTGCTTGTCGGTATTGTAATGATTTTGCTAGACATAGTTTTATTTGTTGTATATGCCATTAATCAATCTTAACTAAAAGAAAAAAAGCTTCCGTTCAGAGGGGTACCTCTAGATACGGAAGCTTTTTTTGATTAAGGAATCATCCACGATAATACATTAGATTGTAAAAATGTTAATACGCAGACAATCAGCAGTAAAAATAAGCTGTGCTTCACCGTGAAACGAAGCAAATCGGACTCTTTTCCAGCCAACCCAACCGCAGCACAGGCAACGGCGATGGACTGCGGTGAAATCATTTTACCGGTTACTCCACCAGAAGAGTTTGCTGCAAGCGCAAGAAGCGGATCCATTCCAATAGACGTAGCCGTGATTTTTTGCAAGTTACCAAACAATAAGTTGGCTGAAGTATCTGATCCTGTAATAAAAACACCGAGCCAGCCGAGTACAGGAGAGAAAAAGGGAAATAACGCGCCTGTTTTAGCTAACAGCAGTCCTAAGGTTGTACTCATTCCAGACGCATTTGTCACGTAAGCAAATGCCACAACGGACATAATGGTAAGCAGCGGCAACGCTAATTCTTTGCACGTCTCGTTAAACGTAATGAACCAGTCTTTCCAAGAGATGTTGACGATAAATTTTGTGATAACAGCAGACAACAGGATAGCTGTGCCAGCAGCGCCTAGTAATTCTAACTTATACACTGCCGCAATCGGTTCTCCATTTCCATTTAAAATTAAATTATTTAACCAAGGTACTTCTGGCATAAACGTTAAATAATGTCCGATGGAATTGATAGCGCCCAAAAAAGCGTTAGCTCCTTCATAATGTCCTGTCAAAGCGGTTTTAATTTGGGGAATTCCCCATATAGAAATAAAGATCGTTAAAATTAAAAAAGGTGACCACGCCTTTGCAATTTGAGCCCCCGTGAATGCCGGTTGATCTTGAGTTTCTCTTGGCTCAGCGGAAGCGGAAGCTACTTCATGTGCTGCTTTTTCAGATTGAAAGCGAAACGTTGTTTTCGGTTTCCAGAATTTTAAGAAAATAGCGAGCGCAAAAAGTGAAACGAGTGCCGATAAAATATCGGGAAGTTCCGGTCCTAAAAAGTTAGAGCTGACAAACTGGGTAAGGGCAAAAGAGATGCCGGATACTAAAATAGCAGGGAGTACTTCTACTGTTTTCTTAAATCCTGCCATTACAAAAACCAAATACAGGGGAATAAATACAGAAATAAAAGGAAGCTGGCGGCCTACCATTTTAGAGATTTCCATTGCCGCTACTCCAGTAGGACCTTCCATAGCCGTGATAGGAATACCGATTGCACCAAAAGCAACGGGTGCTGTGTTTGCTAATAAACATAAGCCAGCGGCATACAGCGGATTAAATCCTAAACCTACCAGCAGAGCTGCTGAAATAGCAACAGGTGCTCCGAAACCAGCGGCCCCTTCAAGAAAAGCCCCAAACGAAAAAGCAACCAACAAAGCTTGAAGTCTGCGATCTTCTGTAATAGATACGATAGAGGTACGAATAATATCAAACTGACCGGTTTTTACGGTTAGTTTGTAAAGAAAAACGGACGTAATGATAATCCATCCAATCGGCAGTATACCGTATACGGCTCCTTGACTGGCTGACATAAAAGCCATGCTAGCCGGCATTTTATAAGCAAATATTGCAACGGCAAGTGCGACCAGTAAAGTTGTAACTCCAGCCATATAACCTTTCATTCGTTTAATAGCCAGAGCCCAAAAGAAGTAAAGAATAGGAATCAAAGCGATTAATGAAGACCAAATGACGCTGTTTCCTACAGGAGTGAACTGCTGTGTCCATGTCATAACTAACACCTCATTTTCAAATTAGTGAACTATAAATTTAGTAAAACGAAACCATTAAAACTACGATGATAAGGTCATCTGATGACTTATGTAAAAATGAATTCGCTTACATTATATTCTAATCCTTTTAGGATAGGCAAGTACTAAAAGAAACTTTTTTTCAAAAGAACGGACATTTTTTTGGTGATAAGAAGAAAATACTGGTTGAAAATCCCAAGAATAGGTGATTTAATGATTGTAAGCGCTTAAAATATATCTTTTCATCTATTCTACTAATTATCCTTCTTATTAATCTACTACTTTTAGTCGTATTATATATGGCACTTCTTTATGTTATTAGTGAAACGTTGTTTGCTATTACAAAACGAGAGGAGTCAATTTATTGAGTACGTTGAAGCTTCCAGGTCATTTAAAATCCATTTTATCTCATCCTTCCACACTTGAAGAACAGCATATGAATCACTTCCTTGGAAATAACGGGTCCCTGCATATTAAGCCAACTTCAGAACAAGAAATAGCAGCCGTTTTAAAGTATGCGACGGAACACGGAAAAAAAGTCGTCATTGAAGGGAACGGTACAAAAAAAGGGTTTGGGGGACTTATAGATACAGCAGACCTTTTGCTTTCGCTGACTGAATACAGCGGAATTGTTGAACATACAGTAGGTGATATGACGGTTACTGTAAAAGCTGGTACACCGTTTGGAGAGCTGCAAACGTATTTAAAAACGCACAATCAGCAAGTTTCACTTGATCCATCTCTAGGAGACTACGCTACAATCGGCGGAGTTATTGCAGCGAATGAAAGTGGTCCAAAGCGCTTATCTTATGGATCGGCTCGAGATGCAGTAATCGGTATGAGAGTCGTATATTCAGATGGAACCATTGTTCGTTCAGGGGGAAAAGTCGTCAAGAACGTGGCTGGCTATGATATGAATAAGCTGTTTATTGGTTCAATGGGAACGCTCGGCGTTATATCCGAAATAACGTTAAAGCTGCGTCCGCTGCCCAAGTATCAAAGCATTGTTTTTATTTCTTTTTCAACAGGCAATATCGAAGAAATTCATGCGTTTGTTAGCAAAGTCTTAGATTCCATGATAGAGCCTGTTGCTTTGGAGTTATTAAATCCTTCTCTAGCTGAAGATGTAATAGGGCAGCATCTGTTTACACTTGTAATCAGCTTTGAAGATGTGGAAAGTTCCGTTCATTATCAAGAGAATTACATCAAAAGTATTCAGCCGTCTGATACGATTTTAAAAGTGCTGCATGAAAAAGAATCCGAAGTATTTTGGGGATTTTTTAGTAACATGAGTCCAAATGGTGCATGCTGTTCTTCCGAAGAGGAAACGGAAGCCGCGCTAAAAATTGGCGTACCAAATATGAATGTACTCGATGTAATAAACAAAAGTACTGCATTAAAAACGTCCCGTCCAATGCTGATAAAAGCACATGGAGGAGTTGGCCATGGTCTTTGTTCAGTCTACATAAAAGGCTCAGAAGATGCCATTCTTTCCGTTATTACTTCATTTACTGAAACTGCTAAAACGTACGGAGGATATGTGGTCGTTAAACATTTGCCTTTTATACTGCGCCAAAAAGTAAATGTATGGGGAAAAGAACCTTCTCATTTTCCGTTACTGGCAGGAATTAAAGCAAAGATGGACGCTAAAAACGTGCTTAACTATAAACGATTTATAGGAGGAATCTAAGTGAATTCAGCGAAAGCGGATATCAAAGATGCTCCATGTCAAAGCGTTAGCAATTATTTGTGGAAAGACGCGCCAGACGAAAAAAAATGGGCGGATTGTGTACACTGCGGAATGTGCTTGGAGTCTTGTCCTACTTATGAAATAACGGGGCAAGAACAGCATTCACCAAGAGGACGCGTGCACCTTATCAAATCGGTAGCAGAAGGAAAAATAAGCGTGAATGAGCAGTTTACAGACCCTGTGTTTGCCTGTTTGGATTGCCGGGCCTGTACAACTGCTTGCCCTGCAAATGTAGACGTTGGGGGACTCATTGAAGAAGCTCGCGGCCAAATTCGTCAGGCAATGCCTTTGACGGGATGGAAAGGCATGATCAGCAAGTTTTTTCTAAAAGAACTTTTTCCTCACTCTCATCGCTTAGAAGCCGCAGGAAGCTTATTGAAGCTGTATCAAAAAAGCGGAATGCAAAAAATGATGCGCACAACAGGCATGTTAAATATGATGCCGACACATCTAGCGGAAATGGAACATGTAATGCCTAAAATTACCCGTTCTGTTCGAAAAAAATATAAAAAGAAACGCGTTCTAAAAGCAAAAGCCGAAAGAAAAGCAGAAGTTGCTTTTTTAACCGGCTGCATCATGGACGTCATGTTCAGTGATATTAATGAAGCGACTCTTAATGTATTACGAAGAAATGGAAACGACGTCGTTATTCCTCCATCTCAAACGTGCTGTGGTGCTTTGCACGTTCATGCAGGAGACCGAGACATGGGAAGACAGCTTGCCAAAAAAAATATAGAGGCGTTTCAACATGCGGACACTGTTATTGTAAACGCTGCAGGATGCGGCTGCATGTTAAAAGAGTATCCCGAACTATTTAGAGAAGAAGAGCAAGAGTGGCTTGAAAAAGCCGAAGTCTTTGCTGAAAAAGTCCAGGATATTTCAAAATACCTTCACGATACGGGATATCGCCCTCCGCAGACAACGCTGCATAAGCGCATTACGTATCACGACGCTTGCCATTTAGCTCATGGTCAAGGAGTTAGAGAAGAACCAAGAGATATTTTGCTTTCTATTCCGGGAGTGGAAATGGTTCATATGGCTAATGCGGACCGATGCTGTGGAAGTGCAGGAATTTATAATTTAACAAATCCTGATATGGCGGGGGCTGTGCTTCAAAGTAAAATGGAACATGTGCCTCATGACGTAGAAATGATTTCAATGGGAAACCCGGGATGTATGCTGCAGATGGCAGTAGGAGTGAAAAAATATGGACGAAGTCAGCAAATTGTTCACACGGTACAGCTTTTGGAGTGGGCCTATCAAAAAGAAGAGGAGGAAGCACATCGTGTTGAAGAAAAATAGAATAAAAGATCTTCACGTAAAAAATCTTTCTCAACTAGTAGATGCTCATTCTATTTTGCATCATAAAGAAGATTTGCTTGCGTACGACTGCGATGGCTTTACCATTCATAGACATTTGCCTAAAGCGGTGTTATTTCCTCAAAATACGAAAGAAGTTTCTAGCATTGTTAAATACTGCAATGAACATGATTTGCCTTTTCTTGCAAGAGGAGCAGGCACAGGACTGAGCGGGGGAGCGATTCCTCTTAATAACGAAGTGATTATTAGTTTAGTGAAAATGAAGCGCCTTCTTAGCGTCGACTATGAAAACAGGCGTGCCGTTGTAGAGCCGGGATTTATTAATCTTAAATTAACCAATTCAATCTCTGAAAAAGGATATTACTATGCACCAGATCCTTCGAGTCAATATTGCTGCACCATTGGTGGCAATGTAGCGGAAAACGCAGGAGGTGCACACTGTCTTAAATATGGAGTAACCACCAACCATATTTTAGGGCTAGAGGTGGTGCTTCCAAATGGAGATGTGATTGAGCTTGGCAAGCAAGGTATTCCAGATGAACCGGGATATGATTTATTAGGGCTTTTAACAGGATCAGAAGGGACGTTAGGAATCGTTACAAAAATTACAGTACGCATTTTGAAAAACCCCGAAGCAAAACAAACGGTTCTTGCGTATTTCGACCGCGTAGAAGACGGCAGCCAAGCGGTATCAGACATTATATCAGCCGGCATTGTGCCTGCTGCGCTTGAAATGATGGATAAAACCGCCATTGAAGGAGTGGAAGCTGCTGCGTTTCCAGTCGGACACCCTAGAGATATTGAAGCTCTTTTATTAATTGAAGTAGACGGCATTTCAGCCGGTATCGAAGAGCAAATCCTTCGTATTTTAGACGTATGTAAAAAACAAAACGTACGGGAAGTGAAAGTAGCTGAAAGTGAAGAAGAGCGCGCGAGGTGGTGGGCAAATCGTAAAACAGGATTTGGAGCGATGGGAGCCATATCCCCTGACTATCTCGTGCAAGACGGCGTTATTCCAAGAAGTAAACTGCCTCAAGTGCTGAAGCTAATTAACAAAATTAGCGAAGAATCTGGCCTTCGCATTGCCAATATTTTTCACGCCGGAGACGGAAACTTGCATCCGCTTGTATTATTTGATGCTAGAAAGCCCGGGGAAACGGAAAAAGCACTCGACGCCGGAAGCGCATGTTTGCAAGTATGTGCAGAAGTAGGAGGAACGATTACCGGCGAACATGGCGTGGGCATTGAAAAAAAAGAAGAAATGCGATTTGTTTTCAATGAAGATGAAATTCAAGCACAAACGAATATACGTGAAGTATTTAATCCTAAAAATCTATTAAATGCAGGAAAGCTGTTTCCAAGTCCGAGCCGCTGCGCTGAAGTCAAAAAAGAAATGAAAAAAACAGAATATTTTTAGAAAATTCTTGAAAATATATTCGCTCGATGATATGATTTTTTTAACAAAAATAAAACGCTGTTTCGTAATAAGAAACAGTGCCGCATATGTTCGTCTTAATCATTTTGTCGAAAAGAAATGAAAGCGCGTCCAAATTTAAAAATGTAAAAGAGTAAGAGGAGGAAACAGACGGTGACAAACTACAAACAAGTTGGAAATCTGAAAGTAGCTCCAGTTCTCTATCAATTTATCAATGAGGAAGCTCTTCCGGGCAGCGGCCTAAGTACAGAAAATTTTTGGTCTGATTTTGAAGCGTTAGTAACCGAGTTAACACCCGTAAATAAACGTTTGTTAGAAAAGCGTGATCAGCTGCAAGCTCAAATTAATGCGTGGCATCAAGAAAATCCTGACGGTGACTTTAGCGAATACAAATCGTTTTTAACAAGAATTGGCTATTTAGAAGACAAGACAGAAGATTTCCTTATTGGTACAGAAGGAGTAGACAGCGAAATTGCCTATCAGGCAGGACCGCAGCTTGTTGTACCAGTAAATAATGCCCGATATGCTATTAACGCTGCTAACGCACGTTGGGGAAGTCTCTATGATGCTCTTTACGGCACTGATGCAATCAGTGAAGAAAATGGAGCTTCGCGCACGAGTTCTTATAATCCAATTCGAGGAGAAAAAGTTATTGCGTTTGCGAAGAATTTTCTTGATGAAGTTGTTCCGCTCGTTCAGTCTTCTCATGCGGAAGTGGTTCAGTACAGCCTTGAAAATGAAAAGCTTGTCGCTCAATTAAACGATGGCAGTTTAACCGAATTACAGGAAGAAGAGAAATTTGTAGGGTATCAAGGAGAAGAAGAAAGCCCTGATGCTCTTTTATTCAAAAACAACGGCCTGCATTTTGAAGTTCAAATTGATCGTACGGATTCGATTGGTAAAACAGACGATGCGGGTGTAAAAGATATTTTAATGGAAGCGGCTCTTACGACGATTATGGACTGTGAAGATTCAGTAGCGGCAGTAGACGCAGAAGATAAAGTAGATGTTTACCGCAACTGGCTGGGATTAATGAAAGGTGATTTGACGTCTACTTTTAAAAAAGGAAGTCAAAACATGACAAGGCGTTTAAATCCAGACCGTACCTATATTTCTCCGGACAAGAAAAAGATTTCACTGTCTGGCCGTTCGCTTATGTTTGTTCGAAACGTTGGGCATTTAATGACAAACAGCGCTGTTTTAGATCGAAACGGCAACGAAATCTATGAAGGTATTTTAGACAGCGTGATTACTAGTTTAATTGCCAAACACACCTTGCTTAAAAACGGTACGTATCAAAATTCTAAAAAGAGCTCTATCTATATCGTTAAACCGAAAATGCACGGCTCCAAAGAAGTGGCTTTTGCCAATACGTTATTTAATTCAATTGAAGATATGCTAGGGCTTGAGCGTCATACGATTAAAATTGGCGTAATGGACGAAGAGCGCCGCACGACGCTTAATTTAAAAGCGTGTATCAAAGAAGTAAAAGACCGAGTGGCTTTTATTAATACTGGATTCTTGGATCGAACAGGTGACGAAATTCATACCTCAATGGAAGCGGGCGCTGTTATCCGTAAAAACGATATGAAAGCGTCTAAATGGCTTCAAGGCTACGAGCAGTCTAATGTAAATGTAGGATTAGCAAGCGGATTCCAAGGCCGCGCTCAAATCGGAAAAGGAATGTGGGCAATGCCGGATATGATGGCGGAAATGCTTAAACAAAAAGTGGGGCATTTAAAAGCAGGAGCGAATACGGCATGGGTGCCTTCACCAACCGCAGCAACCCTTCATGCTCTTCACTATCATCAAATTGATGTAAGAGATGTTCAAAACGAATTGCTTACTCAGTCTACTGATTTACAAGATGACATTTTGCAAATTCCTGTGGCAGAAAAACCAAATTGGAGCAAAGATGAAATTCAGCAGGAGCTCGACAACAACGCTCAAGGAATACTTGGTTATGTAGTAAGGTGGGTCGACCAAGGAGTAGGGTGCTCAAAAGTACCGGATATTAATAATGTAGGGCTAATGGAAGACCGGGCAACGCTTCGTATTTCCAGTCAGCACGTGGCTAACTGGCTTCATCATGGAATTTGTACAAAGGAACAAGTAACGGAAACGCTAAAGCGAATGGCAAAAGTAGTGGATCAACAAAATGAAAATGATCCTCTGTATCAGCCAATGTCATCGAACTACAGCGCATCCATTGCTTTTCAGGCAGCCTGCGATTTAGTATTTCAAGGCTATGATCAGCCAAACGGCTATACGGAGCCCATTTTACACCGCCGCCGTATCGAAGCAAAGGCAAAAGCAGCTATAAAACAGTAAAAAAAACGGCCTGTCAGCATAGAGATGGCAGGCTGTACTTACATCTTAAGAACCTGACTACCTACGATCCTTATTAAAACAAAGCAAATGGGAAAAGGAGCTATGTCATGAAATTTGTAAGGTTCGCTGTACAAGATAGCCGTCATACAGGTGTACTAAAAAAAGATACGATCAGCGTTATTGAAGGAAATATATTTGAGAAATGGAACTATACAGGACAGACTTTTTCAGTAAATGAAGTAAAGCTTTTGGCTCCTTTAGAGCCGAATCAAATTATTGGAATAGGCGCAAATTATACAGCTGCAAAGTCGGAGCTTCCAAAGGAAATGCCTTCTATTCCTGTCTTCTTTTTTAAGCCCACATCTTCTGTGATTGGTCCAAACGAAGACATTGTTATTCCAACTGCTATTAAGCACGTTAAGTTTGAATCTGAGCTTGCGGTTGTTATTGGAAAAGAAGCAAAGAACATCGCAAAAGAAGACGTACTGGACTATATATTTGGGTATACAATTGGAAACGATGTAACGGCTCCGGATTATTTTCATGAAGACGGGCACTGGACCATTGGAAAATCCTTTGATTCATTTACGCCTCTTGGACCCGTAATCGAAACAGAGCTTGATGTTAAGTCAATTCACGTAAAAGCGTTTTTAAATGGCGTTGAAAAACAAAACAGCTCGACAGATTTAATGATTATTTCCGTTGAGCAAATGATTGCTTACCTATCTACTGTTATGACCCTTAAGCCGGGAGATGTGGTTTTAACAGGAAGTCCGGTCGGCGCGGAACTGGTGAGCGCAAACGATGTTATTGAATGCACCATCCGAGAAATTGGAACTCTCCAAAATCCATTTGTTGCAGAGAAAGAACGTGTAAACGTATAAAAGTGATAAAAAAATGCCCGGCAGTAAAATGACACATAGAGGAGAGAGGAAAAATGGAGAGAGAAAATATGGTTAAGTCTGTAAGCCGGGCATTGGATATTGTCACAATTGTCAGCATGGAAAGAGAAGGGGTAGGAGTCACAGAAATTGCAAAGCAAATGGACATCAACAAAAGCTCCGTATACCGTATTCTAACTACTCTTGCTCAGTATGGCTATATTGAACAAGATCAAGAAAGCGGGCGGTACAAGCTTGGGTATAAGTTTTTAGAAGTAAGTTCAAAGCTTTTAGATTCGATTGATTTACGAACAGAAGCAAAGCCGTTTTTGCAAGAACTTGAAAGTGAAACAAATGAAGTTATTCATCTTGTTGTCTACGATCAAGGTGAAGTAGTGTACATTGAAAAATTAGAAGGAAATCAGACGCTGCGCATGCATTCAAAAGTGGGGAAAAGAGCACCAATGCATTGTACCTCCGTTGGTAAAGCTATTCTAGCTTTTTTACCGCTTAATACGGTAACGAGCATTCTTGAAAGAAAAGGCTTACCTGCTCATACCGATCACACCATTACAGATGAAGAAAGCTTTCTTCAAGAACTTTCAGAAGTGAAACAAAAGGGATATGCGCTGGATTTAGAAGAAAATGAATATGGAATTACCTGCATTGCAGCGCCTATTTTTGATCACCTTGGTCAAGTCGTTGCTGCAGTCAGCATTTCTGGTGCTACGATGCGTATGACAAATGAGCGCTTAACGTATCTTCAAGAACGCATGGTTGATATAGGCAAGAACATTTCGGAGCGGCTCGGCTACAAAACGGAATCTGTGAAAGACAAAAGTTTGTTCTGATTCTTCGAGAACAAACTTTTGCTGTATAATAATCTGTAAAATAACGTAATTATATTATGTAAACTATAGGCTAGGATTTTTAATTGATGTTTTATTCATGATACAATAAAGTCGTTAGAATATATACGTAAAGGAGATAAATTATGGAACAGTTTGAGCACAATATTGAAAAGTACGCCGAGCTGGCTGTAAAAGTCGGTGTAAACATTCAAAAAGGGCAAGTATTAAACATTAATGCCGATATTTCTTCCGCTGATTTTGTTCGTGAAATTGCGAAAAAAGCGTACGAAGCCGGAGCAAAGTCTGTTGATGTAGACTGGCACGACGATCATTTAGTTCGTTTGAAATACGAAAAAGCGGATGAATCTGTATTTAATGAATTTCCTGCTTGGAAAGCTCAAGCAAGAGAAGAGCTTGTGAAAAACGGAGGCGCTGTTTTATCTGTAATTTCAAGCGGTCCTGACTTACTAAAAGGAGTAGACGGCAAACGTATTGCTGCATTCCAAAAAGTAAGCGGAAAAGCAATGAAAAAATTCCGTGAAGCAATCCAATCCGATAAAATCAGCTGGTCCATTGTAGCTGTTCCTTCAAAAGACTGGGCAGCTAAAGTATTTCCTGACGTTCCAGAAGAACAGCAGCAAGAAAAACTGTGGGAAGCTATTTTTAAATCCGTGCGCGTAGACCAAGAAGATCCAGTGGCCGCATGGGAAGAGCATAATGCTTCATTACATACAAAAGTAGATATTTTAAATGAAAAGAAATTTTCTAAGCTTCACTATAAAGCGCCAGGAACAGATTTAACAATTGAGCTTCCTGACAAACATATTTGGGTTGGGGCAGGCAGCGTGAATGAAGACGGCAACTCGTTCATGGCCAATATGCCAACAGAAGAAGTATTCACACTTCCGAAAAAAGACGGCGTAAATGGTCAAGTAACGAGCACAAAACCGCTTAGCTACGCCGGAAACTTAATTGAAAACTTCACGCTAACATTTGAAAACGGAAAAATTGTTGATGTAAAAGCAGAAGAAGGCGAAGAAACGTTAAAGCACTTAATTGAAACAGATGAAGGTGCCAAATACTTAGGCGAAGTAGCCTTAGTACCGCATCAATCGCCAATCTCTCAGTCAAACATCATTTTCTACAACACGCTGTTTGACGAAAATGCATCCAACCATTTAGCCATCGGCAGCTCGTATTCCTTCTGTTTAGAAGGCGGAAAAACGATGTCTAAAGAAGAGCTATCACAAAACGGAGCAAACGACAGCATCACCCACGTTGACTTCATGATTGGCTCAGCTGAAATGGACATCGAGGGCATTAAAGCTGACGGTACAAGCGAGCCCGTGTTTAGAAAAGGGAACTGGGCGTTTTGAATTAAATAAATAACAATGATAAAAGCTTCTGCGCTACATCCGCAGAAGCTTTTATTATGGCCACTAAATTTCTGTAAAACTGAGATTTATATACCTTACACGCTATTACGCTTTAAAATAAAACGATAGCAAATTAACTTTAAGTTTGTACATCAGTTGTAGAATCAGGAGCAAAGTTAACAACTTCCAAAACTACAGGAGAACCTGTTAAAATGCTAGATCCTGCAGGAACAGTAATAGCTAAAGAACCGACACCCGTAGCTCCTGGCGTATATGTGGAAAGGCCAGCCATTTGTAAAACGCCGTTGATATACACATTGTAATAGCTGTTATCGGTAGCTAAAGCAGGGAGTGCAGTAGCCGCGCCACCTGTGTCACCAAAAAAGTCAGCCGCATCGATTGTTAAAGTAGCTGCACCCGTAGTTGTAGCAGTGGCTGCATAGAAAAAACGTGAGACGGTTGGGCTGGCTGTTACAGTAGTAGCAGCAGCTATAGCAAGTTTCATAATTTGAAGAGGCATAAATGTGTTACCTCCTTTCATGTTCTATCCTTCAATATATGCAGTTGTTCCTTCTGAGGGATAGGTTTAATGGCATAAATTTAATTCTTAAAGACTATAACTAAACTAAGTACATCTGTGAAGGAGAGTCTTTCTTGAAAAAAAAATCTTACGGCTGCGATCAGTATGCATCCTCTTGTTCAACACCTTTTATTAAGCTTCCCGTGTTGCCTCAGCAGGAATTTAGGTATATATTCCCGAAAAAAGTTCGCATCTTTGAATACTATGCGGTAGCCGGAGGCAGCAAGCGCATTTTTACAGATCAAGACGCGTTAAAAGAATACGGCACTCAGCATATATTGGATCCTGAGAGCTATTCATACAGTAATTTATTTATCAACGGTGTGTTACAGCCTTCCTCCAATTACAGCGTCCAAAAAGGACTTCTTATCATTAACACAGAGGATATTCCTTTAGAAAAGTCACCCGTCATTTTACAAATGATTAAAGTCATTTAGCTTTCAGCCTTCAAATGCCATGAGCACATGTCCACACATAAAAAAAACAAGGTGAACATTAGTCAGTTCCACCTTGCTGTGATTCTTCTTTTTTAACCGGAGCGTCACGCTTGAACATGTGATAGTAGGTAAACCCTAAGCATAGAGCGCCAGCGATTGAACAAAAATATTGCAAAAAACGGACGAAATCCATTGGAATGACCTCCCATTTTCAGTTTCGCTTCTAGTATGTACAGGGAAGTGAAATAATATGTGAAAAAGGGAGGTTTTCTCTTATAGTTCGTATGGTTCTTGGAGAGTAAGGTAAGGCTGCTGATCTTCAAGACCAAGACGCTTATTTAATTGTCTTTTCATTAAATCGTACTGGTAGATGAGGTGAAATTGATTTTTTTTCGGTGTTTCACAGCGAATGTAGGTTTCTTGCCCGTTCTTGTCTGTGAAATGAATAGTTAGTTCACCGAAATAGCGTTGAACAGGAGCTCCGTGAAGGCCTTTTTCATTTTTGACAACCTTTGAAAATTCTGCTCGTTGAATACGGTTAAATGGAATAATAGCTACTTGATTGATAACAAGACGCTGATCGTACATGTCAATTTTAGATATGGAAATTTGATTAATCCCTTCTGCAAATTTAACATGTCCGTTTACAGAAACAAGCGGTTTGCGATCCTCAGGATCAACAGCGCCTTGAGGCCGCTTAATGACGTAGAAGCTAGCTACGCCAAGTGCTACGATACCAACCACAACAATAAGTGCAAACATCATTTTGCATTCCACCTCCTGAGTATAGATGTGTAATCTGAATTTAACAGCAAGCTGTTTCAGTTGCCATATTGCCTCAACAATGAGGGTAGAGAAAAGCAGTTCGGCAGTTCATTATAAGTATATACATACGTTCGACAATATGGTGTGATATTCCTTCTTATTATGACTTTTTTACGACAAAATGGGCAAAACTCTTTTCGAAAATGAAGCAAATCAGTTACAATTTAAGGATAAGGTACCAAATTTCTTTTCTATCTCAAAAAAGTGCAGAAAAGCGTAAAAAATTCTAGGTATTTTCTCATATTTTTACTATTTTTATAGAATTTATCCCAATTTCTAATCCTTTATCGTGTATAATCTCTTGTGTGCAGCATGATATACATAAAGGTGTAAGGAGGCACAGTTCATTGTCTTTATCAGCAAAAAAGATATTATTATTAGTTTTAGTAGTTATATGTTTAGTTTTAGTTGTGATGCAATTCATAAATCGATCAGCAGAGCCGACTTCTGAACAGGCCCAAGAAACACTGAGTAAGCTTCCTGAACAAGAAACCGTTAAAGAAAAAGCAAAGGGTGACGAGGAAGCGCACAAATATCGAGTGTATTATATTACTATTGAAAAAATCGAAAATGGTACATACAGCGGAACAACAAAAGAAGGAACGGGCATTAAATTTTCCGATAAAAATTTAAATGAACCGATTCCAAGTAATTTGAAAAAAGGGGATATCGTTAAAGCATACTTTGATCTTGAATATAGCACGAAAGGTCTAGTCAAAGTAGAAAAGGTAGACGAGATACCAGATGATGACGAGAGCTCAAGTTAATTGAGCTCTTTTTTTGTATTTTACGAATGTGGTAAAATATTGAATATATATAGACGCGGTATAGGGGGAAGAAGATGATAGCAGCAATTATAGTAGGAGCGGTAATTCTTTTAGCTTTGATTATTAAAGGGACTGTAAAGTCTAGAAGCTTTCGCTTGTATAAAGAGGAGCTTCCAGATGAGCTTGGAATACATAAAGATAATGGTTTTGAAGATATTGTTCATTCACTAGAAGATTCTTTACCGGCAGCCTATGTTCAACAGGTGAAACAGCGTATGAAAGGGCGAAATACAAAAGCTGATGAAGTAGAATGGACGTTTTTTGAGATGAAGCGCTACTTTTTATTAAATGCAGTCATCAAAGACGTACCGATGTTTAGTGAAAAAGTGGATGAAGTGTGGCACGAAATGATTATGTTTACAGTAGATTATGAGCGTTTTACAGAACACTTTTTCAACCGCTTTTTGCATCACCAGCCAAATGTAGATACAGCTCCGTCTCCACAGCCGGATAAGCGAGCATTTTTCGATTGGATGTATGCTCATTTGTTTGACATAACGGGTAACAGCCGACTGCTTTGGGGGAAATTTTTTCAGCATCCGCTTGGTAAAAATACACTTCAAGATTTTCAAAGATTGTCAGAAGATGAATTACTAGATCGCTATTTTTTAAGAAACGGCAAATGGGAAAAACAGCAGAGAGCCCTGGTTCAAACGTTAAAAGAAGAAGTCACTGCTGCTCGAAAAAGAAAAAAAACGGGCGGATCAACTTATTTTAAAAAAGCGGCTAAAAAAGGAAATGTATCAAACGAACTTCTTCTTCAAGGCTTTGTTTTTTATTCTCTCTACAAAGCCACCAGCTTTTCAAGCCATATGAATGAGCTGCTGCTATATAAAAAGACGATGTATGCGGGAGATACAGCCTCTTACAGCGGGTATAGCTGTTCAAGCCCCTGGGAAGACAACCGCCACCATCACCACAACGATGGAGGTCATCACCATCATGACAGCGGCAGCAGCTGTTCGAGTTCAAACTGCAGCAGCTCTAGCTGTTCAAGCTCCAGCTGCGGGAGTGGGTGCAGCAGCAGCTGATAAAGTAAAAAAACTCGTTTTATACGAGTTTTTTTACTTTAAATGCAACAACGACAAAATGATTCACTGACAAGCAATGAAAAATTTGGTATAATCGTTACGTTTTTAAAAAAGGAGAGACAGTGAAAATGAATATTTTATGGGACTTTGATGGAACCATCTTTGATACCTATCCAACGATTGTAAAAGCATTCAAAGAATTACTAACAGATCAAACAATCTCAGAAGATGATATTTTGAAACAAATGAAGATATCTTCTGACGTAGCAATTAAGCACTTCGATATTGAAAAGTCTTTGTTTGATAAACACTTCCATGTGCTTGAACAGAAAATCAATCCTAAAGATAAGCCTGCTTTTCCTCACGTAGAAGACGTACTGAGCTTTGCGGATACAAATGTAATTGTTACGCATAAATCTAGACAGTCTACTCTTGATATTCTGGCATTTTTTAATATGGAGCACTATTTTACGGAGATTATTACAAAAGATGATGGCTACAAACGAAAGCCTGATAGCGGCGCTTATGCCTATCTTCACGATAAGTATCAGCTTGATTTAGTGATTGGAGACCGCGAGCTCGACTTAAAACCTGCCCGTGAACTTGGAATCAAAACATGTGCATTTCAAAATAACGACATCGAAGCAGATTATCACCTTACATCATACGATCAATTCTTTACAACTATCGTAAATAAAAACTCGTGAAGCTATTCTTCACGAGTTTTTATTTGTTCAGGGTTATGTACTTCGGGAATTTCACCGAGCGTATAGTTCGCTACTTTTGTAATGTTACTATTAGCAAAGAAGTAAAATTCTCCGTCAACTCCGCGAATTTTTGTCGTGCGCAATCCAATTTCTTCAACAGTTCCTTTCGTATCATTTATGGATACGTGATCTCCTACTGAGAATTGATCTTCAAATAGAATAAAAAAACCGTTTAAAATATCTTTAATCAAATTTTGTGCACCTAAGCCGGTAATAAATCCTGCTACGCTAATACCAGCTAAAAGAGCTTTCATATTAATTCCGATTGCTTCTAAAGATGTGATAAGTACAATAAAATACACGACGTACATGACAATGCTCAGACAAAGCTTTTTCAGCGTTATTTCTTTACGTTCGTTGTACCTCAGCAGCTTGGTTTTAAATCTGAAATCAAAGATTTTATTAATTACACTACGAGCAAACCTGATAACGATTTGAGCAATAATAAAAATCAAGATAATCTTTATAATTACTTCACTAATGTCAATCCACTTACCCGTATTAAATAAAGTTTGCTGTACCCACTGTATGTCTTTCATGACTAAGTCCCTTTCTTGCTTTATAAAATTTTCTCTACTGAATAGTATAATTTATTTTTAAAAATATACTACTAGAATTTATGAAGAGACGTTTGAACTATTGTTTTATTTTAATTTATTTGTATTTGGTATATGTAATGAAAACTCCTTAATTTAGAAAAAGTGAAAATCCTCAGGTATAGATATTTTTAAAACATTTCTTTATACAAATATTAAATAAAAACTTATAGCAGAAATTAGTATAGATCTTATTAACAAACATTATATACAGATATTAAAGAAAGAAAAATCCTGTAAAAACCCAATGATACCAAGGGTTAGAGAGGAAATTGCTTTTCAATAAATAACTGTGTGGAAAATAGACCTTTTTTGTGAACAGCATTCTTTAGCTAAAAGATGTTTTTTATAACAACAGATATGGAAACTATTTTATTCACTATGTTTTTTCTTCTGCAATAGACGGATTTTAAAACTTATAGTATGAAAATTTCTATTAAAAGTATGAATTATTTCCACTGTGGATAAAAATAGTCGTGTTAAAGAGTAAATAATCTGGAAATTATCGTTAATAAAAAATAAAAGGGATGTTTTTATTAACAAAGAGGATGATATAACATTAATTGAATATGTTTTCTTTCTTTTGTGGATAAGTATGAAGGTATTTTTTTAGCCATATTCCATAGTTATACACAAGAAATATCATTTATTTGAACTCATTCCGTTTAGATAGATAGGATAATGGAGTTGGATAGCTGCAAAAAGGGGTGTTTGTTTGCACTATTTGTATCAAAAAGAGAAGAGAAAGGAGAGAAAATAAAAAAAAGACATGCCAAAGAAGCCCCTTATGAAGCTGTAAGTTCGGCAGGGACTTGATCTTGAAGATTTTTTGAAAGCTCTTTTCGAATGAGCGTACGGATTTTTCCACCGTAATTTTCAACGACTTGAGCATCATGGCTGAAGAAGGCCTGTTCAATCAGAGAATAAAGGGCAGACTTCACTCGTTCAATACCATATTCAAAAGAAAGCTGAACCAAATCAGCGATGTCTTCGTTTTGGAATGAAGACATAACAATTCCAGTAGAATCTGTGCTGTGTCCAGATAATTTTACAAAAGTCTCTTCAATAGTACGTCGAATCGCCGCATCGTATTGATCTTTCTTTTCTTGTTTTGACATCTTGCCATTTTTAGCTCCGTCTTTTAAAACAAAGAAAATAGTAGATCCTTGGACAACAGTTTTAAATGCGCTTGTCTGTGTTTCAGCTATTTTTTGCATCATACCTTTGTAGTGAGTATATTTCGGCGTGAAAATTTTATAGTCATTAAAGCTAATTTTTGAAGTGTTTTCTCCAGGATTAAACTGACGCTTAATCGTATCGTTGTCATAAACCAATTCTTTGCGCAGCTCTAAGCGAAGGGCATTTACGTTTTCAATTAGAATAAGTTCTTCAAAGCGAGTATATTCTAATTCCATAAACCCAAACCCGTGTTCTTCAAAATATTGAGGATAGGGAACAATACAAATATTGATTCCTTTGCCGCTGCGAGAATAGGAAATTAATTCTGTTTCCGCTAATACTATATTGTTGTTGCGAACTGTTCGAACTGTACAATCCAAAGCAGCTGCAATCTCTTTTTCAGAAACATCACAAATAATACCTCTTTCATCAACGTGAAGGAAGTGATAAAAAATTAATTGTGAAATTTGAGATTTAGATAAACGGTGATGCTCTGCCACTGTTTTGATTGTAGGGTTCCCATGAGCGTCTAGGTCCATGTGATCTTCAATATCTTTATATTTTTCTACGGTGCTAGACAATTGGCGAATAATTTGTTTTCCAATTTTCGCAAATTCTTTTTTTATCATGAGAATCCCTCCAATCTATTTCATATCAACAATAATTTATTAGGGTAAAATAACAAAGAATACCTTGTGAAAATTATATCAATAAGAAACAGAATCGCAAACGAACGAGTAGTACGCTAAAAACGGCAAAAGGTTCAAAGAATGCTGTCATATCAAGGGATGCAGCGTATAGGTTTTTTAGTACGACAAAAACGGCAAAAGCAAGCAAGCGCCGGCAGAACAGTGTTTGTTACGATCAGTAAAAATCAAAAAAAACTTTATGCGTTTTAGTACGTAAAAAACGGCAAAAGGCTCAGTATAGTACGCCAAAAATAGCAAAAGTGAAGAGTAGTACGCTAAAAACAGCAAAAGCTATCTTGATTTACCTAAAAAAAGGTAAAAAAATCACTTCTCTGATCGTTGTAAATAACACAATGAATTTCATCAGTACGTCAAAAATGGCAAAAGCTATTTTTAGTACGTGAAAAACGTCAAAAACGACGCAGTAGTACGACAAAAACAGCAAAAGTTTTTGTTTAGTACGTCAAAAATGGCAAAAGCTTTATATATGCTGCGAAAAAAATAAAAAATGGGGTTTGAAAAGGCAATAACAAAGGGAAAAGCAAAGTTTAGTACGCAGAAAACGGCAAAAGTAGTGAAGGAGTACGTCAAAAACGGCAAAAGTAGTGAAGGAGTACGTCAAAAACGGCAAAAGGTAGGATTGCTTTACGGAAAAAAGAGAATAATTAACAATTAATAAGGAATTAAGAGTAAATAAAATGAATGTAGTACGTCAAAAATGGCAAAAGAATCAGAGTGGTACGACAAAAACAGCAAAAGGTAGTAATTAGTACGTCAAAAACGGCAAAAGAAGCAAAGAGGTACGTCAAAAACGGCAAAAGCTTCTGGTTAGTACGTTAAAAATGACAAAACTTCCAAACTATGAAATAAAAGTAGAGGGATATTTTGTATTTATAAGCTGAAAGTGGCAAAATATCAAATAAAAAAGGAAGGGAACAATTTACCCTTCCAATGTTTCTCTATGTTCTCCTCCAAAATAGTCTTGAATTTCATAATTTTGAAGAGGAATAAAAGAGATTTCAAATCCTTGAAGTTTTTGCTGATAACTTTGGATCAGTACTTGATTGCTAACAAACTCTGCTAGAGATTCATTAATTAATTTTAGATTGACATCAATTTTCTTTGAACGAAAACGAACTTTTGAAGCAAAATATTGATACGGGTAAAAATGGGTGTAAGACTTCTCTTGTAAATAACAATCTAATCGCTCTTTTTGAAATGCATACAGCAGCAAAGAAGACAGCGAGTTATCTTTAAACTTTTTAATAACATCACTGTAAATTTGTACAAACTGCTGATTTAAAAAGCCTTGATGCGTATCGTCGCTAAATACGATGGTTGCATATCGTCTGCCCGTTACTTCATCGGTTTCAATAACAGCTTTTTGGAAGAAGTTTATCGCAAATTTTGTATCTCTGGAATTTTTCTTCTTCGCTACACCTTCTACGTGATATCTGGCAATTTTCATAATGCGGGCTTCAACCGCTTCGTAGTTTTTTACACCTTTTGAATTATAAATTTCTTTCACGATATCCGCTAAATCAAGCGTCACCGTTTTTTCTTTATAAAACATCTCGTCGCGCTGTGAAAGGGCAAACTGGATAATTTGGGAATCCTTTGGGTCTAATACCATATTTCGCTTGGAAAGAACCGTTTGATTATCATTCACAGGGATAATGGTGCGAATGAAATATTCTTCATCAACTTTATAGTCATTATATAAAACGACTTCTTGGGAGTTTGTTTTAACTTCCATATTGGTTTTAAGAGAATGACTTTCATTTGAGAAGATAGGGGCCTCTACCCATGAATTTAATCGTTTATCAATCCAGTTGCTTAAATTTCCGTTGTATTTTTCTAATATGATTTCAGCAATTAAAAAAGTAAAGTCCGTGTGAAATGCTTTCTCTATTTGATAATTCATTTTTGAATCTAAATAAGGAAAATCGGTAATGTTTGTTTTTTTACTTTTAGCCCATGTCTCTACTTCTTTTAACTTTATCTTTAAAATATCTTCAGGTTTTTCTACGCCAAACAGCTTTTTTAAGTGTTCGGTATCCACTTTTTTATCCATCACCTTTTTGGCCAATTCAATGTCTTCAAAAATAGGATTAGGCTTTTCTGCTTTAATATCTTTTTTTAACGTTTGCAGCCAGTTTTTCTTATTTGATTGTCTTCTTTTATAGGCTGGGTTTCGTATTTCCTTAGGATTTATTAATTTATTCTCTAAAACAAACGTATCTTGCAATATATTTAAAATGTAGTCTTCTATAAAATCTTTTTCATTCGAAAAAAACGAATGAGAATCATATAAACAGTCTATGCACTTTGCTTTGATATTGTCATCGATCGCATCGCTGATTTGTTTAATAAGATAAGGAGAAAAATTGGATGGTTCGTTCATGTTGACCTCCTCTGTATGTATTTAATCTGTAACACTCTTATTATATCTTTTTTGAACGATACTCTAAAGGCTAAAAGGAAAATTCGTTTTTGTGAATGCTGTTTTATATCAAATTAGCCTAACCAGCTATTAGTATATAAAGGCTTATTGCAAAGATAAAATTCTTTCTTTATAGCGCTTGTACAATTTTAGATGTAAGGAGAGCATTATAGTAGTTTTATAAAAGAGAAAAGCAAAGTACATTCATTGAGTTTGAAAATGGAAAAGTTTATACTTGCCAAGTACACTCTTTTTACAAATAGGGGGAATAAATATGTTGTTAAAACCTAAAGCAATTTTTTTAGATATGGACGGTACGATATTAAATCGCTCCAATAAAGTAAGTGTTCAAACAAAAGAAATCATTGACGAATTACGAAAACAGGGAATTTTTGTTTTTATTGCTACGGGAAGAGCGTTTGATGAAATAGAAGAGTTAGTTCCTGACGGCTTTCAAGTGGATGGATTTATCACGTCAAATGGTATGGCAGGGTACGTAGGAAAAGAATCAGTCTTTCAGCACTCGCTTTCGCTTCAATTGGTGGAAACTATTATTGAAAAAGCAAGAGCGAACAAGGTATACTACGAGCTTTTCCCGTATGGCACATCTCGCGTGACGTTAAAACAAGATCAGTCCTATGTGGAAAATGAAATTAGAGAGCCAAAGCCAGACAGTGTGGAAATTAACGAATGGCTTTCTCGTAAACAAGCGATTAAAGAAGAAATTGACTGGAAAGATTCCGTAGAAGGAAGCGAATTTTCAAAGTTCTATTTCTTTGCAAGAACGCACGAGCATATCGATAAATGGAAAGAGGAGCTTGAAGAACTTAAAAAAGAAATCGACTTTACAACTTCTACTTCATCTAAACACAATGTTGAAGTGATGGTGGCAAACGTAAATAAAGCAACGGGGATTCAGCAAATGCTAAAACATTTTAATTTGCCCGAGCAAGACATTCTAGCAATTGGCGACAGCAATAATGATTTACCAATGTTTCAGTTTGCCAGCTATGCCGTAGCGATGAAAAATGCGCCGGATCATATTAAAGAAATTGTCGATGACGTAACGGAATTTAACTGTGACGAAAACGGCGTATCCCATTATCTTTCTAAATTTTTATTGCAAAAATCTACTAGAAGTAATCCCGTTTTATAAAAATTAATCTATTTCACCACAATGCATTATAACCAGCCCTTCAAAACATCGTCTTTTAGGCGGTGTTTTTAGTATACATAAGATGAAAAGTAAACCGTTCATTATTTTTAGTTATAGCACTCTTAGCTAAAAAGAATAGCTAAGAATAAATCTTCTATAACTTAAAAATTATGTTATAAACAACATAATTATATAACTATCCTCGTAACTATCCCTGCAAAACACCTCTCAGCCCTGATGAGTCCCACCATGCCAAAGCATAAAACATTTTAAAATCTAAACTTTTTCTTTCTTTAAACTTTTTATAAAATGCGCAGAAAAGGGATTGTATCTCCGTATATTTAATGCTAATATAACATTTAATGAAAATAGTATAACATATTTAGTTTTATTTTATAATTAGTATGACATAAATGTTGAGTTCAATCGTTTTTTTTTGAAGTGTTTATAATCACAGTTTCCACAATATTAGTCCACTCATTACCAATAAAATATGTATCTTGCAAGCTACTAAATGATAGTTGAACAAAAAATGCTAGCGTTATTAAACTATTAAAATCAAAGAATAGGAAGGTTTAATGTGAATAAAAGAAAAATTGTCTATATAGTTTCCGACTCAGTAGGTGAAACGGCTGAGCTGATGGTAAAAGCAGTTTTAACTCAATTTAGTGGAGAAGATATTGAAATTCAAAATACTTCTTACGTAGAAGATGAGCGAAATATTGATAATATCATTGCTGAAGCAAGGTGTAACGAGGCCATCATTGCGTATACTATCGTCATCCCACCTTTAAAACAATATCTTGACCAAAAGGCACAAGAAGAAGGAATTGTAGCCATTGATTTAATGACCCCACTTATGAGTGCCTTTAGCCAAACCTTTAATAAAGAACCTAATCTCCAACCGAGATTAACGAGAAAATTAGACGATAACTATTTCCGAAGAGTAGAAGCAGTTGAATTCGCTGTTAAATATGATGATGGACAAGACTTCAGAGGCATCAAGCGAGCTGATCTAGTGTTGATTGGTGTTTCGAGAACATCTAAGACGCCACTTTCTATGTATTTAGCTCATAAAAGTCTTAAAGTAGCGAATATACCTTTAGTTCCAGAAGTGACTCCTCCTGATGAACTTTTTACTATTCCGAAAAATAAATGTATTGGTTTAGTTATTACACCGGATAAGCTCAATGAAATCCGAAAAGAACGATTAAAAAATTTAGGTTTAGCGTCTCAAGCCAATTATGCCAATGTAGATCGAATCCTTGAAGAGCTGGACTATGCTGAGAAAATTATGAAGCGCATTGGCTGTCCTATTGTTAATGTCTCAGGTAAAGCAGTTGAAGAAACCGCTGAAGTGATATTGAGCATGTTAAAAAAGGACAAGATGAAAGGGTATGTATAAAAATGCCCATTATGTAAGACAGATAACTTGTCAGACATACTTAATCTGTAGAGAGTCAGGTAGAACAGGCGTGTTGCTAAAAGGTGCTTTTTTAAAATATAAAAGATAAGGAAGATTTTGATGAGCAATGTATATAAAAAAACAGACGTTATCTTAATTGGGGCCGGAGTGATGAGCGCAACGTTGGGATCTTTACTAAAAGAGTTAGCGCCGGAATGGGAAATCAAAGTATTTGAGAAACTCGCAGATGCAGGAGAAGAAAGCTCGAATGAATGGAATAACGCAGGGACTGGCCATGCTGCACTGTGCGAGTTGAACTATACATCTGAACAAGCTGACGGATCTATAGATATTACGAAAGCAGTGCAGATTAATGAACAGTTTCAGCTTTCAAGACAGTTTTGGTCGTATCTTGTAAGCAGTAATTTAATTCATCATCCGCAAGAGTTTATTATGCCAATCCCTCATATGAGTTTCGTACAAGGAGAAAAGAATGTATCCTTTCTGAAAAAGCGTTTTGAAGCGCTATCAAATAATCCGTTGTTTCAAGGAATGGAGTATTCGGACCATCCTGAAAAGTTAAAAGAATGGATGCCGCTTGTCATGAAAGGCCGTACATCCCCTGAAGCAATTGCGGCAACTAAAATAGACTCGGGGACGGACGTGAACTTTGGGGCTTTAACTCGTATGTTGTTTACACATCTAAAGAATAAAAGCGTAGAAATTAACTATAACCACAGCGTTGAAAATCTAACACGTAACGCAGACGGCTTGTGGGAAGTGAAAGTACATGATATTCATAGCGGCAAACAGGAATACCACACGGCGAAATTTGTTTTTATCGGAGGAGGGGGCGGAAGTCTGTCTTTACTCCAAAAAACGGGTATTCCTGAGTCCAAACATATTGGAGGGTTCCCGGTAAGCGGATTATTTATGGTATGTAATAATCCCCAAGTGATAGAGCAGCATCACGGGAAAGTGTACGGGAAAGCGAAGGTTGGTGCTCCGCCAATGTCGGTTCCGCACCTTGATACACGCTATATCGACCGCAAAAAAACACTGTTGTTTGGACCTTTTGCCGGATTTTCACCAAAGTTCTTAAAAACGGGTTCAAATTTGGATTTACTCAGTTCTGTAAAACCGAATAATATTTTAACGATGTTAGCAGCAGGCGTCAAAGAGATGGGCTTAACGAAATACTTGATTCAACAGGTGCTGTTATCTAATGAAAAGCGTATGGAAGAACTTCGCGAGTTTATTCCAAACGCAAAAAGCGAAGACTGGGATATCGTCGTAGCGGGTCAGCGTGTACAGGTAATCAAAGATACGGAAGCCGGAGGTAAAGGCACTCTTCAATTTGGTACAGAAGTTGTGAGTTCAGCTGATGGTTCCGTTGCTGCATTGCTCGGTGCTTCGCCAGGTGCTTCGACTGCCGTTCATGTCATGCTTGAAGTGCTGGAAAAGTGTTTCCCGGAGCATATGAAGAAATGGGAATCAAAAATAAAAGAAATGATTCCTTCTTACGGCTTGTCACTGGTAGAAAATCCAGCGCTTTTTAACGAAATTCATGCTTCTACAGCACAAACGCTTGATTTAAGTAAAAAAGAACTTGTGTACCAATGATTTTAGGCAGCCTTTGATACGTATACTCTATATTAAAAGAGTTTTTTAGATAGTTAAAGCATTTAAACGACATGTGAAATCTATAAGAAAAAATGAGGGAAGTTCGTTATATAACGGACTTCTTTTTATTTATTTCCTTTACTAGCAGAATTTACTTCGTATTCATGATATAATTACTTATTAGTAAGCGTTTACATATAATGGGGTGGAAAATTGGAAAATAGCTATTTCGAGGAGCCGATAAAAGATGATTCTAACTAATACATCTTTACTAACGAAAGAACAAACGATTTTTAACCATACAGGGAATAAAATTAAATTAGAAGACAGAGAGATTGATATTGTTGCTCGATTTGAAGAGCCTCTTGTTCTAGTTTTAGGAAATGTCCTAAGTAACGAAGAATGTGACGAACTTATACAGCTATCCAAAGATAAAATGCAGCGATCAAAAATTGGTGCTGCACGTGAAGTAAACAGTATTCGAACGAGCAGCGGCATGTTTTTTGAAGAAAGCGAAAACGAGCTTGTACATCAAATCGAAAGACGACTTTCTAAAATCATGGGACCATCTATTGAATATGCTGAAGGTCTTCAAGTTTTAAAATACTTGCCTGACCAAGAATACAAAGCACATCACGATTATTTCACTTCTGCAAGTAAAGCATCTAAAAACAACCGTATTAGTACATTGGTTATGTACTTAAACGATGTCGAAGAAGGAGGAGAAACTTATTTTCCTAAGCTGGGTCTTTCCGTATCTCCGACAAAAGGAATGGCCGTGTACTTTGAATATTTTTATAGTGATGCTGAACTTAATGATCGTACTCTCCACGGGGGAGCTCCTGTTATAAAAGGAGAAAAGTGGGTCGCTACCCAGTGGATGCGCAAACAAAAAATTCGATCGTAAAAACAAAGGTTTGAAGAGCCCTATTAGCTATTGGTAATGAGGGCTCTTATTTATGTTACAAAAAAATAGCAATCATGTTAGCCAGTTATTATATTGAAATATTCACACTTATTCTATTTGTGCGGCTATTCCTTATTCTTATAAGGCGGTAGACGATAAATGTATTTGTAGTGTAAAATATCCTCATGATTAAAAATCTGGATACAAAAAAATGAAAAATGTGTTCGAGAGATAAAAATAAAATAAATGCTATTTAAAATAATGACTTTAAAACAGGTAACCAATTTTTATAACAGTTGCACGAAAAAACTCGTGAAAGGTATTTTCACGAGTTTTTGTTTTTAGGTGATTTACACTATTTATAAAATCATTTTACTTTTATATAGTAGATAGGGAACGTGTTAAAGGAGGACCCGGGTTTTGAAAGAAATAAAAGCAATTATTTACGCGATGCTCGCGACGTTTATGCTGCTTCTTACTGGATGCAGCGATGAGCAGGCAAGTCATTCAAGCACATCTTCTGCCGATACAAAACAAGCAGTTCAAGTAGAAGATTCATCAGATCAAGAAGACGATCATAGTCCTTCTAAAGCAAATCGTGAAGATGTAGTAGGTGAGGCGGCTACGGTAGAAAGAGTAGTGGACGGTGATACGCTTAAAGTGAAAATGCTGAACGGAAAGACGGATCGAGTGCGACTACTTCTTGTTGATACCCCCGAAACAAAGCATCCCAAACTAGGCGTACAGCCCTTTGGTCCAGAAGCATCTGCTTACACCAAAAAAAGGCTAGAAGGACAGGAAATCACCCTTGAATTTGATGTGCAAGAGCGTGATCAATATGGACGTTTGCTTGCTTATGTATGGATAGACAATGAGCTGTATAATGAAGAGCTGCTAGCAAAAGGGTTAGCCCGCGTAGCAGTATTTCCTCCTAATACAAAGTACGTAGATGAATTTAAGAAAATACAGGAGCAGGCTAGAAAAAGCGAAAAAGGCATCTGGAGTATTGAAAACTATGCACAAGAAAAAGGATACAATACGGATGCTGTAAAAAATCGGTCCTCTTCTAAACAAAAGGATACTCAGTCCGCCAAAAGCTGTGAAGGTAAAATAAAAGGAAATCAAAACTCTAAAATTTATCACGTGCCAACTGGGGCGCACTACAATCAAACCATGAACAACGTCATTTGGTTTTGTACCGAAAAAGATGCGCAAGAAGCAGGATACACAAAAGCAAAAAACTAATAAAGAAATTCAGTAACTGCTGAATTTCTTTTTTTTGAGTTAAGTAAGTATTTGTATAGGAGTGGCTAAATACCATCCAACAAAGAGCGACCAATCCGTATAAGAAGACGCAGTGGCCATATGAGCAGCTGAGGCACTTGTAAAAGAATTTCTGCTAAAACTTCCCATCCACTTACTGTAGTATCTTTCTGCTGACGGCGTTTTTTCATAGTCATCATCCATTCATTTGAAAATATACATTAATTATACAATGAAAGGAAGATTAGGAGTTAATTTTTTCTTTCTTTTCTTTTTCGTGTTAAAGTAGATAGGTAAGAAGGTTTGCTACAAATAACGCAAGCGAAGAGAATAAAGGGAGTTTGAAAATCGTGAAAATAAGGAAAGCAAGAAAAGAAGATGCTTCTGCTGTAACGGAATTACTTTATGACATGCTTGGCAGTATTGCGCGCTCTCACACAGCGGCTACAACGAATGAAGAAGCGCTTTTAAGGCTTAAAGCGTTTATTCTGTCTGAGAAGAATCGCTATAGCTATCATCATATTACAGTCGCAGAAGTCGACGAGAAAGTAGTTGGACTTATGCTTTGCTACGAAGGAAGTATGTTACAAACGCTTTATGAACCAGTTAAGCGTTTTGTACGTGCTAAACTTAATAATCCAGCGTGGGAAATTGATATAGAAACTGAACATGGAGATTATTATATTGACTCTCTATGTGTAGATGAAGCTTATCGTGGAAAAGGGATAGGAACGGCTCTTTTAAATGTAGCCAAGCAAGAAGCCAAAAAGCGTAAGATGTTTTTATCGTTAAACGTTGAATATAATAACGTAGAAGCCAAAAAATTGTATCAGCGTATAGGCTTTCAAGAGCATAAAACCATTTTTATTGATAAAAAACCATTTTTTTATATGAAGACTGCCTGAGCATCTTTACGGTAGTATTTTTTGTGATAAAATGGATATATAAGTAAAATAATAAGAACCAACAGCTCAGCACTTTTGCTGAGCTTTCCTGTAAATCGCGTAAACGTATCAAAATGGAAAGAATCCTACATCCAATGGACCATAAGCAAGCGGTCATGAAAGTATGTTTGCTGATGTGCCACATGAAAGGAGCGTGCATGAACATCAGAGATCTTCCGTTTAATATGAGTTATCGATTTAATGAACAGCTTCGAGAAGTTCCGGTTAACCCACACCAAATGAAGCAGGGAATTATCTATTTAAAGAAACGAGCTCTTGAAGAAGAGGATGAGTGTGCCGCTGCAAAAACATATGGACACATTGGTGTATATGAGCGCATACTTGGGGAATTAACGAGCAGTGAAAGACATCTGCTGCTGGCCATTTATCTATATGACCGACATGCTGATACAATAGGTGAATTTTTGAATACGATCCGGCTTGGACATACATATCACTGGCAAGAACAGTGGGATAAAGCGAATGAAACGTTTCAGCTACTCATTGAACAATTAAAAGCAGATGAAGACCTTCACATATATGAAGACTTTGTCTATCAGCATTATGGAAAATGTTTACTTGATCAGCGGATTGTTTCCAGAGCACACCACTATTTTCAACGCGCGTTAGAAATTCGATTAAAAAAAGGCGATAAAGAATTAATTGAGTCAACTAATTCCTGCATCCGTCTTTGTTTAAATAAATTAAAACATTCCTAGTATACATAAAAGATAAATGACTCATCGCCTTGGTTACACATAATGCATAAACTTTCCGTTTGACAAACGTATGTGAACATATTATAGTCATACATGGCAATTTAAGAATACGTAATATAAAAACTAAACATAAGCGTCTCTTCTCTTTTGGAGAAGGGGCTTTTTTATGTGAATTTTTATGCCGAGGAGGGTTTAATCGATGGGTAAAACAGTAAAAGATGTCATCTTTTTATTAATAGGCTCGTTTGTATTTTCACTTGCAGTTAACATGTTTGTCATTCCAATAGGACTAGGTGAAGGCGGCGTTACGGGTATATCAATTATTTTATATTATACAACGCATCTTTCAACGGGCATCACTAACTTTATTTTAAACGGTATCTTGCTTATCGTAGGGTATAAATTTTTAGAGAAAAAAACCATCGTCTATACGATGATTACGATTATCGCTACATCTATTTTCCTTCACGTAACTGAAGGCTGGGGTCTTCATCTTCATGAAGAGCTCATTGGCATGGTTTTTGCCGGTGTACTGCTAGGCGTTGGAATTGGGATGATTTTGCGAGTTGGTGGAACAACAGCAGGTTCAGCCATTATTGCTCGAATTCTAAATAAATTTTTAAACTGGAAAGTCAGTCATGCACTTTTAATTGTTGATTTACTAGTGGTATTGGCTTCTTATTTTATTATTGGAATCGAAAAGCTACTATTTACAATCGTCATGCTGTACATTACAACAAAAGTAATTGACTTCGTTATTGAAGGGTTCGATGCGAAAAAAGCCGTTACCGTTATTTCAAGCAACAAAAACGAAGTAGCGGATCAAATTAATGAACAGCTTGATCGCGGAGTAACGATTCTAAACGGTCGAGGGAACTATACAAAAGAATCAAAAGAAATCTTGTATGTGGTCATTAATAAACAAGAGCTTATTAAACTTAAAAAGCTGATTAAAAAAATTGATGATGAAGCATTTGTGATTGTACACGATGTACGAGATGTAATTGGAAAAGGATTTTTAAGCGCATAAAGCTGTGGTTCTTGGCAATTTTTTCTGACGTTGGTGTTCTCCGAAAAAGTATGATATAAGTGTGTCTAGAGACAATTCAATATACGAAAGGAAGAACCCATATGCGTAATAAAAGGCATGTAAAACGTCTTCTTCAACGTCGAATTCGTTCTTTACGATACGTTGTCTTGATTTTATTTACGATACTGATCTTAAAGTACGTTAGTGAAATTATGTAACTTTTTTGTATGAGTCTTATCGCTCATTTGGAGTGCTTTTTCTTTTAAATTAGTAAACCAATTTGTATAATAGGTTTTAAGAAGGAGGAGTTCCATGAGCATTCCCAAACCATTAGTTCAGCTTAATCAACTCTTTATCGTTATAACGGTTTTGATCGCTTTACTTGCGGCAAAGTGGCTTTTACTTTTGCCTTTTCTTGTTGGAGTAGTCACACTTGCAACAAAGCGTAATCCCGTAATTATGGCAGGGAAAACGCTTCTCAAAAAGCCTGCTTCTTCTTATCAAATGGAAGACCGGGATCAGCAGCTTTTTAACCAATGGATTGCAACGATATGTATGGGGGTTGCTTTCATTTCATTTTTAATGGGTTATACGCTTGTCGGCTATGTATTTAGTATAATGGTGATTCTTGCTGCGGGTGTAGCGCTGATGGGATATTGTGTAGGCTGCACGATTCGTTATCGATATATGATGTGGAAATATAAAAGAAAAAAACACGCTGCATAAACAAAGCCTCGCGAAGGCTTTGTTTTTTTATGCTCATTTGTATGCGTTATCAATAAATTTAATCATCATAACGGGTGAAAACAAGTGTTAGAGCGTCTATATCCTTTAAAAACCTTTGTTGACAAAGTAAGGTAAACAAATTAAACTTTTTATGATAATAATAATCGTTACGATTTAAAGGAGGTAAGTTATAGTTAAAGACCGTACATAAAAGAAAGATAGTTTTGAATAAAGGAGGGGTTTATATGAAAAAAAGGATAAGTCTGCTATGCTTAATGCTTGCTGCGATAGGTCTGCTAGCGGCATGTTCGAGTAACTCTGCGAGTACCGAAGAAAAGAGTAAAAAGAAATCACTTACTTTTGTATCGAATTTTCCAAGTGATACGCTCGATCCACAGTTAAATTATACAACTGTACGAGCCGGTATTGCCGAAACGTTAGTAAAAGTTAATGAGCAATTACAGATTGAACCGTGGCTTTCAAAAAAATGGAAAACAGAAGATGGTGGGACGACCTGGGTATTTGAGATTAGAGACGGAATTACGTTTCAAAATGGCAAGGATCTAAATGCTGAAGCCGTGAAACATTCGTTAGAAAGAACGATAAAAGAAAGCGAAGCAATGAAAAGTGCACTTAAAATTAAAGAAATGAAAGCCAGTGGCCAAATCTTAACCATTACAACAACAGAGCCGCTTGCCACGCTGCCTTCTGAACTTGTTCATCCAAACACAGCAATTATTGATGTAGATGCTCCAGATACAAAAAGTAAACCCGTGGGAACAGGGCCATTTAAAGTAGCTTCGTTTAAACCTGATAATGAAATGAAAGTAAAAAAATATAAAGAATACTGGGGCGGGGAACCAAAATTGGATGAAGTTGTGTTAACATTTAATGATGATGAAAATGCACGAACGTCCGCTTTGCAATCAGGTGAAGCCGATATTGTGTACCGTCCGGCTATTGAAAGCTTAAACACGTTAAAAAAAGATTCTTCAATTGTAGTAGATATACAGCCGAGCCTGAGAAATCAAATGCTTTTCTATAATTCAAGGCAAGAAGCGTTTAAAGATAAAAATGTGAGAAAAGCGTTTGGTGTATTATTAAATCCAAAAGATGTTGTCGATACAGCGCTTGCAGGTCAAGGATCCCCTGCAAATGGTCCATTTTTAAAGAGTTTAGATTTTTCGAACGATCAAAAAACGAAAACCTATGGACCAAGTGAGGCTCAAAAATATTTAGAAAAAGCCGGTTATATACTCAAGGGTGGAAAAGCAATAAAAAATGGAAAACAGCTTTCCTTTAAGCTTGTTACATACCCTTATCGTCCAGAACTGCCTTTAATGTCACAAATGCTTCAGTCAGAAGCAAAAAAAATTGGTGTGAAAATAGACATTCAACAAGTGGAAAATATGGACGAGTATATGACAACAAAAAATGATTGGGGAATCGTTACATACAGTCTAGTAACCGCGCCGCGAGGAGATGCAGGATATTTCTTTAATGCTCTTTACATGGAGGGAGGAGCATTTAATGTAGGTCATTTTCATGAACCAGCATTAACTTCCATTATTAATAAACTCAATAAAACCGTTGATCAAAAAAAGCGCAATAAGTTAGCAAGACAAGCCGGAGAAATAGCAGAAAAGGAAACGCTGCACTCTTCGATTGTTCATCCGAATAATTTTGTAGCCTATAGAAAAAATGTAGAAAATTGGGTTACAACTAAAAGTGAATACTATGTGATAACAAAGGATTTAGATGTGAAATAGATATGAAATTAATTGGTAAAAGAATAATAGAATTACTTATTTTTTTAGTTATCCTATCGTTTCTCAGCTTTGTTTTGATGAAGCTGGCTCCAGGAGACCCAGTTAAGCAAATGCTCCGCGTAGATGACGTGGCAGTTTCTGAGGAACAAATAAATAGTTTGCGAACAGAGCTAGGGTTTAATGAACCTGTATATATTCAATATGTAAAGTGGCTGAAGCGCTTTTTTCAGTTTGATTTAGGGTCTTCGTATATGACAAAAGAGCCTGTCATTGATGAATTAGCCGCGAAGTTTCCGGCTACGCTGCGCTTGACGGCTGCATCTTTGGTTGTGATGCTGCTAATAGCTGTGCCACTCGGAACGCTGTCAGCACTATACCAGAATAAGTGGATTGATTATCTCAGCAGAAGTGTGTCCTTAATTGGAGCATCTATTCCCAGCTTCTGGCTCGGTCTTTTGTTTATACAGCTGTTCTCCGTGTGTCTTCAATGGCTTCCTTCAATGGGGACAGGCACAGCAGCTCATCTTGTGCTGCCTTCTTTAACGCTTGGTTTTGCCATGTCCGCTGTGTATATGCGAATGGTTAGAGCTAGTCTGCTAGAAGGACTGAAACAAGATTTTGTACGATCCGCTCGAGCAAGAGGAATAAGTGAAAGCCGCATTTTTATTTTTCACGCGTTCCGGTATAGCTTAACGCCCATCCTTACCATTTTAGGGACGAGCTTAGGCAGTTTGCTTGGAGGAACGGTCATTATTGAAGTGCTTTTTGCTTATCCTGGCATTGGAAAATTAGTTATTGATGCGATTATGAATCGTGATTATCCTGTGATTCAAGGGTATATTTTGTGGATGGGCTTGTTTGTTGTGTTAATTAATTCACTTGTGGATTTGAGCTACAAATATGTAAATCCCCAGCTCTATGTAAAGGGAGGGGATAAAACGTGAAAAAGCCGCAGCTTCCTTTTGTAGTGATAAGCGTTTTTGGTATTGCGCTTATTTTATTTTGTCTGTTTGGAAGTCAGCTAACACCGATGGATCCCACACAAGTCAATATGCAAGACCGGCTTCAAAAATCCACCGGTGATCACTGGTTAGGAACTGATCACTTAGGCAGAGATCTCTTTTCACGAATCGTAGCTGGAGCTCAGACCACAATTGGGACTAGTTTTCTTGTCTTAGCTCTTTCTCTTTTGATTGGAGTACCTGTTGGCTTAGTTTCAGCGTATATTGGAGGAAAAATAGACCGCTTTTTAATGAGAATTGTAGACGCTTTTTTAGCTTTTCCTGACTATATTGCAGCCATCGTCTTAAGCGGACTGTTAGGGCCTGGATTATTGAACTTAATTGCTGCGATGGTTATTGTAAAGTGGGTTGGTTATGCAAGGGTAGTGCGCAGTATTGTGCTTCAAGAAAAGTCAAAAGAATATGTGCTGGTTGCTAAATTAAACGGAGTGGGAACACTACCTTTAATCCTGCGCCACTTTCTTCCTCATGTGGGAGGACATATTCTTGTTCTTGCTACGCTGGATATAGGGAAAATTATTTTAATGATGGCTTCACTATCCTATATTGGACTAGGGACTCAGCCGCCTACTCCGGAATGGGGAACGATGCTAAATGAAGGCAGGGCCTACTTTTACAATGCTCCGCAGTTAATGTTGATACCAGGCTTGGCCATTATTTTATTTGTGCTGGCGTTTACAGCTTTAGGTGAATATATTCGAGGGAAATATCAAGTTAGTCGGTAAAAGAGGTGATCGTCATCGTTTTAGAAATAAAACATCTAGTCATTCATAATAAAACAAAACAAATTGTAAAGGGCATTTCTCTTAAAATCGAGCAAGGACAGTGGATGGCGCTCATTGGAGAAAGCGGAAGCGGTAAAAGTATCACTGCTGCATCAATAGGAAGGCTGTTGCCGTCAGGTGTCACGCTTAAAGGAGGCTCTATTACTTTTAAGCAGGAAGGATATGTGCCTATCCTTGGAAAAGATATTTCGTATATCTTTCAAGATTATCGAAGCGCTTTTACGCCTTTTTTAACAATCGGAAAGCAGTTTGATGAAACGATTCGTACACATAGTAAACTGTCTAAAAAAGATAGGAAAGTTGCTATTTTTCAGGCTTTAAAAGCTGTGAATTTACCGAATGAACGCGTGTATAAAAGCTATGCTTCTCAGCTGAGCGGTGGACAGCTTCAGCGAGCAGCGATTGCTTTAGCACTGGTGATGAAGCCTGCCTTGATTATTGCAGATGAGCCAACCACTGCTTTAGATAGTGTGGCAGCAGCTGAAGTTCTTCAGCTGCTGCATAAGCTGAAAGAAGAAGCAGGCTGTGCCATTTTATTCATTACCCATGATTTGCGTCATGTGCGGAAATATGCAGACCGAGCAGCCATTATGTTAGCAGGAGAGATCGTGGAAGAAAACAGTATCGAATCTCTGTTTCACGCTCCGGATCACTTTTATACAAAAAAACTGTTTAACGCCATTCCTTCTTTACAGAAAACGCCTGATCGATTGTTAGATACGCAGAAAAAAGTGTTGATATAGGAGTGAGATATGAAAGAAAAAAGTATATTACGCGTCACGCAGCTGGTAAAACAGTATAAAGACGTTAAAGCGCTAAATAATGTTTCCATGCATATCGATAAAGGGGAATGCGTAGGGATTGTTGGAGAAAGTGGAAGCGGAAAAAGTACGCTTGTAAAAAGTGTGCTAAGGTTAACAGAAATTCAGCAGGGAGAAGTATGGTTTGCAGAGAAACCTCTTCACCGGTTAAAAGGAAAAAAACTGCAGCAAGCTCGTCTAGGTATGCAAGTTGTATTTCAAAACCCCGCGGCTTCTTTTAATCCAAAAGTAAAAATCATCGATTCTTTGCTCGAGCCTTTGCGGCAGCAGCGAACCGTTCCTTCATTTTTATCTCATGTGAGCAGAAACGAAAAAGAAATCGCTTTTTATTTGTTAGAAAAAGTCGGGATTAGCGCAGAATATGCGTTGAATTATCCTCATGAACTCAGCGGTGGACAGCTTCAGCGTGTAGCGATTGCGCGTGCCATTAGCGTAGGTCCGTCTCTGGTACTATTAGACGAGCCAACAGCGAGTCTTGATGTTACGGTACAAGCGAAAATTTTAAATTTATTAAAAGATTTGCAAGAGACGTTTCAGCTATCTTATTTGTTTATTTCGCATGATTTAGCAGCGGTAAATTTTATGAGTACCCGCATGATAGTTATGCAGCAAGGTGAGGTTATTGATCAGTTTGAACGTGCAAAGCTATTTGATAAAAACAGACATCCCTATACAAAAAAGCTTGTGCGTTTATTTGAATAGAGAGTAAAGCTCTTCGTTTAATATACTAAACGAAGAGTTTTTTTATAAATGAGAATGAGACAAAGTCAGGGACGTGGCGGTGGGGTATGCATATGTATAAAATGATAGCCTGCTTGGCAGAGCATGACAAAACTAATGCCGAGTACAAGGAGAGGAATTAGCTTGTTTTTTCCTCGTTCTTCATATAGTCCGGCTGCGCTTAAAAGGAAGCCAACAGTAGCTAAAGGAGGAGAGACGCGAAAGAATAAATCTGCAGCGGTAAACGCTTGGTTTGTATATTTATAATAAAAAAATAGACCTGTAATCAATAAAAATAGTCCAATCCAAAACAGCGTAAGTTTTCCAAAAAGGGTTTTAGGCACTATGATCTCACTCCTTTTGTCAGTCAAGTACCATAAAATACTAGCATAAAATGTTCTGGTTTGCATTAGAGAAAAAGAACGTGAATTATACAATAAGTGTGAAAAAACAGGTTTGAAGTAGGAGGAGATGAAGTATTCAAAGCGCTTCATGTAAAAAAATACATATCGTTGGATCTGTTGGAAGTGGAAAAACAACTCTTGCCCGTTTATTATCCCATGAATTAAAAGTTCCTCACTACGAACTCGATAATATTATGTGGGAACGAACATATGAAGGAGATAAAAGAAGAAGTGAAGCGGATAGAAAAAAGTGTTTACATCATATTTCAGCTTCAAAAGAATGGATTATAGAAGGCGTACACTATACGTGGGTGAATGAAAGTTTTAATAGAGCTGACCTTATTATTTTTCTCGATATCCATTATCTAAAAAGAATATGGTTTATTATAAAAAGGTATGTTCTGTAAAAAGCTAAAATAGAAAAAGCAAATTATGCACCGACGTTTTCTATTTTCATTAAAATGTTTCAGTGGAATTCAGACTTCGAAAAGCAAAGTAAACCTGAAATTTTGCATATCCTTCGTACGTCATATAACGATAAACTTATAATAGTGAAAAAGAGAGAAGAGATAGAGCACTTTATATCGTAAGAAAACGCCGCTCATCAACTGAGCGGCGTTTTTTAGTTTTTATTCTATCAACATAGAATCGCCTTTTTTTTCACAAGCTTTTGCAAGGTTTTTGAGCAACTGATTAAGAAACTCTTTGTCCATTTTAAGCCACTCTTGTTTTTGCAGCCCTTCTACGATATAGGAAGAAAAAACCCACACGTCGTTTTTGATGGCAGAGCGATTTGTTTCAGCGATTACGGTTAATGCCTTAATGACAGCAGACATCACGGAAACATCTTCTTTCCCATAATGACGAATTTGATAGAACGCTTTGTACAAATAATCCATAAAAGAAGGTTTTTCTAGCATGACGCGAATGCATCCTTTTTCATCGTAATAATAAGGAGAAGAAGAATAGCTTTGCCCAAGTTTGATAAACACTTGCGTGAGCTGTTCAATGCAGTTAATAGCTGTTTCAGGATCATTAATAGCGGGTGAAATAGCTCTTAATGCAATTTCACTCAGCTTTTGAATCCCTAACTTCACATCTTGAATCGACTCTTGATCATTTGTAATAAACAAACAATGAAGAAATTTTTCGTGTTCTAATGATTGATCGTGATGAATTACGCTTAACAGAGGTGTGTCTTCTTCGACATACTCACCGGGTGCTTTTTCAAGTTTCACAATAACATTATATTTAGATGCTAGTGTAGTTAAATGCTTGAGTTCAATATAGTGAATATATCCTTGTTTGTTACTTTTAATTTGAAGCGTGTTTTCACTATCAAAATTAAGCTGTTCTTCATTTTTTGATTGAGGTGATTTTTGCTGTTCTAGCTGTCGTTCTTCAATGGTTAGCATCGTTTTTTTGGCAATGTTTGAAATTAAGTTGCCGACTTTAATCCAGTTAATAACATGATGAATTAAAAATACAAACATACCTAGACAAATGAAAGCTACCAAAATGGCTAGTGAAGGAACAATGAAAGTGTTGCTGACTTGATTGCTTCGAACTTGAATAAGCAGTACAAGCACGTACACATACCCACCGATAAAAGTGCCAAGCACACGCTGGGTTTTGGCATCTGTATTAAAATTTTGAATCGTTCTAGGAGAAAACTGGCCTACAAACGTAGTCAGTACCACTAACACAGAAGAAAACGTAATCGTCGTCATCGTTAATAAGGAGTTTGACACTGAACTCAAAATAGTATGAGCAAGCTCTTTATCCGTTAGAAATACAGAAGGAACCAACTTTAACCACTGTTTATGAGCTGTTAAAAATCGGTCTATAAACGTACTAATAGTGGCTAAAACAAAAGCAACGATTCCGTATATAGAAGGAGTAATCCAAAAATTAGCTTTGATTCGATTTTGCTGTAGCTTTATTGACATAACGAAATCTCCCGTATCATGATTTAATAAGTTCGGACTTCTTTTAGCATGGAGAAAAAAGTTAGTCATACTTATCCACCTATTATTACCCGCATCTGCATGTGAAAAACTTCTTTAAGAAAAGTTTTATTGTCCATTTGTAAAGGGTAGAGATCAAAAAGGAGGAGAGAGCCGTGGCATTTGATTATTCACTTGACTTTGAGCATATGGATTTTAGAAAACATCCTGAAAAGTATAGAGTAGGAAGAGGAGAACAAGGAGTTCTCCTTGTTGAGCCATATAAAAGTGAAATTCTTCCTCATTGGCGTTTTCGAACACCTGAAATTGCTGAGGAATCGGCGGACGCCATTTATCAGCTTTTTTTAACCTACAAAGAAAAAAGCGATTTTGTTGGAATGGACATGGCCCGGAAATTTCTCCAAATGGGATACACGCGATCCAGGCGCTACGCGAACTATAAAGGCGGAAAGAAATACAGCAAAGGCGGAGAGCGTAACGAACGGCAAATTGATGAACAAAAAGCAGAATCGGCGGCTATTTTTATGAAAAAATGGAAGGAGGTACGAGAGAATAAAGAGTACTTAAAATTTAAAAAAGAGCATCAAAAAAAGTACGGATAATCAGCTGTTATCCGTACTTTTTTCCTTTGTTATTTCGATTCGTTTAATATGGTGATGTTCAATATCAATGACTTTAAATGAAAAACTTTCGTTTGTGATGCTGTCCCCTTTAGCAAGATCAAACTTTTCGGTCAGCATCCAGCCGCCAATGGTATCAACGTCTTCTTGTTCAATATTTGTTCCGAGTAAGTCATTTACTTCTTCAATCAACACCTTCGCATCGAGTACGTAATGATTTTCATTAATTTTGTGTACGTCCGGTATTTCATCATCATCAAATTCATCACGAATTTCACCAACAATTTCTTCTAAAATGTCTTCTACCGTTACAAGCCCTGTTGTTCCTCCGTACTCGTCTATTAAGATGGCCATGTGAATTCTGTCCTTTTGAATTTTAAGCAATAAGTCGTAAATGGCGATGGAATCAATGACTTGAATGATGGGTTTCATATACGTTTGCACGGTACGTGGTTTAATATCATCTTCTTTTATGTAATCCGCTAATATTTCTTTAATATTAACTAATCCCACCACTTGATCTTTGTTTCCATCTACAACTACTGGATAGCGAGTATATTGCTCTACTCTAGCCATTTTTAAGAATTCTTCTATCGTTTCTTCTGCTGATACGCTAACAATTTCTGTACGAGGCACCATGATTTCTTTAGCCGTACGATTATCAAATTCAAAAATATTATTCATGAACTTAAATTCCGATTGATTAATTTCACCGCTCTCATAGCTTTCAGATAAAATAATTCTAAGCTCTTCTTCACTATGAGCTACTTCATTTTCAGAAGCTGGCTTCAGGCCAAATAATCCGACAACGCCTCTTGCTGAGTGGTTTAAAAGCCAAATAAACGGATAAAGTAACTTAGAAAAAAGAATAAGAGGACGGGAAAATAACAGCGTCACTTGTTCGGCTTTTTGAATCGCCACTGTTTTGGGTGCAAGTTCCCCAGCTACCACATTTAAAAATGTGACAATCGAAAAAGCAAGAACAAAAGATATGACATGCGAAAGTGATGCAGCAAAAGGAAGCATGTCAATAAGCGGCTCTAATAAATGACCTACCGTAGGTTCACCTATCCAGCCTAGACCCAGTGCGGTAACCGTAATGCCCAGCTGTGTGGCTGAAAGATAACCATCTAAATTTGATACTACTTTTTTTGCTGCTAAAGCGTTTCGGTTTCCTTCTTCAATTAACTGGTCGATTCTAGTCGACCGTACCCTAATGACGGCAAATTCCGTTGCAACAAAAAAGGCTGTTAATATGATTAATACGATAAATAAAATGACATTTACTGTTTCCAAATTTATCTCCTTACCCCGTTGAAACGGATAAGGGAACACCTCCCTTACAAAAGTTTGATGAGCTGATTTATATGGTAAATAAAGAATATCATGTATACTGTTCCCTTAATGTCCGCAGAAATAAACTTACCGAAAAGAAAGAGCACTTTTTAATAACCCGCAACATTTTTTGGCAGAAAAAGCGTAAACTAAACACTATAAAATGAATGAAAAGAGATAACGTGATACCTTTAAAAGGATGTAAATAGAAGTAGGAGTCGATTGTTTTTATGGAATTTTTTCTGACGATATTAGTCTTATTGGCTTTGATTGGTCTATCTAATATCATTAATCATTTTGTACCATTTATTCCTGTTCCATTAGTTCAAATAGCTTTGGGAGCAGGGCTTGCTATCTTGCCATTTGGCGGAGATGTACATTTAGAGCCTGAGTTATTTTTTATTTTATTTATTGCCCCGCTATTATTTAATGATGGGAAAAACGTGTCAAGAGCTGCTCTTTGGAAGCTTCGTACACCTATTTTATTACTAGCGCTGGGACTGGTTTTTGTAACGGTGGCAGTAGGGGGATATCTAATCAATTGGCTCATTCCTTCCATTCCGTTACCGGCGGCATTTGCACTAGCCGCTATTTTGTCCCCAACAGATGTAGTGGCTGTAGGAGCTATGGCGAGCCGAGTAAAGCTGCCTAAGCGAATTATGCATTTGCTGGAAGGCGAAGGGCTGATGAATGATGCCTCTGGTCTTGTAGCGTTTCAAGTAGCAGTAGCTGCTACCGTAACGGGCGTCTTTTCAATAGTAGATGCTACATTTCAGTTCCTTTGGGTAGCGCTGGGCGGTTTGTTTGTAGGAGCATTTATCGCTTTTCTGATTATCAGACTGCGTGTACTTGTTCGACGTTTAGGAATGGAAGATATTACGATTCATATGTTAATACAAATTCTAACTCCATTTGTTGTCTTCTACATTGCTGAACATTTTCATTTATCAGGAATCTTGGCAGTTGTAGCAGGCGGCATTGTGCATGCGATTGAGCGCGACCGAGAGGAATCACCTAACCAGCAGCTAAAAGTAGTATCAAAAAGTACTTGGACGGTTATTTTATATTTGTTAAATGGCTTGGTGTTTGTACTGCTTGGTCTGCAAATACCTAAAGTGGCGAAAGCAATTATTCAAGATCCAAACTTTAATAATGGACAAGTGCTTCTTTATATTTTGATTATTACTGTCTTTTTGCTTGTACTACGATTTATTTGGGTGATGGTGTCATGGTCAGTAGGCTGGTATTACAAAAATAACAAGCATCTAAAACCTGAGCCTCGGTCTATTGGCATTATCACGGTTTCAGGTGTACGAGGAGCTGTTACGTTAGCCGGAGCGTTTTCGATTCCATATACGCTTGATAACGGCAGTGATTTTCCGGAACGCTCTCTGATTATTTTTCTAGCAGCAGGCGTTATATTGTTAACCTTAGTTGCGGCAAGTATTCTTTTACCTCTCATTGCGAAAACAGAAAAGGCGCCGAAGAAGCCTGAGCGCAACACAAAAGAGGTTAAAGCGCGCATTAAAGTGCACAAAGCTGCTATTCAGCGGTTAAAAAGAGAAATGACCGAGGAAAATCGTGGAGCAGCCCTTTCGTTAATTTCATCGTATAATACAACGATTAATAACATCATCGTTAAAACTCATCCTTTAGAAGCCTCTGAAAACAAACAGTATGAAGAAGAAATTCGATTGCTGGCTCTTCAGGCCAAGGGGAAATTGGTGGAAAAGCTATTAAAAGAAGAAAAAATAGACCGTGAGACAGCGTATATTTGTTTGGAACATACGCACAAGCTTGAAATGGCTGTAACCAATCGCGTAAGGTACAAATTATTGGTGAGCTGGATGAGGTTTAAAAAAGTTTTATTATTACTAGTCCGAATTTTTTCACCGAATAAGCAGGCGTTAAGAAAACAAAGCTTGCGAAGAAGAAGCAAAGTGAACAAAGTACGTATTCAAATGATTGAAGAAGCGATAAAGGTCATTAAAGAAAATATGAACGAAGAAAATCGAATGATTTCACTTGCTATTATTAGTGAATACCATAGATCCATGGCAAGACTTAGAAAAGAGAGTACGGAGTATAATTCACGGAAACGTAAAAAAGCAACGAGAGATTTATGTTATAAAGCGTTTCATACCGAGCGGGAAACGGTGCAAGAACTTTATGAAAAAGGAGAAATCACGCGTGAAATCGCTCATAATATCCGAAAAGATATCGCTTTGCGTGAAGCATTAACAATTGAAGAAAATGGTTATTAAAAAGTCGCAGAGAGTAGTCTCTGCGACTTTTTCTAGTAAGTTTCATTCTATTGCTTTTCAAAAAGATAAAGCTTTCCATTAACAGCAATATCAAACCGAGGCCCTTTAAAGCCGCGTTTTATAAGTTCTTTACGCATAAACTTCATAATTCCTCCGTGGCTGACAATCAGCAAATCGTCTTCTGACTCGGAAATAGCGCGATCTAGCACTGCTGCTACTTTTCTCTTAGTCTCAGCCATATCTTTACGAGCTTGTTTGTTGATGAGTCCGGACATGCGAAACAGTAATACCCAGAGGATAAAAGGAAGTTTAAATTTTACTGGAATAATAGGCATAGGTATTTCTCTAAGTTCTGGAAGAAGCGTGATCTCTTGTTTATAAATATGCTTTGCCGTTTTGTGTGCTCGCGGCATATCGCTTGAAAAACAGCGTTTCCATTCGATATTATTCAAATCAGTCTCTCCATACGTAATATCTGATTCATCATATTCTTGAAACCAAGCCACTAGTTCATCAGTTGATAAGCGGTGGTTTTCTGGAAGACCTTTGTTTACTTTGTAATGACGTACTAATGCTACTTTCATTGTGAAATCTCCTTAAAATCTAAGCGCCAAAAACACTTATTCGGCGCAGCTTGATTTTCTTATTTAATGTTATTTTCATCATGCTGCACCTCCTTTCAAATATTTGTAAAATAAGTATAAAATGGATTAAGAAAATTGTAAATACGGAATAAAAGAAGATTTTGAGATAGAATAACTGGAAAATGAAACCTTTTTATAACATAAAACGTATTACTTATAGATAATTCAAACAAATTGAAATACATATAAAAGGGTGGATTACAATGATGGATACAGAGAGAAAAGTGAACATCAGAGAAGAGTTTGGAATTTTATTTGCAAAAGGGGATTTTAAGAAACTTTATGATTGTGTAAGCGAAGAATTTAAACGTCAAGTTTCGCTTCAGCAATTTTTGGAACAGAACAAATTGTTTAATCAAGGAGAACAGTTCTACAGACTAGAAACAAATCTCTATTTAACTCCTCAAATTGAGCAGTTTATTTGGTTAAATTCTACGCAGACAAAATTCATCAGCGTCATGTTTGATGAACATAACATTATACAAGCACTTGTGATTGCTCCTATAGAATCATTTTCAGAGAGAGATCGATGGAGTACAAACAAATATACGATGCCGATTCAAAGTGAATGGTTTGTCTATTGGGGAGGAAAGCATGAGGTGTTGAACTATCACCATCCAGTCGAAAACCAAAGGTATGCGTATGATTTAGTCGTGCGAAAAGGAAAGCAAAGCTATAAAAATGATGGAACGAAAAACGAAGATTACTATGCCTATGGAAAAAAAGTTGTGGCGCCGCTTGAAGGAGTCGTTATCACAGCAGCTGATGGTCAAGAAGATAATGAAATTGGACACACGAATAAAAGAAATCCTTTAGGAAATCACGTTATTATTGAGCATGAAGGAAAAGAATACAGTGTGCTTGCACATTTGAAGAAAGGATCGGTTTCTGTGAAAAAAGGAGACGTGGTTCGTAAAGGAACACTGGTCGGAAGGTGTGGAAATTCCGGGAATTCATCCGAACCTCACATTCATTTTCACGTCATGGATGCCTCTGACATTGAAACGTCAAAAAGTTTGCGAATTCAGTTTCATGCGGCCGTTGAACCGATTCGCGGAGATACGGTTATTCCATTTTTTTATTGATTAAAAAGCCATAGCGTTTGCTGTGGCTTTTTATGCAGGGCTTTCCTCAAATATAAAGTCAAGCACCCGTTGAAACAAGTAAAGGATAATGGCTACGGTAGTCATGACAAGGAAAAGCCCAAAATGACTAATTTCATACAGATTATAAAGCCCGATTTTAGCGAGAAAAGGAACAATAACATAACCATGAATCAAATCCAAAATAATGTTAACAATTATGTACAAGATAAACCCCGGATACGTAAGGTAAAAGACAAAGATCGTAATCACAATATGAAGGCAATAAATCGTTGCTCCCATGCTAGTAAGAAAAAATACGTTTTCTTGAACCGTCCACCAGTGCATTTTTTCCGCTACTTGATAGGCGATTGTCATCATTAATGCAGCAAATAACCCTACAGTAAAAAATCGTTTAACACGCTGTTTATCAAGCAGCAGCAGTAAAAACCATGGAATAACAAGAATCCCCCATAATATAATTTGATTCATTCATCTTCCCACCTTTTATTTATCAGTAGTTCTTAGTGTAAGAAAGAATTGTAAAAATATACATTCTGTAAAGAAAACGTTTACAATCAGATTGCTTCTCTATATACTAAATCTTGAATACTTGTATACAAGTTGGCTAAGGAAGTGATGACACATTAAAAGAGTAATCTACCCGGAAAAATGGCTTCGCGGAGCCTCGCTGGGAGAGCAAGTTGTAAGCAAATTAAGAATTCAAATTATGAGCGGCGAGCTGAAGAAAGGAACCATCCTATCGGAAAATCAGCTCTCGGCAGAGTTTGGAACGAGTCGATCTCCTATAAGAGAAGCGCTGCGGACCCTTTCAAACGAAGGACTCATTGATTTACAGCGAATGGGAGCAGTTGTTATTGGTTTAACAGCTAGGGATTTAAACGAGCTGTACGATGTTCGTCTGCTTTTAGAACATTTTGTCTTAGAACGTCTATCTGAAGTCAACCATGATTCGCTTATTAAAAAGCTTGAGCAAAGTATTGATCAAATGAACATGGCAGCTAAATACGATGACTATGTAGAGTTTGCTTATCAAGATTTGCGGTTTCATGAGCTCGTGATTATCGAAGCAGACCACAAGCGGATATTAAAATTGTGGGAAAGCATCCGTGAAATTATTTTAGCTGCTCTTTTAATTACCACTGAAAAAAGATTTCGAGATGATAAAGCAGCTGTGCTCCCACTGATAAAGCAGCATCATGAAATGATTAAAGCATTAAAGTCTCAAAATACAGAACGTATTCAAGATGAAGTGAAGCGTCACTTTGAAGACACGAGAAATACGATAACAGCTTCACTTTTGAATGAAGCATAAAAAAGGGATAAAAGATTCGAAATGTTTTGGACCTTTTTATCTTCAAGTTGTCGACAAGTATACAAAGGGGATGGAGAAATGAAAGCAGGTGTCTACGTTTCAGAAACGAAAGCCGTTATGCAGCAAAAAACGAAACCGGTTATAAAAGAAGGGGAAGCGCTTGTAAAGGTATCCCATGCTGGAATTTGCGGAACGGATATGATGATTTATTTTGGAAAACATCCTAGAGCACAGGCGCCACTGACTATGGGACATGAATTTAGCGGAGTGATAGAAGAGATTCGGGGAGAGACGGAATTTTCTTTAGGTGACCGCGTAGCAGTTGAACCTACGCTTAGCTGCGGAACGTGCGAAGCCTGTGTAAGAGGACAGTTTCACGTTTGTAAACAGTTAAAACTAATCGGCATTGATCAAGATGGAGGGTTTGCGCAGTACGTGGCTGTTCCGGTGAACCGCCTTCACCTCTTGCCAGAGAAACTGTCTAGCGCGCATGCAGCTCTTGCAGAACCTGTAGCGGTTGCCGTACATACAGTACGACGCTCACGGTTGAAAGTAGGAGACCAAGCTGTCATTTTAGGAGCAGGACCTATTGGACTGCTGATCGGGATGATTGCGAAACGAGCAGGAGCAAAAAAAGTAATGATCTCAGATATTAGTTCTTATCGCTTAACTAAAGCGAAAGAACTGGGCTTTATACCAATTGATGCAATGAAAAAAGACGTCGTAAAAGAAGTGCGTTTGCTTACGAATTACGTCGGTGCAGATGTTGTATTTGAAGTAGCCGGAAATCAAATTACAGCAAAACAAATGGTTGAAACAAGCCGTATTCAGGGAGAGATTGTGGTGGTGAGCGTATACAAAAACGCTCCAGAAGTAGATTTAGCAGCGATGCACTTTAAAGAAATTTCATTAACTACAACGAGATGTTATACAAGGGAAGATTTTCAGACGGCTATTGATTTACTGGCAAGCGGTGAAATAGCAGCAGATTCTTTAATTTCTCATAAACTGCCGCTTGAAAATATTCAAGCGGGGTTTGAGTTTATGCAGCGGCCTGATGAATCACTTAAGGTTTTATTTGCACCAAATGGAGAGGAGAATGAACAATGACAGTAGATTTATTTTCTTTAGATGGTAAAGTAGCAGCGATTACGGGAGCAACAAGAGGAATTGGAAGATCAATGGCGATTGCTTTGGCAGAAGCAGGTTCGGATATCGCTCTTTTGCAGCGATCAAAGGAATTTCTTGGAGTAAAAGAAGAAATTGAACGTCTCGGAAGAAAATGCTTTATTGTTAATTGTGATCTGGAAAATGCTTCTGAAGTAAGCGAAGCGATCTCATCGGTTGCTGCTTATTTTGGCAAGCTCGATATTTTAGTGAACAACGCTGGCATTCAAAGACGTTCACCCGCTGTAGACTTTGCAGAGGAAGATTGGGATGCTGTTATGAATGTTAATTTAAAAACCGTATGGCTGTTATGTCAGCAGGCAGGCCGCCAAATGCTTAAACAAGGAAGCGGAAAAATCATTAATATGGCATCTTTGCTTTCTTACCAAGGCGGTATTACCGTTCCGGCCTATGCTGCAGCAAAAGGCGGAGTTGCTCAGCTTACAAAGGCTTTATCTAATGAATGGGCAGCAAAAGGCGTAAATGTTAATGGAATTGTACCAGGGTATATTGCTACTGATATGAATGAAGCACTTATTAACGATGAAACGCGCAGCAGACAAATTATTGAACGTATTCCCGCAGGCAGATGGGGGGAAGCAGATGATTTTAAAGGAGCGGTTGTCTTTTTAGCATCTGATGCATCTGCCTATATTCATGGGCACTTACTTGCTGTAGACGGAGGCTGGCTAGGAAGATAACGCATGAATGAACGAATTTTTTCATATCATGAACAAACTTAATTAAAAGGAGCGTTCGTGGTATGAAAAGGTGGATGTTAAATATGGGTATTTCTGTCACAGTGCTCATAACTGCTTGGGCGGTGTATACAAAGCCTGAAGAGAAAGAGATTTCGCTATTTTCTTACGATCAGCCTTCTATCATTGTTCAAAAAGAAAGCACAGACTTTGAAAAAGCGTTAAAAGCTTTTTTGACGCAGCATGGCTTTCAAGAAGTTAGGGTGCTGAATAACTATGCGGAAGCTCAAATTCTAGTTCTTCTGCCCCGCGAACACCTTTCTTCTCATAAGAAAAGAGAAATTCAGCAAATGGTAAATCAAGTTGCCAAACAGTATCACGTTCATCCTGATGTAGTTAATGTTCAGCTATATGAAAAAAAGTAAAAAGCCTTTTAGAAAGGGGAATCCCCCCCGATAAAAGGCTTTTTTTACTCTTTCTTCTTCTCTTGTTCAGCGAGCTCTTCTTGTCTTTTAAAATGTGATTTTCCTAACGCATACACAAAACTAAAAAACAAAGGAAGTAAAATAGTCAGCAGCACAAGGCGGGTAAGCATATCGCCCAAATCATTTCTTGTTAAGTAAATATTAATAGCTGCAATGACAATATAAACAAAAATACCGAGGTTTCGTAAAAATCTCTTTAGCATAGATGCATTCATTTTTTTCACCTTACTTTTATATACTCACATTTAAGGTAAAGGAAACGATTCATAAAAGCAACCTATTTACTACAAAGCAAGAAGGAATATAGGAATTTATAATGAATATTTATAGGTTGCCTGAAAATCATGGAAATAAAAATCCTAACATGAAGTCGTTTTATAAAGCAGCTCGCTCCGAGTACACTGAATGCGCCGAGTCAGCTATAAACAGCTGCCTTCTCTTCAATCAGCTTTATTTCTTAAAAAGGTAAGGTGATGAGATGAAAAGAGTACTGGTAATGGGCGTTTCTCCAGGAGTAGGAAAGTCTACATTTGCCAAGAAATTAGGGGAAAAGCTTGATCTAGAAGTATATCATTTAGACAGCCTGTATTGGCAGCCTGGCTGGACGGAAAGAGACAATGATAGCTTTAGAGAATTGCAGGAGCACATTGTAAAAAAAGACAGCTGGATTATCGACGGGAACTACAGCAATTCGTATGACGTGCGAGTGAAGCATGCAGATACCATTATTTATTTAGAGCTGCCGCTAATCGTTTGTGTGTACCGAGTAATAAAGCGGAGAATCGTATATGCAAGAAAAACGCGTGAAGATATGGCAAAAGGATGCCCTGAAAAAGTAGATTGGTTATTTTTTACGTTTATTCTTACTACGTATCGAGAACGGAAAAAAAAGATGAGAAACCAGTTTAAAAAGCTTAAAAATGATGAGGATTACAAGGTTTTTATGCTGATGAACAGAAAGGACATCGAGAACTATATACACAACCTATAGGGGGAGTATGTGCTGAATTTTGAACAAAAATAGCCACGTAACAAGTTCGCTTGTTACGTGGCTTTATTAAAAAAACAATCATTCTTGCGTAATCTTCAACATTCCTTCTTCGTCGAGCGCAAGCGTTAGAGAATGATTAACCTTTACCATTAATGGATGAACTTCAGAGTCTCGGTTCGAAAAAAACCACCGTCTTTTAGGCGTCCCTACAAGAAAAAACGCACTGCCGCTTCCTAAAAAGTTAAAGGTCTCGTTTAATAGCCTGTTGTTGCGCACGGTGATACCGGAGTTAATAAGCTGTGTCCCTACAGAGTGGACATGAGGAGTTGTCAAGTTGATTTCTCCTATGCTTAAAAGCGACTTAGAAGAAAAGGGGTCCTTGGATGACGGGCAGTCCGAATGTCTTGAAATGTATTCAACAATATTATGAGCAGGGTCTTCAAAATAAAAGGAATGAGCATCAAATGCTTCAAAATAAATCTCATCTTTCTTCTCTTCCGTATTGAGGAAGACTCTCTGAGTAGCCCATTGCTTTGCTTCCATAAATCGGTTTGCTGGAACATTAAAAGCAAAATGGTAAAAGGGCTTTGTATGTAGAGAACTTTCTTTAAAGGTTAGCTCACTTTCACCAACCTTGATGGAAAAAGAACGCGGTGAAGCGGCGGTTAATGGGAAATCGAGAGAATTTACATAAAAATCCTTCATTGTGTCCAATAAGTGGGTGTACAGGACAGCTTGATTAATGATCATAAACCATTCCTCCTCGTTTAAGCGTTGTCTAAAATGGTATTACACAAATTTTTCGCTCTCTTTTTGATTACTGCTTTTCAAGTAAAGCTGAAAAGAGCCTTTATGCTCAGAGCCTACAAAATTAATACGATATCTCCTCGTTTTTTCGGGTGTTAAATAAAGAGAGTTATTAGTCATTTCAAAAAATCGTGTCTGTTTTGGATCTTCTACGTACAGGGACAGGTCTCCGCTTTTGGTATTTTTAGATAGCGTAAAAGCGTAGGTTACACCTTTTTTGAGTTTAATGCTCCGGGAGTAGCGGCCCGTAAAGCTGTCGTATTCGCCAAAGAAAACCTCACTTCGCTCCTTTTTTATTTTGCCTCCTACAATTTGATTTTCCTGGCCGTTAAAGTTAATAAGTAAAAAAGCGATAAGAACAATAAGAAAACTATATTTAAACATAAAAACCTCCATCTACTAAATTATAGATAGTTTTGGATTTCGTCAAATAGTGTTATAGTTTAAAAAGGAAAAATTAACAAAAAACGAATTATCTTTTTGCATGTTACGTCTAACAGAAAGGAGAAAAGAATTGACTCAGCGTTTTTATCTTTTAGCAGCAAGTCAAGTAACCGCAAATGTAGGTTTTGTTCTTTATACAATGGCTGTCACTTCCTATATAAAGGAAAACACCGGTTCAACAGCTCTTGCGTCGATGATTACGATGACGAGCTTACTTGCACGGCTCCTTAGCGGCCTTAGCGTACCTTTACTAGCCGATATGTATAAATCCATTCACATTATGCGGTTTGTTCAAGTGATACAGATAGGGATGCTTGTTGGATTGTATGTGCTGCTTACACAAGAATTTACAGTCACAGTACTAACGATGGGTTTTATCATTGTTGGAATCATTTCTTTTTTTAACGGCTTTTTTTCCATTTTTAAAACGTCAGTTGTACGCAGCTTAGTAAATGATAGTCAAAGAATGCAGGCGAATAGCTTGCTTTCAACAATTGATCAAACTTTTCTGTTTGCAGGGTGGTCGCTTGGTGGTTTCGTTTTGTCCTTAACGGGATCCACTCAGTCTCTATTTATAACGGCAGGTCTTCTATCGATCTCATTTGTTTGCTTACTGTTTATAAAAGAAGCCCACACATATAAACAAACACAAAAGCGAAGAGCGGCAAAACTAATGGAAGGATGGCGCTTTTTATGGATACATAAACGCATCAGAGCCCTCGTTATAATGGACATCATCGAGTCGCTTTTTGGAACCATTTGGATTGGAGCTATTACTCTTTCTTTTGTGAAAGAAGTGCTTGAAAAAGGAGAAGCGTGGTGGGGATATATAAACGGTGCGTATTATTTTGGAAGCATAGTTGGAGGAATTATTGTGTACCGCATGTCTTCTATGGTAAAAGGAAGGCTTTTGCTTTTTATGTTCTTAGGCTCAATCGGTTATGCTGTTTTAACCGGTTTTTACGGTCTAGTAACGAACCCGTATCTAGCTTTAGTACTTTTGATCATGATGGGTCCTGCCTATCAGCTTCGAGATGTAGCTCAGGAAACCATTTATCAAAATACCTGCAGCAACGGGATGTTTCCTAAAGTAATAGCGGCAAAATCAACTCTTGTACAGGCTGTGTTTATACTTTCCATCGCATTTGTAGGGACAGTAGCCGATCTGTTTGGGGTAAGGTTTGTATATCTATTTTCAAGCTTCATGCTACTTTTAACGGCTCTAATAGGCATGGCAGGATTAATGTATAACAAGCATTCTATCGAAATAAACAAGACACCTGCTGAACGGAGAGGAGGTATATGAGAATCATTAGGCTAACGTATCTTGTGGAGCATGATATAAAAGAGCTGTTAATAGAAAGCCAGGAGGCAGGCTTTTTCTTTCTTACCAAGCTAGTAGCGGAGTATAAAAACGGGCAAAACGTATTTAACAAAACAGGCGAAAGATTGTGGGGAGTTTACGGTAAAAAAAACAAATTAATTGGCGTAGCCGGCCTTAATCAAAATCCTTACAGCCAGTATGCTAACGCTGGGAGAGTAAGGAGGTTTTATGTTTCAGCTCAGTTTCGCAGAAAGGGTATAGGCAAACAACTTTTAAAAGAAATTATTCACTATGCAGAGAATTATTACGACAGTTTCGTTCTCTATACAGACACGGACAAAGCGAAACTATTTTATGAACAAAACGGTTTTAAACGCGTATACAATCAGCATAAAATCACTCATGAATATAAACTAAAAAATGTTCATTAATCAAACTAACGAGCGTTTAATTCAAGTAGGACATTAAAATAATATACGAATAACGCCCAGAAAAAATCTGAGCGTTATTAGCATAAATCAACCGAACCCGTTACTCTTGTTAGTTTGCTTTTTTAAGTTTAAGAGCTGTTTTAGGAGCAGGGCTTTTTTTGACAATATACAAACCGCTAAAAATAATAAGTCCTCCAAGCAGCTGCATAGCATTGATGGTCTCTCCAATAGTTACAGCAGCAAAAACAACGGCGAACAAAGGAATAACATACATGTAAACCATTACTTTTGTCGAGCCGATTTTTCCAATTCCTACATACCACATCACGAGTCCGTACACCGTCACAAATAGAACAGAGTATGCCAGAGAGCTCCAGCTGCCTATATCTGTGGGCCAGATAAGCGTTTGATAGGTGAAAAGACAGTAGACAGTAAGCGGAATAGCGCCGATTAAAGCAGACCACGCAGTCACGCGCAAAGCAGAATATTTTACGACTAAAGGTTTTGCTAAAATCGGGTACCAGCCCCAAGCAATGGCTGCCACAATCCCCATGATGTTTCCGAACCATGCAAGCTGCGACAGCGCATGACTAGAGTGACCAAACAGCAGTACAAACGCAGCCCCAAAAAAAGCAAGCACAGAGCCTAGCTGTGTTTTTAATGAAAAAGCTTCATGCTTATATAATATAGCTAGGATTCCTGTGAAAATAGGAGACATCGAAATAAGTAAAGAAGCATTGGTAGCTGTCGTATACTTAACAGATACCATAAACAGCGTTTGGTAGAGCGTAACGCCTACTATACTGACCGCTATTAAGCGTCCCCAGTCTTTTTTTTCAATACGAATGCCTCGCTCTATTATTCCTGTGATAAGTAAAAGAATAGGAGCAACCATTATAAAACGCAGTGCGCTAAATTGAATGGAAGACATATGAGCAACTCCAAATTTTCCGATTGTATAATTAGCTCCCCAAATTAACGCCACGGATAATAATATCCATTCCAGCCAGCCTTTTTTCATGTAATCACCTCGAGTAAGTATAGAAACTAAATAAGTGCGAATATCCTTAGTTACAAAGTATACAGGAAGAAATTATGTAAAAGGCCAGCCAATTCAGCTATTTTTATCTCATCCACTTGTTTTTAATACAAACAAAAAAGCAGCTGCATTAGCTGCATTCATGACTGTTATCCACATTGTTCTATCTCATCTAATCGCACAAGTTCGACTTTAAAAGCATGATCAATCGGTCGGATTTCACAGTATCCTGAATCATATACGTGAATCAGTACAAAGCGTTTTCCTTTATATAATACTTCTTTGTAGGCTGTCATGAGATACACCCTTTCTTTTCATAGGTTTGTTTTTCATTCTATGAACAAAAAACGGCGTAATTGCCTAATATAAAAAGAATTTTTAAGGTTGATAAAATTGCTTGGCAAAACGAGTTCGCTTATACTGTACTGTGATTCTAGTTACGTATAAGTTCTAATTACTAGAACAGCTTTAGCATATAGACAACGAAACCAAACAGCAGTACATAAGGAGCAGCATATGGATATTAACTATTTATATACATTCAAAGAAGTAGCGAAGTGGGGGAGCTATACACGAACGGGCGAGGAGTTAGGGTATGCTCAGTCAAGCGTTACCACTCATATAAAAAAATTAGAGGATCATTACGGTCAAAAACTATTTGAACGAACAGGACAAAAAATGAAGCTGACTCAGCCTGGTGAAGAATTGCTTTATTATGTGAATCAAGTAATCGAGTTATTAAATGAAGCAAAAGAGCGCCTTACTACGAACGAAGATGCTAGAGGAACCGTTTCAATAGGAACCGTGGAGTCGCTGGCCGCTTATTTTATTACACCGTATATTCGTGAATTAAAAAAGCAGCACCCTTCTCTAAAGATTATGCTAGAAGCGGGTTTATGTCCAAATTTAACACAAGGAATTATTGACGGAAAGTATGATGTAGCCGTTTTACTTGATCGCCTTCAAACATCTTCAAGCTTAGAAGTGATTCCTATTCGAAAAGAAAAGATGGTTATGATTGCTTCGCCTTCCCATTCTTTTAGTAAAAGAAACAGCGTTCTAATGGAAGAGTTTGAGGGAGAGACCATCATTTTAACTGAGAGCGGCTGCCCTTATCGCACGCTTTTAGAAGAGATGATGCGCAGCAGCGGTATTCATATGCAATCGGTCATCTCGTTTAGCAGTCTTGAAGCGATTAAACAGTGCGTAGCGGATAATTTAGGTATTGCTCTTGTACCGGAAATAGCGGTAAAACAAGAGATGGAAAGTGGAAAACTGATTAAAGTTCCGTTTGACCACGAAGAATTTTATCTTTATTCACAGCTCATATTCAAAAAGAAAAAATGGCTGACGGCACCTATTCAACAATTTATTTCACTTGTTCAAGAAGGTTATCAAAAATATTGATAATAGATATAGAGAATCTTCAATAATGATGAAGTTGTTTTCGTGCTACACTTTTTATAAGACATGAAACTAGAGGTGTAGAACATGAATATATTTTTGCAGCACAATCCTACAAAATTATACTTTGGAAAAAATCAAATTACGAAGCTATCGCAAGAGCTTGCTTCTTATCATAAACAAGTAAACGTTCTGTTAGTATACGGAGGAGGAAGCATCAAACGAAATGGCGTATACGACGAAGTGAAAGCTGAACTTCAGTCTATTAACGCAGTTGTTCACGAGCTGTCTGGTGTAGAACCGAACCCTCGTTTGACTACGGTTGCTAAAGGCGTTGACATATGTAAAAAAGAAAACATTGATTTTCTCTTAGCCGTTGGGGGAGGAAGTGTGATCGATTGTACAAAAGCTATTGCAGTTGGAGCCGTGTATGAAGGAAATACATGGGATTTAATTACACGTAAAAAAGAGATTACAGATGCGCTTCCTTTTGGAACGGTATTAACACTTGCAGCAACTGGGTCTGAAATGAATTCAACTTCTGTTATTACAAATTGGGAAACAAAAGAAAAGCTAGGTTGGACGTCTTCTCACGTATTTCCCGCCTTTTCTATCTTAGATCCGTCGTACACATTTTCAGTGCCGCGCGATCAAACCGTTTATGGAATTGTTGACAGTATGTCGCATGCGCTTGAACACTATTTTCATCGCACGGAAAATACGCCGATGATCGACGGCTTTATTGAATCTTTACTAAGAACGACTATACAAGAAGGTCCTAAGCTTCTTAAAGACCTGACTTCTTATAAGTATCGTGAAACGATGATGTATATCAGCACGACGGCGTTTAACGGAAGCTTAGCAAACGGAACGGACGGGGGAGACTGGGCTACTCACCGTATCGAACATGCTCTGTCGGCCGTATATGATATTCCCCACGGAGGCGGTCTTGCTATCTTGTTCCCTAACTGGCTGGAGCACGTCTTAAAAGAAGACCCTTCCCGTGTAAAGCAATTGGCTGTAAACGTATTTGGCATTGATCCAGCAGGAAAAAGCGATGAAGAAACAGCAATGGAAGGAGCAAAAGCGCTGCGCACTTTCTGGAATGACTTAGGAGCCCCGAACTGCTTGCGTGACTATGATATTGATGATCGTGAATTTGATGCGATTGTTGAAAAGACCTTTGTAAAACCAGGTGTTGGCACTTATAAAGAGCTTGACTATGCAAGCGTTCGAGATATTCTAGAAAGATCCAAATAAAAAAAGACGAGCTGCCTGCTCGTCTTTTTTATATGTACTCAATAATCCATTAGAAAATAAAGAAAAAGAAAAAAGCACAGCACAATGCATCCTGCTCCTACCGTTATTTCGGAAAAACCTTGAATAAACGTACTTTTAGGACTGCTTCCATCGTTTTGCAGATGAAATACACGTTTTCTTTTGCGTTCATGTACGATTACCAACGAACCAAAAGCAACCGATAATAAGGTGAAGAGCGGCACCGCGATTAAAAACAGTTTAATAGAATACGCCCAGTATGATAGATACAGCATATAATACATTGCTCCGGTACTTAAGGCAAAGAGTATTAAAGAAAATAAAAACCACTTCGTAAAACGGTTTTTGCTCATGTATCGTTCACTTCCTTTTATCAAGTGCGTCTTATGATGTAGACAATAAAATACGTCTATCATTTTACCAAAACTTTTTGGTACATTCTATTTTAACGGGAAAATAGGGTTTGTAAGTTTCTTAAAAGTGGTATAGTTCCTAAGAACTATCCATGTATACATACAAAAAACTGATGATAAATGAGGGAGAAGATGAGCTATGGGGTGCGACGCGTGTCTGCCAATTAGGACAGGATATACGGTTTCTTTTCAGAAATCAAGCGATGTGAAGAAATTGGAAAAATACTTTAAAGATATTTCTCAAAGCCAATGGAAGACTCTTGGAGAAGATATGGTCTGGATGAGGGAAGATATCTTTTGGAGTTTTATGGATTATGTTCATCAGCATCTAGACCCTCGGCATGTGTGGGCTGTAGAAGCCCAGCAGCGGAGCCCATTTGAAAACCTGCGGGGTATGGAGCCAATCACCGTTTTTCAAAAAATGAAAGATGCCTTGTGGATTGATGAGCTGATTGAAGACAAGCGAATTTGCTCATATTATCAGCCCATTGTATCGATTGATCACGAACGCGTGCATATCGTTGGCCACGAAATTTTATCAAGAGGATTAGAAGAAGATGGAAGTATTATACCGCCTTTTAAAATGTTTGAAGCTGCTCAAATAAGAAATAAAACCTTCGCTCTTGACCGAGCCTGCCGCTTAGAAGCTGTAAAAAATGCTAGTATTATTGATCGTCAGCTGATTTTTATTAACTTTATTCCTACAGCAATATATAATCCCGAGCATTGCTTGGCATCTACATTTGCGTTAATTCAAGAATTGAATATAAAACCCGAACAAATAGTGTTTGAAGTGATTGAAACCGAGGATGTTCAAGATATTGAGCATTTAAAAAACATTTTGAATTATTATCGTTCCCACGGATTTAAATATGCTTTAGATGACGTAGGGGTTGGTTATAACACGCTGAAGAGGCTTTTAGAAGTGGAGCCTGACGTGGTGAAGTTAGCATTTGAATTCACAAACGGAGTCAGTAAAAATGAGAAACAGAAAAAAATGGCCCAAGAGATGTTAGCTATCACCCATAAAATGGGGGCGAAGGCTCTTGCGGAAGGAGTAGAGACAGAAGAAGATTTAAAATTCCTGATAGAGATGGGTTATGATTTGTTTCAAGGGTATTATTTTGCAAAGCCTAATCCTAAACCTTTAAAAGAGATTCATTCTATTTACGCTTAGCAGCAAAAAGCAGAAGAACAGAAACTTCTGCTTTTTGTATGACTAAAGGTAAGAATATTTAAAAAATAAACAATTCACTTTCATTTTGCTAAACAGTTTACAGGAGAAGGGAAGTGCTATAAGATGATAAATATTAATTCTTAGTATTTCTATCAGAAAAGGAGTGGATGGTGTGTCGCAAACGTTGCACTCATCATATAAATCAAAGCCTACTACTGTTGTAACAGAATTAAGTCCTATGCAAAAGCCATTATTTGCAGGAGGGGTTATAGCAGCAGTTATTTTATTTCTTGCGATTGTGCTCACGACTAATTGGACGCAAGGTGTTTTATTTATTATCGGCCTAGCGTTAGGGATGACGCTTCTATACGCACGTTTTGGCTTTACATCAGCATTTCGCCGCCTTGTATCTGTCGGCAATGTTCAAGGCTTGCAAGCGCATATGCTTATGCTTGCAATTGCGTCAACGCTGTTTGCTATTATTTTAAGTACAGGCTTTAGCTTTACAGGGGTAACGCCAAAAGGATATGTTTCACCTGTAGGAGTAAGCGTGATCGTTGGTTCGTTTATGTTTGGAATTGGCATGCAGTTAGGAAATGGATGTGCCTCAGGGACGCTTTATTCGTTAGGTGGCGGCTCTTCTTCTATGATTTTAACGCTTTTAGCTTTTATTGTAGGTTCTATGTTTGGGGCGTATCATTTGCCATTTTGGCAAAAGCAACCTTCGCTTCCCCCTATCTCATTAGCTGAATCGACAGGTCTTGGTTATTTTGGAGCTTGGATTATACAGCTTATCGCGTTCGCAGCGATTTACTGGATTACGATTCAAATTGCTAAAAAGAAAAATCCGCCTATGATGAAACAGCTTCCTACTACAAAAGGGTGGAAAAAGATTATTCGCGGCTCTTGGCCTCTATTCACAGCAGCGATTGTGCTGGCCGTATTAAATGCATTGACGCTTGCTGTAAGAGGAAACCCTTGGGGAATCACTTCTGCTTTTGCATTATGGGGCGGAAAAGCGATGATGGCAGCTGGAATAGATGTATCAAGCTGGGGATTTTTCCAAGGTGCAAATGGAGAAGCGCTAACGCAAAGTGTGCTAGCAGATTCTACCAGCGTGTTAAACTTTGGGATTATATTAGGTGCCTTCATTTCAGCGACGGCGCAAGGGACATTCAAACCAGGAAAGATTAAGCCCGGAGTTGCAGGTGCAGCTGTTGTTGGCGGCCTTTTAATGGGGTATGGTGCGCGTCTTGCTTTTGGCTGTAACATCGGCGCTTACTTTGGCGGCATTGCTTCATTTAGTCTCCACGGATGGGTATGGATGGTTATGGCAATGCTTGGCACAGGCTTAGCACTATTTATCCGACCGATATTTGGACTCAAAAACCCTAAATCTAATGATTCGATTTGTTAAGTTTAGATAAAACCTTCTTTGCATGGGCAAAGGAGGTTTTTTATTTTAGATGATGTTTGAAAATCTCTATATTTTTGTAAATTCCTTGACGTTTATCAAAGATAATCAGTTTTCTTCATAACGCTTGTATTACAAAAACCTCTTGTTCTAACCCAAAAAGAAGATAGGAATTTCCTTTTTTTATAAAAATTTCACTTATTTTGCCGATATAACAGGAAGATTGTATGTATTTGGCGAAATGTACATTAAACACCATGTCCAAACACAGTTATTAAAACGTAAAAAGGGGTTTTAACGTTACATGAACAAGTATTTAAAAAAAGCTGTTATTTATGGAAGTTTGTGTTTTTTACTGGGAGCGTGCGGAGGAGCAGGAGAACAAACATCTTCTGAACCGCAGAAAAAAGAAGAAGCTGTAAAATCTAAAGAAGAAGCGACAAAAAAAGAGAAAAAAGAGGGCATTAATACAGCCATTAAAATTAGCGCAGCGGGAGATTTTACTTTAGGAAATGATGAAAGCTTCAGCTATGATTCTACTTTTAATGACGTAGCGGCAAGAAATGGCCTGCCGTATTTTACGCAAAATGTAAAGTCGATTTTTGAACAAGATGATTTAACAACGGTTAATTTAGAAACGACGCTGACAACTGCAACCGAAAAAGCAAGTAAAACATTTCGTTTTAAAGGTGATCCTTCTTTTGTGAATATTTTAAAACAAGGAAGTATTGAAACCGTTAACTTAGCTAATAATCATACACGTGATTATTTACAGCAAGGATATGATGATACAAGAGAGAACTTGAAGAAAAGCGGAATAGGCTATTTTGGCTATGAAGATACATACGTCACAACGGTAAAAGGAGTCAAAGTAGGGTTGCTTGGATATCCGGGCTGGGATGACACCAAAGAAATAAGAAGCCAGATTAAAGACGGAATTAAGTCTTTAAAAGAAAAAGGAGCTAAAATTATCATTGTGCATTTCCACTGGGGATCTGAACGACACTATGTTCCTGATACAGCGCAGCAAGCACTGGCAAAGTATACAATTGATAACGGAGCAGATTTAATTTTAGGTCATCATCCTCACGTGGTTCAAGGAATTGAAGAGTACAAAAATAAATTTATTGTCTATAGCTTAGGAAACTTTATGTTTGGCGGAAACAAAAATCCAAGTGATAAAGATACATTTGTATTTCAGCAGAAGTTTACGATTAAAGATGGAAAGCTAACGACGAATAAAGACATCAACGTCATTCCATTCCGTATTTCTTCCACAACAGCGCGAAACGACTACCGACCTACGCCTTTAACAGGCCCGGAAAAGGACCGAGTGAAAAATAAACTGATTGATGTTTCCAATCAAATCAAACAGGAAAAGTGGACAGTTTATGATGAAGATAGTAAATGAAGCTCTCAGCATTGAGAGCTTTTTTTATAAACTAAAGCAAAAACAACCAAAAAAATGATATAATGTAAAAAAATAGATTAAAGGTGGAGTTATGGTTAATACAGGTGATATTATTTTTCAAATTCTTATGCTGCTGATTCTTATAGGCGGAGCGGGGATAATTATTGCATTCATTATAGGTGTAAAAAGATTGATTCAAAGGCAGGGAGCAAATGAAAAAAGGCTTCAGCGAATAGAGCAAAGATTAGATGATATGCTGAAAAATAAAGAGTCTTAACTATACAGAAGCACTGTCAATACATCAGTGCTTCTGTACTTGACATTTTGTAAAAAAGCAGTAAGATATGTATACATCATTTATATGGGGAGGAAGTTACATGGCAAAGTCAAAAGCAAAAAAAATGCGTGATAAAATGACGCGTGAAGGAAAGCGAAATCCAGAATTAAACCGCAGTCTGTTTGTATTTGCAGACATGGAAACGCGAAAAACCAAAACAAAGAAGGAAAAACTTCAGCATCAGCAAACAAAACATAAAAAACGATTATCTGACGGAGCATACAGTACCGGAGATGATCGTTTTTTTATTGCGTTTCATACATCTAGAAAATGAAAAAAAGTTTTTTGACTATCCATCTTCACTTTGCCCAAACATTTTTACTGTAAACTTTCACAAAGAACCCTTATGATAGGAAGAGAAGGGGATGAACTAAGAATGCTTACGATTGAAAAAGTACCTAAAAACCAAGCGGGCGTTTTGCAAAATTTGTATTCTCTTTATCTCCACGATTTATCTGCGTATACACCTTCTTTAGATATTCGCGAAGATGGAGCTTTCCACTTTGAAGAGCTGCCGCTGTTTTGGAAAGTAGAAGGCCTCTCGCCATACTTTATTAAAGTAGATGATAAGCTGACGGGCTTTTTTTTACTTCTTGAACAGCCCGCACTTCAGCAAGAAGCAGATTACTGCATCAATGATTTTTTTATCTTAAACAAATACCGAGGGCAGGGCATCGCTTCCAAAACGGTAAAAGACATTTTCTCTCATCGAAAAGGAACATATATGATTATTGAGCTTGCAGGCAATAAGCGGGCTATTTCATTTTGGAAACATATTTATAAAAGCTTACATATTTCCTTTCAAGAAAAGAAAATTGAACTTGACGGAGAATCAACTCTTATTCAAACATTTAGTGTGTAAAACCCTTCTGAAAAACAGAAGGGTTTTTTATTTAAACTAAATATTAATAATTTTCAACAAATTATGTATAATTAAAGATGCTTGTCGACATTTATTCACAGGAGTATTCCTGTAAAGGAGGAGTAAAATGAAAGCGTTATCTAATTTCTTTACGGCGCTTGTGCAGCGTTTTTTACCTGATCCGTTTGTATTTGCTTTAATCCTGACGCTGATTTTATTTGTATCAGGTATTGTTTTTACTCCTCACGGACCGATTGAAATGGTTCAGTTTTGGGGAAGTGGCTTTTGGAACCTTTTAGCATTTGCGATGCAAATGAGCTTAGTGCTTGTCACGGGACATGCGCTTGCCAGCTCGCCGCTTGTAAAGAAGTGGCTTGTGAAAATAGCACTGTTAGCCAAAACTCCGGCACAAGGGGTAATTCTTGTCACGCTCGGCGCAGCTATGGCCTGTATGATTAACTGGGGGTTTGGCTTAATTGTAGGTGCGCTGTTTGCGAAAGAAGTAGCGAAACGCGTGCCGGGATCTGATTACCGGTTTTTAATTGCCTGTGCTTACATAGGGTTTTTAACATGGCACGGAGGCTTGTCGGGTTCGATTCCTCTTGTCGCTGCTACACCTGGAAACCCAATGGAAAAAACGGCTGGACTTATTCCGCTGTCAGACACGATTTTTACAGGGTACAACTTATTTATTACCCTCGGGTTATTAATTGTCCTTCCTATTATGACAAGACTGATGATGCCGACGGGAAAAGAAGTGGTAGAAATTGATCCAAGACTGTTGGCGGAAGATGAAATGGCTCCGGCTACAGTTGTTGAGACAACTTCTTCTAAGCCAACATTTGCTGTACGCATGGAGAACAGCAGGTTTTTAAGTCTGACGATTGCGCTGCTTGGGTATTCATATTTAATTTATTATTTTGCTACAAACGGCTTTAAAATGGATATTAACACAGTGAATTTATTATTTTTTACAACGGGTATTTTGCTTCACCGCACGCCTTTATCCTATATGAATGCCGTTTCTAATGCGGCGAAAGGCACCGCTGGGATTGTGATTCAGTTTCCATTCTACGCAGGCATTCAAGGCATGATGGAGCTATCAGGCTTAGGCGGGAAGCTAACGAACGCATTTATCTCGATTTCAAATGAAACGACATTTCCGTTTCTTGCGTTTTTAAGTTCTGGCGTTGTGAACTTTTTTGTTCCGTCTGGAGGAGGACACTGGGTTGTACAAGGACCTTTTATTATGCCGGCAGCTGAACAGCTCGGCGTAGATCCGGGAGTCGCTGCGATGGCCATTGCTTACGGAGAAGCATGGATGAATATGGCGCAGCCGTTTTGGGCACTGCCTGCACTAGCTATCGCAGGACTCGGAGCGCGCGATATAATGGGCTACTGCGTGACGACGTTAATTGTATCAGGCTTTATTTTTGCTATAGGACTAACGTTTTTCTAATACGAAAAGGTCAGCTGAAAAGCTGACCTTTTTTCATTACTTTCTTCTTTCCCAAGCGTATCTATCTACTTTATAAGCCAACTTCGCGTGCACTCCAGTTCCAGAATTCTTCCGCGAGTCGTTCATTTTTTGCTCTTGAAGAAGGGGGCGTAACGCGTTTTTTATAAAAGTAAGCGCCGCTAATATACGTCACTTCAGGGCTGTCTGCTAAATAAATAGCTGTTTCGGCACCTTGAAGAGGTGTTAAAAAGAAAGGGCGAAGCACGGCGTGAACGCTTTTTCCAAAACCCGTTTGACGATTAACGCCGATAGCGGTAGAGACTGCACCGGGGTGTAGGCAATTTACGGTTACAGAAGTATCTTTTAGCTTTTTACTTAAATGGACCGTAAATAAATTATTCGCTAATTTAGACTGAGAGTATCCTCGCCATATTCCGAATCCTGTTGTTAAGTGAGGGTTGTTGAAGTCTATTTTTCCAGATTTATGAGCACCGGACCCAACGTTTATAATGCGTCCTTGCTGAGATTTTTTCAGCAGATCTAAAAGTAAATTAGTTAATAAAAAGTGACCCAAATGATTGACACCAAGCATCATTTCGAATCCGTCTTGTGTTGTTTCACGCTTGATTGTCACCACGCCCGCGTTATTAATCAACACATCAAGTACACTGTAGCGAGACGTAAAGTCTTCACTGAAAGCCCGGATACTGTCAAGAGAACCTAGGTCGCAGGTCATAAGAGATATGGAATCCGATCTGCTTTGACGCTTCGCTTCTTCTAAAGCCGTATTTCCTCTTTCTTCATTTCGGCATACCATAATGACTTCGAATCCTTTTTTAGCTAGTTCAATCGTTGTGGCCAGCCCCATTCCAGAATTGGCACCCGTAATTAACGCTCGTTTGGCTGTCATGCGTATGTTCCTCCCAACTACATCTTTTTTCTAGTGTATAAGATAAGAAGATACGCCGTCCACTTCTAGCTTTTCTTTCATGCATACTTTAAAAAAATGCGTAAAATGTGCACAGGGGAGAAAATGTTGCACAAAGGTCAATATTTTACACCCTACTCGTCAATTAAAGCGGTTTCATAAATAACTGATTTCGCTAAAATAAGACATAGGGAGGTGCTAGTAAGATGAATAGCCAAAGTAAATTACAGGAGACAGAATATGTTCCTTTAGAGCAAGAACTTAAAAGAGAACCATCCATTAATACGAAAAGACGTAAAAATTTGAAAAATGTAGGTTTATTTGCACTATTTGTAGGACCCGCACTATTAGCATTTTGTGTGATTGTACTTATACCATTTTTTACAGGGATTTATTACTCATTTACAGACTGGAACGGAGTAAACGGTACGATTAACTGGGTGGGACTTGATAACTTTAAGTACTTATTCACTGAAGATAAGCAGTTTCAGCAATCTTTTTGGATCACAACGAAATATACGGTCGTTGCAATTATCTTAACGAATGTGGTTGGGTTCGTGTTAGCAATCCTTGTTACTCAAATGTTGAAGACACGAAACATTTTACGTACGGTTTTCTTTATGCCGAATTTAATTGGCGGACTTTTACTAGGATTTGTATGGCAGTTCATTTTTGTAAAAGGATTTGCATCTATCGGACAAATCACGGGAATTTCGCTTTTTGAGCTTCCTTGGCTGGGAGACGCAAAAACAGCATTTTGGGGCATCGTGATTGTAAGTGTATGGCAAGGAGCGGGTTATATCATGCTTATTTACACAGCAGCACTGCAAAACGTACCGCAAGAGCTGATTGAAGCAGCAAAAATTGACGGAGCAAGCAGATGGCAAATTCTTCGTCACATTACAATTCCAATGGTAGCACCAGCAGTAACGGTTTGTTTATTCTTAACGATTTCATGGTCATTCAAAGTATTTGATGTCAACTTATCATTAACAAACGGTGGTCCATTTAAATCAACAGAAATGTTAGCGCTTAACATTTATACAGAAGCATTTGTTAATAACAGATACGGTCTAGGTGAAGCAAAAGCCTTAATTTTCTTCATCGTCGTAGCAGCAATTACAATTATTCAAGTAACATACACCAAGAAGAAGGAGGTTGAATCGTGATGGGAAACAAATATACGAGCAAAACCTTTATTGTTGAAATTTTAGCAGTCCTGCTTGGACTAGTGTTCTTGGTTCCATTTTATTACGTGCTTTCAAACTCACTGAAGTCATTTGCAGAAATTTTATCAAACACATCGGCGCTGCCGACAACGATTCAGTTTCAAAACTTTGTTAATGCATTCAACCAAATGAATTACTTAAAAGTGCTTAGCAACTCGCTGATCATTACAGTCATTAGTAACGCAGTTCTAGTCATCTTCTGTTCAATGGCAGCTTACATGCTGGTTCGAACAAAGAAAAAAATTAGCAGCATTATCTTTATGGCATTCGTAGCGGCAATGGTTATTCCGTTTCAATCCATCATGATTCCACTTGTAAAAGTAGCAGGAAACTTAAATCTGTTAAACAGCATCTGGGGTATTGTGATTATGTATTTAGGCTTTGGTTCAGGTATGACGATTTTCTTATACCACGGATTTATTAAAGGAATTCCAGTTGAGCTAGAAGAAGCGGCAATCATCGACGGATGCTCACGTCTAGGCGTATTCTGGAGAATTGTGTTCCCGTTATTAAAACCAATTACAGTAACCGTAGTTATCTTAAACAGCCTATGGATTTGGAATGACTTCTTACTTCCGTCTCTTGTTCTTCAAGATCCTGAGCTAAGAACGATTCCGCTTGCGACATTCTTCTTCTTTGGTCAGTATACAAAGCAGTGGGATTTAGCACTAGCAGCACTTGTAATCAGTATTATCCCGCTATTAATCTTCTTCTTTGCAATGCAAAAACACATTGTTAAAGGAATTACAAGCGGTTCAATTAAATAATAGTATCGGCAACAGGGCTGGTTTTGAGGCTGTGGCGTCAAAACCAGCAGCAAATAGGGAGGAACGGAAAATGGCATTTAAAATGAAAAAATGGCCTTTAGCAGCAGGTGTTTTATCGGCTACGCTTTTATTTTCAACCGCGTGTTCAAACGAAAGCGCATCGGGTAATAAAAAAAGCGGCGGAGATCAAGTAGTAGTAGATGTATTTCAAGGAAAAGTAGAAATCGCTGATCAGCTAAAAGCTCTAACTGATCAATATACAAAAGAACATCCAAACGTGAAGTTCAATATCCAAACGGTTGGTGGAGGAGCTGACGGTGCAGCAGCTTTAAAAGCGCAGTTTGCGTCGGGGAATGCACCTGACCTTTTTACAAACGGGGGATATCAAGAGGCAAAAACGTGGAAAAATAAATTAGAAGATTTATCCGATCAGCCTTGGATTGATGATGCGTATGAAAACACACTTACACCAATGACGATGGACGGTAAAGTATACGGACAGCCAATCAGTCTTGAAGGCTATGGATTTACATATAACAAAAAACTGTTCAAAAAAGCAGGCATTAAAGAACTTCCAAAAACATATTCAGAATTAGAAGCAGCGGCTAAAAAGCTAAAAGCTGCCGGTATTACGCCATTTTCTATCGGCTACGGCGAGTGGTGGGTGCTTGGAAACCACGGCTTAAATATTCCATTTGCTAGTCAAAAAGATCCGGATGCATTTATTAAAGGATTAAATGACGGCAGTACGAAAATGGCAGGAAACGAGCAGTTCAAACAGTATGTGAAGCTGCTTGATTTAACGGTAAAATACGGAAACAAAAATCCGTTAACGACGGACTACAACACGCAAGTAACCAAGTTTGCAAACGGTGAAGCAGCGATGATTCAGCAAGGAAACTGGATTCAGCCAATGCTTAATAAAATTACGCCGAACATGGATGTAGGTATTCTACCTATGCCGTTAAGCGATGATGCAGCTGTAGCTGACAAGCTTGCAATCGACGTTCCAAGCAACTGGGTTATTCACAAACAAGCACCAGCGGCAGATAAAAAAGCAGCAAAAGACTTCTTAAACTGGATGGTCACATCTAAAGAAGGCCAAAAAGCGTTAGTAGAAGACTTTAAGTACATTCCAGCTTTTAAATCAATTGAAGCGAAAGACATTGGACCTTTAGGCGAAGAACTTCTTAAATATTCTAAGGATCAAAAAACGCTTCCTTGGGAATGGACAAAATTCCCTGAAGGCGTAACGCAAAAATTTGGAGCGGATGTACAAGAATACATCGGCGGCCAAACATCTGAAGATGAGCTGTTAAAATCATTAGATAAAAGATGGGCTGAGTTGAAGTAATAAAAAAGACAACCTTTGGGTTGTCTTTTTTGTGAGTACATAAACTGGCAATATAGCTGTATTTATCTAAAAAAATAAAAGACGGCAGAATTCATGTATTCTGCCGCTTTCTGCGTTATCACTTAACTTCTTGGCCAAAGCATAACCGCTACGCCAACCAGACACACAAGTCCGCCAATCCAATCGTATGTATCGGGCATTTTTTTATCAACCCACCACGCCCAAAACAAGCTTAAAACAATAAAAATGCCGCCGTAAGCTGCATATACACGTCCAAAGTCCGGGAACGACTGCCACGTAGCAATGACGCCGTACAGCACCAAAGCAATACCGCCTAGAAGCCCTAACCAGCTTGATGCTCCTTCGCGCAGCCACTGCCAAATCAGATAGCCTCCGCCAATTTCAGCAAGACCTGCTAAAATAAAAAGAAAAATTGCTTTAATCATAAACTATACTCCTTATATCATCATTTCATCTCTTTATTCTATCTTACTTTCTTCGTTTGATGAATCATTCGTTTGCTTCAAATAAGTACACTGGAAAGCATTCCTTTATCAATTTGTCTTCAAACCTGCTAAACTATTAATAGTATGAGTTTATGTAGAATGTTTGTGAGAGTACAAAGAGTCATTCAATTATTGATGCTCAGGGTACTTTTACAAAAGGTAGAAGTTAGCAGTAAATGGACTATATAAAAGAATGCAGATATAGGGGTTTGGTAAAATGAGTTTAGATCATAAAGTAATACGCATTGAGCTGCCTACGCCATTTCCAATTGGACCAGTGAATGTGTTTTTATTAAAAGCAGACAAGTTAACGTTAATTGATGCAGGGATGAAAACCAAAGAAGCGTGGAATGTTTTTGAAGAGGCGCTTCGTAAAGAAGGATATAAAGTAACAGATATTGAACAAGTGATTCTTACTCATCAGCATCCGGATCACACTGGATTTTTAGAATGGCTGCCGAGTGATATACCGGTTTACGGTCATAAGCTTGTGGAGCCTTGGATTTATCAAGATGAAGAGTTTGTTCAGCAGCATAATGAGTTATACCGTAATTTTCTTGTGGAGTTTGGAGTTAGTGCTGATGTAATGGGAAAATGGCTTCGTAAAGCCACGGCTGCGATTCAAGTGTATTCACCTAAAGGGCAGAAGCTAACCGGGTATTTACAGGAAGGAGATACACTTCCGTATGCGAGTGAGTGGGAAGTGATTGAAACGCCGGGACATTCCTTGAGTCAGCTGATGTTTTACAATCGAAAAGAAAAAGTCGCGTTTGGCGGAGATCATATTTTGCCAAAAGTACCGTCAAATCCATATTTAGAGCCGACCATTCAAAATCCTAAGCCAAAGCCGCTATTAGACTACTTGGCGTCTCTTGAAAAAACGTTAAACTACGACATTGATTTGATCTACAGCGGACATGGTGAACCGCTTAGTGACATTCATTCTTTAATTATCGAACGTATTCAAAAGCAGCATAAATGGGCGCTGCGCGTGTTACAAGCGATGGGGGAAGGAAAGAAAACAACGCTTGAAGTCAGCGCAGCTTTTTTCCCGGATATGTATCAAAAAGCACCGGACTTTATTTTCTCAGAAGTGTACGGCCAGCTTACGTATTTAGAGAAAGAAGGATACGTTGAATTAACAAAAAATGAGGATGGCGTCTTGCTGTGGGAAACTACACGTGTGCTTGCTCCTCAGTCATAACATAAAAAAACAGCTTCTATAAAGAAGCTGGTTTTTATGCTTATAGTGAATGCAAGCGCTCAATGCGTTTTTCAAGCGGCGGGTGAGTAGAGAATAAGCGTGAGAATTTTTCTTTACCGCTAATTTTAAAAGCGGCAATTGATTTTTGGCGGTCATCTACTAATGAAGTAGTATGACGAAGCGATTCTAACGCATAAATCATTTTTTCTTTACCACCGAGTTTAGCTGCAAGCTCATCGGCTTTGAATTCACGTCTTCTTGAATGCCAGAAGATAATTGGGCTGCTTAACATACTAAAGAGAATCTCAAATACAATCGATGTAAGGAAATAAACAACCATCGCAAACTCTTCTCGCACAAAGTTTGACACCGCTTTGGCTACTAAACGAGAGAAGAAAATAACGAATGTATTTAATACTCCTTGCAGAAGCGTAGTTGTGACCATATCACCGCTTTTAATATGCGCTATTTCGTGAGCGATAACGCCGCTGATCGCATCGCGGTCCATTCGTTCAAGCATTCCGCTTGAAACGGCAACAAGCGAGCGTCTTTTGCTTGGTCCTGTTGCAAAAGCGTTAACTTCCGCTGAATGATAAATTCCGACCTGAGGCATTTTTCTTAATCCTGCAACAGATGCAAGTCGATGCGTTTCTTCTAAAACAAATCGTTCATATTCACCTTGAGGGGAACGTTCATCAATAACTTGAACACCCATCATCCACTTTGCCATCACGCGTGACATCATAAGAGAAATAATCGCGCCGCTGAAGCCGGCAATTACGCTAAATGCCAGCAGGCCGCCGTAACCGCTGCTTCCCATATAGCTTTGAACACCTAATAAAGATGTAATCGTTGTGATTGTAATTAATACTAAAATATTAACGAAAATAAACAGTGAAATTCGTTTTAGCACAAGTCTTCCTCCTTTAACTAATACGTGCATGATAGGTATACGGTTGGAGGAGAGGAAAGGTTTCATTTATTTATTCAAATTTACTAAAAAGATTACTATGTTAAGTGATTTTATAAAAAAAAGTAAATAAATGTTTGAATATTTACCATAAATAGGTTATTATGAGTGATATAAAGCTATCTTGTCTTGCAAGGTAGCTTTACTTTAAAAATGTATCTTGTATAACAAGATAGTGAAAAGGAAGAAATCGATATGTCTTTGAGAAGTCAATTGTTAAAAGGAATTTTAGAAGGGTGTATCTTATCAATCATTCAAAAAGAAACGGTTTATGGCTATGAGCTATCCCAGAAGCTTCAACAATATGGATTAAATGATGTGAGTGAAGGTTCGATTTACCCAATTTTACTACGTCTTCAAAAGGAGGGATTAATAAAGGGAGAAATGAAAGCATCGCCTTCGGGTCCTAAACGAAAGTACTATCATCTTACGGCATCTGGTGAGAGCGCATTATGTGAAATCCAAGAGGAATGGATCAACATTCAAAACCCTGTAAATAAATTGTTGAATAGGAGTTTTTACGATGAACGCTAAGGAATTAATTAAATTAAATAATAAGAAGCGAAAAGAGCTGACCAAAGAAAATGAAGAGTACTATGATAATATGCTTGTTTACATTCGAACGAGTGTGTCAGTTTCTGAACAGCAGGCTGAAGAGTTATTGATGGAGCTTTTAGATCACCTTATTGACGCACAAGCGGAAGGGAAGCGTGCTGAAGAGGTGTTTGGAGAGAACCTTAAGACGTACTGTGATGAAATGATTAAACAGTTACCTAAAGAACCCTTAAAAAGTACTGCTTTTTTTATAAGCTTTTTATTGTTACAGCTGGCAAGCTTGATGGCTATAGTAAGCGGGATAGGAAATATCGTTGTACATTATGTTAAGGATAGCAGCCAGACTGTTTATGTCGGAACAACAATCGTCACTTTTGTTATTGTTGCAGCTATTATTTCTCTTGATGTTTTTCTGCTTTTAAAATGGATACAAAAATCTGTTTACAAAATTTCGAATAAGATTAAGGACTTTTTTCTACTCTTTGTCTTAATTTTTATTTCTCTTGCCGGGATGGTTTTTTTACCAAAGCTTATTCCACCTTTTGGGTATGTAATAGAAATTGGAGGTTTCTTATATTTAGCTGCTGGTGCCGTAACACTCATCGTTTTAAGGTGGTTAAATAGTAAATATCAAATTACAAAATGAGATATAGGAAGCAGCGAAATGTATTGTTTAGTCTATAACCAAGAGCATTTTTAAAGAAATTTCATAATTTACGTCTATCTTGGGACAAGATGTACTAAAATAATTAAAAAGGTGTTCAACTCATGAACACCTTTTTGGTCACACCATTTAAAGATTACTAACTTTAGTACGTTTAAAAATTAACCTTAGGTTCTGTACCTAATTTAATACGTTTGAAGTTTTTAATATGCTTCCATGTAATGAAAACAAAAATAATGGCTGCAAATACCATTAAAACTACATCACCTACATAAATTGATGTTAAAAAGGCAACCAATGCGCCAATAGGTGAAGATAAGGATACGTATTTAGAAATTTTGAGAGAAATTAAAAAAGCAAGAATTCCTAGAATGAAAGCTAATGGTGAAAATGCAAGGAATGCACCAGCCGCAGTGGCTACAGATTTTCCTCCTTTAAACCTTGCAAAAACAGGATAGCTATGTCCAAGAATAGCAATAAATCCAGGGACAAGCATATGCAAGTGACTATTCATCATAAGCGGTAAACAGACAGCTAGCGAGCCTTTTGCTATATCGCCGATCAACACTATAATACCTGCTTTCTTTCCTAAAGTGCGAAAGGTATTAGTGGCTCCTAAGTTACCGCTTCCGTGCTTGCGAACATCGGTTTTGTAAAAGCCCTTTCCAATCACTAAAGCAAAAGGAATTGACCCAATTAAATAAGCTAATAAGATAATTATAGCGTTTGTTAATACGTTCATTATTGGCACCTCAAATTGTGTTGTTATTATTCATTTTATAGCAAGATATCAAGAGTAAAGTTTATTTTGTTTCTGAACACTTCTATCAGTATGGATTGCTTCCCAGGGAATAAATTGTGGTTTCTTAAATAGTGGAAGGCAGCTTTTATATGGATAGAGGGTGCTGGCTGTTTCGGTAGAGTATTTGTAAATTCAACTGTATTTTTAGCGGAATAGCTTCATGACTTTATGCTGAGATGTTTTTGAATTTTCAAGCCTTCCTACGTATTAGGACGAATCCATATGTCCATTATAAATATGTAAAAAAGAAAAGAGAGTAGGCGGAAAGGCAAAAATAAAAAACTTGCTACAATACCAGCGAAGTTTTTTGCGCATCAGCCGTTCTAATTTTTTCTGCAAAAATAAAAAACTTGTAATACAATTTTTAAAATATAACATAAATGTTTAAGGATTAAAAGATATTTTGGGTATATTGTATTAGAAGCAATGTCTTTTAATATTTTTTTATAAAAAATAAGACAAATAAATTAACAAATCAAAAAAAATATAATAGAATGTAAAACAGTGTTTCGAAATATTAACTTCTTAAAGTTGAAAGGGGTTCTGCACTTGTTGTGGACAGATATCAAAGAACGAGAAGTAGTTATGTACAAAAACTGCCAGGCGAAAATTTTGGAAAAAAAGGTGCCGAATAAAATAGTCGTGCGCAATCTAGAATTCCCGGAAAAAGGCGATTGGATATCAGCCGAGCTTGATTTTGAAGCTGTTGAAAAATTTGAGAAGAGTCGAGAACACTAATACAAGAAACATTTTACAATAATTCTATTTATCATATAAGAAAAAGCCGAGCTTACATTTTGAGTTCGGCTTTTTTGTTTATATCTCATTCGTTCTCTTTACGAAGAGCTCCTCGTTATTACATGTAAAACCACGCCTTTTCCTCTCATTCATTTTCCACTATTACACTAGTCCCGTATAAAAACGTATCTTTATAAGGGACTATCGATTCATTTTTAGTACACGTATTCTTGCCATTTTTTTCATATGCTAACGTTCAGAAATAAAACCTCTGTGCATACATTGAAGACAAAGGGGGAGGATACATTGGGAAAAACAAGTCGTATATTGAAATGGGTCAGCGGGGGATTAGAGGCTCTTTGGGGGATTCCCCTCTTAGGCGGCACCTTGGTTATAAGCCTAGCCTACACGCCGCTTATTCTAATGCTCGCATTGCACATCGTAGGTTTAGTATTTGCGATTAAAACAAACAAAGTTCGGACAGGGCATATCATGGGAATTGTCTGTTCTGCTATTGCGTGGATTCCAATTGTCGGCATGATTATGCATATCTTAACGGCTATTTTCTTACTGATAGAAGCAGCCAAAGATAACGAGCCATCTGAAGACGCAGCATAAAAGAAAAGCCGCCTGATTTTTAGGTGGTTTTTTATATTTTCTAGCAAAGACTTGAAGGCTCTATTGTTTTAGAAAATCCTTTTTATGTTAGAATATTAGAAGTATTTTCTAAAAAAGGGGGTAAACATAATAGACAAAGCCAATCAAAAAAACAAAAGACTTTTTACAGCAGGACTCATATTAGTCGCTCTTGTAAGCTTTATATTTTTACTATGGAGTAAAGGATGGGTAATTCCTAATGCGATAAGTGCCAACCGCTATGATGTAAAAGGCGTAGACGTATCTTCTTATCAAGGGGAGATTGATTGGAGTGTGCTGAGTAAACAAGATATTCAGTTTGCTTTTATTAAAGCAACGGAAGGAAGTTCATTTCAAGATCCTTTATTTAAACAAAACTGGGAACAAGCAAATCGGAAAAACATGCGGATCGGAGCTTATCACTTTTTTAGCTACGATAGCAAAGGTTCCACACAAGCGGCTAATTTTATCAAAGCGGTCTCTCTTAAAAATAACGATTTGCCTCCAGTGATTGATGTAGAATTTTACGAAGATAAAAAACAAAACCTTCCGTCTCAGAAACATGTATACAAGGAGCTTTCTAGCATGATTAAACGTCTTGAATCTCACTATGACAAGCGCGTCATTCTTTATACGACGCCTAAAGCGTATGACTTGTATATTAAAAACAAATATCCTGAGTGTGATATCTGGATTCCCGATGTTGTGAAAAAGCCTACTCTTGAAGAACAGAAGAAATGGACGTTTTGGCAGTATACGGACAAAGGGCGGTTAAGCGGCTATAAAGGTAAAGAAACGTTTATTGATTTAAATGTGTTTAACGGAAATCAAGCAGAATTTGAAAAATACTAGTTTACTAGAAAGCTAAGAGATGGAGGGAAGAATAATGCCTACTTATAACAAGCTAGTGCGAGATAAAATTCCTGCGATTATTGAACAAAGCGGAAAAACCTTCAAATCACGCGTGCTGCAGCGAGAGGAATATCAACATGAGCTGATAAAAAAAGCAAAAGAAGAGCTTCAAGAATACATAGAAGCCCCAACGCATCAGGAGGCAATTGAAGAGCTCGCGGATTTACTGGAAGTTATGCAGGCGCTAGCAGCTGTGCACGGGGCCACGCCAGAACAACTTGAGAAAGTGCGTGAGGAGAAGGCCAGGGAGCGCGGGAAGTTTGATGATCGGGTTTATTTGGTGGAAACAGGAGAAGCGTAGTTTGATGATGCAATAGTGGAGGGAGCGAGCGATGGCAGGTGAGTTTTAATTTAAAAGTAGGAGAAATAAAAAAAGCTTATTTAACAGAACAAGAAATTTGGAAGATCATTAATCAATTTTTCGCTAATGGTCACTTTACCACAACGTATAAATATGGATTAATGAAAGCTTTAATTGAAAACCTATATAACGTTGACAATCGGTTAGTACTCACGTTTGATCAAGTGTATTTTTCCTTTGCTAAAATATATTGGAATTTGGTTATTCATCATGATTTAAATCAATTAAATACACACAATAGACAAGCTGGAATTCAAAAAGAGTTAAAGGAATTTCAGTTAATGCATGGTGTCCCAAATAAAGTAGTATTTGATCGTTTACCAAGTAATCTTCAATTGCAGTTAGTAGAAAGAACTAAAAAAGTGGGGGCAAGGTATGTAGTAGGGGCGTTATACGGAGATATGGAAGGTTCCATTTATGAGTTTGATAAAAGAACAGAATACATAAAGTTTAATAGCAGTATGTATATTTTTTTGCAAAAGTATAGACAAATTGTTACTCATTTAACCAATTATCATTTGGCGAAATTTTTAGAAAAGCATAATGACAAAAATAAGTTAGAAGATGTCTTGTTAAAAGTGGAGAATATTTCAAAACGCGAATCGCTGCATGCATTCTATAACATACTTTGGAAATACGAAACAAAAGAATGTTTTTATTGTGGGAAAGTTCTTTCTGATAAACGCATCGCTACTCATGTAGATCATTTTATTCCATGGAGTTATATCCAATCAGATAATATGTGGAATTTGGTGTTAAGCTGTCAAAGCTGCAACACAAAAAAGAGCAATAAACTTGCTAAGAGTGTATACCTCGAGAAGATGTTTGTTCGTAACGATAATTTTAAATTAACAGCAGTTCACAATGATTTTAACTATTATTCGGAGCGTAAGTTAGAAGCTCTTTATGAGTTTGCTGGAATGAATGGATACGTAGAAAACTGGTCTCCTTAACCCCGAGTATTTCTCTTTTCATTTCAGTTACAAAATCCCCTCTTGAAATTTTGTTCACCAAACAAGTAAACTAAAGACATAAGTTTGGTAAAATTGGGATAAGAAATTCATGAGGTAGGGGAGAACAAGTCGATGGAGATGGATCAAGAGAAATTTAATAAAGTGATTGAAGCGGCAAGGATGTATTATATTCTTGATTATAATCAAAGTGAAATTGCAAAAAAGCTTGGTGTATCAAGGCCTACGGTTTCTCGGTTGCTGCAGACAGCAAAAGAAGAAGGCATTGTTCAAATTAAAATTGTGGATTCATCTATCAATAGTGAAAAATTGTCTTCTCAACTTGAACAAAAATTCAATTTAAAAAAAGCAATCGTCACACCGGTGCCTCAATATGAAAATCACATTATTAAAAGTCATCTAGGCGTGGCAGCAGCTGACTATCTCTATGACATCGTAAAAGACGGAGATATTATTGGGGTAACGTGGGGAACAACTCTTTATCAAGTGGCCATCGATTTAAAACAAAAGTATGTGAATGACGTGCAGGTTGTGCAGTTAAAAGGCGGAGTAAGCCATTCGGAAACGAGCACATATGCTTCTGAAATTATGTACTTATTTGGAAAGGCATACAATACGCCTCCTATGCATCTTCCTTTGCCTGTAATTGTCGATCACGTTGTAGTCAAAAAAGCAATGGAAACGGATCGTCATATTAAGCGTATTTTAGATTTAGGCAAACAAGCCAATATTGCCGTCTTTACTACGGGACCCATTAAAACGGATTCGCTGCTTTTTCAGCTTGGCTACTTTTCCGAACAAGATGTAGAGATGATTTCCTCGCGGGCAGTAGGAGACATTTGTTCACGTTTTTTTGATAAAGATGGACAAATTTGCAATGAAAGCCTGGATGAACGGACGCTTGGACTTGATTTGGAAGAACTAAAGAAGAAAGAATACGCCATTTTAGTAGCGGGCGGGGACCAGAAAATTGACAGCATTTACGGAGCGCTGCAAGGGAAATTTGCAAATGTACTCGTTACTGATCAGTTCACGGCGCGCTTTTTGTTAGATAAACAAGAGTAAGGGAGATGAAGACGCTGTTTTTTCAAGAGCAAAAGCTTCATCGAATCGAAATAGTAGAAGATATTGTATCTTATTCGGCGTCATCTCTGCAGGCGCAGCGAAACCGGTATCCTTTTCAAACAGACGTCTCAAAAGACGGGGTAATTGCTAAAGGAACCACAGGCTATATTATTAAACGGGGGGGAAGAATGTATTTTTCTCCTGATGCTAATCAAAAAGGAATTGAACGTTTTACGCCGCCTGATCAGCCATACGTATTAATTCCTTATAAAAAGGTAAAGAATAAGTATCGAATCATGTTGTCATTTGTGATAAAAGCTGAAAAATAAGGGAAGACTTCCGAGTGCGGAAGTCTTTTTTTATTCACTAAAACAGCGGCTATAAATATTTTTGAACAAATGTAAATATATCTGTTTACAATTGTTCAAAGCTATTATATAGTAAGGGTGTAAGTTGTTGAAAACGTTTTAGTGGATGCACAATATGCAGATACTTTTAGGGGGAAAACGTCATGAGAATGGTTGACTTAATTGAAAAAAAACGTAATGGACATGAATTAAATAAAGCTGAAATCGATTTTATTATCGAAGGTTATACAAAAGGGGATTTACCTGATTATCAGCTATCGGCATTTGCGATGGCGATTTACTTTCAAGGAATGACGCAGGAAGAACGCGTAAATTTAACGCAAGCAATGGTTGAATCAGGCGATCAAATCGACTTATCAAAAATTGAAGGTATTAAAGTAGACAAACACAGCACAGGCGGCGTAGGTGATACAACAACACTTGTATTAGGACCTTTAGTAGCTGCGGTTGATGTACCAGTTGCCAAAATGTCTGGCCGCGGCTTAGGACACACTGGCGGTACGATTGATAAACTTGAAGCAGTGCCTGGCTTCCACGTTGAAATTACAAATGAAGAATTCATTCGTTTAGTAAATACAAATAAAATTGCCGTTATCGGTCAAAGCGGAGACTTAACGCCGGCGGATAAAAAACTTTATGCACTTCGTGATGTAACAGCAACGGTTGATTCGATTCCGTTAATTGCAAGCTCAATTATGAGTAAGAAAATTGCAGCTGGAGCAGATGCCATTTGCCTCGATGTAAAAACGGGGAACGGCGCATTTATGAAAAAGCTTGAAGACGCTGAAGAATTAGCAAAAGCAATGGTTGAAATCGGAAAAGGCGTAGGCCGAAACACAAAAGCAATCATCTCAGATATGAGCCAGCCTCTAGGATTTGCGGTGGGTAATGCGCTTGAAGTGAAAGAAGCGATTGACACGTTAAAAGGCGAAGGTCCTGAAGATTTAACAGAGCTTTGCTTAACATTAGGAAGTCACATGGTTGTACTTGCTGAAAAAGCAAGCAGCTTAGATGAAGCGCGTGCAATGCTTCAAGAAGTAATTAAAAACGGAAAAGCATTAGAATCATTCAAAACGTTCTTAAGCGCACAAGGCGGAGACGCTTCTGTTGCAGACGATCCGTCTAAATTACCTGATGCAGCGCACAAAATTGAAGTGCCAGCAAAAGAAGATGGCTACATTTCAGAAATCGTTGCAGAAAAAATCGGCGTAGCAGCAATGAAGCTAGGTGCAGGACGTGCAACAAAAGAATCTGAAATCGACCTAGCGGTTGGTATTATGCTAAATAAAAAAGTTGGCGACCAAGTGAAAAAAGGCGACTCTCTTGTTACAATTCACAGCAACAGTGAAGATGTACAGGAAGTAATGGATATCGTTTATGATTCTTACAGCACGGTCGCTGAAAAAGTGGAAGCTCCAACGTTAATTTATAAAGAAATTCATTAAGAGACAGAGAGGAAGAACAAAATGAGTCAAAACATTACGGGTATTATTGATCATACATTATTAAAAGCAGATGCAACAGAAGAGCAAATTACGGTTTTAGCACAAGAAGCAAAAGAATATTCATTCGCTTCAGTTTGTGTAAATCCAACGTGGGTAAAAAAAGCAGCTGAGTTATTAAAAGATGCTCCAGAAGTGAAAGTATGTACGGTAATCGGCTTCCCTCTTGGAGCTACTACTTCAGCAGTAAAAGCATTCGAAACAACAAATGCAATCGAAAACGGTGCAGATGAAGTAGATATGGTAATCAACATCGGCGCGTTAAAAGATAAAAACTATGACTTAGTGCAAAGCGACATTCAAGCAGTAGTAGATGCTGCAAAAGGCAAAGCGCTAGTAAAAGTAATTATTGAAACAGCTCTTTTAACAGACGAAGAAAAAGCAAAAGTTTCTGAGCTAGCTGTAAAAGCTGGAGCTGATTTTGTTAAAACGTCAACGGGCTTTTCTACAGGAGGCGCAACGGTAGAAGACGTAGCGCTTATGAGAAAAACGGTTGGACCAGATGTAGGTGTAAAAGCTTCTGGAGGCGTTCGAGGCTTAGAAGATGCAAAAGCAATGATTGAAGCTGGTGCAACACGTATTGGTGCAAGCTCTGGCGTATCAATTGCAAAAGGTCAATTAAGCAACTCTGATTATTAATAAATGACAGCAGGTTAGTACTAACTAACCTGCTGTAAACTAAGCAAAGGATGATGACGGTGGAGCCAAAACAATTAATAGATGAAGCAATCGCAGCAAGCAAACAAGCACATGTACCATATTCTCACTTCCATGTTGGTGCAGCTCTTTTAACAACCGATGGGAAGATTTATCGTGGATGCAATATTGAAAACGCTTCCTATGGATTGACGAACTGTGCTGAGCGAACGGCAATCTTTAAAGCTGTTTCAGAAGGGGACAAACAGTTTTCAGCTATTGCAGTTGTAGGAGATACGGACGGACCAATTTCTCCTTGCGGCGCATGCAGACAAGTATTAGCTGAGTTCTGTGATGATCACACACAAATTATCTTAGCAAACCTAAAAGGAGATTTTGTGATTACCAACATCAACGAAATCTTACCGGGCTATTTTTCATCAAAAGACTTACAAAAATAAGTAAGCAGTGGAGGATACTATGAAATATTTAATTGGCATCTTAGGGTTACTCGTTGTCTTTGGATTAGCGTATCTTGCAAGTAATAACCGTAAAGAAATCAAATATAAACCAATCGTTATTATGGTTGTGATTCAAGTTCTTTTATCAGCTTTACTTCTTAACACAAAGTTTGGTTTGATTATTATCAATGCGATTGCCAGCGTTTTTGGAAAGCTGCTTTCATACGCAAACCAAGGAGTAGAGTTCGTATTTGGAGGCATTGCGAATAAAGGATCAATGCCGTTTTTCTTAAACGTGCTGCTTCCGATCGTTTTTATCTCTGTCTTGATTGGGATTTTACAGCACTTTAAAATCCTTCCGTTCATTATGAAATGGATTGGCTTAGTTCTCAGCAAGATTAACGGAATGGGAAAATTAGAGTCTTATAACGCAGTAGCTTCCGCGATTGTAGGTCAGTCAGAAGTATTCATTACTGTTAAAAAGCAACTAGACAAACTGCCGCCAAATCGTTTATATACGCTTTGTGCATCAGCTATGTCGACTGTTTCAATGTCAATTGTCGGTGCTTATATGACAATGATTGAACCAAAATACGTAGTAACAGCAATCGTTATTAACTTATTTGGCGGATTTATTATTTCTTCTATCATTAACCCTTACACAGTAACGGATCAAGAAGATATTTTAGAGGTACAAACAGGTCATAAGCAAACGTTCTTCGAAATGCTTGGCGAATACATTATGGATGGATTTAAAGTAGCGATTATCGTAGGTGCGATGCTAATTGGTTTCGTTGCGCTGATGGCTGCGATTGATAACGTGTTTGAAATGTTATTTGGTCTATCGTTCCAGCATCTTCTTGGCTATGTGTTTGCACCGTTTGCATTCATCATGGGTGTTCCTGCTTCAGAAGTTGTGGCAGCGGGTGGAATTATGGCAACAAAACTTGTAACAAATGAATTTGTGGCAATGATGAGCCTATCGGATATGGCTTCAACATTCAGTGCTAAAACGCTTGGAATTGTATCTGTATTCTTAGTATCATTTGCTAACTTCTCATCAATTGGAATCGTGTCAGGAGCTGTTAAAGGCTTAAGCGAAAAGCAAGGAAATACAGTAGCGCGCTTTGGTCTTCGTTTACTGTACGGAGCTACGCTTGTAAGCGTACTGTCAGCAATTGTTGTCAGCTTTATTTTATAAGTGTAATAGAAACAGAAAGAAAAGCAGTTTCCTTTTTAAAAGGAATTGCTTTTTCTTTTTTACATGTAAACCACAACTCCGTACATCCTAAAGAAAAACATAGACGCAGAGGAGGACAAGAAAAGCTGGGGGCTTTTCTTACTGAAAAATGGATCAAATTGGACTTTTGCTGTCAGGTGCAGCTTTATTTTTAAACGGACTGATGCTGCTTGGAAAAGCAGATGAAAAAAACGTAGGCGTATTTAACTTATTTGTTGGAGCTTTTCAAGTTATTGTTCCGTTTTATTTAATTATTACGTCAGATCAAAGCAACTGGATTTTGTATGAAAGAACGGCGATTTTTTTATTTGGCCTTACGTATTTGTATGTAGGGGTGACGGTATTAAAAGGAATGCAGGGAACAGGACTTGGCTATTACTCTCTTTGGGTATCGATTATCGCTTTAGTGTACGTGACCGTTTCTCTTGTTCATTATCATGACGTAGTGAACGCCATTACATGGATTCTTTGGTCGTTTTTATGGTTTTTATTTTATGTGCTTAATACGAGCAAAAAAGATGTATCTGCATATGTGGGGAAAGTGGCGATTGTCCAGTCGTGGGTGACGTTAACGATTCCAGCGCTGTTTTCACTAACAGGCGTATGGGGAAATAAGGATATGTACAATATGTGGGGAATCGTGCTGGTGGCGTCCATCATTTATTTCGTATATCTAGGGTATCGACTATTCTTTTCTCAGCCGCAAAAAATGATTTTGAAATAAAGTATTTACAAAAAATAGATAATAATGGTAAGATGTTAGAAATTAAATGCCGTGAAGAGAAAAGTAGCCAGCGCGTATTCTTAGCAGAGAGCTCCGGAAGCTGAAAAGGAGCAAGAAAAACGCTGTTGAAACAAGCCTCTGAGCAGCGCATTGGATCTAACGTGATAGTGCGACGGCTGCTTCCGTTACAAAGCTAGAGTATAAGCGAAAGCCGTACTCGATAAGGTTTATATGGCGACATATGAACAAACTAGGGTGGCACCGCGATTCATAATCTCGCCCCTAAGACACATGTCTTGGGGGTGGGATTTTTTTATTGACCGAAATCAATAGTGAAGCGGAGGCCTTTCTTTTATGAAAAGTAAGCTGTTGTCTTGGAAATACCCGTGTTTATTGCTGTTTGGAATTGGCACTAGCAATATCGGCGACTGGATTTATTTAATTGCTTTAAATGTAATGATGCTTGATATGACGAATTCGCCGCTTGCGGTTTCAGGGCTATACATGATAAAGCCGCTTGCTGCGCTATGTACAAATATATGGTCTGGAAGCTTAATTGACCGCATGAACAAACGGAAGCTTATGATGGTTTTAGATTGGACGCGCGCTGGAATTATTGCTTGCCTTCCGTTTTTCTCATCCATACTGATCATTTATGTGCTGGTATTTATCATCAGTATGGCAAGTTCAATGTTTCGGCCGGTATCGATGGTTTATATCACAAAGCTTATTCCACGTGAAAAACGACAAAGATTTAATTCGCTGCGCAGTTTGATTGACTCAGGCGGTTTTCTTATTGGACCAGCCGCAGCAGGTGCGCTATTTATGATTGGAACGCCTGCGTTTGCTATCTATGCCAATGCTGCAGCGCTGCTATTGTCAGGGGGAGTTACTTTGTTTATGCCAAACCTGGATACAAAAACAGAAGTTAAAGAAAATAAGCTGTCTGTAAACACCATTAGAGAAGACTGGAAAGCGGTGTTTCGTTTCAGTAGAGCCAACAGATACATTATAACCATTTATGTATTATTCAGTTTCTTGATGGTCATGGCCACGGCAATTGATTCTCTTGAAGTTTCATTTGCAACAAAAGTCATTCATTTGTCCGAAAGCGAGTACGGGTTTTTAGTGAGCATAGCAGGTGCAGGCATTATGATTGGCGCAGTTGTGAATACACTGTTTGCTAAGAAGCTGTCAACGAATTTTCTCATAGGCGCCGGCAGTGTAGGAGTGTCGCTTGGCTATTTGCTGTATGCTTGTTCGTCTTCTTTTCAAACCACGGGAACAGGATTTTTTAGCTTATCCTTTGCGTTAGCTTTTGCAAGTGCTGGTTTTCAAACCTTTTATCAAAACAGCATTCCCGTTGACATGATGGGTCGAGTAGGAAGTATCTATGGACTGCTTGAGTCACTCCTGATTATTATCATGACTTTTTTATGCGGCATGGCTGCGCACATCTTTTCGATTCAAGGAGCTGTAATTGGTGGAAGCCTGATCATGCTTTTAAGTACAATTGTATTGTTTTTGTGCACGTTAAAGCCGGCGGTTTATAAAATAAGTGTAGTCAAAAAGCAAGGAATCTAACGCATGGGTACTAGTGAACAAATAAGCTAAGAAGCCGATAAAAAGTAATGAATACAGAATAAAGGGTGAAAAAGCACAGTGAAAATGAAAGATGCGTTAAAGAAAAAAGGAATGTTTGTTAAGAAACTACCGAATCAAGGGGACCTCTTCCGGAAGAGGTGGGAAAATGAATTTGCAAGTGCTTTAAGCGCATCGCAAAAAAAGAAAATTTATATGGACCAATTTCTATGGCATGCGTTCAGCTATGAAAAGCTTCCTTGCTTACAAGGAGAACAAGCGATTCAAGCATTCGAACAGCAAATAATGAACGACTGTTATTTGCTGTTTGAGCATGATGAACGAGTGCTGCAGCTATCTAAATGTAAGCATCTAACAAGCGCTGATTTAAGTGAAAATACAAACATGTATTTAGAAGATTTATATGTGGTTGATGCAGATTTCACGTGGACTTACGTGATTACCCATGAAAGCTCATGTGGACCTTACTTTTACCGCACGTAAGTAAAGATAGAGCCTGCCGTGTTTATCAACACGGTAGGATTTTTCTATAAAAGAACATTTTATTAATTAAAAGTAATTATAGGAATAAAATGGTTTTTAATATAAAATTATTGGGTATTTATTACTAACTATTATCCATCTCTCTCCTATATCTATATTACCATTTGGAGTTTTTTCAAAAAATAGGATATGAAATTAATTTTTTGTATGCTAAGGTAATTACTGCTAGTAAGCTTGTCTTACAAAATTTGTTTTAAAAAAGGAGGTTTTTGTATGAAATGGTATCTACATGTACTAAAAAATTATGCAACGTTTCAAGGAAGAGCAACGCGTAAAGAGTATTGGATGTTTGTCTTATTTAATTTTATTATATGGTGTGTGCTTTCAGCTATTGAACTTATAACAGATATGCCTCCGTTTTTGCGTATAGTTTATCTTGTTGCAGTGTTCATTCCATCTCTTGCTGTGACGGCACGCCGACTGCATGACATAGGAAGAAGCGGGTGGTGGCAGCTCATTAGTATTATTCCGATTGCCGGAGCTATTTGTCTATTAATTCTTCTTTGTCTAAGAAGTGAGTCGCAGCTAAATCGTTTTGATGTAACTAATAAAGTTGCGTAGGACTTAAACGACTAGATAATTTAATTTAATAAATAAAGAGAGGGTTTATCATGTACTGGTATATAAAAGCGTTAAAAAATTACGCGACGTTTCAAGGAAGAGCAACGCGTACGGAGTATTGGATGTTTACATTATTTTCTTATATCTTTATGCTCGTTCTATACGCCTTGGTTTTTATTGATTCAATTGCTCTACTTGTATCTATTTTAATATTGCTCTATGGAGCAGCAATGATTCTGCCTTCCCTTGCCGTTACTGTTCGCCGGCTGCATGATACAGGAAGAAGCGGCTGGTGGTATTTAATTAACTTTGTTCCAGTTATCGGAGCTATTTGGCTGCTCATCTTACTTTGTCAAAGAAGCGAAGTAACGGCCAATATTTACGATACAGACACGCAGGCATCTTAACCAGAGTAGTTTATTAGTTTAAAAGTTGATAAATTAATAGACAAATTATTTTTAGCTAAAAAGAAAACTCCTGTTAAAAAGGAGTTTTCTTTTTTTTATTTTTCCACACGCTGCTGGGAATTTCTTTTCGAAGAACAGGTGCAATATCATCTGCAAAGCGCTCTAGCTGTTCGCGCTGTTCTGCTTCGCTTAGACCGTCTATGCTGATGCTCAGCACTTCGTTTCCATAAGCGCGGTGATAGTCTATTATTTTTTCAATGATTTGCTCAGGGCTTCCTACTAAAGCAGGACCGTGTTGAACGATATCTTCTAGTGACGTGAACGGCGATTGATTATGTTTGGCTGCTTCTGTATTGCTAAATGCGTTATAGTACGGGCGATAGCGGCGAATTGCTTCTTCCGTTGTATCGGAAATATAGAGGCTGCTTGCCCCCGAACCGACGATGGCCTTGCGTGGATCATGCCCATAATAAGCGAAGCGTTCGCGGTAATGGTCAATCAGCGCTTTATATTTAGCCTGAGGGTGGAAGGAATTAGATGAAAATAGCGGCTCTCCGTATTTAGCTGCAAGTTCTGTAGACAGCGGGCTTGACGCACTTCCATGCCAAACGGGAATAGAAGTTTGAAACGGACGAGGCTGAGTTGTAACGTTAGTTAAAGGCGGACGATAACGGCCGCTCCACGTGACATTTTCTTCTGTCCAAAGCTGTTTTAAAAGAGCGTATCTTTCAGCAAGAGATTCCCATTGTTCTTCTTCTGTAATACCAAAAAGCGGATAATGACGCGGGTCATTGCCTTTTCCGATAATCAGTTCAAGGCGTCCACCCGATAGGTGATCAAGCGTTGCATAATCTTCAGCTACTCGTACAGGGTCTAAAATGCTTAGAACGGTAACGGTCGTAAGGAGACGGATGTGTAACGTTTTAGCCGCAATTGCACTTAAAACAACGGGAGGAGAAGAAGACAAAAAAGGAGCTCCGTGTCTTTCGCCGACTCCGTAAGCATCAAAACCTAACTTTTCTGCCAGCACTGCTTGATTTAACACATGCTGAAACTTTTTTTGAGCAGTGAATGTTTCTCCAGTAACCGGGTTCGGGATGTTTTGAATAAGACTAAATAAAGCAAATTTCATACGTTTTACCTCCAAAAGATAAAATGGTGGACGACAATAAAAAAAGCAAACGTACACGCATTATCGTGTCCATTTGCCTCCAGTTGACTGGTAGATATGTAGTTTCAATGTTTTATTAGTTGTATCTTAAGCGGTAGATACCAAGCTGTCAAGATAATCTTTTTCTAAAAACCTACTTGATTTATCGGTTAACTAGTATTATGATGTGAATAATCTTACACGAAGTAAGCCCACTGGTTAACCAGAGGCTCTTGAGGAAGCAGCTGCTTCCTCAAGAGCCTCTTTTTATTACATAATATAGGGATTTAGGGGAGGAACGTATGAAAAAATATTGGCTGTTTTTACTTTCAATTGTAGTAGCTGTGAGCGTGGCAGGATGCGGAACAAACGCATCTTCAAGTGCAGGAGAAAAGAAAGAAAAAGATGTTCAAACGATTGTGGTTGGAACAGGCACTCAGTTTCCTAATATTTGCTTTATCGATGATAAAGGCAAACTGACCGGCTATGATGTAGAAGTAGTAAGAGCAATCGACAAAGAGCTAAAGGATTATAAATTTGAATTTAAAACGATGGAATTTTCAAATCTGCTTCTCAGCTTAGAAAGTAATAAAATTGATATGATTGCTCATAACATGGCTCAGAACGCTGAGCGAAAGAAAAAGTTTTTATTTAATGATGAAACATATAATTATTCTCCGCTTTATGTAACAGTTCCTAAAAATCGAAATGATATTCATTCATTAAAAGATTTAGAAGGTAAAAAAATGATTGTAGGAGCTACAAGCAATGCGGCAGTTTATCTAGACAAATACAATCAAAAACACGGCAATAAAATCGATGTAGTTTATGCCGGTCAAGGTGCGGATGATGCTACTACTCAATTAAAAACAGGCCGGGCAGATGCTACGCTTGCAACACCATTTTCCATCGACTTTAGCAATCAAGCGCTGAAATTTCAGCAAAAAACGGTTGGAGATATCGTGATTAATTCAAAAGTATATTTTATGTTTAACAAAAAAGACGAAAAGTTAAAGTCGGAAGTCGATCAGGCGATTAAAAAGCTGAAAAAAGACGGTACATTAAAAAAACTCAGCACAAAATGGCTAGGAGAAGACTATACCGTGCAAAATTGACTATAGCAAAAAAGCAGCTGCCCATACAGCTGCTTTTTTTGTATGATATAAATCCAATAGATAGAAGAAACGATCTGCAAAGAAAACAAAAATTAGTGTATAGTAGAGCTATAAGTACTATAAAAGCAGGACCGCAGTAGGAGGCAATTCATTGATTACGGATTTACAGCGCGGAGATTTCTTTCAAAAAGGACATCGTTATCGCAGAAAACAAATTCATAAGCTTTATAAAGGACAGGAACAAAGCGAAATATCAACGCCGAAAGCGCATCCATATATTTTTATTTTCACAAAAGAAAGCGGAAGTGAATACGGAACAGGACACGGATGGAATAGAGATAAGACCTCTTTTTTCTATACCGGAGAAGGTCAAAGAGGATCAATGCAGCTCATTAAAGGCAATAAAGCGCTTCGTGAACATTTTTTATCAGGAAAAGCCGTTTACTTGTTTCACTACGTGGAGCCGGGAGTAGTCGAGTTTATTGATGAAGTGACGTATATTAATCATCAATTAGAAATTATGTGGGACTCAGACGGAGAGCTTCGTGAAGCCATTATTTTTGAACTTGAACGAAATCCTGTGATGGAGGAAAAAGCAGCAAAGCTGGATGTTTCAGCTTACTCAACTGAACAACTTTGTCATATAGCGCTAGGGGAAGACAAAAAGACAAATATTTATGAGCAAACCGCAGCTCTTAAACAATATGTTTACAAACGCGCAGCTGGTATTTGTGAAGCCTGCGGAGAAAGCGCGCCGTTTATCGCAAAAGATGGAAGCTCCTTTTTGCAAATGTATTATCTTTCAAAGCTGTCAGAGGGCGGGCTCGCTAAGCCAAAGGACGCTGCGGCACTATGTCCCAACTGTCATAGCCGTCTACGCTACGGGAAAGATAGTGAAGTATATAAAGAAGAGCTGATTATTAAAATTAATGAAAAAGAAGCAGGAAAGAAAAATGAGTAATATCGTCTCTTTTCATTTTATAAAAAACCGTCTCTAAGCAGGTCAGCTGCCGAGGCGGTTTTTTTGTATAAAGAATGACTTCAAAAAATAAAGACAGTAAAGCGTATAAAAATAATAGAAGAACAGATAATGAAAAACTGAAGCTTTCGTTTAAAAATAGTAAAAGCTGGGGTGATGTGCTGTGGCAGACAAGTATGACTGTGTCATTATAGGTGGAGGAATTGCAGGACTTCAAGCTGCTATTCAGCTTGGAAGATATAAGCGTAGTGTATTGGTTATTGATTCAAACGATGGACGTTCCAATCTTTGCAAAAATTATCAAAATATATTGGGGTGGCCAGAGGGAATAAGCGGTCAAACTTTAAGAGAAACGGGAAGGCAGCAAGCAAAAAGCTACGGCATTCAATTTGCAGAAGAGCGTGTCCTTCAGTGTGAAAAAGAAATAGAAGGGTTTAACGTCATTACAAACTCTGCGAACTACGAAGCAGCTACTTTACTGTTTGCGACGGGAGTAGTAGATCGGATTCCGCCTGAACTTCAGCAAGAGCTATATCCGTGCATGGGAACAACCGTATATGTATGTCCCGACTGCGATGGGTATGAAGTAAATAATAGAAGGGTATTAGTACTAGGGTCAGGAAAAGCAGGAGCCAGTTTATCTCTTACGTTAACATATTGGACAAATGACATTATATACATTAATCACGACAAAAAAGAAATTGGACCTTTAGCAGATACCTTGATGCAAAAAGGAATTACCTATAAAGAAGGGGCCATAAAAAAAGTCATAACTGAAGCAGAAAGGTTAAAAGGAGTCATCCTCGAAGACAATGAATTTATCTATGGAGAAAGAGGTTTTTTAGCGTTCGGAGGAAATAAAGTTCGAACAGAATTAGCGCATGGGCTCGGAGTAGAACTCCTAGAAAATCAGCACATTATCGTAAATCCGCGTACAAAAGAAACAAATGTTTCAAACGTGTGGGCAGCAGGAGACATTGTGGCTCATTCTGAACAAGTTACGGTAGCGATGGGAGAAGGTTTACAAGCCGCTATTTGGATACACAAACGCTTGTTAGAGCTTTATGAAAAATAATTGGTTTTTTATCCGTTTCTGAACACGCTACATTCTAAGTGGGAAAAGTCGATTTTTAGTATTTTGTTTGTAATAAAACTCTGTACAGTATTCTGTGTTCAATAACCTTTCTTAGTCTATTTTATATTACAATCGGATAAGACAAAAATAAGAAAAGTGATAATAGGTGTTTATTGGATATGCACGTGTATCAACAGGATTATAAAAATAAAAGGTATTTTCTACAAATAGAAAATACCCCCCGTTGGTTGCTACATTAAAAAGGTTAGGTTTGTTATAGCGTGACTTTATTTACCTGATAGCTTGGATGATTTAGGACAATAAAAAGGGTTAGATTTTCTCAATGACCATTTAAAAGATGAACTATGTATAAATTTGAGAATAGAAACTTTGCAAAAACGAATAGAAGAAAGTATTAGAGCTTTTGATTTACGAAAAGTTGGATTTATTGTAAATGAATTGGCTAAAGACTCCAAATCTGACGTTAGTAAATATTCTGCACGTTCATTTGCCCAAGCCATAGCAACAGGACATATGAGAAGACAGGCAATGGTTAGCAGTGACTACGCAATAAAGGTAACAAATCTTTTAACACATAACTCCTTAGATTCCTCAACAAAGAAAAGGATAAGGCAATTAAAGATAATAGATGAATTGTTAGAATCGCCAAGCTGATAATCAACAATAAGAAACAAGGACACTATGTTTTATTCAATATAGTGTTTTTCTTTATTCAAAAAATCAACAATAAAGTTTAACAGAGCCTTATAAAACTATTATTTTTATAAATTAATTTGTTATTTTACTCCTTTACATAGAAGATGTGATCTTTTTATTTTTAATAAATTTTATCTTATTTAAAGTATATTAACATTAGATACTTTATTATTTACTTAATGTAACGTACTTTCTGGGAAGATAGGAAGGTAATAAAAGTAATGACCATCTTTTGAAATAAATGGGTATGATATATAATAAATCTTTAATCAAAACATTTTGAAGGGAAATATAATATGATAATTTCTAAGCCGCGTAAAAAACATAAAGTGAAGCATCTGGAACCTGCAAGTATCTTGTTCGTGGGGTTTTTAGGATTAATATTGCTCGGCACCGGCTTATTAATGATTCCTGCTGCTACAAGCGATAGACATCATCTAAGCTTTATTGATGCTCTTTTTGAAGCCACTTCTGCTGTATGTGTAACAGGCCTAGCCGTGGTAGATACGGGGACAACATTTACTTTATTTGGACAGCTCATTTTGCTTGTGCTCATTCAAGTTGGTGGCTGGGGATTCATGACTATTGGTATACTCATGTTTATTGTACTGGGTAAAAAAATAGGATTACAACAAAGATTAATACTTAAGGAATCTCTAAATGCTTTTTCGCTACAAGGCGTTATTGCATTAGTCCAACGTGTTGTGCTAATTACATTGGCTGTGGAAGGTATAGGAGCGCTTATCCTAGCTATTCGTTGGTCCCAAGAAATGAGCTGGGGAAAGGCTATTTATTATGGCATATTCCATTCTATCTCTGCTTTTAATAATGCAGGATTTGGTTTGGAACCAGATAATTTAAGCAAATGGGTAGGAGATCCAACCGTAAATATTATGATTACGTTACTTTTCATAATAGGAGGGACTGGATTTTTTGTCATTGCAGACATTTTTCAGAAACGAAACATAAGAAAATTTTCTCTTCACACTAAAATTGTATTAGTTTCAACTATCCTACTAAATGTCGTGAGTACACTCATTATTTTTACTCTAGAATATCATAACTCTCATACTTTAGGTCAATTAAGCATGGGGGATAAATGGTGGGCAGCTTACTTTCAGGGTGTAGTTCCTCGTACTGCTGGTTTTAATACCTTGGATATCGGGGCGCTCACATTGCCTTCAAAAGTGTATATGATGGGTCTTATGTTTATTGGAGCGGCTCCAGGTTCAACAGGCGGTGGAATTAAAATAACTACGTTTGTCTTAATATTGTTTGCTTTATGGTCAGTATTGACAAATAAAGAAGAGATTAATGTTTTTCGACGCCGAATTCCTAAATCGCTTGTGTATAGAGCTTTTTCTATTGCTACTTCTGGCATTATTTTTGTTTCTATTATTTTCTTTCTACTCACAATCACAGAAAAAGGTATAGACATGTCTACCCTTTTGTTTGAAACGTTCTCTGCTTCTGGAACAGTTGGATTAAGTGCTAACTTTACAGGAGATTTAAGTCCTATAGGCCGAATTCTGATTACAATTATGATGTTTATTGGCAGAGTGGGACCTCTTACCATTGGCTTTGTACTTGCGATTCGTTCAAACAAACAATCTAAAATTAGGTATGCAGAAGAAAAGATTCTTATTGGTTAAAAATTTATTTTAAATATATAATTTGGTCAACATATTCATGATTTAGGCACAAGTAGCCTAAATCACGAATATCTTTTTTTATTATAAACAAACTACTCAAGGTGCTGAGAATTATCTTCGATCTAAATCTCATTAACCTGTAGAAAAACTCCCTATTTATTGGAGGGAGTTTTTTCTAATTTTAAACTGTATATGATTTTAGTTAACATAAAACGGATTCTAGGTAGCATAAAAAAGGTTAACTCATTAGAGTTAACCCTTTTTATTTAATAGAGCATATCCTAATTTGGAAACTAAATATAAAGCAAAAATCATTACTAATGTTCGAGATATTAGATAGCCATCAATAGCTAGCTCATAACCTTTCGGAACTAATAAGTTTGGGTTAACAAATAAATAAATTGATAATGCCAATGATAAAAAGATTAAAATGTAAGCTACAACTGACCTATTTTCCATAAACATTCCACCTTGCATTTATATGTATAATCTAAATAATAACATTTATGGATAAATAAAGTTATTTAATTTACATAATCAACATTATCGGTATCCAATCTTCATAGAGCTGATTTTAAAGTACTTATTCATAAAATTAATTTACTTTGAAAACACTGATACGACTATAAAGTCTATAATGGTTAAAAGGATAAGTATTCCATTAGCCTTATACTTTATTAATACGGAGGATATTATGATTCAAAGATATGTATTGTCTATATTGCTATCTTCAATTTGTCTATCTTTATTGTATTTAATTATTGAATACGGAGTTAAAAATCTTATTTCAGCTGCATTTCCATTCAGTATGATTATAAGTACAGTAGTATACTTCATTTTATATACAGTTTTTGGGCTACCTACATCTCTACTTATAATTAAAAAGTTACCGAGATTTAGTATAATAAGTTTACTGAGTTATTTATCAATATTTTCTATCGTTTACTATATTTTTTATACTATAACTTATAATCCTGTTCCATTTATAAAAAACTTTGAGGTTTATATTTATATAGTTAGTACATCAATTGTTTATTGGTTTTGGTGCAATATTATGGTATCAAAACCTAGCTAATAAAAGGTTTCGAAGTCAGTTGATAATTGTATACGCTATACAAAGTTAGTTAACATAAACACTCTTTCCGGAAGACATACAAAAAAAGAACCCTTGTCGCAGAACGGTTCCGCCGAGGGTTCTTTTTCCGGAGTATGCAGCTTTTTATACATCCTTGATAGACCAACGTTTTTTCAGTAAGCGATTAGTGAAAGAATGAATAAAAAGTGCACCTTTTATTCATATGCCTGTACGGTAAAATATAGTCTATATGGAGACTGAACCCCAAAAAGAATTGATATTTAATATAAGTTTCATTAAAAGAAATACTTACTCATGCCATTTTTAAATATAGGTAGGGTCTTAGTCACTAGCTCTTCTGGTGAAATAGGTCTTCCATCTTTATTCCATGAGTATGTAGCTCCGTATATACTCCAACTCAGTATAGTAGATAGGGTCGTTACCAATTGTTTGTCCTCTAATACAATGGTATTTTTAGTGCCTTTTAGCACAAGATCAGCTATTAGCTTTTGTAACTCTTCTTTAATGTTACTTTCTATAATAGTTCCTAAAGAATTGTAACCTTTAGGACATAAGTCACTTAACTCTTTATGGTGATCACACATGGCTAGAAAAATATTTGTAATGACTTCTTCATTGAATCCCTCGTGACCATTTAGTCCTTTTTTCAATTTGTCTGTAAAAGTATTGGTGATGGTAGAATGTAATAAATCAAATTTATCGTCAAAGTGCGCATAAAATGTAGCGCGGTTAATAGTAGCCTTTTCAGTGATATCACGTACCGTTATATTGTTGAAATCTTTTTCACTAGCTAACGAGATAAAAGAGTCTACAATCAATTGTCTTGTACGAAGTATTCTCGGATCTTTTTTTGGCATAATCAATTTTTTCTTCTCCTTTTTAGGCTACACAATGGTGTTTAAAAACGACAATTCAATAGAAGTGTTGTGTAAACAACATATTAGCCATTTTGGTGGTTGTTAATAGTTCTTTTTCATCTTATCATCAACTATACAACGCGCGTTGCTTAAATAACACATGTTTTTGTGGAAGGGTTTTTGATCAAGTAAATTGTTGTGACCATTCAGAATCATACCCAAAAGATTGAAAATACGATTGGTTCTTAATAAATAAAGTAGTACCTATTGTAACAAATGAACTCTCTTAGAAAAAAGAATTAGCTAAGAAGTTATGGAGGGAATTATATTATGAAAAATATTGTAATTGTTGGGGCAGGACCAGGATTAGGAATGTCTATTGCGAAGAAGTTCGGAAAAAACGGATTTCGTGTAGCGCTTATAGCCCGTAATGAAGAAAAGTTGAACCAACTGGTTATTGAACTAGAACAATTAGGCATTGAAGCAGCATCATTTCAAGCTGATATATTAAATAAAGATCAAATTAGTTTAGCTTTCACAACGATCAAAGAGAAATACGGATTTATTGATGTGGTTGAATACAGTCCAACTCCAAGTATCGATACAGTAACAAACGCATTAGATGTAACAGAAGAAAATGCGCTATACCAATTTCAATTCAACGTTTTAGGTGCGATATCGAGTATTCGAGAAGTGCTTCCGGATATGTTGGATAAACAAAGTGGAGCTCTGTTATTTACGACAGGTGGAGCCGCAGTCAATCCAGTACCAATGATGGGCAATGTCGGAATTGCAGTTTCCGGTCTTCGTAATTATATCTTCAATTTGAATAGTGAATTAAAGGACAAAGGTATTTATGCAGGGCACATTTCGATCGGAATCTGGATGCAGCCGAATTCGGGAGTTCAAGACAAAATTGCCGACATTTGGTATGACATGTACACCAAAAGAGATCGAGTCGAAGAATTTATTACGGAAGATAAAGTATGAATCGGGTAGATTAAAAATTAATCGTCTCGGGTATAAATCCGGCATCAATCACCAAAAAGGTAACCGTTTTTGATGTGAGAAACGGATACGCTGATCGAAGCACAGAAATGGGTGGATTAACCCCAACTCTACATGTAGAGTTGGGGTTAATCCGTTTTTATGTGTCCGTACATGTATTTTATTTTATTTACTATGATAATTACTTTAACGTCTTGTAATAGAATTGAATATATCGTTCGCAAAAGTATACCTTTACGGACTTTTCTTTTATATAAGGAATCTATCACTTTGATCGTTCGTTTTCGTTTTAAAGCAAATTACGAACGTCTTCATATGTTTATGCACTTTTATGAACGTTTTTGATTAAATAAAAAGAAGTTTGATATTTGAATAAATAAGTTAGATTGGAAAAGCTGGCGCAGGGAAAGCAACTTGAATACCTCAAGTAGTATTGGACGGTCCTAAAGAAATTGTTGATAGAAGATGCATCTATGTTATTATGTATACTAATGCTCTAAGAGACCGTATAAAAAATTATCAAATTAAATAAGAAGATACCTAAGCAGTTAGCTACTAAAACCTTGCAGTTCCTCTTATTAAGAAAGTTTATCCCTCCATTGCACCACTTTTTTTATGAACAGCAATTTATAAAAGGAGCACAGATGAAATTGTTACTTAATTAAACGTAGCGAAGTCTTATATAGCTGTTATATCAAATGATTCAAGGGAATACATGTTAATTATACGAATGATTCATCACCTACTATAAGTAAGTATTAAAACGTTGAATTATGTAGTTTGACTTAGAGTGCAAGCGGCAAATATCTTACAAGGTGGTATATCTATTGAAAGTTGAAACACGTAGCGTTGAATTTGTTCCAGTAGACGAACGTCATGGAAAAGCAAAAGGTTTGTTCCCCATTTGGTTTGGAGCAAACATGCACATTACAACTCTTGTAACAGGTGCATTACCAATTAGTTTAGGTCTTAATTTATTTTGGAGTTTCGCAGCTATTATACTTGGAACCTTATTGGGTGCTATTTTCATGGCTTCACATTCTGCTCAGGGACCTAAACTTGGAATTCCTCAAATGATTCAAAGTCGAGCACAGTTTGGAGTAATCGGAGCTATTTTTCCGTTATTTCTTGTAATGTTCGTGTATTTAGGTTTTTTCGCAAGTAGCAGTGTGCTTGCAGCACAAACATTAAACAGTTTAATACCCATTAATCAAAGCTGGGCTATAATAATCTTAAATATTCTTTGTTTTATTGTTGCAATTTTTGGCCATGATTTAATTCATAAAATGCAGAAAGTATTATCATGGTCTTCATTTGTTGTGTATCTAGCAGCAACAATTATTATATTTCAGTTACCACTTCCGACAGGAAGTTTTTCATTAAGCGGTTTGGATTTACCTGTATTTTTACTCGCTATCAGCATTGTAGCAACATGGCAATTAGCATATGCACCATACGTGGCAGACTATTCACGCTATCTGCCCGTTAATACATCAACTGCACAAACCTTTTGGTATAGTTACCTGGGTACATTTGTAGGGACTGTATGGATGATGATTTTAGGAGCAACTTTAACAACTACTATTCCTAATTTCCTTGATCATTCTGGTGGGAATTTAGCTCACTTATTCGGAAGTTTTGCTATCTTTATGTATTTGATCATTATTTTTGGTCAACTAGCTATTAATGTTTTTAATTTATATGGTGCTTTCATGTCAACCATTACAACTATAGAACCCTTTTGGAAGCTGAAAGTAACACAAAAAGTTAGAGTAGGGATGATGTTTTGTGTTACATTGGCAGGTACTATCCTATGTTTATTAGGCCAAAGTAATTTTCTATCATTTTTCTTAAATTTTATCTTTTTCATTAGTTATTTCTTGATTCCTTGGACGTCTATCAATCTTGTGGACTACTACTTATTACGCCGTGGTCAATATAATGTGAAAGATATCTTTGATGTAAATGGTCAATACGGAAAAATAAACGGAATCACTTGCATGGCATTTGCTGTATCAATTATTGCAGAGATTCCTTTTATTAACACATCATTCTACATTGGTCCTATAGCAAAGGCATTTGGTGGCGCAGATATTGCCTGGCTAATTGGAATAATAGTTCCTGCAATCTTATATTATTTTCCGATGAAACAAAAGTTAAATAAAGAGGTTTGTGGTAACTGAACTCGAAAGAAAGGCCTGTATCTAAACAGATACAGGCCTTTCTTTAACCCATGAAAAGAGAATAAACATTCTTTTTTTATGTAACAAAAACGAGATGCAAACGATTATGCATCCCGTCATGTGAAGAAGGAAAAAAATAGCTTTTAATGCAGCATATGATCTTTAAGGAACACCTCATTTACGTAATTACATTGCCTAATGAAACAGTCACTTGAAAAAGTATATTCTCTTTAACAAACACCTCATTTAAGCATTGAACTAAAAAAATATACAATGTGAACGAAATCGTTCTTGGTCTGGGACAAACACCTCATTTGCATAGTTATAAATGAACGTTATTGTCTACCCATTATATATATTCTTACTACGCTCATGACTACCATCCCCTTATGAATCAAACATACATCGATTTACAATAAGGTTTTCTAAAATATGCCTGCTGTAGACACCTCATCCCAAATGTAAGAAGCTTTGTAATGATTAGTTGTAATCAATAACTTGTTTTCCTTCTTCCTTAAATAGAATATCCCAATAGCCTATTTATAATTCAGTAAAGCTAACAGGGGTTTTTTGGATTACATGCACCCTTTATTTATAACAAAGATTAAATAAAGAAGCTTTATTATGAATAGCTATAATAAATAGAGATATGTATGTACTTATTCATTTTATTTGATGTGTTGGAGCATCAAATAGCTATGCCACTTATGCCCTATCATAAATTTTGGATAGGGGAAAGGTGAGTAGATAGAATTTGTTAAAGGTATTGTTTTCCTTATTTGCTATCAACTCTACTATATGTTATACTACAGATAACTTATTTTTGTTCGGTATATTGAGAAAAGAAAAAACCTAATTAGAAGTTTTTATCTTGAAATAGTATGTTTGGGCAAGATTGGTAATACATTTGTGGAGTATTCCACAGCAGGAGGCAACATTATGACACAAGGTACAGTAAAATGGTTTAATGCAGACAAAGGTTTCGGTTTCATTGAAATCGAAGGCGGAGACGATGTATTCGTTCATTTCAGTGCTATTCAAGGTGAAGGTTTCAAATCATTAGAAGAAGGTCAAAAAGTTACTTTTGATATCGAAGAAGGTCAACGTGGAGCACAAGCTGCTAACGTTCACAAAGCATAATTAAAAGTGATAACAAAAAAGGCTCCTTATAAAGGAGCCTTTTTTTATGGTCTTATAATTAGCAAACTATGATTTATCTACTATTAGTTCAATGGAAATAAAAAAAGAATGTTTTTTTAGAAAAACTATTGACGTTTCATTTGATATGTTTTATTATTATTAAGCGTCGTTGAAACGACAACTTATGATTTGAACATTGAACTTTGAAAACTGAACAAAGCGACAAACGTCAACGTTAATTTTTATTTTTTAATTGAGCAAGTCAAACATTTCTTCGGAGAGTTTGATCCTGGCTCAGGATGAACGCTGGCGGCGTGCCTAATACATGCAAGTCGAGCGAACTGATTAGAAGCTTGCTTCTATGACGTTAGCGGCGGACGGGTGAGTAACACGTGGGCAACCTGCCTGTAAGACTGGGATAACTTCGGGAAACCGAAGCTAATACCGGATAGGATCTTCTCCTTCATGGGAGATGATTGAAAGATGGTTTCGGCTATCACTTACAGATGGGCCCGCGGTGCATTAGCTAGTTGGTGAGGTAACGGCTCACCAAGGCAACGATGCATAGCCGACCTGAGAGGGTGATCGGCCACACTGGGACTGAGACACGGCCCAGACTCCTACGGGAGGCAGCAGTAGG
>NZ_JBHZOR010000036.1:0-1821 GCF_042787605.1 Priestia sp. YIM B13491 | reverse complement strand
ATGCAAAAAATCATGGGTAAAGGGATTGGAACGGTACTTGCCTTTGTCTACATCCTTTATTTTATGTATGATGCAGCAAGGGTTCTCCGTGATTTTGGCGCGATGTTGTTAACCTCCGCCTACCCTGAGACTCCTTTATTCATTGCACATACTTTATTAATACTTGTCGTTATTTATACGATTCGAAAAGGAATCGAGGTTGTAGCTCGCTCAGGAGAGATCCTTTTTATATTTATATATATTTTTGCCATCATGGGATTTATTCTCATCGTATGTTCAGGTTTAATCAAGTTTACAAACTTACAGCCAGTACTTGAGGAGGGTGTATTCCCCGTCCTGAAAGTTGCATTTACTCAAACTATCTATTTCCCGTTTGCAGAAGCGATGGTATTTACAATGATTTTACCCTATTTAAAAAACCAAAAAAAGGCAAAAATGACGATGTTATGTGCAACAGGACTAAGTGGAATCAACTTAACTATTACCATGCTTATTAACATTAGTGTACTTGGGGTTGATTTGACTGCACGTTCACAATTTCCTCTTCTTAGTACCGTACAAAGCATCCAGGTAGCTGACTTTTTGGAACGTCTTGATGTATTTTTTATGCTTGCTTTAGTTATCGGTGGTTTCATTAAGATTAGTGTGTTGTTATATGCAGCTGTCATAGGTACGGCTAACTTATTTAAGATTAAATCACCTTCACGCCTTTCATACCCTTTGGGCTTCGTTATTCTATTTATGGCTAGCACGATTGCCAGCAATGTTCAAGAACATCTACATGAAGGACTAAAGGTAGAAATGTTTATTCTGCATATGCCTATCCTCGGGATTATTCCTTCTCTGCTTCTTCTTGTTGCTTTCTTGAAAAATAGAAAGAAACAGAGGGCATAAAAGGTTTATTTGCATTATTTCCTTCGAAGATGAGGTGGTTCCTACAATCTGTTAAACCCCTATAAGACAAGGCTTATCAGGGTGAATTTACACTATTTGAGGTGGTTTTCATGTATACCTGGTTTTATGATCATTTTGTTAATACAATTCTATTTCCTCTTACTTGTATAGTAATGGTAGCCATCACGTTAAGTACATATACATACTTAAAATTGAGGAAAGCAAATAATCAATAGTCTCTAGGAATTGTTGGTTTTTAATATCGGTCTTTCTTCCCCCCCTTTAAAAAAGCTGATTATGTGTAGTTTACTTTTCGTCATATCATTAAGTAAAACTAAACGTATTTTATTAAAAGTAGTGTTATTGATTTTACTCCGTGTAGACAAATGAAACTTTTTTCTACAAAGTATTACGCTTCTAAATCACAGAATATCAATGATTATTTAACAGTTATTTCTTTTATTTCGACGCGAATTTTTCTAAAAAGATATACTTTTACGGATAAGATATTTAAATCTATTACAAGATGTTAAAGTAATTATTATCGTTAACAAAATAAAAGAGCAACCTCGCCAGTGGAAGCGAGGTTGCTCATAAATAGGGTTATGTAGAAATTTGTAAAAATAGTCTGACCTTTAATATATCATATTTACATATAAAATCAATTATTTGAAGTACTTAGCATATGCATAAAAGGTGGGCTTCTTATACATTGTTTTCATTGATTTGATCAATAGAATGCCTATTCTATCAACGATGTATAAAAAGTTGCATAAAAGAGAAAAAGAGAACTTCTTCGAACCTTTGGGGCGTAAAGGTTCTCTTTTTTGATGTGTTCCGGAAAGAGTGATTATGGTGCGACAAGAAGTCGCTTTCTTACAGTGTAGCTAACGCTACTTATCTAGACGCGAAGATGATCTCCATCCA
>NZ_JBHZOR010000035.1:0-1859 GCF_042787605.1 Priestia sp. YIM B13491 | reverse complement strand
CGTTTACTGGGGCTTCAATTCATACCTTCGCTTGCGCTAAGCACTCCTCTTAACCTTCCAGCACCGGGCAGGCGTCACCCCCTATACATCATCTTACGATTTAGCAGAGAGCTGTGTTTTTGATAAACAGTTGCTTGGGCCTATTCACTGCGGCTGACTTAAAGTCAGCACCCCTTCTCCCGAAGTTACGGGGTCATTTTGCCGAGTTCCTTAACGAGAGTTCTCTCGCTCACCTGAGGCTACTCGCCTCGACTACCTGTGTCGGTTTGCGGTACGGGTAGAGTATGTTTAACGCTAGAAGCTTTTCTTGGCAGTGTGACGTCACTAACTTCGCTACTAAACTTCGCTCCCCATCACAGCTCAATGTTATAGAACTAAGCATTTAACTCAATTCACACCTCACTGCTTAGACAGACACTTCCAATCGTCTGCTTTAGTTAGCCTACTGCGTCCCTCCATCACTACATACTCTAGTACAGGAATATCAACCTGTTGTCCATCGGATACACCTTTCGGTCTCTCCTTAGGTCCCGACTAACCCAGGGCGGACGAGCCTTCCCCTGGAAACCTTAGTCTTACGGTGGACAGGATTCTCACCTGTCTTTCGCTACTCATACCGGCATTCTCACTTCTATGCGTTCCAGCACTCCTCACGGTACACCTTCATCACACATAGAACGCTCTCCTACCATACCTATAAAGGTATCCACAGCTTCGGTAAATTGTTTTAGCCCCGGTACATTTTCGGCGCAGGGTCACTCGACTAGTGAGCTATTACGCACTCTTTGAATGAATAGCTGCTTCTAAGCTAACATCCTAGTTGTCTGTGCAACCCCACATCCTTTTCCACTTAACAATTATTTTGGGACCTTAGCTGGTGGTCTGGGCTGTTTCCCTTTCGACTACGGATCTTAGCACTCGCAGTCTGACTGCCGACCATAATTCATTGGCATTCGGAGTTTATCTGAGATTGGTAATCCGGGATGGACCCCTCACCCAAACAGTGCTCTACCTCCAAGAATCTTAATGTCGACGCTAGCCCTAAAGCTATTTCGGAGAGAACCAGCTATCTCCAAGTTCGTTTGGAATTTCTCCGCTACCCACAAGTCATCCAAGCACTTTTCAACGTGCCCTGGTTCGGTCCTCCAGTGAGTTTTACCTCACCTTCAACCTGCTCATGGGTAGGTCACATGGTTTCGGGTCTACGACATGATACTAATGCGCCCTATTAAGACTCGGTTTCCCTACGGCTCCGTCTCTTCAACTTAACCTCGCATCATATCGTAACTCGCCGGTTCATTCTACAAAAGGCACGCTCTCACCCATTAACGGGCTCGAACTTGTTGTAGGCACACGGTTTCAGGTTCTATTTCACTCCCCTCCCGGGGTGCTTTTCACCTTTCCCTCACGGTACTGGTTCACTATCGGTCACTAGGGAGTATTTAGGGTTGGGAGATGGTCCTCCCAGATTCCGACGGGATTTCACGTGTCCCGCCGTACTCAGGATACTGCTAGGTACAAAGACTATTTTAAATACGAGGCTATTACTCTCTTTGGCTGATCTTCCCAAATCATTCTTCTATAGTCTTTGAGTCCACATTGCAGTCCTACAACCCCGAAGAGTAAACTCTTCGGTTTGCCCTCCTGCCGTTTCGCTCGCCGCTACTAAGGCAATCGCTTTTGCTTTCTCTTCCTGCAGCTACTTAGATGTTTCAGTTCACTGCGTCTTCCTCCTCATATCCTTAACAGATATGGGTAACAGGTAGTACCTGTTGGGTTCCCCCATTCGGAAATCCCTGGATCATCGCTTACTTACAGCTACCCAAGGCATATCGTCGTTTGTCACGTCCTTCTTCGGC
>NZ_JBHZOR010000034.1:0-1900 GCF_042787605.1 Priestia sp. YIM B13491 | reverse complement strand
CGAACTGTCTCACGACGTTCTGAACCCAGCTCGCGTACCGCTTTAATGGGCGAACAGCCCAACCCTTGGGACCAACTCCAGCCCCAGGATGCGACGAGCCGACATCGAGGTGCCAAACCATGCCGTCGATATGGACTCTTGGGCAAGATCAGCCTGTTATCCCCGGGGTACCTTTTATCCGTTGAGCGACGGCCGTTCCACAACGTACCGCCGGATCACTAGTCCCGACTTTCGTCCCTGCTCGACCTGCCAGTCTCACAGTCAAGCTCCCTTGTGCACTTACACTCAACACCTGATTGCCAACCAGGCTGAGGGAACCTTTGGGCGCCTCCGTTACACTTTAGGAGGCAACCGCCCCAGTTAAACTACCCATCAGGCACTGTCCCTGAACCAGATCATGGCCCGAAGTTAGACATCCAGATTGACCAGAGTGGTATTTCAACAACGACTCCACACAAACTAGCGTCCATGCTTCACAGTCTCCCACCTATCCTACACAAGCCAAACCAAACACCAATACCAAACTATAGTAAAGGTCCCGGGGTCTTTCCGTCCTTCTGCGCGAAACGAGCATCTTTACTCGTACTGCAATTTCGCCGAGTTCATGGTTGAGACAGTAGGGAAGTCGTTACGCCATTCGTGCAGGTCGGAACTTACCCGACAAGGAATTTCGCTACCTTAGGATGGTTATAGTTACCACCGCCGTTTACTGGGGCTTAAATTCTCAGCTTCGCCACAAAGGCTAACCAATCCTCTTAACCTTCCAGCACCGGGCAGGCGTCAGTCCGTATACATCGTCTTACGACTTCGCACGGACCTGTGTTTTTGATAAACAGTCGCTTCCCCCTGGTCTCTGCGACCCATACACGCTCCAGGCAGCAAGTGCCCATCACGCTCAAGGTCCCCCTTCTCCCGAAGTTACGGGGGCATTTTGCCGAGTTCCTTAACCATGATTCTCTCGATCGCCTTAGTATTCTCTACCTGATCACCTGTGTCGGTTTAGGGTACGGGCGGCTAAAACCTCACGCCGATGCTTTTCTCGGCAGCATAGGATCACCAAATCCCCCAAAAACGGGGTCCCATCACGTCTCAGGCACACAGCCGGCGCATTTAACAACCGACAACCCTACACGCTTAGACCACGACAACCATCGCGTGGCTTGGCTACCTTCCTGCGTCACACCTGTTAACACGTTTACCTCCAAAGATCGGGTCCCACAACCCACACAACACACAAACAAAAGCCTGCACATCATGCTTCGCATGGTTAGCATCACAATATCAGTATGGGCGGTTCTTCACCGGTACGGGAATATCAACCCGTTATCCATCGACTACGCCTGTCGGCCTCGCCTTAGGCCCCGACTAACCCAGGGCAGATTAACTTGACCCTGGAACCCTTGATCATCCGGCGGATGAGTTTCTCACTCATCTTTCGCTACTCATGCCTGCATTCTCACTCGCATAGCCTCCACCACTGGTTTACACCGCAGCTTCACCGGCCACACGACGCTCCCCTACCCAACAATCCAAAAAGATCATTGCCACAACTTCGGCGGTGTACTTGAGCCCCGCTACATTATCGGCGCAGAATCACTTGACCAGTGAGCTGTTACGCACTCTTTCAAGGATGGCTGCTTCTAAGCCAACCTCCTGGTTGTCTAAGCAACTCCACATCCTTTCCCACTTAGCACACGCTTAGGGGCCTTAGTTGGTGGTCTGGGCTGTTTCCCTCTCGACAATGAAGCTTATCCCCCACTGTCTCACTGCTACGCTCTCACTTACCGGCATTCGGAGTTTAGCTGACGTCAGTAACCCGTGAAGGCCCATCGGCCATCCAGTAGCTCTACCTCCGGCAAGAAACACGTAACGCTGCACCTAAATGCATTTCGGGGAGAAC
>NZ_JBHZOR010000033.1:0-1981 GCF_042787605.1 Priestia sp. YIM B13491 | reverse complement strand
GGAACTTACCCGACAAGGAATTTCGCTACCTTAGGACCGTTATAGTTACGGCCGCCGTTTACTGGGGCTTCAATTCAGAGCTTCGACCGAAGTCTAACCCCTCCTCTTAACCTTCCAGCACCGGGCAGGTGTCAGCACCTATACATCAGCTTTCGCTTTAGCAGGCACCTGTGTTTGTGGTAAACAGTCGCTTGCGCCTCTCTTGTGCCACTCATTCATGCTCCATGCGTTGCTGCACTTCACACTACATGAGTCCTCCTTTTCCCGAAGTTACGGAGGCATTTTGCCGAGTTCCTTAACGAGGGTTTTCCCGCGCACCTTAGGATTCTCTCCCCGCCTACCTGTGTCGGTTTTGGTACGGGCGATGTGTCTCTACCTAGAAGCTTTTCTCGACAGTGTAGGATCAATCACTTCGTTACTATCGCTAGTAACTCGTCATCACATCTCAGCTTTTAGAGTTACGGATTTGCCTATAACTCAACCTACATGCTTAAACACGCACTTCCAATCGCGTGCTGACCTACCTTACTGTGTCACTCCATCGATCAAACGATTCACACCGGTACAGGAATTTCAACCTGTTGTCCATCGCCTACGCTTTTCCGCCTCGGCTTAGGTCCCGACTTACCCTGAGACGACGATCGTTGCTCAGGAACCCTTAGGCTTTCGGTGGAATGGATTCTCACCATTCTTTTCGCTACTCATACCGACATTCTCACTTCTCATCAGTCCACAACTCCTTACGGTACTGCTTCAACCCGATGAGAACGCTCCCCTACCCATATACATTGCTGCATATGACACGACTTCGGTTTTACACTTTAGCCCCGGACATTTTCGGCGCAGAGTCTCTCGACCAGTGAGCTATTACGCACTCTTTAAATGGTGGCTGCTTCTAAGCCAACATCCTGGTTGTTTTGGAAATTCCACATCCTTCGCCACTTAGTGTAACATTTGGGACCTTAGTCGGTGTTCTGGGCTGTTTCCCTCTTGACAATGGACCTTATCATTCACTGTCTGACTCCCGAGTATAAGTATAGCCATTCGTAGTTTGACTAGGTTCGGTAACCGGTATGGCCCCTAGCCCGATCAGTGCTCTACCGCCTATACTCTCAACCTCGAGGCTAGCCCTAAAGCTATTTCGGGGAGAACCAGCTATCTCCGTGTTCGATTGGCATTTCACCCCTATCCACAACTCATCCCAAAGCTTTTCAACGCTCACGAGTTCGGTCCTCCACACAATTTTACCTGTGCTTCAACCTGGCCATGGATAGATCACTACGGTTTCGGGTCTACTATCACTAACTGAACGCCCTGTTCAGACTCGCTTTCGCTGCGGCTCCATGTTTTCCACTTAACCTCGCTAGCAACAGTAACTCGTCGGTTCATTCTTCAATAGGCACGCCGTCGTCCTGATATATATACAGACTTCGACTGTTTGTAGACATACGGTTTCAGGTTCTCTTTCACTCCCCGCCAGGGGTTCTTTTCACCTTTCCCTCACGGTACTATGCGCTATCGGTCGATATCAGTATTTTGGCTTGGAGGGTGGTCCCCCCTGCTTCCCACAAGGTTTCACGTGTCTCGTGGTACTCTGGATACAGTCCCATGTATGCAAGGTTTCGATTACAGGGCTTTCACCTTCTGCGGCTGAGCTTTCCAACTCGATTCTTCTACCTCATTTACACTTGATGACTGTCCTCAACCCCGGTGCGGTTGCCCGCTCCGGTTTGGCCTCTTTCCCGTTCGCTCGCCGCTACTAAGAAAATCTCGTTTGATTACTTTTCCTCTGGGTAATTAGATGTTTCAGTTCCCCAGGTGCCCTCCTCATAGTCAAAGCTATGGGTGACAGTGCATAACCACTGCCGGGTTCCCCCATTCGGAAATCTACGGGTCAAAGGTTGCTTGCACCTCTCCGTAGCTTATCGCAGCTTACCGCGTCCTTCTTCGGCTGATATCGCCAAGGCATCCACCGTACGCC
>NZ_JBHZOR010000032.1:0-2053 GCF_042787605.1 Priestia sp. YIM B13491 | reverse complement strand
GCCGCCGTTTACTGGGGCTTCAATTCAATGCTTCCCATTGCTGGTGACATCTCCTCTTAACCTTCCGGCACCGGGCAGGTGTCAGGCTGTATACGTCATCTTTCGAGTTTGCACAGCCCTGTGTTTTTGTTAAACAGTTGCCTGGACCGATTCTCTGCGCCTCATATTGCTATGAGGACCCCTTATCCCGAAGTTACGGGGTCAATTTGCCTAGTTCCTTAACCATGAATCTCTCAACGCCTTAGTATATTCTACCCGACCACGTGTGTCCGTTTGCGGTACGGGTCGCATATACATTAAGTTTAGCGGATTTTCTCGGAAGTATGATTACCTGCACTCAAGTCATCCCGAAGGATTACCTGTACTTTCATGGTTCAGCTCGGAAGGTGGATTTGCCTGCCTTCCTCATAGCCTACGCACTTAAACGCCCTATTCCGTCAGGGCGCGGCAGTGTCACTGCTCCGTCTCCACATCACTGAATATGCGAGTTGCGGAATATTAACCGCATCTGCCATCGCCTTCGCCGTTCGGCTGAGACTTAGGACCCGACTAACCCCGGGCTGATTGGCATCGCCCGGGAAACCTCGGTCTTTCGGCGAAAGGGAATCTCACCCTTTTTATCGTTACTTATACCTACATTTGCTTTTCCATAAACTCCAGGATCAGTTACCTTCACCATTCAACGTCGATGGAATGCTCCCCTACCGATACTTTTAATATACATTACTATCCCGCGCCTTCGGTATCTGACTTATACCCGATTATTATCCATGCCCGGACCCTCGACTAGTGAGCTGTTACGCACTCTTTGAATGAATGGCTGCTTCCAAGCCAACATCCTAGCTGTCACGGGGACCAGACTTCGTTAGACTAACTTAGACAGAATTTCGGGACCTTAGACGGCGGTCTGGATTCTTCTCCTCTCGGGGACGGACCTTAGCACCCGCCCCCTTACTGCACGACTGCAGTCCATAAGCATTCGGAGTTCGTCAGGTCTCGATAGGCGGTGAAGCCCTCTTGACCTATCGGTCGCTCTACCTCTTATGGAAATCGTCGCACGCGGCACCTAAATGCCTTTCGGGGAGTACGAGCTATCTCCAAGTTTGATTGGCCTTTCACTCCTACACTCACCTCATCGGGAAGCTTTTCAACGCTTATCCGTGCGGTCCTCCATCCGGTGTTACCCGGACTTCAACCTGGGCAAGTGTAGATCACTTGGTTTCGCGTCTACCCCATCTGACTCGACGCCCTATTCAGGCTCGCTTTCACTGCGGATGCGCGTCTCATGACGCTTATCCTTGCCAGACATGGTAACTCGTAGGTTCATTATGCAAAAGGCACGCCGTCACCGCTTACGCGGCTCCGACCGCTTGTAGGCGCATGGTTTCAGGAACTATTTCACTCTCCTAATCGGAGTGCTTTTCACCTTTCCTTCACAGTACTCGTTCACTATCGGTCTCACGGGAGTATTTAGCCTTACCGGATGGTCCCGGCAGATTCGCGCAGAATTTCACGTGTTCCGCGTTACTCAGGATACCACTACGTCTCGTCATGCTTCGAATACGGGATTATCACCCTCTATGATTGTTCTTTCCAGAACATTCTTCTCACAATCTAAGTACGACAGCGTGGTCCTACAACCCCTGCTAAGCGTTGCCACAAAGCAGGTTTGGGCTATTCCCCGTTCGCTCGCCACTACTAGGGGAATCATTATTTATTTTCTCTTCCTAGAGGTACTAAGATGTTTCAGTTCCCTCCGTTTGCCTCACTACCTCTGTAGTGATATCAGGTCTTCAACCTGATGGGTTGTCCCATTCGGAAATCCTTGGATCAAAGGTTATTTGCACCTACCCAAGGCTTATCGCAGCTTATCACGTCCTTCATCGCCTCCGTGAGCCAAGGCATCCGCCAGATCGGAAGAGCACACGTCTGAACTCCAGTCACCAAGGTGAATCTGGGGTGGCGTCTTCGGGTGGAAAGGGGGGGGGGGGGGGGGGGGGGGGGGGGGGGGGGGGGGGGGGGGGGGGGGGGGGGGGGGGGGGGGGGGGGGGGG
>NZ_JBHZOR010000031.1:0-2635 GCF_042787605.1 Priestia sp. YIM B13491 | reverse complement strand
GTGCGTGACGTTAATCTGAAATTTCAATAGAAATATTGATTGGGATGATTTAGTAATAAACTGCAATTCTGATAGAGGGAATGAAAGCCGTCATGTTGAGCTGAAACCTCTACACTGATACTCCCATGTGCAGAAAGAAAGGCTAATTTTGGACTGTTTAGTAGCTGGGTAAAGTCGATGAAATCTAATGGAATTCAACATTAGGTCAGAGTAATCGGGTGGTGATAGTACATGGTGAGAATGTTCTTTTAGAACCGACGAACTTCCGAATGTACAGGTCCTTAACCTAGGGATTTCCTGAGATGGATTTCTTGCCTCACACTGAGGTAGTTGGTGGAGTGAAGTAAAAATCGAAGCTATGAAACACTCTGTGTTTAACAATGAAAACAATGTGCCAACGGGCTTATAGGAAGCACCTAACTACTATCTATACTAGGAACTGTGGAACGTCAGAAACTAGAAACTGAGGTCTTCTTCGGAAGAAAAACGATTAGCCTCGAACAGGTGTATTGAAAACCTTACGGTATAAGATACTTTATTCTAGTGAAAGTGGTGCCATAGTACCGATGAAACTGTTAATCACAGTTGAGGGAGGGGCACTAGTCAATCCTATTTTATTAGTAACTCATACAATAGTTGAACTTCTATCTTCGAGTATGACAGGGAAAGCATCTCCTAGGAGGTGTCCCAATAGAAGGCTTATGAACAAATACAGGTATTCAGATTACTACAATATGACGCCCATATTTGATGAACTCTATCAGAAATCGAGTGAAAACAAGAAATTCAAAAAACTGATGGATGTAATCCAATCGGATAACAACATTAAGCTCGCTTTCAGAATGATAAAATCAAATACTGGTTCAAAAACAGCTGGAACCGATGGACTAACCATCCAAAATATTAAAGAAAATAATATTAATGAATACGTCCAGCAAGTACGTAATAAGCTTAGCAACTTCAGTCCAGATGAAGTCAGAAGGGTTCATATCCCTAAGGAAAATAGCAAAGAAAAAAGACCGTTAGGTATTCCCACGATGATAGACAGACTGATTCAACAATCGATTAAACAAGTTCTAGAGCCTATATGTGAAGCGAAATTCCATCCACATAGTTATGGGTTCAGACCTAACAGAAGTACAAATCATGCTCTGGTAAGAATGAGTTCATTGGTTAATGTAGGTCATTTTTATCATGTTGTGGACATCGATATTAAGGGGTTCTTTGATAACATAAGCCATAACAAATTAATTAAACAAATGTACTCGCTAGGTATCCATGATAGAAAACTTCTATCGGTTATTAAATCAATGTTGAAAGCCCCAATCGCTGGAGAAGGTATTCCAACCAGGGGAACACCGCAAGGTGGAATCCTTAGTCCCCTTCTCTCTAACATAGTTCTTAACGAACTAGATTGGTGGATTAGCTCACAGTGGGAAACGTTCAAAACCAAATCTAACTATTCAAATGACTCAAACAGATATAGAGCTATCAACAAAACAAAATTGAAAAAGATTTTCATCATTAGATATGCAGACGACTTTAAGATTATGTGCAAAACTCATAAACAGGCTCAGAACATATATCATGCAGTCAAAGATTGGTTGAAACAAAGACTTGGTTTAGATATAAGCCCTGACAAATCCAAAGTCATTAACTTAAAAAGAAATCCTTCGGATTTTCTCGGATTTGAAATTAGAGCAGTTAAAAAGAGTGGAAAATATGTTGCGTACTCTCATGTTAAGTCGAAAGCTAAGGTTAGAATCAGGAAACAATTAACGGAACAAGTTAAGAAAATCCAGAAGAAACCTTCGCCTGAAAACATTAAGCGATTAAACGCAATCATATTAGGACTCCATGTTTACTATAAGTCCGCAACTCACGTCTGGAAAGACTTTGGAGAAATTGCTTACCCTGTATATAGGATGATGTTCAACCGTCTGAAAAAGTTATCTAAATATGAAAAGGTTAAGAAAAAGAACACTATTTTTGAAAAATTCTATGGAAAATGCGATGCAAAAACATGGACGATTAGTGGAATTTCCATATTCCCTATTCACTATGTGCATTCGCAGAACATCATGTGCTTTTCGCAAGACACATGTGATTATACAAACAAAGGTAGACAGAAATCTACCAAGGCACTGAAAAATCAAACCGATATTAAAGTCATAGAACTTGCGAAAAACTACGTCAAAGAACGAAGCATACAATACAACGATAATCGTATAGCTCGTGCGTCGATGTGCAGTTTTAAATGTGAACTAACTGGAATGGAACTTGAAGTTAAAGATGTGCACGCACATCACAAAATACCTATTAAATTAGGTGGAACGGATGAATACGATAATTTAATAATTGTTCATAAAGATATCCATAGACTTATTCATGCAACATCTGAAACAGTAATAAACAAGCACATTAACCTTATTCATAACAAGCAAAAGTTTAAAAAGCTGAATACTTTAAGGGCATATTGTAAACTAGAAGCCATTTCAATGGCTTCAGAGGATAATAATAAAATAGCTTGATGGAACGCCGTATGCAGGGAAACTTGCACGTACGGTGTGAGGTGGGGGAAAAGTAAGTATCGTCACAGGTAATGCTGTCGAGAACACTTACCTATCACGCATAC
>NZ_JBHZOR010000030.1:0-7041 GCF_042787605.1 Priestia sp. YIM B13491 | reverse complement strand
TTTCGGACACATCCTCTCAAAAGTCATTGTAAGGACTTAATTAAATGGTGTCCATGAAACTATACTAACTCCAAAGTAATAGTTAACGCATTTTATTAAAAATAGTGTTAACTATTACATACCTTGTAGAAAAACTTCGTATTTGTCGTCATATTAAGTAAATAGTACAACTTTAATTTTAATAACAAACTTTATATGTTTACTTCTTTAAATGATATAAAATTTATAATTAATTAGATTGATAATTAATTTGTTTAAATAATACTAAACATAAATTATTATGGAATTTATATTTAATTATTGTATTTTCAATAACACACTTAAAGGTAAGAAGATATAATAGAGAGTTATACGAAGTAGAGATATTCGCTTTTTAACACAATGAATGTCTAGACGAAACACAAATAGGCGACTTGTTCCTTCCATTGAGAAAGATCAAGTCACCTACACCTTTTTTCTTCCATAATTCGTAATCCTTTCAACATTTAAAATTTATTGACTTACATGTTCCTTTTCTAACTCATTTACTGCATTCTCCTGGCACTCATTGATAAATAAATAGGTAAGGTACGAATGTAAGTCAAAACGTTCTTCTTTAATAAATGTAGAGAAACCCTGTTGTTTGCTCAATCGTTTTCCCCCCTTTGTTCATGCTCTTATTCTTAATTATTGCCTAACTAGCAATCTTTTATACATATAAATTAACAACTGATGTTTATATGATAAGCACTTTCCATTCTGTACTGGCTCCGCCTACGCCACATACGTTGATAGCCACGCGTGCTATACAACCTAAATATAGTATATATGATAGCGTTTACAAATTGTAGTTAAAAGACGGAATATTATGATTAATTAAGTGTTCTAGAGAAATTATGAAAAGATTTTATAAATAGCTAAGAAACCTTTTTGTTTCATGAAGGTTTTTTAGCTATTTCAAATGTGGAAAACGGAATAAATATATTACAGTATGTTAATTATGGATTAAAGATGTAAAATACATTTTCCCAATCCTATAACAATTCCATAGGAGAACATATATGGACAATTATAAAAATGATAATACGGCAAGACGCTATATAGCCCACGTTAGTATATTTGGAACCACTCAAATTCACTTAAGAAATCCTTACATCATAGCTTGGTGGTCAGCAGCTTTTCCCGGTTTTGGACATTTACTTTTATCCAAATATCTTAGAGGCTTTGTTTTATTTATTTGGGAGGTTGTTATTAACCTTCAGTCTAATATAAACGTGGCTATGATTCATTCCTTTCAAGGAGACATAGACATGGCCAAAGAGTCACTAAACACTAGATGGCTTCTCATTTATATTCCGGTTTATATCTTTGCCATATGGGATAGTTATCGAACGACAGTTGATTTAAATAAAATATATGTCTTAGCTGAAAGAGAAAATCACACCTTTAATTCCTTTAGTATAGGATCTATGGAGATTAACTACTTGGATAAAAGAAATCCTCTTATGTCTATCGTATGGTCTTTATTTATGCCAGGTTTAGGTCAGCTTTATATTCATCGAATAATCGTTGCTTTTTTTATCGTTACTTGGACGGTTGTTTTCTTTTACTATTCTCATCTTCTTGAAGCTATTTCTCTTCTCTTTTTAGGCGAAATCCGAAAGGCTACTAACGTATTAAATGCAGAATGGTTACTGTTTTTCCCTTCCCTTTATGACTTCGCCACTTATGATGCTTATATCAATACTGTTGAAAATAATAAGCTTGCTGAAAAAGAACAGAAAACCTTTTTAGAGAAGAACTATCAACACCCAGATTTTTATATTGAAAAGGAAAAAAGGTAACAAGAGGGCCTGGTCTACAGGTCTCTTTTAATTTTATGTGAATGAAAGAATCGTAATTGGAGCATACTAACCAAGATGCCAAAAGGTGTCATTGGATAAAGTCACGTAAGAGCTAAAACCGCCTTAGAGAGAAGGGGGTTTTTGCTTTTTAACTGTAATAATGTATATTTCTTTAGTTACCATAAAACGTATTATCAGTAGTCAAACCTTTTTAAATAAGAGTATTTTATCTTATCCATTTTTCACGTGTGCTTCTTAGATAATTTCCTAAATATTCTCCAATAGATCCAATAAAAAATATAAGTATACATTGAACTAAAAGGCTTGAAGGAGAGACTAATTGAAAAATAAGGGCACTTAAACCTCCCCATAAAATAAATAACAATAAATTCTTTGCTGTAACCCCCATAATGTACTTCTTTTAAAAGTTTTTTTAATTTATTAAACCACATAATTTATTTACTTGATATAACAGGAATTGTAAGGAATCTTTTGTGGTTTTAAGCTTAAGATATATATCCTTAGTTAACATAATCACTCTTCCTGTACACAGAATAAATAGAACCACTTGTGCCACGTGGGGTTTGTTGAGTTCTATATTTACGGAACATACAGCTTTTTATACAACCTTAATTTAACAAGGTTTCCCTTAGGTACGGAATTTAGAGAAGTATTTAAAAAGTGAACTTTCTGCACTTTTATTATTTTTTTGAAAATTCAATAAAATACCACTGTATTCTAGATACATAATTCACGTATAATGAGAAAGCGAGAAGAAAGAAGGGATTGTATGTTAAAAAGTAAAATGAATCAGTTGTTTGCAGAACAAAAGAGTGTTCATATACTGTATTCTTATGACCAGCAAGAAACGTATATACAACAAGCTGTAAGTTATATTCAAGAGGGGATTCTTGCTGGAGATTGCATTCTTCTTATTGAAAATGACCGTTTTTATCCTTTTATTCATAACCATTTAAAAGCACTCTTAACAACAGATCAAATGAAAAAAATCCATCGTATAAACAACTTTGATTTCTATTATTCAAGTGGTAGTTATCATCCTCCTGCTATTCTTGCTTACTTTGAGAAGAGTGTACAGCTCTATCTAGAAAATAAACTTTCTTTTAGATCATGGGCACATGTAGAATGGAGTACGATGGAAGATCCCTTACATCTCATTGAAGATTTTGAAAGAATCGTGGATGATGCAGTAAATAAACTCTCCTTTCCGTTAATTTGTGCATACAAAGCAGAAAGGATGCCGGAGTATCTCCAAACTATTTTGATGGAAACACACCCTTATGTTCTTATGGAAGGTGATTTAATTACCTCTGAACAATATCGGCCCCTAACAGATGTAGAATAAAAATAAAAGCGCTTACGTAATTATACGAAGCGCTTTTTTATCGTTAAGGAAACGACTAGTTCCCTTTGTTTTTTTATATCTCTTCTGTTTAGCCGTCATAGCCTAAATGTTGATTCTAACTAGTCTTATTCATTTTAAAGATTTTCTATTTAAAGGATAAAAATTACTTTTTTACGGTGAATACATGATAAAATGGACTAGATGGTTCCATCTATAAAGCCATTACTTATTCGTAGCCAAGAAGAGCCCTTTCAGTCCTTAACTAATTAAGGGCTTTTCTTGTTTTCCATGTGTAATTTCCTTATGTTAGATTGATCTAATGCCACTAGAAGAAGCTGACGGTCTTGACCTTACTTCTTTTGTTTGTTTTGAAAAACTCTTGTATTTCCACATCAATACATGAATGCTTGTCACTTATATGACCGAGAGTGTTTCGAGGACATTGCTGCTGGGAGTGAACAGCAAAGTTTTCTATTTCCCATCAATAGTAAAACCAAAATTGGCTTTACTATTGATGAAAAGGTTTATTGATAACAGTATTGACTTGTAAACATTTGAATATAAAATAAAAGGGACAATTGATTCGTTACTTTTTTTAAATAATGAGGATTTCTAACTAAACAATAAGTTAACCTAATAAGAACAAGCAGATTATCTAAAAAGGACTTAAAATGAAAGGTATCTATTCTATAAACTTAACTAATAAACGCACCTAAATAAGCCAATTTAGGCGTTATTGATTTTACTTAAGAAAAATACATTAAGTTAATTCATGAGTTGTTATGGATGGGAAAAATCAGAAAAAAGAATAGGAGAATGAAGCATGGAGATACTTTCAGCTATTTTAGTTGGAATTGTAGCATTAGAACATTTATTCATTATGATTCTTGAAATGTTTTTTATTCATTCGAAGGTAGCAAAACGAGCATTCCAGTTACCTAAGCACTTGGAAGGAGATCGGAATGTAGCTATTATGTTTGCAAATCAAGGATTATATAATGGATTTTTAGCCGCAGGACTCGTTTGGGGGCTCATACTTGGATTTAATTCAATTGGTTATATGATTCAGTTGTTTTTTATAATTTGTGTAGTGGTAGCAGCTATTTACGGTGGTTTTACATCTAACAAGTCAATTATTATAAAACAAGGACTTCCGGCTATTTTAGCACTGATTACTCTTTTGTTTGTCATATAGAATTCAAGTTTTTTTAAAAAGGTACTTCCTTATCCAATGCCATTAAAGCGAGGTACCCTTTTCTCATTTAACTACTAAAGAAACTTCCAATCTTTCTTTTCCTCTCATAATGATGATGTCCATAACTTCCGTGATGACCACCTCTTTTCTTTATAATCAAATTGTAACATGCCTTTAAAATGGAACTTAAATGTTTCTATAAATACCTAGTTTCCATAAAACATTCTATCGGTAGAAAGGCTATCTAAATATATATGTATTAGCCATCAATAATCTGTGATTCCTTAACATTTAAAATTTCAATACTGTTACAATAAAAGTCGATATCTTCATTTTCTACGTCTCTTACTTGAAACCTAATGTTTTCCCAACTTCTATCACTAATATCTATTATTTGTAGTATAGATAGCTGTATAGCTCCGCCATTGGCAAATAGTTTGAAATTTTCTACTCCATAAAAATTCATACTGACTTCATAAAAGTTATGATTCCCTTTAGGTTGTAAAAGAAAAATTACATGTAAATTAGTTTTGTTTTCTTCATCAAACAAAAAATTGTTGCTATATTCTATAAAATACCTTATTTCTGTGATGTATTTCATATCTAATAACGAAAATTCTGGTGAAAGATTATTTAACAAATGAAAGTTCTTAATATTTAACACTTTAAGAGTCTCCTTTTCTCATTACCTTATAGTACTTCTTAAAAGAATTTTATTATTGCTCTATTTGTCTTTATTATTTAAGTCGTGCCAATCCCAATATGAACTATACAGTTCATCATGTAAAAATTCTTCATCTTCATCGTCGTCTTGTTTTTCTTCTAACTTTAAACCAACGCATATATCTTCTTCGTTCTCTGATACAGGATCACTTACCCCATCTAGTAAACAAAAAGCACTATGAAAAGCACCCATAATATTATCTCTTACGATTTTTTCAATTGCACTAATACTTTCGTCAGTAAACTTTTGAGCATTTAAAGCACTTATTTCTTCTTCAGTTAAATCGAATTCCTCCCAGGATAATTGTTTATCTGGCTGTTTCAATTGTTCCCCTACTTCTGCATATTTCTTAATGATGCTATGTAGTTCTCTTAAAAATAACTGTTTAGAATCCATATTTAATTCTCCCATGTATGTTATAAGTTCTATTTATTATATCAGTTTCACTTTGATACTCAGTGTATAAATTATACAAATTCAGTTTACATAATACGGCTTCTAGGAGCTTATTCAAAGTGTTCAGGAGACCAAACAGCTATATCATCGCCTGGAACGGCAACTAAAAGCCACTCATTGTCGCTTCCTCCCCAATAATCACCTAGTTGCCAACATTCATAGTTCGTATCATGACCATTTACAAACAAAATGCTACCTGATTCAAATGAAATGATTAGATGGGGCGACCGATGACCTAAATGTACATCCACTATTTTTTGTCTCTTAACATCCCAAATATGTTTAAAGTGCTGTTCTTCAGTATGTGTGGGGACTTCTCTCTCCGAAGATGGATAGACAAGTGGGACCTCTTCATATACCGTCCACGCTGTTTCAATCGTTAAAATGAATGCATCATCTTCTTTTCGATCATACTGAGTAAAGATTAATGAAATGGCGGAAACCTCAGACGCAAACTTTATTCCATCCATTTGACTACCAACAAGTAAATGCCTTAACGCTTTCTCTGCGAATCTCCGATTCTCTATTTTCAAAGTCGTTTCTCCTTTAACGTTTTTTGTGCTTATTATCTCATGTATGGGTCGTACATTTATAGTTACCATAATGTATCTTATTGGTACCTATTAAATAAACGATTTAAGCTGTGTTTCTTTATCACATATTAAAGCTTCAAGGTTTAGAAACTTAATTGTATCCTCAATATTTGTATCTTTAGCTAAAAGCAATGTTATAAACGAATCATAGATCCCCATAAATGCAAAATCCATATTTTCATCTGTGATAATTGACTCGTTAGGAGATAAGTTAGCTATTTCTAAAGATGACATATCATTGACTTTAAATGAACCATTTGTGTCGTGAATAGGTTCAGAAAAATATAAAGTATTTGCCCCTTTTGAACAGAGGATCTCTACTAAACTATTTAGTATAAACAACGATGTACGATCTTCTTCGGGGTAATAAAAATCTGGATTAGAATTAACATAAGGAGCTAATTTTTTATATTCATCACTAGGCACACCAGTAAGGTGTTGCAACGCTTTGAATAGTTCCTTGTAGGATTTTAAATTACATTTGGCCATTACTTCTTTCCATGATATTGGTTCTCCAAGTTTAAGCATTTCCTCATCACTAGGATATATATGCTGATAAGTATTTGCCCTCTTTGATTTCTCCCAACCAGAGGGCATTTGAATAAAAGGGTGGAATAGAATAGCAGCAGAATTAAAGTCATTAGGTAATTGGGACAAAATAGGTAAATCTGCATCGATCCATATATAATCCAACAAAACGAGACATCTCCTTTGAATATACTTAGTTATGTACAGTTTATATACAGAGAACAGTAATTTCTAGTCAACATAATCAATTTTATAGGTAGTTAAACAATAAAAAGCTCTTTGGATTTGAGTCAATAATTTGGACACAAAAAAGTTAAGTCTTAAGCTGTTTTTTTTATTTGATCCTCAATTGCTTG
>NZ_JBHZOR010000002.1:0-963127 GCF_042787605.1 Priestia sp. YIM B13491 | reverse complement strand
CTTTCACGGCGGTAACACGGGTTCGAATCCCGTACGGGTCATCTTAAAAGCAGTTTGCATATGCAAACTGCTTTTTTTGTTTGTAAACAGAGTTTATTCTTTTGTCTAAACTCTATTTTTCGTTTTTCTATGATTTCCTCGTCTCAAATTACATTTCTTATAGCACATCTATAAACGCTTGTTCTAAATTTCGAAAAAAAACCTACAATAGTAATAGCGGCATACTGTTTGTACAAAAGGAGGGGAATGCGTGAAAAAAATTGTTTGGTGGTCCATCGGAGTTTTTCTTGTGTATGGAGCGTGTATTTGGGTGTATTTATTCTATATAAGCGATACCTCTATTCCACAATCATTAAAAGGCACCAGCGTAGACCCGGCTACGTTTATGAATGGACGAGAACTTATGTTAACCGAAAAATATTCAAAAATTAGAGATGCGCTCTTTTTTATCCGAATTCCATATGAGTGGCTAGGGTTTATTTTAATTTTAGTGTTAGGTGTGTCTAAGAAAGTTAATAAGTGGTCTAAAGATGTCAGCCGTTTCAGTCTTCTCCAAACTGCTATTTATGTATTTTGGTTATCCGTTCTGCTGCTGATTTATTCTTTTCCTATGGACTGGATTAGCTATAAGCTTTCAAAGGCTTATCATATTACGACGCAACCTTTCCAAGGATGGATGAAAGATCTTTTTACAGATTTTTGGGTGAACTATGCCACCATGTTTTTAGTGATTGCTGTGTTATATGCATTCATTCGTAAGTTTTCAAAAAGATGGTGGCTGTATGCGTGGCTAGTATCTATTCCATTTACACTATTTTTGACGTTTATTCAACCAGTGGTTATCGATCCGTTATATAACGATTTTTATCCATTAAAGAATAAAGAGCTGGAGACGAAAATTTTACATTTAGCAGACGAAGCTCATATACCTGCTAAGCATGTATATGAAGTAAACATGTCTGAAAAAACGAACTCCCTTAATGCATATGTGACGGGAATAGGTTCTAATTCAAGAATTGTGTTATGGGATACTACTCTTAATAAATTAACGGAACGTGAAATTTTGTTTATCATGGCGCATGAAATGGGTCATTATGTAAAGAAACATATTTATGTAGGGATTGCTTCAGCATTAGTTTTATCGATCGTAGGCCTATGGCTAACGAAACATTTAGCCGGCTTTGTGATTAAGAGATGGGGGAAAGCATTAAAAATTACTTCTCTTAGTGATTTAAATTCTTTACCGCTTATTCTACTTATTTTTTCTATTCTTACATTTGCTGTGAGTCCGTTAACAAATATGCAGTCGCGTCATCATGAACTTCAATCTGACACGTACGCTATGAACCTAACAGGAGATAAGCAAGCTGCTATTAAAACGTTTCAGGACTTAACGAAATCAGGACTATCTCAGGTAAATCCGCCGTATTTAGTGAAGATTTTCCGATATGGTCACCCAACAATACTGGAAAGAATTTTATTTGTTGAGAAGTATGAAAGAAATGAATAAGTGATATAAGAAAAAGTAAAGGATATATGAAGCCTTTTATACGTAAGTATTAATAGAAAAGCCTCCTTGCGAGTAGGAAAAAAATTCTAAAAGGAGGTTTCATTTTCGGAAGTACTGTTATATAATAACGTATGTAAAATAAAAACTGTTTTATAACAATAGGGAGGAATAGTTATTTGTGATTGAAAAGATAGCAGTCTAAATTTTCAGCGTATATTCACCTCAGCTAAGTCTTACTACATGTCCTTCAACTACTTACTTATTTCATCTACGTTCTTGCTAATATTATGGCAAACTGCTAATTTACTTCATCATGAAACAGACATATTCTAACTGCTGCGTTTTATATTTTTATGAATATAGAATTTTAAATTCATTAGGGGGTATAAAGAATGAAAGACATTCGTGTAAAAAACCTTGAAGAGAACTGGAAAAGCGATGAGCGTTGGAAAGGAATTGAACGTCCATATTCTGCAGAAAAAGTCATTGGGCTAAGAGGGTCCATTGATATTGAACACACGCTTGCTAGAAGAGGAGCCGAAAAGTTCTGGAACTTATTAAAAACAGAGCCATACGTTCATGCATTAGGAGCTTTAACAGGGAATCAAGCAGTACAACAGGTAAAAGCAGGATTAAAAGCAATTTACTTAAGCGGATGGCAAGTAGCTGCAGATGCAAATCTTTCAGGAAACATGTATCCTGATCAAAGTTTATACCCGGCAAACAGCGTGCCGCATGTTGTTAAACGAATCAATCAAGCGCTCCAGCGTGCCGATCAAATTCAGCATTTAGAAGGAGAAGGGGATATCGATTACTTTGCTCCAATTGTAGCAGATGCAGAAGCAGGGTTTGGAGGACAGTTAAATGTATTTGAACTCATGAAAGGAATGATTGAGTCGGGAGCATCTGCCGTACACTTTGAAGATCAATTATCCTCTGAGAAAAAGTGTGGTCATCTCGGCGGCAAGGTATTGCTTCCAACTCAAACCGCTGTGAAAAATTTGATTGCTGCTCGTTTAGCTGCTGATGTAATGGGTGTTCCAACACTTGTGATTGCTCGTACCGATGCTGATGCCGCTGATTTAATTACAAGTGATGTTGATCCTGTAGATCGCCAGTTTATTACAGGTGAACGCACCGCTGAAGGTTTTTATCGTACGAGAGCGGGAATCGATCAAGCTATTGCTCGTGGCTTAGCATATGCTCCGTATGCTGATTTAGTATGGTGTGAGACGTCTGAACCAAACTTGGAACAAGCACAAAAATTTGCAGATGCTATTCATGAAAAATTCCCAGGTAAAATGCTTGCTTATAACTGTTCACCATCTTTCAACTGGAAGAAAAAATTAGATAAGAAAACGATTGAAAAATTCCAAAGAGAAATCGCAAAAATGGGCTACAAGTTCCAATTCGTTACGCTTGCTGGCTTCCACGCTTTAAACCACAGCATGTTTGAGCTGGCACGAGGATATAAAACAAGAGGAATGGCAGCTTATTCAGAGTTACAAGAAAGAGAGTTTGCTAGTGAAGTAAATGGATATACAGCTACAAGACATCAGCGTGAAGTAGGAACGGGCTATTTTGATGAAGTGGCACAAGTAGTTTCTGGTGGGACTTCTTCTACAACAGCTTTAAAAGGTTCCACAGAAGAAGAGCAGTTTCAGACGCATAAATAACAAAAAAATCTATGAGTGGAACGGTCGGTTACTTCCACTCATAGGAAAAACCCTAACAAAAAAGATTCTTACAGATGTAAGAATCTTTTTTTATGTAGTAAACACGATTTAACAGACAGCTGTTCTTCCTGAGAAGAAAGGATCTGCCTGTTAAACGTACATATAAATCATTAACATGAATTAAGTTATTAAAATATTAAGTAGATGTTTGAAGCAGGGATTGGTACTGTGCTGATAACTCATAAAAAGCAATTTCATCACGTTGATCTAATGCCGTGTTAATGTTTGTTTCTAACAGTTCTTTTTGACGCTTAAAAAGCGATTCATCAATTACCATTTCGATATAAACATCCAACATACTCACAGTATCAATTACTTTTTTCTTGCGAGCGAGGGACTTCATCATTTCCGTGTACGATTTTTCATTGTTCATACCTCATCACCTCTGCACCCTTTTTATTATTATATAGATTAAAAGAAGAAAAAACAACTAATTTTCTAAATTTTTAGATTTTTATTTTTAGAAATGATAAAGTAAGAGGGAAACGCTATTTTCGTTTTTATCGATTGACTATTTGATTTAAAAATGAATCCTTGGGGGCGAAGAAATTGAATGATTTAAAAAAGCGTACGGTAACGATAGAGGATTTGTATGAATTGAAGTCTGTTTATAATCCTCAGATTTCTCCAGATGGAAAAAGTGTAGTTTATACGGTTCGAAAAACGAAGAAAATAGAAAATGCGTATGAAACGCAGCTGTTTATGTTAGATCTTGAAACGAAAGAAACTAAGCAATTAACGTACTACAAAGGAAATAATCATTCTCCCGCCTGGTCCCCGGACGGCAAGTGGATTGCTTTTTTATCCGATCGCAGTCAAGCCGTTCAGCTCTACCTATTAGCAGCGACAGGCGGAGAAGCAGAAGCACTCACAGATCTTGAAAAAGGCGTTAGTAATCCGGTATGGTCTCCTTATAGTGATGAAATTATGTTTTCCACAAAAGTAGAAGAAAAAGCTGTAAGAGTTGAACAAAATCATGAACATCCCCCGCCGTATGAAGTGGAACGTTTACTGTACAAATCCGATGTTAGCGGTTATTTAAAAGGTGAATATACTCAAGTTGCTTTCGTTAAACTTAAAAATAAAGAAGTGACGTTTGTAACGGATGGACCTTATCATCACTCTGTAGGGTGCTGGGCCCCTGATGCAAGCTCAATTGTATTTTGCAGCAGCCGAGGAGAGAATCCGGATTTATCGCTAACGATGGATGTGTTTATTTTGCATCGTGATACTAAAAAATTAACATCTATTACAGCGGAAACAGGATATTTTCATCAAGTTTCGTGGTCACCGGATGGGTCATACATAGCATACATTGGAAATGAACGTACATACGGATCGGCTTCAATGAATGACATATATATTTATCAGATCTCTAACCAAAAAACAGTTTGTATCACTGCTGGTATAGACTTAGAAATAGGAGATATGGTAGCAGGAGATTTTCACTTTGGTAGAACCGCAGCGGGAATTATGTGGGGCAGTAATGAAGAATTTTATTTTGTCGTAAGTGAAAAGGGTTCTGTAGGCATATATAAAGGAACTGTGAATGGAAAGCTAGACTCTGTACTTATGGATAATGCTCACGTATATGAGGTATCTGTTCTTCCCAATTGTGAGGAAGCTATCGTGGCAATCAGTACATTTACACATCCCGGAGATCTTTATTCTCTAAATTTAAAAACAGAGGAATTAGTGAAGCTGACAAACGTTAATGACTCATTTTTAAAGCATGTGCAGCTCACACAAGCAGAATCTTTTTATGCCACTTCTACGGACGGTATAGATATCCACAGTTGGGTAGTAAAAGCTGCTGCTACTAATGATGTATCTCCAACCATTTTAGAAATCCATGGAGGTCCGCATCTTATGTATGGTCATACATTTATGCTTGAATTCCAAGTACTTGCATCAAAAGGGTTCAATATCCTCTTTTCTAATCCAAGAGGCGGCAGAGGATATGGTCAAGCATTTACAGATGCGGTTCGAGGGGATTACGGAGGCATGGATTATACGGATTTGATGGCAGTGACCGACGAAGCAGTTAAGCGCTACTCTTATATTAATGAAGATAAGCTTGGCGTAACAGGAGGAAGCTACGGAGGGTTTATGACAAACTGGATTGTAGGAAGTACAAATCGGTTTAAAGCAGCGGTGACGCAACGGTCTATTTCAAATTGGACAAGTTTTTACGGCGTTAGTGATATTGGCTATTATTTTACCGAATGGGAATTAAAAGCTGATATTTATGAAAATCCGGAAAAACTTTGGAACCATTCTCCGCTTCGTTTAGCGGAGAATGTTAAAACACCGCTGTTAATCTTGCATAGCGAACAGGATTACAGATGTCCAATTGAACAAGCTGAACAGCTTTATGTGGCCCTGAAAAGAAAAGATAAAGAAGTAGAATTTATTCGTTTTCCTCAGTCTAATCATGAACTTTCTAGAAGCGGTAAGCCTAATTTACGAACGGCGAGACTAAAATATTTAACAAGCTGGTTTAAACGGTATTTAAAACAGTCTCAGTAAAAAGTGCATGGCTGTTCAACCAAATATGTGTGTGTAAATAAAGGCTGTATGGCAAGCGTAAAAGGGCAGGAAAGGTAAAACGCTGTAAAACTTTTGTTTGGTAAAGGAAAGTAGTACAATAAGTGAAAAGTAGCACAGTTGTTTAAATAAGGAGAACATTCGATGGATTTTGAAACATTAAAGCATTATTTGACGTTAGACGGCGTCCTCGAGTTATTAAAACAATATCAATCATTTGGAATCATTCCAGGGCTGCTGTTGCCTATTTTAGAAGCGTTTATCCCTATCTTGCCGCTTTTTGCGTTTGTAATGGCCAATGCTGCCGCTTTTGGCTTATGGTTAGGTTTTTTAATTTCATGGGTTGGTAGCTGCGTTGGATCACTGCTTGTCTTTTTGATTTTTAGAAAATATGGACAGGCGAGGTTTTTACATTTCATCAGCCGGCATGCGCAAATTCGAAAGATTATGATTTGGGTAGAAAGACACGGGTTCGGACCGCTGTTTATTATGCTTTGTTTCCCTTTTACCCCGTCTTCGGCAATTAATGTAGTAGCAGGGCTATCACGTGTTAGTATGGCTCAGTTTATGCTGGCTGTATTAGCCGGTAAAATGGTGATGATATTTATGATGAGCTTTATTGGGGCCGATTTTGTTTCATTTGTGAAACAGCCTCTAAAAGCAGTACTTGTTTTAGTCATCATTTTTGTTCTATGGCTTGTTGGAAAACAAATTGAACGAAGGTTAAATGAAAAATCTAAAGTGAAACAGTATGACAAATAGTTTGTTTATATATAACAAATAGTGATGAAAGACTGCTTTTTAATAGGCAGTCTTTTGTTATACATACAGCCAAAAGGGGTATTGTAAACTATAGAAAAGCCTTTTCTTATAAGGATACAACAGCATTTTTGAAAGGACCTTAAAATTTTTCTTAAAGAAGTTATTTGTCTGTTTATTCGGTTGGCAGAACAATGCATATACAGAGTATCTGTCCAGCAATGAACAAGTTTTTTGTTTATCAATTATGAAAAATATGCTAAAATAAAAGAAAAAACTGGGAATAAATTAGACGTCTATTCCTAGTTGCACCTAAGTAATGAACCCTTTGTTTTCTAGAGATATACATGTTTTTTCTCAACATGTATTATCACCTCATGTATTTCAAAACGTTTTCTTAAAAATTATATGAATGATTTTTGAGCTTGACTACTAAGATGTAAGTAGAGGGATCATTACTAGAAAAGCACCGAATGATCATTAAGACGTGCTTGGCGTCGTTTTGAGGAGGGGAATGCGCTATTAAGATTCAAGCGACTTGCTGATTAATCGTTGTTAGTAAGCGTCTTATAGCGCGGGTGACATGAGATTAAAAGATAAAGTGGCAATTATTACGGGTGCAGCAAATGGATTAGGGTTCGAAGCTTCTCGAATATTCGCACAAGAGGGTGCAAAGGTCGCTATGGTTGACTACGATGCAAAAACGGGAGAAGAACGAGCAGCTCAGCTAAAAGAAGAAGGCGGAGATGTAGCATTTTTTCAAGTGAACGTAGCGGATCGAGACAGCGTAGATGCAATGGTAGAAGAAGTAGTGAAACGCTACTCTAAAATAGATATTTTAATTAACAATGCAGGTATCACCAGAGATGGAATGCTAACCAAATTATCAGTTGAAAATTTTCAAGCAGTAATCAACGTAAACCTTACAGGCGTTTTTCACTGTACACAAGCAGTGGTACCGCATATGATTGCTCAAGGTAAAGGGAAAATTATTAGCACATCTTCGGTATCTGGCGTATATGGAAATGTTGGTCAAACAAACTATGCGGCGACAAAGGCAGGCGTAGTAGGAATGACAAAAACATGGGCTAAAGAGCTGGGACGAAAAGGAATTAATGTAAACGCTGTAGCTCCCGGGTTTATTGAGACGGATATGGTGAAGGCGATGCCAGACAAAATCATTGATCAAATGAAATCCACGATTCCTTTACAAAGATTAGGTCAGCCTTCTGACATTGGTTATGCTTATCTGTATTTAGCATCTGATGAGTCCAACTATATTAACGGTACAACACTTCATGTAGATGGTGGAATCATGATGTAAAAGTAGAAAATAATTCGCTTTTCTAAAACTTTTCAGTGGTCTTTTGACTACTGAAAAGTTTTTTTGTTGCATCCAGCATTTCACATATCGGCAAAGTGGAATTTTGTCTGCAAGTTCAGTAAAATAATAAGGAGAGAGATAGAGAGATTTAGATGATTATCACTATAAAATTTTGACGACTGCGTCACGTGTTTACGTGGCGTTTATCCATTTTGTACTTAAACAAATGAAAATATAGAGAAAAAAATCAAGGGGTGAAAACGTGGGGCTACAGTTTTTATTAGGACGTTCAGGAAGCGGGAAAACGGAATATCTTTTAAATAGCATGCGCCAAGAGCTGTTAAATGCACCGCTTGGGCATCCACTTATTTATATTGTACCTGAACAGATGACATTTCAGTCGGAGTATGCGCTTGTTCAAACACCTGGGTTAGAAGGCATGATGCGTGCTCAAGTTTATAGTTTTACACGTCTTGCATGGCGTATCCTGCAAGAAGTTGGAGGTATTAGCCGCTATCATGTGGATCAAACAGGTATTCATATGATGCTTAAAAAAATTATCGAACATCAAAAAGAAGAGCTTCGACTGTTTGCGAATTCTTCAGAACAAGCAGGGTTTATTGAAGAACTGGAAAAAATGGTTAAAGAATTTAAACAGTACACAGTAGATGCCCCGTCTCTCGAAGAGATGAAGAAAAAGCTTCAAGCAGAAGATGAGAAAGTCCTTGCTGATAAATTACATGATTTACATCTCATTTACGGAGAATTAGAAAAACAGCTGATGACGAAATATGTAGATGGAGAAGACTATTTGAAGCTGCTGAGTGAAAAAGTAGCGTCTTCTGGCTATCTTGCTCAAGCAACGATTTATGTAGATGGATTTCATCACTATACTCCTCAAGAATTAACCGTATTAGTAGAGCTGATGAAAGTTTGTAGAGAAGTAAAAATAGCGGTGACTTCTGATTATTCATATCAAGATTTTATTCCAAATGACTTGCACTTGTTTCGATTAACGAGCGAAACGTACCGAGAAATAATGGGCCTGGCGGCTGAAAACGGGATAGAGATTCAAGAGCCAATCGTATTTAACGAACAAAAAAGGCATCAAAACAGTCCAGAGCTTGCCTATTTAGAACGATATTATGATGAACGGCCAACGCCGGAATTTCAGTCAGAGCCCGAGCACATTCAGCTGCTGCCGGCTGTTAGCCGAAGAGCAGAAGTTGAAGGGATTGCAAGAGAAGTACTTTCACTTGTGCGCGATCACGGCTATCGCTACCGTGATATTGCCTTGATTGTTAGAAATGCAGAAGATTATCATGACTTGCTTCAAACCATTTTTCGAGATTATGAAATTCCGTACTTTATTGACCAAAAGCGAGCGATGTTTCACCATCCACTCGTTGAATTTGTTCGCTCAGTCTTAGAGGTGGTAAGCGGGTCATGGCGATATGAAACCATCTTTCGAGCAGTGAAAACAGATCTTTTATTTCCTTTGTCATCTGATGTGCACCAGCTTCGCGAAGAGATGGATGAATTAGAAAATTATGTACTCGCTTACGGTATTCAAGGATCTAAGTGGACGAGCAAGGAACCATTTACCTACAGAAAATATCGTTCACTTGAAGACATGAACCTTGGAAAAACGGACGAAGAGCTTGCTTTTGAGCAAAAAATAAATGAATTAAAAAATATGATTGTTCCTCCTATTTATTCGCTTCAGCAAAAATTAAAACAAGGGAAAATAGGAAAAGAAAAAGCAGAAGCGCTCTATCGTTTTTTAACGAATTTAGATATTCCACAAAAGATAGAAGCGCTGCGCAATCGATGTGAAGAAGAAGGAAAGCTTCAAGAAGCAAGAGAGCACGAGCAGGTATGGAAAGCAATTCTTCACTTATTTGATCAGTTTGTTGAAATGATGGGAGAAGAGAAAGTATCGATTTCTTTGTTCGCAGATCTATTTGAGACAGGGCTTGACAGCATGCAGTTTGCACTTGTTCCGCCTGCACTGGATCAAGTGGTTGTGGCAAGTTTTGAGCGTTCGCGTTTATCCGATATCAAAGCAAGCTTTGTGTTAGGTGTAAATGACGGTGTGATTCCAGCTAAACCAAAAAGCGATGGCCTGTTATCTGAGAAGGAGAGAGAGCAGCTGCTTGAATCAGGTTTATTACTTGCGCCAACCGGAAGACAAAAGCTGTTTGACGAACAATTTCTCATTTATTTAGCACTTTCCAGCTCTTCGGAAAAACTTTATGTTTCGTATCCTCTTGCCAATGAGGAAGGGAAGACCCTGCTGCCTTCACTCGTTATTAATCGAGTAAAAGAGCTATTTCCGCTCCTGCAGGAGAAGCTGTTAATGACGGAACCTACAGATTTAGAAGAAGAAAAGCAGGTTGATTATATTACAAATCCTTTAACAAGCATCGCGCATTTAGCCAGCCAGCTGCAAGGATGGAAACGCCATTATCCAATGAGTTCCGCTTGGTGGGATGTGTATAATTTTTATGTGGAAAATTCAGATTGGAACTCATACAGTGGGAAAGTACTAAGCAGCTTATTTTATCAAAATGAAGCAAAACGGTTAACAAAGAAAACGAGTCAGCGTCTGTATGGAAAGCATATTCAAGCAAGCGTATCGAGAATGGAAAAATTTGAAGCCTGTCCATATGCGCATTTTGCTTCTCACGGGCTCAAGCTTAAAGAACGAAAAGTTTTCAAATTGGCGGCTCCTGACATAGGCGAGTTATTTCACGCGGCGTTGAAAATGATTTCAGACGAACTTCGCGGCGGTCAAAAAGAATGGAAGAACTTAACGAGAAAAGACTGTCAGCAGCTTTCTACGGCTGCAGTGCATGAGCTTGCTCCGCGCTTGCAAAATGAGATTTTATTGAGCTCGAATCGCCACCACTATTTAACACATAAGCTGCAGCAAATTATTGAACGTGCGTCGCTTGTGTTAAGTGAGCACGCTAAGATGAGCGGCTTTGTTCCCGTTGGATTGGAGCTTGGATTTGGACCTAGCGCAGAGCTGCCTTCTATGCAGTTCACACTGCCAAATGGCCATACGATGGAACTCGTTGGCAGAATTGACAGGGTAGATAAAGCGGAAAGCTCAAAAGGACTTTTACTGCGTATTGTCGACTATAAATCAAGCGATAAAGCATTAAACTTAGTGGAAGTGTACTACGGTTTATCTCTTCAAATTTTAGCTTATTTAGACATAGTCGTGACGTATGCTGAACAGCTTCTTCATGATAATAGAGGAGCATTGCCTGCTGGCGTTCTTTATTTCCACGTTCATAATCCAATGATCAACAGTACTAAAGCATTACAGCCTGATCAAATTGAAGCTGAAATCTTCAAGAAATTTAAAATGAAAGGACTGCTTGTAGGAGACGAGGAAGCAGTAAGGTTAATGGACGAAACGTTAGAATCAGGGCACTCACAGGTTATATCAGCGGGCATTAAAAAGACAGGGGGCTTTTATTCCAATTCTTCGGTTGCGAGCGAAGAAGATTTTACACATCTCCGTCAGTATGTGCGAGGTAAATTTGTGGAGGCAGGTACAGAGATTACAAATGGGAAAATTGATATTTCGCCTTATAAACTAAAAGATAAAACACCATGTGCGTTTTGTGAATACCGCTCAATTTGTCAGTTCGATGAATCAATGGAAAACAACGAATATCGTCAGCTTAGTACAGAGAGTCAAAGTGTTATTTTAGATAAAATTCGAGAGGAGGCCAAACGAGATGAGTGAAGATATACACATAAAACCGGCCGACTCCCAGTGGACGGATGATCAGTGGAAAGCCATTGTTTCATCCGGTCAAGATATATTAGTAGCCGCGGCGGCTGGCTCAGGAAAAACAGCGGTTTTAGTTGAACGTATTATTAAAAAGATTACGATGGGTGATGAGCCAATCGATGTTGATAGATTACTCGTTGCTACGTTCACAAATGCTTCTGCAGCCGAAATGAGAAATCGAATTGGAGAAGCATTGGAAAAAGAGTTAAAAAAGAATCCATCTTCTTTGCACTTACGCAGACAGCTTAATTTATTAAACCGTGCGTCGATTTCTACGCTCCATTCTTTTTGTTTAGAAGTCATTCGAACGTATTATTATTTGATCGATGTAGACCCTGGTTTTCGGATTGCAGATGATACGGAAGCGGATCTTCTGCGTGAAGAAGTATTAGAAGAATTGTTTGAAGAACAGTACAGTATTGAACAGAACGAACGATTCTTTGATTTAATTGATCGTTATACAAGTGACAGAAATGACTTAGATATTCAGCTTATGGTAAGAAAGCTGTATGACTTTGCAAGATCTAACCCTGACCCAAACGGCTGGCTTGAAATGATTGTGAGTCAATATGATGTGACAGAAGACTCTTCTATTGATTCACTTCCGTTTCTATCTTTTCTTTTACAAGAAGTAACAACGCAGCTGATGGGCATTGAGTCGATTTTAAAACAGGGCTTAGAGTTAACAAAGCTGCCAGGAGGGCCTGCTCCTCGCGCCGTTAATGCAGAGGAAGACCTGGCTCAAATTCATCGGCTGATCAGCGCTTCTAAGCATTCTTTTGCTGATTTGCATGAGGAAATGCAGAATTTGAATTTTACTCGTTTAAAGCCATGTAAAGGAGAAGCATACGACTCACAGCTTTTAGATGATTTCGGAGAGCTTCGCAAAAAAGCTAAAACAAGTCTTGAAAAACTTCATGCTGATTTGTTTTCTAGGCCTTTGCACGGCTACATGGCTGATTTTGAGAAAATGAAGCCCGTTATTGAAACGCTAATCTTTTTAGTTCAGCGCTTCGGTGAACGATATGAACATATGAAAAAGGAAAAAGGGTTAGTGGACTTTTCTGACTTAGAGCATTATTGCCTGCAAATCTTGAGTGTAAAAGAAGATGGAGTGCTTAAGCCTTCGTCCATTGCCCAAAAATATCGCACTCAGTTTGAAGAAGTGCTTGTTGACGAATATCAAGATACAAATATGGTTCAAGAAACACTGATTAAACTAGTGACGAGAGATAGTGAAGAACAAGGGAATTTATTTATGGTTGGAGATGTAAAACAATCCATTTACCGCTTTCGTTTAGCGGAGCCATTTTTGTTTTTAACAAAGTACAAGCGCTTTACGCAAGATGGTCGCCAGTTCGGAAAACGTATCGATTTGAATAAAAACTTCCGCAGTCGTTCCCAAGTGCTTGATGCTACAAACTTTATTTTTAATCAGCTGATGGATGAAGAAGTCGGAGAAATTGCATATGACGATGATGCTTCTTTAAAATTAGGAGCATCGTATCCAAAAGCGGAAGGAATGGACACGGAGCTTCTGCTCATTGCAAAAGAAAATGCAGAAGAAGGAGCGGAAGAAGAATCGGATTCTTCTCTCGTCGCTTTTTCAGAAGCAGAGCTTGAAACGGCTCAGTTAGAGGCAAGAGCAATGGCGCGCAAAATCAAAGAACTCGTTCAAAATCGTTTTCAAATATATGATCGCAAGCTCGATATTATGAGAAACGTGACGTATCGTGACTTTGTTATTTTGCTTCGTTCCATGCCTTGGGCTGCGCAGATTATGGATGAATTTAAGCAAGAAGGCGTGCCGATTTATGCCGATTTATCAACAGGTTATTTTGATGCTACTGAAGTGATGATTATGATGTCTTTATTAAAAGTAGTAGATAACCCGCATCAAGACATTCCGTTAGCTTCTGTTCTTCGCTCACCGGTAGTAGGGCTTTCAGATGAAGAGTTAGCTACACTGAGAGCAGAGCAAAAGAAAGGAACGTATTACGATGCGTTAAAAACGTACTTAGCGGTTTCAGATGATGAAGAACTTCGCGATAAAGTAAAGTATTTCTATGAGCAGTTAAAAGCATGGAGAACACAAGCTAGACAAAGCTCTTTGTCAGAACTGGTATGGCAAATTTACCGCGATACGGGTTTCTTTGAATTTGTTGGCGGACTTCCTGGCGGGAAACAGCGTCAAGCCAATTTACGTGCTCTTTACGATCGCGCTCGCCAGTACGAGGCAACCTCATTTAGAGGTCTGTTTCGATTTTTACGCTTTATTGAACGCATGCAGGACCGAGGGAACGATTTAGGAGCTGCTCGAGCACTGGGAGAACAAGAAGATGTGGTGCGTTTGATGACGATCCACAGCAGTAAAGGTCTTGAGTTTCCTGTTGTTTTTGTAGCTGGTCTTGCTCGTCAGTTTAACTTAATGGACTTGAATAAAGCATATTTACTCGATAAAGAACTAGGTTTTGGATCTAAATATATTGATCCAAAACTGCGTATTACGTACCCTACTCTTCTTCAGCAGACCATGAAGAAAAAAATGAAAAAAGAAAGCATGGCAGAGGAAATGCGGGTATTATACGTAGCTTTGACGCGTGCGAAAGAAAAACTTATTTTAGTTGGAACAGTAAAAGACGCACCAGAAAAGCTCAGACAATGGAGCTCCGTTATGGCACATGAAGATTGGACGCTTCCAGCTGACGTGAGAAGAGATGCAAAATGTTATTTAGACTGGATTGGACCTTCTTTAATTCGTCACCAACATGTTAGTCACATGGTTGAAGGAGCGGTCCAGCCGGCCAAGATGATTCATCAGCATGCTTCAAGCTGGAAACTTTCAACGTTATTAGCAGGTGATTTAGCCGAACAGCCTCTTGAAGAGCAGCAGCATCATGAAGAGCTTTTAAACGCTCTTCAAAAGCATGAGCCAGTTTCAGAATCGAGCGATTATAAAGACGAAGTGTATAGACGCTTAAATTGGTCTTATGATTATCGTGTAGCTTCCGTTCATCGTTCGAAGCAATCTGTTTCTGAACTAAAAAGGCAGCAGCAGCTGACGGATGCAGGTGGAAGCGACGATCTCGTTCGGGGATCTAAAGCACCTCTTGAAAATCGTCCGCTGTTTCTTCAAGAGAAATCTCTCACAGGAGCTGAAAGAGGAACAGCTACACATGCTGTTATGCAGCAGCTTCCATTAAATAAAGCTTATACCCTTGAAATGGTTCAAGACTTTATTCAATCAATGGTTACCAAAGAATTGTTGACGCAAGAACAAGCGGATGCTGTTGATGCAAATGATGTAGCAGACTTTTTAGACAGTGACATTGCACAAGGTATTCGAACGGCTCGCACGGTTTATAGAGAGATGCCTTTTAGTTTAGGTGTCTCCGCTAAAGAAATCTATGATCATTGGGAGCAGGAAGACGAAACAATTTTAGTGCAAGGTATTATTGATTGTTTGTATGAAACGGAAGAAGGCCTCGTTTTACTTGATTTTAAAACAGATAACATTTCGGATCGTTTTCAAGGGGATTTTGAACGGGCAAAACCATTTCTAATTGACAGATACCGCATTCAGTTAGAGCTTTACGCAAAGGCCATCGAGCGGATTGTAAAACAACCTGTTCAGCATCGCTATCTGTACTTTTTAGATGGTGGACATGCTGTTGAAATATAAAAAAAGAAGAAGGCGATAGTCTTCTTCTTTTTCACCAATAAGGAGAGAGTAACATGCGTTTATTACATACAGCAGATTGGCATTTGGGGCGAACGTTAGAAGGTCGAAGCCGCCTGGCTGAGCAAGCACAGTTTTTAGATGAACTGGCAGACATTGTGGAAGAAGAAAAGATAGATGCTATTCTCATGGCGGGAGATGCCTTTGATACGGTTAACCCTCCAGCAGCGGCAGAGCAGCTTTTTTACGAAAGTATGTCTAGGTTGAGCAACAATGGAAAACGTCCGATTATTGTTATTGCAGGTAATCATGACAACCCAGACCGGCTGTCGGCGGCTTCTCCATTAGCTGTTCATCAAAATATTACGCTTCTTGGTTTGCCTACTACCGATGTAGAAAGCATTCACATTCCTACATCAGATGAAGTGTTAAAGGTTGCGGCTCTTCCTTACCCATCTGAATCAAGGTTAAAGGAACTTTTAGCAGAAGAAAATGATGAGCTGGCTCTTCGAAACTCATATGATGCCAGAGTAAAAGGTATTTTTGATAAAATGAGTGAGCAGTTCACAACAGATACCGTTAATATTGCCATGAGTCATATTTACGTAGCAGGCGGAAGTTCAACGGACTCAGAACGTCCAATTGAAGTAGGAGGAGCTTATACGGTGGCGGCAACTAGTTTACCTGCTAATGCTCAATATGTAGCATTAGGACATTTGCATCGCCCGCAAATGATCAATCGCGCCAGCACCCTTGCAAGATATTCCGGTTCACCTCTTGCTTATAGTTTTTCAGAGTCAGGCTATGCAAAGTCCGTTACCATTTTAGACGCTAAGCCAGGAAAAGAGATTGAGATGACTGAAATTCCATTATCCAGCGGAAAGCCTTTGACACGTTGGAAAGCGAAAAACGGATTGGCAGAAGTATATACGTGGCTTGATGAGCAAAAAGATACGGAGGCATGGGTTGATTTAGAAGTTCACGTAGAAGATGCACTTTCACTAGAAGAAATCCATCGTCTTCGCAAGCTTCATCCAGGTTTTATTCATATCCGTCCGGTATTCAAAGCAGAAGAACTAGCACTCGAAACACGTTCACAGCGCGAAGTGCCGATCGAAGAACTGTTTACAAAGTTCTACAGCAGGCAAACCGGCGGAGGGGCACCTGATGATGAATTAGTCAAACTGTTTTTAACCTTGATTAACGATGAAGAAGTATCGGGAAAGGAGGATGAAAAATGAAACCTATTAACTTGACCGTTTCGGGGCTTCACAGTTTTAGAGAAAAACAAACTGTCGACTTTGAAGTGCTGTGTTCAGGCGGTGTGTTTGGAATATTTGGTCCTACAGGAAGCGGGAAATCCTCCATTTTGGATGCCATTACACTAGCTTTATACGGAAAAGTAGAGCGTGCAGCCAATAATACACAAGGAATTTTAAATCACGGGGAAAATGAACTGAAAGTATCGTTTACGTTCGAGCTGGAAAACGCTAGTCATAAAAAACGCTATACTGTTGAAAGAAGCTTTAAACGGACGGATGAGCTTCGTGTAAAATCAACTTCAAGTCGATTGATTGAAATCGAAGATGAAACGTACGTATTAGCAGATAAAACAAATGATGTAAACCAGCAGGTACAGGAGCTTCTTGGTTTAACAATTGATGATTTTACAAGAGCTGTTGTATTACCGCAAGGAAAATTTGCGGAGTTTTTATCGTTAAAAGGAACGGAGCGTCGTCAAATGCTTCAGCGTCTTTTTAATCTCGAGCAGTACGGAGATCAGCTTAGTAAGAAAATACGCTATCAAGTTCAGCAGCTAAAGACAGACCTAGATAAAATCACCGCAGAACAAACGGGATTAGGTGAAGCTTCAACAGAGAAAGTAACGGAAGCGGAGCAGCTTGTAAGTGATAGCATTATACTTTTGGAAAAACGAGAAAAAGAAGCGTCTGATTTGCAGGAAAGATACGATCAGCAGGCGTCTCTTTGGAAAGCGCAGCAGGAAAAAGCACTGATAGAAGAAAAACTAGTGCATGCTTCTAAGCAGGAAGAGGAGATTAGACAAAAGCAAGATGTGGTGACGAAAGCTCAGCAGGCAGAACGTCTTTTTCCCTATTTAGAAACATTTGAACAAGCTGAAAAGCAGCAGAAGCTTTACGAAGATAAAGTAGAAAAATTAAAAGCACAAATTGTTCAAAAAAGTGAGGAATATAAGCGATCGAATAGTTTATATGAGCAGGCTCGCTTACAAAAAAATGAACAGCAGCCCAAATTAGTTGTTCAAAAAGAACAGCTTCAACAAGCTTCTGATCTTCAAAAACAAATTAAAGAAGGACAGCAAGAAATAAAAGAAGCGGAAGTTTCTCTTCAGCAAAAGCAGCAGGCACTTCAAGCGAAAAATGATGAATTAATGGAAGCAGATAAGCGGTATCAGCAAGGCTTGACTCTTCAAAAAGAGTTAAAAGAAGCATTAACAAAAGTGGAAATTCAACCTGATTATCGCCAGGCTGTTCAGCAAGCATTTTATCGTTATCAAGTATGGAATAACGATAAAAAAAATCTAGATGAAGGTCAAAAAACGTATAAAGAAAAAGCCGAACAGCTTAAGCATTTGCACACACAAAAACAAACACATCAAGAGAGAGAGCAGCAAACAATAGAACAAAGTAAAGGGTTATTTTCAGATATTCAAGGCTTGTATCACACTGTATGCGAGCGGGAAAAAGAGTTTCAGCAGCTTTTTCAACAAGCAGATCGTTTAATGAGCGATCTAAAAAGACGCAAAGAAAAAGAATGGTCACGCCGTCTTGCTCATCAATTAGCTGAGCAGCTGACCCAAGGTGAGCCTTGTCCAGTTTGTGGCTCTGAGCATCACCCTAACCCCGTATTACACCAACAAGAAGATGACATCACAACTGAATCAGCGGATCAGTTCGAAGATCAAGTTAATCAGTTGCGTGAACAGCGATTTAGCTACTCGTCGCTCAAAATGCAGCTTGAACAGCTAGCTAAACCTCTTGTTGAAAAAATACCTGAGTTAGCTGAGTTTATGAACGAAGCTGGCGAAGTTCCTGCTTTAGGAGAAATGAATACAGATGCCTTTGGGCATTATGCTAAGAAAATAGAAGTTGAAATCAAATCTCTTGAGCAGGATTATTTGCAGGTAAGTGAAAAACAGCAGGCAATTCTCGGGCAGATACAAAAGGTCCAGCAAAGCCTTGAAAAGATTGAATTAGAGCTTGCTCATTATCAAAAAGAGCAAGCTGAATTAGAAGGAAAAGTAAATCGGCAAAAACAGGCGCTACAAGCAGGAAAAGAAGCTTTTCAACAAGATTATCCTTCCTTTGTATTTGAAGAGATGGAAAAAATTAATGAAAGGTTGATTGAAAGAGAAAAAGAAGAGCAGACAATAAAGGCTCGAATTGAAAAAAGCAGCGTATTTTTTGAAAATCAGCAAAAGAAAATCGAACGTCTAAAAGAAGAGAAATATGCGGGCGAAAAAGAATTTACAGAATTAAAAGCAATGCTGTCTCATAAACAATCTCTTGTTCACTCGCAAATTGAACGCTTGCGTACGCTTACAGATCAAGAAGATATTGAACAGGCGCTGCAAAAAACAGTTCTTTTACTTGCGGAGTTAGAGACGAATGAACAGCAGGCATATCAACATTGGCAGACTGTTCAAAAAGCGTATCAAACGCTGCAAATGGATGAAAAAGCAGCGAGCGAATCTCTAGAAACAGCTTATATGCAGTATAAAAAAGCAGCTGAAAAATGGGAAGAAGCTGTAGGGAATTCTTTATTCAGCGAAGGAAAAGAAGTTCAGCAAGCTTTGTTATCACATGATGAGATGAAATTGTTGGATGAAACTGTTCAGGCTTATTGGGACAACATAAAACAGATGAAGTCATCAATTGAACAGTTAAATATTCAGCTGAATCACCAGTCCATAGAAGAGCACCAATTTGAAGAAACTCAGCAGCTGCTTCATGATATAAAAGCGGCTGTGAAAGAAGCGGTTCAGCTCAAGGGAGCAGCTGAGCAAACGTTAAAAAGCGTCAAAGAACGGCATGAGCGATTTTTAGTGCTTGAACAGGACCGTGAAGAAAAACAAGCGTTATTTGAACAGTATCAAAAGCTTCAAACAGTATTTAAAGGAAATGCTTTCGTGGAATATATTGCTGAAGAACAGCTGATATCCGTTAGCCGAGATGCTTCAGAGCGTCTGGGTATATTAACACGTCAGCGCTATGCGATTGAAGTGGATTCCCAAGGCGGCTTTATTATGAGAGATGATGCAAATGGAGGCGTAAAACGTCCGGTTTCAACTTTATCCGGTGGAGAGACGTTTTTAACTTCGCTGGCTTTGGCCCTTTCATTATCTGCACAAATTCAGCTAAGAGGAGAATATCCGCTGCAGTTTTTCTTTTTAGATGAAGGATTTGGAACACTTGATGGAGAGCTTCTTGATACCGTTGTTACAGCGCTTGAAAAGCTTCAATCAAATAATTTATCAATTGGAGTCATCAGTCACGTACAAGAACTTCGTGCTCGCCTGCCAAAACGTTTGATTGTTGAGCCGTCCGAGCCTTCTGGCAAAGGAACTAGTGTAAGAGTAGAAACTTTATAGGGAAGGAAATCTATATGAACAAAAAAGACAGGCGGATAGGAACATGCGAATTATGCGGAAGGCAGGATGTCTTGACGACCGTACATCATTTAACGCCAAAGGAAATGGGCGGAGCGTTTGAACCAACGGCAAACTTATGTATTCCGTGTCATAAACAAATTCATGCATTATACACAAATGATGAATTAGCCATTCGTCTTAATACGATTTCTTTATTACAAGCTGATTCTAAAATTAGCTCTTTTATTAAATGGATTCGTAAACAGCCTTCTTCTAAATTACCTAAAACCAAGAAATCAAACAGCCGAAAATCCAAGTGAATAAAAAACCCCTTATCCGCTTTAATAGCAAAGATAAGGGGTTTTTTTAAGCATTTGCTGCTATATTTTGATCGAATAAATCTGGATCTAACGTATTTGTTCCTGAAATGCCGTTATTTGTATTAACAAAGTTACCTGTATTTAAAGAACCAGAGCCTGACGCCGTTTTGGCGGCACTTTTTGGAGAAACATAAAACGTATCTCCAAACGTTACGACACCGCCTCCGACGCTCATGATACTAACGGGTCCAATTATTGCTGGCATGAGACTCACACCCTTTTTTCATGATATTAATTTAGTATATGAGCAGCTTTTTAAAAGGTTCACTCACTGCTGCTAGCTTGTGAAGAAGCACTACTTGATGTTCCTGTTTCAGCTTCCTTTGAAGGTTCATCGTTGATCAGTTCCCGAATATGCTTAATGCGGGCTTCTGCATAAACATTGCACGTTGATCCAATATGAATAACTGATGAGAATGAGCACCCTTTTATATCAATTCTGTTAACGCGGATCAAAGGTATTTCATTCCATGTTTGAACGGGAATAGGTTCATAATCGCCATGAGGAATAGGCTCATTAAAGATAGCGTAATCATCAAAGTTTCCTTCTCGACCGTAGAAAAACGGATACTGTCTCCGATCGGCTAAAGCTTTATTAAGTAGATGAATTTCTGTTGAATCACCAATTTGGCAAAAGGAGCTCGCCGACAAGGAATTAATTTCTATATAATTAACAGAAGATGTGCGTGAAAGCATACGTAAGCTCCTTTATGATAACGATAGTGGAACATAAGGTCCGATAATCAACGATTCAGCCGGCGTATCAAATGTTGAGGATAGAGAGATGTAATTGGCATCACCAATTAAAAAAAGAGAAGAAGAAGATACGCCTGTAATACTAACGTCTCCAACAAGCAATTCGCGGTTTACAACGTTAAAGTTCATGAAGGGGGTCCACCTTTCTTTAAAGATTCAGGTAAATACGTTAAAAATGCGTCAATTCCTTTTTTCATATCTTCATAAAGTTTACCGATAATTTGAGGTTTAATTTGTTCAAAATTTCGTTCCATTTCTTCCGGCTGAACTTGCTGTATATAAAAAGTAATCCGCTGCTGCAGCTGCTTTTTAATATCTTCTAAAATAAACTCGTAGTACGATTCATCAATCATCATCGAGCGCTCATCAAGCACATGTTGAACCATAGAAAATCCATATTGATTAAGTTCAGCTAAAATCGTTTCGTGGATATCAGAGACCCACTGTTTTTCTAGCTGGCGGTTCAACGGTTTTAAGCTAGGATTTTGTGGTCCAGGACCTCCGGGTTGTCCCGGCTGCTCACCTTGAGGCGGCTGCCCCTGTGGCTGAGCTCCTTGCGAAAACGTTACTTCTGGTTTCTCATTGATAATGATATCTTCTAAATTATCAGGTGTAAGAGGGTTTAATCCAATATTTAATGTTCCATCTAAAGAATCGATTTTTAACTGTTCAAATTTATATTCAATTTTATCAATTTTAATAGGTGGCTGTTCACCTAACTCTTTTATTTTTTTCTGAAGTTCTTGTACGTTTTTTTCAAGTTGAGCAATGCGTTCTTCTTGCTGCTGAATATACGAAGACATTTGCTGAACATACTGATGTACCTGCTGAATATAGTCCATGTTATCCACCTTCAATCACCTCAATTCCCTTATCTTCTGATAAAGAAAATAGTTATATATATACATATGGCGATGAAGGTTGTAACATGTCAGTCGTTGTCTCGAACTGGGGGAGTTAACGACTGTGAGAAAGGAGCTGGGGCAGTGCCCGCACCGGTTCCGGGAGTAAAGGTAGAAGGAGAAACAGATCCAAGAATGCCTTTTTTTGTTTCAGTAGGTGCAGCGCCTGTAAACCCTCCTGTATTAAAGAGATTTGAGTTCGGTTTAATAACACCTACGCTTCCAATTTGAAGTACTGAAGAGTTACTTACGGCACTGATTTTCATACTTTGAATACAGATACTTTGATTCACGTAAAAGTTCATAAGCATCCTCCTGTATGAGCTTCATTTCTATTATAGATTTCCAGCAACATTTTGGTCATTTACATCATTGTCTGACGTATTGGTTGAGCTCTGCTGATTCACAACATATAATCCGTCGCCTGTATTAAACGAACCTGCGCCAGCAAATGTTTTAGCAGTGGAAATAGGGGCTATTGTATAAACATCTCCAATATGAAAGACGCTGGCTGAACCAACACTGTTAAGATTAACAACACCAACAATGGCAGGCATAGGCAAACACCCTTTTAATTTAGTCTAGTAACAGCATATGAAGCCTAGACAAAAAGGTGATTAATGATTTTTCTTTATCTATATGCAGGGAGGAAGCAAAACATTAAAGAGAGGAATGGAAATAGTAAACATTGAAGAAAAACTTTTGCGTTCGATATAATGTGAAAGCAATAATGAAATAATGTAAGGTGTGAAAGAATGAAACGTTTCAAAATGAACGCAGCTGATAAAGAACAGCGCATTGAGGCAGCAGATGTATTAAAAGGAATCGCGCTTATTGGTATTTTGCTCATAAACATGCCGGATTTTTATTCACCTGCTTCCTATTACGACCATAATTTGTTGGACGGTTCAAGAATGAATTATGTTGCTAATGGATTAGTTGATGTAGTTGTAGGGCAGACAGGCTACGCGCTGCTCGCTATTTTATTTGGATTTGGTTTTGTGAAAATGTTCCAGCGTACATACGAAAGGCAAGTAAGCTTTACTCCTTTTTATGTACGAAGAATCACAGCTTTGCTTCTTGTTGGTGCTATTCATGCTTTATTTATTTGGCACGGTGATATGATTGTGATGTACAGCTTCTTTGCTTTGATCATGCTATTTTTTCAAGAAGCAAAGAAAGAAGTGTTATTAGCGTGGGGAACCGGAATATTTAGCATTTATGCTGTGATTATGATTGTTATTTTAACAGTAGCGGCTTTTGTTAACGAAGGAGAGACAGCAGCGGGAATTCACCAGCCTATTATTGACCAAGCGCTTCAAGCATATGGACACGGAAGTTTTGCGTCAATCTTTCATCAGCGCTTGCTTGATTGGTACTACGCGTATAATTTAAATACGGTTCCTTTTCTGTTTTTATCGCTATTTCCACTGTTTTTATTAGGCGGTTTTATGGCAAAAAGCGAGTGGTTCGAAGAAATAGAAGAATATATAGTGGAGACAAAGTGGCTTTGTCTTATTTCATTCATCGTGTATGCATCATCATCCGTATTGCCGTATGTTTTAGATCACAATGTAGCGACATCGTATATTCACGATACAATCGGAGGAACGGCAGGAGCAATTTTTATTGTAACGTTGGTCACATTAGCTATGCGAAGTGTATCTATTCAAAAAGTCATGCAGCCATTTGCCCTTTTGGGGAGAATGATTTTAACTAATTATATTGTCCAGTCCATTGTATGCACATTTCTTTTTTACTCATATGGGTTAGGATACTACGGACATATTTCAATTGTAGAAGGTTTGGCTATTGCGGGGATTATCATTTTTATTCAACTGCTGGGAAGCCGGATATGGATGAGCCTATTTTCAGATGGACCCCTTGAAAAACTCATTCGGTATGCTACTTATGGACGCAGTCGCTAAAAATCCTTTTTCTTCCTTATATTATTGGTGAAGGAAAGGTTTTCATGATATGATATTTTCAGAAAGGACGTGAGATGAATGGCTCCACTACATATTCATGTAACGCTTTGGACATTATTAATTATCTCGTTTGTGGTTTCGTTGATTTTACATCGAGCAGGTAAAGCTAAAGGTCAAAAAATCCTACATATGGTGGCGAGACTCCTATACTTATTAGTATTAGTATCAGGTCTGCATATGTTAGCAGCTTGGTACCATTTTCAAGGCGCAGCGCTCATTAAAGGAATTGCCGGAGTGTTAGTGCTTGTGGGAATGGAAATGGTACTTGTTCGTACTGAAAAAAGAAAGCGTACAGGCGTTGCTTGGGCAGTTCTTGTAATTGCGCTTATCTTAGTATTCTATTACGGATATGTCGTACTAGGATAAGAAAAAAGCTATCTTGGATAAGATAGCTTTTTTCTTTTGCTTTAATCTAAAAAAAGATTCATTGAACGTTCTCCATCATTAACGGTATATTCAAATCGATCTAGGTGATGCGTGCCTCGTTCGAATAAATGCTGAACGGCACAAATTTTCTCCTCATTGTCATAAATGATAAAATTAGCACCTTTTGTATCACCGTCTGTCGGTAAAAAACATAATGTGTTGTGACAGTAAATACAATCATAAAGAGAGAATTTTAATGAATTTAAGTGCTGAGTGAATGATAAAAAGGTCTCTTTCGGTAGCGATTGAAGAAGCTGTTCGTATGCATAAGGTAGCTTTTTAGTCAGTCTTAGCTTATCCCCATTTCGCAATAAATAGGTTCCATCGTGAAGCTTTATTTGACGGTCATCAACCATAATGGCTTTTTCCCAGCGTGTATCAATAAGAAGTTCTAATGTATCATCCATTACTTCATGGAGCATGGAAGCTTCGTCACTTTCATCTTCAAAGAAAATCCACTGTGAATCAACACATTCAACCGTACCAATCACGAAGGAACGCGGCTGATTGTTCAGAGCTTGTTGTTTAGAATAATGAGTCATAATCAAACCTCCGTGTGAAATTTATCCATATTTTTTTATTGCCTAAAAAAGCTCTCTTTATAACTCGAAAGTGAAAATAAAATATAAGGACAATTCAACTGTAACTATTGCGTGCATACAATGGCATTATTTCATTCATAAACAAGAGCGTGAAAGAAAGGATGATAAACGATGTGTGGTATAACGGGTTGGGTCGACTTAAAGCGATCGCTTTTAAATGAAACAGCAACAATAACAAAAATGGCTGACACTTTATCGAAAAGAGGTCCTGATGACACCAACGTATGGACACAGCAGCATGTTGCTTTTGGGCACAAACGCTTAGTTGTAGTAGATCCTCAAGGCGGAAGACAGCCCATGACAAGAGAAAAAAATGAACAGCTCTATACGCTTTGCTATAATGGAGAGCTTTACAACACGGAAGATATTCGGAAAGAATTACTAAAAAGAGGTTATCAATTTCAGGGACATTCAGATACGGAAGTACTTCTAACATCTTATATAGAATGGAAAGAATCATGCGTAGATCATTTTAACGGTATCTTTGCTTTTTCAATCTGGGATGAAGCCAATGAAAAGTTATTTATAGCACGCGACAGAATGGGAGTGAAGCCCTTATTCTATCGATCTTATGAAGGTGGAATTCAATTTGCATCGGAGTTAAAAGCGATATTAGCTCATCCTGAGGTGAAAGCGGAAGTAGGATTAGATGGATTAGCAGAAGTGTTTGGCTTAGGACCTTCTCGTTCTCCCGGCCATGGAGTATTTAAAGAAATAAATGAATTGCGCCCGGCTCACGCGCTCACGCTTACTCGTAACGGGTTGAAAATTTGGCGATACTGGAACGTGAAAAGTGAGCAGCATACAGATGATTTAGGTGAAACTACAGAAAAAGTTAAATTTTTAGTGCAAGACGCGATTGTAAGACAGCTAGTGTCGGATGTCCCGGTTTGTACATTTTTATCAGGTGGAGTAGATTCAAGCGCCATTACAGCAATTGCTGCAAATGCGTTCAAAGAAAGCGGCAAGGGCTCTCTTCATACGTATTCTATCGATTATGAAGACAATGATAAATTTTTTAAAGCAAATGAGTTTCAGCCAAATTCTGATGGAACTTATATCAAGCTCATGTCGGATACGTTTCAAACAAATCATCACCGCTGCATTATTTCAACGGAGGACCTTGTGCAGCATTTAACAGAGGCTGTAGAGGTGAGAGACCTTCCTGGAATGGCTGATGTAGATTCATCGCTGCTTTGGTTTTGCCGTGAAATCAAACAAGATTTTGTCGTGAGCTTATCAGGAGAATGTGCGGATGAAATTTTTGGCGGATATCCGTGGTTTCACCGAAAACATGATTTGTCTTCGGATACCTTCCCGTGGATGCGTTCATTAGATGCTCGAATTGATTTGCTGCAAAGCTCATGGAGAAAGAAATTACAGTTAGAAGATTATGTGCGTGCAAGATATGAAGAAACATTAAAGGAAGTGCCTGAATTAGAGGGTGAATCGTTAGAAGATGCGCAGCGGAGAAAGCTGTTTTATTTAAATCAGATTTGGTTTATGACAACTTTATTAGATCGTAAAGATCGTATGAGCATGGGCGCGAGCTTAGAAGTACGCGTACCTTTTGCAGATCATCGCCTTGTGGAATATGCATGGAATATTCCGTGGGAGATGAAAATGACGGGCAATAAAGAGAAGGGGATTTTACGAAAAGCGCTTGAAGGAATTTTGCCTCATGACGTTCTTTATCGCAAGAAAAGCCCTTATCCTAAAACGCATAACCCAGCTTATACAAAAGCTGTAACTGTATGGCTTCAATCTCTTTTACAAGATAAACAGTCACCTCTTCATGAATTTTTTGATAAGCAGCAGTTAAAGCATATTATTGATACAGGCGGAGAAGGATTTAAAGCACCGTGGTTTGGTCAATTAATGACAGGACCCCAGCTGCTAGCTCATCTAGCTCAAATTCACGTCTGGTTTACTCACAATAATATTCAAATTGTGGAATGACAGGACCCTCTCAGTACAGAGGGTTTTTTTTATGAAATAAGTCATCTGTTTCTCTTTTTTGTACGTTTAACTAGAGAAGAAGACCGCAGTCTATTTTTGTATAACTTTACATAGATATAAAATAAAAGCTTGAAAGCACCGAATAAAGGGAAAGTGTACTGAAACCCTGGAAAAATGGTACAAACGTCATATTTTAATGGTTTAGTTATTGGTAATTTTATGATTCGAATAAAGACAAGCAGTTTATCGTTGTGTTTAATAATAAAGCTTTGTATAATGTTTGTATAACTATTGTATAGGATTAGGAGTGTATGTATGCAAAAAAACGTAATCGTGATTGGAGCAGGTCCAGGAGGACTAGCGGCAGCGATGCTGTTAGCAAGTCATGGCTATAAAGTAGATGTATATGAAAAGCAAGGATACGTGGGCGGGCGAAATTCAGCGATTAAAATGTCGGGTTATACGTTTGATATGGGTCCTACATTTTTGAGCATGCCACAGATTTTTGAAGAATTATTTCAAGCTGCTAATCGCAATGCGCATGATTATATGGACTTAAAACGTCTAAATCTCATGTATGAGCTTATTTTCGATGATGCGCAGATTCAGATGACGGATAATCATAAAAAGATGAAAGAAGAAATCGAACGTTTATACCCAGGAAACGGAGAAGGCTATGAACGCTTTATGAAAGACACCGAAGCGAAGATGGCGGCTTTGCTGCCTTTATTGCAGGGCGAGATGGATCGTTTTCATCACTATTTAAAGCCTGAAGCAATTCGAGCACTGCCGCATTTATCCTTAGGTAAAACGCTCTATGATGTACTTGGCAAGTATTTCACTGATGAGAAATTGAAATTAGCTTTTACTTTTCAATCGAAGTACTTGGGAATGTCCCCTTGGGAATGTCCAGGAGCCTTTTCTATTTTATCGTTTATGGAACACGCTTACGGTATCTTCCATCCAATAGGAGGAGTAAACCAACTATCTCAAGCAATGGCAAAAGTAGTGGAAGAACATCAAGGGCACATCCACTTAAACCAAGGTGTCCAAAAACTATGGATTGAAAATAAGAGAGTAAAAGGAATTATTCTAGAAAATGGAGAGCGAATAGGGGCAGACGACGTCATTATCAATGGAGATTTTGCTCATGCCATGACGAATTTAATAGATGAAGGTACCCTTAAAAAATATGCAGTTAAAAAACTTGAAAAGAAAAAATACTCTTGTTCTACTTTCATGATTTATCTAGGCATAGACAAACAGTACAAAGACCTGCCTCATCACACGATTGTGTTCGCTGAAGATTATAAAAAAAATGTAGAAGAAATTACGAAAACGCTAGCTCTTTCAGAAGACCCTTCTATCTACATTCAAAACCCTGTGGTAACGGACCCAACTTTAGCACCGGAAGGAAAGTCTGCTCTTTATATTTTAGCGCCGGTTCCAAATAATTTCAGTGGTGTAAACTGGGATGAAAAACAAAAAGATTTCCGGGATGCAGTATTAAAAATTGTAGAACAGAAAACGGGTTTCAAAGATTTAGAGAGTCATATTGAAGTTGAAAAAATCATTTCACCAAAGCAGTGGGAAGAAGACGTGCTGGTCTATAAAGGAGCGACATTTAACCTTGGACATCAGCTCACTCAAATGATGGTGCTGCGTCCGCATAATAAATTTGAAGAATTAGAAAACTGCTGGCTAGTTGGAGGAGGAACTCATCCAGGAAGCGGTCTACCAACTATTCTGGAATCATCTCGCATTACGACAAAGCTCATCTTAAAAAGAGACGGACAATTACTGAATGAGCCGTTTAAAACCATGAAGGAAATGGAGAGTGCATTATGAGAACAGCAATTGTTGGAGGCGGCATAGGCGGTTTGATTACCGCTTTGTTATTAAGCAAACGAGGATTTTCTGTTGATATTTTCGAAAAAGAAAACAAGCTGGGCGGCCGGCTGGCGTTTGTAGAAAAAGACGGTTATAAAATTGATGAAGGTCCCACGATTGTCTTACTGCCTTTAATGCTTGAACGTATTTTAGATGAAGCAGGCATTTCTGCTTCTCAATATGAACTAATACGCTGTGATCCACTTTATGATATTCATTTTCCAGACGGTACGACCTATACAAAAAAAGCGACTGAAAAAGATCAGTTAGAGGAAATTAGCCGTTTGTTTCCAGGCGAAGAGCAAAACTACCGGCGTTTTATGACTGAATTAAAAAAGCGATTTGAATTAGGAAGTAAGGCATTTTTGGAAAAAACATTTGTAAATAAACGAGATTTTTGGACATGGCAAAACATCAAGGCATTAAAAAAAATGAATGCAAATAAATCAATGAGAAAATTTGTTTCAACGTATTTCCATGATGAACGTCTAGTAGATGCCTATTCCCTGCAATCTCTCTATATTGGGGGAAATCCTTATTCGGCGCCAGCTATTTATTCCCTTGTTCCTTACAGTGAGCATGCTCATGGCATCTATTACGTAAAAGGCGGATACGCAAGTCTTGTGCCACTTCTTGAAAAGGCGCTGATAGAGCAAGGTGTAAACATTCATTTGAATAAGGCGGTTCAAGAGCTTTCTATATCAGGAGACAAAACGGAAGGGGTTATTGTTGACGAAAAACTTTATCCATTTGATCAAGTTGTTTTAAATGGCGACTTTCCTAATATGGCGAAAATTGCTCGAAAAAAAGAAAAGAAGTATGTGCCTTCGTCCAGCTGTCTCCTGCTTTATCTTGGTTTGAAGAGAAAATATGATCATCACAATGTGCATCAATACTTTATGGGCAATGATTTAGCTAAACATATGGAAGCAGTGTTTAAGCATAAAACGATTCCTGAAGATCCCGCTGTTTATACATTTAATCCCTCTGTTATTGATCCATCGTTAGCCCCTGAAGGGAAAAGTGTGCTATATGCACTTATACCGGTTCCATCAGGCGGCCACATTGATTGGAGCAATCAGCAAGATTTTGTTGATGGAATCATTCGAACTTTAGAAGAAAAAGGGTTTGAAGAGCTTCGTAAAGAAATAGAGTGGGTAAAAGTACGCACGCCAAATGATGCTCAAGCATTTGGACTTTACGAAGGAGGAAGCTTTGGTATTGCTCCTGAGCTGTTTCAATCGGGCGTATTCAGACCCCAGTACCAGCCGTACGAATATAAAAATGTCTTTGCGGTCGGAGCATCTATTCATCCAGGCGGAGGCGTGCCAATTGTTATGCAAGGAGCAAAAATGTTAGCTGATCATCTTATTGAACAATCATCTGTTCAAACGGTTGCAAAGCTTTCTTAAGATCTTGTAAGCCATAAGGAAAAGATGGTTTGTCCTTTAATAGAGAAAGGGGTCCTATATGATGAACATTTCGTTAGACAAAGCGTACAATCAGTGTGAAGAAATTATTAAAGAAAACTCAAAAACGTTTTACAAAGCTTTTTCCATGCTGCCGTCAAAACAAAGAAAGGCAGTATGGGCAGTATATGCATTTTGCCGTCAAGTCGATGATATTGTAGATGAAGGATGCAACCCTGAAATAGAGCTGCAGCAATTTGAATCAGAATTTGTCCGATTTAAAAATGGAGAACTATTGAACGAAAGCGCCATGTGGGTAGCTCTGCGCAATGTATTTGAACAATATGAGATGAATGTTCAAGCGTTTGATGATATGATTACCGGCCAGAGAATGGATTTAGTAAAAAAAGAATACGATACGCTTGATGAAGTGAAAACATACTCTTATCATGTAGCGAGTACGGTAGGGTTAATGCTTTTACCGATTTTAGCTCCAACTACTCATAAAGAATTAGAAGAAGAAGCAGTTGCATTAGGCATTGCAATGCAGCTGACCAACATTTTAAGAGACGTTGGGGAAGACTTAGAGCGAGGGCGCATTTATTTACCGAAAGACCTTATGAATTCTTACGGATACACGCGCATGCTATTAGAGAACCGGTGGGTCACTTCTGAATTTATAGAGATGTGGGAGCACCTGGCCAAAGAAGCGGAGGTGTATTATATAAAAGGACTTCAGTCGATTCATAAATATCCGGTCGCTTCTCGTTTGCCTCTTACAGGAGCGGCGCATTTATACCGAGCGATTCTTGATAAAATTCGAAAAGAAAATTATGACGTATTTACAGAAAAGCACTTTGTCACAAGTCAAGTAAAAAAGAAAATTATGACATCTATTTCTACGGGGTAACGCAAAGGAATTACTTTTCCTTTGCGTTACTTTTTTTTGAAAAGATATGAAAGCGTTAACTATTATGTAAATAAGAAAAAAGTCTCATTTTTATCACATATTAACTTGAATATTCAGAAAATTATCTATATGATAATATACATAACATTAAATGTGAATAAAACTAACATGGAAGAGGGGTTACGATGAAAAAAGTAGAAGCCATCATTCGTCCAGAAAAATTTCAAGCACTGCGCGTAAAATTAGAGGAAGTAGGAATAAACGGATTAACGGTCTCAGAAGTAGCAGGATGCGGTCAGCAAAAAGGAGAGCAGGGACTGTTCAGGGGACAAAGTTTTGAAATCAAACTAGTACCTAAAGTGAAGGTAGAAATGATTTTAGAAACAGAACAAGTTGATGAAGTCATTAAGATCATTCAATCAATTTGTTCCACGAATCAAATAGGCGACGGAAAGGTTTTTGTATATCCGGTAGAGGATGCTGTACGAATTAGAACAGGAGAAGCAGGTGTAGAGGCTATTTTATAAAAAGAGAGTGTTATTTTAATAGAGGGGGAGTTAAGCGTTGAAAAAGAAAATTAGTGCGGCTTTGTTTGTTAGTTTGTTGGCGGCAACACGCGTTAATGCGGCTGACCCAACTGTTGAATCAGTCAGCGCATCAATTGACATGATGTGGGTAATGTTTGGGGCAGTACTTGTGTTTTTAATGCACGCAGGGTTTGCGATGGTTGAAACAGGCTTCACTCGTTCGAAAAATTCGCTTAATATCTTAATGAAAAATATGCTAACGGTAGCTGTGTCTTCCGTCTTGTATTTTGTGGTTGGTTTTGCGCTCATGTTTGGAAATTCTAAAGGAGGATTTATCGGTTCGAGCGGTTTCTTTTTAAATGGAGAAAGCGATCAAATGAGCTTTTTTGTCTTTCAAATTGTTTTCGCAGCAACATGCGCTACGATTATTTCAGGAGCGGTAGCAGAACGTATGAAATTATCGAGCTATATGATGCTAACAATTGCTATGGTAGCTGTTATTTATCCAGTTGTAGGTCACTGGGTGTGGGGAGGAGGATGGTTGTCTAAACTAGGCTTCGTAGATTTTGCAGGGTCGACAGTTGTTCATTTGACTGGAGCTCTTGGTGCGGCTGTAGCAGTTACTTTTCTAGGAGCACGTCTTGGAAAGTATGGAAGCGATGGAAAAGTCAATGCTATTCAAGGACATAATATTCCACTTGGCGCATTAGGTGTATTTATCCTCTGGTTTGGCTGGTTTGGATTTAATGGAGGAAGTACATTAGCAGCGGATCCTGCCCTTGTACCAGGAATCATCGCAACTACATTAATGTCTGGGTCATGCGGAGTCCTGTCTTCTGCTTTATATACAAAGTTTCGCTACAAACGTATTGACGCTAGCTTAACATTAAACGGTGCTTTAGCTGGACTTGTAGGAATTACAGCTGGAACAGCAAACGTATCGATTCCAGGTGCAATCGTCATTGGGCTAATTGCAGGAATTATTCTAGTAGAAGCTGTGCATTTTATCGATAGCAAAATGAAGTTAGATGATCCAGTTGGTGCTATTACTGTTCATGGAATTTGCGGTATTTGGGGGACGTTAGCAGTGGGGCTGTTTGATACGGCTAATGGTTTATTTTATGGCGGAGGCGTACAGCTATTAGGTATTCAAGCTCTTGGAATCATAGCTGTGATGGGCTGGACAATTGGAACGGTTGGGTTATTCTTATTTGTTCTCACGCGTTTTTCTTCTATTCGAGTATCAAGCGAAGAAGAAATTGCTGGTTTAGATTTTGCTGAACACGGTTCATCCGCATACGAATTTCGTGAAAGTTTCGTAGCGACAGGAGATGGTAACCTTCATCCAGAATTTGGTGTTGGATTGATTGATCGATTAAATAAAGTTGGTAAAGTATCGGATAAACCTCATATCTCGAACGTAAATGAGACGGTATAGCAGTATATAGATGAAAAAAGTGATTAAAAGTAAAAACTTTTAATCACTTTTTTTGTTTTTATCAACTTATTTAACAATAATGTAAGCGTTAACGTTATAATGGAAACAAAAGTGAGTTTGAAACAGTTCGTCTATAGGAGGGGAATAGATGAAATGGAAAAGGATAAGTATGCTGCTTATACTATTATTGCTTTTTGGAAGCAGTGCCTCAGCGCAAGATCATAAAGATATACGTGATGAGGTAATATACTCATTGATGATCAACCGTTTTTATAACGGAAGTGAACAGAATGATCGAAATGTTAACTATGAACGTTCAGATGCCTATTATGGAGGCGATTTACAGGGAATAGCACAAAAGTTAGACTATATTCAAGAGATGGGATTTACCGCTGTTTTATTAACTCCGTTTATGGAAAATGATGAGACAGGCTATCATGGATATGCGGTGACCAACCATTATAAAATAGACGATCATTTTGGAACGTTAAAAGACTTACAAAATCTTGTGAAGAAAGCACATGAGCGCAATATAAAAATTATGGTCGAATTTCCTTTGACAATCAGTAACAATCATTCCTGGGTAGCAGATAAAGAAAAACAAACATGGATAAGTAATGAATCCGGTACAGATAACGAAGTAATTAAAGCATTGCCTCACCTTAATTTAAAAGAAAGCGCTGTGCAGAAATACCTTATTAAAAATGCTGCTTGGTGGAGCAAACAAGCAGATATTGACGGATATTACGTTAAAGATATCGATCAAGCTCCTTCTGCATTTATTTCATCCTTTTCTAAGACGCTAAAAAGCATGAATCCTTCTTTTCTATTAATAGGAGAAATAAACGGGCAACCATTTAAAAAAAATGAGCAGGCTGATTCGTTAGGAGTAGATTTGCTTGTAGATAGAACGCTAGCCGAAGCCACTGCTGCTACGTTTAGCGGTACTAATCGTCCGCAGAAAATGTTGTATGACAAGTGGAGGAAAGGAAGTAATCAGCCTTTAGCCAATTTTTTAGATGATGTTCATAGCACACGTTTTACAGCACAAGCATTGAAGAGTGAAAATCATCCTGGAGCCCGAACAAAGCAAGGGCTTTCGTATCTTTATACTTCGCCGAGTGTACCAATCGTTTTTTATGGAACGGAAATTGCGCTGAATGGGGGAAAGGGAGCAGAAAATTATGGGATGATGAATTTTTTAGCTAATCCCGATATTATAGATCATTTAAAAAAACTGGCTGAACTTAGAGCAAAGTCGCCTTCTCTTCGAAAAGGAAGCTTTACCCTTGTGTCTGAGCAAAAAGGTGTGGCTGTATACAAGAGAAGGTATAAGGACGAAACGACGTTTGTTGTGATTAATAATACAAAGGAAACGTCGGACATTAATGTCCCGCTCAAAAAAGTTGGAAAAGAAAATGAACTAAGAGGGTTAATAACGGAAGGAATTATACGACCCGTTGACGATGTATACAACATTTCATTGGAGCCTGAGACCACAAATGTATATAAAGTAGTGAAAAAGTCAGGGTTTAATATTGGATATATCGCAGCGGTTGCTGCTGTTTATACGGGATTTGGCATCTTTTTGTACAAAGCATCTTCAAAAAGAAGAAAAGAAAAGAAAATTTCTCAATCACGTAAAAAGGACAGCGCGTCGTAGTTGTCAAATTATAATTGGATAAGTATTAATGAAGAAAACATAATTAAGAGGTGGAATTATGGGTGTAACAATAAAAGATGTGGCAAATTTAGCAAATGTAGCCCCTTCGACGGTATCTCGCGTCATTGCAGACAGCTCAAGAATTAGTGAAAAAACAAAACAGCGCGTGCGATCGGCTATGAAAGAACTTGGTTATCACCCAAATATTATTGCGCGAAGTCTAGCAAATCAAACGACAGAGGCAGTCGGCCTAGTGATGCCGAGCTCAGCAGACAAGGTGTTTCAAAATCCATTCTTTCCCGAAGTGCTAAGAGGAATCAGCACCGGAGCTCACGAAAACAAAAGAGCGATTTATATGTCCACTGGAGAAACGGAAGAAGAGATTTTTGCAGAAGTTGTTCAAATGGTACAGGGAAGACGAGTGGATGGATTAATTTTGCTGTACTCCAAAGTTGATGATCAAGTACTTTCTTATTTGCAAGAACAGAGCGTGCCGTTTGTAGTTATTGGAAAGCCGTTTAAACATAGTGAAAGCATCACGTTTGTTGATAATGATAATTTTAAAGCTGGAAAAGAAGCGACGGAATATTTAATTGAATCTGGACATGAGCGTATTGCGTTTATTGGCGGAAGTCTTGAATTAGTCGTTACCATTGACCGTTTAACAGGCTATGATAAAGCGATTCAAAAAGCAAACATTCCTTACCGGGACGAGTATGTAATTCATGAAGAATTTCTACAGAAGGGAGGAAAAGAAGCTGTTTGCGAACTTTTATCTCTAAAAGAACGTCCAACGGCTCTGGTAGTAGCGGACGATCTAATGGCATTAGGCGTTTTAAATACATTGGATGAACTGGGAATTTCGGTTCCTGAAGACATTTCGATTGTCAGTTTTAATAATGTTTTGATCGCCGAAATGGCTAGACCTGCTCTCACATCTATTGATATTAATATTTTTGAACTTGGTTATCAGGCTGTACGCTGTTTGATTAAGCAGATTGAAACGCCATATGCTGTTGCAGAACAAGTGCGCGTTGCTCACAAAATGATTGAAAGACAATCCTGTAAAACCATTCAAATGACGAAGAGATAACTTTATAAACAAATAGAAAGAGGCTGGGACAAAAGTATTGTAGTTGAAGGAAGATCCGAACGAGTTTGATTCTTGATGGAGAATCAAACTTGTTCGGATTTTTTCGTTTTTAGATTGGATTGATTTAGGTATGTCTCAATATATTTTCTGTGCCAAAGATATTGGCGTTTAAAGTGCAAAAAAAATATACACGTGCCAATTATTTTTTCCTGTATTAAAAAGAAAGAATAATACAAGTGGTGAAAACCTTGATGGCAAATAGGCTGTAAAGTTTTATTAAAAGTTGGCACGCTATTTGCATAACTATAAAGTAAACAAAGATTTGCATACTAGGAGGTATATATCATGGTAGTTTCTTATTCTCATGAACCATTTACAAATTTTAAGGACGAAAACAATAAAAAGGCATTTCAAGAAGCATTAACATATGTAAATACACAGCTTGGCAAAACGTACCCGCTTGTGATCGACGGTGAAAAAGTGGAAACTGAAGAGAAAATTACGTCTGTTAACCCAGCGAATATAAAAGAAGTGATTGGATATGTCTCTACAGTAAATAAAGACTTAGCAGAGCAAGCGATGCAGTCAGCTTTAAAAGCTTTTGAAACGTGGAAAAAATGGAAAGTAGAACATCGAGCAGATATTCTTTTTCGTGCAGCGGCCATCATCCGTCGCAGAAAGCATGAATTTTCTAGTTATCTTGTAAAAGAAGCAGGAAAGCCTTGGAACGAAGCAGATGCTGATACAGCAGAAGCAATTGATTTTTTAGAGTACTATGCACGTCAAGTCCTGACGTTAAAAGATGGTTCTCCAGTACAGAGTCGAGACGGTGAGTATAATCAGTACAATTATATTCCACTTGGCGTAGGTATTATTATTTCACCCTTTAACTTCCCGTTAGCTATCATGGCTGGAACAGCAGTAGCAGCTATCGTAACAGGCAACACGATTTTATTAAAGCCAGCTGATGCCACTCCTGTAGTAGCAGCGAAATTTGTAGAAGTAATGGAAGAAGCAGGTTTACCGAAAGGCGTATTAAACTTTATTCCTGGTGCTACACCTGAAATCGGTGACTATTTAGTTGAACATCCAAAAACACGTTTTGTTTCATTTACCGGCTCGCGAGCAGTAGGTTGCCGCATTTATGAAAGAGCAGCAAAAGTACAGCCGGGCCAAAAATGGCTAAAACGCGTTATTGCTGAAATGGGCGGAAAAGATACGGTGGTTGTAGACAAAGATGCGGATCTGGATTTAGCTGCTTCTTCAATTGTATACTCTGCATTTGGTTTTGCAGGGCAAAAGTGCTCCGCTGGTTCTCGTGCTGTTGTGCATCAAGATGTGTATGATGAAGTGCTTGAAAAAGCAGTTGCGCTAACAAAAACATTAACCGTTGGAAACCCAGAAGAAGTTTCAACTTATATGGGACCTGTTATTCATGAGGCGTCGTATAACAAAGTATTATCGTATATTGAAATTGGAAAAGAAGAAGGACGGCTTGTTGCGGGAGGAGAAGCAGACAATTCAACTGGATACTTTATTCAGCCAACTATTTTTGCGGATGTAGATGAAAAAGCTCGTCTCATGCAAGAAGAAATTTTTGGTCCGGTAGTAGCATTCTCTAAAGCGCGAGATTTTGATCATATGATGGAGATTGCAAACAATACAGAATATGCATTAACAGGCGCTTTATTATCAAACAACCGCGAGCATATTGAGCGCGCCCGTGAAGAGTTCCATGTTGGAAATCTGTATTTTAACAGAGGATGTACAGGAGCGATTGTTGGTTACCAGCCTTTTGGCGGATTTAATATGTCAGGAACGGATTCAAAAGCAGGCGGACCGGATTATCTTGTTCTTCACATGCAAGCAAAAACAACATCTGAAACATTCTAATTAGAAAATAAGGAGGAGTAAATATGACAACTGAAACACAAAAAACGGTGAAAATCATTGAGCAAACAGAAAAATTTGGGGCACACAACTATCATCCGCTGCCGATTGTAATTGAAAAGGCAGAAGGCGTATGGGTACACGATCCAGAAAATAATAAATATATGGATATGCTAAGTGCTTATTCCGCTGTTAACCAAGGACATCGTCATCCAAAAATTATTGAAGCATTAAAACGTCAAGCTGATAAAGTAACGTTAACGTCACGAGCGTTTCATAATGATCAGCTTGGTCCATGGTATGAAAAGATTTGTAAATTAACAAATAAAAATATGGCTCTTCCAATGAATACGGGAGCAGAAGCGGTGGAAACAGCCATTAAAGCTGCACGCCGCTGGGCTTACGATGTGAAAGGCGTTGCTGAAAATCAAGCACAAATCATCGCATGTGTGGGCAACTTCCACGGTCGTACAATGACAGCTGTTTCCTTATCGTCTGAAGCAGAATATCAACGTGGTTTTGGACCGATGCTTCCAGGGCTTCAAACCATTCCTTATGGTGATTTAGAAGCGTTAAAAGCTGCTATTACACCAAATACAGCCGCATTTTTAATTGAGCCAATTCAAGGTGAAGCAGGTATCGTTTTACCTCCAGAAGGCTTCTTAAAAGCTGCAGCTGATTTATGTAAAGAACATAATGTGCTATTTATTGCTGATGAAATCCAAGTTGGCTTAGCGCGTACAGGCAAAATGTTTGCTTGTGATTGGGAAGACGTAGAACCAGATATGCTGATTTTAGGTAAAGCGCTTGGAGGAGGAGTTTTCCCTATTTCTTGCGTAGTCGCTAACGAAGACATTTTAAGTGTCTTTAACCCTGGCTCTCATGGTTCAACATTTGGAGGAAACCCGCTTGCTTGTGCCGTATCATTAGCTGCTTTGGAAGTAATTGAAGATGAAGAACTTCCAGCGCGTTCATTAGAATTAGGTTCTTATTTCAAGCAGAAGCTCCAAAGCTTAAGCAATCCAGTTATTAGAGAAGTGCGCGGCCGAGGTCTATTCATCGGGGTAGAATTACACGAAGAAGCTCGTCCTTATTGTGAAAAATTAAAAGACCAAGGTTTGCTTTGTAAAGAAACGCACAGTACGGTTATTCGTTTTGCTCCGCCGCTAACGATTTCAAAAGAAGAGTTAGACTGGGCAATTGAACGAATTGAAAAAGTATTTGCTGAGTAATCGGTTTAAAATAAATAAAAATAGTACGATATGTATATATCGTACTATTTTTATTCATATGCAGCTAAATAACGTTTTTATTTGATAGGCAGGAGGAATAGAAGTGTATATCCAACTCTCGCAGCTAAGCATGGAAGAGCAAGTTGAATGTTTAACAAAAGCGTTAGTGAAAATCAAAAGTATCAATGGGACAAGCGGCGAAGTAAAGATTGCTGATTTCATTAAAAACACGCTTCAAAGTTTTCCTTATTTCAAAGAAAATCCCCTTCACGTTTGGGAACAGAAAATTAATGGCGATACGCTAGGTAGAAAAAATGTATTTGCTTTTATTCAAGGCAGCAAAAAAAATGCTCAAACAATGATTTATCACGCTCATTTAGATACGGTTGGCATTGAAGATTTTGGTCCATTAAAAGACATAGCATTAGATCCAGAAGAACTTCAGCGCTATTTCTCTATGCATAACATTAATGAAGATGTACAGCGAGATGCTCGCTCAGGTGAATGGATGTTTGGAAGAGGAGCCGTTGATATGCAAAGTGGAATTGCTGTACATTTAGCCAATGTGCTGCATTTTACTAAGCATCCAAATAAATTAGAAGGAAACGTCCTTTTTATGGTCAACCCAGATGAGGAAAGTCAGCATGCTGGAATTATTTCTGCTGTTTCTGAACTGAACCGTTTGAAAAAAGAAAAAAATCTTTCATATGTAGCAGCGATTAATACCGACTTTATTACACCTCTTTACGATGGAGATTCCACGCGCTATATTTATACAGGAGCCGCTGGGAAACTGCTTCCATGTTTTTATATTTACGGAAGGGAGGTACACGTAGGAGATACGCTTGCTGGTATAGACCCTAATTTGATTGCATCTGAGATTACAGGAAGCATCCATAACAATATTAATCTAGCTGAAAATATTGAAGGAGAGCTGGTACTGCCACCTTCCTGTCTGTATCAACGAGATAATAAAGAGGCTTATAATGTGCAAACTGCTGTAAGTAGTCATTTGTATTTTAACTATTTCATCTATGAACGAACGGCAAAAGAAGTGATGAGTCAATTAATTGGATTATCAATCGAAGCATGTGAAAAAGTGGAGAAAAAACTTTCTGATTATTACGAACTTTTTGTTCGGAGAACGAATTTACCAAAGCGAAACTTGTCTTGGAAAGTAGATGTTGTGAGTTTGGAAGATTATTTGGAAGAATTGGATCAAAAAGGGGTAAATGCTCAGGCTTGTATTGAACGAGCTTTCGAACAGTATGCGCATTTAGAACTTAGAACAAGGTGCTTTAAAGTAATTGAAGAACTTCAAAGGTTAGATCCGCATCAAAGTCCGCGCGTAATTGTCTTTTTTGCACCGCCTTACTTGCCTCATAATCACTTGAAGAAAGAAGAAAGCAGAGATCAGCAGCTTCTTTATCCCTTGCAAGCGGCTGTGGAGAAGGTTGGAAAACAGACGGGAGAGACGTTTCAGTTTAAAAAATTTTTCCCCTACCTAGCGGATGGCAGCTTTTTATCTCTTCATGAGACAGATGAGGAAATCGATGCTTTTACACGTAACTTTCCGGGATGGGGGATTGCAGGGGCGATTCCTTTCCGTGAAATTCGAGAATTAAATATTCCGTCCATCAATATGGGGGTATATGGGAAAGACGGACATAAGTGGACAGAGCGAGTGTACAAGCCTTATTCGTTCGGCGTCCTTCCTAAGTTGATTCAAGAAACAACTGTTCAGATGTTAAAAAGTAGGTATGCTTGTACAAACCACATATAAGAAAATGAAGAACGGAGGTACCGATGAATAGACATACAGAACAAAACCAATTACAGAGAACAATGAAAAGCAGACATTTATTTATGATTGCGTTAGGAGGCGTGATTGGAACAGGCCTATTTTTAGGTTCGGGTTTTACTATTAGCCAGGCAGGGCCGGGAGGAGCCATTCTTGCATATATAATAGGCGGCTTCCTCATGTATTTAGTTATGCTTTGTTTAGGAGAGCTAGCGGTAGCAATGCCGGTTTCAGGTTCCTTTCAAGAATACGCTACAAGGTTTTTAGGGCCTTCTACAGGCTTTATGATTGGATGGCTGTACTGGTTCAGCTGGGCAAATACGACAGGACTTGAATTTACGTCAGCAGGAATTTTAATGCAGAGGTGGTTTCCTGATGTACCTATATGGTCATGGTGCTTGATTTTTGGCGTCATTACATTTTTAATTAACGCTCTTTCTGCTCGAAGCTATGCTGAAACTGAGTTTTGGTTTTCGAGTATTAAAGTTACGGCTATTATTCTATTTATTTTAATTGGAGGAGCTGCTGTTTTTGGTTTTATCGATTTCAAGGGAGGAGAATCCGCACCGTTTCTTTCACATTTCACCCAAGGCGCAGGTCTTTTTCCAAATGGAATACTGGCAGTTTTATTGACTTTAGTAACGGTTAACTTTTCGTTTCAAGGAACGGAGCTTGTCGGCATTGCAGCAGGAGAAAGTGAAAGTCCTGAGAAAACGTTACCGAGATCTATTCGAAACGTCATTTGGAGAACGCTGTTTTTCTTTGTGTTAGCTATGTTTGTTTTAGTCTCTATTCTGCCATACAAAACAGCAGGCGTCATTGAAAGTCCGTTTGTTGCCGTATTAGATCAAATTGGCATTCCATACGCAGCGGATATCATGAACTTTGTCATTTTAACAGCCGTTCTATCAGTGGCGAACTCCGGCGTTTATGCTGCTTCTCGTATGCTTTGGTCACTGTCAAACAGCAATATGGGGCCAAAACCTTTGAAGAAATTATCTTCAAAAGGTGTTCCAATTAACGCATTAATTGTGACAATGATTATTTCAGGGTGCTCGTTGATTACAAGCGTCGTGGCTGCTGAAACCGTATATCTTTGGTTTATTTCGATTTCAGGAATGGTGACCATTATTGTTTGGATGTCCATTTGTGCCTCTCAATTTATGTTCCGCCGTCGTTTTTTAGCGGAAGGAGGAGACATAAAGGAATTGAAATTTAAAACGCCGCTTTATCCGTTCGTTCCTATTCTAGGTTTTTGTTTGTATGGACTTGTATTAATCAGTTTAATTTTTATTCCGGATCAACGAATTGGTCTTTACTGCGGTGTCCCTTTAATCATTGTACTCTACGTGTATTATCACGTAGGAATCAAGAAAAATATTGATCAAAAACAATCGGATTCACCGGTTTATAAAGCAAAATAAAAAAGAAGTGCACTGTGCACTTCTTTTTTATTTAGAGCGGATGTTTAATCGTTTCATACGATACTGCAAGCTTTGTCTGGTCAGCCCTAGTATCTTAGCACTTTTTGAGATGTTGTGGCTGTGTTGTTCAAGCGTTTGTTTAATACATTCTGCTTCGAACGCTAACAGCTGTTCCTTTAAAGGAAGAGAAGGGTGAAAAGCGCTTGGATAAGAAGGTGCGTCACTGCTTGCTTTATTTTCAAAATGTTCATGCTGCTTTAGCTGGAACTTCGTTCTGTATTGGAAAGGAAGGTGAGAATAGTGAATAACATCTTCGTCCATTACCAAGTTCATTGCGCCTTCAATAATGTGTTCTAATTCCCGTACGTTCCCTGGCCAGTCATAAGAGAGAAAAGAAGACATGACTTGGTGATCTACGGTTTTTACATTCATCTGAAACAAATCATTGTATTTTTTGATGAAAAACTTTGTTAATTCAATAATATCTTCTTTTCGTTCACGAAGAGGAGGAATAAAAAGCGTCACGACGCCAAGTCGATAATATAAGTCTTTGCGTAATCGGTTTTCTGCAATTGCATCGATTGGATCTTCATTCATGTTCGCGATCACTCGAACGTTAACCGGTTTGTCCACTGTATCCCCAATTCTTCGTACGGTTTTTTCCTGCAGCACTCGAAGAAGCTTAGCCTGAAGATTTGGGTTTAACGAGTTGATTTCATCTAGCAGTAATGTGCCTCCTTGCGCTTGTTCGAAAAGGCCAGGATTATCCATTGCACCTGTAAAAGCTCCGCGCTTCGTACCGAACAAAAGGCTTTCAATTAAATTATCCGGTAGCGCAGCACAGTTTTGTGAAATAAAAGGAGCAGAAGAGCGGCTGCTGCCATTATGTATGCTTTGAGCAAACAATTCTTTTCCCGTGCCTGTTTCTCCAATGATTAAGACATAAGAAGGAGTTCTAGTAGCACGCTTGGCGTCTTCAATCACATCATGAACCGCTTGACTGTTTCCGATGATGCTGTCAAACGTAAAGCGTGTGTTTCCTTTTTGCCTAATGTTTTGCCGGATTAGACGCTCTAGTTTTGTCACGTCCTGAGCAATTTCAACCGCTCCTTGAATGACCCCGTCTTTTAAAATAGGGAAGGTATTATTAATCGTCGTGATTTCTTGTCCTTGATTGTTGAAATACGTTTGCTTGACGTTAACCGTTTCTTTTCCTTTTTGCAGCGCCTGTACAAGCGTGCTTTGCTGATTTTCTTTGAACATAAATACATCTAACAAGTTTTTATGTAAAACGTCTTGTTCATCCATCAGCTCCATCTTTGTCATCTTTTCATTATAAATAATAGTTTTTCCTGTTTCATCGACCGCATGGATACCGGCATCGACTTTATTTAAAATGGTTTCGTATATATGTTTAAGAGTGCTTAATGTATCGGTCATTCAAATACTCTCCTTTAGCGGTGTTCATATCTCTATTTAAACAAAAATAGCTGAATTCTGATAGTGTTTCCACATAAAAATAAATGAATGACCGAAGAGAAATGTTATCCGTTTACAATGGATCCCCCATTAATGTGCAGAACTTGCCCGGACATATAAGAAGAATCAGAGCTTGCCAAGTATACATAGGCTGGTCCGAGCTCAGAAGGCTGTCCTGCCCGTTTCATAGGTGTATTAGACCCAAATGTCGCAACTTGCTGTTCGTCGAACGTAGACGGAATAAGAGGTGTCCAAATGGGTCCCGGAGCTACGCCGTTTACGCGAATGCCTTTTGTTGCGAGCGAAGCTGATAAAGAACGTGTAAAAGCAACGATAGCACCTTTGGTTGAAGAGTAATCAATCAGCTGATCATGCCCATGGTAAGCTGTCACAGACGTTGTATTAATAATAGCGCTTCCTTGTTTTAAATGAGGCAATGCAGCTTTGGTCAAATGAAAAATTGAAAAAATATTCGTTTGAAACGTACGAGTAAGCTGTTCAGTCGTGATATCCGTAATACTTTTTTGAGGATGCTGTTCAGCAGCATTATTGACTAAGATGTCTATTTTTCCGAAAGTCTGAATGGCCTTTGAGACGACTTCTTGACAAAAATGCTCATCTCCTATGTCACCAGCAAGCAACAAACAAGAAGCTTCCATTCGTTCAACTTGTTTTTTGGTTTCATTTGCATCATCGTGTTCATTAAGGTAGGTTATGACAACATTTGCGCCTTCTTTAGCGTAATGATAAGCGACAGAACGTCCGATACCGCTGTCTCCTCCGGTGATAACAGCTACTTTGTTCTGTAATTTTCCGCTTGCCTTATAATCTGGAGCGATAGAGGTAGGGATTGGGTGCATATCTTTCTCAATACCTGGCTGAGTTTGCTGATGCTGAGGAGGGAAGTTTTGTTTTTGATTTTGATTCATTGGTATACACTCCTTAATTAATATGAGTATGTAAAGCGTATACTAGTATTTGTTAAGAAAGTGTATCTATGCATAGGAATAAGCCTGAACGAATAAAAAAAGGCTTTAAAAGAAAAAATGAATGCCGGAGCATCCATTTTTTTAGCGGTAATTAATAAATTGTACGTCAATAGGTAAATCAGCGCTGCGAATAGCTGAAATGATTTGCTGCAGGTCATCACGATTTTTACCGCTTACGCGAAGCTGATCATCTTGAATCTGGCTTTTTACTTTTAAACCGGTATTCTTAATAATCGTATTTAGCTTTTTAGCGTTGTCTTTGTCGATACCTTGAATTAGCTTGGCACGTTGTCTAACCGTTCCTCCAGAGGCGTTCTCAATTTTTCCATATGAGATATTGCGTGTAGGTACGCCGCGTTTAATAAGCTTGGAGATCAGTACGTCTTTTAACTGTTCAAGCTTAAATTCATCATCAGAAATAAGAACAAGCTCTTCGTTTTCAAGCGAGATTTCGCTTTTACTGCCTTTAAAATCGTAGCGGGTTTTAATTTCTTTTGTTGCCATGGTAATGCCGTTTGTTACTTCTGATAAATCGACTTGTGACACAATGTCAAATGAACTATCTTTAGCCATAATAACCTCCATATGTAAAGAGTTTGTTCTTTTATTATAAATAAAACACAAACTGTATACAACTGATATTGAATAGAGAGCCGGTAATTGATACAATACAAGTTATGCTTTTTGTTGTAAGCTATAGAAGCAGCTTTTTTAAACAATGCATGCATTTAAGTTGATTTGAAATTTAAAATGCTGTTCGATGCAAAGTGAGAAGGTATGTGGTGACGGAATAGTCACTACTAATTTATATAAAGGATGGATAGAACGATGAATGTAGAAGCTGGGATGAAAGCGTATTTAACAGTAAACCGGGAAACGCCGATTGGTTATATGTTAGCAGAAGGTGAAGAAGAAATTTTGCTACATAAAAATGAAACAACAAGAGAACTTGCTGAAGGAGAAGAAGTAGAAGTTTTTCTATACCTTGATCAGCATGACCGTTTAACGGCAACGATGCACTTACCTCTTGTTGAAGAAGGTGTCTATGAGTGGGTCGAGGTCGTAGATGTTAATCCAGGTTTGGGCGTGTTTGTAAATATCGGCATGAACAAAGATATGTTAATTGGTTCAACAGACTTACCTGCCCTAGAAGATCTGTGGCCAGAAGTCGGAAACAAGGTTTACTGTACAATGAAGATTTCAAAGCGCGGTAAGATGTACGGGAAAATTGCTACAGACGATGTGATGAAAGCAATGGCATTAGATGCTCCGCCCGAACTTTTTAATCGTGAAGTGCGCGGATACATCTATCGCGTACTGCGCGTAGGTTCATTTATTATGACAGATGAAGGATATGTTGGATTTATTCATGAAAGCGAGAGACGCAAAGAACCAAAGCTTGGGACGTATGTAACAGGCCGCGTAATTAATGTAAAAGAAGACGGAACGCTAAACGTATCGCTTCTTCCGCGCAAGCAAGAAAGCATGGATGAAGATGCACAAGTACTATACGATTACATGGAAAGCCGCGGTGGCGTTATGCCATTTTGGGATAAAAGCTATCCGGAAGATATTCGCGAGCGCTTTAATATGAGTAAAGCTGCGTTCAAACGTGCGCTTGGTAAACTGATGAAAGAAGGAAAAGTTTATCAAGAAGAAGGATGGACATATTTTAAAAAAGAAGAAAACTAAAAGGAGAAGCCGCTGAAAATTCAGCGGCTTCTTTTTATAAGTGATCAGTTTTTTTAGAAAATGAATGTTTTCCAAGCTCACGGTTATGCTTAGCTTGCAGATTCTTTTCGTGAAGCTTTGCGTTATTATCTTTTGCTTTTTTATCGTTATCGCTCGTTTTTGGCATTGTGATACACCCCTTTTTGATCGTACCTTTAGAATGCCCTGACCTCTTTAAATTATTCGATGGTTTCGTTCAAAAAGAAGACTGCAATCGTCCCTGGGCCAGAGTGAGAACCTATGGCTGCACCAATAATATTAATAATAAAATGTTTGGTTCCAAAACGTTCTTGAATCATCTCTTTCAGCTGAAGAGCTGTTTCTAAATCATCTCCATGGCTGATTCCAATGGTTTGAGAAGAGAGGCTTTTTCCTCGTTCTTCCATTACATCAAGCATGCGCTTAAATACTTTTTTACGGCCGCGGATTTTTTCGATTGGAATCAGTTTTCCATCTTCCACATGAAGCAGCGGCTTAATATTAAGCAGACCTCCTACAAAAGCAGAAGCTTTGCTCACGCGTCCTCCTTGAGCAAGAAAATCTAAGTCATCGACCGTAAAAATATGTTCCATATGCAGCGCGTATTGTTTTATTTTTTCTGTCATCTCGACTAGTGAGAGGTTTTGTTGTAGTAATTGTGTTGCATAATAAGTAACTACTCCCTGGCCAAGAGATGCACATTTCGTATCGATTATCTCTAATTGGAAATCGGGATACTTTTCTAGGAGTTCTTCTCGAATCATCATTGCTGTTTGGTATGTACCGGATAATTCTGAAGAAAAAGCTAAATAAATGCACGAATCACCTGATTTAGCTATGTTCTCAAAGACTTCATACGTAGTAGTTGGAGCCGCTTGAGATGTTTTTGGCATTTTGCCTTTACGGATGGCTTCGTAGACAGAAGCTGGCTCAATCGTTTGTAGATCTAAAAATTCTTGATTATCCAGGCTTACGCGAAGTGGTAAAAAGCCAACGTTATTTTCTTGAAAAAAGGATAAAGGCAAATCGCTTGCACTATCGGTTAAAAGTTTAATTGACATAAATGTCACCTTCCTAATTGCATTTATAAAATATTAAATGAATTTGATGTATAAACATTGAGAAGCGTTATATACGACATAGTATTAGTGTATAAGCACTTTGAGGAAAATACAATTTTTGAATAAGTTTTTTTAATTCTGCCAAATCGTACATACTATATGTACTAACTATTTTAAAGATGCTGACTTTATTCATTTTATAAATGGGTATAGGAGAGTAAGAAGTTTTAAAAAAGCGGAGGTCGGTCATTTGAATATGTGGCTTGAAACAAAAAAAGCGATAGTCGTCTTAGTAGGAGCATTATTGAATGCGCTTGCGCTCAACTTGTTTTTGATACCTGCTAATGTATATTCGAGCGGCTTTACAGGAGTAGCGCAGCTTGTTTCGAGTATCGTGACAGATTACACCCCTTTTACTATTTCCACTGGAGTGCTGCTGTTGTTGTTAAACATTCCTGTAACTATTTTAGGGTGGAAAAAAGTTGGGAAGTCATTTACTGTTTACAGCTTTATCAGCGTTGCTGCAACAACTTTGTTTCTTGGAATTATTCCTATTCAAGCACTTTCTAAAGACATCATCCTTAACGCAGTTTTTGGAGGCGTTATTTTAGCGGTAGGGGTAGGAATTACGTTGAAATTTGGAGCTTCAACTGGTGGGCTCGATATTATTGCCCTGATTTTGTCTCGAGTAAAGGACCGACCAATTGGCACTTATATGTTCATATTAAACGCAATTATTATCGTGCTAGCAGGTCTTTTATATGGTGCTGAGAAGTCACTTTATACGCTTGTGACGCTTTATACAACTACTCGCGTCATTGATGTTATTCATACGCGTCATGTCAAACTCACAGCAATGATCGTAACGAAAAAAGGAGTGGAGCTAAGAAAGGCGATTCACGCCAAACTTGTGCGAGGGATTACGGCGGTACCGGCTAAAGGCGGCTTTACAAACGAAGATAAAGAAATGCTAATGATTGTTTTGACCAGATATGAATTATTTGACTTGGAGCGAGTGATTAAAGAGGTAGATCCTAAAGCTTTTACCAATATCGTTCAGACAACGGGAATCTTTGGTTTGTTTCGCAAGGATTAAAAAAGGTCCAGGTATTCATTACCTGGACTCTTTTTTATTAATGCGTGCCTTTTAAGTCATTAGAAAGTTCTTGAAGCTGAGCTTGTTCTTCAGGAGAAGCATTTTGCTGCGCATGAGACAGCATATCAGCTGCAATGTTTTCATCAGAAGCTGCAGACGTATGAGCCTGAGACGTTTGATGATTTTGACCAGCAGCTCCTAATGTATTCTGAAGCTGCTGAAGCTGAGCTTGTTCTTCAGGAGAAGCGCTTTGCTGTGCATGAGACAGCATATCAGCTGCTACGTTTTCACTAGACGTGTGAGATTCACGGTGAGCGTGAGACTGACCGCCTTCTAAAGTGCTTTGAAGCTGTTCAAGCTGAGCTTGTTCTTCAGGAGAAGCATTTTGCTGTGCATGAGATAATATATCAGCTGCTACGCTTTCACTGGACGCATGAGCTTTACCGTGAGCGTGAGACTGACCGCCTTCTAAAGTGCTTTGAAGCTGTTCAAGCTGTGCCTTCTCTTCGGAAGAAGCATTCTGAACGATGTGAGACAGCGTATCAGACGTAATGTCTGCGCTTTTCTCTTGTGAATGTGATTCTCCATCTGTATCATACGCTTGATGCAATGAGTTTTGGAATTGCTTCAGCTGCTCTTGCTCCTCAGGAGAAGCGTTAGAAGCAATACTATTTAATACGCCTTCTGAAATATCAAGTTCACCGTTGCCGTGCTTTTGACGATGAAGCTGATCTTCTGAATGGCCGGATACTGCATTTCGAATCGCATCTTTTACTTGACCAAAAAGTGAATTTTTCATAAGTTACTGTCCTCCATGAGGAGTTTGGCGCTGCTGAGCTTGAAATGCTTCTGCCTCTGCCATAGTCATATGATAAGGAATTCGTTCATCATGTTTTTGAACTGCGTCTGCACCTTGTTTCACAAAACGTTTTGATCGATTGCCTCTGCCCATCATAAATTCCTCCTCGTAATATAAATAAAACCGACACCTTAAGAAGTGTCGGTTATAGTGTGTGCTAAATAAAAAAAATGATAGCGATAAAAATTTACCTTGCTTTTCAAAAAAAGCTAAGTTATAAATTTAACGTTTTTTCCAAATAATAAGCAATACCATCATTTTCATTCGATTTTGTTACTTCACGCGCTAGCTGTTTTAATTCGTTAATACCATTTTCCATGGCAATACCGTGTCCTGCAAATTTAATCATTTCAAAATCATTGTCTTCATCTCCAAACGCAATAATTCGTTCGCGTGGAATTTGATAATGATTAGCTACGCGCTCAAGACCTACAGCTTTATTAAGTCCTTTTTTTACAATTTCAACGACATGCCAAGGTGCTCCCCAGCGTCTATGTTCTAGTACTTCTGCATGAACATCTGAAAGGTGAGAGCGTATATCTTGTACATGTTCTTCATCTGCGTGAATTAAAATAGACGTTGGGTCGTGCTGCAGCGTATGACGCAAATCACCCGTTTGTAATTTAGGATCCCCTAGGCTAAGTACATCCATTAATTTTCGATCTTCAAAATGAAGATACACGTCATCTTGTACTTCTGCCATGATATTGTTGATGCGATAGTCTTGCATAGCTGTCACAATGTCATGGACAGTGCGGCGGTTTAAAGGTTCGTGATGCGTGCCGAAATCAGGCTGAAGGGGGTGATGAACAAGCGCTCCGTTAAAGTTTACAATAGGCGTGGATAAATCTAATTCGCTGTAATACATAGCACTGGAACGATAAGGTCTACCAGTTGCAATCATTACAATATGTCCTTCTTGTTTGGCTTTTTCTAATACCCGTTTTGTTGTAGGTGAAATGGTTTTTTCATTCGTTAACAATGTTCCATCCAGATCTAAGGCGATTAAGTGTTGATCGTTTCTCATATAGGGCTCCTTTTAAATTGAAGTAGTTATACGATTATATTGAATTCTACTAATATTCATGCTTGTATTCCCATATTTTACACAACTTTTCCTTAGGAGCAAAGCAGAACGATTGACATGCAAAAGCTGTCTTGTTACGGTGTAAGACATAGTTATTGATTGCTTACGATAAATTGTTTAAGGGTATATTTAATACGTGAAGATAATTACGGAAGTAAGAGAAAGGAGAATGAATATGGATAAACAGTTAGAAGATAAAATCATGGAATCACTAGAAGAAGTAATTGATCCAGAGCTTGGCGTTGATATCGTAAATTTAGGCTTAGTGTATGATGTAGAAATGGAAGAAAACAACACGGTTATCGTGACGATGACGTTAACTTCTATTGGCTGCCCGCTGGCTGGTGTGATTGGCGAACAAGTGAAAAAACAATTAATTTCTCTTGAAGAAGTAGAAAATGTAGAAGTGAATATCACATTTAATCCTCCATGGGATAAAGATCGAATGACGCGCTACGCTAAAATTGCATTAGGTGTTCAATAAGAAAAAAGCCATCGACGATGGCTTTTTTTCTTATTCAATTCTGCACAATTCCAAAGGGCAGTCCTCACAGTCTATTTCTTTCTTTAAAAAAGAGAGCTTATGAATGATGATTTTTCCATCTGCCATCGAAATCACTTCATTTTTTCGCAACTCAGCGAGCATGCGATTGACCACTTCTCGAGATGTCCCGCATAGATTGGCGATTTCTTGATTTGTCAACGTTACGTTTAATAAAATACCATTTGGCTTCATTACTCCAAAACTATTAGACATGCGGATCAGAGTAGAGTAGAGAGCACCTTTTTTTCCATTTAGAATTAAGTCTCTAAACTTTGTCTGCATTCGCTTGATTTGGAGTCCCATCCACTTCATGTACTCCATAGAAAGAGCAGGGTATTGTGCTAGTTCGTTTTCTAACAACCGTTTTTGAATACTGATTGCCGTACAAGGTTCAATGGCTTTTGCTTGGAGCATATGGGGAGTAGATCCGCAAAACAGCATGACTTCCCCGATTAAGTCTCCTGAACTCGCCAGCTGAAGCGTCAGTTCGCGTCCTTCCGGCGTCACTTTACCTACTTGCACGGCCCCTGACGTAATAAAAAATAAATGAGTTGAAGGTGAACCTTCTTGAAAGAGAAAGTCACCTTTTTTAAACGAAATTTTATGATCAAAGTTCATAAAAAATTGCTGCAGCTCATTTGAAAAAGAATCCGTTGTGATGTTCATCATGTTATCACCTTTTAATTAAAATTTTTGCGACTGTTACTTATTAATCTATTAAGTTAGAACAGTCTGTATATGCTGTACGTCCACTAGCCGTATGAAAAAATCTCATACGGATGATTTTATCGATACTCTTATTATACACAAAAACAACCAGTGTTTTCCAAAACTATCTGTGAACAATTTCTAAACAAAAATAGAAAGATAGTTATAAAAATAAAAACTTATGAATAAATAAAAATGTTTAAAAATATAGAATAAAGTGTTCGATTTTTTAAATATTCATTTGATTTTATTTTTATACGGTATTATAATGATAAATAATTCAAATAGATACGTGGAAAAAGGAGTTTTAAAATGAAAGAATACAAGGTAGGAATTGTTGGAGCAACAGGGTATGGAGGAGTAGAACTGATTCGTTTGTTAGCGAATCACCCACATTTTCATGTTTATGCAGTTTATTCATCCTCTCAGGATGGGATGGAACTAGCAGAGGTTTATCCTCACCTTTCTAATACTGTATATACGCTGCAAGATATAAACCCTAAGAAGATGGCTGAAGAATTAGATTTAGTGTTTACAGCAACTCCTTCCGGTGTTTCTAGCAAACTTGTACCTCAATTAATAGAAGAAGGAATAAAAGTGGTAGATCTATCTGGAGATTTTAGATTAAAAACAGAAGCACTTTATGAAAAATGGTACAAAAAGCCTGCTGCAGCCGAAGCATTTTTACAACAGTCTGTGTATGGATTATCAGAATGGTTTGCAGACGAAGTCGAAAGCAGTACGTTCGTTGCGAACCCGGGTTGTTATCCAACAGCTACACTGCTTGGGCTAGCTCCCCTCGTTAGTAAACAAATGGTGAAACCAAACTCTATTATCATTGATGCAAAGTCCGGAATCTCAGGAGCAGGGCGCGGTCTTTCGCAAATGGCTCATTATGCTGAAATCAATGAAAATATGAAAATATACAAAGTTAATCAACATCAGCATATCCCAGAAATCGAATCTATTTTAGAAAAGTGGGATGAGGAAATTGGCCATGTTACGTTCAGTACGCACTTAGTTCCAATGACGCGAGGGATTATGAGTACAATATACGCTGAACTTTCTGAAGAGAGCTCAGTACAAGAGCTCCATCAGCTATATGTAGATACATATCAAAACTCCCCGTTCGTTCGCGTTCGAAAAGCTGGTGAATTTCCTTCTACTAAAGAAGTAAGTGCATCAAATTATTGCGATATCGGTATTACATTTGACGAACGAACAAAGCGTGTCACGATCGTTTCTGTCATTGATAACTTAGTAAAAGGGGCAGCCGGTCAGGCCATTCAAAATGCCAATATCATGATGGGATTTGAACAGCAAGCGGGTATCGGACTACTGCCTGTCTTCCCATAAAGTCAACAGCATCACTAATCACGATAAAAGCAGGAGGGAACGTATAGTGATTACGGTTAAACAAACGAAAGAAAAGATAAAGAAAATAGAGAACGGTACAATTGTAACGCCGCTAGGCTTTTCAGCAGACGGTGTTCATGCTGGTTTACGTTATGCTAAAAAAGATTTAGGAGTTATTGTAAGCGATGTGCCAGCTAATTGCGCAGCTGTTTACACGCTTAATGCCTTTCAAGCAGCGCCTTTAGCTGTTACAAAAGAAAGTGTAGCAGTGGAGCAGAAGCTGCAAGCGATCGTTGTGAACAGCGCATGTGCAAATGCATGTACGGGAGAACAAGGATTAAAAGATGCATACCAAATGCGAAATACATGTGCAAAAGAGCTTAATATCCTACCTCATCATGTAGCAGTAGCTTCTACAGGCGTAATTGGAGAGCTTCTAGATATGGAAAAAATCGTGAAAGGCATTGGGTTGTTAAGTCCTTCGTCGAACAAAGAAAAAGCAGAAGAATTTCAAACGGCTATTTTAACAACAGATACAGTGATGAAGTCAGCTTGCTATGAAACAAAAATTGACGGCAAAGTAGTTACCATTGGAGGCACAGCGAAAGGATCAGGCATGATTCACCCAAATATGGCTACGATGCTTAGCTTTATCACAACGGATGCTAAGGTTGAAGCTTCAGTGTTACAAGATGCGCTAGGTTCTATTACAAATAAAAGCTTTAATCAAATTACAGTGGATGGTGACACATCGACGAATGATATGGTTGTTGTTTTAGCAAATGGAAAAGCTGATCACCAGTCGCTTACACCAGATCATCCTGAATGGAATTCGTTTTATGAAGCACTGCGCTTGACGTGTGAAGATTTAGCCAAACAAATTGCACGCGACGGTGAAGGAGCAACAAAACTAATTGAAGTAAACGTATCTGGGGCTCATACAAACGAAGAAGCAAATGTGATTGCTAAACAAATTGTGGGCTCGAACCTAGTGAAAACGGCCATGTATGGAGCCGATGCCAATTGGGGACGAATTATTTGTTCAGTTGGGTACAGCGGAGTAACGCTTAATCCAGAAACAGTGAATGTTTCGTTAGGCAATATCCAGATGTTAGAAAACAGTCAGCCTGTTTCATTTAGTGAAGAAGAAGCAAAGGCTTATTTAGAAAATGATACGGTCGAAGTCTATGTTGACTTGCAGCAGGGAAATGGAATTGGCAAAGCGTGGGGCTGCGATTTGACTTACGATTACGTCAAAATCAACGCCAGTTATCGAACGTAAGGAGAGAGTGAAATGAGCAATGAAAAAATCGTCGTTGTAAAATGCGGAGGCAGCATTGTCAATCAGTTAACAAGCGCTTTTTTTGAAAGTATTCAGCAGTTAAAAGCGAGTGGATATCAGATCATTGTTGTGCACGGAGGCGGACCTGATATTCAAGATACGCTTACCAAACTTCACATTGAAACGGAATTTGTAGATGGGCTTCGAAAAACGTCCAAAGAAGCATTAGAAGTTGTGACGATGGTATTAGCAGGCAAGGTTAATAAGCAGCTTGTAAAAGATCTACAAAAAGCGAACTTAAAAGCGGTAGGACTATCAGGAATTGATGGATTATTGCTTAAAGCAGAGGCAATTGATGTGGAACGTCTAGGTTACGTTGGAGAAGTAAAAGGCGTAAACGATACATTATTAAAACAACTAACTGACAGTCAGTATATTCCAGTTGTTTCTTCCATTGGAGCAGATGAAGAAGGTAATAGCTATAATATTAATGCTGACGTGGCAGCCGGAGCCGTTGCACAAGCAGTAAATGCTGAAAAGCTGATGTTTGTAACCGATGTAAAAGGTGTGTTAAAGGATGGAGCATTGCTTCCTGAGCTTACAAAGTCAGAGATTGATGCACTTATTGAAGAAAAAGTAATTTACGGCGGAATGATTCCGAAAGTAACATCAGCGGTAAATGCGTTATCTCCTTTGCTTGAAGAAGTTCATATTATTAGCGGAACTGATGGATTTTTAGATAAGGAAGGGAAGCTGATTGGTACAGCAATTAAATATAGTGGAAAAGGTGGAGAAGATAGCGATGAGTTCATTGTTTCCAACATATCAACGGTTTGATATCCATGTGGAAGAGGCGCAAGGAACAAAATTAATAGATAACAAAGGAAATGAGTATTTAGATTTTATTTCAGGTATCGCTGTTTGTAACGTAGGTCATCGTCATCCTGATGTTCAAAAAGCGGTCGAAGAGCAGTTAAATAAAGTGTGGCATGTGTCAAATTTATTTCATCAATCGATTCAAGAAGACGTAGCAGGTAAGCTTGTGGAACACTCAAACGGTGATGCAGTATTTTTCTGTAACAGCGGTGCAGAAGCCAACGAAGCGGCGATTAAATTAGCGCGTAAGTACACACAAAAACACAAAATTATTACGTTTACAAAATCATTTCATGGACGTACATTTGCTACAATGACAGCTACAGGGCAGGCAAAAATTCATGATGGCTTCGGTCCTCTTGTTAATGAGTTTGTTTACGTGCCATACAATGATGAAGAAGCATTAAAACAAGAAATGGACGACAGCGTAGCAGCAATTATGGTTGAAGTCATTCAAGGAGAAGGCGGAGTGGTTCCAGGAACCGAAGCATTTTTATTAACCATTCAAGAGCTGTGTAAAAAGCACGAAGCACTGTTTATAGTCGATGAAGTGCAGACTGGAATCGGCAGAACAGGAAAACCATTTGCTTATCAGCATTTTAACGTTTCACCAGATATTATTACAGCAGCTAAAGGATTAGGAAGCGGAATGCCGGTTGGTGCGATGATTGGAAAAGGATATCTCAAAGAAGCATTTGGACCTGGTACTCACGGAACAACCTTTGGAGGAAACCCAATTGCACTAGCTTCAGCCAAAGCAACCTTAAACATTATTTTTAATGAAGCATTTTTGGCAGAGGTTACAGAAAAAAGCCTTTATTTTACCAATGCTTTGAAAAATAGCTTAGCAGATTATTCATTTGTAACCGATGTTCGTGGAAAAGGTTTTATGATTGGAATTGAATGCGGAGAACATCAGTCAGCATTGCTTGCAGCTATGCGTGAAAAAGGATTGCTAGCACTGGGAGCGGGACCGCATGTGGTACGATTGCTGCCTCCTTTAACTGTAACAAAAAAAGAGTTGGACCAAGCGATTCATATCATTGAAGAAGCGTTTAGCCAAACAAAAATTACTTCATAATACAAATTTTTTTGAATATGTTTGTATAAAAATTCTGTTTTATAAATAATTATTCGAAGAGGGATGCACAATGAACGGATATTTACACTTAGCAAACGGCGATTCGTTCGCCGGACACATTGAACATACAGCAACGCACCAGGCAGAAGGAGAAATTGTTTTCTTTACTGGAATGACTGGTTATCAAGAAGTTGTGACTGATCCATCTTACAAAGATCAAATTATCGTCTTTACGTACCCTTTGATTGGGAACTATGGTATCAATGAAAAAGATTATGAAAGCAAAAAGCCTCACGTAGCAGGCGTTGTCGTATACGAATGTTCAGATGAAGGGTTCCATTACGAAGCGATGTACAGCTTTAAACAATATTTAAAGAAATGGAACATTCCGCTTATTACACATGTGGATACGAGAGCGGTCGTAAAACGAATTCGAAAAGAAGGTACGATGCAATCTGCCTTTTCGACATCTGCTGAATCGCCAGCATTTACTGCTGAATGCGATGGATATGTAGTAAAAGAAGTATCAACAAAAGAGCCTGTTACTTACGGAAATGGTGAAAAACACGTTGTATTAATGGACTTTGGGTATAAAAAATCAATTTTACAAGAGCTGTTAAATCGAGAGTGCAAAGTAACAGTTGTTCCTTATTCTACAAGCTCTTCAAAAGTAAAAGAACTGCAGCCGGATGGCATTGTCTTATCAAACGGACCTGGAGATCCAACTCAAGTGAGCAGTCAGCTGGATGAATTAAAAGAAATTATTTCATCGTATCCAACTTTGGGAATTTGCTTTGGACATCAGTTAATTGGGCTCGCTTTTGGGGCGCAAACCAAAAAGCTGGCGTTCGGTCACCGAGGAGCTAATCAGCCTGTAATTGATTTAACGACTAACAAAGTGTGTATGACTTCTCAAAATCACAGCTATGTCGTAGACGAACAGACGATTACGTCTACGCCATTAAACGTTCGATTTAAAAATGTGAATGACGGATCGGTTGAAGGTTTAATGCATAAAGACCTTCCTGTTATGTCGGTTCAATATCATCCAGAAGCACACCCTGGACCAAGTGACAGCACGTATATCTTTGATGAATTTATGACGAAAGTACAGCAAGTAGGGAGCGGAAAAGTATATGCCTAAAGACCAAACGTTAAAAAAGATTTTAGTAATCGGATCAGGACCAATCGTAATCGGGCAAGCAGCAGAATTTGATTATTCAGGAACTCAGGCGTGCTTGTCATTAAAAGAAGAAGGTTATGAAGTTATCTTAATCAATAATAATCCAGCTACAATTATGACGGACACTCACGTAGCAGATCGAATCTATTTTGAACCATTAACAGTAGACTGCGTAGAGAAAATTATTGCAAAAGAAAAGCCCGATGGTTTGTTAGCCACATTAGGCGGACAGACGGGTTTAAACTTAGCCCTTGAGCTTCATGAACAAAACATTTTGCCGAAATACGATGTGAAACTTTTAGGAACACCGATTGAATCAATCAAAAAAGGTGAAAGCCGTGAAGAGTTCCGTGCATTGATGAATGAACTGAATGAACCGGTGCCGGAAAGTGAAGTTGTGACAAAAGTAGAAGAAGCGTTAGCTTTTGCCAAGAAAATTGGTTTTCCTGTTATTGTACGTCCTGCTTATACGTTAGGCGGAACGGGCGGAGGAATTGCTCATTCTATGGAAGAGCTTGAAAAGCTTTCAGCGTCAGGTTTGCGTGAAAGTGCTATTACTCAGTGCTTAATTGAAAAAAGCATTGCTGGATTTAAAGAAGTTGAGTATGAGGTTATGCGTGACGTAAACAATACGTGCATCACAATTTGTAATATGGAGAACATCGATCCCGTAGGCGTCCATACTGGAGATTCGGTGGTCGTTGCTCCTTCTCAGACACTAACAGACGTGGAATATCAAATGCTTCGCTCTGCTTCAGTTAAAATTATTTCATCGCTTGGCATTATTGGGGGGTGCAACATTCAGTTTGCGCTTGATCCAAAAAGCAAGCAGTACTATTTAATTGAAGTAAATCCGCGTGTGAGCCGTTCGTCTGCTCTTGCATCAAAAGCAACTGGCTATCCGATTGCTAAAATTGCTGCAAAGCTATCGGTAGGCTACACGCTTCATGAGTTATTAAATCCTGTGACAGGAGACACGTATGCAAGCTTTGAACCTGCTCTTGACTATGTAGTAGTGAAATTTCCAAGGTGGCCGTTTGACAAGTTTTTCTACGCTGAAAGAACGCTTGGCACCCAAATGAAAGCAACTGGAGAAGTAATGGCTATTGACCGTAACTTTACACGTAGCTTCCAAAAGGCATTATCTTCTTTAGAAATTGACTTACAAGGATTAGAAGTAGAAGAACTGCAAGAACTTTCAACAGATGAATTAAAAAGCAAGCTGGGCGAACAAAGCGATGAGCGTATTTTTGTTATCCTTGAGCTTTTACGCCGCGGCACAACGCCTGAGTATATCCATGAAGTAACACAAATTGATTATTTCTATTTAACACACTTTGTACAGCTGATTAAAATGGAAGCCTCTTTAAAAGAAGTACGTTTTGATTCGATTACAGCTGAACACTTTAAACAAGTGAAGGAGCATGGTTTTACAGATGCGTATCTAGCAAACGTATGGAATGTGCCAGAACTTGACGTAAGAGCGAAACGTAAAGCACTACATATTACGCCAAGCTATAAAATGGTGGATACATGTGCAGCGGAATTTGAATCTTCAACGGCTTATTTCTACTCTAGTTACTACGGGGAAAGTGAGATCGAACCATCAACGAATAAAAAAGTTGCGATTATCGGTTCTGGACCTATTCGTATCGGGCAAGGAGTAGAGTTCGACTATAGCTCTGTACACGGTGTGCTAGCTCTTGAAAAAGAAGGATACGAAACGATTTTAATTAACAATAATCCAGAAACGGTAAGTACGGATTTTGAAGTAGCAGATCGCTTATATTTCGAACCTGTAACAGTAGAAGACGTATTAAATGTTCTTGATGCTGAAAATGTGACGGATGTAATTGTTCAATACGGAGGTCAAACGGCTATTTCGCTCGTTAAAGGTCTAGAAGAAGCTGGCGTTAATTTATTAGGTATTACAAATGATGTCATTGATGCACTTGAAGATCGTGACCTGTTTTATAAGCTCTTAGACGACTGCGATATTCCTCATATTCCAGGTGAAATGGCGAAAGACGCGAAAGAACTTGTACAAAAAGCAAAAGATATGGGATTCCCATTACTCATTCGTCCTTCTTACGTGATTGGCGGAAAAGGAATGCTGACAATTCAAAACGAAACGGAGCTTCAGGCTTGTTTACCGGCTATTAAAGCGTCTCATTTCCCAATGCTTATTGATGCTTACTTCCCTGGAAAAGAAACAGAAGTTGATGTGGTAGCAGACGGAAAAGATGTGTTGATTCCGACAATCGTTGAACATATTGAAAAAGCCGGCGTTCATTCAGGAGACAGTTATGCGCTTTTACCAGCTAAAACAGTAGAAGCAGCACATAAAGAAAAAATGGTAAGCTACGCTCAAAAAATTGTAAACAAACTTCAATATAAAGGGATTATGAATATCCAATATGTTATTTACAACGATGAAGTCTACATGCTGGAAGTTAATCCGCGTGCCAGCCGTACAGTTCCTGTAGTAAGCAAAGTGTGCAACACGCCGCTTGTTTCGCTATCAACTCAAATATTGCTTGGGAAATCATTGTCGGAAATTAGTGAAAAGCTAGGTTTATTGCCGGATCCAGCTTATACAACTATCAAGTTTCCAGTGTTTTCGACAAGTAAATTATCAGGAGTTGATCCACTTGTTGGACCGGAAATGAAGTCAACTGGTGAAGGAATTGCGATTTCTTCAACGATTGAAGAAGCAGCAAAGAAAGTATTCCATCAGTATGTGTTAAGTAAAAAAGGTGCTGCAGAAGTGTATATCAACGGAGAAGCGCAGGGCCTTGAAGAACTTGCGCAAAGCGCGGGATTAACTCTTGTTAAAGATAAAGAAGTTAGTGAATGGGTGAAAACGAAAGAAGCTTTATTATATGTAAGTTTACAGCCCGAAGATAAAGAAAGCCGTATGTCAGCATTAAAACACGGTTTAATGGTTATGACGGAGGCAGAAACGGCTTCGCTATTTTTCCAATCGTTCCAAGTCGATGAATATCACGTTTCATCACTGCAAGAATGGTTTCAAAAAACTAAAAAGGAAGTGACAGTATCATGAGTACAGTATCGGTAAATACGAATTTAAAAGGAAAAGATTTGCTTACACTTAAAGATTTATCATCAGACGATATTATGTCACTTTTGGAAAGCGCCATTGAGCTGAAAGAAAAGCATAAAAATGGTGAAATCGTAACATCGTTAAAAGGAAAAACGCTGGGGCTCATTTTTGAAAAATCTTCAACAAGAACAAGAGTCTCATTTGAAGCGGGAATGATGCAGCTTGGAGGAAACGCCCTCTTTTTAAGCAGCCAGGATTTACAGATTGGACGCGGAGAAACGATTGCTGATACAGCACGCGTACTATCTGAATTCATCGATGCTATAATGATTCGTACGTTTGAACACAGCAAGATCGAAGAGCTTGCAGATTACGCATCCATTCCCGTTATTAATGGTTTGACAGATGATTATCATCCTTGTCAGGCTCTAGCTGATTTATTAACGATTTACGAGCACAAGAAATCATTTGAAGGGCTAAAAGTAGCTTATGTTGGAGACGGAAATAATGTAGCGCATTCGTTAATGATTGCCTGTGCAAAAATGGGAATAGATATTTCAATTGGATGCCCTGATGGATATGAGCCAAAAGACTTTGTCACAGCTTATGTTCATGAAATAGCTTCTACAACGGGCGCTAAAGTTACGATTACAAAAGATCCTGTAGAAGCTGTGAAAAATGCCGATGCTATTTATGCAGACGTATGGACAAGTATGGGACAGGAAGAAGAAGCACAGCAGCGTTTGAAAATATTTGCTCCTTATCAAGTAAATGCAGAACTAGCTGCCTATGCTAAGTCAGACTATTTATTTCTGCACTGTTTGCCTGCGCATCGTGAAGAAGAAGTAACAGCAAGCATTATTGACGGACCAAATTCTGTTGTCTTTCAGCAGGCTGGAAATCGTATGCATGTACAAAAAGCTTTGCTGCAAGCCATTTTATCTTAAGAGAAAAACCCTTTCTGAGAATATCAGAAGGGGTTTTTTTGTTTAAAGGGAATTAATTGAGGGAACACCAATTGTATACTAAACAGAACGAAAGGTGATTTATGATGAAAGTATTAGTTGTTGGAGCAAACGGAACAACGGGAAAACAAGTGGTAGAAAAAGTTGCAAACAGCAAGCAGCATCAAGCTTATGCGATGATTCGCGACGAAAAACAAGCAGACGCGTTAAAGAAGCTGGGTGCCAACGTTGTGCTTGGTGACTTGGAGCAAGATGTTTCAGATGCTTTAAGAGGTATGGACGCTGTCATATTTGCAGCAGGTTCTGGAGGAAATACGGGAGACGAAAAAACAATCGCTGTGGATCAAAACGGTGCTAAGAATATCATTGATGAAGCAAAAAATCAAGGTGTAAAGCGCTTTGTTATGTTAAGTTCAATGGGAACAGACGCACCTGAACAAGGACCAGAAGGCTTACAGCTTTACCTTCGTGCAAAGGCGATAGCGGATGAATACTTAAAGCAGTCTAATCTACAGTATACAATTGTACGACCAGGAACTTTATCGAATGATCAAGCTACTGGGAAAATTGACATCAATAATGATATTGAAGATAAATCTCAGACAATTCCCCGAGCAGATGTAGCAACCGTGCTTGTAGAATGTCTAAACGAAGAAGCTACGATAGGAAAAACGTTTGAAATGCTAGCTGGAGAAACTGAAATCGAACAAGCTATCAAATTTACTCATTAATATAAAAGGGCAGATCTGAAGGTCTGCTCTTTTTCTCTTCCTAATATGAAAACATCTCCATTATGAAACAGAAATCTTAAGGGAATAGTATAGGAGAACATTTCATTTCAGGAATGAGGAGGCAGGACAATGGGACAAAATCGTCATTTCACACCGGGTCAAAAAGCTCCTAATAACGGAGTTTATATTGAAATTGGTGAAACAGGAAGCAACGTAAATAATCCTCAAAAGGTTAAATTAAAAGCAGGAGAGCGTTTTCCAGAGACGGCCAACGATGATCGCCACTGGACGTACATGCGCAAGCCTTAAATAGTAAAAAATAAAGAAGCCATTCTAAATTGAATGGCTTTACTTGTTTTCCTATTGCTGGGTATAATGAAATAAAGGTCAATAAAGGTCAAATGTATCGAAGGAGGATGTTCAATGGATATAAATAAAATGACTCAAAAATTGCAAGAAGGCGTGATGGAAGCGCAGTCCGAAGCTATTAAACGAAATCAGCAGGAAGTGGATATTGCTCATTTGCTTTATACGCTCATCCATCAGCAAGATGGTATTGCTCCTCGCATATTAGATCATTTACATATCGATAATCAATCTTTTCAGCAGCAGGTAAATCAATTGCTTGCGAAAAAACCAGCCGTTACAGGAAGCGGTGCTGAAGCAGGGAAGGTTTATATTACAAATAAACTTCAGCAGCTGTTTGTTAAAGCTCAAGAAGAAGCATCTCGTCTGCAAGATGATTATGTTTCAGTTGAGCACATCTTTTTAGCGTTAGCACAGGAACCGTCTTCTAGTGAATATGGAAAGTTATTTTCAAGTCACGGTATAACAAAAAAAGCTCTGCAAGATGTGCTTACCAGCCTTCGAGGAAATCAGCGAATTACAAGTCAAAATCCGGAAGTCACATATGAAGCGTTAGCTAAATATGGAAGAGACTTAGTAGCAGAAGTACGAGCAGGGAACATTGATCCAGTCATTGGACGAGACGGAGAAATTCGCCGCGTTATCCGCATTTTATCGCGAAAAACAAAAAACAATCCAGTTTTGATAGGAGAACCTGGCGTTGGTAAAACAGCGATTGTTGAAGGTCTAGCACAGCGTATTGTTCGCCGAGATGTGCCTGAAGGATTAAAAGATAAAACCATCTTTTCATTAGATATGGGAGCTTTAGTAGCAGGAGCGAAATTCAGGGGAGAATTTGAAGAGCGTTTAAAAGCTGTTCTTCAAGAAGTTAAGAAAAGCAACGGTCAAATTCTTTTATTCATTGACGAGCTTCATACAATCGTTGGAGCAGGCCGTACGGATGGAGCGATGGATGCAGGGAATATTTTAAAACCAATGCTTGCTAGAGGAGAACTTCACTGTATAGGAGCTACAACTCTTGATGAGTACCGTCAGTATATTGAAAAAGATCCAGCGCTTGAAAGACGCTTTCAACAGGTGCTGGTTGAAGAACCTTCAGTAGAAGATACAATCTCTATTTTGCGTGGTTTAAAAGAACGATTTGAAATTCATCACGGTGTAAACATTCATGACCGAGCGATTGTTTCAGCAGCGGTTATGTCTGATCGTTATATCTCAGACCGCTTTTTACCTGATAAAGCAATTGATTTAATTGATGAAGCATGCGCAACCATTCGAACAGAAATTGATTCGATGCCCTCAGAATTAGATGAAGTAACACGACGTGTCATGCAGCTTGAAATTGAAGAAGCGGCATTAAGTAAAGAAACAGATCAAGCAAGCATCACAAGGTTAGAGGCAATTCGAAAAGAAGTCTCTGATTTAAAAGAGCGTGCAGATACAATGAAGCTGCAGTGGGAAAAAGAAAAGCAGTCGATTCAAACGGTGCAAGATGTCCGGGAGCAGCTTGAAAAAGCGAAGCGAGACCTAGAAGAAGCTGAAGGGAAATATGATTTAAATAAAGCAGCTGAACTTCGCCACGGACGCATTCCAGCTCTTGAAAAAGAACTAAAACAGCTGGAAGAAACAGCAGCTGAAAAAGCACAAGAAAACCGTTTGTTAAGAGAAGAAGTAACAGAAGAAGAAATTGCTGAAATTGTAGGAAGATGGACGGGAATTCCGGTATCAAAACTAGTTGAAGGAGAAAGAGAAAAGCTGTTGAAGCTTGAGTCAATTTTACAGCAGCGTGTGATTGGACAAGACGAAGCCGTATCCTTAGTGACGGATGCTGTGATTCGCGCACGGGCAGGCATTAAAGACCCGAACCGTCCGATTGGATCATTTATTTTCCTAGGACCTACCGGAGTAGGGAAAACGGAGCTAGCCAAAACGTTGGCACATTCTTTATTTGACAGTGAAGAACAAATGGTTCGTATTGATATGTCTGAGTACATGGAAAAGCATGCGGTCTCTAGGCTTATAGGAGCGCCTCCTGGCTACGTAGGATACGAAGAAGGCGGGCAGCTAACGGAAGCGGTAAGACGCAAGCCTTACTCAGTCGTTCTGTTAGATGAAATTGAAAAAGCCCATCCCGAAGTATTTAATGTGCTCCTTCAAATACTAGATGATGGAAGAGCAACAGATTCAAAAGGAAAAGTCATTGATTTTAAAAATACAGTTATTATTATGACGTCGAATATCGGTTCTCAATTTTTATTAGACGGTTTAACAAGTGAAGGCGAGATTACTGAAAAAGCCAGAGAGCAAGTGATGGCTCAATTAAGACAGCATTTTCGTCCAGAATTCTTAAATCGAGTAGACGACACGATTTTATTCAAACCGCTAACTGTTCATGAAGTAAAAGGGATTATTGATAAGCTATTGCTTCAGCTTGAAAAGCGTTTATCCGATCGTCATATTTCGTTAACGTTAACAGAGGAAGCAAAAAATTATATTGCAGCCTCCGGGTTTGATCCGGTATACGGAGCTCGCCCTTTAAAAAGGTTTATTCAAAAATATATTGAAACAAAAATTGCCCGAGAATTAATTGCAGGGCAAATTGAAGATTATAGTCAAGTGACAGTTGATGTAAAAGATGATGAGTTTGTTGTCAGCGTATAAGTTTTCTAAAAAGACCATTCATGATAAATTGAATGGTCTTTTTTTGCTATCAAAAGCAGTTCTCCTTTTAAAATAAATAAAAGAAAATACGTGAGAGCTAAGCGTAAAAACTTATTCAGTTTTAGGTTGTAGAATATATCTAATTCATTTATGATAATACAAAATGGGCAAAGGAGCATGAATGAGCACATGAAGGACCGTATAGAGCTTATATATGACGAAGCATACGATTTTATAGATCAGGCATTAACTAAAATAAGAGCGCTGGATAAAAATGATCTTCAAGCTGAAAATGAAGAAGTGCAGGAAAAGGCAGAACGGACAGAGTTTGCACTTCAAGCTGCACGAGATATTTTAGAAAATATGATTATCCCCGGTAAAAAATTGACTTTTATTTACGAAAAAGGTTCTGTGGTAGTAGAAATTCCCGATAAAAAATAAAAACGACTTCCTTTTATGGAAGTCGTTTTTATTTTGGCAATGCAAAGTGCTCATCAATGGATGCATCACTTTTTCGATACTGCCCGGGTGTCATATTGGTCGTTTTGCGAAATACTTTTGTTAAATAATTGGCATTTGCATAGCCGACGTTTTCAGCAATTTCTTCGATTGAGTACTTGGTTTGATGCAATAGCTCGGCCGCTTTTTGAATGCGAAGCTTCGTTAAATATTGAATCGGCGTAATCCCAGTCGTTTGTTTGAATAACCTGCTAAAATGATAGCGAGATAAATGAGCTGCATCTGCCATTTCATCGGGACCGATTTCTTCATGATAATGATTACGGGCAAATAAAATAGAGCTAATGATACTTTCAGGCCAATCTTCTGTAAAACTGTCCATGCTTTTAATATATTGGTACAGCTCCATTACAAAGCGGTAAGATAAGCTTGAGGCATGAAATGGGTCTGCTATATGTTTTTCACTTGCACGTTTATATATTTGAGCAAGCAGCTGAACAGGTGCTGATTCAGGATGAAATCTAATTACAGGGGAGTGGTTTGACTGAATATAATCCCAGCATTTTTGTACTTCATCTCCGTATAATGTAAGAAAAATAAACTCCCAGTTTTCACTTTCCTTTGGTAAGTAATAGCGATAATTTCCAGGTATATTGACGATGAATGCTTTCCCAGCATCCACTTTATATTCTTGTCCATCTATTTCAATCATCCCGTACCCAGAAACCGTGTATTGAAAAATATATTTCCCTACGTCTTTTCGCTGATTTCCGCTCCAGTTATAAAGGGGAGAGAAAACTTCATCCCACCCAACAGACCATAGCTGCGCAACTTCATTTGTGCGGGATTCTAAAAACCTGTATGCGTACGTTGAATATTCTTGAGCTTGGAAATGTGAGAGCAAATTTTCACCTTCTTTTTGAAATAAAGTAGTACTTAATTCTTACTTTAACGTAATCGCTTTCATTTTTCTATAATTTTTTGAAAATATCGTGATTATTTTTAGGGAATGTCTCTAAATCTATTATTTTCTTATAATTTGCAAGTCAAGGCTCACATAAAGATAACCCCTTTTTGGCGCAAGAGTAGTTCATCGTCAATTCAAAAGAATCATTTTTAAAGGGATAAGCAAAAAAGTACCGATTATCGATAGTAATTTTACCATTGAGGCAAGGAAAATTGGACTTTACAATGTACATATGAATCCGTTTCCAAAAAACTACTTAAAATAGGTGATAATAAATGCTGGGAAAATTAATCGAAGAGTTCAAACAAATATTTCATTCGTCAGAAGCTATTCGCTGCTTTTTTGCGCCAGGACGTGTCAATTTAATTGGAGAACATACTGATTATAATGGAGGGCATGTTTTTCCTTGTTCATTGAGTATAGGAACGTATGCGGTAGTACAAAAACGTCACGATCGAAAAATACGTATGTACTCTAAAAACTTCTCTGAAGCAGGCGTTATTGAATCCTCTTTAGAGCAATTAACGTACAAAATCGAAGATGATTGGGCTAATTATCCAAAAGGAGTAATGGATACCTTTAAAAAGCACGGATATGACCTTCCTTTTGGTTTTGATATCTTGTTTTTCGGCAACATTCCTAATGGAGCAGGGCTTTCATCATCGGCATCAATTGAGTTAGTCACATGCGTACTTTTAAATAAAATTCTTGAATTGAATATCGATATGATGGACCTTGTAAAAATGGCGCAGCAAGCTGAAAATGAATTTATCGGCGTAAGCTGCGGGATTATGGATCAGTTTGCAATTGGAATGGGAAAAGAAAATCAAGCCGTATTGTTAAACTGTCAAACTCTTGAATACCAGTATAGCCCGCTGCAGTTAACAGATGCTGTGCTCGTTATTTCTAACACAAATAAGCGAAGAGGGCTGGCAGATTCAAAATATAATGAGCGCCGTATGGAGTGTGAAAGAGCGCTGTCAGATTTACAAACGTCACTTTCCATTAATTCGCTTGGTGATTTAACCAAAGAACAATTTGAAAAGCATAAATCTTTGATACAAAACGAAGTAGATTGTAAGCGCGCTAAACATGCGGTATATGAAAATGAACGCACAAAAGAAGCGGTTGCTAAATTGCAAAACGGTGATTTAAAAGGGTTTGGTCAATTGATGAATGAGTCGCACCGTTCGCTGAGAGATGACTATGAAGTAAGCGGGAAAGAACTAGATGTTCTTGTAGAAGCAGCTTGGTTGCAAGAAGGCGTGATTGGATCACGCATGACAGGTGCAGGCTTTGGGGGCTGTACAATCAGCATCGTAAAAAAAGCACAGGTTGATAGGTTTATTGAGGAAGTAAAAGAAGCCTACTATAAGAAAACAAGTTTAGAAGCTGAATTTTACGTGGTTACCGTTGGAGAAGGAGCGCGCGAACTCACATTAGAAGCAGTATAAGAAAAAACAGATAGAGAAAGGAACGAGTGTATGTCAGTCAACATTCATGAAGAAATCACCCGACTTATTCAATATGGTCTGCAAAAGAATCTATTAACAAAATGGGATATAGATGTGGTGAGAAATAAACTGCTGGAAGTGTTAAAGCTCGATGAATACATCATGGTAGAAGTCAAACAAGAACGTCTGGAACATCCAGCTGCTATTTTAGACAACATGCTTGATTGGGCTGCTAAAAACAATCGAATTGCCGAGAATTCTATCACGTATAGAGATTTATTCGATACCAAAATAATGGGATGCTTTGCAAGCATGCCGTCAGAGGTTAATCGACTATTTTATGATTATTATCAACAAAGTCCTCAAAAAGCCACAAGCTACTATTATAAGCTGTCAAAAGACATTCACTACATTCGCCAAGATCGAATTGCTAAAAACGAAAGATGGGTAACAAACACTGATTTTGGAGAGCTTGAAATTACGATTAATTTGTCTAAGCCGGAAAAAGATCCAAAAGCAATTGCAGCAAGCAAATCATTGAAGGAAAGCAACTATCCACTGTGTCTTCTCTGTAAAGAAAATGCTGGTTATGCAGGTCGTATTAACCACCCAGCTCGTCAAAATCATCGGATTATTCCTGTGGAATTGCAAGAAGAGCTGTGGTACATGCAGTTTTCACCTTATGTTTATTATAATGAACATGCCATTATTTTTGCGAGTGAACATACACCCATGCATATTTCAAAGCAAACGTTTAAGCGGCTGCTTGCCTTCGTTGAACAATTTCCACATTATTTTTTAGGATCAAATGCAGATCTACCCATCGTAGGAGGATCTATTTTAACTCATGACCACTTTCAAGGCGGCTATCATGAGTTCCCTATGGCTAAAGCAAAAATGAATAAATTGTTCTCTCTCAAATCGCATGAAGAAGTGAAAGCCGGAATTGTTCATTGGCCGATGTCGGTCGTTCGTCTTCAAAGTCCGCACCTTGCACCATTAGTGGAAGCAGCAGATTTTATTTTGAAGAAATGGAAATCATATAGTGATCAAAGCGCTGGTATTTTAGCTTTTACAGATCAAACTCCTCACAATACAGTCACACCTATTGCTAGGAAAAGAGGAGATTTGTACGAATTAGATTTAGTACTGCGAAACAATCGAACAAACAGCAAACATCCAGATGGCATTTATCATCCGCATGCAGAAGTTCATCATATAAAAAAAGAAAATATAGGTTTAATTGAAGTAATGGGGCTTGCAGTTTTACCTGGTCGTTTAAAAGACGAAATGAGTCTAGTTGCCAAAGGGTTAGTTCAGAATAACCTGAGCGAGTTAGCCAGCAGGCATGACCACTTAAAAAAACACGTGGAGTGGGCTGAGCACATCAAGAAAAAGTATCCGCATATTGAAGAGAAAAATGTTCACGAGATTCTCCAACAAGAGCTTGGTTTAGTATTTGCGACTATTTTAGAACATGCAGGTGTGTTTAAACAAACTGCTGAAGGACAGCTTGCATTCAGTCGCTTTATGAATTCGTTAAATGAAGAGTAAATTATTAATAAAAACAGGCAGCTCATTATGAGCTGCCTGTTTTTATACAGTTAGGGCATGCTGTTTTAACAGGGTATATAGAGCCTGCGTTCCTTTATTGTCATCGCCTTGTTTTTCAAGCTGTTCATAAAGCGATTTTGCTAATTTTAATCCTGGTGTATACAGCTCCATTTCTTGGGCTGATTCAATGGCAATCTTCATATCTTTAATAAAGTGTTTAATATAAAAGCCCGGTTCGAAGTCTCCTTTAATCATGCGAGGGGCTAAATTGCTTAACGACCAGCTTCCCGCTGCACCTGTTTCAATACTTTTTAAAACGGTGTTCGGATCTAATCCTGCTTTTTCAGCATAAAGTATCGCTTCGCATACACCCATCATATTGGAGGCAATAGCAATTTGATTGCACATTTTTGTGTGTTGACCAGCTCCAGCGCTGCCTTGAAGAACGATATTTGTTCCCATTTTTTCAAGAATAGGCGTAACGGCAGAGAACGCTTCAGCATCGCCTCCTACCATAATCGCTAATGTTGCGTTTTGAGCTCCAATATCGCCTCCTGAAACAGGAGCGTCAAGCGCATGAATGTGCTTCTCTTTTGCTGCTTGATAAATCTCACGAGCAAGGATAGGGCTTGATGTTGTCATATCAATTGTATAGCAGCCTTTCTTTGCATTATGTATAATGCCGTCTTTGCCTAAATAAATCTCTTTTACATCGTGAGGATAGCCTACCATGGTGATAATAATATCAGATTGTTCGGCCACTTCTTGAACGGTTTCTTTCCAGTTGGCCCCTTTTTCAAGTAGTGCTTGAGCACGAGTTTTTGTTCGCGTATAAACAAGGACTTCATATCCTGCGTCAATTAAATGCCCGGCCATGCTTTGACCCATAACGCCTGTTCCGATAAAACCAATTTTTTCTTTAGTCACGGCAGTATTCACTCCTAAAATTAATAGTTTGATTATTCTAAAATTATATAGTTAAAGGTTGGGATAATCAATGATTATGAATGTATATAAATGTAAAAAACAGCTTCAGTCACTTGTTTTGAATACGAGTTAACGAAAGAAATTGCTGAGAAGAGCTTATGTCAAAAGATAAAAAAAGCGCTGGCTTTACAGCCAACACTTTTTAGTGATGATTATTTGCTGGTTTATTCGGTACACCCAGTTCTCCAATCAAAATTACAACTAGCGTGAAAACTACTCCAAGGATGGAAGCGGTTGCGAAACTGTAAGTACCGCCCGTCATTGCAGAGATTACGTACACTGCCATATTCATTAGTAAAAAGCCCCAAACAAAAGCCATTACGACACGCATTCTATTCACCTCGTTTACAGTACAGTTTGATTTCATTTTAGCATATAGCAGTCAAATAAGAAATTGAATTTTTTATGAATAAATAAGGGGCGTGTTCCCATATAGAAACAAAAGAGCAATAAGTCAGAAATAGGCATTATTCTAGTGCGCTTTTTGATGGTTCTATCATACACTGTATGGAACAACTAGTAAGTTACGGAGGAAGAGCTATGATACATCGACGCTTTTTTAGCTTAGATACGCAATGGAATGTCGTACATGTCCCTGAACGACCGAATGGTTTCGGTGTGTTAGTATTGGGTGATAAAGATCATTTTGTTGAAAGTTCAACTAGCTTATGGATTCAGCACGGCGGAAGGTCACAGCTGTTGCAATGTTTACAAGATGAAGGATACACAGTATTTTATTCCAATTTATATGGCCGGCATTGGGGGTCTCCTGAAGCATATCACCTTGCAAAACAACTTTATCATTTAGTAATGAAACAAGAAATTTTAAATAAACGAATTCATATTTTAGCTGAAGGAATGGGGGCTCTGTTAGCGCTGCAGCTAATGGAAAATGACGGGAATACGTTCGTTCGATCAGCTGGTTTACTAAATCCATGTATTGATCTTCATACGCATGCAGAACATGAAAAAAACAATAAATTCTTTTATAAACAATTCACGAAGGACTTGACTCAAGCTTATAAAGTGGAGCGCAAGCAAGTATCAAAGTTAATTAAGGAGTACCCTTCTGTTACAGAATTAAAATCAACGCTGCCCGTGAAGATATGGACGGCGCCTAATGCCTCTACTCATTATCCAATTGCACACAGTAAAAAATATGAACTACATCGTGAAGAACTTCACTCTCCGATTATGCTTTCACTTTATTTACCGGAAAAAAACTATTTGTTTGAACGGTCCCTTCTCCAATTTTATAAACAGCATGAAAAAGTGTTATAAGCAAAGCTTCTATGATTATACATATCATAGGGGCTTTTTGTATAAGAGATAAAATGAAAAAAGAGTTCATGATGCTTTTACAGGTGAGCTTCTTTGAAATAAGGAATGAGTGGCCTTTATAACTATAGGGATTTAAGCTTTTTGTTGAATAAATGATGAATGAAGAATTGGAGGAAGCGATATGGGAAATGTAGTAGTAATAGGGGCAAACCGCTTTATTGGTTTTCATTTATGTATGGCTTTTTTAGACGAAGGTACAGAAGTAAAAGGGTATACACATTCTGCTCATAAAGAAGAAGATGATTTGCAGGAAGAGATGAAATTTTTCTTAGGGCGAAACGCTAATTATGCATCGACTGAAGTAGGAGAGTCATTAGATATGATCACCTCAGAAACGGATATTGTCTACTTTACGTATTTCGATGGAGGAGATTTTTATCATCCTGATTTTTTAAGACAAGAAATGCAAAAAGCGCAGCAAGTGCTCATTCAAGCGCTTAACAAATGCCGTCAATTCAACATTCGATTTGTGTTTGTTTCTACCATGCGCGTATTTGGAGACCAGCAGCGAAAGATTGAAGAAACAACGATTCCAGAACCGGACAGTAGTGAAGGAAGGCTATACGTTCATTTTGAGCGAATGATAGAGAAATATAAAGATGATGGATGGCCCATTATAATTGTCAGAACGCCGACTCTTTACGGACCTTGGCAGCCTTTGTCAATGTGCTATTCCAAAAATATTGCCGGGTACGAAGAGGCATTTAACATTATGGAAGGCACGGATTTTATTATTTACATTGAAGATGCCGTCAGTGCACTTAGACGCTGTAAAACTGCTGCATATTCATATGAAGTGGTTCATTTAGTGGAAGAAAAGTTACAGCCTTGGAGCGCAGGAGCAAACATTACTCATATGGAGGTGAAGGAAGAAGCGGCTCAAGAAAAATATGAAATCAGCAGGAAAGCGAAAGAACTGCTGCATTTTTCTTCAAAAGTAACGGCTAAAGAAGGCATTTATCTGCAAAAAAAACATATGAGAACATTCTTTTTACCTCTTCATTAAAAGGAGAAAGTTGTACTTATAGAATAGATTCGCTAATATAAGGAGGAATAAATGTTTTTAATAAAGGAGATTTCACTATGGAAGAGCAAAATATGCAATTCATGCAAATTGCAATGAAGTACTTGCCAGAAGCAAAACAGATCTTAGATGAAACAGGCGTTGAGTTATCAATGGAACACGTACAGCCGGTATTGACATTACTAACAAAAGTAATGAACGACGCTTATGAGCTTGGCAAGCAAGATGCATTAGCTGAAAATGAAAACAACTAAAGAAAACAGCTCGGTAGAATCCGAGCTGTTATTTTTGTTTGGAAAATAAATCGACTAAAGGGGCAAACTGTTTAAGAAGAGGAGCTAGTTCTTCGACGGCGAGTACAATTTCATCGATTTGTTTAAATAATCGTTCCCACTCCTCTCGTTCTCTTTCTTCTCTTGATTTTCTGCGCCCAGCTCCAAACATAAAATCAGAAAAACCTTCATTTCTTTGTCTTCTTGCCATGATACTCATTCCTTTCACTATTTTAATGGTGGGTAAGTTCTTACCTAATGTTCCATACTAGAGTAAGAGGGTCCCGTATGATTACTATATGTAGCATGATAGATACCTGAGTAGGACGAACACCTATATAGACAAAAAATAAAAAATGAAGTAAAATTAGTACCAACTCATAATAATTGATTATATAATCGATAAATGAAATGACGGATATAGGTTTTATAGGAATATAAGCCTTTTATTTAAAGGAGAGGTTGATATGAACGCTGGTGTTCTAGGAATTGGACGTTATGTACCAGAGAAAGTTGTAACAAATTTAGATCTTGAAAAAGTAATGGATACATCAGATGAGTGGATTCGTACGCGCACAGGTATTCAAGAGCGCCGAATTGCAGCTGATAACGAGGACACATCTGATTTAGCTTATAAAGCAGCAGTTGAAGCTTTACATAAAGCTAACGTCAAAGCAGAAGATATTGACATGATCATTGTTGCTACGGTAACGCCAGATCAACCGTTTCCTACAGTATCATGTATGCTACAAGAAAAATTGGGAGCAAAAAAAGCAGCTTCTTACGATGTGAGTGCTGCATGTGCAGGGTTTATGTACGGCATGATTACAGCTAAGCAATTTATTGAAACCAATGCTTACAAGCATATATTAGTGGTCGGTGTAGAAAAGCTTTCTAAGATTACAGATTGGGACGACCGTAACACGGCTGTTTTATTCGGAGACGGAGCAGGTGCAGTTGTAATGGGACCTGTATCAGAAGGACGAGGTATTTTATCCTTTGAACTAGGGTCGGACGGTACGGGAGGCAAGCACTTGTATCAAAACGAGCTTGATCATATTGTCATGAACGGACGTGAAGTATTTAAGTTTGCTGTTCGACAAATGGGGGAATCTGCTGTTAATGTAATTGAAAAAGCGGGTTTAACAAAAGAGGATGTTGATTTTCTTGTACCTCATCAAGCGAATATTCGTATTATGGAAGCTGCAAGACAGCGATTAGATTTGCCTGAAGAAAAAATGTCTAAAACAATCCAATACTATGGCAATACATCAGCAGCATCGATTCCAATTTCAATTGTTCATGAGCTTGAAGCAGGGAAAATTCAAGATGATGATTTAATTGTAATGGTTGGCTTCGGAGGCGGCTTAACATGGGGAGCTATTGCTATTAGATGGGGAAAATAACACTACATTTTTAAAGCAACTGAAGGAGATGAATGTACGATGAATAAAAAACGTGTAGTTGTAACAGGACTTGGTGGGCTTACACCAATTGGAAATGACGTAGAAACAGCTTGGAAAAACGCAGTAGCAGGCGTGTCTGGCGTTGGTCCTTTAACAAGACTAGATGCAGATGAATTCCCGGCTAAAGTAGCAGCTGAAGTAAAAGATTTTAACGTGGAAGATTTTATTGACCGCAAAGAGGCTCGTAAGATGGATCGCTTTACTCAATATGCAATGGTAGCTGCATTGGCGGCTGTTAAAGATGCGGATTTGACTATTACAGAAGAAATTGCTCCAAACGTCGGCGTTTGGATTGGTTCTGGAATTGGCGGTATGGAAACGTTTGAAAACCAATATTCAACGTTATTAGAAAAAGGTGCCCGCCGTGTAAGTCCATTTTTCATTCCGATGATGATTCCTGATATGGCAACAGGACAAGTTTCTATTGCTTTAGGGGCGAAAGGCGTGAACTCTTGTACGGTAACGGCATGTGCCACAGGTACAAACTCTATTGGTGATGCGTTTAAAGTCATTCAACGCGGAGATGCAGACGTGATGGTGACGGGCGGTACGGAAGCGCCAATCACGCGTTTATCTATTGCTGGTTTCTGTGCGAATAAAGCACTTTCTACAAATCCAGATCCTGCAACAGCATCTCGTCCGTTTGATAAAGACCGCGACGGCTTCGTTATGGGAGAAGGTGCGGGTGTTATTGTGCTTGAAGAGCTTGAACATGCACTAGCGCGCGGCGCACGTATTTATGCTGAAATTGTGGGCTATGGTTCAACAGGAGATGCTCACCATATCACAGCGCCAGCTCCAGGAGGAGAAGGCGGCGTTCGTGCAATGCGTCATGCCATTGAAGATGCAGGCCTACAGCCAAGTGATATTGATTACATCAATGCTCACGGTACAAGTACAGGATACAATGATAAATTTGAAACAATGGCTATTAAAGAAGTATTTGGTGACCACGCTCAAAAAGTAGCAATTAGTTCAACAAAGTCAATGACTGGCCACTTGTTAGGAGCTGCTGGCGGAGTAGAAGCTATTTTTAGTGTGAAGGCAATTCAAGACGGTATTCTTCCTCCAACAATTAACTATCAAACACCTGATGAAGAGTGCGATTTAGACTACATTCCAAACAAAGCGCGTAAGCAAGAAGTAAAAGCGGTGCTAAGCAACTCACTTGGATTTGGCGGTCACAATGCAACAATCATCTTTAAAAAATACGAAGCATAATGAAAAATTCTAGGCTGATGCCTAGAATTTTTTTTATTTTTAATAACCAAAAGAGCAGCTGTGAACATATCATGAAACAAAAGGATGAAGAAAGTGAGGGGAAAACATGCCGATTGTTTCAACTTCTACTTGGACGGAGCCGAAAGAAATAAGCCGTTATCTTGCGCGCTATTTTAAGAAATTAAAAGAAAAAGAATATATGGAATTACTTTTTAACTATGGAATGTGTCCGCCTTCTTTAATGTTTATAAAAGAATTAGAAGAAATGAAGAAAAGACAGGTTTGGAAGAAAGTTAAAGCACATTATGAGAAGCTTAAAAAAGCATGGAATGGGCCCGATGTAGCAGTACTAGTGCTTCCAAGCAATCCTAGAAATCGAAAAATGCAGCGTGAATTTAATGGAAGAGCAGGTGTCGCTTTTACCGATAAATTATTTGTGTTTATGACAAGTCATACATCTGATGAAGAAATGTTAGCGGTACTTACCCATGAATACCATCACGTTTGCAGGCTAAAAGCCATTAATAAATCTGATGAAACGATTACTTTGTTAGACGCTATGATGATGGAAGGGTTAGCTGAAAGAGCTGTAGAGGAGTATTGCGGTAAAAAATATTTAGCTCCGTGGACAAATTATTATACCATTGAAGAAGCTAAAAAAATGTGGGAAAAGCATGTTAAACCTTATTACAATCTGCGCGCTGATGAAAAGAAATATGATCAACTGTTATTCGGCCAAAATTGGTATCCAGAAATGATGGGCTACAATATTGGTTATCATCTTGTTACTTCATGTATAAAGCCTCACACTTTAACTACTACACAGCTGCTTCCTCTTAGCACCAATACTATCTTAAAAAAATCTGCGTTCCAACTGTAAAAAAACAAGTTCTATATACCTAAAATTAAAAATAGTAAATTTTATCCTATTTCCAACAAAAAATTAGGAGGTTTATGCGTTAAAGTGCCGAAGGGATATTCAGAAATCATTATTTTAAAAATAAAAAATATAATTAATTTTCAAAATATATTGATTTTGTAATGAAATTGTAATAATATCTTATTCAAATATAACAATTTTCAGAAAAATGAGGTGTGCACTATAAATGGATAAAAAGCCCGTCGAATCAACACCTTTACTAGAAGTGAAAAATTTACAAACTGCTTTTTCCATTAATGATTCCTGGCATAATGCTGTGGACGACGTGTCGTTTCAAGTCGGACGAAAGCGAATTATAGGGGTTGTAGGAGAATCTGGCTGTGGAAAAAGCGTATTGTCTTTATCCGTTATTGGGCTATTACCTAAAGTAAATAGTCAAATTAGAAGCGGAAGCGTTTTATTTAACGGAAAGAATCTTACGCACTTATCAGAAGATGAGATGAATGATGTTCGGGGGAAAGACATCTCAATGATTTTCCAAGAACCGATGACATCCCTTAATCCTGTGTTAACCATTGGGTATCAGCTGCAGGAAGTATTGTTTAACCATATGAATATATCGAAAGCGGAAGCGCGTGAAAAAAGCATTGCGCTTTTAAAAAGCGTTGGTATTTCGAGATCCGAAAAGCTCATTGATGAATATCCGCATCAGCTGTCAGGAGGAATGAGGCAGCGTGTCATGATTGCCATGGCGGTAGCTTGTCAGCCTAAACTTTTAATTGCTGATGAGCCGACAACGGCACTAGATGTTACGGTTCAAGCTCAAATTTTAGAATTGCTAAAAGAAATTCAAGAAAGCAATGATATGTCTATTATTATGATTACACATGATTTGGGAGTAGTTGCTGAGATGTGTGATGAAGTGATTGTCATGTATGGCGGAAAAATTGTGGAGCATACAGATGTTGATACGTTATTTTATGCCCCAAAACATCCGTACACGAAAGCGCTTCTTCACTCAATTCCACGCATGGAAGATGATGTAGAAGTATTAAATACGATCAAAGGAATTGTGCCTTCTCTTGTAAACATGCCGCGGACAGGCTGTCGTTTCGTTAACCGATGTCCTCATGCAATGGAAGACTGCAGTTCCGTTACGCCTGTTCTTCGCCAGGATTCACAGGGGCATGATGTCGCATGTCTGCTGTATAAAAATAGCTATCCGTCAAAAGGAGTGAAGACAAGCTAATGACTAAAGCGGTGAAAGATGTATTGCTAGAAGTTCAGCATTTAAAAACCTACTATCCTATTCACGGCGGATTTTTCCGAAAGAAAATTGGTGATGTAAAAGCAGTTGACGGTATTTCTTTTGCTATTCGAAAAGGAGAAACGCTCGGTCTAGTAGGAGAATCTGGCTGTGGAAAATCCACGGCAGGAAGAACGATTTTAAGACTGTTGGAACCAACTAGCGGAAAAATTATTTTCGATGGTAAAGATATCACAGAAGCAAAAGGAACTTCTCTCCGTAAAATTAGACAAGATTTTCAAATGGTTTTTCAAGATCCCTATGCTTCCCTCAATCCAATGCAAATGGTTGGAGATGTGATTTCTGAACCAATTCGGAATTTTACAGGAAAATCAACCAATCAATTAAAATCAGAAGTTATGAATCTACTTACAAAAGTAGGGTTACCGGAAGATGCATACTATAAATATCCTCACGAATTTTCCGGTGGACAGCGTCAGCGGATTGGAATTGCACGTGCACTTGCACTTCGTCCAAAACTTATTATTGCTGATGAACCGGTATCGGCACTCGACGTTTCTGTCCAATCACAAGTTTTAAACCTTCTAAAAGAACTTCAACAAGAATTCGACCTAACCTTTTTATTTATTGCCCATGATTTGAGTGTTGTTAAACATATGAGTGACCGTATCGGTGTTATGTACCTAGGTGGTTTAGTGGAAATTGCTGATAAGAAAAGTCTGTACGCAGAGCCATTGCACCCTTATACGCAAGCGCTTGTATCGGCTATACCTGAACCAGATCCGCGAAAGAAAAAACAGCGTATTATTTTACAGGGAGATGTGCCAAGTCCAATTGATCCGCCAAAAGGCTGTGCGTTTCATCCTCGCTGTATACATGCAATGGCGGAGTGCAGCCAAACGAAACCTGCCTTAAAGGAGGTGAGACCTGGCCATCAAGTAGCTTGCCATTTATATAACTCGTAAAAGCTACATACGAACAGATTATTAGTTAAATAGGGGGAACGTCATGATGAAAAAGAAATCGTTTTTATCACTTGTTTCCATTTTGCTTGTGCTGTCGCTTTTTCTAGCGGCATGCAGCGGTGGAAGCAGTTCTTCATCTTCTAGTAATAAAGAAGGCGGAGAAACAAAAACTGAAAGTGCAAAAACAGACAAGCCAAAAGATGGCGGGACGATTACGTATGGGATTGACGGAGCGCCGGAAGGAGTATTCGATTTTAGTTTCTATCAAGGTGAATACGACGCTAACGTTCTGCAATTTATTAATGAAGGTCTTTATGATTACGATAAAGAGATAAAAATTCAGCCCAACTTAGCTACTTGGAAAATTAGTGATGATAAATTAACATATACCTTCAAATTAAAAGAAGGTGTTAAATGGCACAATGGCGATGAGCTAACAGCTGATGACTTTAAGTATACTTATGAGACAATAGCAAATAAAGATTACACAGGACCGCGTTATGCCAATGTAGAAATTATTAAAGGTGCTCAAGAATACCACGATGGCAAAGCAGACTCTATTTCTGGAGTAGAAGTTGTTGATCCTCATACGTTTAAAGTAACGTTTAAAGATGTTCGAGTGAATAACCTAGACACGTTATGGGCATATCCAATGCCGAAGAAATATTATGAAGGTATTGCTGTGAAGGATCTTCAAGAATCGAAAAAAGTTCGTCAGGAGCCAATTGGTGTAGGTCCTTTTAAAGTAAAGAAAGTAGTATCAGGAGAGTACGTGGAATTAGAGCGTAATGATGACTATTGGCAAGGGAAGCCTCACTTGGATAAAGTTGTCGTAAAGGTTATTGATCCATCTGTTGCGGCCGGAGCTTTAAAGAAAAATGAAATCGATGTATTAAGTGTACGCCCAGCAGATTTAGGACAAATCAATAAATTGGACAACATTGAACTTCTCGAAGGAAAAGCATCTATCTATTCTTATATAGGCCTTCGTTTTGGTCATAGAGATAAGGACAAAGGTATCAGTGTAGACGATTATGATAAGTTTAAAGATAAAAAAGTGCGTCAAGCGCTAATGTATGCATTAAATCGACCAGCTATGATTAAAGCGTTCATGAATGATAAAGCAACGGTTTCAAATACGGTTATTCCGTCTGTTTTCTGGTTAGCAGCAGATCCAAAAGATTTAAACCAGTATAAATATAACCCAGAAAAAGCTAAAAAATTATTAGCAGAAGCAGGTTATAAAGATGTAAATGGCGATGGATTTGTTGAAGATCCAGACGGTAAGCCATATAAGATCTCGTTTGGACATTACGCTGGCCCAGCAAACTTTGAGGGGCGTGCAAAAGCCATTATTCAAGCATGGAACGATATTGGTGTGAAAACTGAATTAGCATCGGGTTCATTAATTGAATTTAACTTATACAATGAAATGAAAGAAAACGATGATAAATCGTTAGATGCATTTTTTGGCTCATGGGGAACAGGATATGACCCAGACCCAAGTATTACGTGGGGATCAAATGCAGAGTGGAACCATGGTCGTTGGATTAATAAAGAATCTGATCAGCTGATTAAAGATTCGTTAAGTGAAAAAGCATTTGATGATAAATATCGTAAAGATGTTTCTGTGAAGTGGCAGAAGTTATTCAACGAAGAGCTTCCAGCCCTTCCTTTATGGGAAAATGTTAACATCTATGCAGTTAATAAACGTCTTAAAAATGTAACGATGGATCCAGATACAATCATCCTAGATTCACATAAGTGGTCAGTGACAGAATAATTAAAAGAAGGAGAATCAACGATGCTACAATACTCATTAAGACGTATTTTAGGAATGATTCCTATGTTGATTCTAATCTCCTTTGTCGTTTTTTCCCTGGCAAAAATGATGCCAGGGGACCCTTTTGGGGGCATGATTGACCCAAGTAAGACAGATCCAAAATATATCGAAGAGATGCGTGATAAGCTTGGATATAATGATCCTATCTATGTACAGTATTGGACTTGGATTAAAGGGGTGCTTCAAGGAGATCTTGGAAAATCAACAACACATAAGTTGCCGACACTTGAAATTATAAAAGAACGTATGCCTAATACTATATTTTTAGCGCTGACTTCATTATTTATTACTTATGTATTTGCTTTTATACTGGGGATGTATGCAGGTAAAAAACCGTATACTTTAGGAGATAATCTAATTGCAGGGTATAACTATTTTGCATTAGCGGTTCCATCGTTCATTGCTGGAATTGTAGGAATTTATTTCTTTTCTTTTCAGCTAGATTGGTTTCCATTTAGCGGTTCAGTAGAAGTTGGATTAGAAAAAGGAACGTGGGCATATATACAAAGTAGAATACATCATGTTATTCTCCCAGCTTTAATATTAGGACTGATGTCAACTGCTCAATATACGCAGTTTTTACGTAATGATATTATTGAAAACAGTCGCAAAGATTTTGTGCGCACAGCCAGAGCAAAAGGGACAAAAGAATCTAAAATTTATAATGTTCATATCTTACGCAATTCAATGATTCCTCTTATCACCTTCTTAGGTTTTGACCTTGTAACAGTAATTGGAGGAGCTATTATTACAGAAACAATTTTTACATACCCAGGTATTGGAATGTTATTTGTAGAATCTGTGTCGACCCGGGATTATTCTGTAATGATGTCACTAACGATGCTATTTTCAGTACTTACACTACTTGGAAATTTACTTGCAGATGTGTTATACGGCGTAGCAGATCCGCGTATTCGTTTGGATTAGGAGGAGAAAGTATGGAAATTGTAACGAAAAAAGATGTACAGCCAGAAGTGAATATGAAAGCTCCTAAAAACCTTTCTCCATGGGCGATTGCGCGAAAGAAGTTTGTTAAAAATAAACTGGCCATGATAAGTTTAGCTTTTATGATTGTGATTACGCTTCTTGCCATTTTTGCACCGCTGCTTACAAAAGCAGATATTACACGTATCGACTATATGGCGATGAATGCAGCGCCTTCTAGTGAGCATTGGTTTGGAACGGATACAAATGGGCGAGACGTATTTGCACGTACATTGTATGGAGGAAGAACTTCGTTACTGATTGGAGTTGCTTGTACAACGCTCGTTATTTTAATCGGAACTTTTATTGGTTCGATTGCGGGTTATTACGGGGGCAAGGTGGATCAATTCTTAATGCGTTTTACAGACTTTGTATTAAACTTTCCGCTAATTGTTTTCGTTGTAGTGTTAAATACAATCCTAATTGGAAAGATCTCAGGCGTTTGGACGCTCATCCTAGTTGTTAGTTTCCTAAGCTGGGGAAGTACGGCCCGGCTGGTTCGAAGCAAAGTCTTGGCTGAAAAAGAAAATGAATATGTGCTTTCAGCTGTTTCCATTGGGTGCAGCCCGTTTAAAATCATCTTTAAACATTTGCTGCCAAATGTGTTTTCAACGATTGTGGTTCAAGCCAGTTTGCAGATGGCGATCCTTATTGTGTTTGAGTCAGCGATTAGCTTTATCGGTTTTGGCGTGCCGGCTGATACGCCAAGCTGGGGGAATATGCTGACAGAAGCAAGGGAATCAGATGTGCTGCAGAATAAGCCTTGGATGTGGGTTCCGCCAGGTTTAGCTATTACATTTACGATCCTAGCTATCAACTTCATTGGTGAAGGATTAAAAGATGCTTTGAATCCCAAATCTCTTCGTTAAAAATCTATCACAAAAGTGTGATAGATTTTTTTAGGTTTGTCAGACCTCCTGACAAACCTATTACTATAGAAGAAACTCGGATTTTTTTCTGCTTATAGGGGTCGATATAGCTCATAAAGCCTTTAGCAATCATTAGCACTGGCGTTATATCTGTGCTTCGAAATAAGTGCATTTGAACAATAGCCAACAACGAAGGTATTTTACAATTAATTTTTAGAAAAATAACATCATTTGGAATAAAAATTCCTTTCTCTGCCTATACTGATGGATAACAAACAGATAGTAAGTGAGGGGTAAATTATGCTATATCTTCATGATGTATGGGTTAATTGGTTTGAAGGCGAAGAAAACGGTTATAATGTGTGTCATTTCCATGAGTGGAGAAAAGACGATTGTGTAGAACTGCTCGATCAAGCACCGTTATTAAAAGTAAATCCGCTTTTATTTCATTACATTGAAAATGATCTTTCCGAGCTACCTCAACAACTACTACAAGATGTCTATCAGAAAGCATACATTCGGAAAAATCATGAACGCACGCAGGTTGAATATTGTTTTATCGTTACAGATGGAACGAATATTTTAGCAATTGATACGATGGGATATCATATTCCAATTCGAAAAAGCCGCTTAATTCCAAGACAAGAACAGTTAGTCTATGAGATGATTGCGGATCAAGAAGAGCTAGAATATAAGTTCAGTGAAGACGAGCTGAATAAAAAAGAGCATCATATTCTTTCACCGTCTCCTGAAACGATGAGAGGACTAACACGTAAAGAACGTCAGCTAAAACAGCTGTTATTTATGGCACTTGATCAGCTACATACAACAAAAAATACAGCTCAAATCCGCTACTGGTACACGGAGTGGAATCCAACGAAGTACGAAGACATTCAAGAGATGCCGTTTCAAGACGTGTGGAATCAGCTATACGATGAAACGAAGTCAGGGTGGTCACCGAAGCATAAATTATTATGCGAGCGCTTAGTAAAAGGACAACCTTTCTTTGAAAAACTTTGGGAAATTGAACAAGAGCCAAAAGTTAATTAAAAAAAACGACTGCATAGCAGTCGTTTTTTTAACGTTTACGGCCAATTCCCATTGCGTTTCGCATTTTGCGAAGCATTTTATTAGCCGTTGCATTTGCTTTATCGGCACCTTGATCTAAAATATCATCTAGCTCGCTAGAATCAACTAATTCATAATATCTTTTTTGAATTGGAGCAAGTGCTTCAGCTACCACTTTGGCTGTGTCAGCTTTAAAGTCACCATAACCTTTGCCTTCGTACATCGCTTCAATGTCTTCGATCGATTTATTGGCTAGGATTGAATAAATACTTAATAAGTTTGAAATACCTGGCTTATTTTCTTTATCGTAGCGAACAATACCTTCTGAATCCGTTACGGCACTTTTGATTTTCTTTTCAATTGTTTTAGCGTCATCCAAGAGCGTAATGAAAGCTTTTTGGTTTGGATCGGACTTGCTCATTTTTTTCGTAGGATCTTGAAGAGACATGACGCGTGCGCCCACTTTTGGAATACGTACTTCAGGGATAGTGAAGATATCATTGTATTTTTTGTTAAAGCGCTCAGCTAAGTCACGCGTTAATTCTAAATGCTGCTTTTGATCTTCACCAACTGGAACCAAATCGGTGTTGTATAAAAGAATATCCGCTGCCATTAATGGAGGGTAAGTTAGTAATCCTGCTGATACTGCTTCTTTTCCAGCAGATTTATCTTTAAACTGAGTCATGCGTTCAAGTTCACCGATATACGCTACGCACTGTAACATCCATCCCGCTTCTGTGTGGGCAGGCACTTCCGATTGAATAAATAAAGTCGATTTTGCTGGATCAATTCCTACCGCTACATACAGAGCAGCAAGGCTGCGAATGTTTTTACGAAGTGCTAAACGATCTTGAGGCGTTGTAATTGCATGCTGATCTACAATACAAAAATGACAGTTATAGTCATGTTGAAGTTCAACAAATTGCTTCATCGCTCCAATGTAGTTACCTAAAGTGATTGTACCGCTTGGTTGAATACCTGAAAAAATTGTTTTCATCAAATCTTCCTTTCATCTGCACATATATGATGCTAATTTACGGATACAACATAAAAAGGCCCATCCACTCCTAGCATAAGCTAGGGGCGAATGGACCGCGTTGCCACCCTAATTAGCACACATAATTGTGAACTATCTTTATTCATGTAACGTTGAGGTCAACGTTCAAGCTTTGCACTTGAAAGCTCCAAAGTCCATTCTGCAGGTTTCAATGTTTGTTCTCACCAGCCACAAACTCTCTAAAAATGAAAATTCTGCATACTACTCTTTTTCACAGCTTTAATTATATAGTTATTCGTTATTATAACGCGAAAAAGCAGGAATTTAAACATCTTATCGCTAAAAAGTTTTATAAGACAATTTACTGGAATTTTTCAGCGGCAAAAAAAGACAAGAACCTTTTAATTAAAGCATTTCTTGATGAAAATTTGGTGGAGGATTTGGTAAAAATCTTTTATTTAGTATTTCTAATAACTTTGTAATACTCTTGTAATACCTATACTACAAAAAAGATTTTAGAAGTCTGACAAGTAGGCACAATCCTTATAAGATAAGGTTTTTTCCCTCGTGACAAAAAATACCATTAAATAATAGTATTGCAATAAATTTTTAAAATATTTATAATAGGCGTAACAAACATATTTTTTACAAAGGTATTACAATTTCTTAATTTTTCAGAAAACACAAAATAGACAATGTTTTGTTTCAATTAGCGAATTTGTAATGAATGAGTCTTCTACATATTAAGCGCATACATTGGATTTACAGCATGTAAACAATTGATGACAGTTTCATAGAGTAGAAGAATAATTTTGCAGTGAGGTCTTTAATACTCTACTACGTGAAAAAATAACTGATTATTTTGTATTGAAAGAGGATTAAGAAATTAGTGCATATCAAAAAAATATGGTTGCCACACAAACAAAATTTAATAGGGGGTAACACGCAATGAAGAAAAGGTTGTCGATTCTTTTCAGTTTGCTGCTTGTAATGAGCTTGTTTTTAGCTGCATGTGGATTTAACAAAGAATCTGGTGGCAGTGAAAATGCTAGCAGTGATGGCGGCGACAAGAAAAAAGAGCAAGAGCTTCGCGTAAACATTAAAACTGAGCCTTTTTCACTAAACCCAGGCTTAGCTAATGATTCAACGTCATCAAACGTATTATTACAAACATTTGAAGGTTTAACTCGTATCGGTAAAGATGGAAAACCTGAAAATGCAATGGCGAAAGATGTGAAGGTCAGCGATGATCAAACTAAATATACGTTTACGATTCGCGACGATGCAAAATGGTCAAATGGTGACCCTGTAACAGCAAAAGATTTCGAATATGCATGGAAATGGGCGTTAGATCCTAAAAACGAATCTCAATATGCATACCAATTATACTATGTTAAAAATGCACAAGCTGCTAATGAAGGAAAAGGTTCATTAGATGATGTTGCGGTTAAAGCAACAGATGATAAAACGCTTGAAGTAACATTAGAAAATCCAACGCCATATTTCTTGGAATTAACAGCTTTCTATACGTACTTCCCAGTGAATACGAAAATTGCTGAATCAAATGAAAAATGGTACACAAATGCAGGCGAAAACTATACGTCAAACGGTCCTTTCAAGCTTAAAACTTGGAAACATAATGACAAAATCGAGTTAGTTCCTAATGAAAACTATTGGGATAAAGATGCTGTAAAACTTAAAAAAGTTGAAATGTACATGATCAATGATAACAACACTGAACTTTCAATGTTCAAAAACGGTGAATTAGACTGGGCGGGTATGCCTACTGGTCAATTACCAGCTGATGCACTTCCTGAATTAAAGAAAGACGGTTCATTAAACATTCAAGAGATTGCAGGTACTTACTGGTACAAGTTTAATACAGAACAAAAACCTTTAGATAACGTGAACATTCGTAAAGCATTAGCTTATGCAATTGATCGTAAAGGTATTACAGAACAAATTACAAAAGACGGTTCAGTTCCAGCGATGGCGGCTGTACCCCCAACAATGTTTGAAGACAACAAAAAAGGTTACTTCAAAGACAATGATGTGAAAAAAGCAAAAGAATATTTAGAAAAAGGCTTGAAAGAAATGGGCCTTAAAGACGCTTCAGAACTACCAGCAATTAAGGTTTCATACAACACGGATGAAAAACATGCAAAAATTGCACAAGCTGTTCAAGATATGTGGAAGAAAAACCTTGGTATTAAAGTACAGTTAGACAACTCTGAGTGGGCTGTTTACATTGAAAAATTACACCAAGGAGATTATCAAGTTGGACGTATGGGCTGGTTAGGAGATTTTAACGATCCAATCAACTTCTTAGAATTGTTCCGTGATAAAAAAGGCGGAAACAATGATACAAACTGGGAAAACCCAGAATATAAAAAGTTATTAATTGACTCTCAAAAAGAAACAGATCCTAAAAAACGTCTGGAAATGTTGAAAAAAGCAGAAGGTATCTTCATGGATGAAATGCCAGTGGCACCAATCTACTTCTATACAAACGCTTGGGTACAAGATAAGCAGCTGAAAGATGTTGTGATGTCTGGACTTGGAGACATTCAGATTAAATGGGCTCATTTTGAGTAAGTAACATCAATTATGACAAAGGGTATATGGGGCCTGGTGCTCCATATACTTTTCTTTCTTGTGCGCGAATTTTGTAAAAATATGGAGGTGTGTCAGGGTGTTCAAATATATAGGAAAACGACTTATTTATATGTTTCTATCATTATGGCTGATCGTAACAGCGACCTTTTTCTTAATGCGTGCTGTTCCAGGAGGTCCATTCACATCAGAAAAGCAGCTTCCCCCTGAAATTCAAAAAAATCTAAATCAGTATTACGGTCTAGACCAGCCTTGGTACCATCAGTACTTTGATTATTTAACATCAATTTTAAAGTGGGATTTTGGTCCATCTTTCAAATATAAAGGCCAAACGGTAAATGATTTGATTAACGGCGGATTCCCTGTTTCATTCATGCTAGGGATGGAAGCTATTTTAATAGCGATTGCTATTGGTGTAGTACTTGGTGTTATTGCTGCTTTAAAACATAATAAGTGGCAAGATTACACGGCGATGGTTATTGCAGTTCTAGGAATCTCAGTTCCGAGTTTTATCATGGCAGCGGTATTACAATACGTTTTGGCTATGAAACTACAAATTTTTCCGGTTGCACGCTGGGAATCTTGGGCACACACGGTGTTACCAGCTCTTGCACTTGCTTCAACCCCTATGGCGTTTATCGCACGATTAACTCGTTCGAGTATGCTTGAAGTATTAAGCAATGATTATATTCGTACAGCGAAAGCAAAAGGTTTAAGCAGAGGCGTTATTACAGTTAAACACGCCATGAGAAATGCGATGCTTCCAGTTGTATCCTATATGGGACCTTTAGTAGCAGGGATTTTAACGGGTAGCTTTGTTATTGAAAAGATATTTGGTATCCCGGGATTAGGTTCACACTTTGTACTCAGTATCTCAAACCGAGATTATACAACGATTATGGGCGTAACGGTATTCTACAGTATTTTACTACTTTTTTGTATCTTGCTTGTAGATATTGCATACGGCTTCATTGATCCTCGAATTAAACTTACAGGTGCTAAGAAAGGAGAGTAACTATGCAGCAACTTCCGAAAATTCCTAAAGAAATGTTTGAAACAGCAGGGATTGACCGCGCTCAGGCAGAAAAGATTGAAAAACCGAGTCTTTCGTTCTGGCAAGATGTTTTTATTCGTTTTCGCAAAAATAAGCTTGCTATGTTTGGTGTAGTACTAATGGTTCTCCTTGTTTTTATGGCTATATTTGGTCCATTGATGGTGAAATATGATTATGCAACCAATGATTTACTGAATGCTAATCAGGCTCCATCTTCTGAGCACTGGTTCGGTACAGATGAATTAGGGCGTGATGTTTTTGCTCGTACGTGGGAAGGCGCTCGTATTTCATTATTTATCGGATTAGCAGCAGCTTTAATTGATTTATTCATCGGCGTAGTTTGGGGGAGCATCTCTGGATACCGCGGCGGCCGTACGGATGAAACAATGATGCGTGTTGCGGATATCTTATATGGTGTTCCTTACCTTTTACTGGTTATTATTTTAATGGTTATGCTTGGCCAAGGGTTAGGCACGATGATTTTGGCGATGACCATTACCGGCTGGATAAACATGGCCCGTATTGTACGTGGACAAGTATTGCAGTTGAAAAATCAAGAGTACGTAATGGCTTCACAAACATTAGGAGCAACAACAAAACGTATTTTATTTAAACATCTTATTCCTAACGCAACAGGTCCAATTTTAGTAACAATGACACTAACGATTCCTTCAGCAATCTTTACAGAAGCATTTTTAAGCTACTTGGGACTAGGCGTTCCGGCACCGCTTGCAAGCTGGGGAACAATGGCTTCAGAAGGCTTACCTGCTTTGGAATACTATCCTTGGCGCTTATTTTTCCCAGGTTTGTTTATCTGTTTAACAATCTTAGCGTTCAACGTAATTGGTGATGGATTACGAGATGCGTTAGATCCAAAACTACGTAAGTAAGGAAGTGGACTCATATGTCACGTTTATTAGAAGTAAAAAATTTAGCTGTATCATTTAAAACATATGGCGGAGAAGTTCAAGCTGTTCGCGGCGTTAACTTCCACTTAAATAAAGGTGAAACTTTAGCAATTGTTGGTGAGTCAGGATCTGGTAAAAGCGTAACTTCACAAACGATCATGCGCCTTATTCCGATGCCTCCTGGCCGAATCAAAAGCGGTGAAATGCTGTTTGACGGTATTGATTTAGCTAAGAAAACGGATAAAGAAATGGAAGCTATTCGCGGTAAAGATATCGGTATGATCTTCCAAGATCCGATGACTTCCTTGAATCCAACGATGAAAGTTGGGGCTCAAATTGGTGAAGTCGTAATCAAGCATTCCAAAGTATCTAAAGCAGAAGCAAAAAAACGGGCAGTCGAGTTATTAACGCTTGTAGGAATTCCTTTTCCAGAACAGCGTGTGAATCAATATCCGCATGAATTCAGCGGCGGGATGAGACAGCGTGTTGTTATTGCAATGGCTCTTGCTTCTAATCCGAAACTCTTGATCGCTGATGAACCAACAACGGCGCTTGATGTAACAATTCAAGCTCAAATTTTAGAGTTGATGAAAGACATTCAGAAAAAAACGGATACATCTATTATCTTTATTACCCATGATCTTGGTGTAGTAGCAAATGTAGCAGATCGAGTAGCCGTTATGTACGCTGGTCAAATTGTTGAAACCGGCACAGTGGATGAAGTGTTTTACGATCCAAAACATCCGTATACGTGGGGACTGCTAGCTTCTATGCCAAGCTTAGATAACGAGGCAGAAGAAGAGCTTGCTGCTATTCCTGGAACGCCGCCAGATTTAACGAATCCTCCAAAGGGAGATGCATTTGCAGCGCGAAATCCATACGCAATGAAAATTGACTTTGAGCAAGAACCTCCAATGTTCAAAATATCTGATACGCACTATGCGAAAACATGGCTGTTGCATCCCGATGCACCAAAAGTAGAGCCGCCTGCTTCAGTTCAGCGCCGCATGCGTAAAGTTGATAATGTATACAGCACACCTGTACTCGTAGCGAAGGATGGTGAATAATATGACAGATAAATTATTAGAGATTAAAGGCTTAAAGCAACATTTTTTCACAAGTAAAGGAACAATTAAAGCAGTTGATGGTCTGACGTTTGACATCTTCCGCGGAGAAACATTAGGGCTTGTAGGTGAATCCGGTTGCGGAAAGTCAACGACAGGCAGAACGATTATTCGTTTATACGACGCTACTAGCGGTGAGGTGCTATTTAATGGCGAAAATGTACATGGTCGCAAATCCCGCTCAGAGCTTAAAAAATTCAATCGTAAAATGCAAATGATTTTCCAAGATCCATATGCGTCGCTTAACCCTCGTATGACCGTAGCAGATATCATAGCAGAAGGCATTGACATTCACGGTTTAGCTAAGACTAAAAAAGAGCGTATGGCAAAGGTTCACGAGCTTCTTGAAACGGTCGGGCTTAACAAAGAACATGCCAATCGCTATCCACATGAGTTTAGTGGCGGTCAGCGTCAGCGTATCGGTATCGCAAGAGCACTGGCAGTAGAACCTGATTTTATCATCGCAGATGAACCAATCTCAGCTTTGGACGTATCTATACAAGCTCAAGTTGTTAACTTAATGAAGAAGTTACAGCGTGAACGTGGACTAACATATTTATTTATCGCCCATGATTTGTCAATGGTAAAATACATCAGTGACCGCATCGGCGTTATGTACAGAGGTAAGATTGTAGAGCTTGCACCAAGTGATGAACTTTATCGAAACCCTGTTCATCCATATACAAAAGCATTGCTTTCAGCTATTCCGCTTCCCGATCCTGACAGTGAAAAAACACGTCAGCGCAAAATTTATGATCCAAGTATCCATGATTATAACGGTGAAGAACCGGAGCTTAGAGAAGTATCTCCAGGTCACTACGTGTCTTGTTCTCAAGCAGAGTTTGCCACATATACAACATAACAAAAACGATCTCACAACGAGGTCGTTTTTTATTTAGTTATCAAAGAACACTAAGCTTCAAGTTGCAAAAAACATGTAAGAACAAGTAACATTAGCGCTTTACAGGTATTATACAGTAAAGGATTGAGAAATACTATTAAAAATTTTCAGAATTTTATATTTAAGACAAAATATCTACGTATAAACCTTATAACTAAAGGAATATAAGTGGTTAATAATGTTCTGTGTTGAATAATAATTCAAAAAGTACAAAAAGAAGGTAGACGCATGTCTACCTTCTTTTTATAAATCTGCTAAGATATCGCCGTCTTTACGATTCTTATCAATTTTTAGCACTTGATCTGCTGGCTGATAGGACGCACCGTATATTTCTTTGTCTTTGTACGTATGAATTAACTCGTACGTTTTTTTCATTTTATTTAAAATGCTTTCCTCTGTTTCAGAGGTAGGAGACCAATATAGAATTTCCATTTGGTTAATTTCATTTGTAGCTAATGACCGACGGTTATAGCCAATTGTTTGAGCATGCTTAAAGTCTGCACGTTTATAAAAGTGCAGTCGTTTTGCTGAGTCTGAATCTTTATAGTCTACAGGCTCTACTTCTAAGATAATTGGTTTGTTGTGCTGTTTTAACTCATCAATTAATTTACCGCCAAGCCCTTGACCTCGAGCGTCTTTTGAAACAAAGAGGTAATCGATAAAGATAAATTGGTTTGTTTCCACGTACATTAATACGTGATGAGGTCCTTCATTTTTATGATAAATATCGCTGCGTTCTTGTAAAAGCGTTTCGATATGCTTCTTTGATTTCATTTCTTCAATGGGAAAATATTGACTTAATTTTTCATACCAATTCATAGCACCCTCCTACTGATCTTTTCACGATGATGTTTATAATAGTGTTTAAACAGTTATCTTATCTTTACCCTTTTTAGGGAAAAGTAAGCATCTATAATTGAAAATATAGAAGAATAATCGATTGATTATTCTTAATAATTAGATAATTATAGTAGAATAAGAACATATAATGTAAAAAATGGTTTTTATTATATTTATATCGTAAGTTTATTTGTGAAAATCACAAAAAACTATCGCATTTTTTGTGATTTTTGATAAAATGAACAAAGTGAAGTTTTTTTAATATTGTATTTTATAGATGTGATAGCGATAAAAGTGCAGGTGTGAAACTTGTAATATTAGATTTTTAATACATACACCGTCTGAAATTATTTAGCTGAAAAATAAGTTAATACTATACACGTAGCCGCTATCGCTATTAAATGAAATGGATATGTTAGGAGAGAGAATTATGCAAGGGAACACGCAAGAAAAAGAATTAAGCCGTGGACTTGAGGAAAGACATATTAGCTTAATGTCTTTAGGTGCAGCTATCGGAGTTGGATTGTTTTTAGGTTCTGCATCCGCTATTCGGTTAGCGGGTCCTGGTATTCTTATCATGTATGGAATCAGTGGTCTTGTTATGTTTTTTATTATGAGAGCGCTAGGTGAAATGGCAGTGCAAAATCCAGTAGCCGGTTCTTTTAGTAAGTATGCTAACGATTATTTAGGGCCACTTGCTGGTTATTTAACAGGCTGGAACTACTGGTTTATGTGGATTATTACATGTATGGCTGAAATTACAGCTGTTGGAGTATATATGGAGTTTTGGTTCCCGGGTGTACCTCAGTGGATATGGGCACTTGCAGCACTCGTTATCATGACAGGGGTTAACTTTTTAGCTGTAAAAGCATATGGCGAACTAGAGTTTTGGTTTTCTCTTATTAAAGTGGTAACGATTATCCTTATGATCGTGCTGGGACTAGGCATGATTATCTTTGGAATTGGAAATGGCGGTATTGCAACAGGAATCAGTAATTTATGGAGTCACGGGGGCTTTTTCCCGAATGGTATGAAAGGTGTTCTTTTATCACTTCAAATGGTTATGTTTGCTTACCTTGGTATTGAAATGATTGGGGTAACAGCAGGAGAGGTCAAAAATCCGGAAAAGACATTAACAAAAGCAATTGATAATGTACTATGGAGAATTTTGATTTTTTACATCGGAGCTTTGTTTGTCATTATGTCTATTTATCCTTGGCCAGAGATCGGAACACAAGGAAGTCCGTTTGTTTTAACATTTGATAAAGCTGGAATTCCCGCTGCAGCAGGGATTATAAACTTTGTAGTGTTAACAGCGGCTTTATCTTCTTGTAACAGTGGAATTTTTAGTACAGGCCGTATGTTATTTAATTTAGCTCAGCATGGGGAAGCTCCAAAACGCTATACCAACTTAACAAAAGGCGGCGTGCCTGGTGCAGCAGTTATTGCTTCAGCTGTTGTACTGCTAATCGGAGTTGGCTTAAACTATGTTGTTCCTGATAAGGTGTTCACCTGGGTGACGAGTATTGCCACTATTGGAGCAATTTGGACATGGGGGATTATTTTACTTTCTCAAATTCGCTTCCGCAAGGGATTAAGCGATCACCAAGTAAGTGATTTAAAATATAAGCTTCCGTTTTTCCCGTATACGTCATATCTCTCTCTTGCTTTCTTAGCGGGAGTAGTAGTGGTGATGGGTTTTTCCTCTGATACAAGAATAGCCCTTATTGTAGGTCCGGTATGGTTTGTTTTATTGGTTGTTGTCTACTATTCAAAAGGTTTTCATAAAAGATAAAAAATAAAGCGCGGACAAAAGTAATTTCGTTGAAGGAAGATCCGAACGAGTTGAATTCTTGATTAAGAATCCAACTCGTTCGGATTTTTTTATGGTGATGGTGAACGTAGGTTTACTGTATGTAGGGCTTCAAGCTGTTAATTGGAGGGCAAGGTGAAGACTCCTCCCGGGAAAAGCGAGACCCTGCAGGAGCGGAAGCAACGATGAGGCTCGCCGGCCGCTCGCGGAAAGCGAAGTCTTGTACGGAAATCCACAGCGGTGTAACAAGCGTGATTCATACGAACTCATATATCCCATTTGTTCATCTTTAGATTGATGTAGTTGTGTTCCAGCCGCATTTTTTTCCAAAAGAAAATGAAGGATTTATTATTTCACTTTTTGCTTTAGTGTGCTAATATATTATATTGTTAAACAAATGAAGAGATGAATGAAGAAACAAATAATTATTACGTGTTAATAGATTAGCATCGAGCTTTCTATCTCAAAAGTTTAAGCGGTTAGAAAGCAAAAGGAGACACAGCAAATGAAAGATAAAAAATGGGGACTTTGGTTTTTAACAGCCTTTGTAGTTGGTAATATGGTAGGCGGCGGAGTATTTATGCTTCCTTCTAATTTAGCAAACGTATCAAGTCCAGTCGGTTCAACACTTGCTTGGATTGCAACAGGTCTTGGCGTATTCATGATTGCTCTTGTATTCGGGAACTTAGTCATGAGAAAGCCCGAATTAAAAGGAGGGCCTCAAAGTTATGCAGCGAATCTTTTTTCGTCGCCTAAAGCAGGTAAAGTAGCAGGGTATAGCATGGCTTGGGGCTACTGGGCAGCCAACTGGGCTGCAACAGCATCTGTCATCATATCGTTTGCGGGATATTTAACAACGTTCTTTCCAGTAATGGAGAGTAAGGATATTTTATTTTCAGTTGGAGATTTTCAATTAGAAGCTGGAAAATTCATTACGTTTTTAGTATGTTCTATTGTCCTATGGGGAATTCAAGCTATTTTGCAGCGAGATATCAATAGCGCCGGTAATATTAACTTTATCACAACGGCAGCTAAAATTATTGGATTCGGTTTATTTATTGTCGTGGCGCTATCGCTATTTAGCGCATCCAACCTGGTCAGTACAGAATTTGTTAATTCAAAGGGTATAAATGTAGGATTGGGAAGTCAGGTCAATGGGGCAGCCATTGCTACGCTGTGGGCGTTTATCGGAATTGAATCGGCTGTACTGTTATCTAACCGTGCAAAATCACAAAAAGTAGTGAAGAAAGCAACACTGCTTGGATTATTGATCTCAATGGTTATCTATGTGGGGATTACGCTTCTAGCTATGGGGATTCTTTCAACAGCTCAGCTTCAGCAGTCTCAAAAACCTTTGGTAGATACGTTAGAAATGGTGATTGGACATAAAGGTGCTTACGTAATGGCCATTTTAGCACTTATTTCTTTATTAGGTTCTACGGTTGGATGGATTGTTGTTAGTGCAGAAGTTCCTTATCAAGCAGCAAAATCAGGGTTGTTTCCACAGTGGTTTGCTAAAACAAATCAGAACAATAGTCCAGCCCGCTCACTAACATTAACAAATGGCTTAACACAGTTGTTTTTGTTTGCGACTATTTCAGGTACAGTTTCGCAAGCCTATAATTTCGCTATTGTTGTAGCTACTCTCGCTTATTTAGTTCCTTATTTCGTGACGACAGTTTATCAATTAAAGCTTATTGTGACGGGTGAGACGTACGACACGATTAAAGGATCGCGAGTAAAAGACGGAATCATTGCCTCGTTAGCACTTATTTATTCACTTTGGGTGATTAAGACAGGTACAGCTGATTTAAAAACATTTTTCTTAGGTATTGGCTTATTTGTAATCGGGCTGTTACTGTATCCTATCTTAATGAGACGAGGAAAAAGAAGCACATCAGCTATTAAATAAATAAGAGGTTATCTCAAAAGCTTTGCAGAAAAGTCAGTTCTTCTGCAAGGCTTTTTTAGTGACTGAAAAATTTGAGGAATTTGTAAAAGAAAAAAATAATAAAAAAATGAAACTAATCTACAGGTTTATTCGTAATAGTAGTGTGGTAAATAAATAATGAAGAAAATCGGCAATGAAAATAATGACAGTGAAGGAACGAACTAATGCACTAGTCCACTTCAAAAAGTATATCATTCCGATGAAGTTTATAGTATAATGCAAATAGATATTATTTTTTAAAAGTAATTATAAAGTAGTATCGATTTTCATTATCAGTCATTAAATATTTACACTCGTTGAAGTTTGTATAAAACAACATGATTTACAGTTCATGTTTTAAATGTTATGACCGATTATGATAGAAGGAGTGAAGGAGTAAATGGTTACATTATATACATCACCAAGTTGTACATCTTGTCGTAAAGCGAAAGCTTGGTTAGAGGAAAATGATATTGGATATACAGAGCGTAATATCTTTTCAGAGCCGTTATCGATCGACGAGATTAAAGAAATTTTACGTATGACAGAAGATGGAACAGATGAAATCATTTCAACACGTTCGAAAACTTTCCAAAAACTAGACGTTCAGGTAGACGCTATGCCTTTGCAAGATTTGTATGAATTAATTCAGCAAAATCCTGGCTTATTGCGCCGTCCGATTATCATTGATGAAAAACGTCTACAAGTTGGTTACAATGAAGACGAGATCCGTCGTTTCTTACCACGTAAAGTGCGTACTTTCCAACTTCGCGAAGCTCAAAGACTTGTGAATGGTTAATTTTTATATTTGTCTGTTTAAGATTTAAATAAGAAACCAACCAAGTAACGTTTGCTTGAAGTTGGTATATAAAAAAATAAGCAGCAGGGAGCCACTGGCTCCCTGCTGCTTATTTTTTGTCGAAATAGCAGGGAAAATGAAGTATGTATGTAATTAGTAAAGAAAGAGAGTAACTAAACACATAAAAGTGGTGGTGAACGGATTGGAGCTTTTACAGCTAAAATATTTCCAAGTAGTTGCTAGACTAGAACATATCAGTAAAGCGGCCGAAGAGCTATACGTATCTCAGCCTGCGCTCAGCAAAACGATTTCACAGTTAGAAAAAGAGCTAGGCATTCGTTTGTTTGATCGAAACGGTAAATACATTAAATTAAATCGGTATGGTAAAGCATTCTGTGCCAAAGTAGAACTTGCTTTAAAAACATTAGAAGACGCAAAGCACGAGCTAAAGGATATGTCGAACGATCCATGTGAAGAAATTCGCCTTGTTGTATTAGCTAGTTCACATTTACTTCCAGAGCTATTAAGCAGATTTCGTGAGCAATATCCTCAGGTGCGTTTTCGACTGATGCAGCATTTGACTAATTCTAATTCACAGCCTGATTTTGATTTATGTATTTCAGCTTTTCCATTAACAACCCGTCAGATCGAACATACTCCTTTGCTCCGTGAATCGATTTTGCTTGCAGTGCCTCTTGATCATCCTTTAGTCAAGCAATCACGCGTAAAGTTAAATGAACTTAAAAATGAGAAATTCATTGTGCTAAAGAAAGGAAAAGAGCTAAGGAAAATAACGGATGTAATTTGTAAGGAACAGAATTTTGTACCTCAAATTACGTTTGAAAGCGATGACCCAGCAACAGTGAGAGGTTTGATTAGAGCGAAGCAAGGAATAGGTTTTATTCCTGAAGTAACTTGGGGAGGTTCTACAGGGAAAGATGTAAAACTGCTGAAAATTGAAGAGGAAATATTTGAACATACAATCTTTTTAGCTTGGAACAACGGAGGCTACGTGACGGATTTACAACAAATCTTTAGGCAGTTTGTGATTGATTATTTTAAACATTTACCCTCCGGTATACCTCATGAATACATATAAGAATCATGACTAAATGTCATGATTTTTATTTCGTTTTCGAATAAATCTAAAGTGAACAGTAGAGAAAAACTGTATTATGTCATTTTTGATATAAGTATATAACTAAAAATGCATAGGTTATTCAACTTTTTTCCTTTACACTATTTTTAAACTATAAAGTAAACGCTTTCGATAATGGGTTGGGGAGGAAGTAATATGATAATCTTCGGTGTAGCGCTGCTGTCTATTTGCATGTTGATAGGGGTAATTGTAGGGGACGCATTAGGAGGGCTGATGGGAGTAGAAGCCAACGTTGGAGGAGTAGGGGTATCCATGCTTCTTCTTGTACTAGCGGTGGATTATTTAAAGAAGAAAAATAAGCTCCAAGTAAAATCCGAAGAAGGCATTGCTTTTTGGGGAGGTATTTATATTCCTATCGTGGTAGCAATGTCTGCACAGCAAAATGTTGTAGCTGCTCTTGATGGAGGAGGCATGGCGCTTCTTGCAGGGGTGGTAGTAGTCGTAGTAGGCTTTTTATCCATACCATTTATCAGCAGAATAGGAGAGAAAGCGAAGGTGAAAGAACAAGAAATAGAGCTTTCTATTTTACCTAAGGAGCAGGTCAAATGATGAATATGATCAAAGAAGGATTAGAAAATAACGGGCTGATTACGGCATTTGCTATTATTGGGATTGTCATGTATATTGCTTATTTTTTATCAGATAAATTAACAAAAGGAAGAGTTCACGGATCTGCTATTGCTATTATGTTTGGATTGATCCTTGCTTATATCGGTGGAGTGAATACAGGAGGAGAGAAAGGGATTTCTGATATACAGTTATTTTCAGGAATTGGTTTAATGGGCGGAGGGATGCTGCGAGATTTTGCCATTATTGCTACTGCATTCGGCGCCAATTTTAGCGAAGTCAAAAAAACGGGAATCAGCGGGATTACGGCCTTGTTTTTTGGGGTTTTCTATTCCTTTGTAATAGGTGTAATTATTGCTCTTTGTTTTGGATATAGAGATCCCGTTGCTTTGACCACAATCGGAGGAGGAGCCGTGACCTATATTGTGGGGCCGGTTTCTGGAACTGCGATTGGAGCCTCTTCTGATATTATCGCGTTAAGTATAGCTGTAGGATTAATTAAATCCATTTCAGTTATGATTTTAACACCGGTATTTGCTAAGAAAATCAAATTAAACAACCCTCGTACAGCAATGATCTATGGAGGAGTTATGGGGACGACGAGCGGTGTAGCAGCTGGTTTAGCCGCGACAGATGTAAAACTTGTACCTTACGGAGCCATGACAGCTACATTTTATACAGGTCTTGGTTGCTTACTCGTACCATCTATTCTTTTTTTACTGACAGAGATTATTTTTTAAGTGTACAAAGTGTTTTATGAATAAAAGACTGCTGTGCTCATTAAACTAAAGAAAAGGCCATACTAAATAAAAATGTTTAGTATGGCCTTTTCTTTATCATTTAGTTGAACGAAAGCTATTAACAACCATGCCGCTTATCAGCACGACAGCAATTGTTATAAACGGAATAAATGTTCCTAGAGATGTATGGTCTGCAAAGAATGAATGTAAGTTCTTTTCATGCCCAATCATATTTCCAGCAGTATAAGCTAAAATAGCTGCCCCACCATAAACGAGCAGGGGAAATCGCTCCATCAAATACAAAATGAGCTTGCTTCCCCAAACAATAATGGGGACGGATACGAGTAATCCGGTAACAACCAACATAATATTTCCATGAGCTGCGCCTGCTACAGCTATTACATTATCTAGTCCCATTACAATATCAGCAAATACAATCGTTCTTACAGCGGCGCCTAATGTCACACCTGCACGGATTGAAGATGCATCATCACCTTCTGATACAAGAAGCTTAAAGGCAATAATCACTAATAAAAAACCGCCGATGAGCTGCAAGTAAGGAATAGTTAGTAAATAAACAGCTAAAATAGTAAGTACAATGCGAACGATCACAGCTAAGCCAGTCCCTAAAAAAATAGCTTTATTTCGCTGATATTCAGGTAAGTTGCGGCTTGCTAAGGCAATAACAATAGCGTTGTCTCCACCTAATACAATATCGATACCGATAATAAGAAGAATGGAGGTTATTAATTCTAAATCCAATAGTCTTCCCTCCCAATATGTAAGGATAAGTAGCTCATATTGCTTTATCTGTGTTCATTTTTAACAAAAAGCGTTCATAGGGTAAAGAGATTATGTATATAACAAAGTAAGGTGTAAGGTGGCTATGAGTTGTCAGAGTATTTTTTATTTCCTTTCTTTCGTGTTTTGTCATAAAATAGATATACAAGGTTCACTCAAATAGTGTATGCTTGTATATCCCAAGTTAGAATGCTTTACAAAGTGAGAAAGTACATGTAATATTGCTTTAACACGGGGGTAAAATAGTCCCTTCATCGTTTAGGGGTAATGTTCGAAATGGCCGGATTACCTTCACAGATTTTTCCGAAGGGAGAGATGATAATGGAAATCGAACGCATTAATGAAAACACAGTAAAATTCTTTGTCACTTACGTAGATATTGAAGAACGTGGATTTGATCGCAATGAAATTTGGTTTAGCCGAGAGCGCAGTGAAGAGCTATTCTGGGAGATGATGGACGAAATTCATCAAGAAGAAGAGTTTGTAGCAGAAGGTCCTCTTTGGATTCAAGTACATGCGCTTGAGAAGGGGCTAGAGGTTATTGTAACAAGAGCACAAGTTTCAAAAGACGGTCAAAAGTTCGAAGTACCTGTTGGTGAAAATGATAAAATCGATATCCCTGTAGATGGAAAAATTGAAGCGTTGCTTGATCATCAAGCGAATCAAAATAAAAAAGCTGATTTTGAAGAAGAAATTATAGAAGACGAAGGGCTACAGTTCGTCGCACGCTTTCAAGACTTAGAACATTTAATTTCCTTAAGTCACCATTTAGAGTTAGATGATATCATCAACAGCATGTACGTGTTTGAAGGGAAATATTATTTATACGTTGAGTTTACAGATGATGAAGATTTTGTAGCTGAAATTGATAACATTTTAAGTATCATTTTAGAATATGCAAATGAATCAAATGTAACAGTTCATCGTTTAATGGAATATGGAAAAGAATTAATCAGTGAAAATGCACTTGAACAAGTAAAACAGTATTTTCCTTTACGATAATAGCAGCCGATTTCATGTATATGAAATCGGTCTTTGTTTTGTCTTCATTTTGGGAAAAGCTCTCTGCTTGTATGAAACGAACATAAGTGGAGAAAGAAGGAAACTCGTTTCTGAACGAGAAAAGTGTAGGGTTAAAATCCCTAGTTTGAGGATAATAACGGTACATGGATCCGGTGTTAATGACGAAAGATTGGTTTTAGGATAGGTGAAAACAAGTTGAAAAATAGATTACAGCTTTTAATTTTTGTTATTGGTATTATTTCTTTGCTTTATTTTACAAAAGGGTATTGGGACGGTAAATTTATTGGCGTGCTAAGTATCTTAATTACGATTAGTGTTGTTTTCATCGGTCTTGTTATTTCATTAGAAAACCGTCATCCAACTCAAACGCTAACGTGGCTCGTAGTATTAGGCGGTTTCCCGGTAATAGGGTTCTTTTTTTATTTGTTATTTGGACGCAATACGCGAAAACGGCGTTTATTTGCTAAAAAAGCAAAGCTGGATGAACAGGTGCTTTTAAAGATGGAAAGAGATTCCGATATATTAGAAAATCACTTTGAACAGTTGGACACCAGTAGAAAGCAAATGCTGAAGCTAGCCGTCAGGCTTGGCAAGAGTCCAATTTCTTTTTCATCAGATACACGCGCATTGACGAATGGAAAAGAGACGTTTCACGAAATTATGGAATCATTAAAGCATGCAAGGCATCATATCCACTTAGAGTATTACATCGTACGACATGATCACTTAGGAGAACAAATTAAAGATATTTTAATTCAGAAAGTACAAGAAGGAGTTTATGTACGTTTCTTGTATGATGCCGTGGGCAGTTTTCAGCTTTCACCGCATTATATTCACGAGTTAAGAAACGCTGGCGTAGAAATGATTCCATTCTTGCCGGTGAGACTTCCATTTCTCAATAATAAAATCAACTTCCGTAATCATCGTAAAATTGTAGTCATTGATGGAACAATTGGATTTGTAGGAGGTTTGAACATTGGTGATGAATATCTCGGGAAAAGTCGGCATTTTGGCTTTTGGAGAGATACCCATTTGATGGTGAGGGGTGAGGCAGTCCGTTCATTGCAGCTTATTTTCTTGCAAGATTGGTATTATATGACAGGTCAGACGATGCTTACTCAAACGTATCTATCGCCGGATTTAATTGACATTGATATGGAAAAGTGCGGCGGTGTTCAAATGATTGCCGGCGGACCAGACCGTGAGTGGGAAATTATTAAACACTTATTTTTTTCGATGATTACGTCTGCGAAAGAGTCCATTTGGATTGCTTCTCCTTACTTCATACCTGATGAAGATATTTTTACTTCTCTCAAAGTAGCTGCTCTAAGCGGTATAGATGTAAGGCTTCTTGTACCTCAGAAGCCCGATAAAAAAATTGTTTTTCATGCATCACGCTCTTATTTTCCTGAGCTGCTAGAAGCAGGTGTGAAAATTTACGAGTATAAAAAAGGATTTATGCATAGCAAAATTGTGATTGTTGATAGAGAAATTGCCTCTATTGGAACAGCTAACATGGATATGAGAAGCTTTCATTTGAATTTTGAAGTAAATGCTTTTTTATATCGCACAGCTAGTACCCAAAAACTCGTATATGAATATATGCAAGATTTAGAAGAAACGAGTGAGCTTCACTTTAAAGACTTTGAAAAGCGGCCATTTATACAGCGGCTATTTGAATCAACGGCTCGTTTGCTTTCACCGCTATTATAATCGCTGTAAACCACATTGCGTATGTTGCAATGTGGTTTTTTTCTGAAAGAAAAGGGTTTAGTAGAAAGGTGTCGAATACAAGGATATAGCTCGCTGCTATAGGAAGGAGAAATGTACGATTGTTAGTTGCCCAAACAGAAGAAGGTCTCATTTCACTAGCTCAGCGCTTTTCGCTTGAACAGCTTAAGCTGTGGAAAAAAGAAAAGCAGTTCTACTGTCCCTCTTGTCAATCCCCTGTACAGTTAAAGGTAGGTACAAAAAAAATCCCTCATTTTGCTCACCTGAAAAAAACGTGCGTCGCTCAGCATGAAGGTGAAACAGATTATCATCTCGATGGAAAACGAAAGCTGTTTCACTGGTTTAGTTCTCATGTTGAAGTCGAGTTAGAAAGTTATCTTCCTGACATTATGCAGCGTCCAGATCTTCTTGTAAATACGCCCTCGCAAAAATATGCAATCGAATTTCAATGTGCTTCCTTATCTTCCTCAGTGCTAACCAAACGTTCTATTCATTATGAGAAAGGAAATTATATGCCCCTTTGGATTATGGGAGCAAAAAGAATGAAGCGCTTATCCACTTACATGTATCAACTTTCTTTTCAAGAGTGGCAGTTTCTTACTCTTTCCGATTATACGCCCACACTTCTTTATTTTTCACCTTCTACTAATCAACTGTTGAAACTTGAACATCTTATTCCTTTTTCATCTCAGATTTGTTATGCACAGCTTGTCGTGCTTTCTCCTCACGAGCATACCTTTCATGATCTTTTTTCTACACATACACAACCTCAATTTTTCTCTTCATGGATAAAGAAAAAGAAGGCATGGAGAACGCATTATATCCTCTATCCTAATCAGAAGCTTCAGCCTTTTTTACACGCTCTTTATGAAAAAAATATTCCTCCCTCCCATATTCCAGCAGAAGCAGGCATGCCGCTGCCTTCTTTATACATGGTTGAAACGTCTGCTACTATATGGCAAACGTGGCTGCTTCTTGATTTAATGCAGCAGAAGCAAGTAGGGGATTTAGTTACAGAACAAGAGTTATGCCGGCTATGGCTCTACAGAATTCATAAGAGGCATATTATATTTCGGTCTTTAACCATGGCTCCTGTTGCTATGGAACAGCCCCTGTTTGAGTATATAGAGGTATTATGCCGGCTAGGAATGCTAACGTATATAACTTCTAGAGTATACAAAATCAGAAGGCCCTACACGATTCCAAAGCAAACATCTGATGCTTTTTTAGAAGATGGACAAATGATGAAAAGGTGGTTAAATCAAGCAAAAGAAGTGACATAATCACTGAAAATCAGTACGCTTAAGAAAGAATCCTTTTTTCAAAAGCGTACTGACTTTTGATTAATTCTTTTAAAACAACATACAATAACGAGAGAAATAAAAAGGATTCGCCTTAGAAAAAGCGAACAGTTATAGACAGGTAGAAAAAGATGGAGGGATGACCATGAGTGAACAATCAAAAGTAAAAAAGTTACCAAGTAGAAGCGAGATAAAAGTAGAAGATACGTGGAAACTAGAGGATATTTTTGCTTCAGATGACGCATGGGAAAAAGAATTTGAAGAAGTAAAAGCTATTATTCCGCAAATGGAAAAATTCAAAGGAAAACTTGGAGAGTCCGCTCAAACTTTATATGACGCTCTTCAAGAGCAAGACGAGCTCACAATGCGCGTTAGTAAACTTTATACATATGCTCATATGCGCTACGATCAAGATACCACTAACTCTTTTTATCAAGGGTTAAATGATCGCATCAAAACACTTTATACCCAAATTGCAAGTGCACTATCGTATGTAACACCAGAAATTTTGTCTATTGAAGAATCAAAAATTAAACAATACATGGCGGAACATAAAGAGCTAAAGTTATATGCTCATGCATTAGATGAAATTACTCGCGAGCGTCCGCATATTTTATCAGAAAGCGAAGAAGCGCTTCTTGCTCAGGCTTCTGAAGTGCTAGGATCTTCAAGCAACACGTTTGGAATGCTAAACAACGCAGATTTAGAATTCCCTTCCATTAAAGACGAAAATGGAGAAGAAGTAGAAATTACGCACGGACGCTATATTCGTTTTCTAGAAAGCAGCGATCGCCGCGTACGAGAAGAAGCGTTTAAAGCAGTGTACGAAACGTACGGTAAATTTAAAAATACGTTTGCAAGTACATTAAGCGGCACGGTGAAGAAAGATAATTTTAGCGCCCGCGTTCGTCACTATAATTCAGCTCGTCACTCAGCTCTTAGCACAAATAACATTCCAGAAGAAGTATACGATAACTTAGTTAAAACAGTGAACGATAATTTGCATTTATTGCATCGATATATTGATTTACGTAAGAAAGTATTGGGAATTGAAGAGCTTCATATGTATGATCTCTATACGCCTTTAGTAAAAGACGTAAAAATGGAAGTAACCTATGAAGAAGCAAAAGACTATATTTTAAAAGGTCTGAAACCACTAGGTGAAGACTACCTTAATGTGTTAAAAGAAGGATTTGAAAATCGTTGGGTAGACGTCCATGAGAACAAAGGCAAGCGAAGCGGTGCGTATTCTTCAGGAACGTACGGCACCAATCCTTATATCTTAATGAACTGGCAGGATAATGTAAATAACTTGTTTACACTAGCTCATGAATTTGGCCATTCTGTACACAGTTATTACACAAGAAAGACGCAGCCATATCCTTACGGAGATTATTCAATCTTCGTGGCAGAAGTAGCTTCAACGTGTAATGAAGCGCTTCTAAATGATTATTTACTAAAAACAATTGATGATGAAAAGCAGCGCTTGTACTTGCTTAACCATTATTTAGAAGGGTTCCGCGGTACGGTATTCCGTCAAACGATGTTTGCTGAATTTGAGCACGATGTGCATGTACGTGCTCAAAACGGAGAGCCGCTTACACCTGAATTATTAACAAAATTATATTATGACTTAAATAAAAAGTATTTTGGAGACAACTTAGTAATTGACGAAGAGATTGGATTAGAATGGGCTCGTATTCCGCATTTCTACTACAATTACTACGTTTATCAATATGCTACAGGATTCAGTGCAGCAGCGGCATTAAGCAAACAAATCCTTGAAGAAGGAGATGCAGCTGTTGAGCGCTATGTAGGTTTCTTAAAGTCAGGAAGCTCTGATTATCCAATTGAAGTGTTGAAAAAGGCAGGAGTAGACATGACAACATCTCAGCCTATTGAAGAAGCGCTAGCCGTATTTGAAGAGAAATTAACGGAAATGGAACGTTTATTAAATCAATAAAAGTAAAATGAAGCAGGAGCTGTATCCTGCTTCATTTTTTAAATCCTCGAAATTTGTTGTGATTATTAAGCAGTGTAAAAATAATAAGAATAGCTAAAAATAAGAGAGGGCCTGCTATAAGGAGAGGAACAAGCTGCATAAGAGATAAAATATAGAATAAAAAAGAAAACAAAAGAATAACAACCCCTAGAGTAATTCCAGCAATTTTCATAGTTAACACCTCTATTAAAAGCATAATTGGTTGTACTATATGAGTGAATCTGGCTGTTTATGAAGTTTTTTTATAAAAAAGTGAATAAAATTGAAAAAAGGGGTTGCCAAAAGTCGACATAATTTGCTATAGTATTAATCGTGAAGTTTATCACAAAACAAACATATACCCCTTTGTTTGACCGTGAAAAATTTCTCCCATCCCCTTGTTGTCTTAAGACAAACGAAAAGACTTGGCGAAAGCCAAGTCTTTTTTGTTTAGTTGATGCTTAGGATAAGCATCAACATGTAATGATTAACAGCTCTTTTCAGTACTTCTCCAAAAGGTTCCGTATTTGACAGGAACTCTCTCAACCACTTGCTGAAGCTGAAGTTTTTTCAATTCTTTTTCAGCCTCTTCTAATGATAAACCATACACAACTGCAACTTCTTTTGAAGCAACAAATTGAAAATAGCTTAAAAATGAACGAAGAGGCGGAAGACAAGCTGGATCTGGGTCAATTTCTAACATCTCTTTAATGATGTGTACATATGTTTCGTACGAATAGTATCCTGATATCTTAATGCCTTCTTCTTCAACTTTTTCGTTGAAGAACACAAGAGTTGGAATCTCATCGACATCCATTTCCGACGTGATTTTTAAATCACATTGAAAGGCCTTCGCAGCGTAATCTGAATGCAAATCCTTTACAAATTCATTAACATCTAGCCCCACATGTTTTGCACATTGTATTAAGACAGATTCTTCTGTAACATTTTGTTTTTCTAAAAATACTACTTCTTGAAGTCTTCTCAAAAAGCGAATGCCCTGTTTCTTTCCTTGCAGCCCGGCCGCTTTAATCGCAATTGATGCAGCGTAAGGAGTATCGATTGGGTTTTCAAGCCACAGATTGCCGTCACATGACATACCGGAGCGGCTTCCAGTCTTCTCCCACGATTTTGCAATATGTTCAAATCTCTGCTGTGCTCCAATATTTAATTGCTGTAAGTTTCCGCCAAGCACATGCTTGAGGGATAACAGCTGACCATATTCTATTTGTAACTTCTTTAGAATAGGCTCGAGTGCCCAGCATTCCGGGCAAAGAGGGTCAACAAATACATAGATTTCAAGCGGTTTTTTATTTGAACCTTGACAAAGCTGATGCAAGGATGGGTATTGGCTATTTAGATTACTCAATGTGAAAATCCTTTCTCATCTGTCTGTTCCGGTGAATTAATCATGTGTTGGGCAGTTAAAATAAGACGATGATAAAGTTCATCTCTCTCAGGGCCTTCTAAATTAATTTCGTCCATTGCTTCATGCATACACGTCAGCCAGGCTTTGGCTCTTGACGGTGTAATTTCAAAAGGAAGATGCCTAGCTCTCAGCATAGGGTGACCATGCTCTTCAGTGTATAACGAAGGCCCTCCTAAATATTGTGTCAGAAATTGCTTTTGCTTTCGTGCTGTTTCTGTTAAATCATCAGGAAAAATTGGCGCGAGCTCAGGATGTTGTCCAACGCGTGTATAAAAAGCATCAACAAGTTTTGAAATCGTATGTTCACCGCCTAATAATTCGTAAGGGGAGTGGATTTTTTCTCTCATGTTGATAACTCCTTTGTTATAAGAAATATACGTCTTAACTCTTTGGTGTTTTTTACTTTCCTTAATTTTAGCAGTGTCATTTCGTTAACTCAAACTATCCGCTTACTTCTTCTACTGGAAAAGAGATAAAGTGGAATTTTACATAAGAAAAGTCTATGATGCTGTGGCGAATCACTAATTATGAGAAACAAAGGAATACTTTCACAAACGTTTCCTTCTATTTATATAGTGTAACCTCGACAAACTACAGCCATTCCATGTTCGAGTGGTGAATGATTTAGCTCATTTACACAAGATAAGAAGACATAATTTTATTTGCATATTTTTGCGTTTCTTGAAAAGGGGGTACTCCGCCGTATTTATCAACATTACCTGGTCCAGCATTATAGGCCGCCAATGCTAATTTCACGTTTCCGTTGTATTTATCTAACATTTGTCGAAGATATTTGGCTCCTCCAAATACATTTTGCTTGGAGTCGTACGGATCTTCTACACCAAGAGCTTTAGCGGTTGCTGGCATTAGCTGCATAAGCCCGGCCGCTCCTACAGAACTTTTGGCAGATGGATTAAAGTTTGATTCTTGTTTAATAACAGAACGAATAAGTTTAGGATCCAGCTGGTAGCGTGCAGCTGCTTCTGTAATGATCGTTTGTACATCCTGAGAACTGGCCTTTGCCGTTTCGTTTTTTTGTACAGGTAAGGAAGCATTTGAAGCCGCTGCCTTATCTGAGGAAGAAACAGATGGCTCGGACTGCATTTGAACCGCCGTAGATGGAAACATCTGCGCTGCTTTCAAGTAAAGATTGGTACTCATTTGAGGCTCTTGATTGACGTAGTCTTGAAAAAGCTGAGCAAATACAGAGAGTAAAGTTGTACCAAGCATCACGTTAGCTGTTGGCATCTGGTTGTTAACTGAAAATGGCTGAGTTCCAGGAAATTGAACGGAAGACATGTAATTGTTAATATTCATGCTCATGAATTTATTCTCCATCCATTAACGTATACTTTCGCTTGTAAAACCGTCGAATTTTGTTTTCCGTTGGTTTCTTTTTAATATCAAGCTCCGTAAGCAATTGCTCAAAATATTTTGCTCCTTCATTGGCATCGGTTACTTCGTATTCAAGTTCATAATCCTCAGCACCTAGATAAAAGCTATGATCGAGTACAAGTAACCCGTTTTTATATGGAATTTCTGCTCGACTTGTACGCAAAGTGCCAAAATAAGTTAGCGCATGGCTATCGACTTGTAAATCAGTAATAAGCCGTTGAATTGTTGAAGGAATCTTGGCGCTGCCATCTCGCAATTCTTTAGCTTGTTCATTTGTTAATGCTTCATGTGTTTCTAAAAGACCTTCTTGATGAGGCTGTTTGAGCGTGAGAACGGACTTATCTTTTTTGCTTCGAATTCGCAGGGCAGCCCCGCAGTCTTTTAATGAGAAAGCAGGTGTATCAAAATAGTGGTTTTCTTGAGAAACAAACTGATCTTCAGTTAGTTGAAAGTGTGAGCAGAGACGATCAAACTCTTCTTTCGTTACTATATTTTTAAATTCAATTTCAATTTCTTGTTTCAATGAAATCATCCTTTTAATTTAGGTCTTTTGGTAAGGCACTTTACATCTTAATTTATCACACTTTTTGAGACAGTAAAACTACATTTCCTAACAGGAATATCCAGATGGGGAACTTGGAAAATGAAGAAATACGGATTGTTTAGGTTTTACCTTTATTAAACGTTCCTGGAATGTGTTAAAATAGTAACGAATTGTATAGTTGGAAGGAGTTTATTTATGCACAATCGAATTGACATCACTACCTGTGTGATGAAATCAAATGAATTACATTTAAAAGCAGACCCTATTGAGACGAAAATTGAACAATTGGAAGATACAAAACAAATGCTTGTTGACTCAGATAACATGTCATTTGTATATGTTGTAGATATTAATGATCAATTTATGTATGTTGGCCTTAGTGACAATATTTGGGCGAATTTAAAGCACGTCTTACATAAAGATATGAAAGTATTTTTAGAAATTAACAAGGAAGTAATTGAGCTATCAGCCGTTAAAGAAGAGCTATCTTATCTCATCAGTAACATCGAAGGAAATGTGAATTATGGAGACGAGATGGTAGCAAGAGTAGAGGAAGTTTTTTTAGATAAAGAAAATAAGTAATAGAGAGAAAAGAGGGGGGTGTTATTAATGATCAGGCATTGGGATTTATTTTTAGCACCGTATAAACAAGCCGTTGAAGAACTTAAGGTGAAGTTAAAAGGAATTCGTTCACAGTATGATATGAAGTCTACGCATTCACCTATTGAGTTCGTGACGGGACGAGTAAAGCCTGTCGCCAGTATTTTGGATAAAGCGACTCGAAAAGGAATTTCTCTCGATCGCTTAGAGGAAGAGATGCAGGACATTGCGGGACTCCGTATGATGTGTCAATTTACGGACGATATTAAAGCGGTCGTAGAGCTCCTGCGTCAGCGAACAGACTTTGAATTGATTGAAGAAAGAGATTATATTCTTCATAAAAAAGAAAGCGGCTATCGTTCATATCATGTGGTCGTATGTTATCCTGTTCAAACAATTAAAGGTGAAAAGAAAATTTTAGTGGAAATTCAAATTCGTACACTGGCTATGAATTTTTGGGCTACAATTGAGCATTCTTTAAATTATAAGTACAGCGGGAAATTTCCTGAGAATATCAAAAAGCGACTTCAGCGTGCTTCTGAAGCGGCTACTCAGCTCGATGAAGAAATGTCTCAAATACGAGGTGAGATTCAAGAAGCTCAGGCTATTTTCTCACGAAAAAAAGAATCGGCGGAAGAATCTTAGTTATGACTCAGCAACAGCTTTGTACATTGGATGGATAGGGGGAGAGAATTAGGTGGAGAAAATAAAATTTGCTATTACATCAAAAGGCAACCAAATATCAAATACGCTTATGCAAAAAATGAAAACGTATTTATTAGATTTTCATTTAGAATATGATGAAAACCAGCCTGATATTGTAGTGTCAGTAGGAGGGGATGGAACGCTTCTCTATGCGTTTCACCGCTATCGAAACCGACTTGACAAGACGGCTTTTATTGGGGTTCATACCGGCCATTTAGGTTTTTACGCAGATTGGACACCTGATGAGATTGAGAAGCTGGTGATTGCTATTGCAAAGACACCCTATCAGACTGTAGAGTATCCACTGCTCGAAGTGATTATTCGCTACACAAACGGTGGACGCGAAGCTCGATACTTAGCGCTGAATGAATGTACGGTAAAAAGTGTAGAAGGTTCTTTAGTAATGGATGTGGAAATTAAAGGGCAGAGATTTGAGACATTCCGAGGAGACGGTCTTTGCGTATCCACTCCCTCGGGAAGTACAGCTTACAACAAATCCCTGGGAGGCGCGATTTTACATCCTTCGCTTCAAGCTATTCAAATTGCTGAAATGGCTTCTATTAACAATCGAGTGTTCCGTACGATAGGTTCTCCATTGGTTCTTCCTGGACATCATACAGCGCTGTTAAAGCCTGTCAACGACGCAGACTTCCAAATTACCATTGATCATTTAACTCTTTTACATAAAGATGTAAAGTCGATTCAATTTCGGGTAGCAAGCGAAAAAATTCGATTTGCTCGCTTTCGTGCGTTTCCTTTCTGGCAGCGTGTCAGAGACTCTTTTGTATGTGATGATTAAAGGCAGGGAAGAGAATGAAACAAGTTTTTACGTTGAGTTGGACCGTAGATCATTCTTTCGAGGGTGTAGCGGTTCGTGAATTTTTAAAAGAACATGATATTTCCAAAGCTTCTCTGACGGACATTAAGTTCAGAGGAGGAGCAATTGAAGTAAATGGGAAGCATGCAACGGTTCGATATATTCTGCAAAAAGGTGACGAAATCAAGGTGGCGTTTCCACCAGAAAAAGCAAGTGAAAGTCTTCTTCCTAAAGCTATACCTTTGGATATTGTATACGAAGATGAGTATATATTAGTTTTGAATAAGCAGCAAAACATGCCAAGTATACCTTCTCGGGAACATCTAACGTGGTCACTAAGTAATGCTGTGCTCTATTATTATGAGAAAAATAACATTAACTCGACTGTTCATCTTGTAAATAGGTTGGACCGAGACACATCTGGGCTGCTTATTGTTGCTAAACATAGGCATGTTCATTACTTATTCTCTAAAGCACAAAAAGAACATGAAATTAAACGCGTGTACCGAGCTTTTGTTCATGGTAAGCTTGTTGGCAAAGAAACGATAGAGGCACCGATTGGCCGAAAAGAGTCAAGTATCATCGAACGGGAAGTAAGAGAAGATGGGCAATTTGCTATTACACACTATACGGCGCTTCGTCAGTATTCTTCTTTTACAGAAGTTGCTCTTTCGCTTGAGACGGGGAGAACTCACCAAATTCGTGTTCATATGGCTTATAAAGGATATCCACTGCTTGGAGATACCTTATATGGCGGAACGAATCATCTTATTTCTCGTCAAGCTCTTCACAGCTATGAACTCACTTTTTTTCATCCTTTTTTACAAAAAACTTTGTCTTTTACAGCACCTTTGCCGCCAGATATGCAGAAACTTCAAATCGTAAAAGAAAGTCGCTTTTTTTAATGAAAAGCGACTTTCTTTTTACACGAAGTGATTAAATTTTTCCTCTACATAAGGCATAGATGAAGGCACTGATATAATATTCCTTTCAGGATACTGAAACGCCGTTAAAGCCCCTCCAAAAACTGCGCCTGTATCAATATTAATGGTATTATGAATTTTTCTAGCTTTTACTACGGGTGTATGCCCATACACGATAAACGGTTTTCCGTTATAATGTTGGGCCCAATCCCGTCGGACAGGCATGCCGTTTAGATGCTTTTCACCCGTAATGTCTCCGTATAGCACAAAGGTTTTTACTTTTTTATCCGTTCTGCCGATGTATTCAGCTTTAAGACCGGCGTGAGCAATAATTAATTGGTTTTGATCAAGCTGCACATATAGAGGTGATTGTTCATAAAGCTCAATGAACTTTTTCTTAATGAATTTCTGTTCTCTTGAAGGTAAAGCTTCGTACTCAGCAACGGTCGTTTCTAACCCATGAGTAATTTGCACTTTGTTACCGCAAAAGAAGCGATATAGCTTATTGCAGTGATTGCCTGGACAGTAGTAAGCTTGCTGATGCTTTATTACGAGGGACCATACGAGCTCAATCACTTTTAGTGAATGAGGTCCTCGGTCTGTTAAATCACCTACGAATCCAAGGCGCCGTCCGTCAGAATGGACAGGAATCCCGTCTTGCCACTCATACCCAAGTTTTTCTGTTAACGCTTTTAATTCATCATAGCACCCATGGATATCCCCTATTATATCTACTTTCATCTTTTATCCACATCCTTAAAAGGTTTTTCCTTTGACGATATAAAATTACCCTTATATGGAGCAAACTATGTGTAGAACTTATATATTATTGGGAAAAGAGTAAAGAGCTGTGAGTTGAAAAAAAACAAAATTCATCATAAAGTTAAATGAGTTTTGTACGACAGGGAGGTTGAAGACATGACAGATTCAATTGAAAAAGAAGAAAAGGCATGGTTCGCCGAACATTTATTATCACTTTTAGAAAAAAATGAAATCGATGCATTTCGTGAAGAATTTTTACATATGCATACGTATGACCAAGCTCAATTTTTTGAAGAATTAGATGAGCCTTCTAGATTTGCGCTGTACGAGATGTTATCTCCGGAAGAAATGGCGGATATCTTTGAAAATGTAGAGATACGAGAAGAAGATTATCAAGAAATTCTCTCAGAGATGCATCCCAATTTTGCAGCAGACATGCTGTCAGAAATGTCGGCGGATGATGCTGTTGACGTATTAAATGAATTGGATAAAGAACAAGTGGCGAGCTATTTAACGATTATGGATGAAGAAGCAGCCGATGAAATTAAAGAGTTGCTTCATTACGAGGAATATACCGCTGGAAGTATTATGACGACTGAATTTGTGGCCATTCGTGAAAATCAAACCGTACATTCAGCCATGCACATTCTACGCAGGGAAGCTCCGGAAGCGGAAACGATTTATTATGTATTTGTTATTGATGAACAAAAGCATCTAGCAGGTGTTATTTCTCTTCGTGATTTAATTATAGCAGATGAAGATACGATGATAAGCGAAGTGATGAATGAACGAGTCGTATCCGTGTCAGTAGCAGAAGACCAAGAAGAAGTTGCCCGTATTATGCGCGATTACAACTTTCTTGCGCTTCCAGTTGTTGATTTTCAGCAGCATCTTCTCGGGATTATTACGGTTGATGATGTGATGGATGTTCTGGATGAAGAGGCATCGGATGACTATTCTAAATTAGCCGGTATTAGCGATGTAGATGATACGATCGACCACAATCCTTTAGTAGCGGCCAAAAAGAGACTGCCTTGGCTTATCATTTTGCTGTTTTTAGGAATGATGACAGCGAGTTTAATTGGACGTTTTGAAGATACGTTGAATCAAGTAGCTATTTTAGCTGTATTTATACCTTTGATTGGCGGTATGGCTGGTAATACAGGAACACAGGCACTAGCCGTTGCGGTTCGTGGATTGGCGACGGGAGAAATCGAAGAAGAAAGCAAATTTAAGCTGTTAATCCGAGAAGCAGCTACGGGAATGATTACGGGCGCATCATGTGGACTTTTAGTTGTATTAATTGTTTATATTTGGCAAGGTGATCTTATTTTAGGCGCTTTGGTAGGCGTCTCTGTATTTTCAACATTGATTGTGGCTACACTAGCAGGAGCGTTTATCCCGCTTCTCATGCACAGGTTCAAAATTGACCCTGCAGTCGCATCAGGACCATTTATTACAACGATCAATGATCTTATCAGTATTTTAATTTACTTCGGTCTAGCGACAACATTTATGAGTTATTTAAAATAATGAAGAGACTTTAGAATTCGACATGAGTAATCATGTCGGATTTTCATTATCAGTTCATATAGTTGACAGAGAACCTTCAAGCTTTTATGATTAACCTTTAATTTTGAATACTAACGTCTTCGTTTTATAAATAACGAAGGTAAAAGGAGGGGAATCTAATGGAACAGCACGCGTCCTTTACATCACTTGTTATCGTCATTAGTTTGGCCTTTTTAACGCCTATACTGTTGCATCGGTTTAAACTCAACATTATACCTGTAGTCGTAGCTGAAATTATTATGGGATTAATTATAGGGAAAAGTGGTTTTGACCTTGTGGAGCAGGATATGTGGCTTGAAACACTTTCCACTCTAGGCTTTATCTTTTTGATGTTTTTAAGTGGTTTAGAAATTGATTTTTCTGCTTTTGCTGGAGGAAATTCAAAAGACAAAAAGGCATCAGGAGCTAAGGTGCCAAATGCTTTTTCCATTTCTATACTAGTGTTTGCAGCTATCTTTGCGGTTTCACTATTTTTGTCCTATGTTTTTGTATGGACCGGTTTTATCGATAATGCCTTTTTGATGACGCTTATTATTTCTACCATTTCACTAGGAGTAGTAGTGCCGACCTTAAAAGATGCACAGATTATGAAAAAGCCGATTGGACAGACCATTTTATTGATTGCGGTTATTGCGGACTTAGTCACGATGATTTTACTAGCCGTATTTGCTTCCGTCTATGATAAATCAGGAAATAGCAATACATGGTTGATTTTAATTTTATTTGGAGTAGGAGTGATTTTATACTTCATAGGGAAGCAGTTTAAAAACCGATCGTTTCTTGAGACAATGTCTAAAGGTACAATTCAAATCGACACGCGTGCGGTATTTGCACTCATTATCATTCTAGTGGGCCTTTCGGAGTCAATTGGTGTTGAAAACATTTTAGGCGCTTTTTTAGCGGGATCACTCGTTTCTCTTCTTGCGCCTAACAAAAATTTAGTTCATAAATTAGATTCGTTTGGCTACGGATTTTTAATTCCTATCTTTTTTGTGATGGTAGGAGTGAAGCTTGATGTTTGGTCATTGTTCAGTGATAAAAAAGTGCTGATTTTAATGCCTTTATTATTCATTGCATTGTTGATATCCAAGCTAGTCCCAGCGTTAATCTTAAGAAAATGGTATGATATGAAAACCGTTTTGGCATCGGGTTTTCTTTTAACATCGACTTTATCACTCGTTATTGCAGCAGCAACGGTTGGTGAAAATATTGGTGTTATTGATTCACAAATGTCCGGTGCGCTGATTTTGGTGGCGATTATTACATGTATTATTACACCTATTATCTTTAGAAAGCTGTTTCCAAAGCCAGAAATCAGTGACAGAAAGCTGAAGATTAATATGCTCGGTGCAAATCAATTTACACTCCCGGTTATTCGAGAAATGGATCTTGATTTATATGATGTTACCATTTATCATCCTACGCAGGACAAAATTGAAAACCGTACGTCGGATTCCATTTTTAATATCGTCGACATCGATGGATATAGTAAGGAAACTTTAATGCGTATGGGGATTTTAGATGCGGATGTATTAGTTGTAACAACCGGGGAAGAAGAGAGAAATAGCGACATTGCTCTATTTGCAAAACAATATGGTACAGAACGGGTTATTGCCCGTGTAGAAAGTCCTGTATTAGATGAAAAGATGAAAGAAAATAACATTGAAGTTTTTTCTGTGCTGTTATCTACGACTGCATTGCTAAAAGCTTTAATCGAATCGCCAAATATTTTAAATATCTTAACGAATCAAGAAACAGCACTTTATCAAATTAATATGCGTAACCCTAAATACGAGGGGGTAGAGCTTCGCAAGTTCCCATTTACAGGAGATGTGATCTTTGTTCGAATCTTTAGAGGCAAAGATTCCATTGTACCTCATGGCGATACAGAGCTTGAATTTGATGATCGTTTGATTGTAACGGGGTCTCGTTCGTATGTGAATGAATTGCGTATGCTTCTTGAGTATAAAATTAGATAAAGGTATCTAGGTAGGTTTAGTTTTCTATATTATTGAATGAGAGAAAGAGGCTGGGACAAAATTATTTTAGCTGAAGTGATAAACGAACCATTGATCAAAATGTTTGATTAGTGGTTCGTTTTTTTTGTTGTTTTGAAAATAAGTTTCATCTGTTTAGCTCTTTCTAGCAGTTGATTCGAGGACAAGACGAAGACTCCTGCAGGAAAAACGGAACAGATGAAACCCCGCAGGAGCGCAAGCGACGAGGAGGCTCATCGGCCGCCCGCGAAAAGCGAAGTCTTGCACGGAAATCAACTGCGGTGTCACAAGCGGTTCAGCTCATGTGGCCCATTTGTGCGTCTTTAGATTGAATTAATTTCGTTATGTCTCAACCTCTTTTATTGTGTTTTCTCAAATGCTGGAAATAAAAGTACAGCCCTGCTTTTGGTGTTAAAAAGGCTACCGCAAAAAAATAAACAAGTTTTTCCGTGTTCAAGCATACATTTTTAAAAGAACGATAACAAGCAATTGGAGGTATGCTTCATGACTAACTCAAAATCTAAGTCAGAAGAAAACGAGCCGCTAATGTACATTGTCCAGCCAAACGCTACGCAAAATCAGCGTTCTATGCAATATTATTTTAGTTCAAAACAGCAAGACAATAAAGGAATAGAGAAAGAGCACGTGTTAAAAGAAGAGCCCAGCTTTTCTTCCATTCAAGAAGTCAAAGAGCCTGACGTAGAAAAAGTGGAAGAGATTAAGCAAGAAAAAGAGGAAGAGCGTTCAATTGTTCCCGTGGATATACCGCAATCAGAGACTAAAAAGCCAAATAAAATGTTTCAGTCTATGACGATTAAAGAAAAAGTTGAATTTCTATGCAGCTTCCCGCCTCATATGTCTCAGCCAATTTGTGAAATTACGTGTCAAAACCAAAAATATATAGGAACAATTTTAGAATTAAAAGAAGGAAGTTTATACGTGAGCGTTCCCCCTAATAAAGAGAAAACAGTATTGAAATTTCATGATATTCAGACCATATCTATCATTAAAATTTAAGCAACTCTAAAAGCTAACAGTGAAGAAGCACGTTAGCTTTTATTTTCATAAGTTTGTGAATGCACGGAGGAATGAAGATGACATGGATTTATCTAACATTATTTGTCTTTGCGACGTTTCGACTTACTCGTCTAATTGTTTTTGATAAAATTACAGCGTTTATTCGTAAACCGTTTCATAAAATCGTAGAAGATCAAGATGAACAAGGAAATACGGTAACTTATTTAGAGATAAAAGGGAAGGGACTGCAAAAGTGGATTGGAGAGCTGCTCAGCTGTTATTGGTGTACGGGCATATGGTGTGCGGTAGGGATTTATTTTAGTTATGTAGCGGTCCCGCATATTGCTATACCTGTCATTACAATCTTAGCTATTGCAGGATGTGCAGGAATTATAGAATCGTTTATGAAATAAATGGACGAGTTAAAAGACATATTGAACATCAATATGTCTTTTAATAATTAAGGGAAATTCAGCACTACTTTATTAAAAAAAGGAATGCCTTCTTGCCACTCTTCGCTGTAAAAAAAGCCTTCTAGAATAAATGAAGTCGTATCAGAGGACAGCGGAATGACTACTTGAAAAGAGTCAAATAGTAATTTGTCTTTTGGATTTAATACGGTTTGCTTAATAGGTTTGATCCAATATTCACCGTCATTTTGAATTTTTTCGTTCCATTTTGGATGAGCATAGCGCCATTCTAGAGAAGAAGAGGGGATACTGGAAACTTCAATGTCTTTTTCATCAATGATCTTCCCGCTTAATATAGCCGAAGCAGTGGGTTTCATTTTTAAGCAAAGCACCGGAGAGCGTAAAGTACTGCTCGTTTGATTTTGAATAATTACGTTGCCGAATATCATCAGTTCGCTTTCATCTTGTTCTGGCAGCAGTATAGAATGTTGAAAGAAACAGAGAATATCACTCTTTTCGAACCTTTCCACAGGTTTTTCCACAATTTTTTCGATTACTTTTTCCACAATCTTTTCTTCAATAATGGGCTGTTTTCTCGAGGCTTTTTCCCGAAATGCTTCTGCAATAATTTTTTGTTCAGAAAGCTCGTTTCTTAGTAAATCCAGCTCTTTTTCTAATCCTTCAATTTCTACTTCTTTTTCAGATGTAGAAAGCGTCTCAGCGTGCTTTTTCTTCCAAAACGATGTATTTTCTTTTTCTCGTTCTAAAGCTCGTTCATAGCTTTTTAATTGGTTTTGTACGTGCCGAATTTCCGATTTATAGTGAATGAGCTTTTGTTTTAATTGAGTTAAATCATCTTTAGGGGAAGGGGAGTTACGACTCATCTAGTAGTCTCCTTTCCTGCTGAGCTATGAATTAAGTTTGTAAACCTGAGCTGCCCACAGCAGTTTTATTTATATGTATGCACAAAGCTTGTAAACGATGAAAAAAGAGGAGAAATATTCTCCTCTGATGGTATCTAATTAATCAAAATCTGTTTCAAAAGAACTTTCGTAGCTGCTACTTTCCTCACAATCATCGTGATGGTGACGTCTTCCTGGGAAAATTGCTTCACATTGAGGTGGATATTCAACAGGTGCGCAACCGCTAGCTGCATCTATAATTTCAGGGCGAGGGTAGCAGAAGCTGCCTTCCACTTCGATTTTAACATCTTTTTCAATTTGTACACTGAAACATAACACGAGCTCAAAGCTTAACAGCTGTAAGTCACAGTGTGACAATCTGATAGAACCGCCGGATCCTTCAAAAGAATCAAGGTGAACAACTGGCTCTGTGCCTTCTGGAGCACAAAGGTAAAACGTTTGATGTGTCTTCCATGGAATATTACAAGAAGTAATTTCATGATGTTTGTGATGACCACCTAAATCCATTAACTTAATCTTGTAGAACCCACTGATCGACAATCTAACTTCATGAAGAATAACCACTTCTCCATCTGGTAACACGATTTTTCTAGCGCGGCGACCACTGTGTGGCACAAGTTCAATTACTTTATCCAGTGCATCTTCATCTGAAGGATCCACAGGTTTACCGTCACTATCTGTTAAAATAATTTCCACTTCTACGTCATGCCCTAAATCTTTAAGTGCTTCTTCTTCAAATAATGAAGTGTCATTCGTAAAGATTTGTGGTAAAACAACTTGACGTCTAACCCAGTCGTACACTTTAGGCACGCGGATACATAATGATTCAAAAAGTTCTCCCATTTTTAAACCTCCTAATTGTAATTGTCCTTCCTTTACGCTTTTCGTTACTAGGTATCGGACTACTATAGTGTATGAATGACCTGCTTTTATGTTCCTTAGTAAAAGCGGAATTTATCGGAATAAATTCTAGTTGGAGCGAGCATAAAAAATGAAGGAAATAATAAACTCAATTACAGCATATTCATGTTAATAAAAAGTGTTATTCATCTTTAACTGATTTTTTAGAAGTAGTGGGTTATTTATAATGGAGGAGTGAAGGGCATGAGTGAGGAAAAAACAAAACAATATATTGCTTCATTGAAGTCAGAACTGGCTTTTTATAAAGAAGAATATCAAAAATTCAAGCATCAAGAATTTGAACATGAAGATATTAAGGAAGAGCTAGCGGAATTAAAGCAAAAGCATGAAGAAGAAAAAAGGAAACTAGAGGAAAAAATAGATTGGCTTAAAGCATGTGTTAATGAACAAAAATCAAAAACCGAACAGTCCATTGTACAGTACAATCATGAAGCCCAAGGAACCATTCAAGAGCTGCAAAAACGGCTGCGTGAAGTGACAGAGCAAAAGGGAGGAGAAAGATCAAGAGTAAGAAAGCCAAAAAACAGCACGGATTTATTTTTGTCCATGCAGCGTAAAATGGACAAATAAGATAGAACGTCTTTCTTTAGTCCTGAATATAATGTTATAGATAGGATGCTGTGAAAAGGAGGGAAAACATGATGTATTATCATTATAATTATAATCCTAATCAATACCCTCAGCCCCTGCCTTATCATCCACAACCAATGACAAAACAATCGGTAAAGAAAGGGCAGTCTATTCCTAAGCCAGTCCAGTACCCTTCTCCAAAACAAGGTGGTTGCGGCTGTGGTTCAAAGTTACCAAAGCGATAAGCAATAGAAGCATTGTCACTCGGACAATGCTTTTTTACATAGAGTGTAGAGAGGTGTAAAGATGCCGGATTTTTTCGATGAATTTGAACGTTTTTTTGAACAGCATATGATGGGAGAACATCGAAAGAGAATGAAAGAAGTAGAAAAAGAAGAAAAACAGATGGAACAGCAAGAGAGGAAACTGCAGCAAAATGTAAAAAGACTTGATGAGCAAGATGCGGAAGATCCGTTTGGACAATGAAATTTAATGTACACAGTTGAAAAGCCTATACGAAATCATTTGAGTGAACATACAGTATAGAGAGTAAAACAGAGGGGGTGTAATATTATGGGCTGCGGATTTGGCTACGGTGGTTGTGGTTACGGTGGTGGCTACGGCGGTGGTTTTGCGTTAATCGTTGTATTATTCATTCTATTAATTATTGTTGGTTGTGTTTGTTTTTACAATTAATCCCTTCTATGAATAAGGCACCGAAAAGTGCGGGTGAAGTTTCACTCGCACTTTATTTTTTTATTAAATGTAAAGGGCACCATCTAGGCACATGGTGCATACGATGAAGTATAAATAAAGGAGGTCATGCAAAATGGATAATAATATGTTTAAAAATATAGAAAAGAAAACAGGCGTTAATATGAAGGATATCTTTGAACTTGCGAATTCTGTACAAAATGCTAATTTTAAAGATGAGCAAACGGTGCGTAATATTGTGAAGCGAGTAGCACAAATTGCGAATAAGCCAATTTCAAAACAAAAAGAAGAACAAATTGTTAAGGCAATTGCAAACAATAATCAATCCATTGATTTTGCGACCATCGCTAAAATGCTAAATGAGAAAAAATAATTTAATGTTTTATATAAAGCCCTGACACGTCAGGGCTTTTTTCCATTTATGCAATTTCATTTGTTTGAAATGCGTTAGAATCAAGACCAAACAGTTCCGGATGCTGTGCTAAGTAATTAATTTCTTTAATACGATGGGCGATAGGGGGGTGAGTTGAAGTAGCTTGATTCAACCACATAAAAAAACCTTTTTCCTGTGAGTGCGTATGAACAAATTCCTCCTGATTTACTTTTTTATTTAGACAATGACCAACCGCAAGTATAGTGAGTGCTTGAGTGGCAGCTTTTGCATCACCAATCGCAACGGAAGCTATGCGATCACACGTATATTCACAGGCCCTAGAGTAAGCTTTTCCTAAAAAAGGAACCCAAAGAGCAGGTAGAATAAGTGAGTGGTAGAGTGTATGCTTACGTTTGATATGAACTAATTCGTGGGCAATAATAAAAGAAAGTTCTTTTTCTTGATTATCTTCAATCATTTCAACAATGTCGGAGTATAAAACGACAAAGTGACGTCCAAAAAAACGTGTAGCAAACGCGTTTAACAAGCCGCCTGATTGAACAATATAAATATCGGGCAGCTCTAAATCCAGCTCTAAAGATAACTGTTTTGCCTGATGATAAGTGTGCGGGAACTGCTTCTCTGTCAATCTAACCCCATTATTGCGAATTTGAGCAATGGAGAAACCGTGGAGTATAAATGTAATTAAAAAACCGATTACAAGGTAGATAATACCAATGAGTGAAATAATTAAAAAGAAATAAGTTAATAAGCTGATAACCATACACAAAATGAAAAAAATCTTTTCATTTTCATGAATAAGCTTTGTGTTCAATAATGGAGCCCCCTAAAATATAGTAGTACAGTACATAACGTAGTGTAACGTATCCACGTATGAATATCTACCTCTTAGTGGAATATTTGGTTAATAATAGATGATGAGAATATTAGTTATGGACGCTAGCTTGAAGTAAGATAAAGAGGTTGAAACATAACTACAGGAATCCAATTTAAAGACGAACAATCTGGATACATGATCCGGCTTGCTCGACCGCTGTTGCTTTCTGCGGGGTCTCATCTGTCCCCGCAGGAGTCTTCGCCTTGCCCTTCAACCAACCGCTAGAAGCACCTGCGTTCACCATGATTATAAAAAAACGAACTATTTATCCGTTTTTGATAGATAGTTCGTTTTTTATTTTAATGAAACTACTTTTGTCCCAGCCTGTTTTTCTTTTACACTTTTTTTATAAACGACTTCAGGAATCTTGAAGGATAAGCGGTTTTACCCCTTCTAGTTTGCGGAACAGATAAATAAAGTGAATTCTGTGCACGCGTCATTGCTACATATAAAAGACGGCGTTCTTCTTGAAGCGGCACATCATCTCCGCCTCGATAAGCTTCGAGTGCATAATCATGAGGCAAACCGCCATCTACGCTGCTCAGTACGTATACATGCTTATATTCAAGACCCTTTGCTCGGTGAATTGTGGTTAGCTGAATACTTTCATTAAATTGCTTGCTTAAAGCTTTCATCTCTGTGTTCATGGCAATCATATGATCCACATGCTCTAAGAGTTCAGGTACGGTTTTGAATTTACGTGCTACAACTTTTAAATCCCGCACGTCATCCGAACCTTTTTCCATCATATTTCCTTCATTTCCGCGTTTTTTGACAAAATCATCGAATCCCATATCTTTAGAAATCGTCTCAAGTGCCAAAGAAGGAGACATTGATTTTAGCGACTTGAATAAAGGAATTACTTTCTTGAGTTTTTTTTGCTGAAAAGGTTTTAAATCTTGAAGATATTCAAGTGCATCAATAAATGTACCATCATGAAGAATACTTGCTGCTTTTAAGTCATTGACTGCTGTTTTCTTTAAAAAGAGTGCGTTTACTAAATCTTGTAGCGAACTTGCGTCATTTGGATTCACGCTCAAGCGTAGAAATGAAAGTAAACTTCGAACCATGCGTCTTTTATAAAACGAATCCGCATCTTGTTCGATTGAAAATGGCAGGTTTGACTGTGATAAACGTTCAAAGATGGCGCGTGAAGAAGCGTGAGTTCGGTACAAGACCGCAAATTCAGTTGGAGAAGCCCCTTGCTTAATCTTTTCTTTCATATCCGTTACAATCATCGTTGCTTCTTCTTCTTCGTCGTATGGAAAGAAGAATGTAGGTCGCAACTCATTATCAAACTGGGCAGCCATTTCTTTTTGTCGGCGCGCTGTATTTCGTGCAATGACTTTATTAGCAGAAGAAACGATGGCGTGAGCTGAACGATAATTTTGGTTTAACGTAATAACAGTTGTATTAGCAAAATCTTTTTCAAAGTTTAAAATGAACGAAGGATCGCTTCCGCGGAAAGCGTAAATTGATTGATCATCATCTCCTACGACACACAAGTTTTTAGAGTCTTCACTTAGCATTTTCATAATTTTATATTGAACTTTATTAATATCTTGAAATTCGTCAATTAAAAAATAGCGAAACCTTTTTTGGTAACGAGTGAGTAAATCGGGATTTTGTTTTAGCATTTCATAACATCCATACAGCATGTCATCAAAATCGAATAGCTGTTTTTGCTTTTTGACTTCTTCATAGCGACGATATAAAAAGTGCACGTCTTGTTCCCATTTGTCCTTTGGCCGCACATCTTGCACGCCAACAAGCGTGTTTTTCCAATAGCCGATTTGCTGAAGTGCCTGATCAAACGGAAAATCTTTTTCATCCACGTGGAGCTCTCTTGCTGCTTCTTTCACGATCTGTTCTTTTTGCCAATCCCATTTTAGCAGGCGGTCCATTTGCCACGCTTGAGGATTATGATGAACAATCATACGTAAGAAAATGCTGTGAAAAGTTCCAACTAGCATTTGACGAAGATGTAAGCCGGACATCTTTGGATATGTAGCCAATCGTTCTTTCATTTCTTTAGCTGATTTAGCCGTGAAAGTCACCAGCATAATGGATTTCGGATCAATTTTTTTTTCTTGTATCATATATGCGGTGCGAGCTGTTAATACACGGGTTTTTCCGCTTCCCGCACCAGCTAGAATAAGGAGCGGTCCTTCTGAATGTGTAACAGCTTTCCACTGGTTCGAATCTAATTCAATACCGCTCTCTTTAAATTCATTTAAATAAGGAGAGTCAGAGTGTTTAGGAACAGCTGGTTTTAAGCGAAAAGCAGGAACACTTGAAAAAGGTGCGGAAGACCTCCATGTTGCTTTCTCTTTTACAGTTGAACTTTTCTCGCCAATAGCTCGTCCTTTAGGAATACGAAATCCATTGGTTTCTCTGTATTCAGGCGGATTTTCTTTTATTTGTTGTACCGCTGTTGTTTCTGATAGTGTGTCTAAACACTCTTCTCTTTCATGGGGAACTTGAGCATGATAAAAGTAAGGAGAATGCTCAATCCCCAGATATAATTTAACTGGTTCTCCGCAGTGAGCACACGTTATTTCTCCGCGGAGACTAGCTTCATATAAATATTGAAATCGGTCTCTAGCCGTTATAGCAAGATTAAGTATTTGATTTTGATAAAGTGCACGTTGCAAAAAACATGGCCTCCTTTTTAAAACATGAATAATCAATAGTAAATAAGAGGGAGTTAAAGCAAGAAGCCGCTCTCGTTCTACATCGATATAGATGTGTGTATACGCACAGTCTTTGTTTTATAGTCAAAGTCTATCATATCAAAATCATCTTTTTTTAAAAAGAGCACGGATATTTTTGGAGGGATAGGATGTAAAAGAGGGTATATATTGAATAAGACATCACATATGTTCAAAACAGGCGGTATAGATACAAGGTGTCATCTGTTTTGAACAAGTCTAAAGTAGAGGATTAAAGTGAGCGGTTTCAATGTCGATACTTCTTGAGAAAAATACTGAGTTCTGCGAGTAAAAGGTATCTTGAAAAAGAGGAGGGTTCATATGGGATATATACTGCCCGTCACGCCTTATCAATCTATTCAATATGCAAATCGTCTTCAAAAAAATAATGCTTCTTTTTCAAATCGTATTTGGCCTATTGAGAAAAAAAGCTTTGACGAAGAGTTTGAATCGCGTTCTCACTCACTGGAATTGACGCCAAGTTCAGTACAAAAGCGAAAAAAACTTCAAGCAGCAGAGCGTGTATACAGCAAGCTAACAAATAAGGGCCTAGTGATTAATACACGTGTCTAATAGAAAAAATCGTGAACGCCGCAGAATGAATGCGCTCACGATTTTTTAACAAAGTAATGAACAAGTAAAAAACATCTTAGTAAGATTCAATAAAAAGAGTACTGCCCTGCTGCCATTCAGCATAAAGCACCTGTTTATAATCGGTAAATCCTTGTTTTTTTAACTGTGTCTTTAGCCAGTCTTCATCAAAGCCTGACTGAATCAAGTTTTTCAAAAGCAAACGTCCATCACTGACGAAGGCGATAGATAAAACGGGTTCAGAAGGAGGCAGCTGTAGATCGCTTCTTGTTGGCTTAGCATAATCAGATTTTGGCAATACGCTTAGTGATCCATCTGTTTCTAAAATCGCATATTCAACTTCACGAATGGAAAATATGTCTTTTGAACGAAGCATATGAAGAAGCTGATCGATATCCAATCGATTTTTGCTAAGTTCTTTGTAGGAAATTTTCCCTTTTCGAATAATAATAGATGGCCGTCCTTCTAAAAACAAACGCAGGCGAATATTTTTTTGAGTAATAACTTCGGTGACATAAATAAGCGCTCCCCAAAAGATAACAGCAAATAAAATTTTGCCTATTCCTACTTCTGAGTCATATAGCGCATTTCCTACTAACTCTCCTAATACAAGAGCAGAGATAAAATCAAAAGTGGTAAGCTGAGTGATCGTCGCTCTGCCTAAAAATTTAGTTAAAATAAACAAGCAGATAAATCCGATAAAGAGTTCTAATGCAATTCCGATAAGTTCATCCATATTTTCACCTAATTCACATGATTAGGTATTAGTATAAGCAAAGCAAAGGTTCTTATCCTTTAAAAAAGCAAAAACACCAGGTTCAATTCCTAGTGTTTTTTACTTAGTTTCTTTACCATCTCTACATGTGGAATTCCAGCATCCATAAATTCACCTGAAACCGTTACGTAGCCTAGCTTTTTATAAAATTCTTCCGCATGCGTTTGAGCATGCAGCTTAATTTTTTCAATCTCGTGCTCTGTTGCGAGCTCTTCTAACTTATCCATCAAAAGCTTTCCTACACCGTCTTTTCGATAAGAAGAAAGAACGCAGATTCGTTCGGCTTTTCCATAGTCCTCTACCATACGGAAGCGTCCTGCCCCAATTGGTGCAGTTCCTTTGTATACAACTAAATGCAGGGCTTCGGAATCGTATTCATCGATTTCTTGCTCTACATCAACCTGCTGTTCTTCTACAAATACTTTTTGACGTACGAAGTAAGCATCAGAATGATCTTGTTTGTTCGTTAGTACTTTGATGTTCACGTATCTTATCCCTTTCCAAGACGAAATGTTTCAAACACAGTCCATGTTTCATTTTCAAGCTGGTACATTAAATGAAAGCGATCCACTGTTTCTTCATGAGCGACATCTACAAGCTTCAACTGGCTATACACATCTAAGTGCTCATCATCTGAAAGACGTTGACCAATTGTAATATGTGGAATAAATGAATACTCAGTTGGCTGTTCGAGATTGCCTTCATGAAGTTTATTGTAAAGTGACGTCAGTTCTGGTTTTTGTTCCACTTTTAAGTAAATGACGTTATTGGCTGGTGAAAATGAGCTTACTTTCGTTACATTTAATGTAAATGGATTTGTTTCTTCGGCAATTTTACGCAAGTTAGCCGCAATTTCATCAATTTGGTCTTCTGTAGCTTCAAAGACTTCTTTTAATGTAAGATGAGGCGGAATTAATGAATAGTGAGAATCATAGCGCTTTCGATAAGAATTCGCTACATCTTGCAATTTTTTAGATGGAAAAAGTACAACGCCAAATTTCATAAAAAATCCCTCCAAAGTAAGATCATAAAATATGTATAAAGCGAGATTATTATAACAAATTTTCAAAAAATATGATATCTTTCTACTTCAACATATATTGAAGCGACCGCTTTACGTCTTTTTGCCAGTATTTCCACGTATGATTTCCATTAAATTCTTCGTAGAAAACAGAATATCCACGCTGCTTCATTTGTTCGTGCAACAGGCGGTTAGGCTCAATAAAATTCAATATACCGTCTTGTGTTGTTTTGACATCTGTTTCTTCAGTTCCAATAACATGATACAAATCCAGCAGTGAAGGAGAAGCAAATGAGTTGACCGTTTGTAATACAGCATCGTTCACGAAAGGAGAATGCATAATTACTTTCCCGAACGTGTGAGGATACGCAATGGCCGTCAGCAGTGAAACTGTAGCAGCAAGCGAATCACCAATTAGAACACGTGATTTTCCCATTTGATATGTAGGATATGTTTTATCCAAAAATGGCACAAGTTCATGTGCTAAAAAGCGAATGTAGGCATCTACTTGATTTCCTTCTGGATGATACTTATCGCGTCTGTCTTCTACGCTTTTATATGGAATTCCAACAAAAATAGTACGATCGATTTCCGACTCGTTCATTAAATCATCAATTAAACGAGGTGTTCGTCCGTACATAACATAATCTTTTCCGTCTTGGGCAATAAGTAAGGAATACTTATAGAGCGTAGAATAGTTTGACGGCAAATAGACTAGTAACGTGACATCTTCTTGCAGTGCGTCACTATAAAAAGAAATTTCTTCTAACTTCCGCTTACTTTCTGACATGAATAATCGACTCCTATGCATTTGAATGAAAGCGTTACCTTTATTGTAACACATTTTCTAATAACCGTTCTTTATTTTATTGTAACGAATTTTTAAGCGAATGACGAGAAAGAGGCATGCGTCATTAAAAAAGCGCTTCAGAATCGACTGAAGCGCTTTTGGTTACTCTAATTTTTTCATTTTTTTAAACATAGATTTTTCTGCTTGGCTGGCTTTTTCTAGCGGCTTCTTCGTATATTCTTCTTCTTTTTCATCAATCGAAACCAATTCTGTGTCATTTTTTACATAACTTCGGATATTGCGAGCACCGAAATAGCCGTTTACATCTTCTAAAATAGGCTTGTTTTCTTTTTGATCATAAAGAGTATATGAATTCTCTTCCTTAACGATAGCGTAGTGATTCCCTGCTAAAAGAGCCACGGCTTCTTTTTCGCTTTTTCCAAACGTAGACATGAGAAACAGAACGATTAAGACGATAAAGAAAAGGGCTGTTGCGCCAATGAAAAATAATAATAAGCCTCTGCTAAATTTACTTTGTTTTTCTTCCACAGTAGACAAACCTCCTGATTAGATAATTTCATTATAGCAAGTAAATGTAATGAGCGCCTAAAGAGATATGTGACGAGTTTATGAATTCAGGTAGATGAAACAAAAAAGGTTTTTAGCGCCTCTCATCGAATTTAATATAAAGAGAGACAACAACTTGAAAAGGAGAGAGAGACATGACAGCGAAAAAAATCCCAACGAGCAAAGAAGTAGCAAAGGCAACATTTGATTTGCTAGAAGAGCGTGGCGTAACAGTTTTGGATATTGCTGAAATTGTGTATGATTTACAGCTTCCTTATCATCCAGCTCTAACCATTCAGGAATGTGCTGAGAGCGTAGAAAGAGTACTGCAAAAGAGAGAAATTCAGCATGCGCTTCTAGTTGGAATCGAACTTGATAAGTTAGCTGAGCAAAATAAATTATCAGAACCTCTTCAAAGTATTGTAGAACAAGACGAAGGGTTGTTTGGTGTTGATGAAACGATTGCTTTAGGTGCCGTTTTAACCTATGGCAGTATCGCTGTTACGACCTTTGGCTATTTAGATAAAGTAAAAGTAGGCATTATTGAAAAGCTGGACTGTAAAAAAGAAAAAGGAGTTAATACCTTTTTAGATGATTTAGTAGCGAGCGTAGCTTCTAGTGCGGCAAGTCGTTTAGCTCACCGTCAGCGTGATGAACAAGAACAGCTGCAAGAAGGCAATCCGGCTACGTAATAAACTTCTTTTAGTATGTATATAAGCTGTGTAAATTAACACGTCGAAATGATTTAGTCTTTTATTTGAATAACGGAGACTAGGCACGTATCACCTACGTGTCTAGTCTCCGTTATTGGAACGATTTATGGCTGTAGTGAAGTAGTCATAAGGTAGCTTAAGTTTTTCAGCCCAAGACTTTCATAGAAAGCACGTGCTTTCTCGTTAAATGCCCATACGGTAAGCTGGAGGTCATTTGCTCCTTTTTGTACAGCCCACTGTTTCGTAGCAGAAAAAAGACTTTTTCCTACGCCATAATTTTGAAAGCCTTTCTTAACGCCAAAATATTGGATGTACGCTGTGTAGGAAAGAGGAGCTAATGTAGTGGGAGGGTTATATTTTAATTCAACAACAGACGCCCCAATAATTTGATTTCGATATTGAGCTACAAGAATATCAATGGTTGCATAATAAAGAGTAGCTTGATATTGTTCGGGAGATAAAACAGCCATTTGATTATCAAACATAGAAGGAAGCGCATTTGCGTGGAGTTCTAGTGATTCCCCTAATATTTTATTTACTTCTGTATAATCATCGAGTTTTGCAGTGCGATAGATAATCTCCATACACACTTCACCTACTTTTTAAAAGTTGTGCTTTATCATATGTAGCAACTTAGAAAATGTTAAATGAGAATTAAAACTCGAAAATTTTAAGCGAAGAACTGCACTAAACAGAGCATATATTCTATGCTCTGTTTGATGTTATAGTTGAAGAATATATAAGAGCGAAACGTTAAATTCTAGTTTCAGCAATGGCATCGCGTACTTTTTCAAGCGAGTGTTTAGAGGCATCTTTATTCGCAATCATTACATTAACGTACAAAGCATCAATGAGGCTTAGCTGTCCAATTCTCGAGGCAAGAGCTTCAGATCGATATTCTGTTTCTTCTGAACTCGTATAAAGAGAAACATCGACATTTTGGCTTAATGGAGATTTTGGAAAACCCGTAATACCGATCGTTTTGGCACCGTTCGCTTTTGCTGTATTTAAAATGTTCATCGTGTCTTTATTTGTTCCAGAATGAGAAATCACGACCGCTACATCCTGTTTTGTTAATTGAGAAGCGGACATAAGCTGGAAGTGGGAATCAATAAATGCAAACGTTTTAATTCCTGTTCGAACAAATTTATGAAAAGCATCCATAGCCACTACTGAAGAACCACCCGTGCCATAAAACTGAACTTTATCCGCCTTCATAAGAAGTTTGACGGCTTTTTCAATAGCGTTGCTTTCTAGTATTTGTAATGTATTTTCAAGCGTTCGCACATTGGAGCGAAAGATTTTTTCAGCAATCGTTTTTTCATTATCCGTTTCAGCAATTTCCTCGTGAATCTGCTGAATAGGCGTCATAATTTCAGCAGCCAGCGCTATTTTCATTGCTTGATAGCCCTTGAAGCCAATTCGTTTACAAAAGCGAAAGACTGTTGCATCAGCTACATTTAAATCGTCTGCCACTTCGTTAATGGTACTGTGAATAATTTGTTCCGGCTGTTCTAAAATATAATTTGCTATTTTTTTCTCTTTTTCACTGAATCTAGCATAGTGAGAACGAATTTTTCCTAAGCAATTTTGCGTCATAACTGATGTTCCTTTCCACGAATTTAGTAGTAAAAAGAGTATAGCACAAAAATATGAGTGAAAAAAATTTTCTTGTAAACGATTGCAAAATGAAAAATAATTCGTATAATGGAGGTAATGTGAAATTTTTTTTCAAAGGGAGTTTGTAAAATGAAAATTGGATTAATCGGTTTAGGAAAAATGGGATATAATTTATCATTAAATTTAATGGACAACCATCATGAAGTAGTAGCTTATGATGTAAATAAAGAAGCGGTAGAAAAACTTGCAAATGAAGGAGCAACTGGCGCCTTTACTGTTGAAGAGTTAGTTAATGAACTTGCTCCTTCACCTAAAGTTGTATGGATTATGGTTCCGGCTGGAGAAGTAACGGAAAATGTTATTACAGAACTAAAAGAACTTCTGTCAGAAGGAGATATTATAATAGATGGAGGAAACTCTAATTATAAAGAATCTGTTCGACGTGCTCAGGATCTTCAGGAAAAAGGTATTTACTTCTTTGATGTAGGGACAAGCGGCGGAATGGAAGGCGCAAGAAACGGAGCGTGTACAATGATCGGTGGAGATGCGGAAGTATTCCGTACAATTGAACCGGTTTTTAATGATATTTGCGTAGAAAATGGATTTATGTACGCAGGTAAAAGCGGAAGCGGTCACTTTTTAAAAATGGTTCACAATGGTGTAGAATATGGAATGATGCAATCCATTGCTGAAGGATTTGAAGTTCTGGAAAAAAGTCAGTTTGATTTCGACTATGAAGCCGTAGCACGCGTTTGGAATAACGGATCTGTTGTTCGTTCTTGGTTAATGGAACTAACGGAAAATGCGTTTTCAAAAGATCCTAAACTAGACAGTATTAAAGGAGTTATGCAGTCTTCTGGCGAAGGGAAATGGACCGTAGAGACTGCTCTTGATCTTCAAACGGCAACTCCTGTTATTGCTTTATCGTTAATGATGCGCTATCGTTCATTAGAGGAAGATACATTTACAGGAAAAGTTGTAGCAGCACTTCGAAATGAATTCGGCGGCCACGGTGTTGTAAATAAGTAAAGTAGTAAAGTAGGGGGACAGCAGCATGAGCAAAAAATATGCAATAGGTGTAGATATCGGAACAACGAGTACAAAGTCTGTATTGTTTTCAGTAGACGGTACAGTCATTGCAAATCATGGGATTGAGTATCCACTATACTCGCCGACGCCCGCGATGGCTGAGCAAGATCCTGAAGAAATTTTTCAAGCAGTTGTACGTACAATTCAAACGGTTGTAAAAACGAGCGATGTAAAACCTGATGATATTTTATGCGTTTCATTCAGCTCAGCTATGCACAGTGTTATTGCCGTTGATCAGCAGGGAAAACCGCTGACAAAATGTATCACGTGGGCGGATAATCGAAGTGCAGAATGGACGGAAAAAATTAAAAATGAATACAATGGTCATGAGATTTATTTGCGTACCGGTACGCCTATTCATCCGATGTCGCCGCTTTCTAAGCTAACATGGCTTTCTAATGAACAGCCTGAATTAGTGAAGGGAACACATAAGTTTATTTCGATTAAAGAATATGTATTCTTTAAGTTGTTTAACGAATATGTTATCGACTATTCGATTGCATCAGCAACGGGTTTGTTTAATCTGAAAAATCTTGCGTGGGATGAAGAAGCACTTAAAGTAGCAGGTGTTACAACCGATCAGTTATCCACTCCTGTTTCAACAATGCATCAGTTAAAAGGGTTAAACCCAGCGCTTGCAGTTGACATGCATTTACTTCCAGATACGCCCTTTATTGTAGGTGCAAGTGACGGTGTATTATCAAATTTAGGCGTAAATGCAATTGAACCAGGCGTTGTTGCTGTGACGATCGGGACAAGCGGAGCTATTCGAGCAGTGACTGACAAGCCAGTAGTTGATCCCAAAGGTCGTATTTTCTGTTATGCGTTAACAGAAGACCACTGGGTAATTGGCGGCCCTGTAAATAACGGAGGCATGATTTTTAGATGGGCTCGCGATCAGTTTGGAGCATCCGAAGTAGAAACAGCTAAACGCCTTGGAAAAGATCCGTATGAAGTATTAACGGATATTGCAGCTTTAGTGAAACCGGGAGCAGACGGCTTATTGTTTCACCCATACCTTTCAGGAGAGCGTGCGCCGCTTTGGGATGCAAATGCCAAAGGTTCATTCTTTGGCCTAGGTTTACATCATAAAAAAGAACATATGATTCGTGCTGTATTAGAGGGCGTTATTTTTAACTTGTATACGGTGTTATTGGCACTTGAAGAGTTAATTGGAGAGCCTACAAAAATTCAGGCAACAGGCGGATTTGCACGTTCCGCACTTTGGCGTCAAATGATGGCAGATATTTTTAACCAAGAAGTATCCGTGCCGGAAAGTTTTGAAAGTTCATGTCTAGGAGCAGTTATCCTTGGCTTATATAGCCTTGGCGAAGTTGACTCATTAAACGTTGTTTCTGATATGGTTGGAGCGACTAATCATCATTATCCAATCAAAGAAAACAGTGAAGTATATAAAGAGTTAACGGCTATCTATATTCGTTTGGCTCGCTTATTTAAAGAAGAATACGAAAGCATTACGGCTTTTCAAAAAAAATATGTACATTAAGTTCAAAAATCATCGCTTGAAGCTTTCAAGCGATGATTTTTTGTGTGTTAGGTTATCTAACAATCAAAAGAGTTGACATTACACAATATATAAAAGTTTCCTCAAATAATGTTACAATTTGTCCAGTGTATCCCCGTTTCGCATTAAATATAATAAGGGATAACGTTAGTATTTATCACATACTAGAAGGAATCGTCACAAACGCCTTTATATTTCAGAAAATTCAAACAAAATTTGTTTTTTGAAATGAACTTATTTTATGAAAAGGGGTTTTATGGATGAAAACACAAATTGAGCAAGATGGAATTGTGACGCTCACAGATGAGACGCACAATCAGCTGAGCGGCAGTGACCTTTGGAATGAGGATTTACGTCCGACTACGATGAAAGAGCATTCTTGGAAAGGAGTTAACTTTGCCACGCTTTGGATTGGGATGTGTCTGTGTATTCCAGCTTACACAATGGCGAGCGGAATGATGACGCTTGGAATGAACTGGTGGCAAGCAATTGGTACAATCTTTTTAGGAAATGTTATTGTTCTTATTCCTATCTTGCTTAATTCTCACGCTGGAACCAAGTTTGGCATTCCTTATCCAGTATTTGCCCGCCTGTGGTTTGGAGATAAAGGAGCACATATCCCAGCACTGGCTAGGGCCATTGTGGCTGCTGGGTGGTTTGGAATTAATACATGGATTGGAACGGAAGCAATTGATACACTTCTAAGCGCTTCGTTTTCGTCTTGGAATGGTTTAGCTGGTCATACAGCCATTGTATTTGCTCTTTTTTGGCTTTTAAATGTAGGAGTAGCATATAAAGGACCGCAAGCGATTAAAGTATTAGGAGCGATTGCTGCTCCGGTTATTGGTATTTCAGCTATTATTCTTTTTATATGGGCTTATACCAACTCGGGAGGGTGGGGGCCCATTTTATCTGCGCCTTCTAAATTTACATCAACCAGAGAATTTCTAGCCATATTTTTCCCTGCTTTAACCGGAGTCATTGCATTTTGGGCGACGCTCGCTTTGAACATTCCTGATTTTTGTCGATATGCTAGAAGTCAGAAATCTCAAATGGTTGCGCAAACCTTTTCCTTGCCGTTGACGATGAGTATTTTTTCATTTATTGGAATTGCTGTTACCTCAGCAACAATCGTTATATTTGGAGAAGCTATTTGGGATCCAGTGGCGTTAGTAGCTAAATTCCCTCCATTTATCATTTTCTTAGGAACAATCGTTATCGTGCTTTCTTCTTTAACGATTAATGTGGGAGCAAATATTGTCGCGCCAGCCCGTGCAATTGAGAATCTGAATCCAAAGAAAATCACGTTTGCGATGGGGGCGCTAGTGACCGGTATTTTTGCTATTTTACTTCAGCCATGGTACATCATGTCTAATTTCGGGAACTATATTTTCGGCTGGCTTGGAACATACGGAGCACTGCTTGGCCCTATAGACGGCATCGCCATTGCTGACTACTGGCTTGTAAGAAGGAGACAGATGGCATTAAAGGATCTATATGAGGTAAACGGTCGCTACAGTTATTCAACAGGTTTTAATAAAAACGGTATTTATGCATTAGTAATTGGCGTGGCCATACCCGTTTTAGGCTTACTAATTCCTGGACTGCGTTTTTTATGGGATAATGCCTGGACATTTGGTCTATTCATTTCTATCATTGTTTACACGTATCTCATGAGAGGAGATAAAAGTGTATTAGCGCCGGGGGAATATGAAGAAATAACGTTAAAAACAAGCGAAAAACCGATTATCGACAGTCAAACGGCTGATCCAACCATCACCAAATAAATAAGGTGAATCCAATCATTAACATGATTGGATTTTTTTATGTGTTAAAACCGTATGGAATAAAATTGATAAAATTTTTTTGAGTTTTTTTATTGATTTAAGAATTTTTTTTTCATATAATTTAAGTAATAAAAAAATGAAATCGTTTTCTAAATTAATTAATGTAAACGATTTCGATAATTGGAACTTATTTTTTAAAAAATTCACAGGGTGTAGAGCTTTTTTGCTACATAGAGAAAGCGTTTACTTAAAGGGAAGGTGGAAAGCAAGATGGATGCATACTTATTAGCTATTACAGTTGCCGCAATTGTTATTGTTATTGTAGGTGTTTCAGTTTTTAAATGGCATGCGTTTATTAGTTTAACGGTTGCGAGTTTGTTTTTGGCAATTGCTTCTGGGTTATCAATGGATAAAATTGTTGGCGCTTACGAAACGGGAGTGGGCGGTGTTTTAGGGCACTTAGTAGGAATTTTAGCGCTGGGAACGATTTTAGGTAAGCTGATGGCCGATTCAGGTGCCGGCATGCAGGTAGCGGATTATTTCGTAAGAATATTCGGTGTGAAAAGACTGCCATGGGCGATGCTAGTAGCAGGTTTCATTATTGGTATTCCTGTTTTCTTCGAAGTAGGAATTTTAATTCTACTGCCTTTAGTTATTTCGATTCATAAAACAACAAAACAAAATATATTATTGATTGCTCTGCCGGTTATTGCAGGATTATCAATTGTTCACGGTCTCGTTCCTCCTCATCCAGGAGCGATGGCAGCTATTAGTATTTACGGAGCAAATACGGGAAAAGTGCTTTTATACGCATTAATCATTTCAATTCCAGCTGCAGTTATCGCTGGACCAGTTTTTGCAAAATGGGTTCACAAACGAGTGATTCCAGAAGGAGAACCTGATCTAATTCGTATTACGACAACATCAAAAGATCTTCCTGGTACAGGCGTTTCATTTTTTGTCATTTTACTGCCCGTTCTATTAATGATCTTAGCAGCGATAGCACCTGTTATTAACGGATTGCCAAGCGGCGTAGTGAAGTTTGTAGAATTAATAGGAAGTCCATTAATTGCACTTTTAATTGCTTGTTTTGCAGCGTTTTACCTGCTTGGAAAACGTCAAGGTATGACAAAAGATGTGATTAAAAAACTAACGGAAGAATGTTTGCTTCCTGTAGGATCTATTGTCTTAATTATTGGTGCAGGGGGTGGCTTCAAACAAGTATTAATCGATAGCGGAGTAGGTACAACGATTGGTCAAATGTCTGAACATCTATCTCTATCACCACTTGTACTTGCATTTTTAATTGCTGGATTAATCCGTATTGCTACAGGTTCAGCAACAGTTGCATTAACAACAGCTGCTGGTATTGTCTCACCAATCATTGAGCATATGTCCGGTGTTAACTTAGAACTGCTTGTTATCGTTACGGGTGCGGGTTCACTAATGTTCTCTCATGTTAATGATGCTGGCTTCTGGATGGTGAAGGAGTATTTAGGATTAACAGTGAAAGAAACGTTCAAAACATGGACCGTTCTGGAAACGCTTCTATCCTTTATTGCTTTTGCAGGAGCACTTATTCTAAATGCATTAATTTAAAAATAAGACTCTTTTACTCTATGTAAAAGAGTCTTATTTTTTTATGAAAGAAAAGAATTTACAAGAAAAATAATCAAAATATTTTATTTATTCGTTAAATTATGGCAAAATAGAAATAGAAGAATAATAGCTTCTAAGAAGGGAATGACAGAGAGTGAGTAATCAACTAGTATTTTTCACAAACTTTTCAGAAGGAAAATTAGATTCAGACGTTTCTTGGTATTGTCCACCAGCTCAATTTCAAATTGATACAGAAACGAATCGATTAGTGATTAAAACAGACGCTAAAACGGATTTTTGGCAGCGTACTCATTATGGCTTTGAAGCGGACAATGGACACTTTCTTTACCGTGAAGTAGAAGGCGACTTTGAAATCATGACAAAGGTGCATACATATCCAGTTAATCGCTACGATCAAGCAGGTCTCATGATTCGTGTATCAAAAGATACGTGGATCAAAACGTCAGTTGAATACAATCCCGATGGTCCTAACCAATTAGGAGCAGTCGTAACCAACCAGGGCTTCTCAGATTGGTCCAGTCAAAATTTTACTCAAAACAAATCAGCGCTTTATTTTAAAATTCAGCGCAAAAACGATGATTACACCGTTTGTTATTCAAGTGATGGAGATTCTTGGACTCAGCTCCGACTCGCTCACTTATTGAACTCAACCAAAGAACCTGTTCAAGTTGGTATTTATGCTTGTAGTCCTCAAGGAGAAGGGTATGAAGCCCAATTTGATTTTATAAAAGTAGAAAAAATGTAAATAAAAACCACGATTTAGCCACAGCTAAATCGTGGTTTTTATTTAGAAAGCGCATTATCTAAAGGCTGTGTGGAAGAAGCGGATGTCGGTTGATTGTGTAAAGCAATCTTTTGTTTGAAGTAGCTGATGACAAAACCTGTAATCGCAATGGATATAACAGAGAAAATTCCTTTTGAAAGTCCAATTGAATACATGCTCGACAGCACGACAAGGAAATCAAATGAAAAATTCACTTTTCCAGGATCCCAACCGAATTTTCGCTGCGCGAATAACGCTAGAATATTAGCACCGCCGAGAGAAGCTCCGTTCATAAATAAAATGGATAAGCCAAGGCCGGCAATTAGTCCGCCCGTAACAGCACCCATCAGGCTGGGAAGTGTAAAAGAAGGAAGCAAGTGATCGAGTGAAGTGAGAAGCGATAGCAAAGACACTGATCCTATAGTTGTGGCGGTAAATTTCCATCCCATTTGAAAGAAGGAAAAGAGGTAAAAAGGAATATTAATGAGAAAAAAGATCACGGCAAACGATAAGGGAAGGGCATATGACAAGCTAAGAGACAGACCAGCTGTTCCCCCGGTCACTACGTGAGAGTGCCGCAAGATAAGAACACCAATACTTGCAATCGTACATCCAAGAATAATCCATAAAACTTTTTTCATAAATAAACCCCTTTGTTTGTTTTTTCGGAATTTTCATTTTCAATTATCTACTTTAATGATAGGATATTAAATAAAGAAAACACATGTATAAATGAAGGAAATAATACTTGTTCTGTTATCAACTTGAATAAAGATTTTATTTATTATATTCATTTTGAAAGGAAAGGTTTGTATGGATCAAATCGATGCACAACTATTGTCTATTTTGCAAAGGGACGGACGTATGACGATTAGTGATTTATCAAAAAAGCTGGCTCTTAGCCGTCCAAGCGTATCAGAAAGACTTCAGCGTCTTCAGGAACGAGGGGTGATCCAGCGTTTCAGCGCTACGGTGTCTCCGAAAGCTTTAGGAAGAGATACACAGCTGTTTATTCAAGTAAGTGAATTAAAAAGAAAACCGGAGGAATTTGAAGACTTTATTGAGCAAAATGAAGACGTGCTTGAATGTCATCGCGTAACGGGGCCGGTTTCTTACTTTATTAAAGCAGCCGTGTCTGGAATGGATGGACTTAGAATGCTAGTGGATGAACTGATTCCTTATGGAAATGTGAATACCTCAATTATTTTAAAGTCGCCTGTAGAAAACAGGATGATTACTCCTGTACAAAAACCGGCCCCATAAGAGGCCGGTTTTTCGTGTAAGGACATATTAATAAAATCCTTTAATAATATAAAAATGATTTTGTAAAATATCAGGTATTTCTTCTTCTGAAAGGTTCCTTTTCGTCTTTTTTTCGCCATCTGTTACAGTCAGCGTTTCACCGGAAAGGGTAATGCGCCCTGTAGGGGTTGCGATTGTAACAAGACGTTTGTGTACAAACGGAGAATCGGCTGACGTTTGATTGAACTCACACATGGGAGTAAAGTCAGTCAGTTTCTTAGGAAGCGTAGACACACGGTACAGCGTTTTCCATACATCATCTTCCCATCGCTGCAAATCGTACATATGCTCAGCAACGTTTGTCATACGATAAGAGCCGCTTACATCTCTTACTACTTCGCCATTTAAAGGCATTGGCTTGCGCACAGAATCTCCAAACCCAACGTCTACGATGTAAGGCTGATTTTTAATCGTCACAAGATTTGTAGCGTGACTTCCTTCAATGGTCCACGTGCCGTCGGGTTTTTTGACGGTAGCTGAAACGTAAGAGACTTCATATCCGCTTTCTTTTAACAGCCAGCCAAATAAACCGTTTAATTCGTAGCAAAATCCTCCCCGCAAATTTACAATTACTTTTTGAAAAATTCGTTCTAAATCAATTATAATAGGGGTTTGAGACAGAACATCTAAGTTCTCAAAAGGAACATGAAGCATGTGTTTGTTCTGTAAAGCAGCTAAGCTTTCATACGTTGGGCTATCCGGTTTCTTAGCTAAAAACCGACTAAAATAATAATTAATATTCATCAAATGCACCTCTTAGTAAATCATTTCTCTCTGTCTTTAGCAGAACGTTCATGTAACAGCGCTTTTTCGATTGTCTCTTTGGAAGCGAATCCTTGAAGTACACGGCTGTCAATTTTTAAAGTTGGTACTTTCATCCCGTCACGCTCCTTTATGGCATGTTTTTATTTTATCAAAAGTAAAGACGATCCTTCCAACTTGGGAACTGCGGAAAAATAGTTGACAAAATTGGATAACTCTTTCTATAATATAGTCAATACATATCACGAGCGATTAGTTCAGTGGGAGAATACATCCTTGACAGGGATGGGGTCGGGGGTTCGAATCCCTCATCGCTCATACCAAAGCCGTTTTCTTATTAATAAGAGAGCGGCTTTTCTCTTTTGTTTGACAAATCAATGCTACATTAAATCTTGAGCGCGTATAGAAGAATTAAAGTATAATGAAACATAGTGCATCAGGTCATGATAAAGATAATCACTAATTTAAAATAAATGAGGGTACAAAATGAATCAAAGAAGTTTTAGTCAATATGGTCTTAGCGATAAGGTAGCTAAGGCGCTTTCTAGCCTGCAATACAATCATCCCACGGAAGTACAAAGCAAGGTGCTTCCCATCGCGCTAGAAGAAAGAGATGTTGTCGTGAAGTCTCAAACAGGAAGTGGAAAAACGGCTTCCTTTGGCATTCCACTGTGTGAATTAGTTAACTGGGAAGAAAATAAGCCCCAGGCCTTAGTGTTAACACCTACACGAGAGCTGGCCGCGCAGGTAAAAGAAGATATTACAAATATCGGCCGTTTTAAGCGAATTAAAGCAGCAGCTGTCTACGGAAAATCACCGTTTGCTAAGCAAAAAGTAGAATTAAAGCAAAAAACACATATTGTTGTAGGTACGCCTGGACGAGTGCTTGATCATATAGAAAAAGAAACGCTTGCATTAGAGAAAATTCGTTATTTGGTTATTGATGAAGCAGATGAAATGCTAAATATGGGTTTTATTGACCAAGTAGAAGCAATCATTCAACATCTTCCTAGTGAGCGTGTAACGATGCTTTTCTCTGCTACGCTTCCTGAAGATATTGAAGAGCTTTCTCGCAAGTATATGAAAAAGCCGGTTGATGTTGAAATCAAAGCGAACGGATTAACGACAAGTACGATTGACCATTCTGTTATATCAGTAGAAAACGAACGTAAATTTGAACTGCTGAAAGACGTAACCACAGTAGAAAACCCAGACAGCTGCATCATTTTTTGCCGCACACAAGAGCAGGTAAATACGCTGTTAGATGATTTAGATGATCTTGGGTATCCTTGTGATAAAATTCACGGGGCAATGGTACAAGAAGACCGTTTTGAGGTTATGAATGATTTCAAAAAAGGTAAATTCCGCTATTTAGTGGCGACAGATGTAGCTGCGAGAGGAATTGATATTGATAATATCACACACGTTATTAACTACGACCTTCCGTTAGAAAAAGAAAGCTACGTTCACCGTACAGGAAGAACGGGACGTGCCGGTAAAAAAGGAAAGGCTATCACATTTGTAACGCCTTATGAAGAGAGAATGCTATCGGAAATTGAAGAATATATCGGTTTTTCAATTCCAACATCTACTCCTCCTTCTAAAGAAGAAGTACAGCAGGCAGCATCCGCTTTTACTGAAAAAATCAATGAGCGTCCAGAAGTTAAAAAGGATAAAAGCGAGTCATTAAATAAAGACATTATGAAGCTGTATTTTAACGGAGGAAAGAAAAAGAAAATTAGAGCGGTTGATTTTGTGGGAACAATTGCGAAGTTAGACGGAGTAACCGCGGACGATATTGGAATTATTACGATCCAAGAAAATGTCTCTTATGTAGAGATTTTGAATGGAAAAGGTCCAAAAGTGTTACAAGCAATGAAAAACAAAACGATTAAAGGAAAGAAATTAAAAGTTCATAAGGCAATTAAATAGCAGAAGGAAGTCCATCTTTTTAAAGATGGGCTTTATTTATAGAGACAATAAAGGAGTTGAGAGTATGAAGTACATAAAAGAAGCGTGTGTAGAAGGGTATGAGCAGGCAAAAAAAGCAGAAAAGCTAGGAGCAGACCGCATTGAATTATGTGACAATCTCAGTCAAGGAGGCACTACGCCAAGTTACGGCACCATTCAATATGTAAGCGAACATCTTGATACAGATATCAACGTAATTATTCGCCCAAGAAGCGGTGATTTTATATATTCCGAAGCAGAATTTCAAATTATGAAAAAAGACGTTAAAACATGTAAAGACCTTGGAGTAAACGGAGTAGTATTTGGCATTTTAACAGAAGAAGCTGAAATCGATTATGGACGCACTAAAGAGTTAATAGCAGAAGCTCATCCTTTAAGCGTTACGTTTCATATGGCATTTGATGAGATTAAAGATAAATACAAAGCTATTGATATACTTAGTGAATTGGGAGCAGACCGTATTTTGACCAAAGGAGGGAAAGGATCTGCTTTGGAAAATCTTCATATGATCCGGGAATTGATCACATATGCTAACGAACGTATTATTATTTTGCCTGGCGGAGGAATTCATGAAGGCAACGCAGAGGCGGTTATAAAAGAAACAAAAGCAGCTGAATTACACGGAACAAAAATTGTAGGAGATTTATCTCGTTAAATAAAAAGAGGCTGCTACAAAAGCATTTTAATCCAAGTGAAAAACGAACCATTAATCAATATGTTTGATTCGTGGTTCGTTTTTTTTGATGGTGAATATAGTTTCATCTGTTTCGTTCCTTTTAGCAGGTGATTGGAGGGCAAGGCGAAGACTCCTGTGGGAACAGCGGAACAGATGAGACCCCGCAGGAGCACAAGCGACGAGGAGGCTCAGCGGCAGCCCGCGGAAAGCGAAGCCTTGCACGGAAATCAACTGCGGTGTAATAAGCAGTCCAGCTCATCTATCTCATTTGTTCGTCTTAAGATTGAATTCATTTAGTTATGTCTCAATCTCTTTTATTTTGATGTATTTTCTTTTGCTGCTAAGCCGCTCGTCATTTTGGTACGCTGAAAGAAAAAAGAACCTACGACGAGTACAGCAATTAAAAGAGTTAAGAAGAACTGCGAACGTAATGAATCAATAAATGCCATGGCAATAAAAATACTAGTGATGGCAAGGATTGTAGCGTAAGTTAAGTAAGGAAATAACCACATTTTAATTTTTAATGCTTCGGGATTTTCTTTTTCATATTTTTTTCTCATTTTAATCTGTGAAAATGCAATAACAAGATATACAAGAAGCGCTACGCCGCCTGACGCATTCACTAAAAACAAAAAGATTTTGTCCGGTGAAATATAGTTAAAGATAACGCTAATGTACGAGATAACTGTACATGCTAATATCGCGCTAACCGGCACGCCTTTTTTATTTAATTTTGAAAAACTTTTTGGCGCATCGCCGTTTTGAGACATGGAAAACAGCATGCGAGAACTTGTATACAGACCAGAATTCAGACAGGAAAGAACGGCTGTTAAAATAATAAAGTTCATAATTTGAGCTGCGGCCGGTACATTCACTAATTCAAGAATAGATACAAATGGGCTTTTCATTAGGCTTGACGAATTCCACGGAAGAACCGTTACTAAAATAAAAATAGAGCCTAAATAGAAAAACAAAATGCGATAAATAACGGTATTGGTCGCGATGGTAATGGCTTTTTCAGGCTGAGACGATTCACCTGCTGCGGTTGCGACAATTTCTGTTCCCATAAAAGAGAACATGACAAGGGCAATTCCTAAAAATACAGAGCTAATTCCATTCGGTAAAAAGCCGCCTTTGTGCAAAAGGTTGGAAGTGCCGGGAGAATCAATTCCTGGAATGAATCCACAAATAATAGCTATACCTAAAAGTAAAAAAAGAACGATACTGACGACTTTAATGAGGGAAAACCAATATTCAAATTCTCCGAAAGATTTAACAGAGTACAGATTGGTCATCGTTAATAAAAAAGTAAGAGCCAGGCTTACTCCCCAAGACGGAAAAGACGGGAACCAGTATTGAATAATATTTGCACCTGCAATGGCTTCAACAGCAATAACGATAACCCAGAAAAACCAATAGAGCCAGCCAATCGTGTAGCCGGCCCAAGGGCCTAATGCTTCTTTTGCATAAGTAGAAAAAGAACCGCTGGAAGGATTGGCAGTAGACATTTCGCCAAGCATTCGCATGACTAAAATAACGAGCAAACCAGCAAATGCGTACGAAAAAATAGATCCCGGTCCAGCGGTGTTAATAAGTGATCCGCTTCCGATAAACAATCCTGCCCCGATAATTCCTCCAAGAGAAATCATGGTGATATGCCGGATCTTTAACTCTTTTTTTAACTGTGGCTGTGGATGGCTGTTCATTTGTAACCTCCTATATAACCTGAATTTTTAGTTAATATGGAGAATTATAGTATGTTGTAAGACGTATGGACAGGATGTTGTTAGAGGTTCTTTCATACAAAAAGCGGATATGAATGGTTGCATTCATATCCGGCTTACTCTGACACAGACATTCATTATGCGTATAAAGTACCTGATTAGCGTCTTTTTCCTTTTTTATAATAAGCAATGTAGATGAATTTCTTATGAATGGTAGCTGAAAATAAGCTGAATGATTGTTTCAAATAAGTTAAGCAAAAGAGGTATACATTCTATTAAAGGATAATGTGGAATGATATTCAAACTCTCTGCAAAGCTCTAAATGCGGGTTTTCCTTTCTGAAAACGGGTATATATAGTAGTAAGAAGTTTATTCTTTTGCTAAGTATAAAAGAAAGTTGTGCGATAGAAACAGGAGGTTATAAATAATGAAACATGTTGAAGTAGTAGAAAAAGGAGCAAACATTAACGAAGCAGTTAATCAATTTGCAGACAAAGGTTTTGAGAAAGATGAAGTATACGTGTTTACGTATGACAAGGAAAATTCTAAAAATTTAACAGAAGTAACGGACACAAATATTATTCGACTGTCTGAAGAAGGTCCTTTACATTCAGCAGCGAGTTTATTTTTAACCAGAGAAGATGAGCTTCGAACAAAAATGGCTTCACTAGGCTTATCAAAAGACGAAACAAAAAAATATGAAGAAGAGTTAAAGAAAGGCAGTGCGATTGTAGTGGCTGCTACAGGAGAAAGAAAAGACGTTTAATTTTAATAGAGACTATGGAAGAAGATCCGAATGCGTTTGATTCTTGATGAAGAATCAAACGCATTCGGATTTTTTTGTGGGGACGGTGTAACAGGTGAACCATACGAGCTTCTTTATCTCATTTGTTCGTCTTTAGATTTAATTGATTTCGTTATGTCTCACACTTTTTTTGTTTTTTCCAATATATGATTGATAAAACTAATGGTATTAGTTAAAATAAAAACTAATACCATTAGTTTTTATTTTGATAATAGGGGATGAGGAAATGAGAATAGTTCGTGAGAAAATGTTGTATCAACTGACGTTTTTGCCTCGCTTTTTTCCAGTGAATTGTTATTTAGTCGAAGAGAAAGACAGCCTTACATTAATCGATGCAGCTCTTCCTTACAGCGCGTCAGGTATTTTGAAAGCTGCAGATCAAATTGGAAAACCGATTACTCGAATTGTTTTTACACATACTCATGAAGATCACATCGGAGCGATTGATAATTTGAAAAAAAGGTTGCCGAATGCTTCTGTTTATATGTCGCAAAGAGATTATCGATTATTTTCAGGAGATTTCACACTCGATTCTGAAGAACCTCAAAACCCAATCCGTGGAGGAATACCAAAACTAGGAAAGGTTTCAACTAAAATTGATCATTTCATCGAAGAAGATTCTTATATAGGCTCACTTGCTCCTATTTTTACACCTGGACATACACCTGGATCTATGTCTTTTTTAGACCAGAGAACGAACGCATTAATTGCCGGAGATTCGTTCCAAGTGCGAGGAGGAATTGCAGTATCAGGTCAGTTAAAACCGCTGTTTCCGTTTCCTGCCTTTGGAACGTGGAGCAAAGAGCTAGCGCTTAAAAGTGCAGAAAAGCTACATGAACTAAACCCGTCACTTCTTGCTGTTGGACACGGAAGAATTCTTTCTCAGCCGCTAAAATTGATGGGAAAAGCAATACAACAAGCGAAAGTAAAAATAGAAAAAAGGAGATGAAGGGATGTCGCCACGACAAGGATTAGATTTCAAAAAGGTGATTCAAACAGGTGAAAATTTGGCCAATCGTGAAGGGTTTTATGCTGTTACAATTGCTTCATTAGCCAAAGAATTAAATGTTCGTCCACCGTCTTTATATAACCATATAAAAGGGTTAGAAGAGCTGCGCAAAGAACTGGCTTTAAGTGGACTGCAGCAGCTATATCATCTTTTAAAAAGTGCTGTTGAACATGCTTCTGCAGAAGACGCTGTTTATCGGCTAAGTAAAGCATACGTTTCATTTGTAAGAAAGTCTCCGGGAATATACGAAGCAACGGCAACGGTAGCACCAAGGATACAGGATGAAGAAGTACAAAAAGCATCTGATAACATTGTGTTTTTAGTGCTAGATGTGTTAAAACCGTATCATCTTCCGGAAAATGAAGCCCTTCATGCTGTTAGAAGTCTTCGCAGTATTTTACATGGGTTTTCTTCTTTGGAGCAGAAAGGGGGATTTGGAATGTCATTAAGCACTGATGAGACTCTAGACTTTTTAATCCGTACGTTTGCACTGGGGCTACACCGGTATAAACAGACCACATAAATTTCATTAATGCCACTAAGCCTAATGCTTTAGTTGAAATTGAAAAAAAAGAGAAAGAATGATAGATTACAAATAAAGACATTTATTCCTATTGTTTTAGGGTTGTTACTGATGAAGCAGGCAAAACCTAAGCTGCAAGGACAGAAAAAGGTAGTTTCTGTTTGTTGCTGTTTAGGTATTTTTTGTTTTTGTTTAAAATAACCAGCCCTTTTCATTTGTTTTATAAGGGAGAAATCTTCTGGGAATGGAGAGAAGCAAACATGCTTAATTCAAGAATGATCGTCATATTAAGAGAACTAATGTCCGTACAGTCTACACTATCAACCGTTACGAGTGAATATTTAGCAACAGTAAATCAAGTATCTTCTCGAACTATTCGAACGGATATAAAACAGCTAGATGACATTTTGTCTCAGTACGGAGCTAAAATTAAATCAGCTCGTGGGACAGGGTATGAACTTAGCGTTTTAGATGAAAAACAGTTCCATCACCTATTAAAAGAACTTTCGGCTAATCAATTATTTGATGCAACTTCTATTCCAACCGTTCCTGATGACCGCGTGCATTATTTAATCAAAAGGTTGCTGCTAGCAGACGAATATTTGAAGCTCGAAGATTTAGCAGACGAGTTGTATATTAGCAAGTCAACGGTTCAAAACGATTTAAGAGATGTTAAAAAACAGCTTTGTAAATATGATATTCTTTTAGAAAAACGTCCTAACTACGGCTTGAAAGCCAAAGGGGACGAAATGAAAATGAGATTCTGTATGTCTGAGTACATATTCAACCGAAAAGATAAAGAAATAGATATGGTATACAATAAAATATCTATCCTGCCCCAAGAATCAATCTTAACGATTAAAGCCCACATTTTAAATCAAATAAAACGATACAATATTATGGTTTCAGACATTGGATTAAACAATTTAATCATTCATTTAGCGATAGCTTGTAAGCGAATACAAGAAGAAAATTTTATCTCTTTGTATTCAGAAGATCTGCTTGAGATTATGGCGCATAAAGAATATGAAGTGGCAGCTGAAATTGTGCGAGAGATTGAAAATGCATTCAAGATTCGTTTTCCGAAGTCAGAAACGGCATATATCGCCATTCATTTGTTAGGTACAAAGATGCTCAACAATAGCAATCATGAAGAAAAAGAAGTGAAGCAGTTTATCGACACAAATATCTATGAATTAACTGCAGCTATATTAGAAGCAATTGAAAAAGAGCTTCATTTAGGAATTAGTGAAGATTCAGAGCTGATCCTTGGCATGAGCTTGCATTTGAAACCGGCTATCAATCGCTATAAATATGGAATGAATCTGCGGAACCCGATGCTTGAAGGAATTAAGAGTCATTACCCTCTGGCTTTTGAAGCTGGGATTATAGCTGGGAAGGTTTTGAAAAATTGCCTTGAAATCGACATGCATGAAACGGAAATTGGCTATTTAGCTTTACATATTGGAGGGGCTATTGAACGTCGAAAAATTATCAATCAGCCTAAGCGCTGTTTGATTGTATGCGCATCGGGAGTAGGGAGTGCCAAGCTATTATCATATAAGCTGCAGGCTACTTTTGGATTAAATCTGACTATTTTAGGAACAACGCAGTATTATAAGCTTCACCAAATGTCTCTGCACTCTTTAGATTTTATTGTTAGTACCATTCCAATTCCAGATCATCTTCCTGTTCCTGTAGTACAAGTAAGTACGATTCTAGGAAACAGTGACTTTAAAAAAATTGATTGTTTAATGAAGAACAAACAGCAGCCTTCCTTAGAATACACAAAAAAAGAATTAGTATATTTACAGCAAGAATTTCAAACGAGAGAAGAAGTGCTTCATTTTTTAGGAGAGAAATTAACTCATCTAGGACTAGTTCCTTCTCAATTTATAGAATCTGTTTTTGAAAGAGAAGCTGCATCACCAACAAGTTTTGGCAATCTCGTTGCGATTCCTCATCCTATGGTTCCTCAAACGGATACGACGTTTTGGGCCATTTGCACGTTGAAAAAACCGATTATGTGGGAAGGAAACCTCGTACAATTTATTTGTCTTTTAAGTGTAAAAGCGAATAATCAAGGTGATTTGCAGAAGATGTACAGTTTGTTAGTCCGGGTTGTGGATGATAAGCAGGTCGTGCAGCGCTTAATAAAGTGTAAGGATTATGAGGAATTTATCGAGGTGTTTATGAAAAATATTAGATAAAAAAAGAAGTCTGAGAGAAGGGCTTCTTTTTTATCTGAATGTTCAAACATAATTTTTCCGTTAGTAGCGGAAAAAGGTTGTGTATAAATGTAAGCGCTTTTATTTTAAGATAAAACTATCAACAAAACAGATAGCAAAATAAAAAAACGGGGGAATGACAAATGAATATTCTATTATGTTGTGCAGCGGGAATGTCTACAAGTTTACTAGTAACAAAAATGGAAAAGAGCGCTCAGGAGCAAAGCACGGAGTATAAAATTTGGGCGGTTCCTGGTGACTCTGTTCGCAACCATATTGATCAGGCGGATGTACTTTTATTAGGACCTCAAGTGCGCTACTTATTGCCGCAGCTTAAGAAGCTAGGTGAAGAAAAAGGAGTGCCAGTTGACGTTATAAATCCTGTTCACTACGGAACGTGTAATGGAGAACAAGTGTTAAAATTTGCAGTTCAACTAGTTTCAAAATAGGAGTGTGGACTACATGAGCAAATTTAATAGTATGCTTGAAAGCAAAGTAATGCCTATCGCGGGGAAAATGGCGGGTCAACGCCATTTACAAGCACTTCGAGACGGTATTGTTCTGACAATGCCGCTCATTATTATCGGTTCAGTATTTTTAATACTGTCGAATTTACCGATACCAGGTTACAACGACTTTATGGCAGGGATTTTCGGAAAAGAATGGGCAACGAAAATGGCCTACCCAGTTGGAGCTACATTCGATATTATGGCGCTGCTTGCTTGTTTCGGAATAGCCTATCGGTTAGCTGAAAAATACGGAGTAGATGCTTTGTCCGCAGGGGCTATTTCACTTGCTGCTTTTTTACTTGCTACTCCGTATAAAGTGTCCTTTCTCCCAAGTGGAGCCAAAGAAGCTATTTTAGTAGACGGCGGAATTCCAACCGCTTTAATGGGAAGTAAAGGACTCTTTGTAGCAATGATTGTCGCGATTCTCTCTACGGAAATTTACAGGTGGTTTATTCAAAAAGACTTTGTCATCAAGATGCCTGATGGAGTTCCTCCCGCTGTTGGAAAATCGTTTGCTGCTCTTATTCCTGGCTTTACGGTAATAGCATTTATTTGGATTTTACGTTTGTTAGTAGAACAAACTCATTTTGGAAGTCTGCATAATATCGTTGGAGAATTGCTTGGAAAGCCTTTAGGTGTGCTAGGCGGCAGTTTAGGGGGTACGCTAGTTGCCGAGCTTGTTATTATGCTCATGTGGTCTTGTGGACTTCATGGAGCAAATATTGTCGGTGGAATTATGGCTCCCATTTGGTATGGAGCTATGGATGAAAATCGAATTGCATTTGCTAATCATGAAGCATTACCAAATATTTTTACACAGCAGTTCTTTGATATTTGGATCAATATCGGAGGCAGCGGAGCAACGTTAGCTCTAGTTGTAGCTATGATTTTAAAAGCACGCAGTCAACAAATGAAGCAGCTTGGTAAGTTAGGGATAGGACCAGCTCTTTTTAATATCAATGAGCCGATCATCTTTGGACTTCCGATGGTGATGAATCCAATGATGCTTATTCCGTTTATTATTACCCCTCTTGTAACGGTAGTAGCAACCTATATTGCGATGTCGACAGGACTGGTAGCAAAACCAGCAGGTATTGCGGTTCCTTGGACTATGCCTCCAATTATTTCTGGCTATTTGGCAACAGGAGGGAAATTATCGGGTGCAGTTATGCAAGCTATTAATATCGGAATCTCTGTTTGCATCTACTATCCTTTCTTTAGAATGTGGGATAAACAAAAATTCACTGAAGAAAATGGTATACAGCCTGCAGCTGAAGAGGTACCAAGTGATACAAAGAAAGATATTGTGTGAGGAGGGATAAAGGATGGAAAGCATTCAAGAATATATCTTTAAATTAATCTTACACGGTGGAAACGGCAGAAGTTCAGCAATGGAAGCGATAGCGGCTGCTAAAAGAGGAGATTTTTTAGAAGCACGTGAAAAGCTTACACAAGCTGCAGAAGAATTAAATGCCGCTCATCATATCCAAACGTCGTTAATTCAAGGTGAAATTAGAGGAGAAAGCACAGAAATTTCTCTGCTCATGATTCATGCTCAAGATCATTTAATGAATGCGATGACGGTAAAAGAAATGGCTACTGAATTTGTAGATTTATATGAAGCAATCAAAATTTCCGGGGGGATTACACTATGACAAAAGGTATTAAGATTGTAACGATTGGCGGCGGTTCAAGCTATACGCCTGAACTAATAGAAGGATTTATTAAACGATATGATGAACTTCCAGTTCGAGAACTGTGGCTAGTAGACGTCGAAGAAGGAAAAGAAAAGCTAGAGATTGTTGGGAATTTAGCGAAGCGAATGGTGAAAAAATCAGGTTTTCCAATTAGTGTTCATTTAACGTTAGATCGAAGAGAAGCATTAAAAGATGCGGATTTCGTAACGACTCAATTTCGTGTTGGCTTGTTAGACGCCCGAGCAAAAGATGAAAGAATACCGCTTAAATACGGGGTGCTTGGTCAAGAGACAAACGGACCGGGCGGGTTATTTAAAGGACTTCGTACAATTCCGGTTATTTTAGATATCTGCCGTGACATTGAAGAGTTATGTCCAGAAGCTTGGCTGATTAACTTCACAAATCCTGCAGGTATGGTAACAGAAGCTGTGCTCCGCTATAGTAACATTAAAAAGATTGTAGGACTTTGTAATGTACCAATTGGAATGGAAATGGGCATTGCTAAGCTACTTGATGTAGATCACTCTCGCATTCGAATTGATTTTGCTGGTTTAAATCACATGGTCTACGGATTAGATGTGTATGTAGATGGCGTAAGCGTCAAAGATCAAGTTATTGATTTACTAAGTGATCCAACTAACAGCAGCTTTGTGAAAAATGTAGCGGGACTTGGATGGGAGCCAGAATTTACAAAAGCCCTAAATGCGTTAACTTGTCCATATCACATGTACTATTATAAAACGCGTGAAATGGTAGAAAAAGAGCTCGTTAATTATGAAAAAGGTGAAACCAGAGCAGAAGTCGTAAAACAGTTAGAAAAAGAGCTGTTCGAACTGTATAAAGATCCTAATCTAGACATTAAACCGCCTCAATTAGAACAGCGCGGCGGAGCCTATTATAGTGATGCAGCCGTTCGATTGATTACATCCATTTACACGGATAAAGGCGATATTCAGCCTGTAAACACTATTAATAATGGTGCCATAGCAAGCATTCCTGCTGATTCTGCCGTAGAAGTAAGCTGTATCATTACAAAAGATGGACCGAAGCCAATTTCAGTCGGCGACCTTCCTGTACCTGTCAGAGGTCTTGTTCAAACAATTAAGTCATTTGAACGGATTGCAGCTGAAGCAGCAGTGACCGGAGATTATGATAAAGCTATTTTAGCATTAACCATTAATCCGCTTGTGGCTTCTGATAAACTAGCTAAGCAAATTGTAGATGAGATGCTAGAAGCTCATAAAGATTACTTGCCTCAATTTTTTAAACCTGTTCAAGCATAAATTCAAGCTGTGTGAATACAGTACGTATTCGCACAGCTTTTTTTCTATTTGTAAAGCTAGATTTCTAGCAGCATCAGTGTAACAATATAAGATAGAAACAGACAGCAAAGGGTGGCTAGAAATGATTCATTTATTAATTATGATGGTAGAACGAGTCGGAGTTATTGTCATCTTAGGTTTTTTGCTGGCACATACAAAAGTTTTTCGGCAATTTCTCCGCAAACAGCAAGGGTATAAAGGAAAAGCAGTACTTATTTTTATTTTTTCTCTTTTTAGCATTATTAGTAACTACACGGGAATTGAAATTCAAGGAACAATTATTCGCAATGAAGACTTATTATTAAAAGTAGATCCATCAAGCTCGATTGCAAATACACGAATTATGGGTGTGGAAATGGGCGGTCTGCTTGGCGGTCCTTTTGTTGGTTTAGGAGTAGGACTACTTGCTGGCGTTCATCGCTTTATGTTAGGAGGGAGTACGGCGTTTAGCTGTGCAGTTTCATCCGTTTTAGCAGGGGTGTTAACTGGATATATCGGCTATGCCTACCGGAAAAAACATCGAACGATTACACCGCGCTTTGCTGCACTTGTAGGCATAGCGATGGAAACGCTTCAGATGCTGATTATTTTATTATTTGCTAAACCGTTTGATTCGGCATGGACGCTAGTGAGTATTATTGCTATTCCAATGATTATTGTAAATGGCACAGGAAGCTATATTTTCTTATCTATTATTCAGTCCATTTTACGGCAAGAGGAACAAATGAGAGCGCTTCAGACACACAAAGTATTATTAATCGCGGATCAAACTCTTCCACATTTTCGTCAGGGTCTTACTAGTGAATCATGTGAAAATGTTGCAAATATTATTCATCGCTTCACAGGTACGGATGCTGTTTCCCTAACTGATACGCACAAAATTTTAGCTCATGTAGGGGAAGGAATTGATCATCACGTTCCTTCGCATAGTTTGATTACCGGGCTGTCTCACGAAGTGCTGAAGACAGGAAAAATTATGAAAGCAAAATCGAGAGAACAAATTGATTGTCAGCATAAAGACTGTCCGCTTCATGCCGCCATTGTGATGCCGCTTACTTCTCACGGTACTACCATTGGAACACTAAAAATGTACTTTAAAGATGCGAGCGGGTTAAGCCGAGTGGAGGAAGAGCTGGCAGAAGGATTAGCTAAACTTTTTTCAACTCAGCTAGAGCTCGGCGAAGCAGAGCTTCGAAGTAAATTGCTAAAAGATGCGGAGATTAAAGCTTTACAGGCTCAGGTGAATCCTCATTTTTTATTTAATGCCATTAATACGATATCGGCGCTGTGCAGACAGGACGTAGAAAAAGCCAGAAAGCTGCTTTTGCAGCTAAGCATTTATTTTCGTTCCAATTTGCAAGGTGCAAGGCAGCTGTTGATTCCGTTATCAAAAGAGCTTGATCATGTTCACGCGTACTTATCGCTGGAACAAGCCAGGTTCCCTAATAAATACGAAATTGACATGTATATTGAAGAAGGGCTAGATGATGTCTTGCTTCCGCCATTTATTCTTCAAGTGCTTGTGGAAAATGCCATTCGGCACGCCTTTCCGCGTAAACAAAAGCACTGTCGCGTAGAAGTTCATATTAAGACAAAAGATAAATATGTATACGTAAAGGTAAAAGACAATGGACAAGGTATAGACACACAAAGATTACAAATGCTTGGCAATCAGCCCGTTTTTTCAGAAAAAGGAACGGGGACGGCTCTTTACAATATTAAACAACGTTTGCACGGATTATTTGGAAAAGAAACAACGCTGGAGTTTGACGTAACAGAAGGAACAGCGGTTTCGTTTGTTATACCAATGGAATTAAAAAGCGAGGGTATGTAATATGCTGCGAGTACTAATAGTAGATGATGAAATGTTAGCACGAGATGAATTAAAATATTTATTACATCGAACGAAAGAAGTAGGCTTCATTGAAGAAGCTGAAAGTATCGAAGAAGCGTTGGATAAAATGATGGATGAAAAGCCGGATTTATTATTTTTAGATATACAACTGTCAGATGACAGCGGTTTTGATATTGCTAAAAGGCTTAAAAAAATGAAAAATCCGCCAGCTATTATATTTGCAACTGCGTACGATCAGTACGCTTTACAAGCCTTTGAAGTAGATGCAATTGATTACATTTTGAAGCCTTTTGATGAAGAAAGAGTGGTGCAGGCCATTCATAAATATAAAAAAATGCGTGTTCCTCATCCCGCTTTGAAAGAAGAAGAATTGATAGGAGAGTCTTCTTCTCAAACTGGAAAGTTAGCGATTTCTGTAGACGATTCGATTGTGTTAGTAAATATAGAGGACATCTTGTTTGTAGGGTTAATAGAAGGAGAAGTCACCATTCAGACTATAACCGAATCCTATCATACTGCTGATACGCTGGCTATGCTAGAAAAAAAGCTCCCTTCTCAGTCGTTTAGTCGTGTGCACCGCGGTTATATCGTCAACGTACATCATATTTCCGAGGTACAGCCATGGTTTAATTCTACGTATAATTTAGTGATGAAAAACGATGAGCGAGTTCCTGTCAGCCGTACATATGCTAAAGAATTGAAGAAGCGTTTAGGAATTTAAGGAGAAAGCAGCTTGCGTATGCATTTTAGCAGGCTGTTTTTTGCATTTCAAGGCTCGATTTTTGTAAGTGAGCACAAATATTCGACTCTTTGATTTGAAAACGCTTTCTAATGTGTTTTCATTTTATATAATGAAGTCAACAAACAGAGAGAGGTGAAAGAAATGAGTGCTAAAAAAGTGTATGGCTTTTTAACACAAGCATTTATTTTTTCCGTAATTATGTTGATTTCAGATTTTATTGCAGAGCATTTGCCTTTTCCAATGCCTGCTTCAGTCATTGGACTTGTGCTGTTATTTCTTGCACTATGCTTGAAGATTATTAAACTAGAGCAAGTTGAATCACTGGGAACGGCTTTAACTTCTTTGATCGGATTTTTATTTGTACCAGCAGGTATTTCTGTTATGAATTCATTAGGTGTTATGCAGCAGTACGGCATTCAAATTTGTTTAGTTATCATCGTGGCAACGATTATTTTGTTAGGCGTTACAGGCTTATTTTCACAGCTTATACTTGGCATGACAAAAGATAATAAAGCAAAAGAAGAAATAAAAGATGTAGCTATGAGTGAAAAAACAAAAAAACAGGACATTGCTTAATATCAATTATAAAGAGACAAGGTGGTTGGAAAGATGAATCCGTATTTTGGAATCGTGGTTTCTTTAGCTGCGTACGGTATTGGAACGTATTTATTTAAAAAGTCAAAAGGGTTTTTCTTATTTACTCCTTTATTTGTGGCAATGGTACTTGGGATTGCTTTTTTGAAAATTGGTCACTTTTCTTATGAGGAGTACAGTAGCGGCGGAAAAATTATCAGCTTCTTTTTAGAACCAGCAACGATTGCTTTTGCCATCCCTTTATATAAACAAGCTGATAAATTAAAAAAGTACTGGTGGCAAATCCTTTCTTCTATTGCGGTAGGATCAATTTGTTCGGTAGCGATTATTTTTGCGATTGCGAAAGGTATTCATATGGATGAAGTCGTGATGAAATCAATGCTTCCACAAGCAGCTACAACAGCGATTGCGCTGCCATTGTCTCAAGATATTGGAGGTATTCCTGCTATTACTTCCTTTGCTGTTATTTTTAATGCAGTCATCGTATATGCGCTGGGCGCTTTATTTTTAAAAGTATTCAAGGTGAAGAATCCAATTTCGAAAGGATTAGCTCTTGGCACTTCTGGACATGCGCTAGGAGTAGCCGTAGGGATTGAAATGGGAGAAGTAGAGGCAGCCATGGCAAGTATTGCAGTTGTTATTGTAGGCGTCGTCACAGTTGCCGTTATTCCACTTTTTGTTCAGCTAGTCATGTAACAAAAGCCTGAAGGAGTCAGAGATTTTCTGACTCCTTCAGGCTTTTGTTTGTTAATTAATACACCACTCCAAAATGTCGTGATGCGCAGTTTTGACAGGTTGTATGGTCAAAAAGACTCTCAGGAATGATAAATTCAAAACAAAATTGACATTGTTTGAATTGACTTTGTCTATAAAACATTGTCTCTAAGAAAATAGCTGTAATATGTTCGGTTATGTGCTTATGGGAACGTTGTTCTAAAGTGGACCATGGAATAGACTGATGCTCTATGTAAATCGGAAAGGAAGTATAGGGTGTATCCCATTGAATGGCTTGATATCCAAACGTAAGGCCATGATGAGCTGCAGATGTAAATATGATCAGGTTTTGATGGAATTCTGGCAGAGGTAATTCTAGTTTTTGATCTTTAAGCGATCTCGTTTTGGAATGAAGGTTATACAATTTAATTTGAAAATGAATCCACTGAGTGGCGTGAACGGTTATTGACATGTTTTAAACCTCCAATTCAGACTCTTTCTTTTATCATAATTGATTTCAAAATAAATAAATAGTAGGCAAAAAGAAGATAATAAAATTTTATATAGATTACTTATAAGGCGTAGGGAAAGGTGATATAAGCATAGCATCCTTTTTTCTACCCCTTTTTAAAGTATATTAATCTTCTATATAAGAGCTTGCTTTCAACGAATGGTATCGGCGTACTCCTACGCTTTAAACAGATTTTAATGTTAGAAGTTATAACAAGGTTCATTTCTTTTAGAGAAGTTTATGAAATAATAAAAAATGTATATTTTACGGTCTGAATCTATGTGTTGGAGGTTTTTATATGACGAAACAAAAGTTGATATTAATCGGAAATGGAATGGCGGGAATGCGCTGTATTGAAGAAATTCTTATTCATTCTCCAGATTGTTTTGATATTACTGTTTTTGGAAGTGAGCCTCACGTTAACTATAATCGAATTTTATTATCAACCGTTTTACAAGGCAGTACAAAGCTTGAAGATATCAATATTCATTCTTTGGTATGGTATAAGGAAAATAATGTCACTTTATTCAAAGGAGAAAGCGTTACGCACATAGACACCAAGAGAAAAATAATAAAAACAGATAAAAACAGAGAGACGAGGTACGACAAGCTTATTCTTGCTACTGGCTCGAGCCCGTATATGCTCCCCGTTAAAGGGCTTGAAAAAGAAGGTGTTCTCGGTTTTCGTACCATTGAAGACTGTCAAAAAATGATTGAAATTTCCAAACAGTATAAAAAAGCAGCGGTTATTGGAGGAGGCCTGTTAGGACTGGAAGCTGCTAGTGGGCTATTGAATTTAGGAATGGATGTTCAAGTTATTCATCATTCGGGTTTCTTAATGGAACGACAGTTAGACAAAGCAGCATCTAATATGTTAAGAGAAGAATTGGAACAGCAAGGCATGAGTTTTCTATTAAACAAACGTACGGATGAGGTTATAGGGGAAAGCCGAGTAGGAGGCATCCGGTTTGATGATAACAGTAAAATTGCAGCTGATTTAGTTGTAATGGCTACAGGAGTGAGGCCAAATGTTAATCTAGCTAAAAAAAGCGGAATAGAAACAAATAGAGCAATTATCGTAAACGATTATTTGGAAACGAGCATTCCAGATATCTATGCAGTAGGTGAATGCGCTGAACATCGAGGGATGACATACGGTCTTGTTGCGCCTCTTTACGAACAAGGAAAAGTTTTAGCGCGCACCCTTTGCCAAATAAAAAGCGAAGGTTATCAAGGTTCTGTTCTTTCCACTCAGCTGAAAATATCAGGAATAGACGTGTACTCAGTCGGAGAGTTCAAGGAAAATCAAGGTGCAAAAGCTATTACGATTTCGAATATGCTAGATGGCATATACAAAAAAGTTGTTTTTCGCGAAGGGAAAATAGTGGGAGCTGTTCTTTTTGGAGATACCAGTGATGCTGTAAAGCTATCAAAAATGATTAGTGAAAAAAAGGATTTATCACAAGCAGAAAAAGTACAGTTATTTCCTTTTCAACATGAAAAAGAAAATGCAGTAGCTTCCATGTCACTTCCAGATATCGTATGCAACTGTAACGGTGTAACAAAGGGAGCTATTATTGAAGCTGTCCAGAAAAATGATTTAACGACAGTAGATGAAATCAAAAATTGTACAAAAGCTTCAGGTTCATGCGGAGGATGTAAACCTCTTGTAACAGATCTTTTAACATATATTCAAAGCGATGAGTTTGATGAAGTTATTGAAGAAAAGGCTTTTTGTGCGTGTACACACTTATCAGAAGATGAGCTGGTAAGAGAGATGCAGCGATATCAATTTGAAACGGTTCAGCAAGTGAGGGAAGTGTTGAAATTTGAAGACATAAAAGGCTGCTCGTTATGTGAAGGCGGTCTTCATTACTATTTAGAAATGATGAATCCTCATCATGAAAGCGATCCACATTCTTTATTTATTACCGAGAATGAACAGGCCGTTTTGCTTCATGACGGGACTTACTCAGTGGTACCGCAAATTCACGGTGGTCTGACAAATGTACAGGAATTAAGAAACCTAGCAAATGTAGCTGAAAAGTACAACATCTCTACTATTCGTTTAACAAATGATCAGCGCATTCAACTCATTGGAGTGAAAAAAGAATATCTTCCGTTGGTAAGGGAGGAAATAGATAGAGGACTTCAGCAGCTATATGAACGTACAGTTAAAAATGTATCTGTTTATATAGGAAAAGGAACGTGTATTTGTCAGTATGAACCTGCTCTTGCTTTATCAAATGAATTAGATAAACAGCTTGAATATGTAAAGACTCCATGTGATATCAAAATCAGTATTGCTTCGTGTTCTCACATTGCAGAGAATGTAACAACAAGTGATATAGGATTAAGAAGAATAGACAGAGGATGGGAAATATATGCCGGCGGGAGCAGCGCAGAAGCTAGAAGCGGCGAGCTGTTTTATGTGGCCGAAACAAACGAAGAAGCAGTAGAAATCAGCTGTTCTTTGATTCAATATTACCGTGAAACGGGGAACTATTTAGAAACTGTCGGGACCTGGATCGAACGAGTGGGAATTGTTCATGTCAGAGAAGTTTTGTTTGAGGTAGACAATCGAGAGTATTTAATGAAGCAGCTCAGCTCAGAACGCTCTCGTGCAATCACATATTTATTATAGGAAAGAAGGGTGATCTACGTTGACTGAGATGCTATTGAAATATTTTCGTGAGCAGCAAAAGCAAGTTGAAACCGAGCGTATCTATAATACTCAGTGTCCTTACTGCAGCATGCAGTGCAAAATGCAGTTAGTTGAACAAACACATGTAAAAAGGAAAACGTATAAAACAATTGGAACAGACAACCCTACTTCTCAAGGAAGGTTATGTATCAAAGGAATGAATGCGCATCAGCATCCTTTGCATAAAGATCGCATTCAATATCCTTTATTAAAAGTAAAAGGAGAGTTTGTAAAGATTTCTTGGAAAGAAGCTCTTCACTATATTAAAGAAAATGTTACAGAGATTCAAGAGAAGAATGGAGCAGATGCGCTAGGTGTTTATGGAAGTGCCTCTATTACAAATGAAGAAGCTTATTTATTAGGGAAATTCGCTCGAGTTGCGTTAAAGACAAAGTATATTGATTACAATGGACGCTTATGTATGTCGGCTGCTGCTTCTGCTGCTAGTAAAACATTTGGCATGGACCGAGGATTTACAAATAGCTTGCAAGAGATTCCGTTTACTGAATGTATTATGTTAGCTGGAACAAATATTGCGGAATGTCAGCCAACGATTATGCCTTATTTTGAGAAAGCAAAAGAAAACGGAGCTTTTATTATTGCAATTGATCCAAGAGAAACCGCTACAACTAAAATAGCTGATTTACACTTGAAACTTAAACCGGGGAGCGACGCGGCATTAGCCAATGGAATCTTGAAGGTCCTTATCGAAGAAGATTATCTAGATGAACGATTTCTACAAGAACGTGTCAATGGATTTGAAGAAGTAATTCAATATGTGGCGTCTTTAGAATTTAATATCATTGAAGAAATAACGGGAGTGCCACGTGAAGAGATGTATCAAGCTGCCCGTATGTTTGGTCAAAGAAAAACGGGAATGATTTTTACTGCTAGAGGGGTAGAGCAGCAAACAGACGGAAGTGCTGCGGTGCGAAATTTTTTGAATATTCTACTTTCCGTTGGGAAAATCGGTAAACCTCGCTGCGGATATGGGGCCATTACCGGTCAAGGAAATGGGCAGGGAGCCCGAGAGCATGGTCAAAAAGCGGATCAGCTTCCAGGCTACCGTTCAATCGAAAATCATGAGCACCGGATTTATATAGCAGATGTGTGGAACATAGAGGAGAAAGATCTTCCTAGAAAAGGTGTTTCTGCATATGAGATGATTGAAAAAATTCATGACGGTGAAATTAAAGGGCTGTTTTTGATGTGTTCAAATCCAACAGTTTCAAATCCAAACGCTAATTTTGTTAAGAAGGCTTTTGAAAAGCTTGAATTTCTAGTGGTAGCAGATATGTTTGAATCAGAAACGGCAAAATTAGCAAACTTGATCTTACCAGCATCTTCCTACTTGGAAGATGAAGGAACCATGACAAATGTAGAGGGAAGAGTTACATTACGCGAAGCTAGCTTTCCATGCCGCGGCGAAATCAAACACGACTGGGAAATACTATGTGAAATTGCTAAAGTTTTAGGGAAAGAGGAATATTTTTCGTTTTCATCAGCTGAAGAAATATTTAATGAACTGCGAATGGCAAGTAAAGGAGGGATCGCTGATTACTCCGGTATTACGTACGAACGATTACGAGAGGAAAAAGGAATTTTATGGCCATGCAGAAGCTTAACAGATAAAGGAACCGAGCGCCTGTTTGAAACGCGTTTTGCTCATAGTGATGGAAAAGCGATGATGGTCCCTGTCTCGAATCAAGCTATTGTACCTAAAGCAAAAATAACGGAAAAATATCCTCTCTATTTAACAACGGGAAGAGTGATGTCGCACTATTTAACGGGTGTACAAACGCGAAAAAGTGCGTCTTTATCTGCTAGAAATTTCGAATCTTTTATGGAAATCCACCCTTCAACAGCGAAAAAATATGAAATTTCGAATCAAGAATTAGTACAAATTGAATCTTCATATGGAAGGATTGTGGTAAGAAGCAAATTTTCAGAGGGCATTCGGCCAGATACCGTATTTGTTCCTTTTCACTGGGCGGATTCTCAAAATGTTAATAATCTTGTTTCTGAAAAATTAGATCCCGCCTGTAAGATGCCAGGGTTTAAAGTAAGTGCTGTGAAGATTAGCCCTTCTGTAAAAAGAAGCAGCTATTAAAAATGCTGATGCAAAAAGCCTCTTGAAAAAAGAGGCTTTTTGAATGGAATCAGGCAAGGTGCTTTTGGTTAATACGTACATCTTGTTTTTTGAATCCAGAATAATTTAGTAAGAGACAGAATAGGGCAAAAAGCGCTAGTAAAGAAAAACCGACAACGTAATCTCCGCTTGTATCTTTTATAAAGCCTAGCACAATAGGAGGGAAAAAGCCGCCTATTCCTCCGAATGCTCCTACGATCCCGGTAACAGCTCCAATATTTCCTGTTGAAACAGATGGAACCATTTTAAAAACAGCTCCATTTCCGATACCAAGAGTAATGGCTGCAAGTAAGCAACCTACGCTAAATAGGGAGAAGGCAGTGATGGTAAATGCAATAAATAACCCTATTAGTAGCATTCCGGTAAAGACGAAGGTAAGTACTTTTTTTGCTCCGAATACATCCGATAAATATCCTCCAAGAGGCCGTACAAACGTTGCTAGTACGACAAATACAGCTGTTTTCAGCCCACTGTCTACAGTTGAAGCATTAAATTGATCATGCAAAATGGTAGGAAGATAGATGCTGAACGTTACAAACCCACCAAATGTTAAAAAATAGAAAACGGATAAAAACCACGTTTCTTTAAATTTTAATACCGATAAAGATTCCTGCAGCGTTTTGGGGGAAGCAGCAGAAGGGTGGTCTGAAGTTCCTACCCATAATAAAAGAGCCATTAAGGCTACCGCAATTGCTAAACTCCAAAATACCCAAGGCAAGCCAAAAGAAGAAAAGATAAGTGGAATACTAAAGCTTGCTACCGCCGATCCTAAGTTGCCCATCCCGGCAATTCCTAAAATAAAACCTTGCTTTTGAGGTGAATACCATTTAGAGACATATGTAATGGAAATAGCAAAGGTTGTTCCGGCCATGCCAATAAAAAATGCCCAAAAGAGCAGCATGGTATAAGAATGAGTAAAGCCTGCACAAACGGTAGGGAGTAGAAGAGCCAGCATCGTCAAAGAATACACTTTTCTTCCTCCGAAGCGATCTGTTAAAATCCCCATCGGAATTCGCATAAGAGAACCTAATAAGACGGGAGTGGCAATTAAGATACTTTTTTCAGCATTGGTTAATGAATACATCACTTGAATATCTGCAGCGATAGGTGCGAAGACAGACCATACTGAAAAAGCAATAATCATAGATAAAGTCGAGATAAGAAGTACAGATAAAGGCCGTTTAGAAAACATTACTTAAAAACCTCCTTTTTTATATGCAGCGTAAAGCTGTTGCAATATGGTAATTATGATACTACGCTTTCTTTTTTATGTATCATTCTGTGTTAGGTTTTCTTCCGTACTTTTGCTGAAGAACGGACGCAGATAAAAGTGGAGAGATAACTTACACTCTATCTAAGTGCTGATGAAGAAACGGTTAAAAAGCTTTAAAAGAACAGTAAGTAGAAATATTGTCGAAAGAATGGAAGGAAAATTGAAATTAGAAGAGATTAATAGAGTCAGCACCTATAAATTTGTGCTATCGAATTATAGCCAAATCAAAAAAAATTCATATTTTATATAGAACACAAATTTTTGAAATAGAAGGTGGAAAAAGTGACAGAAAAGCATCCTCTTTCAGGTTATAAAAAGGATGATTATGGAGTTCTCTGGATATGGAGTTATGTTGGACAGGCTAGAGTAAAAATGGGGTATAAAGTAAAAAGTCTGCTTCACTATGAGCAATCTTCCTATCAACAAATCAGTATTGTGGATACAAAATGGTATGGGAAAATGTTGGTGCTAGATGGTACTCCACAAATTTCAACAGGAGAAGGATTTATTTATAATGAAATGATTAGCCATGTGCCGATTATAACGCATTCAAATCCTAAAAAAGTCGCGATGATTGGCGGAGGGGATTGTGGTCCTGCACGAGAGGCAATGAAGTATGACGGAATTCAACAAATCGATGTAGTCGAAATTGATCCAAAAGTTACAGAAATATGCCGCACATGGCTAACTCCGGCTTCTTGTTATGATGGTGAAACGAGGCTCAATATGATACATCGAGATGGAATAGAGTGGATTCAAGAACAAAAGGGAGTTTATGATGTTCTTATCATTGACCGACCTGACCCTGTTGGACCTGGAAAAAAATTATTTCAACCTGATTTTTATCAATATGTCTACAATAGCCTTAAAGATGATGGCGTAGTTGTTTTTCAATCGGGATCTCCTTATTACAATACTTCCACGCTACAAGGAACAGTTAAAAATTTAAAGGAACTGTTTCCAATTGTCCGCACATATTTAGTGACGATACCTCTTTTCCCATGCGGCATTTGGAGTTTTACGATTGCTTCTAAAAAAATGGATCCTCTTCAGGCCGATTTGACGAAGCTGCAGCATACACATACTCAATATGTTGATCCTGAAATTGTCCGCGCATCATTTGTTTTACCTAAATATATAAAAGAAATAGTAGACGGAAAAGATTCCTAAAAACTACGTAGCGACGAATGTTTGTTGAAAGTCATGAATAATCTCGGAAAATATATTTGTTATAGCAGATCTATGTTTGCTGCGCAGAGTTCGGGATAATTCAATTTGAAACGTATTAAAATTATGGCTGTAGCCTGTATAGTTCCTATTGTCACCTTGTCTGTGAAAAGCAATTGATTCGTTTCCAATAAATTTATTATCAAATATTACATGGATTTTTGGAAACGAATTTTCGGATTTTTTAGTCAGAACTTGTTGAAACCAATCCTTAACTTCCTTTGAGCAAGATTGTCCATATAAGGTTCCTACTTCAATTGCATGGGGCCCGTAATGTGTGTCCTTCAGTCCATGAAAAGATAAATGCAAATAGGGTGTTAGAAGGCCATTATTGCTATCTATTATCTTCAAAGATTTGATAATTTCTTGGATTGTGCTTCTATATTCTTGTATCCCCTCATAGTTCGTTTTATTTAGATTTCTATTTAAATCTGCTACGGTTCGGGAAACCGTACTAATAATTCCAGCACATCCTGTTTTCTTTACTACATTCTCTACGATTTTATCCGTAAATAAATCAGCAGCGGGTGGTTCGGCATGAAGGGCGTCTACGTGACAGCTTATAAAACCAGTTCCTTTGTTATATTTTAAGTAGTTTCCATGAATGAATTTTAATGCCATTGACTATTTCTCCTTTTATATCGTTTGAAATCTATCCTTTCTATAATAAATGCAGTAAAAATAAAATCGGTGAATTATTACACGTGTTAAGTAAATACATAAAAAGTTTTTAGAGATGGTGGAAATAAATAGATAAATGTACAGGAGTATTTTGTATAGTTACATACTATGTGAGTAGCTGATTATTGTTATAGGGCATTAAAGTAGCAAAATAAGATAGAAAGTTCTAATTAGGAGGCTTTAAAATGGATCCAATGAAAGAAGAGTTAGGGATATTATCTGATAAAGAAATGACGTTGCAAACTCTTAATCTGAATAATGTACCATCTGTTGAATTAGTTGACCCCAAAACCTGTTCATATCCAGTGATAGGGAGGAAGTATGGTCATCACAGCGGAAGAGATGTTGTTATCGTAAATACAAAGGATCAAGCAATATATGAAGGATATGATTATTTTACGAAAATGTATGCAATAGACAAAGAATATTTCCTAGAAGTGGAAGGACTGAGTGTAAAATCAGTACAAGTAGTTACTAGCGAACACGTTGTATTTAATGAAATACCCATTCGAACAAAAGCCTTCGGCTGGAAATTAGAACAGATAAACGGCATGGATGTACCGGAAACGTTGGTAAGCATAGCCATTAGAGCGCTTTATGTAACAGGAGCTAAAAGCGGCTTTGTCAAAATGGGGATATTAGAAAGTGGAGAGTGTATTGTCACAGATATTAACTCATCAGAAAGTGAGTGGATAGAAAATCCACTAAAGCCTACTATCCCTTTTAGCATGGGTGCTGATGTTGAGTTTATGTTAAGCTGTGACGGGGAACTTCTACCAGCTTCTACTTTTTTTTCTCTTGAAGGTGCGGTAGGCTGTGATGAAAGGCAAATAGAACAAGATAGCGGTGAGTATCCATTAGTAGAAGTTAGGCCTGAAAAAGCGAATTCATCAACAGAACTATTCCAGAATATCCAAAAATTAATAGAAAAAGCATCTGCACAGGTACCTTATGAAAATGTTCATTTTCTGGCAGGCAGCATGCCTTTTTCTGGATACCAATGTGGAGGACACATTCATTTTGGCATCCCGCTTTCTTTATCCTTATTAAGAGCTCTTGATCACTATCTGGCTATTCCCGTAGCGCTGATAGAAGAATCTAAGACTGCTAAACTCAGACGGAAAACGAACCATGGAGGTCTTGGACGCTATCGTGAGAAACCGTATGGATTTGAGTATTTAACTTTAAGCTCTTGGATTATCGACCCTAGAATTACTCTCTCCACTTTAGCTCTTGCTCAGCTAGTTGCTACCCATCATCATGAATTAAAAAGCGAATTTTTATTTCATCCACTTACGCAGCGTGCCTACTATCAAGGAAATAAAATCTTTCTTAAACAAATGTGGAAACATATCAAGGGCAATCTTATGAAAACATCCAGCTATCCACACTATCAAAATGAACTATCTTTTCTATTTGAAATGATAGAAAAAGAAATTCCTTGTGATGAATCAAATGATATTCGCAGAAATTGGAATACAAAGATTTCTAAAGAAATCTATGACCGCGGACATATTATCCAAATTCCCAAAAAGCTCCGTTTAAAATACGGCCTTAAAGAGGGGCAGTCTACGATTGTTAGTGCAGGAAAGGCAATATCAACTGCAACTGTGCATTCTTATCCTTTTTCATTTCGCCATCCAAATATGGTTCAACTCTCTAAATCTCTCCGTGATAAACTATCTCTCCCAAAAGATTGGTGCCCCAAGCTATCAGCTTCAGAAGGCATCATAACTTTAGGTCCTATCATTGGCATTCTTGCTAACCGTCCTTTTGAAAGACAAACAACTTATTTCCATCATCTATGTCGCTTAGCAAATGAAAAGCGAATGCTTGTATATGTGTTTGAACCCGAAGATATTGATTGGGAGAAAAAATTGGTTAAAGGAACAGCCATTAACGGTGAAGGGCTCTTTCCTTTTCCTGCTGTTATTTATGACCGTTATTTCATAGATGGTAGAAAAAATATTTTAATAGATGAAGTAAGAGCAAAACTTCAGGCGATTTATAAAATTCCTTTTGTTAATTCTTCAAACTTGTTTCAGCTTACGGGAGATAAGTGGGCAACGTATGAACTTCTTATGAAAGAATATGAAGAATTTCTTCCAGAGTCACGTCTCGTACAAAACTCTGCTGACATTGCAGAAATGCTTGATAGCTACGGAGAAGTTTATTTAAAACCGCTTGGCGGGGCCTTAAGTAAAGGAGTCATGCGCATCGTTCGCCGACCAACAGGCATCTTTTGGTTTGATCTTAATAAAAAGGAGCTGCATCAATTCAGTAATATGAAAGAATTATTTACTTTGCTCACTCCTTTGATGAAAAACAATCCTTATCTTGTTCAAGAAGGAATTCGCAGAAAACAGCATAAAGATAAAAATTTAGAAATACGGGTTTATATGCAAAAAAATGAAAAGCAAATTTGGCTTCGAACGGGTATGGTTGCGCGTCTCACCGGTGAAGATGTGCTAACGGAAGATTCTGAAACGAATATGCGCCTCAGTAAAATATTAAACAGTTTATATCCTGATCCAACAGACAGAAGGCTCATTATAAACCAATTAGCTAAAATATCTAAAAATATTGTTGCAACAGTAGAGGAGAAAGTAGGTCCTTTTGGGGAGCTGGCGGTAGATTTATGTATAGATCAGTACGGTTCCATAAAGTTACTTGAAATAAATGCAAAACCAGATAGTCTATTCTCACAAATTAGAGCCTACAAGCTACGTACTTTGGCGGGGATTCGTCTGCTCAATTATGCGTCTTCACTGGCTGGTTACGAAGAAGAAAAGGAGGATTTAACATGAAGCACTTCACATTGAATGAAATTCTCAAACAAACGGGGGGAGACCTTTGTTATGGATCAGGAAATCCTATTATTAAACATGCTATAAACTACGCTAAAAAAGATATAGAGGATCATACACTCATCTTTCATTTAGATAGAGAACCGATTAGAGGGAAGTATTGGAAAGAAAATCATTCAATTGTCGTGATAACAGATCACCCTGAGCTGTGCACGAACTTAGAGGGAAATATTATTCTTGTTAAAACAGATCAATTAGAAGAGGCTTATTGGAAATTTATCGAATACTACCGAGGGCTTTTTGATCTTCCTGTTATTGGTGTTACAGGAACTTGTGGAAAAACGACCACGAAAGAGATGATCCGACAAATATTAATTGAAGATTATAAAGTGAAAGCTACGTGGATGAGTATGAATTCTATGTCTGTAAATCTACGTTATTTAACAGGTATTGATGATACGACAGAAGTAGCTGTTTTTGAAATGCCGGTCGCTTATCCAGGATATTTAAAAGTTGCGTGTCGCTACTTTCAGCCACAAATACGAATTCTATTAAATATAGGCGTGCACCATCTTGCTGATTGTGAAACACCTGAAGAATATATGAAAGCAAAAGCCGAAATTGTAGAAGGCTTAGATCCAAATAGCGGCATTTTGATTTTAAACGCAGATGACGAAAATATTAAGAGAGTGCTTGATGTAAAGCATCTTCAAAATGTTGTATATATAGGTAAAAATGATAGTTCCCAATTTCAAGCAAAAGATATTAAATATGCTAAGGGAGGAATGGCTTTTACTTTAAAGTACCAAAACAAAGAATACGATGCCTTTATTCCTGGATATGGTGAACATAATGTGTATAATGCACTGGCTGCCATTGCTGCAGTATTTTATGTGGGCGTTGATATTTCCGTTGCCATACAAAGACTTAGCTTATTTGAACAAGTAGAAGAACATTTGGAATTTAAAAGAGGAATGAATGAATGTACGGTAATTAATGATACATGGAACTCTTCACCTTTATCGATGGCTACAGCTCTTGGAGTTCTTAGTGATATGTCAAAAGAGAAACAGTCTATCGCTTTATTAGGTTACATGCCCCAGCTAGGAGAAGGACCTTATGCAATTAAACAATATGAAGATATGGGAAAAAAAGCAGCGGAATCCAAAATTGACATTCTAGTTGTAGTAGGAGATGAAGCAAAAGCTATTGGCACAGGAGCTTTAAAATGTGGAATGGACCCTAAAAAAGTCTATTTTTGTAAGACTGGTGATGAAGTATACAATGTGCTAGCTCCATATTTAAATGAAAATACAGTAATTTTATTAAAAATAACGCACCGTGTTATGACAAAACCTACTTTTAAAGAATTAAGAAATAAACTTATTCCAGATAACGAAGAGTAAAAGGAGGATAGACATGAAGAAAACTAAACAGCTAAGAGAGTTGATAGAAAGTAAACGGCTAGAGTTTATTATGGAAGCTCACAGTGCGCTATCTGCAAAGATTGTAGAAGAAGCAGGTTTCAAAGGGATATGGGCCAGTGGCCTGTCTTTATCCGCAGCACTGGGTGTAAGAGATAATAACGAGGCTTCATGGACACAGGTATTAGACATCTTAGAGTTTATGAGTGACGCAACGTCCGTTCCAATTCTTCTTGATGGTGATACAGGCTATGGGAATTTTAATAATGCAAGAAGATTAGTTAAGAAATTGGAGCAGCGAGACATTCCAGGCGTATGTATTGAAGATAAATTGTTTCCAAAAACAAACTCATTTATTAAAGGTGAAGCACAGCCGCTTGCAGATATTAATGAATTTTGCGGCAAAATTAAAGCAATGAAAGATAGCCAAAATGACGAAGATTTTGTAGTGGTATCGCGTGTAGAAGCTTTTATTGCAGGGTGGGGGCTGAAGGAAGCTTTAAAACGTGCAGAAGCTTATCGCCAAGCGGGAACCGACGCCGTTTTGATTCATAGTAAAAGGTCAGATATGACAGAGATTGAAGCTTTTATGAAAGAGTGGGGAAACAGGCTTCCGGTTATTATTGTTCCAACCAAATATTATTCAGTTCCCACTGATAAATTTAGTGATTTAGGAATTAGCTTGAGCATTTGGGCCAACCATAACTTAAGATCTTCCATTACAGCTATGCAAAAAACGTCCGCTCAGATTTATTACGATAAAAGTTTGATTAACGTAGAAAAAAATGTCTCTCCGCTTGAGGAAGTTTTCCGTCTTCAAAAAGCTGAAGAGCTCGACATCGCAGAGAAACTTTATTTAAGCTCTGCCAATCATAGCACGAACGCTATGATTCTGGTAAAGAAATCAGCAAATGACACTTTAATAACTGAGCAGATAAATCAGTTAAAAAAAGTCGGCGTAACAAATAGTATAAAAGTAGATTCCAACAAAGCTATGGAAGACAATGTGTTTTCTAATAAAGGAGAATTATATGATCTTTATACTGCAAGAGATAAGCTAGGAACGGCTACTTTAATAAGCGATAGTAACATCGTATATAAAACCCATATTTTTGAGGAGTTACTTCATGAAAGTGGCGATATCACGATCGTAGCAGGAGCTGATTATGAGTTAAAAGGGAATCAAACATCTTATGTGACTGCTAAACTTCCCTATTCCAAGCAGCTGTATTCCAAAACAGTAGACTTGATTCAAATGTCGTGCAATCCAAACTCTAAAAACATTCATGGTCAATTCATTGGCCTTTGGAAAGTTTCCGGAAAAGGCACTGAGGTTGTAAAAAAAGCTTTGGAAGAACTGGCACAAAGAAAAGATTTTGCGCAGCTCACGTTTTCTGATTTCTTTAATTATATTAATCTAATTCACCCGGTTGCTGTTAAATATACGATGGGGTCATGGATAGATACCGAAACGTATACAAAGATTCAAAAAGATGGTGGGAAAAATGATTAGTACGTCCGTATTTGGAACTCAATTAAAAAAACTAGGTTTTCAATTTTATAGCGGAGTTCCTTGTTCCTATCTTAAACATCTTATTAACTACGCTATCAACGAATGTGAATATGTTGCAGCAGCAAACGAAGGAGAAGCGGTAGCGATTGCTGCTGGGGCATCAATTGCTGGCAACAAAGCGGTTGTTTTAATGCAGAACTCCGGATTAGCAAATGCTGTTTCCCCTTTAACCTCTCTTATTCATCCGTTTAAAATTCCTGTCCTTGGATTTGTCAGTTTTCGCGGAGAACCTGGATGTCCAGATGAACCGCAGCATGAATTAATGGGAGAAATTACTCCTGCCCTGCTAAATACGATGAAAATAAAATGGGAATATTTATCTTTTGATTTTGCCGAAGTTAAAAAACAGTTACAGCGGGCTAATCAAGCTGTTGAAAATAATGAAAGCTACTTCTTTATTGTAAAAAAAGGAACGTTTGAGCCAGTTAAGCTTTTAGAAAAATCAATAAAAAACGTTACTCCTAAAATGAAAAGTGAACAGATAACAACCGATGAGTTACCTTCAAGGTATGAGGCATTACAAGTAGTTAATTCATTAAAAGACAACGATACTATTCAATTGGCCGCTACAGGAAAAACAGGAAGAGAGCTTTACGAAATAGAAGACGCAAGAAATAATTTTTATATGGTTGGATCTATGGGGTGCGTTAGTTCCATTGGTTTAGGCTTAGCTTTGAGCAGAAATGAAAAGAACATCATTACAATTGATGGAGACGGAGCTTTGCTTATGCGCATGGGAAATCTAGCAACCAACGGATACTACTGTCCAGCAAATTTATTACACATTCTTTTAGACAATCAAACCCATGATTCTACAGGGGGGCAACATACGGTCTCTCATAACATTAATTTTGTAGATATTGCTTCTTCCTGTGGGTATCAAAATTCCATTCATGTTCATAACTTACATGAGTTAGAGACGTATATCAAACAGTGGAAAAGTGATAAAAAATTAACGTTTTTATATCTTAAAATAGCGAAAGGATCTAAAAAGAACCTAGGGCGTCCTGAAATGAAGCCTTATGAAGTCAGAGAAAGACTGCAGGTGTTTTTAGATGATTAAAACAGCTGTTATTCTAGCTGCAGGGATGGGGAGCAGGATTCGTAAAAGAGCTGGAAACCGCCCTAAAGGTTTTTTAATGATTGATGAAAAATCGATTATTGAACATTCCATTTCGAAGTTAATAGAAGCAGGAGTTAAGACGATTTTTATTGGAACAGGATATATGAAAGAAGAATATGAAAAGCTAATGGTTAGATATCCTCAAATAAAATGTGTTTATAATTCTAGATACGAAACAACGGGAAGTCTGTTTACGCTGTATCAATTTAAAAATTATATTAAAGAAGATTTTTTACTATTGGAATCAGATGTAATTTATGAAAAGAATGCGTTGGAAACATTAGTAAACTATTCGAGATCAGATGTCATACTAGCGAGTAAATTGAACGGTGCTGGCGATGAAGTTTATATTGAAGCTGATGAAAATAATAACCTTAAGAATATGTCAAAACAAAAAGAAGAGTTGAATAGTATCTATGCAGAACTAGTTGGTTTAACCAAACTCTCTTATGCTACATTTCAGAGACTTTGTGATGAAGCAAATACGCTGTTTCAGTTTAATCAAACGATCGATTATGAATATGGCCTCGTTAAAATTTCCGAAAAAGCAAATGTGTATGTTCATAAACTGGATAATTTGGCATGGTGTGAAGTGGATGATGAAGATCACTGGGCAAGAGCAACTACTATTGTTTATCCGATTATTAAAGCTCGAGAAGGTATTCCGCATACAGTTAAGAGAAATATACTCCTAAACCCAGGGCCGGCAACTACAACAGATACCGTCAAATATGCTCAAATAGTGGAAGACATTTGCCCGAGAGAAAAAGAATTTGGAGAGACGATGGAATTTATCTCTGCTGAACTAACAAAATTTGTGGGGAATCCAGAGAAGTATACTACGGTATTATTCGGCGGATCTGGAACGGCGGCAGTGGAATCGATTTTAAGTTCAGTAATTGATAACGGTACGGTTGTTATTATCAATAATGGTCCATACGGTGAAAGAATGTGTAAAATCGCTGAGATTTATGGACTGAATTATTTAGAATATAAAAGCTCCGCCGAGCAGGCTATTGATATGAACGATTTAGAAATTTTTATAAAAAAGATTTCAACGAACGTTTCTTATCTGGCGCTTGTTCACTGTGAAACTTCCACAGGGCTTCTTAATGATATTGAACAAATTGGGAAACTTTGTGCAGTGAAAAATATCGAAATGATTGTGGATGCAATGAGTTCGTATGCAGCTGTTCCAATTGACATGCAAAAAATGAATATAAGCTATCTGGCCGCAAGTGCAAATAAGAACCTCCAAGGAATGGCAGGCGTGTCGTTTGTTATAGCAAATAAAGCCCGGTTAGAAAAAACGGAGCAAATAAAGCCTCGTAACCTTTATCTTCATTTATATGATCAGTATCGATATTTCCAAATGAACAAACAAATGCGTTTTACTCCTCCTGTTCAGACTATGTACGCTTTAAAGCAGGCAATTATAGAAACTCAGTGGGAAGGAATTGAGAAACGATATGAACGCTACTCAAAATCATGGACTACTTTAACGGATGGAATTACTCGGCTTGGGTTAACCTATTTGGTTCCTGAAACACATCATTCTAAAATTATTACCTCTATCATCGAGCCTTCCCATAAAAAGTATAATTTTGATATTATGCATGATTTTTTTTATAAACAAGGATTCACCATTTATCCTGGTAAAATTGATAAATTAGAAACGTTTCGAATAGCAAATATTGGTGATATCACATATAGAGAGATAGAAAGATTTCTTCACCTTCTTGAACAATATCTTAACGGTCTAAAAGGAGAGTGAGAAAAAGTTGAATCAAAAATTAGCTGTAGCAGTTATGGTAATAAATCAAGATCACCACGTGCTTCTAGTCAAGAACCATAGACGGGGATGGGAATTTCCCGGTGGTTTTGTCGAAGCAGGTGAATCGATAAAAGATGCGGGTATACGAGAAGTTAAAGAAGAATCTGGAATTGTTATTGAAGTGACCAACTTTCTAGGAGTAGAACAAGATGTTAAACGATCTACTACTGTTATTTTATTAAAGGGAAAAGCGATTAGCGGGGAATTTTCTGTCTCCAGTGAAACGCAAGATGTGGGGTATTTTACGTTAGAAGAAGCAAAAAATATAATTAAATTAGATAACTTTAAGGATCGAATGACTAGATGTCTAAAAGAGGCTGAAACACCATTTTTCTATGTTTTAAAAGACACGGGCTCTTTTTACGTATAGGCGGAAGGTTTCTGTGTTGTGCTAGAAATGAAGCCTGAACTCGATTAAATAAAAAACGCTCATCGTCATGCATGACGATGAGCGTTTTTTATCAGTAAAAGTATCGTTGTTTATTCAGCGGTCGCAATTTCTTCTTCTACATCATGGTCTTCTAAGTTAGCATTTAAAAATTCACTTGTTTCCGATAAATTGAGATTTAATTTCGTTTTTTTGCAGATTTGAATTGTAACATCCTGAACGGAGACATCTAAAACATGTCCCCCTTCTTTTTTATATTCATCAATAAAGTGCAGGTGGTAGCCGGGAACACCGATGCCTGAAGAATATTCTGGCGTGTAAAAACCTGCTAGTGTTCCATTTACATCTGAAGATGTAAATGTAGGCTGATCAGCAGCCGCATCTACCATAGAAGGATAGGGCTTCTCTTGCTTTGCAACCGTGCGCGTTTTTACTTCTTTAAACTTCCCGTCAATGCGAACTGCATAGAATAAATTCGGGCTAGGAATAAGCTCGTTCATTAAGCTTTCTAGTTGTTCACGATTCATTTCCTTTTCTACACGATAAGAGATATCTTCATAAAAGGTTGTCATAATGGCAAAAGGTGTTTTTGCATCTTTACTAATAGGTGCGGCTTTTCCATCAGCAATATGATAAAATTCTCCGTCAAAGGCAATCATTTCACCATCCAATTGATTAAACGTACCGATGCCGAAATCACCTTTCTTAGCTAAATCCTTGTATGTGACAACACCGTCAAATACTCCGTCTAATAAAGCGATCATAGTGGAAGTTTGGTGAATTGTTAATTTTTCTTTATTGCTCATTCTTTACTCAGTCCTTTCAGTTAATTTGATCTGGCAGTAGCTGTGTATTTAGTTTTTCATTATCTTTATAATCTACAGGAACATCAATGATAACGGGGCCTTGTTCACGAAAAGAGCTTGCTAGAGTGTCCAGAAATTCTTCTGGTGAGTTAACTCTAAATCCTTTGGCACCAAAACTTTCAGCAAGCGTAACAAAGTCTACGCTGCCAAACTCTACTGCAGATTTTCGGCCATATTTAATCTGCTGTTGAAAGCCAACCATATCGTAGGTTTGATCGTTCCAGATAATGTGAACAATTGGTAAGTTTAACCGAACGGCTGTCTCGAGCTCCATAGCTGAAAATAAAAACCCGCCGTCTCCAGACATGGACAGAACTTTTTTATGGGGGCGAACGAGTGCAGCTGAAATGGCCCAAGGCAAAGCAACACCTAGTGTCTGCATACCGTTGCTGAATAGTAAATGCTGAGGTTCATAGGAACGAAAATAACGAGCCATCCATATGTAATGCGAACCAACGTCACATGTGATGGTAGTATCATCTTCAACAAAGTTCTGCAGAGCTTCAATTAATTGTAGGGGATGAAGGTGAGTGTCATTAGAAAACTCGTACTGATCGTCAGGTTGTTCAAGTTTGCTTTTTAGTGTTTTTAAAAAAGAAGCACTTTCTTTTGAACGTATTAAATGTGGGAGTTTATCCGCTAATATGTCAATTGTGCTTGGAATATCTCCTACTAACTCAATTTCCGGCTGATAATGGTGGTCAGCTTGTGCTTGTAAATCATCTAAATGAATAATGGTTCTTTGACTTTCTGAGTTCCAAAGAGAAGGAGGGTATTCAACTGGGTCATATCCGATTGTTAAGACGACGTCAGCATGCTTCAATAAGACGTCTCCAGGCTGATTGCGAAAAAGACCTACTCGCCCAAAAAAGTGAGTTTCAAGCTCTCGTGAAACAGCTCCCGCACCTTGGAACGTTTCCACCACAGGAAGGTCATGTTCCGCTATAAGCTGACGGATTGATTCCACTGCTTTAGATTTACTTGCTCTCATACCTAAAAGCAATACAGGTAGTTTTGCTGTGCGAATAGTGTGTATAGCTTGGGCAACAGCATCTAAATTAGCAGCCCCAATCGTAGGAGCTTTTAAAACGGATAGAGTGGAAGCTGATGTTTCGCTATCCATTACATCCTGCGGCAAGCTGACAAAAGATGCTCCTGAAGGAGAAGAAACAGCTTCGCGAAAGGCGTCTGTTATCACTTCTGGAACGTTTGCAGCGTCTTCTACCTCAACGCTGAATTTGGCGATAGATTTAAATAATCCTTCATTATCCATTGATTGATGCGTCTTTTTTAATCGATCTGCTCTTGGAACGGCTCCTGCTAGGGCTACCACTGGATCACCTTCAGAAGTAGCAGTGACAAGGCCAGTGGCTAAGTTAGCGGCACCTGGACCTGATGTGACAAGGCAAACGCCCGGCGTACCTGTCAGTCTTCCCATAGCAGCTGCCATAAACGCAGCATTTTGTTCATGGCGGCAAACAATTACTTCCGGCCCTTTTTCTTTCAAAACATCAAATACGCCATCAATTTTGGCTCCTGGAATGCCAAAAATATAAGGCACATTCTGACTTGCCAAACTTTCTACTAGCAAGTCAGCTCCTTTTTTTGTTTCGGTAGTATCAGCATTACTCATCATGCATTCTCTCCTTTATATTTCTTATATAGGTTTTAAGGCCTACTGATTGAATACCCAATTTGTATGACAACTAATCAAAGGAAAGGAGAAGGTTTTAATTTTCTAAATAAAAAACTTCCCTATTAATTAGGGAAGCAGAGATGTACCTATTGCGAATAAAACATATCTGTTTTATTTGTAGGTTTATGGTACCTGAGGGATAGCAAGTGAAAGTCCTACGCGGCTCTTATTTGGTATGGTTAAAAAGCTTTTGGTAACTAACAATTTTTTGATCTAGCTTTTGACTTAATTTTAAAATCTCACCCTGAGAATAGCTGCTTGTTTTCTTAGCTAATTGGTAAATATCTGATTGTAAGGCTCGAATTTCTTTTTCTAACTGAGGTTGCTTCATTGAAATCCTCTCCAAGTCAGAATACTTCTATCTTCTATGTTTTATCTTTTATCTAATAGTATGAAATTCCTTCATATTTGTAAAATGTTTTTTGTTTTGAAAAATATGACATAGGTGAAGAGCTGCTGACAAGCTTTGTCGAACACTTTTTTTACCTGTTTTCAACAAGTATGATATACTGAGGCTAGGAAAAATGACAATCTGGAGCGCACGTTCAGTTATTCTTAACAAGCGAATGAATTCTTAGCTTTGACAAGTTTAGCTTGTAAGGTGAAGAAATTCATCACATAATCTTATTAGATCTGAACCTTGTTAGCCCGGATGAGGATTTGTCGAAAACGATTCACTAGAAAAAACCTTCGAGACCGCCAACTCGGAGGTTTTTTTATTTTTGTGTATGGGAAGGGAAAAAAAGACATAGACTAATAAAGAAAAAGGTCCCGCACCCATAATCGGCCGTAGTTGATTACACCTTGTCCATTTCTGCAAGGAAGCTGTCTTTTTACTATAGGGAAGTGCCGCCAAACACCATTCCCTAAAGACAATCAGCACACGAGCCTTATGGATGAAGAACCTTTTAGACGATACTTATCGGTGATTACTTATTTTGCTACTGGAAAAATAGCAAAATAAGAGCGACTATGGCTCCTAAAAGCTCGACGTAAGCCGTTAGGAGCTGAACATTCTCAGCATCTAGGAAAAATGACTTGAGGATTTGTCTCAGACTATCCACCACCTTTTTTTCCTTGCGTGAATTCCCAAGGGAAAGAAAGGGGACGACAGTGCTTCTTTATTTTAACAAAAGTAGGAAATGATAAGTAGATTTATTTGAAGGATAAATTAAAAAAGCATGTAGAATACATGCTTTTTTAATTTGGGTAAATTTCTTTTATACGTCCGACTTGTCCATCTGTTAAACGAACTTTAATGCCGTGAGGGTGAAAGCTTGAATTGGTCAGAATGTCTTTGACCGTTCCATGTGTCAGTTTTCCAGAGCGCTGATCTGCTTTTAAAACAATGTCGACTTTAATTCCAGGAGCTACGTCTTTTCTATTTTGTCCGTTCATTATACACCTGTTCTCTTTCGCTGATTATTCGTTTTTTTTGTTTGTTGACTTGTCAGCTTTTTGGTTGCTTGATTAGTACTGCTGTTCTTAGCTTTATTTGAAGATTGGTTTTTCTTATTAGCAAGCTGCTGTTTAATAGCATCTTGAAGACTAATTTTCTTTTTTGATTGTTCTGTCATATGGGCTCCTCCTGAATACGTACATCGTCTGAAAAACAAAGAAAGTAAGGCAATGAAAAAGCTGACTATCTAGTCAGCTTTTTTAATTAGAAACAGTGACTTCTTCTACAGGCTGCATAAGTACAGCTTCTTTATCAGGATACGTTTTTTCAATATGATGTTCTCCCCAAGAGCATAATGAATCAAGAATGCTTTTTAAAGACCATCCGTAATCTGTTAAAGAATATTCTACTCGAGGCGGCATTTCATTGTACATTTTTCTAACAATGATGCCGTCTGCTTCAAGTTCACGAAGCTGCTGCGTTAATACTTTTTGTGTAACGCGCGGCATAATTCTTTTTAATTCTCCAGGGCGCTTTGTCCCTTTAATTAAGTGGCAAAGAATAACGACTTTCCACTTGCCTCCAATGACTTCTAGTGCCGCTTCCACTGGAATATTATATTTTTTCACGTTAACAACTCTCCTTGTTCTAGAGATAACGGTTAAATGCATGGTTTCGCATTTTTTCTGATGTTTATCATACCACTATAGAGCAGAATTTTCTAGGTGTAAGCATTTTTTTAGAATACCCAATAGTTCATGACTTTAGTATTTACGCTTATTGTAACCTCCAGGTACCTATATCACTTGAAAGTGCGTACTTTTTCTTTGGTTTTACATCGCTCATAATAACAATTGTTGATGGCGAGTTAGCGAATATATGAAAGGTACCTAAGCTAATCAGCCATAAAAGAAGCTATTATAAAGAAGTTATTATAACGAACAGGAGGCGTTAAAAAGTGAATACACTTTCACAAACACAACAAAGTAAAAAAAGCGGTGCTTTGCCGCTATTAGCGCTAGCTATTAGCGCCTTTGGGATCGGAACTACAGAGTTCGTTCCAGTAGGTTTATTATCATCGCTTGCAGATGATTTAAATATTTCCATTACACTAGCAGGGTTATTAATTTCAGGATACGCAATGGGAGTGGCATTTGGAGCTCCCGTATTAACAGCTTTAACAAGTAAAATGAGCAGAAAATCACTGTTAATGCTATTGATGGTTATTTTTATCGTAGGAAACTCAGTAGCAGCTTTATCAACAAGCTTTGGACTGCTGCTTATAGCACGAATTATTACTGCATTTTCACACGGAATTTTCTTTTCTATCGGTGCGACTATCGCTGCTGATTTGGTACCGGAAGATAAGCGGGCAAGTGCCATTGCTTTAATGTTTACAGGTTTAACAGTTGCAACGGTTACAGGCGTTCCGCTTGGTACATTTATCGGACAAGCTTTCGGCTGGAGAGCAACATTTTGGGGAGTAGCGTTACTTGGGGTTATTGCCATTATTGCAAGTGCTCTTTTAGTGCCTAAAAACTTAAAAGAAGCGCCGCCGGCAAAGTTTAGTGATCAATTGAAAATTTTGAAAAACGGGCCGCTTTTACTATCGTTTGCTATTACTGCCTTAGGATATGGCGGAACGTTTGTAGCCTATACGTATTTAGCACCTATTCTTGAAAAACTAACAGGATATGCACCAAGCGCGGTTAGTATCTTACTGCTGGTATACGGTGTAGCGGTAGCCATCGGAAATACAATCGGAGGAAAAGCTGCGAATAAAGACCCGTTAAAAGCATTATTTTGGATGTTTCTAATTCAAGCCGTTATCTTAGTTATTTTATCGTTTACTGCATCATTTAAAGTAGCGGGAACGATTACGATTTTTGCCATGGGCTTATTGGCATTTATGAACGTACCTGGACTGCAAGTGCTGGTCGTGAACTTAGCTGAAAAGTATGTTCCTTCAGCAGTGAATGTAGCGTCTGCGCTTAATATTGCTGCATTTAACGTTGGAATTGCTATTGGCTCCTTTGTAGGCGGCCTGATTGTTGATTCGATTGGTCTTGTTCATACTCCTTGGATTGGAGGAGTTATGGTTTTAGGAGCGGTCTTATTAACAGCATGGAGCCGCTCAATAGAAGCAAAAGCAAAATAAAACAAGAGATCATCGCCTTTTGCGATGATCTCTTATCTATAAAAGGAGAGGAAGCAAATGACTGCATTTCAACATCATAAGGCGTATCGTCGTATGTACAAGGAGAATGAGTTAACGTTAGGTTTGCATATGCCGCTTGAAAATTATCAGTATGCCACGCCTACGATGGAAAAACAAGTAGAGCTCACGCAGCTTTCAGAACAATATGGATTTACAAGCTTATGGTTCCGTGATGTCCTTCTTCAAGATCCATCATTTGGCGATCCAGCAACGGGTCAAATTTATGATATGCTTATTTATTTGACTTACCTTGCCAGTCAAACAAAAGAAATTGCTCTTAGTACATCTGCTATTGTGCTGCCTTTGCGTCATCCGCTTCGCGTAGCTAAAGAAATGGCAACCATTGATCAGCTTTTTCCTGAGCGGTTGATTATGGGCGTATCTTCTGGAGACCGTCAAGCAGATTTTCGAGGACTAGGTATTCCTCATGAAGAAAGAGGAAAGCGATTTACAGAGGCTTTTCATTATTTAGAAGCAGCGTTAAATCAAGATTTTCCATCTATCCAGTCTACTTTGGGTTCTGTTCAAGGAGCAAATGTGGTTCCTAAGCCAACGAAACGTATTCCAACGATGATCACGGGATACAGTCAGCAAAATATGGAGTGGTTTGCCCAGTATGGAGACGGCTGGATGTATTATCCTCGTCATCCTCATTTTCAAGCAGAAGCTATTACACAATGGAGGAAACTGGTTGACATCTATCATCCAGGCGTTTTTAAACCTTTTACGCAACCTATGCATCTAGATTTGGCAGAAGATCCAAATGAAATGCCAACGCCAATTCGTTTAGGATTTCGAGCAGGTCGTAATGCATTAATTGAGCTTCTTTCTATTTATAAAGAAATAGGAGTTAATCATCTCTTTTTTGCTCTTTTTGATAGTAAGCGTCCCGCTGAAGAAGTTATACATGAGCTTGGCGAAGAAGTGCTTCCGCATTTTCCGGCTCATCTGTAGCTAAAAGTACTTTAGTTGAAGATCCGAACGAGTTAGATTCTTAATGGAGAATCTAACTCGTTCGGTTTTTTTTATTGATAGGACGAACGTAGATTTTATGTATGTAGTTGCTTCTAGCGGTTGATTGGAGGACAAGACGAAGACTCCTGCGGGAAAAGCGGAATAGGTGAGACCGGCAGAAGTTTAGCGACGAGGAGGCTCAGCGGACGCACGCGGAAAGCGAAGTCTTGCACGGAAATCAACCGTGATGGAACAAGCGAGCCATATGAGCTCATGTATCCCATTTTTTCGTCTTTAGATTGGATTCATTTAGTTATATCCCAACCTCTTTTTTATATAGATTTCAAGTTATAGGATATATAAGAAATATGTATTAGAGTTATTGATCCTATGTTCTTTATAATAAAATTATCCATTATCTCCTTGGATGATATAAAGTCGAAAGGAGAAACACGATGAGTGTTGCATTTCTATTTCCAGGACAAGGTGCACAATATGCTGGTATGCTTCATGATATAAAAAATAAATGGGGATTAGCGACTACGTTTGAAGAAGCAAGTGAGGCATTAAATCAAGACGTATTATCGTTAGATTCGTCAGAAAAATTGAAATATAATAAAAATGTTCAGATATGTCTTTTTATTGCAGGAGTAGCTGCGGCTAGGTCATTTAAAAACAAAGGATACTCGCAAGACGTAGTAGGGGGGCATTCAATAGGGGCGTTTGGAGCAGCAGTTGCATCTGAAGTGTTATCTTTTAAAGAAGCTCTTCTTCTTGTGAAAAAAAGAGGGGAACTGATGGAAAATGCTTATCCTGATGGTTATGGTATGGGGGTTGTAATGGGACTTCGCGAGCATCAGCTTCTCTCTATTGTACATGAACTAGCAACTGATGCAGCTCCTGTGTACGTAGCGAATCTAAATGCTCCTGATCAAATGACGATTTCTGGCACCTTAAAAGCAATCGAGAAAGTTCTTGAAAAAGCATCTAAAAAAGGGGCTAGAAAAACTAAAATGCTTCATGTAACGGTGCCTTCTCACTGTCCTCTTATGGAAGGAGTTTCGAGTGAATTACGAAAAACAATAACTGAAGTAAAAGGAAAAGACCCGATCGTTCCTTTTATAGGTAATTGTAAAGCTCGGAAATTATGGAAAGCTGCTGATGTTAAGGAAGACTTGGCTGCGAGTGTTGCCCTGCCCGTTCGTTGGCATGATACGACGGAAGTTATGTATGAAATGGGCACAAGATTATATATTGAAATGGCTCCAGGAAGAGTGCTGACGGATTTGGCTGCTAAGAGCTTCCCTGAAGCAAGGGCTATTTCGGCAGCCGAATCTACGATGAAAACTTTGCTGATTTTAATGGAAAAAGAAAAAATATAAGCGTATTAATTTAGGAATGTCAGAAAGGAGCTAGAACATGAGTGGCATAAAAAAAACTTCAAAATCATGGACAACTCGCCGAGATCAAAAAGCAGCTCGCCTTGCACAAATAGACCATCTTCTTAAAGGAAAGTTATTGGGTAATGAACACATTATTGAAGCGTTAGAATTGCTTATATCACCCGGAGATAAAGTAGTGCTTGAAGGAGATAATCAAAAGCAAGCATCTTTTTTATCAAAAGCGCTGAATGAAGTAAGCGCTGATAAAGTAAACGGCCTTCATATGATTATGTCTAGTATTTCACGTCCCGAACATCTCGACATATTTGAAAAAGGAATTGCTGAAAAAATTGATTTTTCGTACGCCGGTGCTCAAAGCCTTCGCGTGTCTCAAATGATTGAAGATGAGACGTTGAAAATGGGAGAAATTCATACATATCTAGAGCTTTACGGACGCCTTTTCATTGATTTAATTCCGAACATTGCCTTAGTGGCTGCTGACAAAGCGGACGCACAAGGTAATTTATATACAGGAGCAAATACGGAAGAAACACCAACCATTATCGAGGCAACGGCGTTTAAGGATGGAATTGTTATTGTGCAGGTAAATGAACTTGTTGAAGAACTTCCGCGAGTGGATATTCCGGCTTCTTGGATTGATTGTATCGTCGTGGCGGATCAGCCTTATCAATTGGAAGCTTTATTTACGCGAGATCCTCGTCATATTACAGAGCTCCAAATTTTAATGGGTATGATGACAATTAGGGGGATCTATGAACGCCACAGCGTACAATCATTAAATCATGGCATTGGCTTTAATACCGCTGCAATTGAGCTTTTGCTGCCTACTTATGGAGAAAAGTTAGGACTGAAAGGTAAAATATGCAAGCATTGGGCTCTGAATCCTCACCCTACGTTAATTCCGGCTATTGAAAGCGGATGGATCGAGAGCGTGCACTGCTTTGGCGGAGAAGTAGGGATGGAACAATACACAGCAGCGCGTCCAGATGTGTTTTTTACAGGACGCGACGGCAGCCTGCGCTCAAACCGTGCGATGTGTCAAGTGGCTGGTCAATATGCGGTAGATGCTTTTGTAGGATCAACTTTGCAAATAGATGGAGAAGGAAATTCTTCTACCGTCACATCTGGACGTTTGTCAGGGTTTGGCGGAGCGCCTAATATGGGACATGACCCTAGAGGCCGCCGACATTCTACCCCTGCTTGGCTAGATATGATAAACGAGCAGCACGAACTAGCAAGAGGCAAAAAGCTAGTTGTTCAAATGGTTGAAACCTTTCAATCAGGAAATGAGCCTGTTTTTGTGGAGTCTTTGGATGCGATAAAGGTAGCGAAACAAGCAGGATTAGCTACTGCTCCTGTCATGATTTACGGAGATGATGTGACGCATGTTGTGACGGAAGGAGGAATTGCTTATTTATATAAAGCACAAAGCTTGGACGAAAGAAAAGCAGCGCTTGAAGCAGTAGCAGGGGTAACACCTATAGGCCTGCGACATAACCAAAATAAAGTGGAAAAGATGCGCAGAGATGGCCTAGTGGCTTTTCCCGAAGATTTACAGATTCGCCGTACAGAAGCAAAGCGTTCATTATTGGCAGCGAGAAGTGTCGAAGATTTAGTAGAATGGTCGGATGGCTTGTATAATCCGCCTGCTAAATTTAGGAGCTGGTAAGGAATATGCGTATTCAAAGTATTCAAGAAGAGCCAAGACCAGCTGTGTTTTACTCATGTCTAATAGCTAAAATGGCAGTTACCGCTCTGGTTGATGAAGCGGTGCTTACACCTAAGCCTGGGCTTGTAGATGCAGCAACAACTGGATCTCATCAAGATATGAATATTGAGACGCTGTTAACTTCTGCTTATGCTTTACAACCGACCTTTTTACAGATTGCATTATACAGTCAAGGAAAGCAGCCAAGTCAGATGCTGAGGGAAGAAATTGCTCGAATTGGACGCGAGGGCGAACAAATTATGTACGCGGCTACGGATGGTGTTAATACACACAAAGGAGCCATTTGGGCATTAGGTCTACTTGCTTCTGCAACAGCAGTTTGCGGCATTCAAGCATCACCTGCATCCATCACAGAAGCTGCAGGACAAATTGCTCGTTATGCAGATCGTTTTTGTCCTCTGCATTCATCTAATGGGCTTCGTGTGAAAAAACAGTATGGCGCAAAAGGAGCGGCTGGAGAGGCGAAGCAGGGGTTTCCCCACGTGATTCATATAGGCTTGCCTGCTTTACATAAAGCTCGCAAGCTAGGCATACATGAAACATCAGCAAGGATTGATACTTTAGTAACATTAATTGCCAACCTTGATGATACGTGTATTTTGCATCGTGCTGGTCCGGTTGTGTTAGAGGAGGTTAAAATGGCGGCATCCAATGTGTTACAAGCTGGAGGGGTATCTACATCAATGGGAAAACAGCGGCTAGAAGCGTTAGATCATATGCTTCTATCATCTAACGCTTCTCCAGGCGGAAGTGCAGATTTGCTGGCTGCTGTATTATTTTTAGATCGAATATCTCTTTTTAAAGAATCGTAAACGTCTGCAGGGAGGAGTGGCTAATGGAAACGTTAGTGTTTAAATACAAAGCCGATCGAAAGTTAACTCAGCGCGCACATGTAGGCGTTGTTGGTTCAGGGGATTTAGAAATTTTATTGGTTCCTTCGGATGAAGAACATGCTCACGTATCAGTACGAACAGGAAGTGAAGGGTTTAGTGAAACCTGGAAAGCCGTATTAGACCGGTTCTTTAGCGTTCATACCATTCAAGCGAAAATTGTAATTAATGATTTCGGTGCTACGCCTGGTGTAGTCGCCTTGCGTCTTGCACAAGCTTTGGAGGTGAGTGAAAATGGGAGTGAATAGTCAAAGCTTTATTGAGTTAAATGGAAGAGAACGAGCGAAGGCAATCTTAGATCAAGGAACATTCTATGAGCTGCTTGGCCCTTTTGACGGAATCGAATCGCCTCATTTACCTAAGCAAAATATTGTTCCTCAAAGCGATGATGGTGTCATTATAGCAGGTGGGCTGATAGCAGGAGAGCCAGCCGTTGTCATTTCCATAGAAGGAGGATTTCAAGGGGGAGGCATTGGTGAAGTATCGGGAGCTAAAATTGCAGGAGCTTTAGAACTAGCCCTTAATAATCACAAAAAAGGTGTTCCTGTCAGACCTGTTTTTCTATTCGATACAGGAGGGGTAAGGCTCCAAGAAGCGAATTATGGACTTTTGTCGATATCTGAAATTGGCTCAGCTGTGGTTGCTTTGCGTGAGTATACACCTGTTGTTGGAGTTATCTCAGGAAATGTAGGCTGCTTTGGAGGAATGTCCATCACTGCTTCACTCTTTAGTTATCTCATTATGACAAAAGAAGCAAGGTTTGGCCTTAACGGCCCTGAAGTGATCGAGCAAGAAGCAGGGGTTGAAGAGTTTGATGCAAGAGATCGAAGCTTAATCTGGAAAACGATTGGCGGTATTCAACGCTATGAAACCGGGTTTGCAAATGCCTTAGCACAGGATGATGTCACTGCTATTCAACGAGCGGTTCAAGAGACGTTTCAGAAGAAAGAAAAAGCAACTAGTAAAACAGAACAAGTAGATTTTTACAGACATTTGCTTAGTAAGGTTGATCCTTCAGAAAAAATGGCTCCTGATCAGTTTCAACAATTGTATAAAGCAACAAAAAATGAACCTATCCCTTCAACAGTCTCTTACTCATTGAATGAAGTTCCAGGTCACATGCCCAACAGCCGCGGTCGCGTGTGGATCAAGGCCTTAATAAATGATGAAGAAGCAGATTTTGAAATTCCTTCCGTTCTTTATAAAGACGCATTGCTAGGAAGAGAAAAGGTCCGATATATATCGGTTGTACCTAATCCTTATAATCGTTTCTTACGTGCACGAAAAGGGGGAGTAGGACTCGATGAAGGATGGGCAATTGCCAAGCACGTTCGTGAAGTAATAAACGAAGATCGAAATCAATCTCCGCGCCCTATAATTGCCATTGTAGACGTACCGAGTCAAGCGTATGGCTATCATGAAGAACTTCTAGGTATTCACTATGCTTGCGGTGCTGCGGCTGATGCTTATGCAGCAGCGCGCTTAGCAGGTCATCCGGTTATTACGCTAATTGTCGGAAAAGCAATTTCAGGAGCATTTTTGGCTCATGGATACCAATCAAATCGAATTGTGGCTTTAAAAGACGAAGGAGTAAATGTTCACGCCATGTCCAAACAGTCGGCAGCGCGTATTACTAAAAGAAGTATAAAAGAACTTGAAGAAGCTTCAAAGAAAGTCCCGTCCATGGCTTATGATATTGAATCATTTGCCTCACTTGGCGCTTTATATGAGCTGGTTAGCGGTATTCAAGCAGAGCAGCCCACAGAGCGCGACGTTCAAACGATTCAAGATATTTTGACTGGAGCAGTAGAAGATGTACGCCGTGAAGGTGTGTACGATTTAAGCACCCGGCTATACAGTGAGCAAGCAAGGAAGGAAGGGCGAAAAGCTTCTTTATTAGTAAGAGATGAGTTGGAAAAACAATGGAATATATAGCTCATGATTTACTTCAGTTAAAAGAGGAAGTAAAGCTTATCAGTTATACACCTATCCCCGATTGGGTGGAGCATTCTTTAGCGAAGGCTCCGCTTGTCGTTGTAAGGCGGGCTGTTCACCGAGATAGCCTGATACCTGTTGGAGTAAGGGGAGAAAGAAGAAATCAACGTTTTGGAGCATTTGTATCTGAGCAGGCCGTTAAACAAAGAATTAGGCCGGAAGATCTCGTTTCTATTTTTCAAAACGGCCACTTTAGAAACATGCCAGCCATAGGTGCTTTAAAAGAAGTCACAATTATTTTAAAAGATTTTGCGTGGGGACCAACCGGCAGTGTGGGATTCGAATTTGCAAGTGGTGCCGAAGTTGTTACAACAACTAGTGATTTGGATATACTTATTCGACTTTCTTCTTATTTGTCGGTGGAACAAGCGCAACTGATAGTTAATCAGTTAAAAGAGTGTCCAGTTTCTGTAGATGTACAGGTAGAAACAGAAAAAGGAGCATTTTCTCTGATGGAATATGCAAGAGGAGAAAAGAAGCTGCTTCTGCGTACTGTATATGGACCTACCTTAGTAAAACTGAATCAATTAGTATAAAAGACGGAAGAGGTATTTGCACCTTTTCCGTCTTTTCTATCAATACCAGCTTTTTTCCTTGCTTAACAAGCGTTTTGCTTCAAAAAAGAATATTTGAATGAACTTTTTAGTGTTAATGCGAATCGGCAAAATTTTAGAATCTCCCTGCAATTCTTTCATTTTTTTACGAACGGCTGTAAAGTCAAAAAACTTAGAAGCATAATTTTCAAACTTTGGATTTGAAAAATCTGTTAATCCAATAGAAGCAAAGTGATTTAGTGAGTGAGTAACTGCTCGTCTTATACGCTGTTCACAAGCTTTGGTTTCACGGTTAATTTCAATAGAAGACGCGTGAGCTCCTAATTTTTTCTCCGCAACATTTACAAAAATATTTTTTAGAGAAGGAAAATGTTTTTCCACACTTTCTCTTTGGTCATAAGTGTACAGAAACTGTAAAATATCCAGTAAATCTTTTGCACCATTTTCTCCTACAATACCTAACTCGGCTAATAAGAATTTTCCTACATCGTATAGATGGGCTTGTTTCGTTATCGGCTGGCTTGAAGGGGGAGCGTGATGAGCTGTCGCTAAACTATTCAAGGAGGTTTTAATATCGTCGATTGATTTCTCAAGGGAGATTCGTTCCATTACTTTTCGAATAACCGTTAAAATTTCAATTCGATTAATTGGTTTTGTAATATAGTATTCAATTCCTAATGAGTAAGCCTCTCCTATCAATTCTTTGGACTCTACCTGTGAAATCATAATCATTTTTCCGTTAAATGAATCTTTTAAATGACGGATTGTTTCGATTCCGTCCCGTCCTGGCATAAGTAAATCGATAAATAAAATATCAATTTGTTTTAAATTTAACGTAGAGGCATCTAAAAAGCTTCCGTCGACGACTTCTTCTACAACTTCTCCTAAATCCTCATCTTCAATCAGCTGACTGAGCGTTGAACGAATAGCTGAATCGTCATCTGTAATACAAAATCGCATAAACTCATCCTTTCTGAATTAGATTACGAAGGGGGATTTGAATGATAAAGGTCATTCCGCTGTCTTCTTGTGTAGCTTTAATCGTACCTTCAAGTTCTTGAACAATATCTTTTACATAAGAAAGACCAATGCCAGTAGAGGGGTTTCCAAATTGATCGTACTTTGAGGTGAAACCAGGTTCAAAAATAGCTTTTTCGTACTTTAAAGGTACTCCAGGACCGTTGTCTTGTACATGAAATTCTACATGTTCAGCTTGTCTATGTACCGATAAAACAATCCTTCCCTCATCTTTAATCGCCTCCACTGCGTTTGCTACCAAGTTATTAATGATCGATAAAATGGTATAAACGTGGTAGCTGAAATGTTCCCCGTTTACAGAAGAAAAAAAGGTGATTTGTTTGTGAAGAGAATCGGCATATTTTTTGTTGATGCGTACGATCAGCTCGATTAATTCCTCTGCTTTCATATAATTTTGGAAACTTTCATTTGAAATTGTTTTAGATAAGCCCGCAAAAATACGCTGGTTGTCTTTTTTTACTTCGTGAATATCTCCGGCAATCCGAAGCGCTTTTTTACTGAGCGTTTGGTTTAGCACAGAATGATCTTTTTCCTGCTGATTTAATACACGGTATAAATCGTACGAAGCTTTTGTAATGGCTTCTGTATTATGAAGGGTCTTTTTTAAATGAACGGTTTCTTCATAAAGGCTTGTAATGAGCATTAGCATGTGCTCATTTTGTTTGCGTATTTGACGTTCCCGTGACTGTGATTCATAAATCGTCATCATATTAAAAAAGCTGAGTACAATGAAGCTGTGAGCAAAAGCAATAACGGCCATGTCAGATAATGAATCGACATGGATTGTTGTGTGCAAAACTATATACTGCGCAGTTAGTTCCACTACATCAGCAGCAATTTCAATGATGAGTCCAATCACTCCAATTACAATAGCACTATAGTTCATGCGGCTTACTTTAAAAATAAAAAATAAAAGTGCATACGTAAAGTAGAAGAAAAACGTAGGGTAATGCGTATGTGCAGAAGCCGCAAATTGAAAATGATCGAGCATGATATAATCGAGCATGATGCGAAAGAGAACGACGCTTAAAGCGGTTAACAAGCCCCCGGCTAAAACGGTTTTCCGTTTTAAAAGCAACAGGAAAAAGAAAAATGTAGGAGCTCCAAATGTAATTCGAAATGTTTCATTTAACGGATAAAATTTTAACTCTCCCGCCAGCGGGACAGTAATGAGCATGAGCAATAAAATGTACGGATCTTTTCGAATGAAAGATTTAAAATTCAGACAATTCCACCTCCTGAAGTGATTCGTGAATTAGTATACATTGTGACGGCGTCCAGCACAATGGAGAAGAGTGCCAAAGATAAAAATATAATTCCAAAAAGTTTTGTAGGTTTTTGTATGCTCTCGTAGGTTGCATTGTACATTAAAAACGAAAATGAAATCTCGCTTTATGAAAGCGCTTTAAAATAAAAAGTTAATTAAGTGATGAGGTGATTTTAATGAAAAGAGAAATTGAACAGGAAATGTCTTACTTACAGCTCACTGCAAAAGACCGGTTACATGAGTGGGTGCAACAAATAAAAGAATTTTCGTCAGAAGGAAAGACGGCTGATTACATTCCAGCGCTGAAAGATATGGACTCGTCTCAATTAGGTATTTGTTTGATTGGTGCTGACGGAACAGTTATCCAATCTGGAGATTATGAATCGGTATTTACTCTTCAAAGTATTTCCAAAGTCATTAGCTTTATAGCAGCTTGCTTATGCTGCGGCATTCCTTATGTGCTAGAGAGAGTGGATGTAGAGCCGACTGGAGATGCATTTAATTCTATTATAAGACTGGAAATGCATAAACCAGGAAAGCCGTTCAATCCTATGATTAACGCTGGTGCTTTAACGGTTTCATCTCTTTTATCTGGGGAGACGGCAAAAGAAAAATTAAGCTATTTGTTTGATGTGATAACGATGCTTACCGGGAAAACACCACTCATTAATGAAACGGTCTTTGAATCAGAATGGCAAACGTCTCATCGAAATCGTGCGCTTGCTTACTATTTAAAAGAAACGAACTACTTGCAAGGAGAAGTAGAAGAAGTTCTAGAGGTTTACTTAAAGCAGTGCTCAATTGAAGTAACGACTGAAGATATTGCACTGATTGGATTAATTCTGTCATTAGACGGATACCATCCAGTGTTTCATAAACAAGTAATTCCAAAAGAAGTAGCTAAATTAACAAAAGCGCTCATGCTTACATGCGGTATGTATAATGCTTCAGGAAAGTTTGCGGCATTTGTTGGTATGCCAGCTAAAAGCGGTGTATCGGGAGGAATCATGTCATTGGTGCCACCTAATACGAAAAAGCAGTCTCCATTTCCAGACGGATGCGGTATCGGAATATACAGTCCAGCTATTGATGAATACGGGAATAGCGTAAAAGGTGTTACGCTGCTAAAAAAAATCGCAAAAGAATGGGATTTGAGTATTTTTTAGTCTATTTACGTACTCTTCATTCGCTTCAATAATATAAACACCAAGAGAAAAAACTTTCATGTTTTGCATTTGTTCTACCAAATTTTTAATGAGGTGATAGGCATGCAACAAGCAATCGAAAGTGTGATTAGCGTCATCAATGATTTTTTTTGGTCGAATTTATTAATTATTTTACTTGTCTCAATTGGTATTTATTTTACGATTCGCTCTCGTTTTTTGCAGTTTCGCATGTTGAAAGAAATGGTACTTGTTTTGAAAGAAGGACGAGCGGCTAAAGGTGGAGGAGTCTCCCCGTTTCAAGCTTTTTGCATAAGCATGGCAGCTCGAGTAGGAACGGGAAATATTACAGGGATAGCGATTGCTATTGCACTTGGTGGCCCGGGTGCTGTATTTTGGATGTGGATTATTGCCATTATCGGTTCAGTATCAAGTTTTGTAGAAAGTACACTCGCTCAAATTTATAAAGTAAAAGGATCAAACGGGTTTCGAGGAGGACCCGCTTATTATATGGAAAAAGGGTTAAATAAAAGGTGGATGGGCGGGCTATTTGCTGTACTCATTACACTATCATTTGGCCTGGTGTTTAACGCTGTGCAGTCTAATACGATTACGCTGGCATTTGAGAACTCTTTTGGAACGAGCCGCTTGTTGGTTGGGATTATTATGACAGTTATATTTGCGGTAATTATTTTTGGCGGAATCAAACGCATCGCCAAGATATCGGAATACATCGTGGTCGTATTGGCCGTTTTATACATTGGAATGGCTCTGTTCATTATCTTTAAAAATATTGATCAAATGCCTGCGGTTCTATCTCTAATTGTGAAAAATGCATTTGGATTTGAACAAGCGCTTGGGGGATCAATTGGTGCAACGTTAATCAATGGAGTAAAGCGCGGACTGTTTTCCAATGAAGCAGGAATGGGAAGTGCTCCCAACGCGGCGGCAACTGCAGTGACGAGTCATCCAGTTAAACAAGGTCTTATCCAAGCATTTGGTGTCTTGACGGATACACTCGTGATTTGTACAAGCACAGCATTTATCGTTCTCTTATCCCCAGCCTATAAGCAGGGACTAAGCGGCATTGAACTAACGCAGGCTTCTCTTAGTACCCATATCGGCTCTTGGGCATCGGGGTTTTTAGCTATCATGGTATTTCTATTTGCTTTTAGTACGTTAATTGGCAATTATTATTATGGAGAAACGAATATTGAGTTTTTAAATTCAAATAAGATGTGGCTTTGGTCTTATCGTGTAGGTGTTTTAGCGATGGTTATTTTTGGATCGATTGCTCAGCTTCAGCTTGTATGGAACTTGGCAGACTTATTTATGGGGATGATGGTAGTCGTGAACTTGATTGCTATTTTTCTATTATCGAAAGTGGCATTTTCCGCCTTGCATGACTATACTCAGCAGAAAAAGGAAGGGAAAAATCCAGTCTTTTATAGAGATGCGTTAGAAAACAATCAAAATATCGAATGCTGGGAAAGAGAATCTACTCCACCCCCTTCTGAAAAAGAGAATATTATCTAAAAAAAGTTCAGCCAATTGGCTGAACTTTTTTATGCGTTTTTCTTTAATTCAGTTTGCGGAGTGCCTTTAGAAAACAATGTTTCTTTCACACCGTTAGTTGCTGCTTTTGTTTTGGCCGAAAAGATTGGATTTAAAATAACAACTACGAGTAAGTTAGATAATAATCCCCAGAACCCTTCATAAAGACCAAATGAATTTCCTGTGGCATGGACGGTAAACGTTACAACCAGCCCTACTACTAATCCAGCAATCGTACTTTCTTTCGATTGATTTCTCCAGAACAGGCTGATAACGATAGCCGGGAAGATTTGTACCATACCAGATACCCCTAGTAACTGTAGGGAAACAAGTGCTTGAGGGAATAATAAACCGAATAAAAGTGCCAGTCCAATAACAACGAAAACCATAGAACGAGTAACCATTGTTAATGTTTTACCCTGTACATTTGGATTAATTAAATCTCTGAATATATTATTTGCAAATAAGTTAGATGCTCCGATAGCCATGATAGAACATGGAATTAATGAAGCAAGAGCAATCGTTGCATAAGCTAACCCTTGGCCAATGCCGCCATATGAATACTGAATTAAGGTTAATAATGCTAATCTAGGATCCGTTGTATCTTGAGGTAATACTTGATAAGCAATAAATCCTAAGAAGATGACTAGAATTAAAACAATATTGTAAAGCGGTAAGAAAATAGCATTTTTACGAAGCGAATCTGCACTTTTAGCAGTGAAAACACCTGTAGCAGCGTGGGCCCACATGAATAAAGCTAAAGCAGATACGAGTGATGCTGTAATAAACCATGGAATGCCTTTAGGTCCTTGTGTTGGGATCGTTAATAGCTGAGGTGCATCCTTTGCAACATTGTCGATCATGTTGCCCCAGCTTCCAAAATGCATAATTGGCAGAGAAACAACCATAAATAACATAATGGCCCATACTAAAATATCTTTAATAATTGCCGTATATGTGGGACCTTTAATTCCGCTGAAAAAGGTATAAAGAGCCACAAGAAAGAATGAAAGAATAACGACTGCTTTTACGTTAATGTAGCCAGTTCCTGCAACGCGAAGAGTATCTTGAATACCGCTAAGCTGAAGATCAATATATGGAATGAGCATCAATACACCTACTATAGCAATTAAAGAGGAGAGAAATTTACTGCTAAAACGTTCTCTGGCATAATCAGCAAGCGTAGTAAGTTTGTGCTTTTTAGCAACAGTCCAAAGCTTTGGAAGAAAAAAGTATGAAATTAAAAAGGCTAAAACAGAGTAAGGGATGGCAAAAAATGCGATGCTTCCTCCCTGATAAGCTGTACTTGTAAGACCTAGGAATGTATAAGCAGTATATAAATCTGCTCCTACTAAAAGCCAGACGAGCAGGCTTCCAAAACGTCTTCCACCTACAGCCCACTCTTCAACTGAGCTTCTAGATGATTTGTCACGTCCCGCTATAAAGCCAATTGCGATAACAACAAGAACAATTGCTGATGTGATTAAAAGTGCTGTTAAATTTCCTTGCATTATTCAATGTCCCCCCAAGATTTTTGTAAACGATAAATAATAAATGTACATACAGGCGTTAAGAAGACCCATAAAAATAACCATAAATGCAAAAGAGGTAATCCAAAAATAATTGGATGAATGTTATTTACAAAAGGTAAAACAGCGAATTGAGCAATAAATGGAATGATGAATAAAATAAAAATTATGAATTTTCTGTTCAATTTTACTCCTCCTACTAAAAATTTATCTAACAATGTTCACTATGATAGCAAGTCTGACATGGTAAAGCAATAAGTTTTTTGAAAATTTCGTTATAATCTATGAAAATTTTTTTAGAAAAACAAAAAAGAGCTTGTGATGAGAGTATATTTGAAATGATTATGAAAGAAAAAAAGGGGAATAATCTAAGCGAAGTTGCTCTTGAAGCAAAAAGAGAACGGAAAAGAAGAAATTTAGTTTTGACCGGGAAGTTTTTGTTATTTCGCTGAGATAAAGTATATTGCTATTGCATCATAAGAAAAGAATTTGTATGTTCAAATAGAGATTCATGGAAAGAATAAAACAGAGCAAATAAAAAAACTAGACAATAAGTGCTTGTCTAGTTCCACCACTCTGTCAATGGTCCTTTGTCGCCATAAACAGGATCTGTTGTAGGAATAGGTACTTGTGCAATTTCATCAAATACGTGAGGGCGGTCAGTTTGTTTTCCTGTTCGTAAATTGTAATCCATGCCCTCTGGATAAGCTCCAACCACTTTAAAATCAGCAGTTGACTGCAGACGCATATGCCCTGTTCCTGCAGGAAGTACGAGCACATCGCCAGCATGCACCACGATATTTTCCCCCATATGTCCACCTAGTTTTAAACGTGCAGATCCGCTAATTACACCTAGTGCTTCATGGGAATTGCTGTGGTAATGGTGAAAATCATGTATGCCACCTACCCAGCTGTTTTTCCAGTTGTGAGAATTAAAAATGCTCTCCACTTTCTCTTTCTTACTAATAAATACGTGTTCATACAATAAAACTGGAAGACGAGGGTGATTTGGAATGGTTCCGTCGTCATCAAAATAAAGAACTTTTACATTTGCATAATTCATAAGCATCCCTCTAACAATCTTTTTTCGTAATTTTCCCTGTTTTTTGCTTGCGTAAACAGAGAAGTTTGCTCGAAGTACTTCATTTGTTGCGAAGTGCATGATATGTAGGTTTTAACGTTTTCCTAAAAGAAGTCTCCCACTTCAAGCGTAGCTAAGTGGTGGACAGTTCACTTTAGTATCTTTTCTTCATATTGTATATAAGTAAAGGGTCTAGTGCAAGAATTCTATGGATATATAGCTGTTAATTCTTATTATGTAAATGAATACTATATATTAGTATAATCTTTAGAAGGTAATCTACTCGTGGAGTAAAAGAATCAAACAACAAGAAAAGTTAGGGTTTTAGTTATTTTTGTAATTAAAAAGAGGTTTCTAGAAGTTTTATTCGGAATTTTACGAATAATTTATTATTTTTATAAAAGTAATGTAAACATTTTTGTGTATTGAGTAATAGAAATGAATGTTATATACTGATAAAAAATATATTCCTATATGTGACTGGCGCAACATGGATGACCATGGGGGAGCATATAGCGTATAAGCCGCGCGCCTGGGCAAACACTTGAGAAATTTTCGCAAGTGTTTTTTTTATTTTCCTAGGGAAGAGGAGTAGATTTGGATGAGCAATATGCAAAGGAAGATGGGAACATTTGCTTTAACCATGACAGGCATAGGTTCGATTATCGGTTCAGGGTGGCTGTTTGGAGCATGGAAAGCAGCTCAAATTGCGGGACCCGCGGCTATTTTTTCATGGGTTATTGGAATGGTGGTTATTTTGACCATTGCTCTATCATATGCTGAACTGGGCGCGATGTTTCCACAAGCAGGGGGGATGGTTAAATATCCTCAGTATTCACACGGATCATTTATTGGTTTTTTGGCTGCTTGGGCTAACTGGATTTCAATCGCTTCAACGATAACAGTGGAGGCTATTGCATCTGTGCAATATATGAGTACTTGGCCGTGGAAATGGGCTCGCTGGACTCACGAATTAGTAGATAATGGAATTTTAACGTCCAAGGGGTTGGCAGTTGCGTCTTTGTTATTATTCGTTTACTTTTTTGTGAACTATTGGACGGTAAATCTCTTTGCTAAAGCAAACTCATTTATTACGATTGTTAAATTAATTATTCCTGGTTTAACGGCAGGGGCTTTATTTTTTGCTGGTTTTCATAGCGGAAACTTTTCAAGTGAGCATGGGGTTGCCCCTTATGGATGGGCCAGTGTTTTAACGGCAGTGGCAACATCAGGTATTGTGTTTGCATTTAATGGGTTTCAAAGTCCTGTAAATATGGCAGGAGAAGCAAAATCACCTAATAAATCGATTCCGGTAGCTGTAATTGGTTCAATTTTTATTGCAGGAATTGTATACATTATATTGCAAATTGTTTTTATCGGAGCAGTAAGTCCGTCATCAATTGCTGATGGATGGAATCATTTGAATTTTAATTCTCCTTTTGCTGATTTAGCGATTGCGCTTGGAATTAACTGGCTAACAATTGTGTTATACGCAGACGCATTTGTTTCTCCTTCCGGCACAGGTGCTACATATACGGCAACTACTTCTAGAATGTTATACGGGATGCAGCAAAATGGATATTTGCCAAAGATCTTTGGTACGCTTCATCCACTTTACAATGTCCCGCGCCCAGCTATGTGGCTAAATTTAGCAGCTTGCTTTTTGTTTCTCTTTTTATTTAGAGGATGGGGTGTCTTAGCAGAAGTGATCTCAGTAGCGACGCTTATCTCTTATATTATGGGTCCTGTAGCGCTTATAACATTAAGAAAAACGGCTTCACACTTTTACCGTCCATTTTATTTAAAAGGGGCATCAGTTATTGCGCCATGCGGCTTCGTTTTTGCTTCCTTGACGCTTTACTGGGCAAGGTGGCCACTTACAGGTGAAGTGATCTTTATTATGGCAATTGGCCTGCCTGTTTATTTTTATTACCAAGCGAAAAATAAATGGGTGGGCTTTAAAAAAGAATTTTTAACCGGGGCTTGGATGCTTATCTATTTAGCGTGCATGATTTTTATTTCCTACATAGGAAGCGAAAAATTCGGAGGCAAAAATATTTTGCCTTTCGGATGGGATATGCTAGTGATTGCTTGCGTATCATTAGCTTTTTATTACTGGGGAATTAAGAGTGGCAAATCTAACCGATATATGAAAGAAGCTGAACAAATCAATCAAGAAAATTTTAAATCTAAATAAAAAAACACGAGCCAGTGCTCGTGTTTTTTTATTTAGGTGAGTGGAGAGTTTAGACTTAGTTTTTATCAAAATATTGTAAAAAATATAGATTTTAAGGTTTAAGTATTTATACAGAGGGAACCTTTATTTGGGATAAAGTTCTAAAAAAACAAAATAAAGGGGATTAGGCAGCTGTGAAAAAAATGAATGTTTTGGCTTTAGCTTTTGTACTTATGCTAGTATTAGCGGCTTGCAACAGTTCTAAGGAAACGGGAGGGTCTACTTCGGCTAAAAATAAGGCGATTGAAGCATCTATTGACAGCGCTTCTTACATTTTAGTAGATAGTGATGAAGGAGCTACAAGTGAAGAAAAAGGGCTGTTGAAAGTTGATTTAAAAGTGAAAAATGTCTCCAAAAACAGTATATCTTTATCGGATTATGACGGTGTTTATTTATACGAAGGAGATGAACAGCTGTCTCCAAAAACGGGAGTGAACAGTCGTGAGCTCGGACTAGAAAGCAGTGCATCTGACAAAATTGGTGCTGGAAAGCAAAAAAATTTAACGTTTGTCTTTGAAGTCAAAAAAGATAAAAAGTATAAAATTGGGCTTCAGCCAAAATCATCTGATTATGATGAAGAAATTGACGAAGTGACATTAACACTGGATACAAAGAAATACGCGAAAAGCTATAATAAGCTGCAAGACCCAGAAAAAGCTCTGCAAGCTTATACAGAAGTCCTTTACTTAAATAAAGAAAACGTAGACTATGATAAATATGTAACAGCAGATAAAACAGCTGTTATAGAAGAACAGAAAAAAGCGTTTAAAGAAGAATTAAAAGGTGCGTTTTCTAATAGTTTAACCGACAAAGCAAAAAAAGACTTTTTTAACATGTATAAAGATGTTTTAAAAGAAAAAGCAAGCGTGAAAACAAATGTGATTGCGAATGCAAATAATAAAGCAGTAGTAGAGGTGGAGTACACGACTCTTAATTTATCAGACTTGTATTCATACGTATCGCAGCTTAAACGAGCCTACACAGAGGAAACGAAGGATTATGATACAGAACACTCTGAAGAGTTTGCCGCTTCTCACTTCAAAGATATTGTAAATGAATTGGAAACAAAAGAAGGAAGTCGCCCCCTACGAATTTTTATGGTGAAAGAAGATGGGAAATGGACTGTGAAACCAAGTGACCTATACAGTGATTCTTTAGGTAAAACGTTTGGATCAAGCTATATTCGATAGACAAAAAAGAGAAGAATTTTTCTTCTCTTTTTTGTTTTCTGTAAATAAATCAACGAGTTTTTTGTAAAGCTAAATTTATCAAAATATGCTAGTATAGGTTCATTCATTCTTTTATTCTTATTATGATAGGCATCAATGGAGGTTCTTACTAATGAAAGCAAATTATTGTAAAGATACAAAGGCTGTTCGAACGAGCCGCATTTTTCCTAATGATATTAATAATCACAATACGTTATTTGGCGGAAAGTTAATGAGTGATATTGATATGATTGCGTCCATTTCAGCTTATCGTCACAGTCGTACAGAGTGTGTAACAGCTTCAGCAGACTCTATTCATTTTCTGCACCCTATTACGCCTCAGGATTCTGTATGTTTGGAGTCATACGTATCATGGACAGGTCGTTCATCCATGGAAGTGTTTGTGAAAGTGATTAAAGAAAATTTAAAAACCGGGGAGCGTCAAATTGCAGCCACATCATTTTTAACTTTTGTGGCAATGGATGATGATGGAAAGCCCCGTGCAGTACCGGAGCTTATTCCAGAAACAGAAGAAGAAAAATACCTGTTTCAAACGGGGGCAGATCGCGCTGCCACGCGTAAGCAAGTGCGTAAAAAAAGCAATGAACTAGCATCGGTATTGGATTTAGGACAACCTTGGTAGCATAAAAGAGAGGCCGAGACAAAAGTGTTTTAGCTCAAATGAAAAACGAACCAGTGATCAACGTGTTTGATTAGTGGTTCGTTTTTTTTGTTATGGTGAACGTAGGTTTCATCTGTTTCGTTCCTTCTAGCAGTTGATTGGAGAGCAAGACGAAGACTACGGGGGAAAAGCGAAAGAGACGAGGAGGCTCATCGACCGCCCGCAGAAAGCAAAGTCTTGCACAGTAATCAACTGCGGTGTCACAAGCGGTTCAGCTTATGTATCCCATTTGTTCGTCTTTAGATTGGATTCATTTAGTTATGTCTTAACCTCTTTCTATATTTGATGAATCTCCTCTCCTGAACGAGAGGAGGAAATAAAATTATATGAAATTTATTTTCGTTCATGGTAATATGGATTTAATATAATTTTCTAAAAAGTTTAAAAAGTACAACATTTATAAAGAAAGGTGTCGTGTCTAATGGTAACAGTAGAAGCAGCAGAAAGACAAAACAGCAGCACTGCCCTGCGCCGTGATGTAAAGTTTCTCGGTCAATTGTTAGGGAAAGTTCTGGTTCACCAAGGTGGAGAAGAACTGCTCAACAAAGTAGAAAAAATACGCGAAGTAGCAAAATCACTTAGAGAAAACAAAGATGAAGTTATCTATAAAGAAATAAAAAATGAAATCGTTACTCTTGAACAGCCGATGCGCGAGCAGGTTATTCGGGCGTTTGCAGTTTATTTTCATTTAGTTAATATTGCAGAGCAAAATCATCGAATTCGTCGCAGACGGGAATATCAGCAGCAAGAAGATTCTATTATGCAGCCGGGCTCATTGGAAAGTGCCGTTGTTTCGCTTAAAAATAATGGAGTGGCGCCAGACGTAATTGCTAACTTGCTTCAAACTTTATCTCTAGAGCTCATCATCACTGCTCATCCAACAGAAGCCACTAGACGAAGTGTTCTTGATATTCATAAACGAATGGCTGAGCTTCTCAAAAACTTGGATAATCCAACGTTAACAAAACGCGAACGTACGGAAATTGAAGAAAGACTGTTTAGCGAAGTGTTGATTTTATGGCAAACAAATGAACTGCGAGATCGCAAGCCAACCGTAATGGATGAAGTATCGAATGGATTATATTATTTTGATGAAACGTTATTTGAAGTGCTTCCTCAACTTCATCAGGAGTTGGAAAATTCATTGCAGGAGAATTACCCCCAAGAAAATTGGAAGGTGCCTAATATTCTTCGATTTGGTTCATGGATTGGCGGAGACCGGGATGGAAATCCAAACGTAACTCCCAAAGTAACGTGGCAAACGCTTGTCAAACAAAGAAAGTTAGCTATTCGTAAATATAAAGAGTCGCTTACTCAATTGAGACAAAGGTTAAGTCAGTCTACAAAAAGAGTCGCAGTTTCAGATAATCTGCTTGATTCTATTAATCAAGAAATATCGCTGCTGCCTGAGAAAAAGCGATGGAGAATCAAACACGAAGTGTATCGCTGCAAGCTTACGATTATGCTTCATAAATTAAATTTAGTTGGAGAGTCGGAAGCGGGTTATCAAAGGTCGGAAGAACTTCTACATGATTTACTTCTAATCAAAGACAGTTTGCAAAAGCACCAGCCTCAGGATTATCAGTTAAAAAGCTTATGTAAATTAATTCGCCAAGTTGAGCTGTTTGGTTTTCATTTAGCAACGCTTGATATCCGTAATCACAGCGGGGAACATGAAGCGGCAATCAAAGAAATTTTCCATGCGGTTTCTTTAGCTGAAGATTATTCAGCGTTAACAGAAGAGAAAAAAGTTGAGCTGTTAGGGAAAGTTCTTCAAGACCCAAGACCTGTGCTATCGTTTGTAGAGAATTACTCTAAAGAAACGCAGCAAGTAATTGAAGTATTTAATATGATACATCGAGCACATAAAGAATTTGGAGAAAGATCTATTGAAGTCTACTTAATCAGCATGACGCAGTCTGCAAGTGATTTGTTAGAAGTCATGGTACTTGCCAAAGAAGCAGGTATTTATCGCCTTCATGCAGATGGCCGCATTGAAAGTAAGTTAAATATAGCTCCGCTGCTTGAAACGATTGATGATCTCACAGCGGGTCCTAAAATTATGGAACAGCTATTTCAATTAGATTTTTATCGTGAGCACTTAAGGAAACAGCAGGATTTGCAAGAAATTATGCTTGGCTACTCAGATGGAAGTAAAGACGGAGGAACGCTTACTGCTAATTGGAAGCTCTATAAAGCGCAGCAGGAAATTCACGATATGGCGAGGAAGTATCAAGTTCGTCTGAAGTTTTTCCATGGCCGAGGCGGCTCACTAGGCCGAGGAGGTGGACCGTTAAACCGAAGCATTTTATCTCAGCCTGTTGAGACGCTAGGAGACGGCGTGAAAATTACAGAGCAAGGAGAAGTTCTTTCTTCTAGATACGCTTTATATGACATTGCCTACCGAAGCCTTGAACAAGCGGTCTCAGCTCTTCTTACAGCGGCAGCAAATGTTTCTCAAGAAGCTGAACAATGTGATATTCGTACACATGAATGGGAAGAAACAATGGACGAGATTTCAACTGCTTCTTTACGTAAGTATCAAGAGCTTGTTTTCAAAGATCCAGACTTTTTAACGTATTTTAAACAAGCTACACCTCTTCCTGAGCTGGGAGCTTTAAATATTGGGTCACGTCCAATGAGTCGAAAAGGAAGTGATCGCTTTGAAGACTTGCGAGCAATTCCGTGGGTATTTGCATGGACGCAAAGCAGACAGCTGCTTCCAGCCTGGTACGCTGCAGGTACGGGCTTACAGCATTTAGTAGAGAAGTCGGGAGATATACAGCTTCTTCAGCAAATGTATAAAGAATGGCCATTTTTCCGCTCGACCGTCGATAATCTGCAAATGGCCTTAACAAAAGCAGATTTAATGGCAGCAAAAGAATACACGGAAATGGTACAAGACCCGGCTATTTCAGAGCGGATTTTTACCGCCATTAAAAAAGAGTATAATCTCACAAAAGAAATGATTCTTCAAATCACAGGTCAAAAAGAACTAATGGATCATCTTCCTACGATTAAAGAATCTATTAAATTACGAAATCCGTATGTGGACCCTCTAACATTCTTACAAGTTAAAGTCATTTCCAAGCTGCGTGAAGATGAGGCTGGAACGTTAAATGAAGAACTTTTAAAAGAAGCGTTATTAACGATTAACGGCATTGCAGCAGGGTTGCGTAATACAGGCTGATGATACCAAAAGACACCTCAAGAAAATAAAAGAGGTGTCTTTTGCCTATTCTTCTCACATAAAGAACTGCCTGTCAGTTCCCTCTCTTTTAAAGAGAACTTCCGCCTGTTAAATAGGCACTGAGAAAAATCAATGATAGAATAGAAAAAAGATGGAAATATTCTACAACTGAATGCGAGTGATGGGGGAACTAGATTGAATATGGAGGACGAGGACAATGGTAAAAAATTCGCAAATCTTTATTGAAGCTGACTCCGAGAATTCTGTATTTATTGGACTGGAATTTTGTGAGTATACACAAAAAATGAATCCTACTTGTTTGTCCAAACAGCATATAAATGTGTTTATTCATCCGGAAGAACTCACCGTGGAATTTAAGAAAACAAAAAGTGATAGAACTATCGATGATTTTCATCTCATGCATATCGTTCCGGTTCATTGCTTTAATTATTTATTATGTTCGATTTCGCAAGGTATTGTTACAGATGTTCAGCTGAAAGCGGTTGGTCATCAAGGAGAAACGTTGTTTGAAGAAAGTCTTACATTGAAGTTTCATGAAAAAGCGACGGATTATGAAGAAACCCTCTCATTTTTCAAACATTTAAATCAAGAAATACAAAAGCAGACGAAAAAATATACAGCCAGTTATATGAGCTCATAATAAAGCAAGCTGCGGTTTTTAAAACCGCAGCTTTTATTCGTTTAACCGAAAAAATTATGTTAGAGATGCTTACAAATCAAGAGATTTTTCAGTGGGAAATTGATAAAGTAAAGCTAAGAGAAATCAGTGGACAGAAAAGCTTTTAGCGGCTGGCCGCTCTTTATTCAATATATAAGGGTTAGGTTTTGAGATTAAAAAAATAGCGATGAACACGTATTGTCATTGTAGATGAAGTGCTAAGGTCGCTCTATCTGCAATCATGTAGAATCTTCGCGCGCTTATAGTCTGTTTTACGGAACGAAAAAGCTGCGGAAGTAGAAGCACTCCTTCTATTTCTGCGGTTTTTTTTATAAACAAGAAATAAATTTACTTATTGTACGGAGGCGATGCAGATGATTAAAGATTTAGTATTGGCTAAGGAATGGCTGCCTGCAGCTTATTCACATGATTTAACAGATCAGCCCTTGCAAGTAACGATTTTAGAAGAGCGAGTTGTGCTTTTTCGCACAACTAATGCCATTAAAGCATTTAAAGATTTGTGCATCCATCGCGGTGCAGCGTTATCTCTTGGAAAGGTGGTAGATGATTGCATTGTATGCCCTTACCACGGATGGAAATACGATGATGCCGGGGCTTGTGTGAAAATTCCTCAACAGCCGCCAGGAAGAGCTATTCCTTCAAAAGCAAAAGCACAGGTGTATGACTGCGTTGAAAAGTACGGAATTATATGGGTGAAGATGAATAGAGAGGCGGGCGATACTCCTCTTCCCCTGTATGACGAACATCTTAACTCCGGATTCAAAACGGTTTGCGCCAACTCTCATACTCTGCAGGCAGCAGCTCCTCGTGTCGTAGAAAACTTTCTAGATGTAAGCCATTTGGCTTTTGTTCACGAAGGAAGCCTTGGACACTCTGACTACGCCGAAATTCCTGATTATAAGGTGCATTGGAAAGATAACCGATACGTTTCTGATGAAATCGCTGTGTACGCAGATGCAGATGGTACGGGTAACTTTGCGACTATTTATTATACCTTTGAAATTCTTCGTCCTACTGTTGCAAGATTGAAAAAAGTGAACTATGAAACGGGTGAAATCTTTTCAATGCTGTTTGCGGTTTTACCTGAAGAGGAAAGAAAGTCCACGGTGTTTGCGCTGGTTTCTAGAAACTATTCGTTTGATGCACCTGATCAATATTTCCGCGATTTTCAGCAGCTTATTATTGAACAAGATACCAGTATTGTGGAAAGTCAAAAACCAGAAGAGCTGCCGCTTGACTTACAAGCAGAGCTTCATTTGAATCCGGACCGATTGAGTATTGCCTATAGAAGATGGCTCGGTGATTTAGGAGTGACCTTTGGAAGTGACGTAGGATCAAGATTAAAAAAAGCTGCTCAGTAAAAAAAGAAGAAAGGAGTCTCCTTTCTTCTTTTTATGTATGCTCACGGATAAGCTGCTGATAGCTATTAAAAAGGGTAGGGTATGTTAATCGGCTTAAGATGACGCAGGAAAGCGTAGCAGACGCTAGAATAGTAAAAACGATAAGCAGCTGGAATTTGACAGCTTGTATCGGATCTGCCCCTCCAATAATCTGGCCTGTCATCATACCCGGAAGCTGAACAAGTCCAATTGTTTTTTGGCTTTCTACCGTAGGAATCATGCTAGCTTTGATTGCGGCGTTTAAAATACTATGAATAGCTTGTTTAGGAGTACCCCCAAGCGCCAGAATTAATTGAATTTCCTCTCTTCTTCGACTTACTTCAGCATCTAACCGATTTAAAAATAAATTAGCCAAAATCATCGAATTTCCAATAATCATACCGCTGACAGGAATGACGTAGCGCGGAGTAGCAGGGATAATATGTAGACCGAGCATAACGCTTTGGGTCAGGATTTCTACAATAAAAAGAGTGACAAATACACGAAAAAAAGCTTTAAATTCCTGCTTTTTTTTCTTTACAACGTTTTGAGAAGCGACTGTGAGCATAACGAATAAAATGAGAATCATAAAAACAGGATGATTCGCGTCAAAAATAAACGATAAAACATATCCGATCACTAACAGCTGAACGGCTGCTCGAATACTGGCAATGATAATATCTTTTTCGAGTCCTATACGAAAAGATTTTGATAAAAAAAGAGCAATAAAAACAAAAACAATTGTAAAAATCAGTGAAAGTGAACTCATAGAAAGGCTCCTTCAATAAATTGTTTTGTTTCAGCTTTTACAGGAGCATGAAAAAAGGTCTCCGTCTTCGCTTTTTCTACAATCACTCCGTTCATTAAAAGCCAGACTTCCTCTCCTAAACGTTTCGCTTGATCTAAATTATGGGTAACCCAAATAATCGTTTTATTCTGCTCTTTATGTAAATGAGAAATAAGCTGCTCAATTTCATGAGCAGAAGTGGCATCCAAAGCAGAAGTGATTTCGTCTAAAAGTAAAAGGTCAGATCCGTTGGACAGCGTGCGGGCTAATGATAACCTTTGTCTTTGACCACCGGATAAATCTCTGGCATCCTGGTCTAACAAGTCAGGGGAAAGACCGGTCAAGGCACAGAGTTCTTCAGGCATAATATCCTGTTTGCCGTGCAGTTTTTGAACAAGCATCATATTATCTCGCACTGTTCCATCAATAACAGGAGCAGATTGAAAAGCAATGCCCACTTTTTTTCGCAAATCAGAAATAGTCCATTTGCTAATGTCTTTTCCATATACTTCAATACTTCCTTCATCAGGTGCAGAGAGTAAATTGCACATGGAAAGAAGGGTGCTTTTTCCGGATCCTGATGGTCCTACCATCATGACGAGCGAGCCTTGCATCACTGTACCCGATATGCCTTTTAAAACACTATGTTCTTTATCCTTAAATGTTTTATGAACGTCTGTAAATGTGATAGCAGGTATTGAATTGAACGTGTTCATAGTAACTCCTTTTTCATTCGTTTTGTTTATTGTAGCATAAGCGAAAGTATAAAAAGTTATTGGATGATATAAAAAAAGCTGTGAAAAATCACAGCTTTTAAACAGTTGTATTCACTTTTTGGCTGGCTTTTAAGGCATAATCCAAATCTTCAAGAAGGTCGTCGATTGCTTCTGTTCCAACCGATAAACGAATGAGTTCTGGCGTCACACCCGAAGCTTTTTGTTCGTCTTTAGATAGCTGTTGATGAGTGGTGCTTGCCGGGTGAATAATGAGTGATTTAGAGTCGCCGATATTGGCTAAATGAGAAAATAACTGAACCGAATCAATTAACTTAGCCGCAGCGTTTTTTCCTCCCCTTACACCAAAGGTTAAAATTGCTCCTTGCCCTTTAGGCAAGTATTTTTGTGCCAAAGAATAGGAAGGGTGGGAAGGAAGCCCCGCATAATTTACCCATTCTACTAATTCATGCTGCTCTAAAAATTTCGCTACCTTTAATGCGTTTTCGCTGTGACGCTCTAATCGCAGATGGAGTGTTTCTACCCCTTGAAGGAGTAAAAAGGAATTAAAAGGTGATAAAGCAGCTCCAATATCTCGTAAAAGCTGAACGCGCGCTTTTGTAATATAAGCAGCTTCACCGGCAGCTTCTGTGTATACGAGGCCATGGTAACTTGGATCTGGAGTTGTTAAGTCTGGAAATTTCCCGCTCGCTTCCCAATCAAATTTTCCACTGTCTACGATAACACCCCCAATTGCTGTTCCATGCCCTCCAAGAAACTTAGTAGCAGAATGAACGACAATATCTGCTCCGAAATCGATGGGACGAAGAAGGTAAGGGCTTGGAACCGTATTATCAATAATAAGAGGAACTCCATGTTCATGAGCAATGTCTGCAACTGCTTCGATGTCTAGCACATTTCCCTGCGGGTTTCCAACGGATTCAGCATAAATTGCCTTTGTTTTGGAAGTGATTGCACTTCTAAAGTTTTCTGGATTATCGGCGTTTACAAATTTGACGGTAATGCCCAGTTTAGGAAGCGTAGACGAAAAGAGGTTATATGTTCCCCCATATAAACTGCTTGCTGATACAATTTCATCTCCTGCCGAAGCGATATTCAAAATGGAAAAGGTAGTAGCTGACTGACCCGAAGCTACTCCTAGAGCACCTACTCCGCCTTCTAACTCAGCAATTCGCTGTTCAAAAACGTCCGTAGTAGGGTTTACAATTCGAGTGTAGATGTAGCCTTGTTCACTTAAATTAAATAAAGATGCAGCATGCTCCGTATCTTTAAATCCAAATGAGCTTGTTTGATAAATAGGTACCGCACGCGAAAAAGTAGCCGGGTCAAGCTGTTGGCCAGAATGGATGGCTTGTGTTTCAGGACGAAATGGTTTCTTAGCAGACATTGAAACTCCTCCTTAGATATAAAACTTATAAAAAGCATAGGAATAATAAACTTTAATCATAATATACGGATTCTATTGAATGATGTCAAATAATAATTAGAATATTTAGAAATTATAAGTAAGATTAATACTTTCATTCAGACATCTCTTTAATTTCTAAAAATACCATAAAAAATATAAAATGTAAGAAAAATGTCAATTAATTTGTATAATTATGTTAGAATATTAGGTGTTTGAGAGTTTCTTAGAAAGAGTCGATTTTGCTAGAAAACTTTAAAAAACAGCAAAAGACGGGTCTTAAGAGCTAATAACGAAACAAAATAAAAGGAGTTTGATTATGAGCACAGAAGTTAACGTATCTTCGGAAGTCCAAGAGAAAGGAAAGCCTTCTATTTTTGGTTTTATTACGAGTCCAGTTGTACAGTTTGAGAAAATGAAAAGCAACCCGGTCATTTGGGGCCCTCTTTTACTTATCCTCATCTTAACAGCTGCAACAACGATTCTAGCCGTCTATACCCCTCAGGCAAAAGAAGCATTACAGCAGCAAAAAGAAGCTGGCATTGAAGTGAATTCAACATTTAGTATGATCGGCGGAACGGTTGGAGGAGTGATTGCAATAGTTGCTACACTGGCATTCACGAGTTTAATTTTGTTTTTAATTGCAAAGTTAGGGACTGGAAAAACAACTTACCGCCAAATGTTTAGCTTAAATTTGTTTGTTACGTTCATCACAGCAATCGGTCAGCTAATTAATACGGGAGTAGCTGCACTAGCACATACTTCAGCTAATGTGACTTCGTTAAATGGAATGGTTGGTGCGAAAGGTGCTATGGGAGGAGTATTTACTTCCATTGAAATCTTTTCTATCTGGGGACTTATTCTGACAGCAGTAGGACTACAAAAAGTGGCAAATGTATCAAAAGCTGCTTCTATTATTACAGTGATTATTTTATTCATCTTAGGAGCCGCTATTTCAGGAGTTGGAGGAGCTGCTTCAGAAGCGCTTAAAGGAGCAGGATTGTAAATGAAAAAAGGAATAATTATTACAGCTGTAGCAGTTGTTATTGTTGCGGTTATTGGAATTAACGTATATCGTGCACAAAGTGTAAGTGGGAAAGCAATCAATGTTCACGTAGCAAATATAAAGGAAAAAAAGTTAAGAAATACAGTTATGGTTCCCGGTACGTTAAAGCTTGCTGATGAGCAATATGTCTATTTTGATGCTGAAAAAGGCGAGGTTGAACGATTTCACGTAACGGAAGGATCTCGTGTACAGCAGGGAACCTCTCTTGTAACATACGAAAGCGATACGCTTGATTTAGAGCAAGAACAAAATAAGCTAGAAAAAAAATCCAGCCAGCTGCAAATTGACTCAGTAAGCAAACAGCTTTCTAATTTAAATAAAAAACAAAAAGAATTGGAAAAAGAAATGAGTAAGCAAGAAGCGAGAGATCAAATCGATACAGAACGTACGCAGCTCAATCTCGATTTAGAAACGGCTAAAATTGATTTAGAACGAAACAAACTAGAAGCCAAATCAATTGCTAAAAAAGAACGTAATTTAGACGTAGCGAGTGATATTAATGGGACGGTGCTAGAAGTAGATAAAGAAGCGGTTAATAACACAAGTGACGTTCAAAAACCGCTTATACATATTGGTAATACCGATGAATACTTAGCTACTGGTGTGCTGTCTGAGTACGATGCATTAAAAATTAAAACCGGTCAAGCTGTCAAAATTACATCAGATGTGCTGCCTGATAAAGAATGGGCAGGGAGCGTTAAACAAATTGACTATCTACCTCAGCAGCAGGCATCAGCAGAAGCGGGCAATGATGGGGCTAATCAATATCCAGTTGAAGTAAAAGTAGATGACCAAGATATCACGATGATTAAGCCGGGATTTAAGCTGCTGCTTGAAATTGAAACAAGCAGTAAAAAAGCTTCATCTTTGCCGATAAAAGCAGTTGTAAATGAAGATGGGGAAAAATATGTATATGTGGTGAAAGATAAAAAGGCGGTTCGTAAGGAAGTAAAGATTGGAGAAACAACAAATAAATTTATTGAAATCAAAAGCGGCGTATCTTCTAAAGACAAAGTCATTACAAATCCTACAAAGAACTTAACTGATGGTGCGGAAGTGACTGTTCAATGATTGAGCTTGTGAATATTCATAAAAGTTATCATCTTGGCAAAGAGGAAGTGCCAATTTTAAAAGATATTAATTTGAAGATTTATGACGGTGAATTTGTTGCGATTATGGGACCTTCTGGCTCAGGTAAATCAACGCTAATGAACATTATCGGATGTTTAGACCGTTCGTCGTCAGGGTCCTATTTATTAAATGAACAAGAAATCTCCACTTATAGTGATGAGCAGCTTGCAAAAGTAAGAAATATTCATATCGGTTTTGTTTTTCAGCAATTTCAGCTGTTGCCGCGTTTAACAGCGGTAGAAAACGTAGAGCTTCCAATGGTATATGCAGGTGTAACGCGTAAGGAAAGACGAGCCAGAGCAGAAGCTGCGCTTGAAAAAGTAGGGCTGAGTGAGCGGATGAAACATTTACCGAGCGAGCTATCAGGAGGGCAAAAGCAGCGCGTTGCTATTGCTCGTTCTATTGTTAACAATCCGACGCTTATTTTAGCAGATGAACCAACAGGAGCTCTAGATACAAACACAAGTGCTGACATTATGGAGCAATTTTCTCAGCTTAATGCAGATGGCACAACGGTTGTAGTCATTACCCATGAACCTGAAGTGGCAGAATACACATCGCGTACAGTTATCGTTCGTGACGGTAAAGTGCTAAGTCATAGCGATAAGGAGAACGATAGCCTATGAGTTTGATAGAAAATATTCGCATGGCGCTCTCTTCGGTTCTTGCTCATAAAATGCGCTCTATTTTGACGATGCTTGGTATTATCATTGGCGTAGCGGCTGTTATTATCGTTGTAGCCATTGGTCAGGGCGGAGAACAGATGATTAAGTCGGAAATAACAGGAGCAAGCAATACAGTTGATGTATACTATCAGCCTCCTGAAGACGAGATGCAAGCTGATGACCTTTCAATGACGGGTGAGCCTATCTTTACAGAGGATGATATCAAAGCTCTTTCGACTATTCCCGGAGTGAAGAATGTGGTGGCCTCTAGTTCAATGGGAATGGGGATAAGATATAGAGACAAGGAATCTGATACGACTGTTAATGCTATTAACGAAGGCTATATTGAAGTTAATCAGCTGGAAGTTTCAAAAGGAAGAATGTTAGACAGCTCTGACTTTTTATCAGGTAATCGAGTAGGTGTTATCACAAGCGATATGAAAAAAGAGCTATTTGATAAAAAAGAAGCCCTTGGACAAGTAGTATGGGTGCAAGGTCAGCCTATCAAAATTATTGGTGTCACAAAAAAGGCAACGGGCTTTTTAGCATTTGAAATACCAACCATTTATATTCCGAATAATACGTATAAATCAAGCTTCGGTAAGCTCGATTACACAAACCTTAGTGTTCAAGCAAAAAGCTCTGATCAACTAAAAAAAGTAGGCAATGACGCAACGGATTTGTTAAATAATTTGCATGATGCGGAAGATGCTTACCAAGTGCAGAACTTAGAAGAAATAGCAGATAGCATTGGAAATGTAACGCGGATTATGACAACGATTATTGGATCGATTGCAGGCATTTCCCTGCTTGTTGGCGGGATTGGCGTTATGAACATTATGCTGGTTTCTGTAACGGAACGTACAAGAGAAATTGGTATTCGTAAAGCGTTGGGAGCATCTAAAAGACAAATTCTAACTCAGTTTTTGATTGAATCCATTACCCTCACGTTAATTGGTGGTTTGCTTGGAATTGGTCTCGGCGCGGGCGGGGCAGCTCTTGTTTCATTATTTGCTGGCTGGCCGTCGTTAATTTCGTGGCAAGTGGTACTTGGAGGAGTGTTGTTTTCCATGACGATTGGCATTGTATTCGGCATGCTTCCTGCAAACAAAGCGGCGAAGCTAGATCCAATCGAAGCATTAAGATATGAATAAAGACATGCGTTCGCATGTCTTTATTTCAATTTAACGAGAACCAAGAAGATTTCTCGTTTTTCTTATTTATTACTTACTAGGGTTGATACGGGCTACGTTAATAATATCATGTATTTTCTCTACCAAATCGAGCATGAGAAACCCGTTTCCTTCAGAGCTTTTTCGATATCCAAGAGGAAGCGTCCTTCTTACAAGTTGAGCATAGATTTCGGCTTCGATTAAAGAGCGGCCAAATTCCTTCTCACATAAGTTAATTAATAGAGCTAAAGCTCCTGCTACGTGGGGAGTTGCCATTGAAGTTCCTGAAAGAGTCGCATATTTACCTTCTAAAAAAGTAGAGATGATTTTAACTCCCGGTGCCACTAAATCCACTTCTTCATTGACGTTGGTAAAAGGAGCCAAGCTTAAGCTGTTGTCCACTGCTCCTACTTGAATGACTTCGTTGTAACTTCCTGGATATGAATATTCAAAGGTTTCTTCGCGGTCGTCACCTTCGTTTCCAGCTGCAACAACGACAGAAACATCTTTATTCACAGCATTCTGAACAGCTTCGTGCAGTTCTGGAACGTCTTGTGGTCCCCCCAGTGACATGGAAATAACTCGTGCTCGCTCATTGTTAGGACCGCGCCATTCGACGGCGTAGTTAATAGCGTCAATAATCCATTCGTAATTTCCCGATCCTTCACCGGTAAGTACTTTTAAGCTTAGAATTTTTGCTTTTGGTGCCACTCCTACTACCCCTTCATTATTAAGCGCAGCAGCAATGGTACCAGACACGTGAGTGCCGTGCCCATTATTATCTTCAAATACAGAAGAATCTCCGTCATAATCCGAAGTGAAGTTTCTTCCTCCGATAATACAATCTTTTAAGTCAGGATGATTTGTGTCAACACCAGTGTCGATAACTGCAATTACAATGCCTGCTCCTTGATTGCTTTGTTCCCAAATAGCAGGCGCTTGAATTAAGCTTACTCCTTTAGGCGTTTCGTTTGTTGAGTCGATAATCGACTCAATTGTATAAGGAATTAATTTGACTTGTAACGGTTGTTGAGTCATAGTCATCCTCCTTAAAATGAATTCCATAAAAATGGAAGTTACTTAATTATAAATTCCCAACTATTGCTATAAATTAAACACTTTTCATGCGAATCCTTTCTTTTTGAATAAAAAGACTCACAAAAGATGTGAGAAAAGGAAAAAAGACCCTGAAGACAAGCCCGATAGAGATTTTTAATGTTATCTATGTATTCACTTTTAATGTTTATCTCACACTATAGAAGAAAGAAACTCTAAGAAAAATCACATAGGACCGGCGACTTTTGATATAATTACGAACGGTATGACATTCTCAAAATACATGATATTTATAAATATACATCAATTTGCAAATTACGAAGGGGCTGAGGATAGTGTCAACTTTAACGTCTCAATCCGTCATCAAATGCGGAAAATATGAACTGAATTATGCGGACCGTACGCTTATTATGGGGATTTTAAACGTAAACCCGGATTCATTTTCAGATGGCGGAAAATACTACGATGTAGATAAAGCGGTGGCTCATGCTGAGGAAATGGTGAAGCAAGGAGCAGACATCATTGATATCGGAGGAGAATCAACTCGTCCTGGGTATACAAGAATTAGTGATGAAGAAGAGATTAAACGGATTGTGCCCGTTATTTCTGAAGTGGCTAAGCGCGTAGAGGTGCCGATTTCTGTAGATACATACAAGTCGGAAGTGGCCAAACATGCGCTAGAAGCAGGAGCACATATTATTAACGATATATGGGGCGCAAAGGCTGATCCCAAAATGGCTCAAGTTGCAGCTGACTATAATGTTCCTATTATTTTAATGCATAATCGCCATGAGCCCAATTATACAAATCTGATTACAGATATGATAAGTGATTTGGAAGAAAGCATATCAATTGCAAAAGCTGCAGGAGTTCGAGATGATCAGATTATTTTAGATCCAGGCGTTGGCTTTGGAAAAACGGCTGCGCATAATGTAGAAGCGATTCAGCATCTAGATCAGCTGACAAAGATGGGCTATCCTGTGCTGCTTGCTACTTCTCGTAAAGGATTTATTGGACAAATAGTCGATGCTCCTCCAACGGAAAGAATGGAAGGAACTGCAGCTACTGTATATGCAGGGATTGCACAAGGCGTTCAAATGGTTCGAGTTCATGACGTATTAGAAATCAAGCGCTTTATAAAGATGGCAGATGTACTGGTAGGAAAACATATATTTCAGTTTTAATAATCATTTAAGCAGACGCGTAAGCGCTGCTTTTTTATTTTCCTTGATTTCTCCGGATAGAATACATGCCTTTAGATAAATTTAAGTAATATGAAGGTTGTAAAAATGGAGGGTGAAAATGAGAGCAGTAACGTATCAAGGACCTAATCAGGTAAAAGTAGCAGAAGTAGAAGATGCGAAGTTAGAGAAGAAAGATGACATTGTCATTAAAATAACGTCAACGGCTATTTGTGGTTCTGATCTGCATTTATATCAAGGAAGCATGCCATTGCCTCACGGTTATATTATTGGTCATGAACCAATGGGGGTTGTGGAAGAAGTAGGGCCGGAGGTTACAAAAGTAAAAAAAGGAGATCGCGTTATTATTCCGTTTAACGTAGCGTGCGGACAGTGTGCATACTGTAAGGATGATTTAACGAGCCAATGTGATAATTCTAATCCACATTACGATTCTGGCGGCTATTTCGGTTATACTGAAAAGTTTGGAAATCATCCGGGAGGTCAAGCTGAATATTTAAAAGTGCCGTTTGGGAATTTTACACCATTTGTCATTCCGGAATCGTGCGAATTAGAAGATGAATCGCTTCTTTTTTTATCAGATGTGCTTCCAACTGCTTATTGGAGTGTAGAGCATGCGGATGTTAAAAAAGGAGATACCGTTATCGTACTCGGCTGCGGACCAGTGGGATTAATGGCTCAAAAGTTTGCTTGGATGAAAGGTGCCAAACGGGTTATTGCCATAGATCATGTTCCATACCGAATTCAGCATGCAAAGAAAATGAATGCCGTAGAAACCTTTGACTTTACAGAATACCCAGATATGGGGGAGCATTTAAAAGAAATCACAAAAGGCGGAGCTGATGTGGTGATTGACTGTGTAGGTATGGATGGCAAAAAGTCGCCTCTTGAATACATTGAGCAAAAATTAAAACTTCAAGGTGGAACGCTCGGACCCATTCAAATTGCGACAAAAGCCGTTCGTAAATGTGGAACCGTCCAAATCACCGGGGTATACGGAAGCAACTATAACAGTTTTCCTTTAGGAGCTTTTTTTGCTCGAAATGTAACTCTCAAAATGGGGCAAGCTCCTGTCATTCCGGTTATGCCGAAATTGTATGATCAAATTGTACAAGGAGAATTCGATCCAAAAGAAATTATTACTCATAAAGTCGCTTTAGAAGACGCAGCTAATGCCTACAAAATCTTTAATGATCATCAAGATAACTGCATTAAAGTTATTTTAAAACCTTAAAAGGCCAGTTCTATTAGGTGAAGATTCCCGAGCAGTGAAGCTCGGGAATTTTTTATGTATGTAAAGTGGGGGAGGAAAATAATGCACGATTGGATGGTTGATTTTACATAATTTAGCTTTATGATAGAAAGAGAAGATATAACGCTTTCATATTCTGATTAAATCGTGCTGCTTAAAATGAAATAAATAACATCTTGGTATTCAGTCTTATTCAATCACCGAAATATGGAGGAGAGAATGAATGAAATTAGCATTGCTTCTTGTCATTATTATCGGCGTTGCTGCCCTTGCAGGTACGATCAGTGCTGCAAAGAAAGTAGATGAAGATTACGGAAAATCTAAAAAGAAAAGTATAGTGAATTTATCTATTATTTACGGAGTCGTATTCATAGGCTCAATCGTAGGAGTAGCGTGGTATATTGCAGTGAGACCATAAATAAAACGAACACTTCCGTGTTCGTTTTATTTTGATTTTAACGTTAATTCTCCGCTTGAAACAGCTGCATCAATAGGATATTTTCCATTTCCATGCTTTCCTTTTAATACATCTTCTGTTACGGTTGCATTGCTTAACTTAAAGTCATTGTTTATATCACCGCTGCTTACTTTTCCATTCACTTTAAAACCAGCGCTTTTCGGAAGAACCAGCACGGCATCTCCAGATCCTACATCTACAGAAACGGCCTCTTCTAGCTTTTTAAAATCCATATAGAGATCACCAGATCCAATGCGCGCCTGAAGTTTTCCTTTATAGTTTGTTCCTTTAATTTCCCCAGATCCTACAGCAAATTTAGCTGTTTGGCTTTCAACATTACTCAGCTGTAAATCTCCAGAATTGACATCCGTACGAAGAGAGGTGCTCCTCAAGTTTGAAATACTTGCATTTCCAGAACCTACTTTAATCGAAACATCTTTCAGCTGAAGCGCTTGCTCAGGCTGTGTAGCAACTTGAAGGTCCCCAGAACCTACCGTAAGCGCAAGGTTGTGGTGATAATCTCTAGGAATGTAGATTGTCACTTTTGTGTTTGAAAAAATAGAAAGCCATTGAAAAGGACTTTTTTGATAAGTGACGACTAGGGTATCTCCATTTTGCTTTACATCTACTTTTCCTTTACCTTCTACTTTTGTTTTAATATCTTGACGATCTTGCGGCACGACAGTTGTACTAATGCTTGGAGAGTCAATTTGAATATGCTGAATATCACTTGATAACGCCGCTTCAGACTTGGACGTCTTGAACGAACTTAACGACCAAGAGGAAGGTGCAAACGCAGTAGAAAAGAGGACTGCCGTACCACCTATCACTAAAATAAAAGCCAATATTTTTTTCACGTTATAACCCGCTTTCTACCTAAATTAAATTTGTTTTCTTCTACCATAAAGTGTAAATTGAAAAGCGGTTAATTTCAACGAACAGCAGGATTATTTTTTTCTACGTCTCAAGTCGTAAAAATGAAATATTTTTTTGAGGAATTAAATGAAAAGCGAAGTAGATATTTAAACATACTCATCAAAGAATCAAATTCTTTGTTTCAAAAATAGGAAAATAATTGAGTTAAAAGAACGGTTAAATTCACTTTTTTTGTGTAATTTTCTGATGAGTAGTTCAAAAGAAGTAATAAATAAATAGAATTTTCATACCAATTTTATTATTCCGAAAAACTTTTAAAGTGTTGATTATTAAAAAAATAAAGGGTAGAATTTGTTCATATCAATTGAATACAGCTAAGATTACGATCTTGTATATTATCAGTAATATGGTCTGATAGTCTCTACCTAGTAACCGTAAAAAACTAGACTACAAGAAAGTTTGGATATAAGCAGCAAAAAGAAGGGCGTATTCTCATGAGTACAGTCTTCTTTCAAAGCTCTTACTTTTCATACTTTCTGTTATTGTCAGAATTTATGAAAAGTAAGAGCTTTTTTTGTTTTTCAAATACACACCTGGGAGTGGCTTGCATGTACTTTTTATTAAATTTATTAGGCGTTTTTGTAGTAATGGGTGTCGTCTTTTTATGTTCTCCTAAAAAGAAAGAAATAAAGTGGCGTCCTATTGCTTCACTGCTAGTCGTTGAAGTCCTCATTACTTGGTTTATGTTAGGCACTTCAATCGGAACATGGATTATTAATAAGATTGCTTCGTTCTTTACTTGGCTAATTTCCTGTGCTAACGATGGAATTGCTTTTGCGTTCCCATCCGTGATGGGAAATGAAACGGTTGACTTTTTCTTCAGTGCATTACTGCCTATCATCTTTGTCGTGACATTTTTTGATATTTTATCTTACTTTGGTATTTTAACGTGGATTATTGATAAAGTAGGCTGGGTCATTTCGAAAGTTTCTCGTTTGCCTAAATTAGAAAGCTTTTTCGCTATTCAAATGATGTTTTTAGGAAATACGGAAGCATTAGCGGTTATTCGTAATCAGCTTTCTGTGTTAAAAGACAACCGTTTGCTTACGTTTGGAATTATGAGTATGAGCAGTATTAGCGGATCTATTATCGGTGCTTATTTAACGATGGTTCCCGCTACGTATGTGTTTACAGCAATTCCACTGAACTGTTTAAACGCGCTTATTTTAGTGAGCTTATTGAATCCAGTTCATGTTACAAAAGAAGAAGATATGATTTACGTACCGCCAAAGTCGGAGAAAAAAGACTTTTTCTCTACCATTTCAAACAGTATGTTAGTCGGAATGAACATGGTTATTGTTATTTTAGCGATGGTTATTGGATATGTAGCTCTTACATCTGCGCTTAACGGTATTTTAGGCGTTATCGTAGACGGCTTGACTGTACAAAAGATTTTCTCTTATATCTTTAGTCCATTCGCATTCTTACTAGGGCTAACGGGACATGATGCAATGTACGTAGCTCAGCTGATGGGTATCAAGCTAGCAACAAATGAATTCGTGGCAATGATGGATTTGAAGAAAAATCTAGATACACTTCCACCGCATACGATTGCAGTTGCTACAACATTCTTAACATCTTTTGCTAACTTCAGTACGGTGGGTATGATTTATGGGACGTATAATTCTACGTTATCAGAAGGTAAATCAACGATTATTGGAAAAAACGTATGGAAACTGCTTGTGAGCGGTATCGCTGTTTCGTTATTAAGTGCTATGATTGTTGGATTGTTTGTTTGGTAAAAAGTTAAAAAAAGCTGTGCTTTCGTCTTAGAAAGCACAGCTTTTTTTCTTGTTGCATCACCTATTCATTTGCAGAAAAATGGTTATGAATATCCACAGTAAAAGAAAATCACACTATTCAAGAAAAATTCATTTTACTTTTGCAGAAAAACATTTTAAATCTAGTGAGCATTATGTTAAGATTACAAAAGGCTGTTTCATTTAAATTGAGAACACCGCATAAATATGTAAGTAAATATGCATAGAAAACAAAGGTTTATTAATTTTTTTCTAGGTAATATCTCGTAATAAATAGGTTGAAAGGAAATGTCGTTAATATGATAGAAGGACAACAGCAAACAAATGAATTAAAAAAGACGATGAAAAGCAGACATTTGTTTATGATTTCGCTCGGCGGGGTTATCGGTACAGGTTTCTTTTTAGGAACAGGATACACGATTAGCCAAGCAGGAGCGATTGGAGCTATCCTTTCGTTTATCGTAGGTGGCTTCATTATGTATTTAACAATGCTTTGCTTAGGGGAACTTGCAGTAGCAATGCCAGTTTCCGGTTCGTTTCAGACATATACAACAAAATTTATTGGCCCTGGTGTTGGTTTCGCTTTTGGATGGTTATATTGGTTGGGCTGGGCTGTAACGGTTGCATTAGAATTTTTGTCAGCAGGTCAGCTTATGCAAAGATGGTTTCCTGATTCTCCTGTATGGATCTGGTGTGCTATATTTGCCCTTTTATTATTCTCATTAAATGCACTGTCAGCTAAAGCGTTTGGTGAAGCGGAGTTTTGGTTTGCCAGCATTAAAGTGTTAGCTATTATTTTATTTATCGTGCTTGGTGGAGCTGCTATGTTTGGTTTTCTTCCATTAAGTAATGGAGACAGCGCACCGCTTTTCTCTAATTATACGGCTCACGGTGTGTTTCCTCACGGAATTAGTGCCGTGTTGATTACCATGATTACAGTTAACTTTTCATTCCAAGGCACGGAGCTTATTGGTGTAGCGGCTGGGGAAAGTGAAAACCCAGACAAGACTGTACCAAGAGCAATTAAACAAACGGTATGGAGAACGCTTGTATTTTTTGTACTAGCTGTAGCTGTCTTAGCGGGTATGATTCCGCTTGAAAAAGCAGGCGTAGTTGAGAGTCCATTTGTTGTTGTATTTGACCAAATTGGTATTCCATATGCAGCAGATATTATGAACTTTGTTATCCTAACGGCACTGTTATCTGTAGCTAACTCAGGTCTTTATGCAGCAACGCGTATGCTGTATTCATTGTCAAAAGATAACATGGCAAGTTCAGCTTTCATGAAAGTAAATAAACGCGGTGTGCCGATGAATGCTCTGCTTTTAACATTAGGCATTGCGCTTTTATCTTTACTTTCAGGATTCTTTGCTCAAGAAACAGTATTTGTATGGCTCATTTCTGCAGCGGGTTTAGGTGCACAAATCGGCTGGATTACGATTGCTGCATCACTGCTTGCATTTAGAAAAAGATATATAAATCAAGGAGGGCAAATCGAGGATTTAAAATTTAAAGTCCCTCTTTACCCGGTATTACCTTTAATCGCATTAGTATTAAATACAATCGTATTGGGAAGCATGGCATTTGATGCAGAACAGCGAATGGCACTGTATGTCGGTATTCCACTAGCGCTGCTGTTTTATGCTTATTATCACGCACGTGTAAAAAAGAAAGTTGATTTATCTATCAGCCGTCAAGAAGTGCAGCTTAAAGACGACAAAAAAGTAATTTTATAAAAAAAGACGCAAAAGCCTGGGCTTTTGCGTCTTTTTTTATTGTTTATTTGTCAACTTAAAATAAAATTAAGTTGACAAATAAAAAGGGATTATTGCAAACTTAAAGCAGCGAAAAGAGAAAGGAGGGTGAATATGAAACCGAAAACAATGGCGTATGTTTCCTTATTTGCAGCTTTAACGGCGATTGGTGCATTTATAAAAATTCCTATTCCCTACATACCGTTTACTCTTCAAATTGTTCCTGTTTATTTAGCCGGTGCGCTGTTAGGTCCGCGTTTAGGTTTGTATAGTCAGCTATGCTACATAGGTATTGGGTTAATCGGTGTTCCGGTTTTTGCAGAAGGAGGAGGTTTAGGGTATATTTTCAAACCAACGTTTGGCTATTTAATTGGCTATGCTATGGGTGCATTTATGAACGGCTACCTTATTCAAAAATATGACTTAAAGAAACCTTTTTCTATCTTTTTAGCTAATTTATCTACGTTAGCTATTGTGTACGCAGTCGGCTGCTTTTGGCTTTACGGAGCAATGAAATGGATAATTGAAAAGCCTCTTTCACTGAGCGATACACTTCTTTTTGGAGCTGTTTTGCCAATGCCTGGAGATCTTTTGTTGTGTATTTTATGTTCAGTGCTGATTCACCGAATGCAGCCTCGATTTAGTCGTTTGTCATCAAAGCGGGTTAAAGCGGGGTAACTAAGACATAGAAAAAAAGGAGAGAAAAGAAAATGGGCAAAGCGTATTTTATTACGGGAACTGGAACAGATATTGGAAAAACCCTGGTTACAAGTATTTTGTATAAAGTACTTGGTCGTCTAGGAATAAAAACGACAATTTGCAAACCATTTCAAACCGGCTACCAAGACAAAATTGGAGGTTATCCGGATATTCACTGGTTTGAAACAAGGCTCGGAGTAGCAGATACGGGTATTTATCAGTTAAAGCCGGAGACGTCTCCTCATTTGGCTATTGCACTGAGCAACAAGCAAGTAGAGCCTTCAATCGTCTTAAAACGCATTAATGAATTAAAAAAGAAATTTGATGTAGTGCTCGTAGAAGGAGCGGGAGGTCTTGCCGTACCTTTAATTGAGAAGGAAACAACGTTCTATATGACAAAAGATTTGATCATAGATGCACAGATGCGGGTTATTGCTGTTGGAACAACAGGGTTAGGAGCTATTCACGATGCGCTTTCTACCTTTTCATATGCAAGTGAGCATCACCTTAAAATCAACGGACTCATTTTTAATCGTTTTAATCACAGCAGTATCATTCATAACGATAATATTCGAACGATTGAAAAGCTGCTTCAAATATCATCTTTAATGACCGTTCCAGTATTCACACATATCGATGAAGAGTTAGATGCATATATTGAGAAAATGATGAGGAAAAAAAGTGTTATTCAACATATTCAGGAGGTGTTTGACTGTGCCGTATCAAAAAGCTGAGCTGGAGAAATGGGATAAAGAATATGTATGGCATCCCTTTACGCAAATGAAAGCTTACCGTCAATCCAACCCTCTTATTATTGAAAGAGGAGAAGGAAGCTATTTATATGATGTAGAGGGAAACAAATATTTAGATGGATACGCTTCTCTATGGGTGAACGTGCATGGACATAATGATCCGGAATTAAATACAGCTTTACATATACAAGTGGAAAAATTAGCGCATTCTACGCTGCTTGGATCCGCAAACGTTCCATCTATTTTGTTAGCCAAAAAGCTAGCGGAAATTACCCCTGGCAGCTTATCGAAAGTCTTCTACTCTGATACAGGCTCCGCCGCTGTCGAAATTGCGTTGAAAATTGCCTATCAATATTGGCAAAATCTCGACTCTGTAAAGTACAAAAACAAAAATAAATTTATCTCATTGAATGAGGCATATCATGGAGATACAATTGGGGCAGTCAGTGTGGGAGGCATGGATTTATTTCATCGCATCTTTAAGCCTTTGCTGTTTGAACGAATTCCCGCACCTTCTCCTTATACTTACCGTATGGACGGGGTAGAAACGGAAGAGCAAGCTTCAGCTTACTGTATTCAACAGCTAGAGAAGCTCTTGCAGAACAAAGGAGAAGAAGTAGCCGGTTTGATTATTGAACCGCTTGTTCAAGGAGCCGCGGGTATTATTACACATCCTCCAGGTTTTTTAAAACAAGTAGAGCGTCTGTGCAAAGCGTACGGGGTATTGCTGATTTGTGATGAAGTAGCCGTTGGATTTGGACGAACCGGAACGCTGTTTGCATGTGAACAAGAAGATGTTGTACCGGATATTATGTGTGTAGGAAAAGGGATAACAGGAGGGTATATGCCGCTTGCGGCTACGTTAACAAGCGAACAGATATTTAATGCTTTTTTAGCTCATCCAGATGAAAATAAAACGTTCTTTCATGGACATACGTATACCGGAAATCAATTAGCCTGTACAGTAGCGCTTAGAAATATTGAACTGATAGAAGAAAGGGAGTTAATCCGTAGTGTAAAAGAAAAGGAAAAAGTTTTTAAACGTTATCTATTAAAGCTTTATGAACTGCCCAACGTGGGAGACATTAGACAAAGAGGATTAATGGCAGGAATCGAAGTTGTGAAAGACCGCCAAACAAAGTCTATTTTTGAAGATAAAAAAGTGATGGGGGACATCATTTTAGCGGCTCGTCAAAAAGGTTTAATTATTAGAGAGCTAGGTCCTGTGATTACGATGATGCCTATTCTTTCAATGACAGACGAAGAATTAAAAACAATGGTTGAAATTGTATATGAATCAATTAAAGAAGTAATTGCACGTCATACAGTGAGTTAAATAAAAAGAGGATAGGACAAAAGTTTTTTATTTAGTTTAAAAAAGATCCGAACGATTCATCGTTCGGATCTTTTTATGGTTATGGGAACGTGAATTTCTCCTTTTTTTTATCAATAAATATTTTTAATGCTTGATAGGCGAAGTGATCGTACATGCTGATTTTCATCTTTTAATAGAAGCGTTTGTTCGAGTAAGTTTAAGTTTTGAATATAACCTTTTACCGTTTGAACAAAACCGTTGTTTTGATAGTTAATAGTTAATAATTTATTTGTTTTTAATGCTTTTAAAATCATACCTATTTTCTCCCTTCTTATATCGTAGCTGCCGAAAAACTACAAAATAATGAAGAAGCAATTGGAGGCTTGTATTATTTATAAAAATTACTCTGTTTTTTATAAATGCTCTCCTGCTACTAATAGTAGAGGGTGATGGTGAAAAACAGATGAAAGATAAAGGGTAAGGTTTGATTTATTGTAATGAACTGACTTTTCCTTTACAAATACCTATTTCAAATTTCTTTTTAGTGATAAAATACTGTTAGTGAAATAACTACTTCTCTTCATTAAAGGGTAAGAACGGGTTATATTGATAGAGTTTTAGTTCTCTATTTCTAGTAATGAAATAAGAGATAGAGAAATAGACTAATAAAAATCAATCAAGGAGTTTTTTTATGGATCAGAGTTTTATTTTAAATCTTTTAGAAATTTTACTGATTAACATTGTACTGAGTGGCGATAACGCAGTCGTGATTGCTTTAGCTTGTCGGAATCTTCCGGACCAGCATCGAAACAAAGCGGTTGTTTTCGGTACATTAGGAGCGGTTGTATTACGTGTAGGGCTAACGTTTGTCGCTGTATATTTATTAACAATCCCATTTTTAAATTTCATCGGAGGCCTGCTTCTTCTATGGATTGCGATTAGTCTTTTAAAAGGTGAAGATGACGGAGATATTAAAGCGAATTCAACTCTAGCAGGTGCTATTAAAACAATTATTATAGCGGATCTTGTTATGAGTTTAGATAACGTAGTAGCGGTTGCGGGTGCGGCTAACGGCAATATTCTACTCATTATCCTTGGTCTTGTTATCAGCATTCCGTTAATCATTTGGGGAAGTCAGCTTTTAATGAAAATTATGGAAAAATTCCCGATTATCATCATTGCCGGAGCAGCGCTTCTTGGCTATACTGCTGGTGAAATGATCTTTAAAGACAAAGCGGTGGGACATGTATTAGAAGGATTAAATCCGTATTTGCATACGATTGTTCCTATTTTGTTAGCTATTTTAGTTGTTGTTGTTGGGAAACTTAGCGGACGTTCTAAAAAAGAAACGCATTAATAATAAAAAAAGACCCCTGTGAGGGGGTCTTTTTTTATTATTTAGCTAATGGAGGTGCGGAATTAACATCTTGTACTGTTTCTACAGGAGGATGAAATTCATTTTCCATTTTCGATACAACTACAGTTGCTACACCATTTCCAATTAAGTTCGTAATAGCACGAGCTTCCGACATGAAGCGGTCTACCCCGATTAACAGCGCGATTCCTTCAACTGGAATCATTGGGAATGCAGCAAGCGTAGCGGCTAGTGTAATAAATCCAGAGCCAGTAACTCCGGCAGCTCCTTTAGACGTTAACATTAAAATACCAAGCAGCGTAATCTCTTGCATTAACGACAGGTCGACTCCATACGCTTGAGCGATAAAGATAGCAGCCATGGATAAGTAGATGGCTGTTCCATCTAGGTTAAATGAGTAACCAGTTGGAATGACAAGTCCTACCACCGATTTTGAACATCCGTACTTCTCCATTTTGTCCATCATTTTTGGCAGTGCAGATTCCGAAGAAGACGTACCTAATACAAGTAGAATTTCTTCTTTAATAAAAGCAATGAATTTAAAAATATTAAATCCATAAATCTTAGCAATGGTTCCAAGTACAAATACAATAAATAAGAACATAGTAATGTAAACAGATCCCATTAAGAAACCGAGTTTTTGAAGAGAGCCTATTCCAAAGTTACCGATCGTATAAGCCATCGCTCCAAACGCCGCAATAGGTGAAAGTTTCATAATCATATTAACAATGCCAAAGAAAATATCTGTACAGCGTTCAAAGAATGTAATGACAGGAGCCGCTTTTTCGCCGAGTGTAGCTGTAGCCATTCCAAATAGTACGGCAAAGAATAAGATTGGCAATAATTCACCATTTGCCATTGCGCCAAATACGCTGTCTGGAATAATTCCCATGATAAACTCCATAAAGCCATGCTCTGCTTCAGCTGCTTGCTGCGTATATTGAGTAACATCAGCTCCGTTTGCGCCATTGATATTAAAGCCAGCCCCAGGTTTAATAAAGTTTACAACGATAATTCCAATTGCTAAGGCAAAAGTAGTGACAATCTCAAAGTATAAAAGAGCTTTACCTCCAATTCGTCCCACTTTCTTTAAGTCTCCCATGCTTCCGATACCGATGACCACTGTTAAGAAAATAATTGGGGCAATCACCATCTTAATTAGTTTAATGAAGATATCAGCCAATACTTTTAATTTAGCTCCAAATTCAGGAAACATGAAGCCAATTGCAATACCAAGAAGGATACCGATAACAACTTGAACAGTTAGATTTTTAAAACTTAATTTCATACGTAATGCTCCTTTCGAGAATATTTTTGTTAACGCTTACATTATTCTTATCCTTATATTAACTGATAATTTTAACTATTTATATTTCTGGTGATAATGTTCTTTTTGGTCATTTTGGTCAAAAAAAGTGATGAACATATAGTCATCACTTTTTGCTTTCGATATTTTTTATTTGCTGAATGATATCAAGCGTTTGTTTTGTTGCATTGTTTTCAAACGATTGATAAAGAGAGTTAAACTGTTTTTTCCATTCGGCTTTTTGTAAATCATTTAAGTAATAAACGCGCATGCCAGATTTATTTTTTATTTGCTGCAGCTGTTCATCGTTCATCATTTTTGATTGAGTCCAAATCCAGTTAGTTGTTTCTACCATTGCATCACTTAATAGTTGTTTTACATCTTCAGGGAGGTTGTCCCAATACTTTTCATCCATTAAAACAGCATAGCCCAAGTATCCATGGTTGCTGATGGTCATATATTTTTGCAGCTCGTACAAACGTTTTGAATAAATATTAGAAATGGTATTTTCCTGTCCATCAAATTCCTGTCGTTCGAGGGATTGATATACTTTATTAAACGAGACAGCCTGAGGCTTGGCGCCAAGAAGTTCGAATTGTTTTTTGATTACTTCACTTGGCATAATGCGAAACGTTTGACCTTGAAAATCTGCTGGATGGAGCAAAGGTTTCGTATTGCTAGTCATTTGTTTAAAGCCGTTGCTCCATAACGCAAGCCCTTTAATGTTTTTCTCTTGCAGCGTACTCAACAAATCCTGTCCGATTTTACCGGTAAACACTTGTTTTGCCTCGCTGTAATCATCGAAAATGAAGGGAAGATCAAAAAGTTGCCACGTAGGGGAGAGGTCGCTTAGCTTTGAAATGGAAGGTGCAATCATTTGTACATCATTTCGGCGAAGGGCGGCAAGTTCTTCGTCGTCTGAATACAATACACCGTTTGAATATACTTCAATTTTAACTTTGCCATCCGATTTTTGATTAACGATTTCAGCAAATTTTTGAGCGGCTAAGCCTTTTGGAGTGTTTTCGGCTACAACGTGGCTAAAATTAATCACAATTTGCTTATTTAATCCTTTTTGCTCATCGTCATGATACACATTATCTTGATTTATAACCGTATACTGCAAAAAAACATAGATCATCAAGAAAACGCTGACAATGATACTTGCCCCTATAAACATCTTCAAAATGTCCAACCCCGCGATTCAATAATTTTTCTCTACAAATATTCTAACACGCAATTTCTCAACGTGGTAAAATTAAAATAAACTTCAATCAGCAGTAGGTGTTCCGCTATGACACGCTTATCCATGCAAACGAAAATGACGGGGTTAATCTTTTTTATCGTGGTCTTTTCGTTGTTTTTAGCAAGTATCGTGGTGATTAATAATTTTGTACAGTCAAAAGAAAACGATTTAGAGCAAAGGGCTTTAATCACTTCGAGAACAGTTGCTGAAATGCCTGAAATTCGAGAAAAAATTGAAAAAGATAGCAAGAACATTAATCAAATTGTAGAGCCGATTCGCATTATTCACGGTGCTTATTATGTAGTGGTTATGAATATGAATCATGAACGTTTGTCTCACCCTTTGCAAAGCATGATTGGAAAAATCTCTAAAGGAGATGATGAGGGACAGGCGTTTGCAGAACATACCTATACCGATAAAGCAAAAGGAGAAGGCGGAATGGTCATTCGCTCTTTTGTGCCCGTTGTGAACGATCAGCATGAACAAGTAGGCGTAGTCGTCTCGGGCTATCTTCTTCCGAAATTTACAGAGGTCATTTTAAGTTTAAAAAAAGAAATTTTTCTTATCTCAGGTCTTGCTCTTTTTTTTGGAGGATGGGGAGCGTGGGCGCTTGCATCTCGTATCAAAAAAGAGATGTTTGAGCTTGAACCTCATGAAATTGCTCGTTTGTTCGTAGAACGAACGGAGACCTTTAATGCCATGCATGAAGGAGTCATTGCCATTGATAAAGAGGAGAACATCACTATTTTTAATCATAAAGCGAAAATTATGATGGATGTACCCGATGAGGTAATTGGAAAAAAGATCTATGATGTGATTCCAGATACAAGACTTCCAGAAATTCTGCAGCTTAATCAGCCTGTTTATAATCGAGAGCTTCAAGTTCGGAATTTGAATATTTTAAGCAATCGTGTGCCGATTAAGGTTAATAATCACACAGTCGGTGCGGTCGCTATTTTTCAAGACCGAACGGAAGTTAAAAAATTAGCTGAAGAGTTAACAGGAGTTAAATCATTTGTAAGCGCTCTTAGAGTTCAAAACCATGAATACATGAATAAACTTCATACGATTGCAGGGCTTATCCAACTTGGAAATAAAGACAAGGCTCTTCAGTATGTTTTTCAAGTGTCTGAACAGCAAGAAGAGCTCACCCAGTTTCTTCATAAGCATATTAAAGATGAAAGTATATCGGGATTGCTGTTGAGCAAAGTCAGCCGTGCCAAAGAACTTGGAATTGAGTTAGCTATCGATCGCCACAGTGAGCTTCACTCATTTCCTCCTTACCTAGATCATCATGATTTTGTGATTATTATTGGTAACTTAATTGAGAACGCTTTTGATTCATATCAACATTTGGAGCGTCGTGAACGGAAGATCTATATAAGTATGGAACAAAATGACGGGATTCTTTCTATATTAGTTGAAGATAACGGGTGTGGCATGAATGAGGATCAAGTAGAGAGAATCTTTGATGAAGGTTTTTCAACCAAGGCAAAGGAAAATAGAGGAATTGGTTTGCATTTAGTGAAACAAATTGTTGAAAAAGGAAACGGTCAGATCGAAGTAGAGTCAGAAGTAGATGTTGGAACGACTTTCATCATTACATTCTTTTTATAGGGGGAGTGGGAAATGAATAAAAAAGAATGGACGGTGCTTCTCATAGAAGACGATCCTATGGTACAAGAAGTGAATCGCCAATTTATTGAACAAGTTGAAGGGTTCATCGTTATCGCTGCAGCTTCGAATGGTTTAGAGGGTATGCAGCTCATTAAACAGCATCAGCCTGATTTAACGATTATTGATATGTACATGCCTAGTCAAGATGGCTTAACTACCTTACAGCAAATTCGAGCAAATGGCTATAAAACAGACGTGATAGCGGTTACGGCTGCAAGTGATATTGAAACCGTACGGAAAGTTCTTCAATACGGGGCGGTGGATTATATTATGAAACCGTTCAAGTTTGAACGAATGAAGCAAGCGCTTGAGCAGTATCGTTCGTTTCAAGTTAAAATAAGTCAAAAAGAACATATTACTCAGTCTGAATTAGATTCTATGCTGTTTCAGCAATTCGAAGAAAAAGCCGATTTGCTTCCAAAAGGGCTAAATGCGGTTACGCTAAGGAGGATACAACAATATCTTTCCGAACAAAATCATCCAATTTCCGCTGAAGAAGTAGCGGACGGCGTAGGAATTGCGCGTGTGACGGCAAGAAGATATTTAGAGTTTTTAGAACAGGAAAACGAGCTGAAATTATCAGTTGAATACGGCAGAGTGGGGAGACCTATTAATCGCTATATGTTAAAAATAAATTAAATGATACAGAACAGCTTTTATTTGGAAAAGCTGTTTTTTTGCGTTAGAAAGTATATCTTTTTCTCTCCTAGAACAAATTAAGGTATACAGTTTTCGCTATCCAAAGAATATTTCGTGCGGTCATTAATTCATAAAATGTCCCTGAAAAAGGATTAATGGCGGAAAAATTGGGGAATATGCACTTTGACATTTAATTTTAGCACAGGAAGGTTTTGAAACATGGACATATTTTTAGCCGTCTTACCAGCCATATTTTGGGGAAGCATTGTGCTTTTCAATGTGAAACTAGGCGGAGGACCTTATAGTCAAACGCTTGGAACTACATTGGGAGCTTTGATTTTCTCCATAGGTATTTATATTTTTGTACACCCTACGCTTACACCTTTAATCTTTGGCGTTGGAGTTGTATCGGGGCTATTTTGGGCAGTTGGACAAAGTAATCAGCTGAAAAGTATTGATTTAATTGGAGTTTCTAAAACGATGCCTATTTCAACTGGGCTTCAATTAGTTTCCACTTCATTATTTGGAGTAATTGTGTTTCACGAGTGGTCTACAAAAACTTCAATCATTCTTGGTGTGCTCGCTCTTATCTTTATTATTGTAGGGATTGTTTTAGCATCACTTCAAAGCAAAGAAGAGAAAGAGGCTGAAGAAGGAAAAGGAAACTTCAAAAAAGGAATTGTTATTTTATTAATTTCAACCGTTGGTTATTTAGTTTATGTTGTAGTAGCCCGTCTATTTAATGTAGACGGATGGTCGGCTTTATTACCTCAAGCGATTGGTATGGTTATTGGAGGAGTATTGCTGACGTTTAAGCATAAGCCATTTAATAAATATGCAATTCGCAACATTATCCCAGGTCTTATTTGGGCCGCTGGTAATATGTTTTTATTCATCTCACAACCTAAAGTAGGCGTAGCGACAAGCTTTTCGCTTTCCCAAATGGGAATCGTCATTTCAACATTAGGCGGGATCATTATTTTAGGTGAGAAGAAAACGAAGCGTCAGCTAGTTGGGATTATTATTGGAATTATACTGATCATCATAGCAGGAGTCATGTTAGGGCTCGCCAAAAGCTAACTAGGAGGGTATTAACAATGTATAAAGATTTAGAAGGAAAAGTAGTTGTCATAACAGGTTCATCTACCGGTTTGGGAAAATCAATGGCGATTCGTTTTGCGACAGAAAAAGCCAAGGTAGTTGTGAATTATCGTTCGAAAGAAGAAGAAGCTAACAGCGTTTTAGAAGAAATTAAAAAAGTCGGCGGAGAGGCAATTGCCGTTAAAGGTGACGTAACAGTTGAGTCTGACGTGATCAATCTAGTTCAATCTGCTATTAAAGAATTTGGAAAGTTAGACGTTATGATTAATAACGCAGGAATGGAAAATCCGGTTTCATCTCATGAAATGTCTTTAAGCGATTGGAATAAAGTCATTGATACGAACTTAACGGGAGCATTTTTAGGCAGCCGTGAAGCGATTAAATATTTTGTGGAAAATGATATTAAGGGAACAGTTATTAACATGTCGAGTGTTCACGAGAAAATTCCTTGGCCGTTATTTGTTCATTACGCAGCAAGTAAAGGCGGAATGAAGCTCATGACTGAAACACTTGCATTAGAATACGCTCCAAAAGGTATTCGTGTAAATAACATTGGACCGGGAGCGATTAATACACCGATTAACGCTGAGAAATTTGCTGATCCTGAGCAGCGTGCAGATGTAGAAAGCATGATTCCAATGGGATACATCGGAGAGCCGGAAGAAATTGCAGCGGTTGCTGCATGGTTAGCTTCTTCAGAGGCAAGTTATGTAACAGGGATTACGCTCTTTGCTGACGGCGGTATGACACAGTACCCATCATTCCAAGCAGGACGCGGATGAGAAAAAACGCACTCTATGATAGAGTGCGTTTTTTAGTTTTCCTGAGCTTTTTTTTGGTTCTTAGGAGCTGACTGGTGTTGAATTCGTAAAAAAAGCAAAACCAAAACGGTGCAGCCAGTGATGCTGTACATCCCAAGAACAAGCGGCTGCTGTGTATCTGTTCCAGAAGTAATGCCGTGATACAGTGCAAGCAAATAGCCTGGAAAAGCAAGAAAATGAATAGCTTTCCATGTTTTTCTCCCCAGCTGTTTTATAAAATCGGATGTGATGATCAGTACGAATAAAATGTAGAGTGAAATAGTACCAAGACCTGTGCTAATTGGTTTGTAATCGGAAGTGAACGGAATTAAAATGTCAGATAGTGAAAAATGAATAGATTGATCAAATGATAAAACAAGTCCGTGAATCATACCAAATAATAACCCGAACCACCCTGATGATTGATGAACCAGCAAAAGCTGTTTTTTTCGTTTTGGTTTAAAAAATGAAAAGCTGTGAGAAATGCCAGCGGCAACCGATACAAACATGAGTAAATAAGAAGTTAAGCCGGCTGCCCGAATGGTATTCCAAACGGGAAAGTGGGCACTAAATTGCGCGAGGAGAGTAGCCATAATGGTATACCTGACCTTTCACATTTTTTTCGATTAACACTTCGCCTTCTTTTGTAACCGCAATGACCTCTAAAGAAGGGTGATGCATTTTAGCTAATCTTAATCCGGCGTCCCATCCGAGAATAAGCATGCATTTTGCATAGACTTCAGAAACGGTCAAGTCTTCTGAAACAACCGTTGCTTGCAGAAGCTCTGATGAACTAGGCTTGCTGATTCTGCCATCAATAATATGATGGTGAGTGTGGCCGTTTACTTTCCACAAACGCTTGCCCACACTGCTTGTGGCAATGCCGCTGTTGCTCTTTACTTTAATACTCATGAGATTTTTTGATAAATCAAATGGATGAGAGAGCGCAATAGACCAGTGCTTGCTAGCAGGCCCCCATGTTACAATATCACCGCCTCCATCGATTGCCCCAAGTGAAGTTCCTTTTTTCTTTAATTGATTCGCCATTTGCTGAATGCTCCAACCTTTTGCGATTCCGCCTAAATCCAGGCCGACATTAGAAGCAAGGTGAATACTTCTCATTCCTTTATGAATCATAAGAGGGTTAACAGCATCAAAAGCTGCTACTTCTTGAGGAAGCTGATTGTTAGGCAGTTGTTCAAAACTTTGGTCATATCCTAGAGTTTGAATAGAATGATACAGAAATGGGTTGAAAATTCCGTTTGTCTCATTGTAATAGTAAGAGGCTGTTTTTACAGCTTCATACAACATTTTTGACGGTAAAAATAATCTTCCGTTCAGCGAATTAAGCTGTGAAAGTTCGCTTGTTGGAAGAAAGCGGCTTAGGGTTTCTTCTACAAGATAACACCAGCTCTCCACTTTTTGGCTGACATGTGTTTCAAGCTGATATACGTTAAATTCGGTATTCATTGCTTTAAATGAGTAGCTCATTACATCACATCCTTAAGAAGGTCTTGATTGCATAGAAGAATCATCGTTATTGCCCCAATTATCCTGACTATTTCCGGAATCATCATTAGACCACTGATCTTGCTGATTACTTGAATCATCGTCTGACCACTGATCACTTTGCTCACTAGAACTGTCATTTGACCATTGATCTTGCCCGTTAGTTCCATTGTCCGTATTGGAGTCAGATCCTGAATCTGGAAATAGCTCCGTCTCATCTTCCATTTGAGTTTGAGATGAATTATCAGCTGATGCATCGTTATTTAGTGCTGTAGTTGTTGAATTTGTTTGATCATATTTTTGAGAAAGTCCTATAAAAGTGGTAAATGCAGCAACGCTCGATAAACCAACCATCCATTTTGTCCATTTATTAGCTGCCATTGATATGCTCCTTTTATCTTTCATATTTTGCAACTGAACACTGAAGAAAAACTGTAGTGGAAGGTAACATACATCGTTCAATTGTTATAGTTCAATATAGACAGAGAAAATGAAAAAATAGTGAAATAGATGTAGGTCGGATTATTTTTGTGGGGGAATTCAGTGAATTATTAGATTAAAAAAGGGTTGTTCTTTTTAGAACAACCCTTTTTTAATCACCGATAAATCTTACTAATTGATACGTAATAAACCGTTAACTGTACAAGAGAAAGAAGCAAAAGAACGGCAATGGGATAGAAGCTAAAAGAATTAGGTAACAGCGGATAAAAAGCTATTAATATAGCACCTATAGGAATAGAAAATAGGAGGAAAACAAAGGCTTTTTTACAAGCTTCTGCTGTTATCATCTTTTCACGTTCATCTTCTTCTGCAAATTCAAACGGAAATAATAAAGGCGAAACGTTCTTCGTCTTTTTACGGGCGCGGTAGTAAAAAAATGAGACAATTAAAAGAACAATTAAAGAAGCAAAAGAGCCTATAGACATAGTAATTTCCCACGGAGGTTCAGGGTCGGTCATAACTTCACTAAATTGAATATTTAGGCTTAAAAAATCATATAAAAACCAACCTACGCACAACAGGGACACTACATTCAACAAATAAGATTTAATAACATTACTCAACATTTTTCTCCTCCTTTTGAAGTGTAAAAACATCTTCCATTTTTAATTGAAAGACATCACAAATTGTTAAACCAAGTAGTAGGGAAGGAACGTAATTTCCCTTTTCAATAGCTGCAATGGTTTGGCGAGTGGCTCCAACTTTTTCAGCTAAATCTCCTTGCGTATATCCATGTTTAGCTCTAAGCTCTTTTACGTGATTAATAAGAGTCAATATGATCACCCGCTGACTTTTTAATAAATTTGTTAAGTTGATTTAACATTATGTAAAGTTAATTTAACATCAATTGGATGATTTTTCAATAACTAATGGATAAAAAATACAAAAAAGATCCTAGAAGAATTCTTCAGGATCTTTTTTGTTAATAAATTTCTTTAATGCCAGACAAACGAATGGAAAAAATATTTTGTTTTTCATCTCGTAGGGAGAGGGTTTGGTCGGTTAGGTTTAAATTTTGGATTTTTCCTTTGAAGGTTTGAAGCAGGCCATTTTCGTAATAATTCACGGTTACATGTTTGTTTTTCTTTAACGCTTTTAAAATCATTTATTCATCTCCTTTCATGTGTGCATCTGTTATGAAAAGAAAGCTGTGGTTTAAGCATAAGAATTTGAAGAATGCTCAAGGCAGAATTATTATTATACAGCAAGATGAGAATAGTTTGTAGATAAATTGTGAAAAAATGCACAAGTTTGCAGTACGGGTGTTGCAACAGAATACAGTATATGAGGGGATAAGGGGTTTTATGATAAAAAAGGTGATTTTAGTTTATTTATTTATGGGTATTAGGTAAACTAGTAGATGAATTTAAAGAATCTATCTATAGTTGTGAAGGCTAGGATTTCATTTAATTTTCATTTTCTATGAGTATAATGATAAAGGTTTTCTATATGTTCTTTGTGAATCTACTCATAAACTAATCGAGAAAGGAAAATCAAAATGAAGCGAATCGTTTCTAAGCCGCTGCACTATTTCATATTAGCCGCTGTTTTAATGTGGATAAAGTCGTATGTGGCTTATAAAACTGAATTTAATTTAGGCGTAAGCGGCGTAATGCAGCAAATGCTGCTATTCATAAACCCTGTGAGTTCAGTGCTGATTTTTTTAGGAATCGGCTTATTTTTTAAAGGAAAGAAAGCAGGAGCTTGGATTCTTGCAGGCAGTTTCATTATGACGCTGCTGTTATACAGCAACATTCTCTATTATCGTTTTTTTAACGATTTTGTAACGCTTCCTACACTATTGCAGACAAGTAATGCAGGAAGTATGGGCGGAAGCATTATGGATTTATTAAAAGCGCATGATGTTTTTTATTTTGTTGATTTTATTATTTATTTTTTCTTCTTTTTTAGTAAAAAAATTGACTGGCATAATGAAAAAGTATCGGTTAAGAATGCTGTAACCATTCTTTCTTTAGGATTCATGGTCTTTTCTGTCAACTTAACATTAGCAGAAATTGATCGCCCGCAGCTTCTATCTCGAACTTTTGACCGCAATTATTTAGTAAAGTATTTAGGGGCATATAATTATACGATGTATGACGGTGTTCAAACTGCTCAAAACTCTAAACAGCGAGCTTTTGCAAGCAGCAATGATTTAACAAACGTCGTTAATTTTAAAAACAGTCACTATGCGGAGCCTAATTCCGTTTATTTTGGAAAAGCTAAAGGGAAAAATATTATTAAAATTCATTTGGAATCATTTCAGTCTTTTTTAATTGATTACAAATTAAATGGCCAGGAAGTGACACCTTTCTTAAATTCATTGGCCCATGGAAATGACTTTACGTATTTTGATAACTTCTTTCATCAAACAGGACAAGGAAAAACATCAGATGCTGAGCTGATGATGGACAACTCTCTATACGGCCTTCCTCAAGGTTCTGCCTTTGTACTGAAAGGAAGCAATACGTATCAGGCAGCACCAGCTATTTTAGATCAAAAAGCTGGCTATACGAGCGCTGTGCTTCACGGAGACTATAAGACGTTTTGGAACCGTAACGAAATTTACAAGCAGTTCGGTGTGGATAAGTTCTTTGATGCAAGTTATTACAATATGACGGGTGAAAATAAAATTAATTATGGCTTAAAAGACAAACCGTTCTTTAAAGAATCTGTTCCAATGCTGCAGTCTTTACCACAGCCGTTCTATGCGCATTTAATTACGTTAACAAATCATTTTCCATTTTTACTTGGAAACAATGAGGCAAGCATCCAGCCGGCTAACACGGGCGATGCAACAGTTGACCGTTATTTCCAAACGGCTCGTTATTTAGACGAATCATTGCAATCTTTCTTCCAAGAACTGAAAGCTTCTGGGCTTTATGATAATTCTGTGATTATGATTTATGGAGATCACTACGGTATTTCTGAAAATCATAATGCGGCAATGGAAAAAGTAATAGGAAAAGAAATTACGCCTTATGAAAATGCTCAGCTGCAGCGTGTACCTCTATTTATTCACGTTCCTGGAGTGAAAGGCGGAGTTAATCATACGTACGGTGGAGAAATTGACGTTGTGCCAACTCTTCTTCATTTAGTAGGAATTGACAGCAAAGAATTTATCCAATTTGGTACAGATTTATTTTCTAAAAATCATGATGATGTAGTGGCATTCCGTAATGGCAACTACGTATCTCCGAAGTATACATTAGTGGATGGAACGTATTATGATTCTAAGACGGGCCAAGCGCTTAACGAAAATAATCAAATGAAAGCTTATAAACAGAAGGTAGCGAAAGAACTGGAGTTATCTGATCAGGTTCTTTATGGAGACTTACTTCGTTTCCACAAGCTGAAGGATTTCCAAACAGTCGACCCTTCGAAATATATGTACGGGAAAGAAGAAACAGAAACACCAGCTAAATAAAGCTAAAATCAAAAGAACATGATGACTTCTGCAAAGCAGAATGAACATCATGTTCTTTTTTACTGTAAACTATTCATCAATAAATTTCTTTAATTCCCGATAAGCGAATAGAGAAAGTATTTTGCTGTTCATCTTTTAATGAAAGCGTTTGGTCTGTTAAATCTAGGCGCTGTACTTTTCCTTTAAACGTTTGAAGCAAACCGTTTTTATAATAGTTAATTGTAACGGCCCCGTTTTTTCTTAATGCTTTTAAAATCATTTTCAAAACTCCTTCCATATTTAAAATGTGTATGATTAACGAGCTGTAACATTCATTTTCATTTGCATATTTTTATTATACACAAAAATAGAAAGCGTTTTCACTTAAAGTTTGAACACTTTGTGAAAACTTTAACAGAGAATGTGACAAATACATACAGAAACTGATTTATTTGTCGTATTCATCATAAAACACATTTATGAAAGGAGTGTTAAGAACGTGTTAAAACTTTATGGATGGAAGAATATTATAAAATATTGTTTGAAATGTCGTAGTGAATCCATTCATCGTTCGTTACATTTCCGCCCATTTTTCTGTAAAGCGTTTGGGCTCTTGTATTATCACGAGCCGTTTCCCAAGACATAGCTGCATACTGCTGTTCTTTTGTATACTGGTGACTAGTAGAAAATAATTTTCCGCCAATTTTTTGTCCTCTTGCTTTTTCTATAACGTACAAGTCATTTAAAATCGCTACAGGCTTTACACGCGTGGTGCTAAATGTAAAATAAAGCGTTGAAAAACCTACTGCCTCGTCATTTTGAGTCGCGATAAACTGAACGCCAGCATCCGGATGGTGAAACAAGTGATTAATCAAATTTCTCAGCTGCTTTTTGGTAGGCTGAGGGCGCTTGTAAAAATCAACAATGTATTCGTTCATTAATGAAATAAGTGCTTCCATGTCAGCAGCATTAGCTTGACGAATTGTAATAGTAGTCATTAAATCTTCTCCTTTTTAATCAGATGATCTACACTTATAGTAAAAGAAATGCATCTCCTCTAAAAGAGCCAGATTTGAAAAATAAAATAGGGACAGATGAAAGGAGCTAGCGTGAAGTTCACACCTTTATTAAACCGCAAGGATGATATACCTTTGTATCACCAGCTATATGAATATATAAAAAAAGAAATTGTGTCCAGCAGGGTAGAAGTGAATGACAAACTGCCTTCTATCCGGTCTCTTGCTGCTTACTTAAACGTAAGTCGAAATACTGTAGATATGGCCTATCAGCAGCTTTTAGCTGAAGGGTATGTAGAAAGCAAGCCCAAAAGTGGACTGTACGTAACGAATACACGGTTTGATTTACTGCAAACAGATAGAAAGCCGACTGTATTTTTACACCCTCACTCAGAAACAAAGTCGTGTACCTATGATTTTCGGTATGGAAAAGTTGATAGCCGTTTGTTTCCCTTGAATGAGTGGAAAAAACGATACAATGAAAGTCTTCAAACTTATAGAGAAGCTTTGTTCACGTATCAAGAAAGTCAAGGAGAAGAATCACTGCGTGAAGAAATTGCGACGTACCTTTATCAGTCAAGAGGAGTGGTTTGTTCAAAACATCAAATTGTTATTGGAGCAGGTACGCAGCAATCACTCAGTTTATTAGCGCAGATGTTAAAGCAAAGCATCAGAGATATTGCCTTTGAAAATCCTTGTTATGACGGGGCTAGCTTTGTATTTAAGCAGCATGGATTTTCCTTAAAAACCGTGTCGCTTAATAACAAAGGCATAAACATTCAAGAGCTTTATGATAGCCAAACACGAGCTGTTTATGTTACACCATCTCATCAGTTTCCATATGGAATGATCATGCCTGTTTCAAGAAGAATAGAGCTTCTTGAATGGGCGAATGACTGCAATGGGTTTATTATCGAGGACGATTATGACGGAGAGTTTCGTTATAAAGGAAGTCCTATTCCTTCATTGCAAAGCTTGGATTCGAATGGTCGCGTCATTTATACAGGTACATTTTCAAAATCTTTTATGCCTTCTTTAAGAATCAGCTACCTTGTGTTACCTGAAGTTCTTCTAAAAACATATCATGAACAACGTTTCTCTTTATACGAGCAAGCTGTTCCAACTCTCCATCAACAGACGCTCGGGCTGATAATGAAAAATGGAGAGTGGAATAAGCATTTAAGAAGAGTGAGAACTGCTTATCAACTGAAACACAGTACTCTTTTAGCAGCTTTAAAGAAAGAGTTTAACGAAAACATTACGATATCAGGTGAATTGGCAGGTTTGCATATACTTGTACGCGTACACAACGATATGAACGAACAGCAATTAATTAACGCAGCTCGAAAGCAAGATGTCTCCGTCTACGGTACCTCTCGTTATTGGCTTACGGAAGTACCTAAACAAAAACCTCATATTTTGTTAGGCTTCGGAAGTTTGAGGAGAGAAGAAATAGAAGAAGGAATAAGGCGGTTAAAAAAAGCTTGGTTATAAATCCATGCTTGTTTTTTCGGTTTCTTGACAAAAGTTGCCTAGTCCTTTAGACTTTTTTGCATATATTTTAAATTATCTGAAAGGAGGATAGGGTAATCGAAGCTAACTGCTAGTGGACAACCCTAGATTAAACAATGAATCCTATCCAACAAATTTTACATACATTCCCTGTGATTGTACTAGATGGTGCAATGGCAACTGAACTTGAAAGATATGGCTGTGATTTAAACGACAGCTTATGGTCTGCAAAAGTGCTGATGGAGCAGCCGGAATTGATTAAGAGAGTGCATCAAGATTACTTTGAAGCAGGAGCTGACTGTGCGATTACAGCAAGCTATCAAAGCACATTTGAAGGTTTTGCTAAACGTGGACTGAGTGAAGCAGAGGCTCGCGAGTTAATTCAAGCATCTGTAAAAATTGCGGCTGAAGCAAGAGATGAATTTTGGCACCAAGAAGAGAATCGTCTTAATCGTCCCAAACCAATTGTCGCCGCTTCGGTAGGGCCTTACGGAGCATTTTTAGCAAACGGATCGGAATATACTGGACAGTATGACGTAACAGAAGAAGAGTTAATGGAATTTCATCGTCCTCGTATGAAAGCATTAGTTGAGGCAGGAGCGGACGTATTAGCTTGTGAAACTATTCCTAATGTAATGGAAGCAAGAGCTATTGCGAGGCTGCTACAAGAGTTTGAAGGAGCGTACGCATGGATTACGTTCAGCGCAAAAGATGACCTGCACATTAGCAGCGGAACATTAATCTCGGAGTGTGCACGCTATCTGGATTCTTATGAGCAAGTAGCGGCTCTTGGAGTTAACTGTACGCCGCCTCAATATATTTCTTCACTTATTAAAGAAATTAAATCTCAAACGGATAAGCCAGTCATTGTGTATCCAAATTCAGGGGAGCATTATGATGCTGAATCTAAAACATGGAACGGGACATCTGCTGGCGAAACGTATGGCTGCAGCGCTCACAGCTGGTATGAAGCAGGTGCTCAGTTAATCGGAGGGTGCTGCCGTACAACTCCAGATGATATCAAAGGCATTACAAAATGGGCTAGAAAATAACAGATTGAAAGAAAGAGAATGTGAGAAAAGTTGTTTCGCTAACGTTAAACACGAACGATCTATTTTTGATAGATCGTTCGTGTTTTTTTATGGTCCTGGTGAACGTAGGCTTCGTGTGGGCAGGTCCTTCTAGCTGTTGCACGGAAATCAACAGAGGTGTCACAAGCAGTTCAGCTCATTTATCCCCATGTTCCGTCTTTAGAGTAGATTCATTTTATTATGTCCCAGTCTTTTTTTCTTGTAAAATAAAAGAATATAAGTTAAAAAATCTTTATTTGAACGAAAGAAGGGATGATGAAAGTGAAAGATATTAAAAATATTTATTGTGTAGGCCGAAACTACGCACTGCATGCAAAAGAATTACATAATGATATTCCAACATCACCTTTTTTATTTTCCAAACCTACTCACGCTCTCGTTGAAGCAGCTGGACAATCAATCACTCTTCCTAGCGACCAAGGAGAGGTGCACTTTGAAACTGAACTGATTCTTCATATTGGACAATCTTACAAAGAAGGCATAACAGTGGATGAACTCGTTGACGAGATGACGATTGGATTAGACTTGACTCTTCGAGACGTGCAGAGCGAATTAAAACAAAAAAAGCACCCTTGGCTGCTTGCAAAAGGATTCAAACATTCAGCGGTTGTGGGAAACTTTATTCCATTTGAAGGAGTAGAAGCATCTAAGAAGAAAAACTTTTCGCTAGTGAAAAACAATGAACGCGTGCAGCTGGGGAATATTAAAGATTTGATTTTTGACTTACAAACGATTATTGATTTTACAGGAAAACATTTTGGTCTTGATAAAGGAGACCTTATTTTTACAGGTACACCTGAGGGAGTAGGTCCGCTTACTCATCATGATGAGCTTTCACTTAAATGGGGACAGCAAGAGCTTGGTTCTTGCATCATTTCCTTTCGTTAACAAAAAGAAGCTGAAACAAAAGTAGTTCAGTTGAAAGAAGATCCGAACGATGAATTGAGATTCTTGATAGAGAATCCAACTCGTTCGGATTTTTTATTGTGATGGTGAACGTAGATTATATATATTTGCTTCTAGCTGTTTAGAGGGTAAAGCGAAGACTCCTAGGGGTGAAGTGGAATGGATGAGACCCCGCAGGAGCATGAGCGACGGGGATGCTCAGCGGCCGCCCGCGAAAAGCAAAGTCTTGCGCGGAAATCAACAGCGGTGTGCCAAGCAGTCCAAAACATTTATCTCAGTTCGTATTTAGATTATCTTGACTTCGTTATGCTTCAATCTCTTTTTTTACGAAGTCTTAATTTTTTAGCCTTCAGAATGAATTTAATATCCAATGGGAAAGCTGTTTCTATCTCCTATAGAAAACGAGGTTCTCAGCGTGGTGCTCTTAATTCTTACAACGGTGATTTCTATTTTGAGTGTACTAGTTATGCCAAAGCGTATCAGCTGGATAGAAATGTATACAACTTCTTTGTTTGTCATGTTTTTAGGATCGGTAGCAGATATATATCTTGATGTTAAATATGATCTTTATGGATTCTTCACAAAAGGAGTAGATTTTGAATATCTTTTAATTTTTATTTTTGTTTATCCTGCAACGAATAGTGTATTTTTAAATTTTTATCCACAGAGCAAGAGTTTGGCTAAAAAAGCTTTATATATTACAGTGTGGGTAATTCTTACAACCCTGTTTGAATACATTTCTGCCCAAACAGAAGTGTTTTATTATAACGAATGGAAGACGCTATACTCGTTTTTTTGCTATCCTTTTCTTTATATAGCAATGGTTTTAAATTTAAAAATGATACGGAGGCTTCAGATTATCGATAAACAAAAATAGAAATAAAAAAAAGTAATGATAAATCATAAAAAAATGATATTTTATTAATGGCTACATATGTAATATAGTAAAAATAGAAAATAAACGAAGCAGCATATAAGCAGGGTTAAAAAACATCAAAACGGGAATCTTGACATTAACTTCATGTTTTTAACCATGTATTGTGAATGAATATACTTATTGCTAAATAATATGTTGTAGAAGGAATTTAGCAAAGGAGGCAAGAAGATGTTTAAGCGTAGTGAAAAAATCCAAATTCATGGCGTAACGTTTCATGGAGTCATGAGTGCGAAGCAAAAAGCCGCCCTGCAGGAAATTGCTAATGTAACAGACGAAAAAGACTGGGATGGGCTAAAAGGCGTGTATTGCTTAGGCAGTGTAAAAGTGCAAGGGAAAGATGTGCTAGGCGTGTACTATGGCCAATTTAATGATAACCTTCCAAAAGATAAGCGCAAACTTCAGTTTGAAATTGACTATATTAAATATACAGTAACGGAATGTCCTATTGTCTTTATCGATACAACAAAAAATAAAAAGCCTCATCAATTTGCTTTTATCATTCTGCATGAATTAGGCCATCATGTGGATCGTATGACAAATGGAACGCTTTTAAAAGAAGGAAATAGAACGCAAGAAATGTTTGCTAATACGTATGCTTTAGAGAAATATTCAAAAATAGAAAAGTTCCAAACAAAGAAGTTGAAAAACATTCCATTTTTAGAGGAGTCTCTTGCTCAATGGAATAAAACTCCTCATTCTGGAGCTTATTCTCTTAGAGTTCAAATTGAATAATTCACGAGAATAGTTCCTCTCTCTCCGTTTTTTATTTTCCTATCTTTTTTCCTCTTCCTTTCTTTTATTCTTCCAATGAACAAAAAGGATTTAATTACCCATAAAGTTTTAAAAGTTTTTATAGTACGAATTATTTACACTATACCCTTCTGTAAATTATGATTATTTTAAGAAAAAACAGAAAATTTTAAAGTTTTAAGGTACAACTTAATAGTGAACAAGCGATGTTGTAATCGTATAGACGAACTGGCATACATATGCGAGTCATACATACAAACGAATCGCTTCCACTGTTATGAAAGCGGATTCAAAAATAGGAGGGGTAATAATGTTAGCTATTCTTGGGTTTTTGATGGTTTGTACATTTATGTTTCTAATTATGACAAAACGATTAACGCCGCTTATTGCTTTAATGGTTATTCCAGTATTGTTTGCAATCATAGGGGGATTCACAAGTGATATTGGAGAAATGGCTTTAAATGGTGTAAAAGAATTAGCACCTACAGGCGTTATGTTAATGTTTGCTATTTTATATTTTGGGATTATGATTGATGCTGGTTTGTTTGATCCAGTTGTAGGAAGAATTTTAAAAATCGTAAAAGGTGATCCACTAAAAATCACAATTGGTACAGCTATTTTAGTTCTTATTATCTCATTAGACGGAGACGGAACAACAACATATATGATTACGCTCTCAGCGATGCTTCCGCTTTATAAAAAGCTAAACATGAAGCCTATGATTTTAGCCTGTATCGCTATTATGGGCAGTGGAGTTATGAACTTAACGCCTTGGGGCGGACCTACTGCTCGTGTGATGAGCGCATTGAAGTTAGATGCTTCACAGGTGTTCACACCACTGATTCCAGCCATGATTGGTGGAGCTGTTTGGTTATTATTTACGGCTTACTATTTCGGGAAAAAAGAGCGCCAGCGCTTAGGTGTTATTGATATTCAAGACGTTACAAATGCTCAAGTAGCTTTTGCAGAAGCAGCCGCTGCTGAAGGAATCGAGTACAAGCGTCCGAAGCTTTTATGGGTAAACTTTGCTTTAACAGCTCTATTATTAGTAGGACTTATCACAGCAGTTATGCCGCTTCAAATCCTGTTTATGATTGGATTTGCAATCGCTATCATGATTAACTATCCAAATTTAGAAGTTCAAAAAGAGCGTATCACAGCACATGCCGGTAATGTACTTGCTGTTGTATCTCTTGTATTCGCAGCAGGCGTATTCACAGGCATTTTATCAGGTACAAAAATGGTAGATGCAATGGGTAATAGTTTAGTAGGATTAATTCCAGATGCGTTAGGGCCTTACATGTCTGTGATTACAGCCATCACAAGTATGCCATTTACGTTCTTTATGTCAAATGATGCTTACTACTATGGAATTTTACCAATTATTGCTCAAGCAGCTTCAGCATACGGTATTGATGCTGCAGAAATTGGCCGTGCTTCATTGATTGGTCAACCTGTTCACTTACTAAGTCCTTTAGTTGCTTCTACGTATCTATTGGTCGGTATGGCAAAAGTCGAGCTTGGTGAATTCCAGCGCTTTACTTTAAAGTGGACGATTGGAACAGCGATGGTGATGCTTTTAGTAGCTATTATTACAGGAGTTATTACGCTGTAAAGATCATGAACCTAAAAACTTATCAATTCCGCTTTTGGGATTGATAAGTTTTTTTGTCTAAAAAGCTTTTGGAATAAGGAGCGGATATACAAAAAATTTTGATAAAATAAAAGAGGAATAGAACTATAAGGTAAAGGCTAAAGGTGCGATGAAATGAAAAAATGGTTTCAAGTATCGCTGCAAACAAAAATCGTAGGTTTATCCGCAGCATTAATCATAACTGTTATTGTTCTTTTAGCGAGTATTTTCTCTTACATGCAGTTTGTAGAATCTAAAAGGCAAGCCGAGCAGCTGGCTCTTCAAGCAGCCAAATCAATATCATTTATGCCGGAAGTCAAAGCTGCTTTTCAAAAAAAACAGCCGAGTCGCTATATTCAGCCGCTTGCCGAGCAAGTGAGGGAACAAATCGGAGCAGCAAGTATTGTGGTTCAAAACCGTGAGCAACTCATCTATTCTCATTCTAATCAAAAATGGATAGGAAAGAAAAACAAAGAGGCGGTTAACGATAGAGCACTGCTGTTTGGCGGATATTATACGCTTGACGGAGAGGGAACCACAGGTCCTGCAATTATGGGGAAAGCGCCTATTGTTATCAGTCACGGAAAGTATACGGAGGTCGTGGGAGTAGTGACGGTTGAGTTTTTAAAGTCTCATGTTCATGCTCAGCTCATTACGCGCATTCAGCAAATTATCCTATTTTCACTAGCTGTTTTATTGCTTGGTATGATCGGGGGTATTTTTTTAGCTAAAAGTATCAAAAAAGATACTCTCGGTCTTGAGCCCCATGAAATCGCTTCTTTATACCGTGAACGAAATGCGATTTTACTGTCGATAAAAGAAGGAATTATTGCTATTGATCATCAGGGCTTTATTACGATGATGAATACATCAGCTAAAAATATGCTAGGACTACAGACGGAATATTTACATCATCATATCATTGAAGTATTTCCTTATACGAATATGATTGAAGTGCTAGATACGGGAATAGCCCGAAGCGACCAAGAGATTTTTTTGAATGAAAAAACGTTTATCTTAAACTTAACACCTATTATTGAACATCAGCGAATTGTAGGAGTGGTCGCTAGTTTTCGTGATAAGACAGAATTAAAAAGCTTAATCAATACGATTTCAGAAGTACGAAAGTATTCAGAGGATTTACGAGCTCAAACCCATGAGTTTACGAATAAGCTGTATGTTTTGTCGGGTTTGCTGCAGTTAGGGCAGTACAAAGATGCATTTGAGTTTATTCAAAAAGAATCAGCCGTACACCAAACACAAAATCGTATTCTATTTGATCAGATACTAGATTCTAAAGTCCAAGCAATATTGCTTGGGAAGATTGGAAAAGCATCTGAAAAGAAAATTCACTTTTCGGTTGATTCGGAGAGTACACTCGATACGCTCCCAGAACATATTGAAATTTCTCATCTCATTATCATTATTGGGAATTTAATTGATAATGCATTTGAAGCAGTGAGTCAGCAGTCTGAAAAAGAAGTGTCGTTTTTTATTACCGATATTGGTCATGATTTAATTATTGAAGTGATGGATAACGGACCTGGTATATCAGAAGAAGTACTAAATCAAATTTTCACAAAAGGTTTTTCAACCAAAGGTACAGACAGAGGATACGGACTGGCAAATATAAAGAAAATGGTAGATGAGCTTGGAGGATCTATTGAAGTATATAATCAGCCAGAAGGAGGAGCCATTTTTTCAGTTTACCTTCCAAAAAACTGAATCATGAGAAGTAAGGGGAGAGTCGAAATGTTAAGAGTCGCAATTGCAGAAGACGATTTTCGAATTGCTCAAGTTCAAGAGCGATTTTTATTAGAAGTAGATGGTGTGGAAGTTGTAGGTAAAGCGTTGAATGCAAAAGAGACGCTTGAAATGCTAAAGGAGAAGAAAGTTGATTTACTTCTTTTAGACATCTATATGCCAGATGAAATGGGAACAGATTTACTGCCAAAAATCAGAGCGCAGTTTCCACACGTTGACGTTATCGTGGTAACGGCTGCCACCGAAAAAAACATTGTAGAAATCTGTTTGAGAAACGGCGTCGTTAATTATTTGATTAAGCCGGTTATGATGGAATCCTTCATTAATGCTATTAAACAGTATCAAGAGAAAAAGGAACTGTTTAGTACGCGTGAAGAAGTTGATCAATCATTTATTGATGCGTACTTTGGACATGTCAGAACAAAGCCAAAAGCGGATAAATCTCTTCCTTCAGGTATTGATGGTATCACGTTACAAAAGTCAAAAGACATTTTAAAAAGCATCAAAGGAATTACGATCGAAGAGATGGGGCAACACATGGGAGTATCTAGAACGACAGCTAGACGATATTTAGAGTATCTAGTATCAACTGGTGAATGTCACGTTGAGTATGATTATGGGATTATTGGACGGCCGGAGCGCAAGTACTATTTAGCGTAGCATTAGCCTTGAAGGATGGTATATATGATCAAAAAGCTCATGATAGTGTTTATAAGTGTATTGCTTGTTAGCTGTTCTTCTCCCTCTAAAAAAGACCGTATTGATATGGGGGAAATTGAAATTGTGGCAGCCGGTGCAAAAGGCGGAGGAGCAGATGCAACAGTAAGAGCCATTCAACAAGTGCTAACGGAAAAGAAGATTGTGAAGGTACCCGTTTCTGTTAGTAATAAAATAGGCGGGCAAGGTGAAGAAGGATGGAAATATATTAAACAGAGAAAAGAAGGGAATATTGTTTCCGGAAATTCCAGTTTGCTGATTACAAATAATTTGCTAGGGCAAAGTCAATTAACCTATAAAGACTTTACTCCGCTCGCTATTTTAACATCTGAATGGGAGGTCATCGTAGTTCCTGCTAACTCTCCTATATATAATTTAAAACAGCTCATACGCACGTTAAATCAAAGTGAATCCAGCATGAAAGTAGGAATATCACCTCGCTTAGGAAACGACGATCATTTATCGTTCATGCAGCTGAATAAAAAAGCAGGCGTAGACTCTTCCAAGCTTGAGTTCTTCGTTTACAACAGCAGTCATAAAGTGATCGATGCGCTCGTTCATCATCAGCTAGATGTAGCACCTATGTCATTATCAGAAGTAAAAAAGCAGTATGAACAAGGGCAGGTAAGAATACTCGCCGTTTCTTCTCCCAGCAGGCTAGAAGAGTTAAAAGAGATCCCAACGTGGAAAGAAGCGGGAATTGACGTAACATTTAGCCATTGGAGAGGTCTAATGGGACCGCCTAATATGACCAAAGAGCAGGTAGCATATTGGAATAAGACAGTGTATGAAATGGTTCATACAAAAGAATGGGAACAGCTGCTTAAAGATAACGATTTAACCTCTTTTTATAAAAATAGCAGCGGTGCTAAAGTCTTTCTTGAACAGCAAAGCAAGCTGTATTCTGACTTAATGGGCGGAACAAATGACGAGTAGACATGATAAAGAAAAGGTTGAGGCATGACGAAATGAATCTAATCTAAAGATGAACAAATGGGATATATGAGCTGAACTGCTTTAGACACCGCAGTTGATTTCCGTGCAAGACTTCGCTTTCCGCGGGCGGGCGATGAGCCTCCTCGTCGCTTACGCTCCTGCGTGGTCTCACCTGTCCCGCTTTTCCCGCAGGAGTCTTCGTCTTGCCCTACAATCAACTGCTAGAAGGAACGAAACAGATGAAACCTATGTTTACTACAACAAAAAATGAACCACTAATCAAACATTTTGATTAATGGTTCATTTTTTCATTTCGGCTAAACTACGTTTGTTTCAACCTCTTTCTATCAGTGTACATCTTTTAAATCCAAGTTTTGAATGAACTCAATAAAAGCTTTTACGATGTTAATTTTTAATGAATCCTCATGATAAAACATCCATGTACTGCGCGTTAAAGGCTGCTGGTCTTTTGTTTTTAACGTGTATCTGTAAATCTCTGCTGCGTCATCAAGCAGCATACTCGGCAAAATCGCATAACCGAGTCCGTTTACAACCATCTTTTTGCATGTTTCTGCTTTATCCACTTCAATACTGACAAGGGGAGGCTGAGAGTAATTTTCAGCCCACCAGTTATCAACAGATGTTTTTAAAAAACGATCTTGGTGATAGTCAATTCGAGGTATATTGGGAAGGTTGTTTATGTCAACAGGCTGTGCAGACGCAATGCAAATCGTTTCTTTAAAAAGCAGCTCTTTCTGATCCTGCCAGTTATAATCACCTTTTACAAACGCAATATGAACATCGTGCTTATAAAGTAAGTGAGCCATGTCACTGCTCCATCCGGTGGTGACTTTGAATTCAACGTCAGGAAATCGCTCTTTAAATAACCGTAATAGTCCAGGTAGCTTGTAGTCAGTGAAAAAGTTAGACACTCCTAGACGTAAAGTACCGGTTAATTGATCATCCATGTTTAACACATTTTCTTTTATTTTTTGAAGCGTGAGCAGCATTTCTTCTGCGCACTTCACTAAATATTCCCCCTGCGGTGTAAATTGAACGCCGCGGCGTCCTCTGTTCACAATCTGAACATGAAATTCCTTCTCCATCTGCTGCAGTCTATGCGTAAGCGCAGGCTGAGAGATAAACAGCTCCTTGGCTGCTTTTGTAATGTTTTTTTCTCGATACAACACTTGTAGAATAAGCCAATCTCGATCGTCCATACTACCCCTCCAGGAATAAAAAAAATGAATGGTTTATAATAAAATTTCGATATTTTAATTATCTCTAAAATTATACTATAGTTAAGAAGAAGAATGTTCGGTGTAAGAAAGAAAAGCCTTGTAGAAGGAAGGAAGTAGATATGAACGCAAGAATTATTTTTTTACAATCTATATTTTTTATTTTATTAACAAGCGTCGGAGGATTTCTTTTATCGTTAACAGGTTTATCCATTGGCTGGATGCTTGGGACCCTCATTTTAGCTGCTATTCTAGCTTTCCGAAAGCCGCGTTTTTTATCTCAAACAAGCAAAAAAGGTATTCCAAAATATTGGCTGTACGCAGGACAGTGTATTTTAGGGATTGAATTAGGTCAAAAGATTAACTTGTCTGTATTAACTACGTTTCAATCTCACTGGTCCACCATTACGATCATGCTTTTGCTGTCCGTTGTTTTTTCTCTTTTATCCGGTTATTTGCTATGGAAGTTCAGTTCCACAGACTTATTAACAAGCTTTTTCGGCACGACTCCTGGAGGAATGAGCGCAATGCCAGGCATGGCTGAAGAGGTAGGGGCTAATACGGCAGTTGTAAGCATCATTCAAACAATGCGCGTGTTTTTAGTTGTGCTTGCTGTTCCTTTATTTGTGGTCTATTGGGGAAGTAATACAGGTCGGCATGCAGTGGCAGCTACTCTAAGTATTTTTGGGTGGGAATCACTGCTATGGACAGGCGTTTTAATCGTTACAGCAGTAGTAGGCTATTATATAGGAAAAAAACTAAAATTTCCTGCTCCTTGGTTAGTAGGGGGAATGCTTACTGTTGCGATTGTTCAAACAGCTGCTTCATCGTACGCGGGCTATAATCTTCAAGCATACTGGCCTCATTCTGTGATGATTTTATCGCAAATTTTTATCGCGTCAAGCATTGGTTCTCGCTTTCATAAAGAAATGTTTATCGGCGTAAAAAAAATTATAGTTGTTGCGCTTATTAATACAATCGGCTTAATTGCTGCTATGTTTGTTTGTGCACTACTCGTCTCCAAAATAACTGGAATCGGGCTTATTACGTCTATTTTAGCGTTTGCTCCTGGAGGCATTGCAGAAATGGCGACTACATCAATTGTACTGCAAGCTGATTCGACGTTGGTAGTAGCCGTCCAAGTACTTCGAATTTTAACCATTTGGCTGCTTCTTCCTCCGCTGTTTCGCATGTTTCATCAATGGGGAGAAAGAAAAAGAATACATTCACACGTTTCCTAATAAATATGTGAATGCACTAGGCAAAGTAACAGAGAGTTTTAAAGAGGAAAATGGGGGGAGAATAGATGAGTAATAAAGAAATGGTGGTCAGTCAGTTCGGGGGGAATGCTGGAAAGTACGTCAAAAGTAAAGGTCATGCGAAAGGCAAAGATTTAGCTGTTTTAGCGGAAATTGCTGAAGAAAATAGAGGAGGAAAGCTGCTTGATGTAGCAACAGGAGGAGGACACGTGGCAAATAAGCTAGCACCTGTTTTTCAAGAAGTAACGGCTTTTGACTTAACTCCTCAAATGCTGCAAAGTGCTGAAGGCTTTATTAAAGAAAATGGTCATGAAAATGTATCGTTTGTTCAAGGAGATGCTGAAGATATGCCATTTCAAGATGACGAGTTTGATACGGTAACGTGCAGAATTGCACCTCACCATTTTCCTAATATTAAACAGTTCATCAAAGAGGTATACCGAGTGTTAAAGCCAGGCGGACAGTTCTTGCTCATTGATAATGTAGCACCGGAAGTGAATGCTTATGACGAGTTTTATAATCGAGTTGAAAAGACAAGAGATCCAAGCCATTATCGTGCTTATAAAAAAACAGAGTGGCTTTCTATGCTTGAAATGCAAGGGTTCCGTACAGAAGTGCTGACAACTTTTCCAAAGCGCTTTTTATTTGATGACTGGTGCGGGATGATGAATGTTCCGGAAGAGACAAAGCATGAGCTTACTCAATATATGCTGAATATACCAAGGGGATTTAAGCAGTTTTTTGACATCAAAACGAATCAACAAAGAATTGAATCGTTTCAAGGGGAAGCAATCTTTGTAGCGTGTTACAAAAATAAATAAAAAGAAGCCAACTCACCGGAGTTGGCTTCTTTTTTTACTTATGCTCGTTGGTTTGAACGATTTCCAAAATATTGCGTAATACGATCTAAAATAATCGCTAAAATAACGATTGAAATTCCAGCTTCAAAGCCCGTGCCGACTTCAAGTCGAGAAACTGCACGGTATACTTCCGCACCAAGTCCCGGAGCACCTACAAGAGAGGCAATAACAACCATTGAAAGAGATAGCATGATGCTTTGGTTAATTCCGGCCATGATGGTTTTTGTAGCTAATGGAAGCTGTACTTTAAATAATTTTTGTTTTGTTGTTGAACCGTAGGCATTTGCTGCTTCTACTAAGTCAGCGGGTACTTCGCGAATACCTAGGTTCGTTAAGCGAATCGTCGGAGGCATTGCAAAGATAACAGATGAGATAACACCTGGCACTACACCGATTCCAAAAAAGAAAAGTGCTGGAATCAAATAAACAAATGCGGGCATTGTTTGCATAAAGTCTAAGATTGGCGTAATAATTCGAGCCGTCTTTTCGCTTTGAGATGCCCAGATGCCAAGCGGAATTCCTACTATAATCGAAATCAGTACGCTTGTTAAAACGAGGGCTAGTGTGTCCATGGTTTCTTGCCAGTAGCCAAGATTAAGAATAAATAACAGGCCAATCATTGATAAAATAGTAAATGACCATTTTTTACTTGAAAACCAAGCAATGATTCCGACAATTAAGATTAAAATTAATGCTGGTGGAAAAGTTAACACTAGTACAATAAAACTTACAATACCATCGACAATAGCTGAAATAACATCAAAAAAACCTTTGATATTATCATTTAAAAACGTGACAAAATGGTCAATCCAATTGCCAACGGGAATTTTAGGAATACTATTCATTTACGTTCACCTCATTACTATCAGTACCGGCGAGTGCTTCAATCACTCGTTCTTTTTTAATGATGCCGCGCAGACGATGGTTTTCATCTACAACCGGTAGCGGAAAGCGGCTGATAACCATTTTGTCGTACAAGTTTTCTAGTAGCGTATCTGTTGTAACAGTTGGAATATCCGTATCTAATACGTCTGCTGTCAGTTTATCTTGTTTAATGGCACGGCTAATATCATCTGCAGTTACAACTCCTAAAAGAGTTTTTTTCTTGTCTACGACGTAGATGCTTGAATAACCAGCTTCTTGCATGATTTTAAGAGCCACGCGCGGACCTCGGTCTACGGTAATAGATTCGGCACGGTTCATCACGCTTTCAGCTGTGTATACTTTAGCTACATTAACGTCTTCCACAAAGCGCTCAACATAATCATTGGCAGGGTTTGTCATAATTTCTTCAGGTGTTCCTACCTGAACAACACTGCCGTCTTTCATTAAAACGATGCGATCTCCGATTCGAAGAGCTTCATCAAGATCATGGGTAATAAAAATGATTGTACGTTCCATTTTTTCTTGAAGCTCCAGTAAGAAATCTTGCATGTCTTTACGAATAAGCGGATCTAGTGCACTGAATGCTTCATCCATTAATAAAATATCAGGGTCATTGGCAAGTGCTCGGGCCAGCCCGACGCGCTGCTGCATACCGCCGCTCAGTTCACCAGGGTATTGATTTTCGTACCCTTTCAAACCTACTAATTCAAGCGCTTCTTTTGCTTTCTTTTCACGTTCGGCTTTTGGTGTACCTTGAACTTCTAGTCCGTATTCTGTGTTATCAAGAACCGTACGGTGAGGGAATAGGGCAAAGTTTTGAAAAACCATGCTCATTTTTTTTCGGCGCATGTCGCGGAGTTCATCTTTGTTCATTTTTACTACATCGTCACCGTCCAAAATAAGGGATCCAGATGTTGGTTCAACAAGGCGATTAAACATACGAACTAAAGTGGATTTACCACTTCCAGACAGGCCCATAATAACGAAGATTTCACCGGATTTGATTTCGAAGTTTGCTTGATTAACCCCTATTGTCATTCCTGTTTCTTCTAGAATTTCTTTTTTTGTTTTTCCTTTTTGAAGTAAATCAATCGCTTTTGACGGATTCTTACCAAACACTTTGGTTATATTTTGTACTTTTAATTTTACGTGTTCCATATGTCCACCTCAATTGTTGTTTTCTTTTACGTCCATTAATCTTTTGTCCAACTGTCAACTAGCTTTTTATGCTTTTTTACCCATTCTTGCGCTGCTTCTTCAGGATTCGAAGATTTTTCAACTTGTGATAGAAGAGGACTGATTAATTTATCATTCATCTGTGCATTATTCATCCATTTTATGACTTGAGGATTTGTCTTTTTAAATTCCTTGCTTGTCATTGTGTAAATGTTGTCAGGGTCTCCAAACGAATTTTTAGGATCTTTTAAGTATTTGATATCAAAGTCTGCAAAAGCCCAGTGAGGATTCCACATAGTAACAACAATTGGTTTTTTGGCATCATAGGCTTTGCGCAGTTCACTGAGCATAGCTGCCTCAGACGATTTTACAAGCGTATAGCTTTTAAGGTTATAATCTTTTAACGCCTGTTCGGCTAATCCATTAATACTGGAGCCTGGGTCAATTCCAATTACTTTGTTATCGACATCAGAAGCAACCTTAGCAAGGTCTTCCGTTGTGTTCACATCTTTCATATAGGCGGGAACTGCGAATCCTAAGCGCGCGTTTTTAAGCCAAGGGTCTTCGATGTTTACTTGATCTTTATACTTTTTGTAAAAAGGCGCATCTGTTGTAGGCAGCCATGGTGCAAACGAAATATCAATGTCGTCATTGGCCGTTCCTACCCAAACACCGGCTTTCTCTAAGAAAACAGTTCTAACCTTATAACCTCGATCTTCTAAAATCTGTTTCCATACGTATGTGTAGGCGATGTTTTCAGTATAGTTATTCATGCCGATGGTAATGGTTTTTTTATCTTTAAATGCGCCATTACCGTTGCCGCAAGCCGAAGTAATAACTAGAAGAAAACAAATCATACTGATTAACAATAGTTTCTTCATGCAATGTAACTCCTTTATAAAGTTTTAAATCAATCTGACTGATATGTAGAACGGATGCTAAACACAACGAAGTGTATACCCGGTTTTTTTAGGTAGTAAACATAGAAAATATAAAATGTGAAATAGAGTGGGTGATTTTTCGGCGTTATAAAGTTATTTTTAACTAAAAATGTACATTGTAGTTAAGAGAAATTATGGGAAATAAATGGATAAAATAAGTGACTGTAGAATCAGTTTTACATGTTACCACTCTTTTTTTTACTCCGTCAACTTTAAGTGAAGAGTAATTAGGTCATAAAGCTTTATAAATAAACGCAGAAAAGTATCTTTCTAATAAAGATACTTTTTCAGAAGAATAGTTGCTTGAAGAGCGTTATATCAGCTTTTATTTTGGATTGTCAAAAGAAGAGAAATAACAGTGAGACATATAAAAAAAGCGAGGGTAAAATGATAAAATAAAAAAATATTTTTGAAGTCGGTATACGGCCGATTTTTAATTAAATTTAAAGATTCAGAAAATTTTATCTTGCGTAATTTTGGTTGCTTGTAGTAAAATGAATGAAAGTCATTCATTTTATAGGTGGAGGGAAAGAGTTGGTTACAAGCACAAGTGAAAAATACGATAAAATCTTACAGGCAGCGATTGAAGTTATATCTGAAAAGGGGCTTGATAAAACGTCAATTTCAGACATTGTAAAGCGTGCAGGCGTAGCTCAAGGAACTTTTTATCTTTATTTCAGATCCAAAAATGCCCTTGTTCCTGCTATTGCAGAAAACTTACTTTCTTTGTCGCTTGAAAAAATTAAAGAAAGAGCTAAAACAGCAACAAATTTTTTAAGTACATTAGAGGTAATGATTGACGAAACGTATAAAACAACAGATGAATATAGAGATGTTCTTGTTTTATGCTATTCAGGGCTCGCTTTTGACTATTCATTAGAAACATGGGAAGCTATTTACTTACCTTATTACAACTGGTTTGAAGAGGTATTAAACGAGGCTGTTAGAAAGGAAGAAGTCATTAAGCAGCTTAACGTTAAATGGACAGCTAAAACGATGATCAATTTGATTGAAAATGCTGCGGAACTTTTTTATATCGGGCGAGAGCAAGATGTCACACTTGAACAATCGAAGGAAGAACTTTTTCAATTCTTAAAGCGTTCTCTTGTGCCATCCGTGTAATATTAGCGCTGCTGATATTACACCTATCAAAATGACTGACATTCATTCAAAATATACAATTAATTATCAGAATTATAAGTTTTTTAAAGTTTAAAATGACTGACAATCAGTCGTTATTTAATAAGGAGGTATCTTATGGATCGTACAGCCGTTAAAACGTTAACTTTAAATATGTACATAAACGGAGAGTGGAAAAAAGCAGAGAAGCAGCGTCCTACTGTTAATCCAGCGACAGGTGAAGTAATTGGATATGCTGCAGAAGGCAGCGCAGAAGATATGAAAGCAGCAATTAAAGCTGCACGGGAAGCCTTTGACAGCGGAATTTGGTCTGAGACTTCTGCATCTGAAAGAGCAGCTATCTTATTTAAAATTGCCGATAAGCTTGAAGAAGCGAAAGAGGAATTAGCAGCGCTAGAAACAATGGATAACGGAAAGCCCTATCGCGAAGCTGAGGCTGATGTGGAAGATGCAGCTGCTTGTTTTAGATATTACGCTGGATTAATTACAAAGCCAGACGGTCAAACGTACAGTGTTCCTGCACCTATGCAAGCAATGGTTATAAAAGAACCAATTGGAGTGTGCGGATTGATTGTACCTTGGAATTATCCGCTGTTGATGAGCGTGTGGAAAATTGCACCTGCTTTAGCTGCAGGAAATACGATTGTATTTAAACCTTCTGAAGTGACACCGGTTACTCCTACAAAACTTTTTGAGATCTTAGAAAGCGTAGGATTGCCAAAAGGAGTAGCAAACCTTGTTATGGGAGCCGGAGATACTGTAGGAAATACGCTTATTCAAGATAAGCGTGTTGATAAGATTTCCTTTACAGGCGGAACGGTAACTGGAAAACACATTATGCGTCAAGCAGCAGAGAATGTAACGAAAGTCTCTTTAGAACTTGGAGGAAAGTCACCGAACATTATATTTGCTGACGCTGATTTTGAAACAGCTGTAGATTATGCCTTATTCGGAATTTTTGCAGGTAGCGGCCAAATTTGCGCTGCAGGTTCTCGTATTTTAGTAGAAGAAAGCATCGCTGAGAGATTTATCGAACGTTTTGCAGAGCGTGCTCAAAAAATTAAAGTAGGAAATGGAATGGAACAAGAGATTGAAATGGGCCCTCTTGTAAGTGAAGAACATATGGAAAAAGTATTAAAGTACGTCGAAATTGGAAAGCAAGAAGGCGCTCACCTTGTATGCGGAGGCAATCGAATCACCAGCAGTGGATTGGAAAAAGGATTCTTTGTAGAACCTACGGTTTTTAGTAACGTTACGTCAAATATGAAAATTGTGCAAGATGAAATCTTTGGTCCGGTTGTTGTTATTCAAACGTTCAAAGATGAAAAAGAAGCTATTAAGCTTGCAAATGATACGGAATACGGTTTAGCAGGCAGTGTGTTTACAACCGACGGCGCAAAAGCTCTTCGAGTGATTAAAAAGCTGCGTGCGGGCATCACTTGGGTAAACACGTATCATTTTACATTTAACGAAGCGCCTTGGGGCGGATATAAGCAGAGCGGAATTGGCCGAGGACTGGGCACGTTTGGATTGGAAGAATTTCAAGAAGTAAAACAAATTAATATTAATTTACAAGTAGAGCCAATCGGCTGGTTTAAAAATTAAAAAGTAGAGAAGGAGCGATATTAAAATGAATACAGTGACGAAAAATCAAGAAGTAAACAAAGCATATGGTGAAGTAAACGAATATATCAACAAAGTGCTGGGGCTTATTGAAAAAAGCGAAGTGTCAGCTGAAGAAGCACAGTGGATTACGAAAGAAACAGTAGACGGATTTCGTGAGCATGTCAACCCAGGCTTTTTAGAATATCGCAAAACAGTAACGGTGGATACGCAGTTCGCAGCTGTTGAATGGTCAGATGAAGGCTCTTGTTTTACGGATGTAAACGGTAAAAAATACATTGATTGTTTGGGCGGATTTGGAATTTATAACGTGGGGCACCGCCATCCTAAAGTAGTCAAAGCTGTTCAAGATCAGCTTCAGCGTCAAGCGCTCCATAGCCAAGACTTATTAGATCCACTTCGTGCGATGCTTGCGAAAATTTTAGCAGATATTACACCGGGGGATTTGAAGTATTCCTTTTTCACAAACAGCGGAACAGAAAGTGTAGAAGCCGCTTTAAAATTAGCGAAAATGTATAGTGATCGAACAACGTTTATTTCCACAACACGTTCTTTTCATGGAAAAAGTCTAGGTTCTTTATCAGGTACGGCAAAAGGAATGTTCCGTAAACCATTTCTGCCGTTAATTCCAGGTTTCCGTCACGTACCGTTTGGTGATATTGACATGATGCGCAAAACATTTGAAACGTGCGCGCTTGTAGGGGAAGATGTGGCAGCTGTTTTATTAGAACCAATTCAAGGAGAAGGCGGCATTATTCTTCCTCCTGAAAATTATTTAAAAGAAGTGCGTGCACTATGTGATGAGTACGATGCTATCTTAATTTTTGATGAAGTTCAAACAGGTATGGGACGTACCGGTGAAATGTTTGCATCAGAACTATACGATGTTGTACCCGATATTTTATGTCTTGCTAAAGCGTTTGGAGGAGGGGTTATGCCTGCTGGGGCAGTCGTAGCAAAAGAAAAAGTGTTCTCAAGCTTCTTTGATAATCCTTTTATGCACACAACAACGTTTGGAGGCAACCCGCTTGCCTGCGCAGCCGCTATTGCAACCATTAACGTGTTGATTGAAGAACAGCTGCCAAACCGTGCGAAAGAGCTGGGAGAATATTTCCTTGCTGGTTTAAAGAAAGCAGCTGAAAAACATGGAGATAAAGTACTTGAAATCAGAGGGCAAGGTTTAATGATTGGAATTGAGTTTCACCAAGATGAAATTGGCTACGCGCTTTCTAAAGGTATGTTTGATGAAGGGATTCTAGTAGCCGGCACGCTTGTAAACTCTAAAACAATTCGTATTGAGCCACCGTTGACTATTTCAGCGGAAGAAGTAGATCAAGTCATTTCTACATTTGAAAAAGTATTAAATGAGCTGAACCACCAATAAATGTAACAAGGAGCAACGAATATGAGTCGGCAAACGTTTCTTATTCCCGTATTGCTTTCAATGATTTTAGTAGTGGAAATGCCTAGCGACTAACTGAAATCATTGAAACGGAGGAATAAATTATGAAATATCCATTGTCCCCAGATGTCAAACCAGAATTTTGTACAACGGGCTCATTTATGAGGCTGCCAGCGGAAAGAGAAAATGCAAAAGTAGGGCTAGTAGGGATGCCGTTTGATACGGCAGCATCTTTCAGAGTAGGTGCGCGCTTTGCCCCTCAGGCAATTCGGCAATCTTCCATGACGCTGTTTCCTTATCACCCGGTACACGACGTATATCCATTCGATGATACAAATGCTATCGATATTGGTGATGTGCCCGTTATTCCACATAATATTCACAGAAGCTATGAATTAATGGAAGAAGCGGTAGGCACTCTTATGGATAGAGGAATTGTTCCAATTGGAATTGGAGGAGATCATTCGATTACCTTAGCAAGCCTTCGTGCTGCTGCTAAAAGATATGGTCCAGTGGCTATGATTCATTTTGATTCTCATACAGACACGTGGGATACGTATTACGAGGAAAAATATTGGCACGGATCTCCTTTTATACGCGCATATGAAGAAGGGCTAGTAGATCCAAAGAAGGTCTTTCAAATTGGTATCAGAGGAACATTAAACCACCCGGGAGATGTTCAAGAAAGCAAAGACCTCGGTTATCATGTAGTAACGGCAGGGGAGCTTGAACATCAAGGATTTTCAGTGGTTTTAGAGCAAATGAAGACAGCGATTGGAGATACGCCGTGCTTTTTAACGTTTGATATTGATTTTGTTGATCCTTCTTGCGCACCAGGAACAGGAACGCTTGAAGTAGGCGGATTCAGCAGCAGAGAAACGCTGCAAATGATTCGTTCTCTGACGGAATTTAACTATGTTGGATTTGACCTGGTGGAAGTGCTGCCTTCTTATGATCCAACTCAGATAACCTCGTTGCTTGCAGCTACAATCATTCATGATTTTGCTAGTTTAGTTGCAGTGAAAACGAAAAGAAAGTGATTGAATACTACGATTGAATAACGGCTTGTAAGCAGAAATCCCTCTTATTCAGAGGGTATTTCTGCGTTGATATAGCAGGAGATTAGGAACATATAGCTATTTAAAATAAAGCGCTTTCATAATATGATAAAAGAAAAAGATAGTTTGTTAGCAACCCTTACCAACTTAAAGAAATAAATCATATATTTGCTATAGTAAATGTAACAACTCTTTATATAAAAATGAATGAAAGTCATTCATTTTTATATAAAGAAATTAAATACAGGCATTTATGGATTTGATTGTCAGAATGTTCTTAATAAATAGAAGGGGGAAGATAAATGAAACATGAAACAGTAACATTAAAAAGGTCGTTGAAATTATGGCAGATTGTATTAATGGGGATCGGATATATGACTCCGATGGTAGTGTTTGATACGTTTGGGATTGCGTCTGATATGACGAATGGACACGTTCCCACGTCTTATATCATAGCCCTTGTCGGGATGCTTCTCACGGCAGTAAGCTACAAAAAGATGATTCAAGTGTTTCCAAATGCAGGGTCAGCTTATACATATACGCAAAAGACAATCAATCCACATTTAGGGTTCTTAGTTGGCTGGTCTGCATTAATGGATTATCTCTTTTTACCGATGGTTAACGCACTTATTTTTCAAATTTATTTATCATCTATTTTTCCTTCGGTACCATCGTGGATTTGGGTTGTCAGCTTCGTCATTATCGTTACGCTGCTAAATCTACGAAGCGTTAATTTCACCGCCAATTTCAATACGTTTCTTGTTGTATTTCAAATGACGATTTTAGTATTGTTTGTTGCTGTTTCAATCAAAGCCTTGCTAGGCGGAATGGGGGAAGGTGCTCTTTTTTCTATGAAGCCTTTCTTTAATCAGAACATGACCTCATCAGGGCTAATAGCGGGAGCCACACTTATGTGTTTTTCCTATTTAGGATTTGATGCAGTGGCTATGTTATCAGAAGAAACGCCTAATCCTAAAAAAACGATTCCGCAAGCTATTTTTTTAGTTGCGTTAATCGGAGGAGTCATGTTTACCGTGACATCTTATTTTATTCAAGCGGTTTTTCCAACGTTAGAAGGATTCAAGCATCCAGACGCTGCGGCTCCTGAAATTGCTATGTATGTGAGCGGTACGCTGTTTCAAATTGTCTTTTTAGCTGGAGGAATTGCAGGAACATTATCATCAGGCATGTCATCGCATGCAAGCGTTTCACGTTTATTATACGTAATGGGACGCGATCGAATTTTACCTCAGTCATTTTTTGGTTATGTTCATCCTAAGCTGCGCACCCCTTCGCGAAATATTGTATTAGTCGGAGTTGTATCAGCAAGTGCTATTTTCTTCAGTCTAGCAACAGCTACGTCATTTATTAATTTTGGAGCACTCATTGCGTTTTCTTTTGTTAATATTTCGGTTATTGCGCACTATGCTGTTCATCAAAAGCAGCACCGGTCGGCTAAGGGATTTTGGTCATACATTGTTATGCCACTGTTAGGAGCAGCAGCGATTGGCGTTTTATGGCTTAACTTGGAGCGCAACTCCTTTTTACTTGGTATTGGCTGGGCTATTGCCGGTTTAGTTTATTTAGTGTATGCAACGAAAGGTTTTAGAAGGCAGCTGTCTTCCATTGAGTTTAAGGAAACAGAGGAAATGTCACCTTTGATGAAAGTCGGAGAAAAGTAAGGATAGAAACTACCTGTTTAAGCCTATCTTATTAAGGAAGCCACATTTATGGATTACGTATTTTGAACGTGTTACTATGTAAGAACGATAAGATAGAAAAAGGTAGGTAAATTATGATTAAAGCAGTTGTGTTTGATTTTGATGGATTAATTATTGATACAGAATCAGTGTGGTATGAGGTATACCGCGAAATGTTAGAAGACAGGGGAGTAGATCTACCGATTGCAACGTTTGCTTCTTATGTGGGAACGGATGCTACGGCACTTTACGATTACTTGCTTCAGCAGTTTAACAATGAGTTCACAAAAGAGGAACTAGCTCAAGAATCGTTAAGACGTCATCAAGAAAAAATGAAATCATTAGTAGCCCGAGAAGGTGTAGCGGAGTACTTGGCAGAAGCAAAAGAACTTGGATTAAAAATTGGTTTAGCAAGCAGCTCATATCGAGACTGGGTAACAGCATTTTTAAAAGAGCTAGATTTGCTGCACTATTTTGAAGTCATTCAAACGCGCGATGATGTAGAAAAAGTGAAGCCAGATCCGGCTCTTTACCGAAATGTAATTGAAAAGCTAGGAGTAGAGCCCTCTGAAGCTTTGGCATTTGAAGATTCTTCTAATGGAGCGAAAGCTGCTATGGCAGCAGGCTTGCGCTGTGTGATTGTACCAAATCCGTTAACTAAACATCTGTCATTCGAAAGATATCACTTACACATCGAATCGATGAAAGAGAAAAGTTTAAAAGAAGTGATTCAGTATCTTTGTATTGAAGACTAACGCTAAAAGCGCCACATTTTTCAAAAGAAAATGTGGCGCTTTTTTTATTGTTTTACTGCTTCCTCAGTCAAATAAAAAGGGTTATCTACAGGGGTATAGACGCTGTTGTAGTGTTTTTTTAGCTGTTGCAATAATAAGTCAATAACCTTTAAAGAAATCCTAATTCAGCATTAGTAATAGCTTCATTTATGTTTCATTATAAAGAGAGAAGTTTCGTTGACACCCTGGAAGAATATGTTTTAAGATTACTTCCAAACAGATTTAATTCTTAGTTAATTTATGTATTTAATTAGTTTTGGAGGTTTCTATGGGGAAACATATTTATTTAAATGCGTTTGATATGAATTGTGTTGTACATCAGACACCTGGTTTGTGGACGTACCCAAGTGATCAGGCGGCCGAATATAAAACGTTAGATTACTGGGTGAAGTTAGCTAAGCTATTGGAAAAAGGAAAGTTTGACGGTTTGTTTTTAGCCGATGTGTTAGGTATTTATGACGTTTATAGGAAAAGTAATGAAGGAGCACTTAAACAAGCTGCTCAGCTTCCAGTGAATGAACCAACTGCACTTATTTCCGCTATGGCATATGCAACAAAGCATTTAGGGTTTGGGGTAACGGTCTCTACTACTTATGAGAAGCCTTATGCGTTTGCGCGAAAATTTTCGACGTTGGATCATTTAACAAATGGACGTATTGCATGGAATATTGTGACTTCATATCTTGAAAGCGGGTCAATTAATCTAGGATTAGAAGAACATTTTACGCATGAAACCCGCTATGATATTGCCGACGAATTTTTAGAAGTTTGCTATAAATTATGGGAAGGAAGTTGGGAGGAAAGAGCTGTTGTAAGAGATAAAGAAAAAGGGATCTTTACACTTCCAGACCGGGTTCATCCGATTAATCATAAAGGGAAGTGGTTTAGTGTTCCGGGTGTACATTTATCAGAACCTTCCCCGCAGCGAACTCCAGTTTTATTTCAAGCAGGAGCTTCTGCCCCAGGAAGAGCATTTGCCGCCAAACATGCTGAGTGTATCTTTACAAGTTTTCCTACCAAAAAAGTAGCTGCAGATTATGTGAAAAAAATGCGCGCTCAAATCGCCGCAGAAGGCAGAGACCCACAGAGCGTATTAATTTTTAATTTATTTACACCAATTGTTGGACGAACTGAAAAAGAGGCTGAGAAGAAGCTTGTTCAGTTTGAGAGCTATGTCAATTTCGAAGGAGCAGCTACGCTGTTTAGCGGCTGGACGGGAATCGATGTTTCTGCCTATGAACCAGAACAGCTCATTGAATTTATTGCGACGAATTCAGTTCGTTCCGCTTTAGAGAAATTTACAATAAGTGATCCCGATAGAAAGTGGACGGTAGAAGAGGTAGTGAAATTTGTCAGTATCGGAGGAATGGGACCTGTTACTGTGGGAAGTCCGGAACAAGTAGCTGATTTTATGGAAGAGTGGATAGACGATACAGGCATGGATGGATTTAATATGGCTTATGTGACCACGCCGGGAACGTTTGCTGATTTTATTGATTTAGTGATTCCTGTTTTGCAGGAAAGAGATTTATTCAAAACAGATTACAGTGAAGGAACTTATAGAGAAAAGCTATTTAAAAAATCACATTTCTTGCCTGATGAACACTATGGCGCTCAGTATCGAAAGACGAGCCAAAGGGAGAGTTTAACATGACTGCAACAACTGTAAAGGAAGAAATTTATCTTGATCAAGCAAAAAAGCTGTCCGTTTCTTTTGCAAAGGATGCAGCACAAAGAGATAAAGAAGGCGGAACACCTAAACAGCAAAAAGATGCTATTCGCCAAAGCGGGCTATTAAATTTATTAATTCCTCAAAAATATGGCGGAGAAGGCGGGAAATGGTCAACGGCTTTAGCTATTGTTCGAGAGTTGGCGAAAGGCGATGCAGCATTGGGTCACTTATATGGCTATCACTCCTTGTTTGTCTCAGATATTCGAATCAAAGGCACAGAAGAACAGCAGGCCTATTTTTATCCTTTATCTGTTCAGCAGCAAGCTTTTTGGGGGAATGCCTCTAATCCTTTAGTAGAAAGCCTAAAAGGTGACAAGCAATCACAAGGTTATCTATTAAATGGAACGAAAGCGTTCGGTTCTGGTTCACCGGATTCTCAGTACTTATGGTTATCATTTAATGACAGAGAAACGGGGCAATATTTAAACGGAGTCGTGCCTACTGACAGAACAGGCATTACCGTCAAAGATGATTGGAATGCGATGGGACAAAGACAGACGGGAAGTGGAAATGTAGATTTTAAAAATGTACGAATAGAAGAACATGAAGTGATTCAAGATTTTGTTGAAAACCCTACTTCTTTTTCAACTATTGGAGCCTCGCTGTCGCAAATTATTTTAACGAATGTCTTTATAGGAAGCGCCTTTGGAGCAATTGAAGAAGCACAAAACTATACGGCTTCTAAAACAAGGCCTTGGTTAACATCAGGAGTAGAAAAAGCTTCGGATGATCCAGGTATACTGCGGAAATACGGTGAACTCTGGATTCAAGCGAAAGCAGCCAGTGCACTTGCAGATGAAGCAGCTCTCATATTGGATGAAGCGTGGGAAAAAGGCAGAAAATTAACGGAAGAAGAACGTGGAAACCTAGCAGTTCACGTAGCGGCTGCCAATGTTTTTGCTGGTAATGCTGCACTGGATATCACAAGTAAGATATTTGAAGTTATGGGAGCGCGTTCGGTTCATGCTGAATACGGATACGATCGATTCTGGCGTAATGTAAGAACTCATACTCTTCATAATCCAGCTGAATACAAGCTTCGAACGGTTGGGAACTGGGTGTTAAATCAGCAGTATCCTACACCTAATCCGTATGCTTGATTTAAAAATAGTAAAAAATGAAGCTATCAGACAACTGAGGCTCCTTATTGCAGTTTATTTGTAATAACGGAGTTTTTTTATGTAGCTTTAAAAAGGGGCGAATACAAGTGGAGTTATTTTGGTTTATTCCAACGTATGGAGATGGACGTTATTTAGGAAGCCATGAAGGAGCCAGGGCTGCAAGCTATTCTTATTGCAAACAAGTTGCACAAGCTGCGGATGAGCTAGGATATAGCGGGGTTTTGCTTCCAACGGGAAAATCATGTGAAGACGCGTGGATTGCTGCATCTACTTTAGTGCCAGTCACTGAAAATCTGAAGTTTTTAGTAGCGGTACGCCCGGGTTTAATGTCGCCTACACAAGCCGCAAGAATGGCTGCAACATTTGACCGCTTTTCGAAAGGAAGGCTCCTTATTAATGTCGTAGCAGGAGGAGATCCCGTTGAGTTAGAAGGAGACGGAGTGTTTTTAAACCATCACGATCGCTATGAGCTGACAGATGAATTTTTAACGATATGGAGAAGGGTATTAAATGAATCCGATGTTCACTTTGACGGAGACTACTTGAGTGTTAAAGGTGGCAACGTACTTTATCCGCCAGTCCAAAAACCGTATCCTCCCCTTTATTTTGGAGGTTCTTCTCCTGTAGCGATGGACGTTGCCTCAAGGCATATAGACGTCTATTTGACTTGGGGAGAGCCTCCTGCACAAGTAAAAGAAAAAATTGAACGCATGAAAGAAAAAGCAAAGCAGACAGGAAGAGAAATTCGATTTGGCATCAGGCTTCATGTCATTGTTCGTGAAACTGAAGAAGAAGCCTGGAAAGCTGCAGATGAACTGATTCAACATGTAGATGGAGAAGCTGTTAAATCAGCCCAAAAAGTATTTTCTCGAATGGATTCAGAAGGTCAAAAACGTATGAGCGCCTTGCATCAAGGTGACCGTTCAAACTTAGAAGTAAGCCCTAATCTATGGGCCGGTGTAGGGTTAGTTCGAGGAGGAGCAGGGACTGCTTTAGTAGGAGATGCTGATACGGTGGCACAACGAATCAAAGAATATGCAGAGTTAGGTATCGAAACATTTATTTTATCTGGATATCCCCATTTAGAAGAAGCATATCGAACAGCAGAGCTTTTGTTTCCAAGGCTTCCAGTTAAGCGTAAGCACGATGAGAACGAGCGCACATTTATCAGTCCATTTGGTGAAGTGAAAGTGAATGATAAAGCACCCGCTAAAAGGTGAGAAAGGAGGGTAATCATGAACAACACCCAAACGATTGCAGCGTCTCAAGAGAAGATCCTCGAATTGGCTAACCAGTTGGCTAAAGAGTTTTCCAAAACTGCTGCAAAAAGAGATAGAGAAGGTGGAACGCCTCTACATGAGCGTAATCTGCTTAGAAAAAGCGGTCTTTTAGCTCTCCCGATTCCTAAGGAATACGGGGGTTATGGAGCCAGCTGGCCGATTGTTTTTAAAGTCGTGAATATCATTGCGAAAGCAGATAGTTCACTTGCCCACTTGTTGGGGTATCATTATTTGACGGTTTGTTCGACGTTTCTATTTGGAAGTATTGAGCAGTACAAAACTTTTTACAAAGAAACAGCAGCTCACCAGCTATTTTGGGGCAATGCCTTTAACCCTAGAGATTCAGGACTAAAAGCAGTCCGAGAAAATGGGCGATTAATGCTTAGCGGAAGCAAGAGTTTTTGTTCCGGGGCAACCGATTCAGACCGTTTGTTAGTATCGGCTCAAGAAGAAGGAAGCGGTGAGGTATTGCTATGTGTACTTCCTACTCATAGAGCCGGAATCGTTACTGAAGATAATTGGGATGGATTTGGCCAGCGCCAAACGGATAGCGGAAGTGTAAAGTTTGAAGATGTTATCGTTTATGAAGAAGAAATGTTGCGTAAAGCAGCTGAAGAGCAAAAGGTTTTTCCTACGGTACGAACGCATTTGGCTCAGCTTATGCTCACTCACTTATTGTACGGTATTGCTCAAGGCGCTTTGGAAGAATCAAAAGTTTACGTGAAGGCTCATACAAAGCCGTGGATAAGTTCAGACGTTGAAGCAGCAGAGCAAGATCCGTACATTATTCAGCAATACGGTGAAATGAGTTTAAACCTTCATGCTTGTTCAGCACTTATAGAAAAAGCTGTTGCAGAATTTGATCATGCATGGAAAAAAGAAGATGCGCTAACGAAACAGCAGCGGGGCGAGTCTGGAGTTGCGATTGCGTTGGCCAAAACATTTACTGTCAAAACGGCCTTACATATTACCTCTACTATATTTGATGGGATGGGAGCGAGAGCCACGTCTGATCAGTATAAATTTGATCGATACTGGCGCAACGCCCGGACAATTAGCTTACACGATCCTATTGCTTATAAGCTGCGTGACATAGGGAAATGGTGTCTTAGCAGTGAACTGCCGCCTATTACACCATATTCATAGAAAGTCTGCTAAAAAGAGGCTGGGAGAAAAATAATTTAGTTGAAGGAAGATCCGGACGATGAATCGTTCGGTTTTTTTATGGTGATGGTGAACGTAGGTTTCATATACTGAGTTTCTTCTAGCCGTGTCTTAAGCAGTTCAGCTCATATATCCCATTTGTTCGTCTTTAGATTGGAATGATGTAGCTATATCTCAATCTCTTTTTTGTAGAATAGATATAATTTTTTTAATTAAAAAATAACGAATCAGCTTGTTTAAATAGATAAAACTGATATAATGATAACGATTATCAGTTTCAAGAGTCGATTATCTACATAAAGATACAAGCAGGAGGAATGACATTTGAATAAGAAAAAAATAGGACTGCTGGCTTTTATTACAATGCTGGCAATCGGAATGCTTATCGGCTGCAGCAACACGAATAAGGAAAATTCAGCTGATGAAAAAAGTGAAAAAACAAGAGTGGTCAAGCATGAGCTTGGAGAGACAAAGGTAAAAGAGAATCCAAAGCGAGTAGTCGTATTAGAGTTAGGCTTTATTGATGCATTGTTAGATGCTGGTATCAAACCTGTAGGAGTAGCTGATGATGATAAAGCAGAACAGCTTATTGATAAAGATGTACTAAAAGAAATCAAAGGATACAAATCAGTTGGCACGCGAGCGCAGCCAAGCTTGGAATCGATTAAACTGCTGAAGCCAGATTTGATTATCGCTGATTCAGAACGTCATAAAAATGTATACAAAGAATTATCGAAAATTGCGCCAACGATTGAGTTGAAAAACTTAAATGCTAATTACGATGATTTATTAAATACAGAGTTAAAAGTAGGAGAAGCGGTTGGGAAGAAAGCAAAAGTTGAAAAAGTGGTAGAAGAGCATAAGCAAAAAATGAAGGATTTAAAAGAAAAAGCACCAAAAAATCCGGGCAATGTACTTGTTATCGCTGATGCAAATGGTAATATTAATGCTAGAACTTCAAATTTCTTTACAACGGGTGTTCTTGAGCAATTAGGCTTCAAAAATGCATTAACAGATCCTACAAAAGAGTACAGTGTAAAAATGACAATGGAACAGCTTGTAAAAGCAGATCCTGACAAACTCATTGTTATGCGAAATGAAAAAGGTCATACGCCTTTAGCAAAACAGCCATTATGGAAAGAGCTAAAAGCGGTTAAAAATAATCAAGTGTATGAAGTTGATGTATTTAAATGGTCTCTTCGCCGAAGTGTACAAGGTGCAAATGGTATTGCAGATGAAGCAGAAAAGTTATTATTTGAAGGCAAATAATAACGAAGAAAAGAACAATCCAGTGGGGTTGTTTTTTTCTTTTTAGTGAACTTTCAAATGAAAGGAGGCGCAGTCTACTATGAAAGCTGTTCATGGTTTATCCAAAAGAAACAAATCTCCGCTTCGTATAATAGCTATTTTTCTTGCGGTTATTATTCTTTTACTGATTTCAATGTTTTTATCTATTTCCATCGGTTCTATACATATTTCTTTTGGAACGATTAAGCAAGCTATACTAAATTTTGATGGATCAAAAGAACAGTCTATTATTCAAACTGTCCGCCTGCCTCGCTTACTGGTAACGGCATTTGTTGGCGCTAATTTGGCTGTCGCTGGAGCGTTGATGCAAGCATTAACTAGAAATCCATTAGCTTCTCCTGGTATTTTTGGTATTAATGCCGGCGCATCAGCGGCAATGGTATTTTTAACGGTTTTAGTGCCTGGTGTAAGCATGATTGGCGGGGTATTTGGTGCATTTTTAGGAGGCGCATTTGCTGCTGTTATTGTTTATGTCATGAGTTCGTTGATTAAAGGAGGCGACAGTGATGTAAAGCTTGCTTTAACAGGTGTTGCTATACAAGGTATGCTTATGTCTCTCACGCAAACGCTGCTGATTTTTAATGAAAGCAAAACAGAAGGCGTTATGTTCTGGCTCACCGGTTCAGTTATTGGGCGAGATTGGGGACATGTTCATGTATTGGTTCCTTTTAGCATCGTGGGCCTGCTTATTGCGTTTGGTCTGGGAAGAGCGTCTTCTTTATTGTCTTTAGGAGATGACGTAGCTAGAGGACTCGGGCAGCGAGTCTTTGCCATTAGAGCGTTCACTGCAGTTGTTGTGATTGTATTAGCAGGTGTTTCGGTGGCAATTGCGGGCCCCATTGGCTTTGTAGGGCTTGTTGTTCCTCATATGGTACGCTATTTAATAGGTGTAGATTACCGGGTCGTTTTGCCAATGAGCGCGCTGCTTGGTGCATCTTTATTGCTGTTAGCAGACGTATTATCACGATTTATTACATACCCGTATGAGACTCCTGTAGGTGCAGTAACAGCATTGCTCGGAACGCCGTACTTTATTTACTTAGCGAGACGCAAAAAAACAGAAAGGAAGGCATGAGTTATATGCAGACTGTCAATAAAACAAAAAAGCAGCCATCTCGATTCAAGTCTGTCGGCCTGTTTATCATTCTTTCTGTCTTAATTATAGCGCTGAGTGTGATAAGCCTTAGCTTAGGAGACATTAACATACCTCCTCTAGACATTATTACGTCTTTTATTGGTATTGGCGATCCTGACTTGACGTCCATTTTAGTAGAATTTCGTCTGCCTCGTATTTTGCTGGCTATTTTAACGGGAGTCGGCCTAGCTGTGTCCGGAGTCGTCGTACAGTCTATTATGAGAAATCCGCTCGCTAGTCCAGATACATTAGGTCTATCAAGCGGGTCAGGATTAGCAGCTGTTGCAGTCACTATTTTACTGCCTTTAGCAAGCCCATCTGTTTTATCCGTCGCTGCGTTTGCAGGAGGCTCGCTTGTCTTTGTCATCGTCTATTTGCTTGCTTATAAAAAAGGAGTAGAACCTATTCGATTTGCATTAATCGGTGTAGCAGTCAGCGCTTTTTGTTCATCCGGTATTCACTTGTTAATTTCAAAAGCAAATCCAAACGTAAATGCGGCACTGATTTGGCTGAGCGGCAGCTTATGGGGAAGAACATGGGATCAATTAATTGGTTTACTTCCCTGGATCGTTATATTAGTACCGCTGATTTGGCTGTTAGCTGCCCGGTTAGATTTAATTCATTTAGGTGATGAAGTGGCTCGAGGACTAGGGGCTAGAGTAGAGTTAATTCGTCTAGTATTGCTGGCAAGCGCAGTGGCAATGACGGCTGCGGTTGTATCGGTGGTTGGCACAATTGGCTTTGTAGGGCTTATTATTCCTCATGTGGCCAAACGGTTAGTGGGACCGAGACACAAAAAATTGATTCCTACAGCCGCTTTGCTTGGCGCTTTGTTTGTACTAGCAGCAGATTTAATTGGGAGAGGAATTGCTCCTCCGATTGAAATTCCGGCCGGATTAATCATTGGCATTATCGGCGCTCCGTATTTTCTTTATTTACTGTGGAGAGAATCTAAAAAATGAGGCTGTGACAAAAGTAGTGTAGTTAAAGTTAAACACGAACTATCCATCAAAAATGGATGAATAGTTCGTGTTTTTTTGTAATCATGGTGAACGTAGGTTTCATATATGCAGGTGCTTCTAGCTGTTGGTTGTAGAGCAAGGCGAAGACTCCTGCGGGAAAAGCGCAACAGGTGAGACCCCGCAGGAGCGCAAGCGACGAGGAGGCTCAGCAGGCGCCCGCGGAAAGCGAAGCCTTGCACGGAAATCAACAGCGGTGTCACAAGCAGTCCAACTCATTGCTCGTCTTTAGATTGGGTTCATTTCGTTATGCCCCAATCTCATTTTTATTCCAAATGAATTTTTGGGAATGGAATATGCGGAGGCTCTTCTAGCCATCCTTGCTCAATACTTATTCTTGATACTTCTTTGGCGTATTCCAAAATTTCATTCGTGAAGTTTGTATAGTTTAAAGCGAGATCTAAACGCGGGCTCGTTGACATCGCAAGCCCATATCCACGTACATTTTCAGTAATCATCGCAGCCAGGTGAAACATCATGAGTTTTTCTGAAAATGGAGGAACGGAAGACTTTTCTACTCCGTAATCCCACTTCATTGTGACCGGTATGTTTTCTACCATTAGCGGTTGTGACAGGGATTCAATGTGCTGCTGTACCTGCTCTCTACCCTTTAACAAAAAAGCTTGAATTTCCTGAGAAGGAGCTGTTTGAGCAAACCCTAAAATTAAATCCTTTGCAATTAAGTTCGTCTGTATGCTTGACACGATATGAGAAATTTCAATGACCGTTAACGGCCGCTTTTCATCAAAATAGCTCCCTAAGAAGAGCTCTTTGTCGTTCATATCAGATGCATCTGCAATAGGAATAGGAGGAAGCTCTATAAAAATTTGTTTTTCTAACAGCAAATCTGTAATCGTTTGGTTAAGCTTTTCCGCTTTTAGCAGTAAGCTGCGAAAAAAAGACCGTACATCATTCCTTGCGGCAACATCGACGCCCATAGTTGCTGATAGCAGAAGGACATTTGAAATATGCTTCAAATAAAGCAAATAAAAAGAATCCGAAAATAATTTTGGAGCTTCAGTATCAAGGTCTTCTTCTCCGAAACCGAGCGGGATTGGCATATTTTCTTTTAAAAAGATAGCAGTGAGCGCATCACTGTTTCTTGTTGTGATGTGCAGTGTACCTTGAATCGCTTTTTGAATATCTAAATCGTCTACATGACACAGAAAATGGTTAAGCATACAAGAAATTGCTTTATCGTTCATATATTGCTTCCAAATAACAGCCATCTCGGCAGCTGATAGTGGAGAAAATGATTGATTGTTCATAATAAACTCCTCATATATAGATAATTAACAAGTTTCTAAAAGGTTATCAACTAGTATAAGTCAAAGGAAGTAAGATAAACACTATAGAAAGTAAAAAAAGGTATCAACATTTTACTATAAGAGTAACCGTCATGCATAATTTAAAGGTTCTTTTAGGAAAAGAAGAGTTCAACCGATTCTTTCTTGCAAAGCAAAAATAAAACCGAAATAATAAATGAAGAAAGTCAGGAAAGAAAGGAGTTTCATTATATGCCAGAAGGTCCAGAAATTAGACGAGCAGCCGATGAAGTGGAAAAAGCGATTATCAGTCTTCCCGTTGGAGAGATATGGTTTGCTTTTCCCTCTTTACAGCATTACGAAGAAGTATTAACGGGTGCTCGTATTAAAAGGGTAGATACAAAAGGGAAGGCTATGCTTATTCGTTTCGACAACGGCTATACCATTTATTCACATAATCAGCTTTATGGAAAATGGTATGTACGTTCATCTTACAATTATCCATCTACAAACAGACAGCTGCGTCTTGCTATTCATAATGAAAAGAAATCAGCGCTGCTCTATAGCGCTTCTGATATTGAAGTATTGCGTGATGAAGAAGTTTCTGCTCATCCTTTTGTATCAAGAGTAGGTCCGGATATTTTAAGTGAAGAAGTAATGGCAGATGAGCTTTTAGATCGCTTCTACTCTAAGCCATTTTACCGCAGAAAATGGGCGTCGCTGCTGCTAGACCAAAGCTTTATAGCGGGGATTGGAAATTATTTGCGCAGTGAAATCCTATTTGTAGCGGGAATTAATCCTGCAGCTCGTCCGGTAGACTGCACGGAAGAACAGCTTAAAAAGGCAGCTGAAGCAACCATTTCTCTTGTCAAACAGTCCTATGAAACAGGTGGCATTACAAATGATGTAAAGCTTGCTGAAACGTTAAAAAAGAAAGGTCAAAAGCGCTCTGAATACCGCCACTGGGTTTTTAACCGTGAAGGAGAAGCTTGCCGAATTGACGGCACCCCTATCTTAAAAGTGCAAGCTGCTTCTAGAAGGCTTTATTACTGTCCTACTTGTCAAAAATAGCAGGATATATTTATTCTGCTATTTTTTCGATGTGAAAATGAATGACTGTTCATTTTTGTGATATAGTTAAAAAGTAAAGTCATAACCTTAAGGGGATGGATAAGATGGAATGTAAAGCAGGAGATACATTTACGTGGCAAAGAACGTTTCAAGAGGAAGAAATCATGCAGTTTGCGGAGATGACTGGAGACCGGGGCAAACATCATATAGAACGTGACGAAAAAGGGCGGCTAATGGTGCATGGACTTATGACTGCTAGTATTGGAACGAAAATAGGAGGAGACTTAAACTACATTGCAAGAGAAATGGTGAGTGAATTTCTTCGTCCAGTTTTTGCAGGAGATACAGTTACCTGTGAATGCATATTAACTGAAGTAGAAAAAGCAGATGGTTTTCAAAAAGTGAAAATCAAATCAGTGTATCGAAATCAACAAGGTAAAGAAGTACTGATAGGGAGAAGTAATGGAATTATTAGAGATTAAAATAAAAACGTTAACAAATAAGTATGAATGCTGTTAGAAAAGTCACGGATTCGTGACTTTTTTATTGTGCAATTTCCTTCTTTTGTTGGTTACCATTTAAATGTAAATATGGTAATTTAGTAAAGTTGGGTTTTGTAAATGGTAAAATTGTGTATTTACTAAGTACATAGATTCTTGTTTTTGGAAAAATATTTAAAAAGGAGTTTCTTATATGAAAAAAATAATGAATACCAGCTTAGCACTATCATTCGCTCTATTGCTTTCGGCATGTGGGATGCCGTCTTCAGAGGAATTAACGGGTGACGTGAAAGAAGCACAAGAAAAGGTGAAAAATGTTCAAGTGAAGGTCACTGGAAAAGAAGAAGGCTCCTCTGATTACCAAGTAAACGGAGTACAAGAATTTGATTTTAAAAGTAAAGCAGGTTACATTAACACAAAAATGAACGGCGAAGAATTGAAGATGTATCATGACGGTGATGAAACGTTAGCTGTGGCTGGAGAAGAAAGCACAAAAGTACAGGGAGAAGAAAAAAAGTACGTTACGGCTTTAATTAATAACGCTATGGAGCTTCAACAAAATCCAATACGCTACTATCAAAAATATGATAAAAATCTTCCAAATGAATTTGACGTCACCGAAAAAGACAAAGAGTATGTATTAACATTTAACGGAGACAAAGACAAAAAGCAAAAAATTGTAGCAGGTGATGCTAAAGCTTATTATAAAATAACAAATCAAGGCAGCGATACCGCTGTAGACCTTGACCAAATTAAAGGAAAAGATTTTTCGCTTGTTGTGACAATTGATAAAGAAACGAATCAAATAAAGAAAGTAGTAAAAAATCAGTCGTATTCAGTTAAAGTAGACGGAAAAACAGAAAACTCAAAGTCTAAGCAAACGTATACGTATACATATAATCAATTAGACAATGTAACAAAACCAAAAGTGGAAGCAAAAGCCGCTGCTGCTTCTAAAGATAGCAGCAGCGAAACGCCTAGTAAAGAAAAGCAAGCTGCTTATGCCAAGGAAGCGGGACAATACGTGGATGCTTTAATTCAAGCAACTGTGTATCAAAATACAGATCAATTTGTTGCTAAACATCCGAATCAGCAAGATAAGAAACAAATGAAAGAAAAAGGGGAGTTCCAAAAGAGCTCGTTTGTAGAGTTTTTTGAAACGAATTTTAAAGGTGCTTTATCATCATTGAGCTCAAATATAACCGACGAGCAGTTAAACGAAGTAAGCAGCGCTTTTCTACAAGCTCTTTCATCTACAAAATATAAAATTAAAGATGCAGCATATAGTGATGAAGATGATGCGTACGTCGTACAAGTCGAAATTCAAGGATTTAACGATGCAAGTGTATTAGCGGAAGTCATGACACCACTTGCAGAAAAATATCAGGCGGGTGAGCTGAGTAACGAGCAGTTAGTAAACGAACTTATTAACGGAGTAGCAAAACGCTATCGTGAGCCAGTTGAATTACTTCCGGCAAAAACAGTCCCTGTACACGTCGTAAGAAATGGTGAAAAAGATTACGAAGTTTTAATGCAAGATGAGTATCTGTTAACATTTGCTCAACAATCATAAAGAGACATAAAAAAAGATTTCAGCTATATGCCTGAAATCTTTTTTTATGTTCGTTTGAAATATAATTTTAAAAAATAAAATAAATTATTGAAATTATATTTTAAACGAATTATAATAACCATAACTTCACTACAAGATGAAAAAGGAGCCAAAAAAGATGAATGAACAGCTTACGTTATTAACAACGGAGTCTCAAAATGAGCAGACAACGAAGATCGATACAGCTAGTACAAAAGAAATTTTAAACATAATGAATAAAGAAGATCAAAAAGTGGCGCTTGCTGTACAAAAAGTACTTCCAGACGTAGGGGTGGCAGTTGAATTTGTAAGTGAATCGTTTCAAAAGGAAGGCCGGCTTATTTATGTCGGAGCGGGAACAAGCGGAAGGCTGGGAGTATTGGATGCTGTTGAATGCCCGCCTACTTTCAGTACCAATCCGGATCAAGTACAGGGATTGATGGCTGGAGGAGAAAAAGCATTTGTTAAAGCAGTTGAAGGTGCTGAAGATAAAGAAGAATTGGGAGCAGCAGATTTACAAAAAATTCATTTGAATGAACGAGACACAGTCATTGGAATTGCTGCAAGCGGACGCACTCCTTATGTGATTGGTGCATTAAGATATGCAAAATCTGTAAAAGCTAAAACGGTAGCGCTGTCTTGCAATGGTAATTCTCTTATTGGAAAAGAAGCGGACCATAGTATTGAGGTGGTAGTAGGTCCGGAAGTGCTAACAGGTTCCACAAGGTTAAAAGCAGCAAGCGCTCATAAAATGATTCTCAACATGATTTCTACAGCGGCTATGATCAAAGTAGGAAAAGCGTATGAAAACTTAATGATAGATGTTCATGTGAGTAATGAAAAGCTTAAAGAACGAGCGATAGGTATTATTTGTAAAATTACAGGTGTTTCTTATGAACAAGCAAGCCAAACGCTTGAAGAAGCAAATAATGAGGTAAAAACAGCAGTGGTTATGATCAAAACAAATGAAAATTACGACACCGCGAAGATGTTACTGAATAATGCGGGCGGTTATGTGAGAAAAGCGATTGAACATTACGTATAAAGGAGAGAAACGATGTCAACAGGCGGATTAACAATGATTAAAAACATGGTGGCTAAGCTTCCTGATTCGGAGAGGAAAATTGCTGAATATATTTTAAACAACCCGCATACTGTGATAAACAGTACGGCTGGAGAATTAGGTAGACTAGCGAATGCTAGCAGTGCTGCTGTTATTCGTTTGTGTAAATCTATCGGGGTTAGCGGGTTTCAAGAATTAAAGGTAAGAGTAGCCGGTGATTTAGCTAGAGATACGGAGCAAGGATACCGCGATATTGAAACAAATGAAACGATTCAATCTATTGTCAAAAAAACGGCAAGCAACAGCATTCAAAGTCTAAGTGATACGGCCGAGCTTGTGAATTATAAAGAAGCAGAGCGGGCTGTTTTAGCGCTGATTGAAGCTAAAAACATTCATTTTTTTGGAATCGGTGCTTCACATATTATTGCTATGGATGCGCAGCAAAAATTTCTTCGAATTAATAAAAATGCCACGGCTTTTGCAGATAGCCATTTAGCAGCTACACTCATCGCAAATGCAAGTAAAGACGATGTAGTTGTGGGCATCTCTTTTTCAGGGGAGACTCCTGAAGTAAGCAACGTCTTATCTTTAGCTAAAAATCGCGGAGTAAAGACGATTAGCTTAACCAAATACGGACAGTCTACCGTTTCATCTTTAGCTGATATCTGTTTGTATACGTCTTATTCTCAAGAAGCGCCGTTTCGAAGCGCAGCTACATCGTCTCGTTTAGCCCAGCTTTATGTGATTGATGTACTATTTTTAAGTATTGCAGCGCAGCAGTATGACCAGACGATTGAGTATATTGATAAAACAAGGGATGCCATTCAGTTTTTGAAAACTAAGAAATAAAAAAAGAAAACGATTACAAAAAGGGGATTTTGTGGTCTGTTTCCTCAGTACCGTATCCATCTAAGAGGAAAATACAAAGGGGGATTAACATGTCTTTAGATAATCATCAATTAGCAAAGGTTATTTTGAAGATGCTTGGGGGAGCATCAAATATTGAAGCGTATACGCATTGTATGACGCGGCTGCGCGTGACTGTAAAAGATGATTCAATTGTAAAAAAGGCAGATATACGAAAGCTTGAAGGCGTACTCGGATTAGTGGAAGAAGAAACGCTGCAAATCATTATTGGTCCTGGAAAAGTAAACAAAGTAACAGAGGAGTTTGGAAAGTTAATTGATGAATCTGGCGGTATTAATTTAGAAAATCGTGCGGCTCAGCGGAAATCGGAGCTGAAAGAAAAAAATGCAACTCCGTTTAAGCTCTTGCTTCGCCGAATTGCAAGTATTTTTATTCCGTTAATACCTGCTCTTGTAGCATCTGGACTTATCACCGGAGTGACAAAAGCAGCAGTTCAAGCGAAGTGGCTTCCTGCAGATTCACAGATTGCTATTCTTTTAACCGTTATCGGAAGCGGCTTATTTGCTTATCTGGGTATTTTAGTAGGTATTAATGCAGCAAAAGAATTTGGTGGTTCGCCGGCTTTAGGGGGCTTAGCTGGTATTTTAGTCATTAATCCTGCCGTAGCTGATATTAAACTTTTTGGTGAAGCACTTTTGCCGGGTCGGGGTGGCTTAATAGGAGTTTTGCTTGCAGCAATCTTTATGGCCGTAGTGGAAAAACGAGTGCGTAAATTTGTCCCTCAGTCACTGGATATTATTATTACACCAACCGTTACGGTGTTAATTACAGGCATTATTACGTATGTAGTATTCATGCCAATCGGCGGCTTGATTTCAGACGGAATCACAAAAGGCCTTTTAGGAGTTTTGGAGGTTGGAGGAGTTGTAGCAGGCTTTGTTTTAGGAGCAACATTTTTGCCGCTCGTCATTACAGGACTTCATCAAGGTCTTACTCCTGTTCATTTAGAGCTTATCAATTCAATTGGAGATGATCCGCTTCTTCCTATACTAGCAATGGGCGGAGCCGGTCAGGTCGGTGCAGCTTTTGCTATCTATATCAAAACAAAGAAAAAACGTTTAAAGCGAGCAATTGGAGGCGCTCTTCCTTCAGGGCTGCTTGGAATTGGAGAGCCGCTTATTTTTGGAGTCACACTTCCTTTAGGACGCCCCTTTTTAACCGCTTGTCTTGGAGCTGGAATCGGCGGAGCGTTTCAGGCGCACTTTCATATTGCGACTGTAGCAGTGGGAGTCTCAGGTTTGCCGCTTACGTTTTTAGTTCATGCGCATCAAATTCTTCTTTATTTACTCGGGTTAGTTGTTGCTTACGCAGCCGGCTTTGTTTGTACGTATTTCTTTGGATTCAACGATGAAATGGCGAGAGAGTTTGAATGATTGGCATTTCGTTTTATTTAAATGATAGTGATGCTAAAAAAAGATTAATAGAAGCAAGTGAGTGCGGCGTCACACGTGCATTCACTTCGCTTCACATTCCAGAGGAAAAAGGAGATTTGGCTGAACGGGCAAAAGAACTGCTGTATGTGGCTAGAGATTGTGGAATAAGCGTGTATGCAGACGTATCCAAGCATACGCCGGTTCATTTAGGTATCGAAAGCCTTATGTCGCTATCTTCACTTGGCGTATCTGGTATTAGACTAGACGATGGGTTTAGCACAGCAGAAACTCTTTCGCTTGCGAATGAATTTTATATTGCTGTTAATGCAAGTACGTTATCCAAACAAGAAATTGAAGCACTCTTATGTGCAGGTCTTCATCATCATCAGCTGCTTGCATGGCATAATTTTTATCCTCGACCTGAAACAGGGCTTGAAGAAACGTTTTTTCAACAGCAGACAGATTTATTTAATGAACTTCGTATCCCAGTCTGCGCTTATATTCCCGGGGAAGGCGAAAAGAGAGGCCCTATTTATCAAGGTCTTCCTACTAGAGAAAAAGACCGTAATAGATGCCCTTTTACCTCTGCAGTAGATTTATACGGCTGCGGAGTAGCGGAGGTTTATATTGGAGATCCATGCGCCGGTTCAAGTTTATTAAAGCGTTTGGTTCAATATCAAGAAAGCAGCATTATTCCGCTGCGCATTCGTTCACCTCATATAGAGGGAACGTACAGCGTGCGTCCAGATGTATCAAGAGACGCTCTGCGTTTAGTTGATACACGATCTGTGAAACCAGTGCCGCCATTTCATACAGTCGAGCGCAGAATCGGAGCAATTACAATGGACAATGATGGCTACGGACGTTATAGAGGAGAGGTTCAAATAGCTAAAACGAATTTGCCTGCAAATGCGAATGTGAACGTGATTGGGTATGTGATAGAAGAAGATCATGAGCTGCTTTCGTTAGTGAAACCGGGGCAAAAACTTGAGCTTATTCCTGTCTGAATGGAAAAACGGTGTATTTTTAAAGAAGCCGATAGCTAACTAGTAAGCTTATAAAAGTAAAGAGCACACACTGCTTAAAAAAAGTGTGTGCTTTTTATTTTACTAAAAAGGAAACTATTTTCATTGCTGAATCATGAACCTTTCTATTGAATAAAACGCTTTACTATGATAAAACTATTACAGGTAAACATATGATAATCGTTTAATTTTATAGAGATACAACGCCACTAGGGGTGCTTTCTAAGCTGAGAGAGACGAGAAGTCTTAACCCTTATAACCTGAACTAGGTAATACTAGCGTAGGAAAGAGGTATTGTAATGGATGTTTTGTATGGTATTTCCTTACGAACTCGTTATAATAATTTTTTGTATATAAACAAAAACACTTCTTTCCTGCGAAAGAAGTGTTTTTTTATGCGTAAAGGAAGGTGTCATACATGGAAGAAACAATTGATTTGCTTGTCAAACAGGTAGAGGAGCGCAAAGGGGAGCTAATCCAGTTAGTAAAAACGCTTGTTGCATATAAAACGCCAGCGCCTCCTGCACGAAATTCTCATGAAGCGCAGCGCTACGTAGCGGATTTCCTTAAAAACTGCGGTTTTTCCATCGATATGTGGGATTTATATTGCAACGATCCTATTGTAGTGGGCACGTTAAAAGGGAAAAAATCAGCTGACTATCAAAGCTTAATTATTAACGGGCATATGGATGTAGCTGAGGTACAAGAAAATGAAAAGTGGGAGACAAATCCGTTTGAAGCTGTAGTAAAAGACAACATGATAATCGGACGCGGAGTTGCTGATATGAAAGGCGGCTTGGCAGGAGCATTATTTGCAGTCCAGCTTTTAACAGAAGCAGGAATCGAACTGCCGGGAGACTTGATTTTTGAATCCGTTGTAGGAGAAGAAGTGGGAGAGGCAGGTACGCTGCAATGCTGTCAGAAAGGATATACAGCTGACTTTGCGCTTGTTGCTGATACGAGTGATTTACATATTCAAGGTCAAGGCGGAGTAATCACGGGATGGATTACGATAAAAAGCAGTAAAACCTATCATGACGGTACACGCCGAAGTATGATTCATGCTGGAGGAGGTCTGTTAGCTGCGAGTGCTATTGAGAAGATGGCAAAAGTGATCGGAGGGCTGCAAGAATTGGAGCGCCACTGGGCTGTTACAAAAAGCTATCCAGGATTTTTGCCGGGAACAAATACGATTAATCCAGCAGTAATCGAAGGGGGAAGACATGCTGCTTTTATTGCAGATGAATGCAGGCTGTGGGTCACCGTTCACTATTATCCCAATGAATCATACGACCAAGTATCAAAAGAAGTGGAAGAATACATTTTAGCTATTGCAAAAGCAGATCCATGGTTAAAAGATAACCTGCCAACCTTTGAATGGGGAGGCACATCAATGATTGAAGACAGAGGAGAAATCTTCCCGTCATTAGAAATTGATGAAAATCATGCTGGAGTACAGCTGCTTGCACATACTCATGAACAAATTGAAGGGAAAAAGCCCCCAATCGATGTGTCAACTAGCGTAACAGACGGGGGATGGCTAGCTGATGCGGGGATTCCGGCCGCTATTTATGGTCCGGGAAATTTAGCAAATGCACATGCTGTGAACGAACAATTAGATATAAATCAGCTTGTTCAATATACAAAAGTGATGTTGCAGTTCATTTATACGTGGCTGCATACGCATAAGGAGTGATCATCATGAAATTTAGTGAACGATTATACGAAAAGCTGCAGCCTATTTGGCGTCAAAATCATAATCATCCCTTTGTACAGGGAATGGGAGACGGAACGCTTGAAAAGGAGAAGTTTCGCTTTTACATGATTCAAGATTACCTTTACCTAATTGATTATGCAAAATTATTTGCGGTTGGAGCCATGAAAGCTACTGATGTTCAAACGATGGGGAAATTTGCTGCACTTTTGGATTCTACATTAAACGAAGAAATGAGCCTGCACCGTGAGTATGCCAAGAAATTTGAAATCAGTGAAAAAGAATTAGAAAAAGCGCAGCCATCTCCTACAACGCTTGCATACACACACTATATGCTGCACGTTGGTCAAAGCGGCACATTAGCTGAATTAGTGGCGGCTCTTTTGCCTTGTATGTGGAGCTATTGGGAAATAGGAAAAGAACTCAGTGAAAAGCCTGGAGCTAACAATGAGTTTTATCGTGAGTGGATTGAAATGTACAGCTCAGAAGAATTTGGAGAACTAGCGACATGGTGTATTAATTTATTCGACTCACTTACTGAAGACAAATCAGAAGCGGAGTTAGAAAAGCTCGAAGAAATTTTCTTGAATACAACGCGTTTTGAGTATATGTTCTGGGATATGGCTTATAACGAAGCGATGTGGCCAATTCATGAATAAGTCTGTGTTATCTTTTCAAAACGTCAGTTTTACGTACAAAAACGGTGATCAACCGATTTTAACATCATTAAACTTAGACGTAAAAGAAGGCGAGTTTGTCAGTATCGTTGGAGCGAGCGGTTCTGGGAAAAGTACGTTGTTTCGTCTCATTACAGGCCTTGAACAGCAGAGTGAAGGCGATATCGTGATTAACGGACAGTCTTATGAAAAACGGCTTGGAAAAGTAGGCTACATGCCGCAGCAAGATTTGCTTCTTCCGTGGCGCACGATTTTAGACAATGCAGCTCTGCCGCTTGAGCTTCACAATGTGTCAAAAGCAAGTGCTCATAGGCAAGTATCTCAGCTGCTCGAAGAGTTTGGTTTAAAAGGGTATGAAAATCGTTTTCCAAGTGATTTATCCGGAGGGATGAAGCAGCGTGTTTCTTTTCTGCGAACGGTATTAAGCGGTTCTAACGTACTGCTTTTAGATGAGCCTTTTAGTGCGCTTGATGCCATTACGCGTTTATCAATGCAGGAATGGCTGCTTGAACAATGGCAAAAGCGTAAACATAGCATCTTATTTATCACTCATGACGTAAACGAAGCCCTGTTTTTATCAGATCGTATTTTTATCTTTTCAGACAAGCCGGTAAGTCATCTTGAAGAGATTAAAGTACCGCTTAGCAGGCCTCGAACGCAAAAAGATTTGAATCAACAGCGTGTGCTTGATGTGAAAGATTATTTAATTGAACAGCTAAGATCGAAGGTGAACACATGAAAAAATACGGGGCTTCAGTTATTTTAGTCGTCATTTTGCTGGCTGCTTGGGAAATTGGAGCACGCATTGTAAACTATCCGTTTATTTTACCAACGCCCACCGGTATTTTAACGAAGCTTTGGGAGCTGCGAATGGATTTATTGTTTAAGCATTTACCAGCTACGCTATCTATTGTTGTAATTGGGCTGGTTATATCCGTGGTGCTGGGAGTTATGCTGGCTGTATGGATGAATTGGAGTCCGCTTATTGAGCGTGCTTTCTATCCGCTTATTATTGCGTCGCAAATGATTCCCACCATTGCCATAGCTCCTGTATTTGTTCTGTGGTTTGGCTACTCCATTTGGAGCAAAGTGATTGTGACCGTATTAATTACTTTTTTTCCTATTACGGTTAGCACATTTGACGGGCTTCGTTCGACCAATAAAGAGTTAAAAGAACTCATGCTGACCATGGGAGCAACAAAAAAAGATATTTTCTTTAAGTTGAACATTCCTTCTGCACTGCCTCATTTTTATTCAGGGCTCAAAGTAGCGGTTACCTTTAGTATAATAGGTGCTGCCATTGGCGAATGGTTAGGTGCACAAGCAGGCTTAGGATATTTCAGTCGTCGTATGATGACACAGTTTGATGCAGCTGGTGTATTTGCACCAATTGTGATTTTATCCGCGCTTGGTATTTTATTCTTTATTATTGTAGTAGGTTTCGAAAAACGTTCATTAAAGTGGAGGAAAACAGAATGAAAAAATGGTTTGTAATTGGTTTAAGCCTGATGCTTGTTTTGATGCTCGCTGCTTGCGGCCAGGACAAGGAAAATAAAGCTGGTGACAGTAAAAAATTAAAAGACGTTACAATTATGCTTGATTGGTACCCAAATGCAGTGCACAGCTTCATTTATGCTGCACAAGAAAAAGGATATTTCAAAAAAGAAGGGCTGAATGTGAAAGTACAGTTTCCTGCTAATCCAACAGACTCGCTTAATTTAGCAGCTGCGGGGAAAGTTACACTCGGCCTTTATTATCAGCCTGATGTAGCAATGGCACGAGCAAATGAAGATGTGCCGGTAAAGTCGGTAGGAGCAATCGTAAGGTCTCCATTGAACCGAGTTGTGGCGTTGAAAGATAGCGGTATTAAGCGTCCTAAAGATTTAGAAGGAAAAGTAGTAGGATACAGCGGAACACCATTAAGTGAATCTGTTCTAAAGAAAATGGTGAAAAGCGATGGAGGAGATCCGAATAAAGTAAAACTAGTAGACGTAGGATTTGAGTTAAATTCATCGCTGATTAGCAAAAAAGTAGATGCCGTAATAGGTGCATATATTAACCACGAAGTACCATTACTTCATAAAAAAGGATATAAAACAGTTGACATTGATCCTTCAGATTACGGCGTGCCATCTTATTACGAGCTAGTGGCAGTTACTGGGGATCAAACGTGGGCAAAAGATTCTGATACGATTAAAGCGTTTTGGCGTGCCGCTACAAAAGGGTATGAGTACACAGAGAAACATCCAAAAGAATCACTTCAAATTCTATTAGATAACCAAGATAAATCAAACTTCCCCCTTGAAAAAGACGTGGAAACAAAAAGTTTAAATATTTTACTTCCGAAAATGAAGTCTGAACAAGGATTTGGCAGTCAAACGAAAGAATCATGGCAGTCAAATGTAGACTGGTTAAAAGATTCAGGATTAATTAAGAAAAAGCCAAATGTAGATGAAATGTTTGAGAATATCGGAGAATCCAAGTAAATAATTTAAGACAAATTTAAAAAAACCTTCTTATACTGAACGTAACTTTCTGAACGAGAAAGTGAAAAGGTAAAGGAGGTTTTTTTATGGCTTTTACAATAGTAGATAAGGAAACATGTATTGCTTGCGGAGCATGTGGAGGGAGCGCACCAGGTCTTTATGATTATGATTCAGAAGGTCTTGCTTATGCGGTGTTAGATAACAACGAAGGAACAAAAGAGGTTCCTGAAGATCAGCAAGATGAGATGATGGAAGCGTATGAAGGATGCCCAACAGAATCCATTAAAATCGCAGATCAGCCGTTTTATGGAGATGCAACAAAATTCGAATAAGGTTTTTAAAAAAGTTAACGATAAAGTACATTTAGTTATGACATAAGTGAATATTTGGTGAAATAGAAAGTTTCAAAATAAAAAAGGTCTTGCCTAGAGCAAGACCTTTTTTTATTCTAAATTTGCATGCTTTCCGTACATTGTATGGGTATCAAGTTCTTTCTTCTCCATGAAGCGAAGAATCAGCGCATCGTAAAAGAGAAGAAGCGTTTGCTCAAACAGCGACGCCATAGGCTGTACTGTTTGATAACTGCTTTGTTCTTGATCCTTCGGAGCACCAGGCAGCTTCACGACAAAGTCAGCCAGCTTGCCAAGCGTGGAGTCGGGAGAAATTGTGACTACTCCAACTTTTCCTCCAAGTTCTTTTGCTTTTTGAGCGATAGGAATCAAGCTCTTCGTCTCGCCAGAACCTGATCCGATGATTAATAAATCATCCTTTGTGAAAGTAGAAGTCACGGTTTCTCCAATGACATAAGCATCAATGCCCATATGCATCATACGCATAGCAAACGACTTGCCCATAAGACCTGAACGGCCTGCTCCAGTGACAAACACTTTTTTAGATGAGATGATGCCATTTACAAGCTGCTCAGCTTCATCATCAGCGATTAGAGCTGTTGTTTGTAAAAGCTCATTCATAACTGTTTTTAAATGTTCGCTTGTCTGCATAGAAAGCTCCTTAATTTGTAATAAGCTCTTTCATTTGAGAAGCAACTGATTTTTTATCATCTTGGCTCGTGATTCCTCCACCAACAATAACAAGATCAGGCTGTGCTTTTACTACTTCAGGTAAAGATTCTAATTTAATGCCGCCAGCAACGGCTGTTTTTGCATTTTTTACAACGCTTTTGATTGTTACTAAATCTTCAAAAGAGTTTTGACCAACTGCTTGAAGATCGTATCCTGTGTGTACACAGATATAGTCAACGCCAAATTCGTCTAGCTCTTTTGCGCGTCCTTTAATATCTTTTACACCAATCATATCGACAAGAATTTTTTTACCTTGTTTTTTTGCTTCTTCTACAGCACCTTTGATTGACATATCTTCAGCAACACCTAAGATGGTAATGATGTCTGCTCCGGCTTGAGAAGCTTGCTGTACTTCATAGCCAGCCGCATCCATAATTTTTAGGTCAGCTAATACTTTTAAGTTAGGAAATGCTTCTTTAATTTCTTTAACGGCGCGAAGCCCTTCATTGATTACAACTGGCGTACCGATTTCTACGATATCAATATGTTCTTCAACTTCTTTTACTACCTCTTTTGCTTGAGCGATATTAACAAGATCTAATGCTAATTGTAATTCCATTCTACTCCACTCCTTAGAAAAATCTATAGATACCTTTTGTGCTTTTTTACGTAAAAAGCAGCTGGTTTAGTTATTGTACCCGCAGTTTGAGGTTCTTAAAAGTACGCACTTTTCCCGCAAATAGTGTGGGAAATGATAGTATACAGAAGTATACTAATGGACATATCAGTCTTGTAACCGCTTAATTTTCATTAAAAATGCGGATGATGTTGAGTAACATCATCCGCATAAAAAAATAAAAACTATGGAATAGAAGGAGTAGTTTCCATCATTTAATTAACGTTTCCGCCTTTTGTTCTTGATTAGCGAGCACTGTATCACGGTAATTTTTACCCCAATCGTACATAGCTGTCAAAATCGGCATTAAACTTTCTCCTTCTTTCGTAAGTGAGTATTCGACTTTAGGTGGTACGACAGGATAGACTTTACGATTAACAATCAGATCTTCTTCCAGTTCCCGCAGCTGATTAACCAGCATGCGCGGCGTAATATCAGGAATAAGCGATTTTAATTCCCCGAACCGTTTTGTTCCTTCACGTCCTAAGTGCCATAGTATTAGCATCTTCCATTTTCCACCGATAATAGCAAGCGTCAATTCTTTTTCACAGTTAAATTCCTTATTAAGCTGGCTCAATTGCTTCACCCCTATGACCAATAGTATAAAATTTATTTTAAAGTACTTCTTATTATACCGGTGCTGACAATCCTTTTACAAAAATCCGGCTTGCGCTTTTCCGTTAAAAAAGGGGAGCTTTTTTATTACATAGTTATTCTTGACTAGTGGGAGCAAAAAGGTGGCCTTTAGTCATGTTTTTTGTGTTCAATTGTTTAAATATAAAAAAAGATGGGAAATCACTCAATAACAATGCTAAAGGAGGCAGTAAAAATGGAAAGAAGTCGATCTGAATTACAAAACCCTGCTGTAAGCAACAGCGCAGGCATTAACAACGATATAGGAATCAATAACAATCCACAGACAGCTAATAGCCCTACTGCTGTTGGCAACGGAAAAAGCTGCAGCAGCAAGCTCGTAAAAGGTGTTGTTGTCGGAGCAGTTGTGGGTGGATGTATAACACTACTCGATAGCAAAACTCGTTCGTCTGTTAAAAGAAGAGCTGTTACGTTAAAGGACTCTTCTACAAACATGATTAATCAAGTAAAAGAAAATCCTCAAGAAACAAAAGAAAAAATGGTGCAGCAAATGAAAAACGCATCGAATCTTTTAAAAGATGCAATTAATGATGCTAAACATTTGTACGAGCGTGTAAATGAAGATTTCTTTAAGCAAGCAGAAGATGTGAAAAGCGTTACGCATGATGCAAAATCGACGGTAGAAGATGCTAAAAGTGATTTACAGCAAATTGGTGAAAAAGTGAAAGATGCAACTTCTGAAATAAGTAAGGAAAAGATGACGCCAGACGAAAAACCAGAAGCTGAGCGTGAAAGAACATACCAGTCTATTCACTAAAAGGGAGATGTTAACTGTGAGTCAAATGAATGAAGGAACTACAAAAGACATGAATAAAATTGAAGAAACGGCAGATAATTTAGGGACGGAGAAAAAAGAAGCAATTTTGCAGAACTTTGATACGTTTACCGATTATTTAAGTCAAAAAGTTCATGTCGGTAAAAAGCTCGGGTTAAGTGAGGAACAATTAACGGCCGCTACAAAAAAAGTGGCTAGCTATTTAGCCAAAAATGAGGAGCCTCGAAACCGAGAAGAAAAAGTCCTTCATGAGTTATGGAAAGTCAGCAGTGAAGAGGAAAAGGAAGTCCTTTCTCATCTCATTTTAAAACTAGTTGCGTAACATTAAAAAAGCATCCCATCTATCAGGATGCTTTTTTAATGTATTAAGATGATTGATTTTGAGCCTCTTGAATCGTTTTATCCCAGTCAATACCGCAATCATCCGTTGCACAAGAAGATTGCTGTGCGCAGCTTGCACATTTTCCCTGAGTACTCTTGCGGAAGAATTTTGTCATATGATAAAGAGCATATCCAAATATCAAAACCCCAATTAAAATGTTAATAATCAATGTTATTCACTCCTTTTAAGAAAAACCAAGTACTTTTCCAATAGTGTGTACAAGCAAAGCTACGACATAAGCGACAACCAAAGGGTAGGCCACAGCAAATGCTGTCCATTTCAATGAGCCGGTTTCTCGTCGAATAACAGCGACGGTTGCTAGACACGGAACATAAAGAAGAACAAACACCATAAACGTATAGGCTGTTAGCGGTGTAAAGAATGTCTTCATTGTGTCGCCAAGCTGTCCTTCTTGTACTTTATAAATGATGCTCATAGTCGAAACAACCACTTCTTTTGCTAGGAAGCCTGTAATCAGTGATGCTACAGCTTGCCATGTCGCAAAACCTAAAGGGATAAATAGCGGAGCGATAGCACCTCCAATAATAGCCATAAAGCTATTTTCCATATCTACTCCAAAACCGCCAGGGCCAGCGTAAGATGATAGCCAGATAAATACAGAGCCAGCTAAAATAACCGTACCTGCTTTCCGGACGAAATTTCGGCCTTTTTCCCACGTGCTTCTCCAAAGAGTCTTGGCTTGAGGTACGCGGTAAGGAGGAAGTTCAACAATAAAAGTTGATTGTTCGTCTTTAAGAAGCGTTACTGATAAAATTTTCGTTACAACAAGTGCTAAAATAATGCCAAGCAAGTACATAGAAAACACCACAGCTGCTCCGTTTTGTACAAAAAACGCACCTACAAACAAAGCGTATACAGGAAGGCGTGCTGAGCAGCTCATAAATGGATTTACTAAAATGGTCATAAGGCGCTCTTTTCGCTGTTCAATTGTACGCGCGGCCATGATCCCTGGTACGTTACATCCAAAGCTAATAATCATCGGAATAAATGCTTTTCCGTTCAAACCGAAAAATTCCATGATACGATCCATTACTACAGCAATTCGAGCCATGTATCCTGAATCTTCAAGCAGTGAAATGAAAAAGAACAGGACAAAAATTTGTGGTACAAATACTAGTACGCCGCCTACGCCTGCGATGATGCCGTCCACAATTAAATCATGAATAAATGGAGCGGCACCAGCTGCAGTTAGAAGAGAATCAGCGCCTTTACTAAGCGTTCCGCCAAAAAAACCGTCCAGTTTATCAGAAAGAGGAACGCCAATCCAAGTAAACGTAATATTAAAAATCAAATACATTAAGCTAAGAAAAATAGGGAGACCAAGCCACTTATGCGTCACAATTCGATCGATTCGATCTGTGAAGGTTAGAGGTGTTTCGCTGCCCTTTATGATACACTCGCTGGAAATGCGCTCAATAAATGCTGTACGCACGTCGAAGAAATGCTCGCTAAGCGGCTTGGTTAATTTTTGTGCAGCCGCTTTTCGAAGTTCAAGCAGCTCTGAGTAACTCGTTTTTTCTTTTAATGTTGATTCGATTACGCTATTTTCCGCTAAAAATTGAATGGCAATCCATCTGCTGACATCCGCTTTTGTTTGAATCATACGAATTGCTTGTTCAGTGGTTTCCCCGTAATTTAATTGAAATGAAGGGGCTTTTAAATCTTGCTTCAAAGTGGAGAGAAGCTCATTAATTCCTTTTCCATTGCGGGCAATAATTGCAGAAACCGGAATATGTAATGATTTGCTAAGCTTCTCCAAATGAAAAGTCAATCCGCGTTTTTCTGCTACATCAATCATATTTAAGCCGATTACTAATGGTTTTCCATATTCCAATGCTTGAATAGTGAGATGCATGCTTCTTTCAAACTGAGAAGCGTCTACGATATTCAGCATACTGTTAAATTCTCCGGTTAACAAAAAGTTAGTTACCACTGCTTCATCTGAAGAAAGAGGAGTAAAATCATACACACCCGGCAAATCAACCAGCTGGCTGTTTTGCTTTTTAATAGACCCAACTTTCTTTTCAACGGTTACACCGCTCCAGTTTCCTACGTATTCATAGGAATCTGTTAATATATTGAATAAAGAAGTTTTTCCTGTGTTTGGATTTCCTAAAAGTGCAATTGTACTCATGCTGTCTCAACCTCAATTTTAGCCGCATCCCTTTTTCGGATGCTAATCATTTGACCTTGACATTCAATAATACAAGGTCCTCCTAAGATGGTTTTTTGCTTCATGCATAGTTCACAGCCTTTTTTTACTCCAAAAGAAAGAAGGCGGCGTTCTAGTGATCTATCTAAAAATTCAATGTTTTTAACTTTTACTTTGTCGCCAATACTCACGGTAGTTAAATTCATCATTCAGCACTCCTGTTAATGATAATCATTTTCAATTTGTATCTATCTCGATTATACATAAGGTTCTAAAATCAATCAATGCTTCTAGAGCGTTACAATTAAAAATATATATTTATAACTATATTTTTCAGATGAAATTATGTACGATTTTAGCAGCAAATTGTCAGGAGGGATGTGAGTGGAGGTAATCATTCGCAAAATGAGAAAAGAAGATATTACGTCTGTTCAATACGTCGCAAAGATGAGCTGGTATGATACATATGAAGGAATTATTCCTAGAAGCGTTCAGAATCGGTTTCTTTCAGAAGCATACTCCAATAAAAGGATGCTGTGGCGCTTGCGTAATTCGTTCATTTATGTAGCAACTATTGATGAGAAAATCGTAGGGTACGCTAACTTTTTCCCACTACAAAACAGAGGGGAAATAGAACTAGGATCTATCTATATACTTCCTGCTTATCAAGGAAAAGGAATCGGTTCGCAATTGTTAGAAAAAGGAATGAAGCGCTCGAAGGAACTAAAAATCGTTTACATTAATGTAGAAAGGGAAAACGGAATAGGCCGTGCTTTTTATCAATCAAAAGGTTTCCAGCTCGTGGATGAATTTGATGATGAATTTGAAGGGCATTTGTTAAAAACGATGCGGATGAAGTTAATGATTTAAGCCTATAGCATGAACGTTATCTTAAAAAAGCTGATTTTAAACTTTCTGCTAAAATCAGCTTTTAATTACAGAATAACGATTGACCTTATTCTTGTGAATATGGTAACATTAATCAGAACTTAATGACCGAAAATGTTTTTCGGTCAAACAGTCAGGCGGAAGTAAGGATTATTGGAGGCTAAAAAACATGAATATGATTAAAGGAGAATGGAAAAAAATCTTTTCCAAACCAATGACTATTGTTGTGATTTGCGGATTGTTATTTGTTCCATTACTTTATAATGTCATCTTTTTATCTGCTTACTGGGATCCATATGGAAAAACAGATCAAATTCCAGTTGCAGTGGTAAATGAAGATAAAGGTGCTACGTTAGATGGAAAGAAATTGAATGTCGGTCGTGATTTTGTTGATGATTTAAAGAAAAATGATAAATTTGACTGGAAATTTACGAACAAAGAAAAAGCGTTAGAAGGCCTAAAAAATGAGGACTACTATTTAGTTTTAGAAATTCCAAAGAATTTCTCCAAAAATGCAACAACATTAATGGATAAAGATCCTAAAAAAATGAAATTTATCTATCATACAAATGCCGGAAAGAACTATTCAGGCGCTCAAATTAGCTCAAATGCAGTGGCTAAAATCAATGATCAGATTAAAGAAGCAGTCACAAAGCAGTATGCTGAAACGGTATTTGACAGCTTTAAGCAAGTAGCGGACGGTCTTCAAAAAGCAAGTGACGGTGCAGGAGAGCTCGAAAACGGCTCGAAAACGCTGCGAGATAATATGAAGAAACTAGCAGACAGCACGGTTACATTCGAAGACGGTACAGCTAAATTGGCAAACGGATTAACGGATGCACGAAAAGGAGCAACAGATTTAAATGCAGGTGCTGCTAAGCTCCTAAACGGTGCGGACACAATTAATGAAAACTTAGGCAGCCTAAACAGCGGTTTAGGGAAGCTAGAAAGTGGGAGCGGGCAGCTTTATGCGGCTTCTAAAGAACTTGAAACAGGTGCCGGAAAGCTTAGCACTGGATTAGGACAACTACAAGACGGAACTGCAAAACTGCAAGGTGCAACACAGCAGCTCAATGAAGGAACAAAGACACTTCAAGGGAAATTACCGCAGTTTACAAGCGGCTTAAACCAAGTGGACGCTGAAGTGAGCAGCGTTACGCAGCAAATTAATCAAGCAGAACAGGAAATTACGCAGATTAAACAGCAGGTCGATTCAAAAAAAGCAGAGTTTGAACAGCAGCAGCAAGCTCTCATTGACAGCATTAACAGCAACGAGTCCATTCCTGATGAGCAAAAACAAACGCTGATTGCAGGAATTAAAAAACTTACGTCTCAGCAGTTTATGGATGAACAGCAGCAAAAAGCAGAGCAGCTAAAAGCAAAAGTAGATAAAGTGAAAGAGTTATCTGCGGCTCTTCAAAAGCTGTCTAAAGGCGGAGAAGATATTCAAAGCGCTATTAATAAAATTGCTGATGGACAAAGTCAGCTGTACAATGGCCAAACAAAATTATACAATGCCCAAACTCAACTATACAACGGTGCTGTTAAACTAGCAGACGGAGAAAAGCAGTTCAACAGCAAATTTGCGGAACTAAACAGCGGTATAGCTGACGCTCATACAGGAGCTGGAAAGCTTGCTGACGGGCAGCAGCAACTTGTGAATGGACTTAAAAAGTCTGAACAAGGAAGCGCAGCGCTAGCAAATGGCTTAACGCAGCTAGAAAACGGGGCCACCAAGTTAGTAAATGGTTCTAAAGAGTTAACAAATGGTTCGTCCAAACTATATGATGGTTCATCTAAATTATCAGATGGAACAAGCGAGCTTCATTCATCTTTAGCAGATGGTGCAAAAGATGCAAAAGATGTTAAAGCGGATGATAAAACATATAGCATGTTTTCAAATCCAACGGATTTAAAATCAGATAAACAAAACAACGTAGATAAGTACGGTGTCGGATTAGCTCCATACATCTTATGTATTGGCTTGTTTGCGGGAACGTTAATGTTCTCAGCGGTATATCCAATGAAAGAGCCATCAATTCGACCGACATCAGGCATTTCGTGGTTCTTAAGTAAGTTTAGTGTCATCACTATTGTAGGTATGCTGCAGGCAGCGATTGCTGTTACAGCTCTTCTATGGGGCTTGCATTTAAACGTAACAAGCATTTGGCACTTCTATATCTTTACCATGATTACAGGTGTGACGTTCTTTACACTTATCTTGTTCTTAACAACAGGGTTAGGAAAAGTAGGGCAGTATTTAGCCTTCATTATTCTGCTGCTTCAAATTGGCGGCAGTGCAGGTACATTCCCTAAAGCACTTGTACCGGAATTTTTCCAGGCAATTAATCCGTACTTGCCTATGACCTATGCAATTCGCGGTTTCCGTGAAATCATTTCCATTGGTGATGATTTCGGCTACGTATGGCATCAGGCTGGCGTACTTGGAATCTTTGCAGCAATCTTCATCACTCTTTCATTGATAATGTTTTATATCAATGCCAGAAAAGAGAAGCATCACAAAGAGGAACAGGCAGCAGCATAATTTAACTAATATAAAAAGAGAGTTCCAGTTTAAAAAGGAACTCTCTTTTTCTTTATGATAGTATAGGTTTACGTATAAAAGAGGGGAACGTGAATACATGCAGCTTACAAAATTTTCGATATATGAAAGTGATCGTGTAAAAAAGTGGCAGGAAGGGCTGAAAGAATGGGACGGTTCAATATCGGAACGGATGATAAACGACCGAGCTGAAGATGAATTTTGGCAGCAGTATGTAGAAAAAATGTCTTTTAATTCAGTAAATGACCCTGTAGTAAAACAGCTTCAACGAGAACTTCTTGCTTTTTTGAATCCAACTGACTCTGTTATGGAAATTGGCCCTGGCTGGGGAAATTATACGTTTTCGATTGCTGATTATGTAAAAGAACTTACGTGTATGGATTGTTCGCCAAGCATTATTCGCTACTTACAAACGCAATCAGAGGACCGCTCTAATCTAAAGTTCATAGAAGGTAAATGGGAGTATGAGCGTCTAACAGATAACTATGATGCCGTAGTAGGAATAAACTGTTTTTACCGTATGCATAATATTGTCGATGGTCTCTTAAATATGAATGATTCGGCTAATCGTTTGGCGGTTATAGGCATGTCAACGGGTCCAGAAAAGCCTCACTACGTAGAGTTACATAGAAAGCTTGGGTACGAGATTAAATGGCGCCATAAGGAATATATTGACTTACTAAATATTTTATATGAACTGGGTATTTACGCGGATTGTAAGCTGGTTCCTATAACCAAAACGGTAACCTATGAGACGTACGAAGATCTTATCAAGAAGAACTCGACAAAGGTGCTTTCTAAAGATATTGACAAGTTAGAAACTGAGAAGATTATTTTACAGCATGTAAAGAAAATAAATGGCACATATGAATATACGTATCAATATCATATGGCTTTTATTTATTGGAAACCGATAAAAAGAACCCGTTGAGTAAAATCAACGGGTTCTTTTTAGTAGGGATAAAGCTGTAATTTAGGATAAGCAATATTAAAATCGTCGCCGCTTAGAAGAACTTTCAATTCCTGCTTCTTCACGGTATTTAGCTACTGTTCTTCTTGAAATCTGAATTCCTTCGCTGGAAAGAAGAGACATGAGCTTTTGATCTGAAAGAGGTTTTAATTTATTTTCTTCGGCAATTAATGTTTTAATTTTTTCTTTTATAAAGGCAGTAGAATTGCTTTGTTCGCCATCAGTTCGCTCTAAAGAATTGGTGAAAAAGTATTTTAACTCAAACAGCCCGCGTGGCGTTTGAATATACTTTCCGTTAGTCGCACGGCTTACCGTTGATTCGTGACAGTCTATTTTTTGAGCAATATCTTTTAAGGTAAGCGGCTTTAGCCCCGAAATACCCATTTCAAAAAAATCTTGCTGATGTTCCACAATTGCTTTGGACACGTTGTAAATCGTCGCATTACGCTGCTCAATACTATTGATTAGCCAAGTAGCTTCATGAATTTTTTCCTGTACGTATCGATCGGTTGTTACGCATGCAGAGCGATGAACCAGCTTTTGGTAGGTACTGTTAATTTCGATGGACGGAAGCAGCTCGCTATGAAGAATAACATGATAGCGGCCGTCAATTTTTTGTACCGTTACATCAGGCGAGATGTACTTCGTAAGCGGGACGTGGAAATCTCCTGCTGGCCGAGGATTTAATGTCCGCAAGCAGTCAACAATTTCTTGTACTTCACGCATCGAAATAGAGTATTTTTTTGAAATGTTCCGATATTTTTTGTTAGCAATATCTTCAATATCGTGTTTTACCACGTCGTATAAAAGAGGAGGCTTTGACTTTTTGGCCTTAATTTGAATAAGCAGTGAATCGACAAAATTTTGAGCGCCCACGCCAATCGGATCAAAGCTTTGTAAAACGTGAATCATATCGTTGACTTCGTTAAATGAAACATTCAGCAGTTCGGCTGCCAATTTTGGCTCAATTGCTAAAAAGCCGTTTTTATTTAAGTTTCCAATTAGAAATTGAACGATGTGTTTTTGGTGTGTGTGTAAATGATTTAGCATAGACAGCTGCTCTAATAAATGACTCTCTAATGTCACAGTTTGATCAGATATATAATTAAACGGATTATAATCGTCATCGGTATAACCTTTTGAATATGAACGCTGTTCTCTAGTATCAAATGAATCTTTTTGCTGAGAGTCGCTAGCAGACAGTTTAATTACAGGATTTTCATTGACTTGCTGATGAAGATAATGAACTAAATCGGCTGTAGAATAATTTAAAATGTTGATAGACTGACGTAATTCAGGTGTCATGGCCAATTTTAATAGTTGTTTTTGGGATAAATCTAAACCTAATTGCATCATTGAATCACCTATCATTCTTGAGTTTTATTTCGACAATTCTGGCTGCATCGTTCGACATCATCATAGCTGAAAATGCGAAAGAATTCTATAGTGTTGTCAGATGTTCTTACATAGGGGCGAATCGCAAGAAAGAGTAGGAGAATAGATAAAACAAGCGAATAGCTCCTGGCAATAGCTATTCGTTTGTTTTAACAGAGCCGCTAGGAGAACTTAGCTGCAATTTGGGGTGTTTCCCATTCTTCTATCTCCCCATGCGCACATCATATTTAAAATTTCTCGTAAGGTTTCGCCTTCTTCACTGAGTGAGTACTCTACTTTAGGAGGAACTTCATTGTATACTTTTCTATTAACCACACCGTCTTTTTCTAATTCTTTTAGCTGTTGAGACAGCATTTTTTTGGTAATAGCAGGCATAGCTCGCTGAAGTTCACTAAAACGTTTTTCGCCTTCTTTTAATAGGCATAAAATAACAACTTTCCATTTCCCGCCGATTACTTCAAGCGTTGCTTCAACAGGTATATTATAGTGGGGTGCTTTCACCGTTAATCCTCCATTCATAAACAGATATGAAATATGGATATAATAATTTAATATCCATAGACCTAGGTTACCGGGAAGGTACCTGGTTACATGAAAGTGCCGTCTTTTGTAAACAACATGTATTTATTATACTGAAAAAGAACTTTTAATTGAAGGAAGAAATGTAAAAGGGGAGATCTTGATGAAAGCTTTACTGCTAGAAGGAAAAGGGAAAGTAAGTGAGATGAAAGTCGGAAATATTCAAAAGCCGCATCCAGCTAAAGGTGAAATTTTAGTTAAAATTAAAGCTACTGCCCTGAACCCTGTAGATTATAAAACAGGAAACGGCGGTAATCCTAGTTGGACATATCCTCATGTATTAGGACTTGATTCAGCTGGCGTTGTAGAGGAAGTGGGAGAAGAAGTCACAGCTGTCAAAGTCGGAGACCGCGTTGTATATCATAGCGATTTATCAAAAAAAGGCGGGTTTGCACAATACGGAGTGACAACAGCCCACACAGTTTCTCTTATTCCGCAAGGAGTTTCATTCGAAGACGCTGCGGCTATTCCATGTGCGGGATATACAGCATATCAAGCATTGTTTCACAAAATGAACGCTTCAAAAGGACAAACGATTTTAATTCACGCAGGTGCTGGAGGGGTTGGAGGATTTGCCATGCAGCTTGCCAAAAATGCAGGTCTTACAGTGCTCACAACCGCATCTTCTCCCAATCATGAGTTTGTAAAAAGTTTAGGTGCTGATTATGTAATCGACTACCGCAAAGAAGACTTTGTGAAAAAAGTGCTGGAGCTTACCGATGGAATCGGTGTAGATTTAGTCTTGGATACCGTTGGACGAGACAATGCAGACGAGTCGGTAAAGGCTCTTGCTTTTAATGGTCAAATTGCATTCATCGCGGGACCGCCTAATGTAAACGATGCGATTTCGTTTGCGCACCCACTATCGTTTCATCAAGTTGCATTAGGAAGTGTACATCAGTCTAATAACGTAAAAGAACAGCGAAAGCTTGCTGAGATGGGAAATAGAATGCTTTTGCTTTTACAAGAAAATAAGCTAAATGCACTCGTGGAAAAAGTCATTTCACTAGACGAAGTGCCGGCAGCATTAGATGAACTGGCGACTCGTCGAGTAAAAGGGAAAATTGTAGCTGTAATAGATAAGTGATAGAACAAAAAAGAGATTGAGACATAACTACATCAATTCAATCTAAAGCCAAACAAATGTAAGAAAGGAGCTCATATCGATCATTTATTACACCACTGTTGATTTCCGTGCAAGGCTTCGCTTTCCGCGGACGATGAGCCTCCTCGTTGCTTGCGCTCCTGCGGGGTCTGATCCCTTCCGCTGTTCCCGCAGGAGTCTTCGCCTTGCTTTCTAATCAACAGCTAGAAGCAACTAACTGGATGAACCCTACGTTTACCAACACAATGAAAAGGTCCGAACGAGTACTCATTCGGACCTTCCTTAAACTAACATACTTTTTATTTTACCTCTTTTAAATCGTAAACTGCTGCGTATAGAGCTTGTGATAAAACCCTTGTTTTTCTAGCAGCTCGCCATGATTTCCTTCTTCAATAATTTGTCCGTCTTTTAAGACAAGGATTTGATCTGCATTTTCAATCGTTTTAAGGCGGTGGGCAATCACAAAGCTTGTTTTTCCTTTTAATAGATTACTCATTCCTCGTTGAATATCAATTTCTGTTTTTGTATCAATATTGGAAGTAGCTTCGTCTAAAATTAAAATGTCACAGTCAGAAAGCATGGCTCGAGCAATCGATAAAAGCTGCTTTTGACCTTCACTTAAATTTCCTCCACCAGCTGAAATCACGGTATCGTATTGCTGCGGCAAATGTTTGATAAACGAATGAGCATTGGCCATCTTTGCGGCGCTTTTCACTTCTTCATCGCTGGCATCTAACCGGCCAAATCGAATGTTATCCGCAATCGTACCGGAAAATAAATAGGTATCTTGAAGAACAATGCCGATTCGGTTTCGTAAATCATGGATGTTATAGTCACTGATGGAACGTCCGTCAATTTTAATGTCTCCGTTTGAGATGTCATAAAATCGTGTGAGCAAGTTAATGATGGTTGTTTTACCAGAACCTGTTGGACCGACCAAAGCAACCATTTCACCTTTTTTTGCTGTCAGTGTAACATTTTTTAAAATCATTTTTTCATCGTTATAGCCAAATGCTACGTTTTCAAAAGCAACGTCTCCTGCAAATTTTGTAACAGAAAGAGCGTTTGGCTTGTTTGTGACGTCCGGCTGCTCATCCATAATCGCAAACACGCGCTCTGCGCCGGCAATAGCTGAAAGAATGGTGTTTACTAAGTTTGCCATTTGACTGATTGGGCGAGAGAACTGACGTGAGTAGTTAACAAATGAAGCGATCATCCCAACTGTAACGCTACCTTGAACAGCCATAAATGCGCCCGCTCCGATCACTAGTGCTAAGCCTAAGTTGTTAATAAAGTTTGTGACAGGACCTAAAAAGCCTGAAAATGTTTCCGCCTTTGTTGCTGAACTTCTCAGCTGTTCATTTCGTTCATTAAAAACAGTTAAAAAGTCTTTTTCCTTACTAAAAAGCGTAACAACTTCTCCTCCAGAGATTGCTTCTTCTACAAAGCCGTTTAGCTCACCTAAGTCTTTTTGACGTTTGACAAAATTTTCACTGCTGCGTTTTAATATTTGTCGAACGATTATAACCATCAAGGGAATAACAATCAGCGTGATAATGGCAAGAATCCAGTTGAGCGAGAACATCGCAATGGTAATGCCGACTAAAGACAAAATAGAGGACAGAGCCTGAATAACGCTTTGACTCAGAGCGCTGTTTAGATTATCAATATCATTTGTGACTCTGCTCATTAACTCTCCGTGAGCTCGTTTGTCAAAAAAGCGAAGGGAGAGAGTCTGAAGCTTTGCAAATAAATCTTGGCGGAGCATTCCAATAGTTGTAAACGAAACGTTCACCATTAAATAGGTTTGCAGCCATGTTAATAAAGATGTCGTGATATAAATTCCTGCAAGAATAAGGGACATTCGTATCGTCCCGCTGATATCTTTAGGAATAATATGCTCATCAATAATAACCCCAATTAAATAAGGGCCTAATAAATTAAGCAGGGAAGTCACAATAACTAAGATTATCGCAGCCGCAAGCGGAGGTTTTCGTTTCCCCATATATGACCAGATTCTGTACAGTGTTTTTTTCGCATTCTTTGGCTTAACTACAGGGCCTTTCATCATTCCTCTAGGGCCGCGAATAGAGCTCATTTGATTTTTACCTTGATTATTCACTAGGCAACACCTCTTTTCCGCCTTGTGCAAGGTAAATGTCGTAATAAAGAGAGCGATAACGAAGCAACTCTTCATGAGTCCCTTGTTCAGCAATTTTGCCTTCATCCATGACGATAATATGATCAGCGTGGAGAAGAGACGAAATTTTAGAAGCAATAATGATAACGGTCGCATCAGCAAACTCTTCTTTTAAATGTTTTAGTACCTGCGCTTCTGAGACAGCGTCCAATGCCGAAGTTGCATCATCGATGACCAGGATAGCGGGCTTTCTAACAAATGCACGCGCGATTGAAAGACGCTGCTTTTGCCCTCCTGATAAATTGGTTGCTCCTCGCGTTAAAGGATACTCATATCTTTCTGGAAGTTTTTCAATAAACTCCGTTGCGCATGCAAAATCCGCAGCATCTTCAATTTCTGAGGAAGAAGCCTGATCTTTTCCCATTCGAATATTCATATCAATCGTGCCGGTAAACAGCGTAGCTTTTTGAGGAATAAACCCAATGGATGAGCGAAGCACTTTTACGTCATAGTCCGTAAGGTTTTTTCCATCTACGAAGATTTCGCCGTCATCAGGATCATATAAGCGGGAAATAAGTTTTGCAAGCGTCGACTTCCCGCTTCCAGTAGAGCCGATAATGCCAATGGTTCCCCCGTGTCTAGCAGTGAACGAAATATCTTTTAATACGTTTTCGCCATTTTTACTATAGCTGTATGTAACGTTTTGAAACGATAGATCACCTTTAAGTCTGTTGATTTGAGCAGCAGAGTTTGCTGGAGGGATGTCTATTTTTGTTTTTAAAACAGAATCGATTCGTTCAGCTGAAGGGAATGCGCGTGTAATTTGCATCAGCACCATGCTGCTTGACATAAGTCCGTTTAAAATAATCGTTAAGTAATTAATAAAAGCTAAAATCACACCTGCTTCAATTTTTCCTGCTTCGACTTGAAGTCCTCCCAGCCATAGAGTAGCTACCATTCCGATATTTACGACAAATAAAATAACGGGCATTAAAAGCGAAATAAGCTGAACAGCACTCATATTAGCTCGCGTCAAGGAGCTGTTTGCTTCTTTAAACTGATTGATTTCATACGATTCTCTTACATACGCTTTTACTACACGCATCCCTGATAAATTTTCTTGGACTTTTGTATTTACACGATCAACGCTTTGCTGAACTTTTTTAAAAAGTTTTCCAGCTTTCGTGATCACAAACCAAATGCATAAAAATAAAATAGGGACGACCACAACGATAATAGGAAACAAAGAACGAGCGGTTAATAACACGATCACAATACTTCCTGCAAAAAGTAAAGGACCTCTAACTAATACTTTTAGCGTCATATTCAATGCGTTTTGAACACTCGTTACATCATTTGTCATGACGGTAATTAAGTGACCAGTCCCTAGTTTGTCTCTGTTGCTGTTTGAGAGGTTTTCAATTTTTTCAAAAAGCGATTTCCGAATATCGGTAGAAAAATTTACTGCCGCTTTTGTGCTAAGGATGGCGCAGACGATACCGGCAGCTAAGCCAATGACTGCTAACATGAGCATAAGGATACTTCGCGTGATAACATATGTTTGATCGTTGTTTGCAATGCCATAATCAATGATATGCTGCATAATAGTAGGCTGAAGAAGGTCAGCTAACACTTCAATTACCATCAATAGCGGGGCAAACAGCGCGAGCCATTTGTAAGGTTTTAAGTAAGGGTACAAAGATTTAATTGTATTCACACATTGTGGCACTCCTTTCTGTAAAAAATATGGTAACATAGAATAAGTTTAGAAGTTTGTTTCAAGCACCATTTATTATACGCCAATGCAAGCAGAAATCCACTTTTTGAGAGGGTCAGGTATGCAATGAATCAAACATTACGAGTACATCATCCGCTTTTTGGATCTTTGTTATATGACTCGGCCTGGGTTGGAGAAAAACAGGTCACTTTCTTTGGACAAAAACAACAGGTGTTGCTGACAATTGATGGAGATAAAGAGAAGCCATTTCAAAAACGACAAGAAGAGGCCTTTCAAGCATTTTGGCTTCAAGGTGAATTATTGTTAAAGAGGACGGAAAAAGCTCTTTTTGATTATTATCAGCAGGTGCGAGATGAATACAGAACTCAAGTTGAAAAAGACGTAGTAGACTTATTAGTTCCGAATGTAAAAAAGCGAAAAGACATCGGTTTTTTAGTTGAGTGTATTCAAATCTTTGTTCCTGAAGCACCTCATGATACAAGAGAACTTGGTTTGTTTTTTGAATGTACGTGGGAAGAAGAGCATATGTTAGCTGTAAAGTTTAGAAATGAACAAATTTCCGCTATTGGTTTACAAGAAGATTTATTCTAGTAAAAAGCCTTGAAGCAACCTGCTTCAAGGCTTTTTGGCATTAATGTTTGACAGGCTCTTCGATTCCCATACCTGTATTTGCTTTTACTAAAATTTCATCAAATTTCTTTTCGTCTGCTTTTTTAGACGAAAGAAGTGTTCCTACAAAAGCAGCTAAGAAGCCTAGAGGAATAGAGATAATACCAGGGTTTGTTAGCGTGATGAGCGGTTCGCCTACAAAGATAGCAGCTCCCGGCTCAGGTGCCCACACGTTTGGACTAATGGCAACTAAAAATAGTGAGCTGAATAGCCCAACCAGCATCCCCGTAACTGCTCCTGCTGTATTGAAACGTTTCCAAAAAATAGTGAGAAGAATAATTGGCAAGTTAGCGCTCGCTGCTACGGCAAAGGCAAGTGCCACTAAAAATGCCACGTTCATGTTTTGAGCAAATAATGCAAGAATAATAGATAAAATGGATACCCCAATAGAAGCCCATCGTGCAGCCACTACCTGTTCTTTTTCAGTAGCAGCTCCTTTACGCAGAATATGACTATAGAAGTCATGCGCGAATGCTGAAGCTGCTGAGAGCACCAGTCCAGCTACAACAGCTAAAATTGTAGCAAATGCTACAGCTGAAACGAACGCAAAAAGAAAGTCTCCGCCAAGAACTTGAGCGAGCAGAGGAGCCGCCATATTTCCTGCTGCATTTGCTTTGATAATATCATCATATCCTACAAAAGCAGCAGCACCGAATCCTAAAAAGATTGTCATAATGTAAAAAACGCCAATGATCCACGTTGCATAAATAACAGACTTTCTTGCGGTGATGGCATCTTTTACTGTGAAGAAACGAATAAGGATATGAGGCAGGCCTGCTGTACCAAGAACAAGAGCTAAATTCAACGAAATCATGTCCAGCGGATTTTTGAATTTATTTCCTGGATTTAAAAAGCCGTCACCAAGAGGAGTTGCAGTTTTCATCTCGGAAAACATTTTAGCTAAGCTAAAATCAAATTTTGAAAATACGATAATGGAAATAATGAACGTACCAATCATCAGAAGCAAGGCTTTGACAATCTGAACCCAGCTAGTCGCTGTCATTCCTCCAAATACAACGTAAACCGTCATCAAGACGCCGACAATCAAGACAGAGTATACGTAATCTAGACCAAGTAATAAATGAATTAATGCTCCTGCTCCAACAAGCTGCGCAATCATGTAAAAAATGGAAATGGTGATCGTGTTTAACGCAGCAACTCCCCGCACTTTCTTTTCGTTAAAACGAGCTGCTATCATATCTGCCATCGTGTACTTTCCTAAGTTGCGAAGTGGTTCAGCTACAACGTATAACACAACCAGGTAAGCAACTAAAAAGCCGATGCTGTAAAAAAAACCGTCAAACCCAGAAAGCGCTACCATTCCAGCTATGCCTAAAAATGATGCAGCAGACATATAATCTCCGGCAATTGCCATACCGTTTTGCCAGCCGGTTAAACTTCCATCTGCTGTATAAAAGTCACTGGTCGTTTTTGTCCGCTTGGATGCCGCATACGTAATGATTAGCGTAAGACCTACAATGGCTAAAAAAAGTGAAAAAGCTAGTACGTTCATTGATTTAACCCCCTATTTAATTTGCAGCTTCTTTTTTAATCGTGTCAACAAGTTCATCGAATTTCGAGGCTCTTTTTGTGTATAGAATGCATAGGGTCCAGGTCATCACAAACTGTGCAAAAGCAAATACCCAGGCCCAGGTCATAGAAGCAAAAGCTGGTTTGTTTAGGACGGTTGTGTAAGCCGTTAAGATAGGCAAGGTAAAATAAAAAGCAAGAAAAAACAGAGAGAGCGGTAAAATAAAATTGCGTTTTTGTTTTAAAAGCTTTTGAAATGAAGCAGACTGTACAATTTCTGTGTAATCAGGAGAGGAAGAAGCATTGTTTACCTTCTTTAAAGAATTTTCATTCATCGCCAAGCAGAATTCCCCCTTTAATAATAAATAGATGAAGCGAAAAGCTTCATATCACTTGAATTATATTATTTTCGGAATAAAAAGTAAATTCTGTCTTTTTGTGAGAATGGTAACTGTGTAGGTTTTTTAATATACTGAAGGTTCGTAATAAATGCATACTGACATAATAAAAAAAGAACAACATTTAATACAAAGGAAAAATCATTCGCAAAAGAAATGTTGAAATTAATCCTTAGTTTCTTATATATATAAGGCTTTTCTTTATTATTTAAACGTTATTTGTTTGTTTGATCTTTTGAAAAAGAAAAGAAGATGATGATAGAATCATAAGCACACAATAATGCTTAGAGAGGAAACAGGTTGAGAAAATAAGCTATTATTTAGAGATGGTTATAAATAGACAAGATATTATGAAAGATTTCTATATGAATGATATTTTTTCTTTATAGTAAACAAATAATGTAACTACTTATATAAAAGAGAAAAGGTGAAAGAATGGCATTTGGAATTAAACGCCCGGAACTAAACGCATGGAAAGCAGCTGTTAAGCGAGGAGAGATCGCGTTTTTAACTCATTATTGGCTTGATGAGCGTTTTCCACATGCAACTACCGTAACAAAAGTAGGTTGCAGTGACTTAAATAAGCTGATTAAGTGGGGAAAAAAGTACGGTATTCCCGCTAAGTATATTGATAATCGATCCGGCTATCCTCATTTCGATTTACTAGGTGAGCGTCAGAAAGAAATTATGAAAAAGGAAAATCAGCTGGAGCAGCTGAAGCGATTTGAAGAAGTTAACGAGTGAAAAGCAAAACTAATTTCAAAAAATGTAAAAAAATTCTATTGTTAAGACTTTTTTTATGTTTAAATAGAAAAAACAGTGGAATAGATTAAGAAGAACAATCACGTTATGTATTCTCTTATATAGGGAAAATAACTTAGTGTAGTTTCCTTATTTGATACGATAAAGAGCTTTGTTTTATAATAAAATTGTTGTTCGGATAAAAGGAGGAAGAAGGGCATGTCCGAGGTTGGAACTTTAAAAAAAGGATTAGATATCTTCTCTTTGCTTTTAAACCGTCCGAATATGACTATTCCAGAAATGATGGAAGCGCTCGGTTTTAATAAGAGTACGATGTATCGTCTTGTGAGCACGCTTGAGCAAAACGGATTTATTGTAAGAAACCCGTCTAACCGCTATACGGTTTCACCGCAACTGGTGCTGGCACTCGTGCAAAATACGATGCATACGAACTATGAAATGAATTGGCTCTCTGTTCCTGCTATGCAGAAGCTGAGTGAAGAGACCAAAGAGACCATTTATGCGGGAATTCTCCATCATAAACAAATGGTTACAACTCAGGTGGTTAACGGGCAATATAGCACTCGTACGCATTCTGAAGTAGGAAATAAAAAGCCGCTTCATGCAAATGCTATTGGAAAGTGTATTCTTGCTTATCAAGAGGACAGCGTACAAAAATCTATTCTTCATGAACTTTCGCTTGAAGCTTATACAGATCGAACGATCACCGAGCTGGACAAGCTTGAAGCTGATTTAGCTTTAAGTAAGGAAAGAGGATATGCTGTCGACGATGAAGAACGGGAGCCGGGCGTTCGCTGTATTGCAGCCCCTATTTTCAGAAAAGGAAAAATAATGGCGGCTATTGCTTTATCAGGTCCATCCTTTCGTATTTCACAAGAGAAAGACGAAGAACATGCTGCACTTGTTAAACAGTGCGCAGAACAAATTTCACAAGCAATTACTCTTTACGAATAATTCAATAGTAAAAAAAGGGGATGAACAGCAACATGGAAAACTTACAGTCAACGACGACCTTAGCAAACGGCGTTAAAATGCCTTGGTTAGGTTTAGGTGTTTATAAAGTAGAAGATGGTCAAGAAGTTGTAGATTCAGTTAAATATGCAATCAAAGCTGGATATAAAAGCATTGATACGGCTAAAATTTATGAAAATGAAGAAGGCGTGGGACAAGCGATCAAAGAATCAGGTGTTTCTCGCGAAGAACTGTTTGTTACATCAAAAGTGTGGAATGCAGATCAAGGATATGACACAACTATTCAAGCGTTTGAAACAAGCTTAAACAAGCTAGGTCTTGAATATTTAGATTTATACTTAATTCACTGGCCAGTTGAAGGCAAGTATAAAGATACGTGGAAAGCACTTGAAAAGCTTTATAAAGATGGGGAAATTCGTGCAATCGGCGTATCAAATTTCCAAGTTCATCATTTAGAAGACTTAATTGCAGACGCAGAAGTCAAGCCGATGGTAAACCAAATCGAATTTCATCCACTTTTAACACAAACAGAAGTGCGTGAATACTGCAAAAAACAAGGAATCCAAGTGGAAGCATGGTCACCGCTTGCACAAGGTGAGCTGCTTGATAACGAAGTGTTAACTCAAATTGCTGAAAAGCATGGAAAATCAACTGCTCAAGTTATCTTACGTTGGGACTTGCAAAACGAAGTAGTAACTATTCCTAAGTCAACAAAAGAACATCGTATTATCCAAAATGCAGACGTATTTGATTTTGAATTAAATGCAGAAGAAGTTGAAAAAATTAACGCATTAAATCAAAATCACCGCGTAGGTCCCGATCCAGATAACTTTGACTTTTAAAGCAAGACTAAAACGTCTTGTAAGATAAATAATAAACAAAGCGCTATTGTCATTCATGCAGTAGCGCTTTGTTTATTAAAAAATAAATGTGATGGTTGAACGAGGAGGAAAAGTAATGAAGATGTCAGGAAACACTATTTTAATTACGGGCGGAGCGTCTGGAATTGGGTTGGCACTTGCAGAACGGTTTTTAAATGAAGGAAATGAAGTTATTATTTGTGGAAGAAGGGAGTCAAAGCTGCAAGAAGCAAAAGAAAAATTCCCTTCAGTACATACAAAAGTGTGCGACGTATCAATAGAAGAAAGCAGAGTAGAGCTAGTAAAATGGGCGACTGAAAGATTCCCGAAATTAAATGTTATTGTGAATAATGCAGGCATTCAGCAGCGCGTAAATCTTTTACACATGCACAAAGAGTGGCAGTATTACGAAAAAGAACTAATGAGTAATGTAAGTGCTCCTATTCATTTAACGTCGTTATTGATTCCTCATTTCGTTCAGCAAGAAGGTGCTGCGGTTATTAACGTTACTTCCGGGCTGTCTTTAACACCTGGAGCATGGGTGCCAATCTACAGCGCAACAAAAGCGGCATTAAGGTCGTTTACGATTAGTCTAAGACATCAATTAGAAGAAACAAATACCGAAGTGATAGAAATTCTTCCTCCAGCCGTGAACACGGATTTGGGAGGACCGGGACTTCATACATTTGGAGCACCGCTTGATGACTTTGCCGATTCGATATTTGAAGAATTGAAAAAAGGTAAAATCGAAATTGGCTATGGAGACAGCGCTAAGAGGCTTCATGCTTCCAAAGAAGAAATTGAGAAAGCTACAGCACAGGCTTGGAGTGGATTTTTGAAAAATAATCCTGAATTTTAAAGACAGCAAACAAAAAGCTTACTAAACTCGTCAATAGTAGCGGGTCATAAAAAGCGTGTGTCCATAAAATAAATGAACACACGCTTTTTAGCATTAACGATCTACAGTTTGTCTAATTCGTTTTTCCATTTTTTCAAGCATGCGGAGGTACTCATCCTGTTCTTCAGGAGTTAGAGCAAAAAGCATGTCTTGCCAAAATAAATTCCGCTGCTCAATTACATAGTTCACTAATGTTTCGCCAGCCTCTGTTAAGGATATCCATACAATTCGGCGGTCTTTTTGGTCACGTACGCGCTTAATGAGTGCATCAGCTTCTAATTGATTTAATAAAATGGTAGTAGCCCCGGAGGTTAGCTTTAGATTTGAAGAAATTTCGGCTACCATACGTTTAGAGCTGACTCCAATGAATTTTAGAATTAAAAATTTCGTAATGGTCAAATTATAGGGCTGCTCACTGATTTTATCTTCCAAGAGCTTTCGCTTGAGTTCAAATAATGAGGTTTTAACTTGGTCAAGTTTTTCTAGTTTATCTATTAACTGCTGATCCATTATAATCACCTTTTCTTTATCATTATAGGTGTTAAACAATTGCTGCTAGTTACCTATTGTGGTTTATGTATATAGGGAGTTTGTTCCAAAAAAAGAAGCTGTTTTTGTGTATAACCCTATGCTTATATATCTAACTTTAAAGTAAAGTAAAGTACTTGTAAAGAAACCAAAACTTTTAAGTTGTATTTCAGTTAAAGATGTAGTAAAGTATTCAGTCGGGAAAACTTTATGAAACATAAATGTTTAGTTTTAAAAATAAATTAAAATCAAAGTTATTTACAACTAAATATCTTTGTGATAAAGTTATCTAGCGTAATACTTAACTGAATGAAATATTAAGGAGGTAAAATAAATGTCAAGAGGGCGTTTAATTTTAATGAACTTTATCGGAATTATTGTAGTATTAGCTTTAATTATTGGTGGGGGATACTATTATATTCAAAAATCTAATTATGTATCCACAGACAATGCAAAAGTGTCCGGCGACCTTTATACAGTAGTAGCGCCAGCAGCAGGTAAAGTAGCAAGCTGGAACGTTGAAGAAGGTAAAGATGTTTCAAAAGATGATGAGGTAGCTAAAATCCAATCAGAAGATGGAGAAAAAACAGTTACAGTACCAGAAGACGGTAAAATCATCAAAACACAGGTAAAAGAAAATCAAATGGTTCAAGCTGGTCAACAAATTGCTAGCGAAGTAGATATGAATAACTTATTCATCATTGCAAACATTAAAGAAGACAAATTAAAAGATATTGAAGCTGGCGATGACGTTGATGTAACAGTTGACGGAGATACTAAAACAACAATCGATGGAAAAGTAGAAGAAATCGGTTATGCAACAAACTCAATTTTCTCATTAATGCCAAGTTCTAATTCAGACGGCAACTATACGAAAGTATCACAAACAGTTCCTGTTAAAATCTCTATTTCTAACTACTCTGAAAACGTACTACCAGGTATGAACGCAGAAGTTAAAATCTCTAAAAACTAAGAACGTACATGATTAAGAAGAGAAGAAAGGAGGAAGGAACTGATGTCAGCAAACACGATACAACCAGAGGAAAGCTCAGTTAAAAAGCATATTCCGCTGCTAGTCGTACTTATGCTTGGATTGTTCTTAGCAATTTTAAACCAAACGCTGCTAAATGTTGCGATCCCGCATCTGATTACAGAGTTTGGCGTTACGGCTAATACGGCACAGTGGTTGCTTACAGGATACATGCTTGTAAATGGTGCACTTATTCCATTATCAGCCTATTTAATTGAACGTTTTGGAGTTCGTCGCTTATTCTTATTTGCAATGGCCTGCTTTACAATAGGGGCACTTGTCTGCGGAATTGCGCCGACTTTCTCGATTATGCTAATCGGACGTCTTGTTCAAGCAGTCGGAGGCGGAGTGCTAGCACCTCTAGTTATGACCATTATCGTATTTATTTTCCCTCCTCATATGCGCGGAAAAGGAATGGGTATCTTTGGTTTAGCCATGATGTTCGCTCCGGCAATTGGACCGACGCTTTCAGGATGGGTTATTCAAAACTATGACTGGCACATTTTATTTACGGGAATGGTGCCACTAGGTGCGCTCGTATTTATTATTGCAGCTTTTAAATTAAAAGATATTAAACCACCTCAAAATGTAAAAGTAGATCTAATTTCTGTGTTTACATCTCTTGCAGGTATGGCTTTACTTCTATACGGCTTCAGTGAAGCTGGAAACGATGGCTGGACGGATTCAGTTGTATTGTCAACGATGATTGGCGGTATTGTCTTATTAATCATCTTTGTCGTGCAGCAGCTTCGACTTAAGAGTCCATTACTTGATGTGAGAGTATTTAAATACAGTATTTTCTCATTATCTAATATCATTAGTATTGCCATTACAATTAGTATGTATGCTGGTATGTTCTTATTGCCAATTTACTTGCAAAACATTCGTGGCTATTCAGCATTTGATTCAGGTTTATTAATCTTGCCCGGTGCACTTGTTATGTTAGTTATGTCACCAATTTCTGGTACGCTGTTTGATAAATTAGGACCGCGTCCACTAGGGATTGTCGGGATGTTGATTACGGTTGTAACAACATTTGAATTTACAAAATTAACGCTTGAAACACCGTTTAGTCATATTGTTATTATTTATATGATCCGTGCATTCGGTATGTCATTATTGATGATGCCAATTATGACGGCTGGTTTAAATCAGCTGCCGGCAAAATTAAGCAGCCATGGTACATCAATGGCGAACACGCTTCGTCAAGTGAGTGGTTCAATCGGTATCAGTTTAATGACTACAATCTTTACAAATCGCACAACATATCATGTGAATGAAATGAGCAGTTCCATGACTACATCCGATCCATTCTTTATGAATAACTTCCAGGCATTTGTGCAAAAAATTGCTCAAACGCTTCACCTTTCTCAAACAGAGGCGCAAAAACAAGCTTTAACAACATTAGCTGGAAAAGTTCAAGCGCAAGCAACTGTGCAAGGAATTAACGACGCGTTTTATTGGACAGTTATTATTGCCATTATTGGATTGATTTTAAGTTTCTTCCTACGTGATGTTCGTAAAGATGCAGTAGTAGAAGTAGAAGAGACAGAAAAAGAAACAACAGACGATATTCGTATGTTACCGGCACCAAAAGATATGAACTCATAAGCAACGGAGGGATAAAGGATGAAAATTTGTATCGTATATGATAGTGAAGGCGGACATACAGAAGCATTAGCAAAAGCGATTGCTTCTGGCGCCGAGCTGTCTGGAGAAGCAACTGTATATGTAAAGCATGTAGAAGAAGCAGATGTACGTGAACTGCCTGAAATGGATGCTATTATTTGGGGCTGCCCAGGGCATTTTGGAACAATCAGTTCAGGGTTAAAAACGTGGATTGATAAATTAGGTTATTTATGGGCAGAAGGTAAATTAATTGATAAAGTAGGTGCGGTGTTCTGTACAACAGCTACAACGCACGGTGGCTTAGAAGCAACGCTTTTAAATTTAATCACACCGATGCTTCATCAAGGAATGGTTATCGCTGGCTTACCAGGTAACATTCCAGAAAATGCGCTGTACGGTACTTATTACGGTGTGGGAATTACTTGTCCAATCGAAGGTGACGAATTATTAACAGAGAACGACCAAGCGCTAGGTAAAGCGTTAGGAGAACGTGTTGTTCAAGTGACTAAACGAATGACACAAGGACAGTAGGTGACAGTATGTTAGGTATTTTACTGATCGTTGTAGCTGTGATTCTGGTTGTACTAATTATTACAATGAATGCTAAAGCATCATCTTCTAAGCGCCAGCGTACAGTTCCACCTAAAAAAGAAGCGGCTGCTTCAAATGCTCCTAAAGAGCCAAAAGTAGAAGAGAAAAAAGTGGCAGAAAAAAAACCTGCAACACCAAAAGAAGCACCAAAAGAAGAGCCAAAAGAGCCACAGGCCAAGACGGAAACGAGAACATCTAGACATAAGAAAGAAAAAGATGTCATGAACGATGATATGTATCGTCAAGTGCTGCAAAAGTTTAGAGAAGGCGAAAAAGACGACACGGTTTTTACAAAAGAAGAACGTGACGTTATGAATGATGACGCTTTTCGTAAGGCTTTAAGATCGTTTAAGAAAAACGATAGTGAATGAGTTTCTTCTATTATAATAGTACGGAATAAAATAGATAGAAAATAGGTTATAAGCATTCCGCGAAACCAGCCGCTCTCCCCAGGCTAGGTTTTGCTTGGAGTGCAGCAGGGGGCTGACATGTTAACCATCGACTCCCTGATTATAAGAAAGGGGACGTCAAAACATGGAACAGCTCACATTTATTGAAGAGGTCCAGAGAATTTCGATATCCCTTAACAAAAAGGTAATGACAGAGATAAAAGAAAGGTTACTTTCACAAGGGATTACACCTTTTCAATATCATATCTTATTAATTATCGGTAAGTGCAGTCACATTGGAGTAACCAAGCTGGCAGAAGAGATGCGCGTCAAGCCTAGTGCAATTACTCCTGTTATTAATCGTTTAATAGACTTAGAGTTAGTTTCACGCTATCACTCTAAAGAGGATCGCCGCAAAGTAAACATTGAGTTAACAGCTAAAGGTGAACAAGTGATTGAAGAAGCAAATGAAATTGTGCAAAAGATGATTGCTCATTTCTTTTCTTGCTATGAACCGAAAGATCAAGAGCAATTTTTGAAATTATTTAAGAAACTAGACGCTAATATCTAATGAAAGAAAAATCACTTCTTAATGAAGTGATTTTTTTTAATAAAAAGATTGTCAACTTCACTTTTCCATGGTATCATTTGTGTAAACGGTTACATATATGAAGGGAGGGAAATAAAGTGGTAACAATTCGCGATGTAGCAAAAGAAGCAGGCGTGTCCGTTGCGACCGTTTCGCGCGTTTTAAACAGTACAGGATATGTAAAAGAAGACACGCGTGTGCGAGTAATGAATACAATTCAAAAATTAAACTACAGCCCTAACGAGGTAGCCCGTTCGCTTTATACACGTGAATCTCGTTTGATTGGTCTCTTGCTTCCAGACATTACAAACCCTTTTTTCCCTCAGCTTGCACGAGGAATAGAAGATGAAGTACATAGCCATGGATTTCGTTTAATTCTTGGCAATAGTGATGAGCAGTTAGAGAAAGAATTAACTTATCTCCAAACGTTTACGCAAAACCATGTAGTAGGGATGATCACGGCAACAACAAGTCTAGCTCAGAAACTATATGAAGGTCTTACATTTCCCGTCGTGTTTTTAGATAGAAGTTCTGATCAGTATCCATCCGTTTATGCTGATGGTTTTGAAGGTGGAAAACTTGCTGCAGAAGAAATAATCAAAAGAGGAAGTAAAAGAATTACACTTATCAAAGGTCCAGTAAATGTAAAGCCTGCTCAGGAACGTTTTCAAGGCTCTCTGTCTGTTTTGAGTCAGTCTGATGCAGACTTTTACGTATTAAATACAAATTCTCTAGCGTTTGACGATGCGCAGAAATGGGCAAAGGAAATCTTTCAAAAGTACCCTGAAACGGACGGGATTATTGCAAGTAATGACATTGTAGCCACAGCCGTTTTACACGAGGCGTTTCGATTAGAAAAAAGCGTGCCTGATGATCTGCAAGTAATTGGTTTCGATGATATTCCGCAAAGCCGCTTTTCGTTTCCAGCGCTGTCTACAATTCGTCAGCCTGCTTATGAAATGGGCAAGCAAGCAGCAGGTCTGTTAATGAAATGCATTAAGAAAGAACCTTTAATTCAAAAGCAAGTACAACTACCCGTTACGTTTATTGAACGAAATACGACACGAAAGGTTGAGGAACATGGCTAAAGTAACTGTGATTGGAAGTTCATCAATGGATTTAGTAGTAACATCAAATATTCGTCCTGGAGCTGGAGAAACAGTATTAGGAGAATCATTCAAAACCGTTCCGGGAGGAAAAGGAGCGAACCAAGCTGTTGCAGCAGCCCGTCTTGGAGCTGATGTGAGTATGATTGGGTGTGTGGGCGAAGATCATTACGGAAAAGCAATCCTGGAGAATTTCAAATCAAACGGTGTATCTGTGGAAAATGTGAAACCGGTTACAGATTCAGATAGCGGAACAGCGCACATTATACTCGCTGAAGGAGATAACAGCATTGTAGTCGTCAAAGGAGCAAACGATTATATTACTCCAGACTACGTGGAAAAAGCAAAAGAAAAAATTAAAGAAGCGGATATCGTACTTATTCAGCAAGAGATTCCAGAAGAAACGGTTGAATATGTTGCTGAGCTTTGTCAGGAACTTAAAGTACCGCTTTTGTTAAATCCGGCGCCTGCAAGACCATTAAAAGCAGAAGTGATTGAACAAGTTTCTTACATCACTCCAAATGAACATGAAGCAGAGCTTTTATTTGAAGGAAAAGAAAAAGAAGAAGTATTAAAACAGTATCCAAATAAATTGTTTATTACAGAAGGAAAACAAGGTGTGCGCTATTTTAACGGCAAGAAAGAAGTATTGGTTGCTTCTTATCAAGTAGAAACGATTGATACAACAGGAGCAGGAGATACATTTAACGCAGCGCTTGCTGTGGCACTTGCCGAAGGAATGGGTTTTGAAAAAGGAATTCAGTTTGCTAATCGCGCAGCTTCGCTATCCGTCACTAAATTTGGTGCACAAGGCGGTATGCCGACTCGCAAAGAAGTGGAGGAGAGTCTGTAAATGAAACGTCACGGAATGATTAACAGTCATATTACGAAAATACTAACAGATCTAGGTCATACAGACACTATTGTCATTGCAGATGCAGGGTTACCTGTTCCGAGTGATGTGCCTAAAATTGATTTATCTTTAAAGCTAGGAGTGCCTAGCTTTGAAGATGTAGTAGTAGCTGTGTTAGAAGATATGGCTACAGAAAGAATAGTGATTGCTTCTGAGATGAAAGACAGAAATCAAAAGGCTTACGAGTTGATGGAAAAGCAAAACATCTTAGTAGAAGAAGTATCGCATGAACAATTAAAAATGCTGACAAGCAAAGCGAAAGTTGTGATTCGTACAGGAGAAGCAACTCCTTATGCAAACTGTATTTTACAAGCGGGAGTTATTTTTTAAAAGAGGTGAACAGCATGCATATTGCAATGAGAGGGATTCATAAAGCCTTTGGAGCAAACCGTGTACTAAGAGGCGTGGATTTTGAATTACATGAAGGTGAAGTTCACGCACTAATGGGGGAAAATGGAGCGGGGAAATCTACGCTGATGAATATTTTAACCGGCCTTCATAAAAAAGATGAAGGGCAGATTCTGATTGATGGCAAAGAGACGTATTTTCAAAATCCAAAAGAAGCAGAACAAAACGGAATTACCTTTATTCATCAAGAGCTGAACGTTTGGCCTGAAATGACGGTGCTTGAGAACTTATTTATCGGCAAAGAATTAAAAACGCCTTTAGGTTTTTTAAAAACAAAAGAAATGAAAGCGTTAGCAAAGAAGCAGTTTGAAAAATTAGCTGTGACCATTCCTCTTGATCAAGAAGCGGGACTTTGTTCTGTCGGACAGCAGCAAATGATTGAAATAGCCAAAGCGCTGATGACGAATGCAAAAGTCATTATCATGGATGAGCCAACCGCAGCGCTTACTGAGAGAGAAATTCAAAAGTTATTTGACGTAATTAATGCGCTGCGAAAACAAGGTGTATCGATTGTGTATATTTCACATCGTATGGAAGAGATTTTTGCTATTTGTGATTCCATTACGGTCATGCGTGACGGACAGACGGTAGACAAAAAGCCGATTCCAGAAACCAGCTTCGATGACGTGGTTCGCAAAATGGTAGGAAGAGAGCTAACCGATCGATTTCCTGCTAGGACATCTCCTAAAGGAGACGTTGTATTTGAAGCAAAAGGCTTGGAGAGAAAAGGTGTATTTCATGACGTTCATTTTTCAGTGCGATCAGGAGAAATTGTCGGTGTTGCGGGGCTAATGGGAGCTGGCAGAACCGAAATTATGCGCGCTATCTTCGGGCTTGATCCATTAGAAAAAGGCGAAATTATATTAAATGGCAAACGGGTCAGTATCACAAAGCCCGACCAAGCCATTAAATTAGGTCTCGGGTTCATTACAGAAGATCGTAAAACAGAAGGGCTCGTCCTGGATTTTTCTATTCGAGAAAATATTGCGCTTCCAAGTCTATTCAGCTTTTCGCCAAAAGGCTTTATTGAACAAAAAAGCGAGCAGCAATTTGTAGATTTACTTATTAAACGTTTAACGATCAAAACCGAGTCGTCTGAGACGAGTGCGGGTAACTTATCGGGAGGCAATCAGCAAAAAGTAGTGATTGCCAAGTGGATTGGCATTGGACCAAAAGTGCTGATTTTAGATGAACCAACTCGAGGAGTTGACGTCGGGGCAAAGCGTGAAATTTATCAGCTTATGAATGAACTGACAGACAGAGGCGTGGCTATTATCATGGTGTCTTCAGAGCTTCCGGAAGTGCTCGGCATGAGCGATCGCATTTTGGTTGTGCATGAAGGAAAAATAACGGGTGAACTGACAAGTGAAGAAGCAACTCAAGAAAAAATTATGACATTTGCAACAGGAGGTCAGTAAAATGAAAGCAAACACAGCGATAAAAGAAAATCGCGTTGATAACGTGATGCAAAAGCTAGGTCCGTTACTAGGTCTATTTATTCTTATTGTCATTGTATCGATTTTAAATCCAAGCTTTTTAGAACCTTTAAATATTTTAAACTTGCTGCGTCAAGTAGCCATTAATGCCTTAATTGCATTCGGTATGACGTTTGTCATTTTAACAGGCGGAATTGATTTATCGGTTGGCTCTATACTTGCTTTATCAAGTGCGTTAATGGCAGGTATGATTGTGTCAGGTGTAGATCCTATTTTAGCTATTTTAATAGGATGTGTGTTAGGAGCTGTAATGGGTATGATTAACGGCTTGCTTATTACAAAAGGAAAAATGGCGCCGTTTATTGCAACGCTAGCGACGATGACAATTTTTAGAGGGTTAACGCTTGTTTATACAGATGGAAATCCGATTACGGGCTTAGGCGAAAACTATTACTTCCAGTTATTTGGCCGCGGCTATTTTCTAGGTATTCCTGTTCCGGCAATTACGATGGTACTAGCGTTTGCTGTCCTATGGGTGATTTTGCATAAAACGCCGTTTGGCCGCAGAACATATGCAATCGGGGGAAATGAAAAAGCAGCATTTATTTCAGGAATTAAAGTACCAAAAGTTAAGGTTATGATCTACTCACTAGCAGGATTATTGGCAGCGCTATCAGGAGCGATTTTGACTTCTCGTTTGAACTCTGCTCAGCCAACGGCAGGTACGTCTTACGAGTTAGATGCTATCGCTGCAGTAGTACTGGGTGGAACAAGCCTTTCTGGAGGACGTGGACGCATTGTTGGAACGTTAATTGGTGCGCTGATTATCGGAACGTTAAACAACGGTTTGAACTTACTCGGCGTTTCGTCATTTTACCAGATGGTCGTAAAAGGAATTGTTATTTTAATCGCGGTATTAATTGATCGCAAAAAGTCAGCTTAGGAGGGAAAAGCATGAAGAAAATTTGGCTCGTGCTATTATCATTTTCATTATTACTGTTAGGGGCTTGTTCACTTCAGCCTCCTGAGTGGGCGAAACCATCTGAAAGTAAAAATTTAAAAGATATTAAAATTGGTTTATCCGTTTCTACGTTAAACAATCCGTTCTTTGTTTCGCTAAAAGAAGGGGTACAAAAAGAAGCAAAAAAACTGGGCATGGAAGTAGTTGTAGTAGATGCTCAAAATGATTCAGCCAAACAAATTAACGATGTAGAAGATTTAATGCAGCAAGGTGTTAACATTCTGCTTATTAACCCAACGGATTCAGCTGCTATTTCAACAGCTGTACAATCGGCTAATAATGTAGGCATTCCAGTTATTACGCTAGATCGTTCAGCAGAAAAAGGAAAAGTAGAAACACTGGTAGCTTCAGATAATGTAAAAGGTGGTCAAATGGCTGCTGATTACATTGTGAAAAAAGTAGGGGAAAAAGCTCAAGTAGCAGAACTTGAAGGCGTGCCGGGAGCTTCAGCAACTCGTGAACGAGGAAAAGGGTTCCACAACGTTGCGGATCAAAAGCTAGATATTACGGCTAAACAGTCGGCTGATTTTGACCGTACAAAAGGCTTAAACGTTATGGAGAATGTTCTTCAAGGAAATCCTGGGATCAAAGCCGTATTTGCTCATAATGATGAAATGGCATTAGGAGCTATTCAAGCGATTAACAGCTCAGGAAAAGATGTGCTAGTAGTAGGGTTTGATGGAAACGACGATGCAATTAAAGCGGTAAAAGAAGGGAAGCTAGGAGCAACTGTAGCTCAGCAGCCTGTTTTAATCGGTAAACTTGCCGTAAAGTCTGCTAAAAATGTTCTTCAAGGCAAAAAGGTAGATAAGCAAATTCCAGTGCCTTTAAAACTAGTAACCTCTGACAAATAATGGTTTTATACATGTGTAGAAAAAAGACGCTCATTTGATTTATGGGCGTCTTTTTATGTATGTAAAGTGTAAAAAAGAAGTGAAAAAGTCACAACTTTATAAATAGTGTAGGAATTATGTAGGTGGAATTTATGTAATAAAAAGTAAAAAACACCGAAAAAAGACGGTAAAACACATAATTTTCTGTGAAAAATTTGTAATATACCTGTAATAATAAGCGTTTATTTCTATTTTTAAAGAGTAATTTTGCCCTGTTTATGACAAAAATATATCTTTTTTAATAAACAGTAAACCTCTCTATCAAGGGATTCTGGTGATGAATTCCCAGAAAGAGATTCTTGGTTATACAGATTATGGGAAACTTTTAACTGTATTGTAACATAAACAGATAGTTTTTTATGGTATAACTATGTCTATGAGGAAAGGGGACTATTACTTTATGAAAATTTTTAAGCGTATGACTCTTGCAGCAGTCACAGGAATTTTCTTCATGACCGGCATCACAGAGACTCACGCCCAATCGAATGAAGAAGCGCTCCAGAGTACTGAAAATAAAATTAAAGAAACAGAAAAGGCTGTTCAACAAAAAGAGAAAGAGAAACAGTCTATCAATTCAGATGTTCAAAACATTCAATCACAATTAAATTCATTACATACAGTAATCTCTAGCAATAAAAAAGAGTTAGCATCGACTGAAAAGCAGATTTCAGAAGCGAACAAAATGATTGAGAAAAAGAAAAAAGAAATTGTTTTGCTTCAGGAAAAAGTGTTAAGTCGTAAAGATATTATTGAAAATCGATTAGTTGCTTTGCAGCAAGACGATAAAACAAGTGTTGTTATTGATACATTAATGAATGCTGATAACTTTGGAGATTTTGTTGCACGTATGGGTGCTGTCACAACGTTATTGTCAGCAGATAATGATATTTTAAAGCAGCATCAAAATGATTTAGATCAAATTGAAAAAGATAAAAAAGAAATTGATAAGCAAGAAAAAGTATTAGAAGCAGCAAAAGGTAGCTTAGCGGCTAAACAAGCTGAATTAGATAAAAACGTTGCCAAACAAACAGCAACGTTAACAACTATGCAAGAAAAGTACAGCACGGTCGTAAATGAAATTGATGCAGCTTCTTCAGAAAAAGCAAACCTTCAGTCTGAATTAACAGGCATTCAAGATAAGATTGCAAAAGAAAAAGAAGCAGCTCAAAAGCAAGCTGAGCAAGTGGCAAAACAGCAGGCAGCTGAAAAGGCTGAGGCTGATGCAGAAGCAAAGCGTCAAGCTGAACTGGCAACGGCTAAAAAAGAAGTAAAAACAGAGCCAAAACAAGAAGTAAAAACAGCTGCTGCTACAGAGAAGAAAGCAGCCGTTTCTTCAGAAGCAAAAGAAACGAAAAAAGAAGAAAGCACACAAAAGCATTCTGGAAAAGAAATGTATGTAGAAGCAACAGCTTATACAGCTAATTGTGCAGGATGTAGCGGCGTAACAGCGACTGGACAAAATGTAAGTTCAGGCACTCATAAAATTATTGCGGTAGATCCATCCGTTATTCCATTAGGTTCAAAAGTATATGTAGAAGGATACGGAGTGGCAACAGCAGGTGATACGGGCGGTGCGATTAAAGGATATCGAATTGATGTATTAGTACCTTCTGAGTCAGCTGCAAAAGCATTCGGACGTCGTACAGTGAAAATCACGGTGTTAAATTAAAGAAAAAGGCTGAAAATATTTTAGTTGCAGGAAAATCCGAACGATGAATCGTTCGGATTTTTTCATTGTTGTAGTGAACGTAGGTTTCATCTAGTTAGTTGCTTCTAGCTGTTGATTGGAGAGGAAGGCGAAGACTCCTGAGGGAAAAACAGAAGTGATGAGACCCCGCAGGCCCGTAATCGACGAGGAGGCTCATCGGTCGCCCGCGGAAAGCGAAGCCTTCTATGGAAATCAACAGTGGTGTCACAAGTGATCGATACCAGCTCATTACTCCCATTTGTTTGTCTTCGGATTAGGTGGATGGAGGTATGTCTCAATCTCTTTTTTGCATATTTGGTGAGCAAGTTGCTAGCTAATCTATACTCTTTTCGTTACCATACAATAAAGTAAATGGAAGAAAAGGAGTGTGTAAAATGAAGATAGTCGATCCAGCGGTACAAAGTGCAAAAGACAATTATCATTTGTTAACAGGGGTCGTCATTCCCCGGCCGATTGCGTTTGTTACAAGTCAAAATGATGACGGTGTAGTGAATGCCGCACCGTTTAGTTTCTTTAATGTAGTTGCGGCAGAGCCTCCGCTGATTGCCGTTTCGGTTTCGAGAAGTGAAGGTCAAATGACGAAAGATACGGCAAAAAATATTAGTGCATCTAAAGAATTTGTAGTTCATCTTGTAGACGAAAACTTAGTGGAACAAGTGAATCAAGCGGCATCTTCTTATCCTTCTTCCGTGAGTGAAGTCGAAGAAACAGGGTTAACACTAGCACCGAGCAAAAAAGTGCAGGTTCCCGGAATTCAAGAAGCCAGCATTCGGATGGAGTGTAAGCTTCACCAAATTGTTCCATTAGGAACGGATGAGGCATACAGCTCAGATTTGTTTATCGGTGAAGTTGTGATGTTTCATATTAGTGAAAAAGTGATAGAAAACGATCGCGTTTCTGCAGAACGTGTGAAGCCAGTCAGCCGACTTGCGGGTTCTAACTATAGTAAATTGGGGCAATTATTTTCCTTAGAACGTCCCAAATAAGCAAGAAAGTGTTACTTATGTAGCAAAAAAATAGTATACATTGGATTTTTTTAAATAAGCGATTGTGTTCTGTTTCAACAACGACAGTACATTCGCTTTTTTTCATGAACGAAAAAGTTAATAGAAACCATAATAACAAAATCAATTTAGAAAAAGGCAAAAATGTAAGGTTTTTGCCTTTTATATTTACCATTGAGGAAAAGGGTATTCATTCATATAATTTAGATTAAGTAAATTGTATACGCTTTCAATATACAGAATTATTTTTCAATAATTCTCTTGAGAAAGAGTCATGAGCGTTTACAAAAAAACTTGCCACACTAGGAGACGAGATTATAGGAGGGGTATTCATTGAAACGTTGGTTTAGTTTAATCAGTTTTGCACTCATTTTAACCCTAGTACTTGCAGGATGCGGAGGAAAGTCCGCTAATGAAACAAGTGGTAGCGGTGGAAAAGAAGTTGTTGCATGGGCTTGGAATATTAACGTACCGGTATTAAAGAAAGCAGCAGCAGAATACCAAAAAGAGAATCCAGGATTTAAATTAAAAGTAGTGGATATGGGACGTGAAGACGTTTATTCAAAATTAACAACAGGATTGCAAGCTGGCGGAAAAGGCCTTCCTGATATTGTATTAGTAGAAGACGATCGTTTCCAAGGATACTTGGATGCATTTCCAAATGCATTTTTAAACCTATCTAAAAAAGGATTTGATAAGCAAGAAGATAAGTTTCCAGAGTTTAAGAAAACTCTTTTATCAAAGGATGGGGACATGTACGGCTTCCCGTTTGATGCAGGTCCAACAGGCGTTTTCTATCGCACAGATTATTTTGAAAAAGCAGGCGTAGATCCAAACAGTATCAAAACATGGGATGATTACATTGCGGCTGGTAAGAAAATTAAAGAAAAAGTTGGCGTTGATTTACTAGGTTTAGATTTTAATAATGACGATGGCTTATTCCGAATGACGCTGACACAGCAAGGTACGTTCTATTTTAATAACAAAGGAAAGTTGAATTTAACTTCTAAAGAAGCGAAAAAAGCAATGGAGTTAAATAAGAAGTTAAAAGAAGCAGGCATTGTTAAAAATACAGTGGGCTGGGATGCTTCAATCAGTGCTTTAGCAGAAGGTAAAGTAGCAAGTTCACCATCTGGTGCTTGGCTATCAGGTTCTATTACGCAGCAGGCTCCAGATTTAAAAGGAAAATGGGGAGTGTTTTTATTACCTTCGTTTGAAGAAGGAGGCAACCGTGCTTCTAACTTAGGCGGAAGCAACTATGTGATTTCAGCAACTAGTCAAAAAGCAGATGAAGCGTACAAATTTATGGAGTATTTCTCAACAACGGATAAAGTTCAAGAAGAAGCGATGAAGGGCGGATTATTCCCATCATTAAATACCGTATATTCTTCAAAATTATTCACTGCACAAGATGAGTACTTTAGCAATCAAACGATTTGGAAAACATTCGCAGATGAAATGAAAGATATTAAGCCGGTTAACTTTACGGGCAATTACTCAGTTGCAAACAGTGAAGCAGTCAAAGCTGTGTCAGAAGTAACAAATGGTAAAGGCGTTAAAGACTCGCTTGAAGCAGCTCAAAAACGCTTAGAAAACCGAATTCAAAAATAATCAAGAAGCATAGAAGGTGATTTTTAGAAAATTGCCTTCTATCTCTTCTTCTTGCGGTACTAGGAGGTCATCATGAAGACAAATAAATCGTTGCCTTACTTATTTATTGCTCCAGCACTTTTGCTGTTTGCGCTGTTTACCATCTACCCTATTTTTTCATCTTTTATTCTAAGCTTTCAGAGCATGGAAGGCGGAAAGTATGTATTTACCGGGTTATCAAACTATACACGATTGCTCGGAGATGATATTTTCTGGAAAGCGCTTGGAAATACCGGCATTATTTTAATCGTTCAAGTGCCCGTAATGATTTTATTAGCACTTGTACTAGCTAACGCGTTAAACAGTCAGCTTTTAAGACTAAAAGGTTTTTTCCGAGTTTCATTTTTCTTGCCTGCAGTAACGTCACTAGTTGCCTATTCTATTTTGTTTTCAATCATTCTTCAAGATGAAGGAATAATGAATACTATTTTAGGTTTTTTTGGTATTGATGCCATTCAGTGGCTGGGAGATCCATTCTGGGCTAAAGTCTCAATCATCGTTGCGATGACTTGGAGATGGACAGGTTATAACATGGTTATTTTTCTAGCAGCTCTTCAAAGTTTATCTCATGAAGTTTACGAAGCAGCTGATTTAGACGGGGCAAACCGAATTCAAAAGTTTTTCCACGTAACGGTTCCACAATTAAAACCCGTTATCTTATTTGCTACTATTTTATCAACAATTGGCACGCTTCAATTGTTTGACGAACCTTTTAACTTAACAAAAGGCGGCCCTGCTGATTCCACGATGACGCTAGGCTTATATATTTATCAAAATGGCTTTAAATACTTTGATTTTGGATATGCTTCAGCTATTGCGTACGTTGTTGTATTATTAGTTGGTATTTTAACGTTCTTCCAATTTAAATTTACGGGTGATAAATCATGAGTGTATTAGAGAGAGTAGAAGCAACTGCAGTAGCTACCGTGCCTAAAGTTAAAAAGAAAAGTAACATCATGCGCAAAATAGGATTATACAGCATGCTTGGGCTGTTCACGATTATTTCTATTTTTCCTTTTTACTGGATGATTATCGGCGCTACGAATGAATCAGGAAAAATGTTTACAAACCCTCCAACGCTGAAGCCTGGCGATCAATTTATGACAAATCTACAAAATTTAAATGCTTCAATTGATTTAGGGCGCGTCTTTTTTAACTCAGTATTTGTTTCAGTCGTGTATGTGATTGTAGCTTTAATGGTCTGCTCCACAGCCGCATATGCGCTGTCTAAATTTGAATTCAAAGGTCGAAACGCAATTTTCACTACGCTTTTATTGTCTATGATGATTCCATATCAAGCAACGCTCATTCCGCTTTTTCAGCTGATGTCGAATTTTAATTTGCTTGATACGTATTTTGCTCTTATTGTTCCGCAGCTGTGCTTTCCGTTTGCTATCTTTTTATTACGTCAGAACTTTTTAGCTTTTCCAACGGAACTTATTGAAGCAGCTCGTTTAGACGGAGCTGGAGAGATGAGAATCTTTTTAACTATTGTGCTTCCTTCTATGAAGCCTGCTATGGCTGCAGCAGCTATTTTCTTATTTATGACACAGTGGAATAACTTTATGTGGCCTCTAGTTGCGACTACATCTAACGAAATGGCTACATTGCCAGTTGCTCTTTCAAGCTTAATTGGGTTATCGATTATTGATTACGGTCAAGTAATGATGGGAGTAACGATTGCAACCATTCCAATCATTGTTTTCTTCCTGGCACTTCAGCGTCATTTTATTTCAGGAATGCTTGGAAGTGCAGTAAAATAAAAGCAGAAGCTCCTATTATAGGAGCTTTCTCAATGAACAGGGGGAGAGAAGATGGAAGAAATACCTGTAGGAGTTCAGCTTTATACGCTGCGTAAAGAAACGAAAAAAGATTTTAAAGGAACGCTTCAAAAAGTAGCTGCTTTAGGATATCAAGGGGTAGAATTTGCAGGGTACGAAGGATATACAGCAAAAGAAGTAAAAGCATGGTTAACGGATTTACAGCTGAAGCCGGCTTCTAGTCATGTGCCGCTTGAACAATTAGAATCTAATTTAGAGCAAGTGATTCACTTTGAACAGCAAGTTGGAAATTCACATATTGTTTGTCCTTATTTAATGCCTGAACGTCAAACGGAAAAAGGGTATTACGAACTTATTGATTCTTTAAATTCTATTTACGTGTATTGTAAAAAAGAAGGTATGTCGTTTAGCTATCATCATCATGATTTTGAGCTGAAGAAATTGTCAACTGGAAAGTCAGCTCTCCAAACAATCTTAGAAGAAACTGAGGTAAACGTAGAGCTGGACATTTATTGGCTGACTAAAGCAGGCGAAGATCCAGTGGAGTGGATGAAGCATTATCAAAATCGTACGCCTTTTATTCATTTAAAAGATATGACAACAGACGGCGAGCAATTTTTTGCTCCTCTTGGTACCGGAGGAGTAGATGTAAAGGCTGTAATGCAAGAAGGACATAGAGCAGGCGTAAAATGGTGGATCGTTGAACAAGATCACTGTATAGAAAGTCCTCTTAGCAGCATTAAAAAAAGCTTAGCATATATCAAATAAAAAACGAACAGACGCTGTCTGTTCGTTTTTTTTATTGATAAGCTGGAGTCCACTCAATTTCTCCGCACTTATTCGTATAATCGATATTCACCTCAAAGTTATGTTTTTCATAAAAATGAATCAATCTTTCGAGATGATCCCAGTCGCGCTCAGCGATATCGCCTTTAATGACATGAACATTTTGATCAACCGCTACTTCTTTTAAATAATTCATACATACAGAGCCATATCCTTTATTAGCAGGCCCTTTAATATCACCGATAAAAATCGTGTGATTATCTTCATATACGCCGTCGATAGCAAAATCCCAAGCCCCTCTATAAGCTTTTGTGCATTCGTTTAGCATAATTTTACATGCGTTTCCGTCATTTTGTGCCGATACAATAACTAACTGATTATCTTCAGGCTGATCGACGCCAATAACTTCATACTTTTTAGCAATTTCTTTTAAATTATCCTGCATGCGAAATAGCTGAAACTCTAAATCATCAAGTGTTTCTTTTAGTTCTTCTGCATTCTGGTTTTTTTCTGTAAGCTGAGTAAACATTTTATACTCCTTTCCGTCTGTTTTCGGTCTAAGTGCGCCTATGACAAAGAGGACACGGTGTATAAAGCGAAACTTTATTTAGCAAAGTATCTACCTTAGTAAAAATATAAAAAGGAAAGAACCTGATTTGATTGATCGTTCATCAAAACGGCTGCTTTCCTTAACATTCACTTTTAAATTTTTCACAACGTGTATAAGGGTAACAAAGACTCATTAATTTTGTCAATAAGGTTGTAGGTCTATTTATAAAGAAGATAACAGGTCATTTTGCTTATTGGGAAGAAAAAATAATGAGTGAAAAAAGAATCATTTTAAAGTAAAATCATTGGAGGAAAAGTATGGTTAAAAAGGAATTGCTTTTCATTTTAAAAAAACATACTTAAAATAAAATTAAGAAAATATTTCATTTACTTACAAAATATTATAGAAAAATGTATGGAGTAATATGGAGTAAGTGTTAACTATATCGAACAAAGGGTGTATAAGATGGATAAATATCAAATTGCATTATTAGCTAATGTCCGCAAGCAGCTGCAAGAGTGGACCGATCAAAATAAAGAAATACCTCATGAAGAGGTGTACCGCTTTTTGCATTCAATTTCTGGAACGGCTGCGACCATTGGACTGCATTATTTAGGAGACCGCTCCCGCGAGTTAATGGAAGCTGTGGAAAAAAATCAGAAAAAAACCTGGGATTACGCGGAGTTAAATGCTTTTTTATTAGATATTATTAAAATTTGTTATCAAGATGAAATTCAATCGGTAGAAGATATAAATAAACCGCTAGAAATCAGTGAAAAAACAGCTAATATTTTACTTGTTGACGACGACCTTTCAATGTTGATGTATTTAAAAGAACAGTTTGAAAAACAAGGCTGGTACGTATTAGCAACTGCCTCTAAAGAAAAAGCTATTACGGCTTTTTACGAATTAAAGCCGGATTGTTTTGTTGTAGATGTCCATATGAAAGACGGTACAGGCTTTGACATTCTTTCATTTTTACGCGATAAAACAAAGCAACTGTTCGTCCCGATTGTCATGATGAGCGTTGATAATCAAAGAGAGACGCGTTTGAAGGCCTTTAAATTAGGGGCCGATGATTTTTTTGTTAAACCTCTCGATATGGAAGAAAGTCTACTTCGAATTGGTCACCATATTGAACGAAAGCAGATGTTTAACTCCTATTTAATGTTTGATGAATTAACAGGAGCCTATAACCGAACGTATTTAAAAGAAATCTACAGTCAGCAGCTATCCAGCTACGACCGCTTAAAAGATCCTTTTTGTTTAGCGATTTTAGATTTAGATTTCTTTAAGAGAATAAATGATGGATATGGACATCTTATGGGAGACCGTGTGCTGCAAGCATTTGTAGAGTATATGAAGCATGAAATTCGTCCAACAGATCACATTTTTAGATATGGAGGCGAAGAATTTATTCTTTTACTGCCAAAAACCAATATAAAAGAGGCAGAAACAGTATTGAATAGACTGTTGGATTTCTTTGTGGAAAAAGTGTTCACACATCAAAGCAATTCGTTTTATTGCAGCTTTTCCGGCGGAGTTGTAGAAGTTCATAACACTGAATGGCCGTTAGAAAAAGCTCTTCATCAAGCTGATGAGGCATTATATATAGCGAAGGAATCAGGACGTCAAAAAATTGTAGCTTCTTCTCAAAGCAAGCTGGTTAAAAAGCGAACGCTTCGTATGGCTATTATTGATGATGATTCTATCATTCGAACGATGCTGAAAGAGCTTTTAAGCAAGATTGATGTAGGAGATCGCTATGAAGTGAAAATAGAAGTGTTTAAAGATGGGATCGAATTTTTTGAGTCTCAATGGATTCATTCTAGCGATCAGTACTTTGTTATTTTAGACGGAATGATGCCTAAAATGGATGGCTTAGAAGTACTGCAAAAATTAAGACATAATAAACGTCACGATCAGTATACGGTTATTATGCTTACATCAAGAAACAGCGAACAAGATATTCAAAGAGCATTAGAACTCGGGGCAGACGATTACATGACAAAGCCATTTAAGTTAATGGAGCTTGAAGCGCGCGTACGTCATTTAATGAAGAAGGTGAAATAAATGGCGATGTCCATTCAAGTGGTGTATGTCTTATTTAGCGGATTGCTATTGCTTTTAGTCTGTTTTCTGAGTTATTTACTTATTCAAAAAGCGCGTTTAAACGCTTTTCGAGCAAAAGTAGAATCCTATAAAGATAGTATAAAAGAATCTCTTTTTATTTATTTATACAGAAAAGATGAAGAGCATCGGGTAGAGCCTAAAAATAAAATAGAGCTGGCGGGTGTAGAGGAACTATTAAGCGGTTTTTCTGCAGCTGTGCAAGGCGATGAAATTTTAAATAACATTACGCTCTATGCGGAGAAGGTTTTTACTCCCAAATATAAAAAAGAGCTGCATCATTCTAGGTGGAGTGTCAGAATGAATGCCCTTTATGCTATTGAAGACTTTGGTCTAACTACGCTAACAGACCAATTAGTAGAAATGTATGAGAAAAAAAATAGTACAGCGGCTGAAAAAAATCAAATTTTAAAGATTTTGGTTAAGCTGAACCGCCCTGAGTTTGTTGTGTACATGACGAACGCTTCTAGACCGCTGTCTGAATTTATGTACCGCTCTTTGTTTGGAACTATGAACAGTGAACAGTTTCAGCAATTTATTAATAAATTTGAAGACCTGCAAGAAGAAATTCAGCTGCCTCTTATCGATATGATCGGTATCAATCATAAGTTAGAGTATATAGATTTCTTAAAAATGCACATGAAAAGTTCATCAGAAGAACTGCGAATTCGTTCGTTGAAATCACTTAATGCTTTATCTTTTCCATTAAGAATAGAGGAGCTCACGAACCATCTTCAGTCAGGTATTTGGCAAGAAAGAATGATGGCTACAAAACTAATAGGTAAAACGAGAGATGAGAAGGGGTTATCAATTCTCGAGCAGTCGCTAAAAGATTCTCATTTTCTTGTGCGTTCGAATGCTGCTCAGTCAATGATGAAAATCCCAACAGGTAAAGAATACTTAGTTCATGTATACAAAACGACTGATGACAAGTTTTCGAAAGATATGGCAGCAGAATGGCTTGAAAAAGGAGGAATTACGGTTGTGGAATAATGTTTGGCATCTTTTATTGTCCATTTGCGGATGGGCTGTATTTGCTTATATGATTTTTGTGCTTTGTTTTTATTTTATGATGTTTATCATCTCTGCTTTTCAACTGCGAAAGCAATATCAATTAAACGATGAAGAACCTTATGAAGATTTGCTTGCGGTTAGCTATACAACGCCGTTATCTATATTAGTTCCCGCTTATAACGAATCTGTCGGGATTATTGGGAGCGTACGTTCGCTGCTTGGAATTGAATATCCGGAATATGAAGTAATCGTAGTAAATGACGGATCTTCAGATGATACGTTAGAAAAGCTTATCGAAGAGTTTTCTCTTGTGAAAATGAATCGAGTTGTGAGAAAGCAAGTAGAGACGAAAGCAGTAAAAGCTGTATATCGTTCTAAATTATACGATTATTTATATGTAGTCGATAAACAAAATGGGGGAAAGTCAGATGCATTAAATGCAGGAATTAATTTATCCAACTATCCTTATTTTTGTTCGATCGATGGCGATTCAGTGTTAGAAAGAGATGCTTTTTTAAAAGTTATGAAGCCAATTATTGATTCAGACGGAGAAGTAATTGCTTCAGGGGGAAGTATTCGAATTGCAAACGGATGTAAAATCGAAAACGGTGCGGTCGTATCGATTGGACTTGATACGCAGCCGCTTGTTGTGATGCAGATTATTGAATATTTACGTGCCTTTCTTATGGGGCGCATTGGTCTCAGTCGCCATAATTTATTACTTATTGTGTCAGGAGCATTTGGCGTATTTTCTAAACGCTGGGTGATTGAAGCTGGCGGGTATTCTCATACAGTCGGCGAAGACATGGAGCTTGTCGTTCGCCTGCACCGGCTGATTAAACAGAAAAAAACCAACAATCAAATTGTTTATATTCCAGATCCCGTATGCTGGACAGAAGCACCCGATGAAATCAAATATTTGCGAAGACAGCGAAACCGCTGGCACCGCGGTTTATTTGATAGTCTTTGGAAGCATAAAGAGATGCTGTTTAATCCGAAATACGGAAGCATCGGAATGATTTCCATGCCTTATTTTGTGTTTATTGAACTAATCGGACCGGTCATGGAAATGTTAGGCTATTTGTTTATTGTTATTTCTCTAGTTGTAGGCGGAATTTATGTAGAATTTGCTTATTTGCTTTTTCTTTTAATGGTTGTATATGGTTCTCTTTATTCAATGGCGGCCGTTTTGCTAGAAGAGTGGAGCCTTCGTAAATATCCAAAAGTATCTGATATTGCTAAGCTGTTTGTTTTTTCGCTGACGGAATCCTTTTGGTATCGCCCTCTAACTGTTATATGGCGCTGTCATGGATTGTTGGATGTTATTCGCAATAAAAAAGGCTGGGGAGACATGCAGCGAAAAGGAGTTTCACAATGAAAAAATGGTTATTAATCGGCGGCATTATTTTGGTTATGGCGATAACGGCTTCTCCATTTCTTATTTGGCAGCTAAAGAAACCAACTGATTTGAATATGCTTGTCATTGATAAAACAGTGCCAGATCAAACGTTTCGAGAGCATCAAGGCTTAATGTGGATGCTGAATCAAGCGAAAGTACGCAAAGACGGGAAGCCTTATGAAATCTCAAAAGATTATGCAGGGTTTTACCCGAAAGGAGATAAAACATACAGCATTAAATCTCTGCCAAAAACAAACTCTGCAGATATGATTTATATCACGGACACGTATGGTGTATACAAAGAAGATTTAGGCGTAAAAGCTAAAAGAGGAGATCGCTCTCAATTGGTGTATGGCGGCATGACTTCTGAAGACGTGAGCTACGTTAAGAAAGCATTGAATGGACGTACAAAAACGCTGATTGGAGAGTTTAATACATTTGGAAGCCCTACTTCCTTAGACGTTCGCAAAGAACTGTATGAATTGTACAATGTGACGTGGTCCGGCTGGATTGGTCGCTATTTTGATGAATTCGGCAGTGAAGAAGTTCCTGCTTGGGTGAAGAGTGCTTATAAAAAGCAGTACAACAAAGAGTGGAGCCTTACAGGAAAAGGCTTATTATTCGTTAATGAATCCAATAAGCTCGTTATTATAACGGAAAAAGAATTAAAAGAAAATCCAGTATGGTTTCAATATACAAAACAAGGAAAGAAAACATCGAATTTACAGGATGAATCTGCTTATCAATATTGGTTTGACGTAATTACACCCCAGCAAAAAAGTGATGTGCAGGCTCAGTTTGTCTTTCACTTGGATTCTGAAGGAAAAAACAAGCTGAAGGAAAATGGTATCCCTTTGTCCATACCAGCAGTCGTTCATCATAACAAAGAGCGATATGATACTTATTACTTTGCAGGAGATTTTGCAGATCAAGGAGAAGTACCTTCCATTTATCAAACTTCTTTTTACCCGGTGTGGAAGAAATGGACAGAGAAAATCGGAAAAGAAGATGAGTCTTCTTTTTACTGGACTGTTTATCTTCCTCTTATGAATAAGATCATCGATCAACAGCAAAATGAATCGCAGCCTGCTTCTGTTACTTTTAATAAAAATATGGAAATCTATGAAGATGCTGACCTTAAAGTAGCAGGGAAAGTAGGAAAAGATTATTTGCAAGTTTATCAAAATGGTAAATGGAAAGATTTGCTTATTAAAGGAGTAAATATGGGCATTAGTAAGCCAGGCCATTTCCCTGGTGAGACTGCTATTTCAAAAGAAGAATATTTGCGCTGGTTTGAAGAAATTGGAAAGATGAATGCCAACTCAATCCGCGTATACACCATTCATCCTCCCGCCTTTTATGAAGCGCTTGCTGAGTATAACCAAAAAGCCGAAGAACCTATTTATCTTTTTCATGGGGTATGGGTGAATGAAGAAGTTTTCTATGATTCCCAAGATGCTTTTGCGAAGGAAAATACAAAAGAATTTGAAGCTGAAATGAAAAGGATTGTAAACGTTATTCACGGAAAGGCAACACTGCCAAAACGGACAGGACATGCAAGCGGAACGTATACAGCAGATGTGTCTCCTTATGTTTTAGGATGGATTATAGGAGTTGAATGGGATCCCACGGTAGCCCTTTCGACAAATGAAAAACATAAAGGCATGAAAGATTTTAAAGGGCAGTACATCTATACCGAAAAAGGCAACCCCTTTGAAATTTGGCTTGCCCAGCTTATGGAAAAAACAATTTCCTATGAGCAGGATAAATATGATTGGCAGCGGCCTATGAGCTTTACGAACTGGGTGACGACGGATTTGCTTACTCATCCATATGAGCCTTCTGAAGACGAAGATAAAGTGTCTGTTAATCCTAATTTAATTCACACAACTAAAAAATTTGAGCCGGGCTTATTTGCCTCTTATCATATTTATCCGTACTATCCTGACTTTTTAAACTATGAACCTCGTTATCTCGCTTATCGAGATCATCGAGGAGAGAAAAATAACTACGCAGGCTATTTGCAAAATATGAAAGAAGTTCATCATATGCCCGTTCTTGTTGCTGAATTTGGCATTCCGGCTTCGCGAGGACTCACCCATAGAAACGTATACGGATGGGATCAAGGTTTTCATACGGAACAAGAACAAGGAAAGATTCTGTCACGCTTATACGAAGATATTGCTGAAGAAAAAATGGCTGGCGGTATGGTCTTTACATGGCAAGATGAATGGTTTAAGCGAACGTGGAATACGATGGAGTACGACAATCCGAACCGCAGGCCATTTTGGACGAATTTGCAAACGGGAGAGCAGCATTTTGGACTGATGAGTTTTGATCCAGGAAAGAAGCTGAAAGTCAAAGTGGACGGTAAATCAGATGATTGGAAAAAGCTGAACAGCAAGTCGGTGTATAAGCCGTCTAAGAAGTTAAAAGCATTGAACATTACAAGTGATGAAGGTTATCTATATCTACACGTGAATGCAAAAGAATTGGAAAATCAAAAGCTTTATTTCTTGTTTAACACGATTAACAATCAGGGACAGTCAAAGATCCCTCAAATCCCTTCCTTAAAAACAAAAGGAATTGATTTTGTAGCAGAATTAAACGGGAAAGAAGACAGTCATTTATGGGTAGACAGCTATTACGATACGTATTATTTTTCATATGCTCATCAGCTTCAAATGATTCCGGCGGTAAAAGGAACCGATACAAAAGACAACGGCATGTTTAACCCAATCATGCTCGCCCTTAACAAAGAGTTAGCGATTGGAGAAGGGGAAAACAAGAGAACCATTCCTTTTGACGCCTATGAAACAGGGAAGCTCAAAGAAGGAAACAGCGATCCTAACTCTTCTTCATTTGATTCGCTAGCAGATTTTAAAGTGAATGAATCAAATGGAATTGCTGAACTTCGCATTCCTTGGGCGCTTTTAAATGTAAAAGACCCTAGTCAAAAAGAAATAATGGGAGATATTTGGTCCAAAAAAGGATTGGAATCCAGCGAGAAAATAAAAGGAATTCAAGTGGGAGTCGTAGCTGTTAATAAGAAGAGCAATGATGTGGAAGATACGTTTCCGACTCAGAAAAAAGGAGAACTTTTATTAAAAGATTTTTACTTATACAAGTGGAAAAATTGGGAGTATCCAACTTTTCACGAACGAATAAAGCCGTCCTACTTCATATTGCAAAAAACGTATGGACGACTACAAGCGGAGGGATAACAATGGCAAAAATTTTATTAGCGGAAGATGAAGAAGTGCTTCGTATGTTAGTGGTAGATACGCTTGAAGATGAAGGACATGATGTGACGGAAGCAGAAAATGGCGAAGAAGCTTTGGAATTTATTAAAGAACGTGATTTTGACTTGATTATTTTGGATTATATGATGCCCGTGTTCACCGGGCTTGAAGTCATTCAGCAGCTGAAAGAAATGAAAGATAAGCGCCATACAAAAGTATTGATGCTTTCAGCTAAGAATCAAGCTGCTGATCAAAGCCGAGTGTTAGAAGCAGGGGCTGCGTATTTTATGTCTAAGCCGTTTAGTCCCCTATTACTAGCCGAACGTGTCGAGGAAATTTTAGATGAACAATAAACTAAAACGGAAAAGTATCTCAACCCAGTTCATCCTCTTAGCAAGTATCCTTTTACTTGCTTTTGCGGCGGGTTCAACTGTACTTGTTGTACGGCAAAAAGAAATTACAGCTGATTATGCCCAGTACAGGGCACAAGTACGGGAAAAGGCACAGCTGCTATCTACAATTGATAAATCAATGAACAAGGCTTTTTTGCAGGCTCGTGGGTTTATTGCATTTGATTCGGAGGATATGTATAACGAGGCTGCAAGTCAGCAAAAAATTATCGAAGAAAATCTTGATCGACTGTCAGGTCTAGCTGCAGATAGACGTGAACGTACGTTTGTAAATGAAGCGACGGTTATGCTAAACACGTATTTTAATCAAACGCTTCCTTATTTTAAAGATATTTACGACAAAAAAGGTATTGAAGGAGTCCGCTCTAGCCCTGAGCGGAAGGCTGCTTCTAAATCAATAGAACAAATGCAAAAAGAACTTGATGACTACCAAAATGAATTAACTAAAGACTTAAATACACAGTACGATGACACGTCGAGTGACATGCAGAAAAGTCAAACGTTCTTTATTTTATTTTTAGCGTTTACAGTGGTCATTTTATTATTGCTTACACGGGTATTGCTAAATAAGTTTGTAAAGCCACTGAGTCAGCTAGCATATACGGCAAGCGAAATTGCTGCCGGAAAAGAAATGCCTATAACATTTGATGAACATAGAAGAGATGAAATCGGTATGCTATCTCAAGCCTTTTACAAAATGGTATCGACTTTGCAAAATAATGAACAGGAGTTAACGGCTCAAAATGAGGAGCTGATTGCACAGCAAGATGAGTTGCACAGTCAGCAAGATGAACTTCAGCACGCATTAGAATTAACAAAGGAACGAGAAGGAGAGTTAGAACTGCGCAATTTATTTGTGCATGGACTAACAAATTCTCTTCACAAGCAAGAAGTTCTCACGAGTGCTGTCACAAACATGAGCCGGGTGATGAAAGCTGATCACGGTTTTATTATGCTAACCGATGAAAAGACACATGCTTCATTTGGTCTATCTTCAGCAAGTGTTCAACAGATGGTGGCAAATCTTCATAATAATTACGTTGATCATGTGCAAAAGACGAAAAAATGTATGGTAGTAAAAAGAGAGTGTATAGAACATGAGCGCCTATATCATCAGCAAACGTTTTATTTGTATGATGTTATCGTACCGGTGATGTCTTCGCAGGGAGATATGCTAGCCTATATGTTTTACAGCCGCTACGCGGATGAATACACAGAACATGAATTACAGACATTTGAAATACTGGCCAAACAAATCACGATTGCTCTTGAAAAAATTTATATTTACGAAGAGTCCGAGCATGACCGATTGCTATCTCAAGATATTTTAAATTCGATTCAAGAAGGAATGCAGCTTGTAGATACAAGCGGTACGATTCTACAAGTGAATACAAAGATTAGCGAATTGTTTCAATATGAGCATCAAAGCGGGCTTCTTCAGCTTTCTCTCGATCAATGGATAGATGCTCTCTCTCAAAAAGTCGAAAATATACAGCAGCTGAGACAATACGTTGAAGACATTTGTAAGGGAGAGCAAGTAGAAAAGTCTTTTGTTTATTACCTGCACACGGATGGTAAGCGAAAAGTTATAAAAGTTTATAGCGAATACGTGTATCGAAACCGTCAGATGTTTGGCATATTGTTCGTTCATCGTGATATTACGAAAGAATTTGAAGTTGATCAGATGAAGTCGGAATTTGTAAGCACTGTGAGTCATGAGCTGCGCACACCGCTAGCAAGCGTATTAGGGTTCACTGAGCTTATGCTAAACAAAACATTAAAAGAAGAAAGACAGAAGAAGTATTTAACTACTATTTATCAGGAAGCACAGCGGTTAACGTCTTTAATCAACGATTTTCTGGACGTCCAAAGGATGGAAGCGGGGAAACAAACCTACGATAAAAAGTATCAAGACGTTCTGCCGCTTATTAAGCAGGTGATTGAGGTCCAGAAAATACAAACAAGTAAGCATGAATTTGATATGATTTCTGATCAAGAGCATTTTACAGTAATGGGAGATAAAGATAAGCTGCTGCAATTGTTTAATAATGTAATTAGCAATGCAGTGAAATATTCGCCCGATGGAGGGAACGTTACAGTTAAAGTGTATCAAAAGGAACACGCTGTTTATATTGATATTCAAGATGAAGGAATTGGTATACCAAGTGAAGCGATAGGTCAATTGTTTACCAAATTCTACAGAGTAGATAATTCCGATATGCGCAAAATTGGCGGAACGGGTCTAGGATTAGCAATTGTAAAAGAAATTGTAAAAGCTCATGGCGGAGACATTACTGTACAATCGGAATGGAAAAAAGGAACAACATTCACGGTTGTTCTGCCTCTTCTATATGAAGTTCAGTACGATGAAGAGATGATAAATACAAATGATAACCGTAAAAGCGTAGTGATTGTAGAAGATGATAAAAGTTTAGCGACGCTTTTACAGGTAGAATTAAAAGAAAGCGGTTTTCATGTTCGGTATTTTAACAACGGAGAAGACGCATTAAACTCTATTCATCAGCAAAAGCCTGAAGTGGTTGTTCTAGATATTATGCTAGGGGAAAATAAGTTAGACGGATGGGATGTTTTAAGACACCTCAAAGAAAATACAGAGACAGAAAAAATCCCTATCTTAATCTCATCTGCTTTAGACGAAAGAAGCAAAGGGTTAGAGCTTGGAGTGTGTGAGTTTCTGATTAAACCTTATCAGCCTAGTAAATTATCCAAAACGATTCTCCAGCTGCTCTTAAAAAAACAAGAGCATGAAGGAGAAATTATGATTCCATCAGATAAAGAAGAGTAGAAATTTGGTGAGGCTTCGTTATATTTACGGAGCCTCATTAAACGAAAAGAAAATTAGTAAAGTAATAAAAAAATGTTGAAAACGCTATCAAATTGTGGTTTTATAGTAAGTAGGCATAACATGATGACCTTAGAATTATCTTTTTCCACCTCCTTACATGCGTAAGGAGGCTTTTTTGTATAAATATAGTAAGATAAGATAACAAAATCTTATGCAGAATCGTTTATTGAATTTCAGCTAGTTAAGAAACTGCTCAAGAAAGTTTGATAATGAAAGGAGTGAAGCTCTGGAAATCATTTCACAAAGGGAGGATAGTCTATCCCAGAAGTGAAGGTAGTTCAATTTTTATAATCATAGTATAATAAAAAATACGGTTATAAAAGCTGTGTTTTTTATACATCTTTTATATAGAAGGTAAGATTGAATTTTATATTTGCTTAAAGGAGGTCTTTCCTTGGATATTGCGTATATAATTGCTGAAGAAAGAATTAGACAAGCAATAAAAGACGGTGACTTTGATAAGCTGCCTGGGGAAGGCAAACCATTAAAGTTAGAAGATTTGTCACACATACCTGAAGAACTGCGCCAAGCGTATAGGATATTAAAAAATGCAAACATGATAACGGATGAACAAGAGCTGAAACGAGATATGGCTACAATAGAAGAATTGATTTCTATATGCACGGATGCTAATGAAGAACAAAGGCTAACAGAGATGCTTACGGAAAAGCGTTTGCGCTTTGAGCAGCTCGTTGGCAAGAAAAAGATGACAAGTTCTGCAGCTTACAGGACGTATCAGAATAAAATTTACTCCAAATTTTTTTATTAATGAGTGTAGTGGACCAGACGATCGGAGGGTGAGAACTTGCGGCTGTTAATTTTATTGATCAGTATCATACTATTTATTTCGCTTTGTTTTTATATTTTTGCCCCACAAATAAAACGAGGTGCCCAATCGAAAAATGTGCCGGTTTTATTTATTCATGGCTATTTAGGCAGTCAAAAAAGCTTAGGGAAAATGATTAAACGATTTGAACAAAACGGATGGGGAACTAAAGTAGGTTACTGCGTTGTTCAAAAAGATGGAGCTATTCAGTGGAAGCATATTATGAAAGCAAAAGAGGGAAAACTTCCGCTTATTCATATCGTTTTTAAAAAGCCAGATGCCAGTATTGCACAGCAGCAAAAATGGATTGAAGCTATTATGCAAGATGTACGTGATACATATAAAGCATCTTCTGTTGATTTAGTTGGACATAGTATGGGAGGAGTAACAGCAGCAGCTGTTAGTTTGTCTAATCCTCAATATATTCAAAAGTTAGTTACGTTAGGGTCGCCAATTCAAGGATTAGATTATCAGGAATTAATGGAAATGTACCCTCATGCACGCAATCATATTGAATCTATGGGTGCTCGTGATTTAGCTTTTCACTCTATAGCATTAAACAAGCTGTACGAAAGTCGTCAAGATTTCTCAAAAGAAATCGACGTTTTTTCAGGAGCAGGAGATGTGGGAGATAAGACAGATGGAGTGGTAACAGTAGAAAGTGCGTACGGACTGCAAGAGTTCACCGAACACATTCATCTCCAAACATTTCATGAAGCACATTCGGATTTACATGAAAGCTCAGAGGTTGATAAAGCTGTCTATCAATTTTTAAAACGGGATTAAAGGGGGATTACGATGCTTTACTTAATTAGACACGGCCAAACAGATTGGAATAAAAACAAACTTATTCAAGGGCATGCTGATATTCCGCTCAACGAAGCGGGAAAGCAACAAGCTAAACGCGTAGCGGAACGTTTTCGAGATATCCATATTGATGTAATCTATACAAGCGATTTGCTTCGTGCGCAGGAGACGGCTAGGGAAATTGCAGCAGCTGCTAAAGTAGAGAAAATCGAAGTTTGTGAGCAGCTGCGTGAGCGCTCTTTTGGAGAACTAGAATCAAAGAACGTAGAAGTTCTGCATGAGCTTGTGCCAAATTATGCGACAAATTGGGGAGAAGAGCCTTTATATAATATCGAAACACTCGAAGCGGCTCAAGAACGGATGGTTCGGCGGTTAACGGAAATTATGAAGAAGTCTATCGGAAAGAAAGTAGCAGTTGTTAGTCACGGAGCGGCAATTAATACATTCATTCATCATGTAACAAGCGGAGAACAAGGAACAGGGACTACTATTTTACAAAATACATCGATTACAACTTTTGCTTATGAAAGTGGAAAATGGCGTCTTGAAACGATCAATGATGCCAAACATCTTGAATAAATATACTTAAAGAGACTGTGGCAGTAGTATTTTAGTTGAGGGAAAATCCGAACGATTAATCGTTCGGATTTTTTTATGGTGATGGTGAACGTAGGTTTCATATATGTGGGTACTTCTAGCTGTTGATTGAAGGACAAGATGAAGACTCCTGCGGGAAAAGCGGAAGGGATGAGACCCCGCATATTAATTTTATATATAAATATTTATACAATTGATTTTAATAAAAATGCATAGTAAAATAAGTTTTATTACTATTCTATTAAAGCGTTTAGTATAACTGAATTTCCTAATATTGTTTAATAAGTAACTATATTTCGGAATAAGATTAATTGATTTGTATAATTTCAAGGAGGATGTAGTATGTCAAAAGATTGGAGTCACTTATTTGAAAGAATGCCTGAATTGCTAGCACCGACGATGGCTAAAGACCATCCAAATCTGCCCGTTGTGAAAGAAGAAGGATGCTATTATTATGGATTGGATGGTAAAGAATATCTCGATTTTACTTCCGGAATCGCTACGACAAATGTAGGACACAGACATCCGAAAGTAGTAAAAGCAATCAAAGACGGAGCAGATCAATTATTGCACGGTCCTTCAGGTGTTATTATGTACGAATCGATATTAAAGTTAGCCGATGAGTTAGGAAAAGTAACGCCGGGCAATTTAGACTGCTTTTTCTTTGGAAATAGTGGCACCGAAGCAATTGAAGGAGCCTTGAAATTAGCGAGACATGTCACAAAGCGTCCGTATGTTATTTCTTTTTTAGGGTGTTTTCATGGCCGCTCGATGGGAGCTTTAAGTGTTACAACCTCGAAAAGCAAATATAGACAATTTCAGCAGCCTTCGGGACTGACGTATCAGATTCCATATGCCAATCCAAAAGAGTGCCCTGCGGAGCTAGACAGCGATGTGTACTTTACTGAAAAGCTTGAAAAAGATTTTGAAATACTCTTTAAGCACCAAGTCACGCCTGAAGAAGTGGCGGCCGTTATTTTGGAACCAGTATTAGGAGAAGGCGGCTATATTATTCCTCCGAAAAGTTGGATGAAGAAATTAAGAGAGATTTGTGATCGTCACGGAATATTACTTATTTTCGATGAAGTGCAAACAGGGTTTGGCCGTACGGGCGAATGGTTTGCTGGACAAACGTTTGATGTCGTACCAGATATTATGGCTATAGCAAAAGGAATTGCTTCTGGAATTCCGCTTAGTGCAACGGTAGCTTCTCAAGAATTAATGAAGCAGTGGCCCCTTGGCACACATAGTACAACATTTGGAGGAAATCCTATTGGATGTTCAGCAGCCCTTGCAACTCTTGAGGTGATGAAAGAAGAACAACTGCTGGATAACACAAGAAAAATGGGCGCTTATGCGTTAGAAAAGCTGTATCTTTTAAAGGACAAACATTCAGTTATTGGGGATATCCGTGGTTTAGGACTTATGATTGGAATCGAAATTGTTAATCCGGATACGGGAGAAGGCGATGGAGACGCCTTATTTGAGATTCTGGACTTAGCTTTAGAAAAAGGCGTGTTATTTTATTTTTGCGGAAATGCAAGTGAAGTTATTCGCATGGTACCTCCGCTTACTGTAACGAAAGAACAGATAGATGCCGGCATTCGTATGCTAGATGAGGCTATTACTTCTTTTGAGAAAAAGTCAGTTGTAAAAGCGTAATAAAAAAATATAAAAAATTTATCTATTTGTAACCTAGTTGTCATAGTAATGGTAGCGATATCATAGTTTTAGAGGGAAAACAATTTTCTGAAAAGTAGTTGACATCTGTTTGTGCAGCATGTAACATAATATTTATCTTATCAACAATTATCAACAAAATTCGACAAACTTCTTATCAAGAGAGGTGGAGGGATAGGCCCTTTGAAACCTCGGCAACGGACTTTATAGAACCGTGCTAACTCCCACAAGCAGTGCTTGAAAGATAAGAAGAGACCAGGCTTACTAAAAATTGTGATCCCAACCTCTTCTTACAGGCACTTAGACACTGTAAGTGGAGGTTTTAATTTTATGACAAGAAGATGACATTTAGATAAAAAACAGCAGGTGAAATTACCTGCTGTTTTTATATGCTGTAAAATGATAAATAACCTACCAGAATTCCTAGTAAAAGTACTCCAATTGTAATACCAATAATCCACCACATCATTTTTTTCATTATTTATTCCTCTTTGTCAATTAACTATAGCTGTTGATCCGCCTGAAGCGCCGGAAGCTGTACCATAAACAGTTTGTCTTTTAATTCCGGCATTTTTAGCTGCAATTTTCCACTGCCAGTCAATTTGCCCGTACGCTCGATTATTTTGCACCCAAGATTTTGAACTCTTTTTTGAAATAGACACAAGGGGGTTTACATTTTTCGTGACGACGCCTCGTACACTTTTGACTGAAGTCACCGATGAGTTTTTCGTGTAATAGTCTACATACACCGTTAGTTTTGTTGTTGTAAATCCAGCCGCTTTATAAGAAGCCGTATAAGCTGCTGTTTTGAATAAAGGTGAAGCCGTTCTTGCTCCGTATGCTGCTGTGCTTGCAGCTTCGACCGTGCCGCTAGTCTCTTCAATATCCATTTTTAACGGAGATGAATCCTTTAGTGATTGTACAACTTTTTGTTTTTGCTGACGCGACAGTTTTGAAAATTCATACAGTGAACTTTTATCACTTTGCGCTTTCAAGAACTGCGTGTAAGAAGCAACCGTTAAATGTGCAGGGTTTTCACTAGCCATAACAGAGTTTGGCACGATTAATAGACATAATAATGAACTTATCAGGAAAAAAGAAAAAAACGTTCTATTTGTAGCCATATTTATATAAATCCTTTCTAGCATTCTATCTTTATAAACAGATAAGAAGTAATTTATCGTTTTGAAGAAGGACTGTGTGCTGACATATTAACTGTCATCACGACACGAGCTTGCTGTACAGATTTCATAAAACATTCGTATAGAGAAGCGAACACTTTGTCCACATCTCCTTCTAAACCTGTTGCAAAAGGCACGGTTTCGGCAAATACTCCCTGTTGTTTAACTGCGCCAATTCCGCTTTTGATGATGTCTACATAATGCGGCGTATCTAATGGATACAAAGAAAATTGAGTGGATACAGGAAACGAAGCACAAAGCTGTTGATTTGAAGACACGTTTTCTTTTGGTTTTATTTTTCTTTCTTCGAAATATTCTTCGTGCTGCCCTGTTGAAAACGTGGCATTCAGCACAATATGCTTTCCTGACTTTCCAGCACTTTTATAAACGGCTTGCACAACTTCAAATACGTCTTTGGCAGTTCCTTCAATAAACGTACTCACACGGTCCGTTTTTCGCTGAACTTTAGACATATCCACTTCGTTTAGTGCACCTAAAATAATATCGATGAAGTTATCACTCATAACGGAAAGCGTAAAACGACAGCCAACATTTATTTTTTCCAAGTTAATCACCCCTAAAATATAGATTTGTAGTTTTTTAATCATACAAATCATAAAATAACTTTTCTGTTTTGTATAGAAACAGAAGATAGATTCTTTATTTTTAGGAAATATTACATAGAAAAAACAAAAATAAATTGCATAACATGAAAAATAAGGGTGTTAAGAAAAGTCACATAATGAAAAAGAATAAAAAAACAATGTTAGAACTTCTGACAAAAAGCTGGTATATAGACTGAAAACACCATATTATAAATACAAGATCACATTATTCTCCTGCGATTTCGTATAACCTCTTGAAAAAGGGATTTGGGATTTTATCATAAATCCAACCTCCTAGCTGTATAATCAGCTAGGAATTTTTTTTACCCAAACTCTCTATCGCGCATGAGGTTACCTACACTTATTCAACTCAGAGCATACATCATATATATATAAGATCAGTGTAAGAAAGATTGCTTGAAGATGTTAGTGTTCGGCTTGAGCTAGAAATAGATAGATGTTACGAAAGAGGGGAAAGAAGGTATGACGCACACATTAATTAAAAATGCAGAGATTATTACGATGAATGAGAAGAATGATATTATTTACGGTGACCTTTATATTGTTGGAAATCGTATTGCAGCCATCGGGAAAAACCTGCATCCGGAAAAGGTAGATAAAGTCATTGACGCAGCAAATAAAACGATTGTGCCGGGCTTTATACATACTCATATTCATTTATGTCAAACGCTTTTTAGAGGGCAAGCAGATGATTTAGAGCTGTTAGACTGGCTAAAGAAGAAAATATGGCCGCTTGAAGCTTCACATGATGAAGAATCTATCTATTATTCAGCCCTGTTAGGCATCGGCGAACTCATTCAAAGCGGGACTACAACAATTGTAGATATGGAAACTGTTCATCATACGGACTCTGCTTTTCAAGCTATATCTCAAAGTGGAATCCGAGCCCTTGCAGGAAAAGTAATGATGGATAAAAAAGGCGATGATCTGCCAAAAGCTCTGCAGGAGACAACGGCTGACTCGATCAAAGAAAGTGTAGAGCTGCTTGAAAAATGGCATAATTCAAATAACGGTCGTATTCGATACGCATTCTCCCCAAGATTTGTGCTGTCGTGTACGGAAGATTTGCTGCGTGAAGTGAGCCATTTATCAGCTGCATATAATGTTCATGTACATACTCATGCTTCTGAGAATCAAGAAGAAATTCGCATCGTAGAAGCTGAAACGGGTATGAGAAATATCATGTACTTAGATCATTTAGGATTAGCCAATGAACGCCTTATTTTAGCGCACTGTGTGTGGCTAAATGATCAAGAAAAGCAAATTATTAAGAATCAAGGAGTAAAAGTTAGTCATTGCCCAGGCTCAAACTTAAAACTTGCATCGGGAATCGCAGATGTGCCCGGTTTATTAGAGCAAGGTGTATTTTTAAGTCTTGGCGCTGACGGTGCTCCTTGTAATAATAATTTGGATATGTTCAACGAAATGAGGCTGGCCGCTACGATTCATAAACCCTCGCACGGACCAACGGCCATGAATGCAAAGCACGTGCTAGAAATGGCTACAATCGGCGGAGCGAAAGCAGTCGGGCTTGAAAAAGAAATTGGAAGTTTAGAGGTCGGGAAAAAAGCGGATCTTGCTATTTTAAATTTAAATCAGCTTCATACTTTTCCATCTTACGGCGTAGACCCTATTTCCAGAGTTGTGTATTCAGCAACGCGAGGAGATGTAGAATTAACGATGGTTGATGGAGAAATTGTGATGGAAAATCGCGTGTTAAAAACAATTGACCAAGGAATTGTATTGAAAGAAGCAAATCATTCGATTGATCGTCTTTTAAAAAGAATCCCGCTTTTGATTTCATAAGATGTAAAACAAAGAAGAGGCTGGAATAAAAGTATTTTAACAAAAGTAAAACTCGAATTATTAATCGGAGTTATTGATTAATAATTCGAGTTTTTTTGTTGTCAAGGTGAACGTAGGTTTCATCTGTTTATTTGTCTTGAGAATGGATTTATTTAGTTATGTCTTAATCTCTTTTTTGTATAAATGAGTAAAAAGAGTACTCTTGCAACAGACTAAAAAGATAAGAGAAATAAATTTTCAAAATTCCAAACTAACGGAAGATAAAAATTTTTATAATGATAGCGTTTTCTGCCTTTGCATATCTACAAATTAAGACTATAATAGGACAAAAGATTTTACTTTGCAACGTAAAATCCTCCTAAATCGTGTCTTTTTTAGGACATTTGAATAGGTAGGATTTTTTATTTTTTTTAGAAGTAGGGAGGCGCGCGTGTTGGAGCGTAACGGAATATTAGAGCGCTTGTTTAAACTATCAGAGCGCAACACAACACCAAAACAAGAAATACTAGCAGGACTTACAACTTTTATGACGGTCAGTTATATGGTAATTGTCAATCCCATTATCATGTCTGACGCGGGTATCCCCCGAGAAGCGGCTCTTGCAGCTACCATTTATGCCATTGTATTTAGTACGTTACTGATGGCCCTATGGGCAAATTTCCCGATTGTAACCGGTCCAGGGATGGGTTTAAATGCGTTTTTTACGTATTCAGTAGTATTAGGACAAGGATTGTCATGGCAAACGGCACTTGGAGCAGTTTTTATATCCGGGGTCTTATTTTTTGTTTTAACGGTAACAGGAATACGCGGAAAGATTATTGATGCCATTCCGAACGTATTAAAGTCTTCCATAGCAGTTGGAATTGGTCTTTTTGTTGCGTTTATCGGTTTGAAAAACGCTGGATTAGTTGTGGCAAACGAGTCTACTTTTGTAGGGCTTGGAAATGTCATGGATAAAGGTCCCTTACTGGCTATTTTTGGGCTGATATTAGCAGCTGTACTGATGGCTAAAAATGTAAAAGGTGCTCTCATTATAAGTATTTTTGCTACGACTATATTAGCGATGATTGTAGGAGTACAAGCAGTTCCTCATTCCTTGAAAGACGTCTTTTCAGCTACGCCGCCAAGCGTTGGAGAAACATTTTTTCAAATGGATTTAAAGGGTGCAGTTGCCTACGGCATTTTTTCAGTTGTATTTTCTTTCACCATCGTAGAATTATTTGATACACTAGCGACATTGATTGGATTATCTAAAAAAGCCAACTTGGTAGATAAAAACGGTAAAATTCCAGGTTTAAATCGCGCGCTTGCAGCGGATTCAATCGGTACAATGGCGAGTGCTATTTTTGGAAGCACTGCGTTAAATACGTATATTGAAAATGCAACAGGTATTGCAGAAGGAGGGCGTACCGGCTTAAAGGCATTAACGGTTGCCATCTTATTTATATTTACCTTGTTTTTTGCACCGCTCATTCAATTTATCCCAAGCGTTGCTACTGCTCCAGCACTCATTATTATTGGTTCGCTTATGCTAAGTGACATTCGAAACGTTAACTTCGACGACTTTACCGAAGTTGTTCCCGCTTTCTTAACAATTGTCATGATGCCGTTAACCTACAGCATTGCAGAAGGTTTAGCATTCGGCTTCATTTCATACACAGCGATTAAACTGTTTACAGGACGCCGTCGCGAAATTCATTGGATGATGTATGTGATTACCATTGCCTTTTTTATCAATTTTTATATGAGTTCGCATTAGGAAGAAAAGACGTAGCCCCACGCTGCGTCTTTTTTTGTTACTGATTCCTTGTCAGAGAACATCGTGAAAGGATGAAGCTTTTCTTTTATTTTAGATAATTGTAAAATAATTATAAAAGGTGCGTTATAAAGGGTTGGTGGAATAAATTGAAACAAAGTAAACGCAAACGTGTAACCTTACAACAAGTGGCAGAACACGCGGGAGTATCTCGAGCTACCGCTTCGCTTATTGTGCGAAATAGTCCGAGTGTTTCTGAAAAAACAAGGGAAAAAGTTCTAGCTTCGATGAAAGAGTTAGGATATGTATATGACCGTATTGCAGCAAATTTAAGATCTCAAACTTCATCAACAATCGGAGTTATTATTACGGATATATCTAATACGTTTTTTACAGAATTGTTAATTGGAGTACATGAGGAGCTCGAGAAAGACGGATATACGGTGTTTTTAGGTACGACGTTTGATTCGGATAATCGACAGGATCAGCTGCTTTCTACGATGCTAGAGCATCGGGTAGGAGGCATTATTTTATGTCCTGTTGCGGGTACATCGGAAGACACGATAAAAAAAATTCAGCATTTAGATGTTCCTTCAGTACTAGCAGTAAGGGAATTGCCTGAAGTGGAGTCAGATTATGTAGGGGTAGATTATAGCTTAGGCGTTCAAAAAGCGGTTCAACACTTACTTGAACAGGGACACAAAAGAATCGCATTTTTAGGAGGAACAACCGGTTCTACAACGTGGAAAGAAAGAATGGAAGGTTACCGCTCGGCGCTAAAGAACGCAGGAATTTCTATTGATGAAGAGCTTGTTATTCCGAGCGGTCCGACAAGAAGCGGCGGTGTAGAAGCTGCACGTCAAGTGCTGGACATTTCTGAGCCTCCAACAGCAGTTTTTTGTTTTAGCGACTTAGTTGCATTTGGTGTTATGCAAGGTTTAAAAGAGAAAGGGATTGTTCCGGGAGAAGATATAGCGGTAGTGGGATTTGATAATGTCATGGAATCGTCCGTATGTCACCCTACTTTAACAACCGTCTCTTCTTTTGCAAGACAAATAGGAAAAGATGCTGCACGGTGTCTTCATAACCAAATTGTTGATAAAAAAGAACATCATCATCGCATTATTTTAACGCCTCAGTTAGTTGTTCGAGAATCGTCATCAAAAAAAAGAAGCAGTTAATGAACTGCTTCTTTTTTTGGTGAATTATTTAGACGGTTCGTAAATATCCCAAGCCATTTTCAAGGAATCAACAATATAATTTGCTACTTCTTCAATATCCAAATTGTCAGTTTCTACTTTGGAGTGGTGGTTGGAATAAATTGCTTGTCGCGTATAAAATAATTCTTCAATATCCTCGAGACTTCTTCCTTGTAAAACAGGGCGACTGTCAATAATGAGGCTGATACGCTCTTTCCATGAATCCCATGAAAGGTCTAAAAAGAATACAATACAATTTGATAAGCATATTTTTTGAATTTCTTCTTGAAGAAATGCGCCTCCGCCAACGGATATAATTTTTAAACGCTGTTGAGATAACTGGCTAATTACTTCTTTTTCTTTATTTCGGAAAAACTCTTCACCAAACTCTTTAAAGATTTGTGATGTAGGCATTTGAAACATTTTTTCGATTTCTTGGTCTATATCGACAAAATCTCTGTATAATTTCTTAGCGACTAGTTCGCCGATTGTTGTTTTACCTACGCCCATAAAGCCAATAAATACAATGCTTTTTTCTCTAAGAGACATCTCGCTGTAAGTCATTTTTCAAAGCCTCTTTCTGTTTTTAACAATAAAAAACTTATTATTTTGTATTTTAGTTATTAGAATTATAATACAAATTTTACTGTTTGTAAAAACAGTGAAAGGTATATTATGTCCTAAGAAGCAAGTATTAGCTCACGTTTATAGAATTTTTGTTAGTCAACAGATGGTGATACGCTGTAACCAAAATAAATAAGCAATAGTTAAGCTCGATCACAATCATAAATCTTCGTCATATTGACAGTACTGCTATCTTATACACTCCTATAGTGTATGTAAGAAAAAAGAGGAAGTGATTGTGAGACTACGTAAGCGAGTATAGGCAACCTGAACTCAGTATCAATAAATATTTTTAGAAAATTCTTTAATTTTCTATTGCTAGATTAAAATTTCTGTTGTAGGATTATGATAACGTTTACAAAACGAATTATTACTTTAAATCAATAGGATTTATAAAAAACTTTATTAAATTTTAGATCGATCTAAAAATAAAATTAGATCGATCTAAAAGAAGTAGTCAGGTCAATTTTTAAAAGGAGAGATCACAATGAGCTTTAGACGAGCAAGACCTTATGTAAATAAAGAATGGCTTGAAGGTAAACGATCAGCAGTAAGTATTAAAAGTCCGTATTCCCAGGAAGTAATTGGTGAGCAAATTATAGCAACGTCAGAAGATGTTGAACGAGCGCTATCAGCCGCTTATGAAGCTAAAAAAGCAATTGCGAGTCTGTCTTCTTATGAAAGGGCCAAAATTTTAAAAGAAGCAGCACGGCTTTTGGAAAAGCAAAAAGAAAAGTTTGCTTCTCTCATCTCAAATGAGTTAGGAAAACCGCTGAAGAATACGTTGGATGAAGTATCTCGATCTGTAGAAACATTAGAGCACTCTGCGGAAGAAGCAAAAAGGCTTATCGGCGAAACGATACCAGGAGATGCTTCCGAACGAGGGGGAAAAGCGATAGCTTCCACATTCCGTGTGCCTGTCGGGGTTGTTGCCGCTATTACTCCTTTTAATGCACCTTTGAATTTAGTATGCCACAAAATTGGACCAGCTTTTGCTGCTGGCAACAGTGTTATTTTAAAACCAGCTCCGCAAACAACCTTAGTTGCTACAGAGTTTATAGCTCTATTATTAGAAGCTGGAATGCCTGAATGCGCTATTAATATGGTTTTAGGGGGAGTAGAAACAGGACAGCAAATCGTAAAAGATGACCGTGTAAATATAATTTCTTTTACCGGTGGAACAGTGGCAAGCAGAAATATATGTGAACTGGCTGGAATGAAAAAAGTGCTTCTAGAATTAGGAGGAAATGCTTCAACGATTGTTCATGAAGATGCCGACATTAAGAAAGCTGCTGAAATGTGTGGGAGAACAGGGTTTAGCAACTCTGGTCAAAGCTGTATTTCAGTTCAGCGTATTTATGTACATGGCTCAGTTGTTTCTGAATTTACAGAGCTTCTGAAGAATGAGGTAACGTCTTTAAAAGTTGGTGATCCTCTGCTGCCGCAGACGGATGTTGGATGTTTAGTAGATGAAAAAGCAGCAAACCGAGTTTTGGCTTGGATTGAAGAAGCAGTCGATCTAGGTGCAAAGCTGATATGCGGCGGCAAAAAGACAGGGGCTTCTATAGAACCTACTGTTCTATTAAATCCTCCTAAACAAAGCAAAGTAGTGTGTCAAGAAGTGTTTGGACCTGTGGTGAGCATCATTCCTTATCAAGATATTGAAGAAGCTATTCGGGAAACAAACGATTCATCATTCGGTTTGCAAGCAGGGCTGTTTACAAATCAAATGGATTTAGCTTACCGTGTTGCTGAATCTTTAGAAGTAGGAGGAGTTGTGATTAATGGGACCTCTAATTTTCGACTCGACCATTGGCCGTACGGTGGGATAAAAGACAGCGGCGTTGGTAGAGAAGGACCTCGATTTGCGATTGAAGATATGACAGAAACAAAAATGATTGTCCTGCAGCTATCGTAGCTGAGTTTATTACCTGAAAAAATATATAGTGAATTTAAAGGAGGATATACAATGGAAAAATTAATATCACATCAATTAGTAAATTATCTTGAGGAACGAGGCATCGAGCATATTTTTGGTTTGTGTGGTCATACAAACATAGCGGTACTAACAGCCTTAGAAGAAAGCGAAATTAAATTTATCAACGTTCGACACGAACAAATTGCAGCGCATGCAGCTGATGGCTATGCACGTGTGACGAAAAAAGCAGCAGTAGTATTAAGTCACTTAGGTCCTGGGTTAACAAACGCTGCTACAGGTGTAGCCAACGCAGCGTTAGATTCAATTCCAATGGTTGTCATCGCTGGTGATGTTCCTACTCATTATTATGGAAAGCATCCGCATCAAGAGGTAAATTTACATGCTGATGCTTCGCAATATGAAATTTATCGTCCGTTCGTTAAGCGTGCATGGAGAGTTGACCGTCCGGATTTATTTCCAGAAATATTAGAGAAAGCATTTTTACTAGCGGAAAGTGGAAATCCTGGCCCCGTATTAGTATCTGTACCTATGGATATCTTTTCAAAAAAGATCGATGTTTCTTTATTTGATCGATTGCATCGCCAAACGAAATCTTTGCAAAAACCTTCTATCGATGATGAAACGGCAAAGAGTATTGTACAAAAATTAATTAAAGCCAAAAATCCAGTGTTATATGTAGGCGGAGGCATCCTATTAGCAGACGCAGCAAATGAATTAAAAGAGCTTGTGGATCACTTGAACATTCCGGTAGCCCACTCCTTAATGGGCAAAGGAGCACTTCCAGATGATCATGACTTGACTCTAGGGATGACTGGTTTTTGGGGCACGAAGTTTATTAATGAAAAGTGTCGGACTGCTGATTATATTTTAGCATTAGGAACAAGATTTGCAGAAGCAGATTCTAGCTCCTGGGAGCCGGAATATACGTTTGATTTTTCAAAAACAAAATTGATTCATATTGATATTGATCCTAGCGAGATAGGGCGTAATTATCCTGCCGAAATTGGTGCAGTAGCGGATTTAAAACAAGCCCTTAAAGTCTTAAATCGCGTAGCTAAACAGCTTATTCCGGAAGGAGTAAAAAATGAAGCATTAATCAAAGAGATTGCTTCTTATCGTGAAGAGTTTAAAGCTAGCAATGAAGAATATATTCACGACAATTCATTCCCAATGCAGCCGCAGCGAATTTTAAATGAAGTTCGTGAAGTCCTGCCGAAAGATGCCTATATTACTACTGATGTAGGGTGGAATAAGAATGGGGTAGGACAGCAGTTTCCAATCTATGAACCTGGAAGTATATTAACTCCAGGAGGTTTTGCCACAATGGGCTTTGGAGCGCCGGCAGCTTTAGGAGCAAAGGTAGCTCAGCCTGATAAAGTAGTTGTTTCTCTAGTAGGAGACGGAGGTTTCGGCCAGAATCCAGCTGTGCTTGCTACGGCAGCCGAAGAGAATATTCCGGTGGTTTGGATCATTATGAACAACTTTGCGTTTGGTACGATCGCGGGACTGCAAAAAGCACATTTTGGAACCACTCTAGGCACGGTATTTGAAAAAGATGGAGAGGTATATTCTCCTGACTTTGCAAGTATCGCTAAAGCTTATGGAGTAGAAGGTATAAAAATTCAATCAGCCGAAGAGTTTAAACCGGCACTTCAAAGAGCTGTTGCTTCTAATAAACCAGTTGTAATTGATGTAGCGATGTTAAACAATCCTGTACCAACGTCAGGACATTGGAACATCATGGATATTTACTCACCGGATAAGAAAGTACACCATGTATCTGTTTAACAAGTATGGAACAAATGCTGAAATGAAAACGGAATCATTTAACTTTGATAAAAAGGAGCTGTTCCTATGTTAGAACGAGGAGAAGGAGCTCATTCTCCGGCTATTTGTACGCCTTTAGTGGGCAAAGATCGCAAAGAGCTTTTAACGGAGCTAGCGGAAATTCTATTAAAAAAACCGGATATAATTGAATGGCGCTTAGATTTTTACGAAGAAATTGAAGATATAAACAGCGTCCTTTCTGCAGCTAAAGATATATATGAAAATAGCGAGCGCACGCCTATTTTGCTTACTGTACGTTCTCAAAAAGAAGGGGGACAGCCTATTTCCTTATCAGAAAAGGAAGTAGTAGCGATACTTGCAGAGGTATGTAAGCATCCATATGTAGCAATTATTGATTTTGAAGTATCAAATCAGCCAGAGCATATCCGCTATTTACGTGAAGTTTCCAAGGAAAATAATAAGAAACTTGTGCTTTCTTATCATAATTTTTCTTTTACGCCTCCTAAAACGGAAATTTTTAAAAGCTTATTTTTAGCTGAATTTTACGGAGCAGATGCAGCGAAAGCAGCTGTCATGCCTCAGAACAATCAAGATGTTTTAACTTTATTGGAAGCTACAAGAGAGGCTGAAAAAGAGCTCACCATTCCTCTCATTACCATGTCGATGGGAGGGTTAGGAGCTATTAGCCGGATCGTCGGGTGGATGTACGGATCTTCTGTTACTTTCGCTGTAGGGAAAAGCAGCTCAGCTCCTGGGCAAGTTCCAATTGATGAATTACGAAAAATAATTCAGTTAACAAAAAAAGTTACGGGTCCTGAGAGCCATTATTCCCATCAAATTGTTTCGATATAAAATAAAAAGCACAAGAGCATAGCATGCTCTTGTGCTTTTTATTTATCCTTTAAATGCATGGAAAGATACACCCGAGTATCTTTTTTGCGCTCGTACTTTGGATTAGCGCTTCGCGTATATTCTTTTGACTGATGTTCTATATGGTAGTTTTGTTCAAACTGTTTGATCGCTTCATTAATTTCTTCTTGTTTTCCCATTAATCTTACTTGCAGCATTGTAACGTCTCCTTCCATATACTTTGCTTTTTGACTATATCATGAAATGAAAAAGAAGTAATTTTATTTTTGTTGACGAACCTGTATATACAGGTTAGAATAAAAATATAAAACTTGTATATACAGGTTTGCGGTGAGATTTATATGGGGGATAGGAAATACAGGAGTAAAATGAAAACGGAAACAAGGGGGAAAAGACATGAATCGAGAATCTGTGGAGCGCATTGTAGAAGCCGTTGGCGGAAAAGAAAATATCTCTGCTGCAACGCATTGTGTAACGCGTCTTCGACTTGTTTTAAAAGATGAAGGTAAAGTCAATCAACGTATGCTAGATGAGCACGAATTGGTAAAAGGATCTTTTTCTACAAACGGCCAGTTTCAAGTTGTTATTGGTCAAGGCACGGTTGATAAAGTATATAAAGAAATGGTGGCGCTTACAGGGATAGGTGAACTGTCAAAAGAGGAAGTGAAAAACGAAGCGGCTAAAAACTTAAATCCGCTGCAGCGCGCAATAAAAACATTAGCTGACATTTTTATTCCCATTTTACCGGCCATCGTAACCGCGGGTTTATTAATGGGAATCAATAATGTATTAACAGGAGCCGGAATTTTTTACGATGATAAATCAATCGTAGATGTTCATACACAGTGGAAAGACTTCGCGAGCATGATTAATTTAATTGCCAATACGGCTTTTGCCTTTTTGCCGGCTCTTATTGGATGGTCAGCTGTTACGCGTTTTGGAGGAAGTCCTTTATTTGGAATTGTCCTTGGGCTCATGCTGGTCCATCCTGATTTGCTAAATGCCTGGTCTTATGGAGAAGCATTAAAAAAAGGAAGTATCGATACGTGGAATTTATTTGGTCTGCACGTTGAGAAAGTTGGCTATCAAGGGCAGGTTTTACCTGTGCTAGCTGCTTCGTTTGTACTGGCAAAAATCGAATTGTTTTTACGAAAACGAATACCGGATGGTTTTCAGCTTTTAATTGTAGCGCCTGTAGCTCTTTTAGTAACAGGGTTTCTCGCTTTTATTGTGATTGGTCCAATTACATTTGCAATAGGAAATGTTATTACAGGTGCAGTTGTATGGCTTTTTAAAACGGCTCCATTTATTGGAGGGCTTGTATACGGAGGCTTATATGCTCCTCTTGTTATTACGGGCATGCACCATACATTTTTAGCTGTAGATTTACAGCTGATTGGAAGCGTGGGAAGTACGTTCTTGTGGCCAATGGTAGCATTATCTAATATTGCACAAGGCTCTGCGGCTTTTGCGATAATGATTCTTTCAAAAAATGATGAGAAATTAAAAGGACTGTCTTTAACGTCAGGGATTTCAGCGTGGCTTGGCATTACGGAACCTGCAATGTTTGGTGTGAATTTACGCTTTAGATTTGCTTTTATTTCTGCAGTGATTGGTTCAGCTATTGCAGGTGTCGTCATATCCGTGGCGGGAGTGAAAGCAGCATCGGTGGGAATTGGGGGTATCCCTGCTCCGTTATCAATTGTTCCACAGAGCTGGCCAGCTTTTATTATTGGAATGGTAATCGTAATTGTGGTGCCGTTTCTTTTAACGTTAACGCTTGGAAAGCTTCAGAAAAAATCAACCGTTACATCAACTGTCGCGGCTACAGAATCGTTTCAACATAATCCAAAGAATTAAATGGTGGTGTTAAAAATGCAAGAACCTTGGTGGAAAAAATCGGTTGTCTATCAAATTTATCCTAAAAGCTTTTACGATACGACTGGCAACGGCGTGGGTGATATAGCTGGTATTATTGAAAAGCTAGATTATTTGAAAAAGCTTGGCGTAGACGTTGTATGGCTAACGCCAATTTATAAATCGCCGCAGCGGGATAATGGATATGATATAAGTGATTATTTTGTTATTCAAGAAGAATACGGAACAATGGAGGACTTCGATCGTTTAATAACAGAAGCGCATAAGCGGGATCTTAAAATCATCATGGATATTGTCGTTAATCATACGTCAACTGAACATGAATGGTTTCAAGAAGCTAAAAAATCGAAAGATAACCCGTACAGAGATTTTTATATTTGGAAAGATCAAAAAGAAGATGGAAGTGCTCCGACGAATTGGGTTTCAAAATTTGGAGGTTCGGCGTGGGAGCATGATAAGCTGACAGAACAATCGTATCTGCATTTGTTTGATGTCACGCAAGCGGATTTGAACTGGGAAAATGAGCGTGTGCGCCGCAGCGTGTACGATATGATGACGTTTTGGTTTGAAAAAGGAGTAGATGGATTTCGTCTGGACGTTATTAACTTAATTTCAAAAGATCAGCGCTTTTTAGATGATGATGGTTCTATCGCGCCAGGAGATGGACGGAAATTTTATACCGACGGTCCTCGCGTTCACGAATATATGCGAGAAATGAATCAAGAAGTTTTTTCAAAATACGATAGCATGACCGTTGGAGAAATGTCGTCGACAACTGTTGACCACTGTATTCAATATTCTCATCCGGACCGGGGCGAGCTTAGCATGACGTTTAATTTTCATCATTTGAAAGTCGATTACCCAAACGGAGAAAAGTGGGCGCTAGCAGATTTTGATTTCATTAAATTAAAAGAGATTCTATCAACTTGGCAAACGGAGATGAATAAAGGAGGGGGATGGAATGCACTATTTTGGTGCAACCATGATCAGCCTCGCGTTGTTTCCCGCTATGGAAACGATGAACTCTATCATAATAAATCTGCCAAAATGCTCGCTGCAACGATTCATCTGATGCAGGGAACACCTTATATTTATCAAGGGGAAGAAATAGGTATGACAAACCCGAAGTTTTCTTCTATTGATGAATATAGAGATGTGGAGTCATTAAATGTGTATGAGATAAAACGTGCACAGGGAATGGACGAAAATGAAATTTTGGAGATTTTAAAACATAAATCAAGAGATAATTCCCGTACACCGGTGCAATGGAGCGATGAGCATAATGCAGGTTTTACAAAAGGAAAGCCGTGGATTAATCCAGCCGATAACTATCGTGAAATTAATGTAGAAAAAGCGTTAGATGATGAAGATTCAATTTTTTATTTTTATCAAAAGCTTATTGCACTGCGCAAGCAGTATGAGATTATCACCTATGGAAACTATGAATTGATTCTTGGAGAAGACGAGCAGATTTTTGCTTATATCCGAAATGGAGCAGATGAAAAGCTGCTCGTGATAAACAATTTCTACGGGAGTGAAACAATTTTTCAACTGCCAGAAAATCTAACTTTTGAAGGATATCATAGTGAAATATTGCTGTCTAACTACGAAGATTCATCAAAGGAATTAAAGCGAGTCTTGCTTCGGCCGTATGAATCGATCGTGTATCATTTAAAAAAATAGAGAAAAAAGTACAAAGAACGATGGGTGACAATCTATCGTTCTTTTTATACAATTGGGTATATATAGAAAGTAAAATAGGTGATGGCAATTGAAAGAAAATAAATTTATCAGCATTTACGAACAGTTAGTCGATAAAATTAAACGTGGTGACTGGCGTCCTAATACAAAACTTCCTTCTGAAAATGAGCTTGTTGAACAGTATCAAACGTCTCGTGAAACGATACGGAAAGCGTTAAATTTACTTTCACAAAATGGGTACATTCAAAAAATGAAAGGAAAAGGCTCATTTGTATTGGACGTATCACGCTTTGATTTTCCAGTATCAGGACTTGTTAGCTTTAAAGAAGTAGCGGAAAAGCTAGGACATACATCGACTACTATTGTAAAAGAGTTTGAATTAGTCAAGGCCGATCAAGATCTGTGCACACAGCTTGGGGCGACGAAAAAAGATCTCATATGGAAAGTAGTTCGAGCGCGTGAAATCGATGGAGAAAAAATTATTTTAGATAAAGATTTTTTTCATAAAAAGTATGTTCCTCACCTCACAAAAGATATATGCAAAGGCTCTATTTATGAATACTTAGAAAAAGATCTTGGGCTGAAAATCAGCTTTGCCAAAAAAGAAATTTCCGTTGACGAGCTGACGGACGAAGATAAGTGTTACTTAGATTTAAAAGACTATGAACATATTGTGGTAGTAAGAAACTATGTGTATTTAGAAGATGCAAGCCTTTTTCAATATACGGAATCACGTCATCGTCTTGATAAGTTTCGTTTTGTAGATTTCGCTCGCAGAGGTATATAATGGTTTACTGCCCATGAGTTTTTCCTTTTTGTACATGTTTACAAAAAAACTGCTTTGGTATAAAAAACAAAGCAGTTTTTTTATGGGGAAAATTGAAAAAGCGTGATCCTTTTGACGATAAAATTTTAAAAAGGTTGAATTTTTCTTTGGAGTTTGTTTTAGTAGAACATAAGATTATTTTATATTTATATAATGTTATCCATACAGGATAGGGATTTATTGTTCTTTTTTTTATTAGATATATAAGAAATTGTTATTCAAAAACAATAATTTCATTAGTAATTCTAATGGATGTATCTAATTACAGCATTAAAGGGAGCTGCTCAAACAATACTAAGTAAAAAAGGAGGAGACGGAATGAGCCACGATTATCGACTTTATCCTCTTGGTGACAGCGGCATTGTCGTTTCATTTGGAGACGAAATTAATTTCGGCATACATAAACGTATTCAGCAATTTACTGAGGTGCTAGAGCAATCATTATGTAAGGGGATGATTGAATATGTGCCGGCTTTTACAACAGTTACAATCTATTATGACCCTTGGATAATGAGTGAAAAAGGAAGAAGAAATCCTTACACAGCAATATCTACATATATTGAAGAGCTGCTTTTCCGCCAGGAAGAAAAATCTGAAGCGGTCGCTAGACAAATTGAAATTCCGGTGTGCTACGGAGGAAAGTACGGCCCGGACTTAGAGAGGGTAGCTGCTTTTCATTCATTAACGCCTGATGAAGTTATCTCCATTCATACAAATGGAGAATATTTGGTGTATATGCTAGGCTTTGCTCCTGGTTTTCCTTACTTGGGTGGGATGAGCGAAGAAATTGCGACTCCAAGAAAAGAATCACCGAGAAACAGCATCCCAAAAGGGTCAGTTGGCATCGCAGGAATGCAAACCGGCGTGTACCCAATTGAGACACCTGGAGGATGGCAGTTGATTGGGCGTACTCCTCTTACACTATTTAACCCCAAAAAAGATTCGCCAAGCTTGCTTCAAGCAGGTGATCGTGTCCGATTTGTTTCTATCTCTGAAACGGAATATGAAGCCCAAAAGGAGGTGGACGAAGATGAGTATTAAAGTGATACGTCCCGGTTTATTAACAACGATTCAAGATACCGGCAGACATGGATATCAAAAGGACGGCATGATTGTCAGCGGAGCAATGGACAAAGTTGCTTTAAGGATTGCCAACTTATTAGTAGGAAATCAAGAAAATCAGCCGGTTATTGAAATTACGTTAATGGGACCAAAAATTGAATTTCAGCAAGATGCTTTGATTGCCCTGACGGGAGGGGATTTATCGCCAACTGTTAATGATGAAGCCGTAAAGATGTGGCGGCCTTTATATGTGAAAAAAGGGAGCGTGCTACAGTTTGGTGTTCCGACTTTAGGGTGCCGTTCTTATTTATCGGTTTCCGGTGCTTTTAATGTTCCTGCAGTTATGGGAAGTACATCTACTTCACTTCGCGCTCGGATAGGCGGGCTGCACGGTAGAGCACTACAGTCAGGGGACGAAGTATTAAGCCGCCCTCCTACAGAAACGGGGGAAGCAATTATAAAGAAACTGATGAAAAAGCAAACGGACCGCTCTTTTCAGCAGGCTTTTTGGACGATTCATCCTAAACTTCTTCCTTCATACGAGACGTCTATTATCCGCACGATGAAAGGTGCGGAATTTGATTGGTTTACAAAAGAAAGTCAACAACATTTCTTTAATCAAGAATTTGACGTTACCCCTCAATCTGACCGCATGGGCTATAGGCTAAAAGGGAAGAAATTAGTCCTTGGTCAAGAAAAAGAGCTGCTCTCTAGCGCTGTGACGTTCGGTACGATTCAAGTACCAAAAGAAGGACAGCCCATTGTTTTATTAGCAGATCATCAAACGACAGGAGGATATCCTAGAATCGGACAGGTAGCAACTGCAGATTTTTCAGCGCTGGCGCAAATTTCTCCAGGAAAAAAGGTTTTTTTTCAAACAATTTCACTGGATGAAGCGCAGCATTTATATATGGAGCAGGAAAAGAAAATAAATCATATTAAAAGAGCACTTCGAATGAAAATATAAGGAGAGAAGAAGATGGCTACCGTTGATTTGAACTGTGACTTAGGGGAGAGCTTTGGGAACTATAGATTAGGAAATGATAAAGAAATTTTACGCTATGTAACGTCTGCAAACATTGCTTGTGGCTTTCATGCCGGAGATCCTTCGGTTATGAGAGAAACAGTAAAGCTGGCTTTGAGTGAAAATGTGGCGATTGGCGCGCACCCCGGATTGCAAGATTTAGCTGGATTTGGACGTAGATATATGAAAATTACGCCTCGAGAAGCTTATGATTTAATGGTGTATCAAATGGGGGCTCTTTCAGCTTTTATACGTGCAGAAGGAGGGACCCTTCATCATGTGAAACCTCATGGCGCTTTATATAATATGGCTGCAGGGGATCGAGACATAGCTAAAGCTATTGCTGAAGCTGTTTATAATGTTAGTCAGGAAGCTATTCTATATGGTTTGGCTGGAAGTGAATTGATTAAGGCTGGAAACGAAATGGGCCTGTGTACGTCTCAGGAAGTATTTGCAGATCGAACCTATCAACAGAACGGCATGCTGACGCCGAGAAACGTTGAAAACGCCGTGATTCAAGATGAAGAAGCGGCTATTTCTCAAGTAATTAAAATGGTCAAAGAAAAGAAAGTATTCACTGTGCAAAATGAAGAGATTCCCATTCAAGCAGATACCGTTTGTATTCATGGAGACGGTGCACATGCTGTTGAATTTGCCAAAGCTATTTGTGACAAGCTAAAAGAAGAACAAATCATTATTCAACCACAATGAGGTGACATCATGAAAAAAGAACGCAACTGGAGCGTGCTGCTCGGAGCAGCATTTTTAATGGCTACTTCAGCAGTGGGGCCAGGTTTTTTAACTCAAACAACGGTCTTTACACAAGCTCTCGCCGCAAGTTTTGGTTTTGTCATTTTACTGTCGATTTTATTAGACATTGGCGTTCAGCTAAACGTATGGCGTATTATTGCCGTTTCAGAAAAAAGAGCACAGGATATCGCTAACAATGTTTTGCCAGGCCTCGGCTTATTTATTGCTATTTTAATTGTAATTGGAGGCTTAGCATTTAATATTGGAAACGTAGGAGGAGCCGGTCTTGGCTTCAATGCGCTATTTGGTATTTCTCCTAAAGCGGGTGCAGTCATTACAGCCATCATTTCTATCGCAATTTTTTTAGTCAAAGAAGCCGGAAAATTAATGGATCGATTTGCTCAATTAATGGGCGGAATATTAATTATTTTAATGGTGTATGTGGCTATTTCGTCCGCTCCCCCAGTAGGAGAAGCAGTCTCCAAATCATTTTGGCCGGAGCACATTGATGTAATGGCGATTGTTACTCTTGTAGGAGGAACGGTAGGAGGATATATTACATTTGCAGGAGGTCACCGTTTATTAGATGCAGGAATTAAAGGAAAAGCCGCGATTCCTGAAGTAACAAGAGGAGCAGTATCTGGTATTACGATTGCTTCGATCATTCGAATTTTTCTATTTTTAGCGACATTAGGTGTGTTGAGTCAAGGGTTAAAACTGAATCCTGACAATCCACCAGCCTCTGTTTTTCAGTTAGCCGCAGGGGATATTGGCTATAAATTATTCGGCGTCGTCATGGCAGCAGCGGCTATCACTTCAGTTATTGGTTCAGCATATACATCGGTTTCCTTTATTAAATCCTTCAGCAAACGGATTGAGAAATATGAAAACTGGATTATCATTGCATTTATTACGATTTCAACCCTGGTTTTCTTGACGATTGGCCAGCCGGTCACTCTGCTTATTTTAGCTGGAGCATTAAACGGGTTAATCTTACCTATTACACTCGGAACAATGCTTATAGCGGCGTATAAAAAGAAGATAGTAGGCGATTACAAGCATCCGACTTGGCTTACCGTTTTTGGCAGTTTTGTGGTCGTTATTATGGCTGTGCTAGGAGTCTATACGCTTGTGACTCAAATGGCCAAACTGTGGTAAGGAATTCTATAACCAATTAAAAAAGGGCCTTCTGGCCCTTTTTTAATTGGTTATAGGCAATACATATAAAATGATTGCTAAAAAGTGGAGTACGGTTCCGCCAAGAACAAACATATGCCAAATCATATGATGAAAACGAAATCCTCGCCATACGTAAAAAACGGCCCCGATTGTATACAACACGCCTCCAACTACGAGAAGGACAATTCCTTGATGGGCAATGTTTTGAGTTAACGAATCCCAAGCAAACACAATCATCCATCCCATAAATACGTAAAGAATAGTGGAAATAAAAAGGAATTTCTTCACAAAAAAAGCTTTGAATACAATTCCTGCAAGAGCGATGCCCCATACAATTCCAAAAAGTGTCCAGCCGGTGGTTCCCTTTACTGCGATAAATAAAAATGGAGTGTACGTACCGGCAATAAACAAATAAATAGAAGAGTGGTCAAATATCTCAAAAAGATCTTTTACCTTACCTTCCGGAAAACTATGGACAAGCGTAGAGGAGACATAGAGAAGCAGCATGGTTACTCCGTAAATAGTAAAACTGATAACATGCCAAGGCGTTCCTTCTAACGAAGAAAGTACGATTAAAAGCGTTAATCCAACAATGCTGAGTACGGCTCCAACGCCGTGTGTAATCGCATTTGCAATTTCTTCTCCTCTTGTAAATGTGTGTGTAGTAGCCATTTACAAAATCCTTTCTTTACACAAATTTATCTTCTATTTTCTCAGAGGATCAGGTTTGAATATACCTGCTGAGAAAAAATCCGTAACTGTCAAAAACATGAGTGAAAAGGTCATTGGTTATTTCTTTATTATAGACCATTCTTTTGATTTTATCTATTTTGACTGGAGGTCCGAAAAGAGGAAAGATGTATATGTGAATGTTCACTAGCTGTAAAAAACATGTATAGAAGAAAAAATGGCTTTTTGAAAAAATGGCAGAAAAGTTGTCATGAAGGCATGATTTTGAAATACATATAAAATAAAACTTTTAACAGTCAAGGTTACGATTACTGCTTAGCTCATTTGCAATAGATAAGTAACAAGATTGTAAGAAGGCAGGGGGATGGAAGCAGTGAAAAAAGAAGTTATTTTTGATGAAACAGGCACATACAAATATTCTCTATTATGCAAATGGAGTGAAGTAAACGAACGTAAACTTACGTTTATCTTGTCATTCCCAGAAAATACGTATGAATACAGCGACGATACAGCTGTATCCAAATGCATAGAACTGGCGCAAAAGTGGGGATTTGGAGTCTTAGAAATCGTTTATTTATTCAGCTATCAAACGGACCATGTTTCGTTTTTACGCATGCTTTCAAAAGAAGAAGCTGTTGGAACAAGAACAGGTGAATATATTCAAAAAGCAGTGGAAGATGCTGAACTGGTTGTGGTAGCTTGGGGTGATCATGGAAGCATTTATAACCGGCAAGAGGAAGTAGAACGCTTTTTGAAACACAAGCCGGTATACTGTTTTGGAAAAACGAAGCAGCAATTTCCTCGCCATATTTTATCCGTCGTGCACCGCACAGAATTACAAAAATACGAAATGCCGGCTAATCGTGAAGAGTCGGAAGAAGTTTCTTCATTTATTGAAGACATAGATCAAAGTTTTGGTGGAGAGGAGTATTCTCCAATTAAACAACTAACAGAAGAAGAACCGCTTATGTTTATTGAAGATATTGCCAGTATGTATCGGTAAAAAGAAGAAGCGAGGTTTATATTCCTCGCTTTTTCGTTAGTATAAAACACCAAGTTTTGTCATATGGTTGTATCAAGAAGCGTGTGTGAAGGGGGAACTTTATGAAGTTGAATGAAGTGTTGCACCGCATCACAACTATTTATAATGAGTTAGAAGAAGAGTGCTTTCAATATATAGGGGCTGTGATCAACGAAAATGCAGAGCTGGATATTTCTCGTCTAGAAGAATTAAGTACGCTGTTAAACTTTGTATATGAATGCGCACAGGATGTATTAGTAGGTTCTATTTTAACAAAATTGGATTATGGACAACCCATTTATCAATTTGCTATGTTAAAGCCTATTTCCCTTGAAGGAAATGAAGATAAGTTAGATATTTTATATGAAGAAAAGGTAAAAGTAGAAAGGGCTATTCTAGATGTGTATACAGCTCAGCGAAAGAAGTTATTGACTGAAGCAGCTGAAGACTTAAAAGAACTTCACTACGAGCTGCAGACATACGTGTATGCTTGCAACATATAAGTGAATCTGTTGAAATGGCAAGGCATATATACAAATAAAAGGGAACATGTTAGGATAAATAAAAAGAACTCCTAATCAAAGAGTTCTTTTTATTGTAAAATATATGATTTTTAACTAGTAAAGCATAAAGACGGTGGTAATGGCAGTTACCCTTTTCTTTGTGCTTTTTTTATCCGATTGTGTTGATGATGCTGCTTACTGCGTTAAAAAAGTTCATAAGTACCTCGTTTAGCATGCAATATGCCCCCTCTCTTACTCAATATGTACAATCAAATTATCCAATTGTGTTAATGATGCTGCTTACTGCGTTAAATAAGTTCATTAAAACGTCGTTGAACATGTTTGCAACCTCCTTTATGATAGATTCATATAGTAATACGAGAAAACATAAAGTTTGGATCACATTTTTTTAATGTTTTTTTAGAAAAATAGTTAAAAAAAGAGTTTAATGGAGGTTGAAGAAGATGAATTCGTTTACAAACGACGAAAAGCAAGCAGTATACAAAGCGATTTATGGAAGAAGAGATGTACGAACATTTTTGTCTGATGAGATTCCGAATGAAACGGTTTATAACATTCTGCAGGCTGCTCACAGCGGACCTTCCGTCGGGTTTATGCAACCTTGGAATTTTATATTAGTATCTGATACAGAAGTGAAAAATAAACTTGCCTGGGCAGCAGATAAAGAGAGAAGAGCACTGGCTATTCATTATGAAGGTGAAAAGAAAGAAGATTTTTTAGAGCTAAAGATTCAAGGATTAAAAGAAGCGCCGTTAACTATTTGCGTAACGTGTGATCCAACAAGAGGGGGCTCTCATGTTCTCGGAAGAAACTCAATTCCAGAAACCGATATGATGTCAACTGCGTGTGCGATTCAAAATATGTGGCTTGCTTCATATGCAGAAGGACTGGCAATGGGGTGGGTAAGTTTTTATAAGAAAAATGATGTACGTGACATTTTACATATTCCTCCTCATATTGATCCTGTAGCGCTTATGTCAATTGGCTATACAGATAAATATCCTGAGAAACCAATCTTAGAACAAGCTAACTGGGAAAAAAGAAGGGATTTAGACAAGCTAATTTATCATAATGTATGGGAAAATGAAAAAGAATAGCGGAGAGAAAATAAAGACATACTAAAAAGCGCCGAAATATAGTAAAATTTGAATATTAAATGATACACTATATATAGCGAAAGCGGATATGAGCGTCTAGCGTATCCGTTTTATTTATATGTATACAAATGACTTGGGAAAAAGAGAGATAGGAGAATTGAAGGTTTCATGAATATTGCAAGAAGTTGGCTTCACAACAAACTTACTATTCGCATCATTACGCTTATTATCATTACAGTTTTACTTGTCAGCATTAGAAGTATGCTTCAGCTGCTGTTATTTACGTTTATTTTCACCTTTTTAATTGGTCGTCTTCAACAAACGTTAAGAAGAAAGCTTCCGCTTAATTCAACGCTTATACTCATCGTCATCTATATCGCACTGATTGGGGCGCTCGGTATTGTAGGATATGTATATATCCCGGTTATTATGACGCAAGTTACTGAGCTTATACAGAAGCTGATGTATTTTTACAAACACCCCCCTGATAATACATTCGTCACCTATATTATCGATAATCTAAAGAGATTCAAATCACCAGAGAATATTCAGCAGAATATTGATTTAGTATACAGCTATTTATCTAATATTGGAAAAGTAAGTGCACAAGTTTTCTTAGCACTCTTGTTAAGCCTATTCTTTTTACTTGAAAAGTCGCGGATTCACCGATTATTTGTCCAACTGGAACAATCTAGGCTGGGCTGGTTTTTCAAAGAAGCTGGCTATTTGGGGAGAAAATTTGTTAATTCCTTCGGCAAGGTAATAGAAGTTCAGTTTATTATCGCTTTTGTGAACAGCATTTTGTCCGTTATTGCGCTGTGGGTGTTAGGGTTTCCTAATTTGCTTGCACTTGGCGTTATGGTCTTTCTACTAGGGCTAGTGCCGGTTCTTGGGGTATTTGTTTCACTCATTCCACTTTGTACAATCGCTTACAGTTTAGGAGGCGGTGTAAAAGTACTATCTGTGTTAATTATGGTGGTAGTGCTTCACGCACTTGAAAGCTATGTATTAAATCCAAAGCTCATGTCATCTAAAACAAACTTGCCAACATTCATTACGTTTATCATTTTAGTGTTTGGTGAACACTTCTTGGGCGTATGGGGGCTAATTCTTGGTATTCCTATTTTTATTTTCTTTTTAGATTTAGTAGGCGTAGATTCAGCCCAGCAACTGTCAAAAAAAGAAACCTCCGCAGACTAGTCTGCAGAGGTTTCTTTTTTTAAGCAGCGTATCGTTTTTTGAATAGTAGGATGATCGCGATGCTTAAGTTTATAAGCAAGAAAGATCTGATTTTTTACTGCTAAATGTTCAAGTTCGATTTTTACTTTTTTTTCTCGAAGCGCTTCTTGAATTAAATAGCGGGGGAGCAGGCTGATTCCCATGTGATGCTGAATGGCTTTTAACACCGTTTGAAGATTTGGAATCACGTGATGAGGCTGAATTTCAGGTCGTTTTTTAAAATGCTGCCGCCAAAAACGTCTAATAATAGGAAGTTCAAGACCATAGCTAATCCACCGCTGGTTGTATAAAAACTCTTCTACGTCTTTACTAGGTGTCATTTCAAAAGAAGGAGGGACGGTTAAGACAAACTCTTCTTCTTCAATGACCGTATATTCAATTCCAGGTATTTGCAATCTTTGGGTTGTAATCGCAATATCAATTTCGTCGCTTTGTATCTTTTCAAGCAAAACAGAAGCAATACCAAACTGGCTGTAGCAGCGGATGCCTGCATCTTTTATTCTTTCTAAAGCTTGTTCGGTAAAATACTCTACGGGAGAACCAATTTTTACGACCGGCAGCGCGTCGGGAGATGAAGCGGTCATTTTTAATTCAATTGAAGCAGCTTCTAGACTTTCAATTAACGGGACAATACGCGTGTACAGTTCTTTACCTTTTTCTGTTGGAATCATTTTTCTCGGTGCACGGATAAATAAACCTTCCCCTATTTCAGCTTCTAAAGCAGCTAAGTGCTGACTCATGGCCGGCTGCGTTAAGATCCTCGCTCTGGCTGCTTCAGAAACGGATCGGTATTTGTAAATGCTAATAAAGCTGCGATACCATTCAAAATCAATCATTTATGCTATCCTTTCTTATAAATTTATTTATGGATATCTATTTATTTTCTAATTTGTATTATAGACAAGCTCTCTTTAAAATAAAAATAGTAAGCAAATCATTTTTAGATAAAATAATAAAAGCAACGCTAGGCAAATGATTTAAAAAGGAGAGTTAGACTGTGAAAGCATTATTATTGCAAGATAAAAATAAATGGACAGAAATGAAAGTAGAAGAAATAGAAAAACCTCTTCCAAATAAAGGGGAAGTAGTAGTTGAAGTTCACGCAGTGGGACTTAATCCCGTAGATTATAAAACGGCTACTAATGGAAATCCTTATTGGACATATCCTCACATTCTAGGTTTAGATGTAGCTGGGACAATTGATGAAGTTGGAGAAGGAGTAGTTGACTGGAAAAAAGGAGACCGCGTTGTCTATCACGGGGACTTTATGAAAAAAGGCGGATATGCTGAATATGCGGTTACAACTGCTCATTCAATTTCGCGCATTCCTGATGCTGTTACATTTGAAGAAGCTGCTGCTTTGCCTACGGCAGGTTACACAGCGTATGAAGCACTATTTCGTAAACTTCCAATGAACCATATTCAAACAATCTTAATTCATGGAGGAGCTGGAGGCGTAGGAGGCTTTGGCGTGCAGCTTGCTAAAAACGCTGGAAAAACCGTTTTCTCAACAGCTTCAGCACATAATCATGAGTATGTGAAGTCGTTAGGAGCTGATTATGTAATTGATTATCGCGAGGAAAACGTCGCGGAAAAAGTATTGGAGCTGACAAATGGCCGCGGCGTAGATGCTGTGCTTGACACGGTGAGCGCAAAGAACGCAACGGATTCTTTAGATATGATTGCCTATAGAGGACATTTAGCACATATTGCTGGTGCACCTGATTATACAAAAGTAAAGCCTTTTACAAAGGTGATTTCTTATCATGAAGTAGCTTTAAATGCTGCACACCACATTAATGACATGATTGCGCAAGCGGATTTAGCAAAAATGGGCGATGAGCTTTTAGCATTAGTAGCAGAGAAGAAAGTAGCTCCGATGATTGAGCGCATCATCTCGTTAAAAGAAGTGCCAAGTGCATTAGAAGAGCTTTCAAAACGCCATGTGAAAGGGAAAATCATTGCTAAAGTTAAATAATAGCAGAAAAAAACTCTTTTATTATAACTAATAAAAGAGTTTTTTTCTGCTATTTTCTTTTTTTGCGTTACTTCACTTATGAACTGCATATGATAGAAGATAATCGAATATAGCAAACGGGTGCGTATGAGCTTTTTTTACTAGTAAAATTGCTTTGAAATCGTGAAATTTTGAATAGTTTGAGTTATGATGAAAGAACGTGAAATTTGTATGATTGAAAGGAGAAAAAAGGTGCAAGGGTTTATTGATTTTGTACAAAATTTAGGCATAGTGGGCATCTTTATTGCTACAGCAATCGAAGCTGCGGCAATTCCTTTTCCGTGTACGTTATCGATTTTGCTTATTGGCTCGGTGCTGCAGCTCTCAATATGGAAAATCCTTATTGTTTCAGCTGTTAATACCGTTATTTATATTGCATTCAACTATATTCCGTTCGTTATGGGATACAGGTTTGAATCTATTACCAAGCGCTGGTTTGGTGAAAAAAATATAAAACGTGCCCAAAAATGGTTTCATAAATATGGAAAATGGAGTATTACGATTTCCCGTCCCATCAGTATCGCAAACTATATAACCTATTTGGCAGGTCTTAGTAAAATCAAATCTAGGGACTTTGTTTTATACAGCACCTTAGGCATTTTTCCGTGGTTTGTTTTTTTGCTCTATGTAGGAGGACTTGGAGATATTGAAAAAATCCAAAAATATTTGCATGATGTTGATCGTTTAATATTTGTTACTCTTATAATCGGAGTGATAGTTGGTGCAGGCTGGTGGATGAAAAAAAGAAGAGAAAGCCACGCTCAAGAATAAAGCTATAATAATGGTTATAGCTTTATTTTAATATAAAGAAATTCTTTAAATAAAAAGATTTTTCTGAAAAATAACAAAAAAACATTTTTCCTTTTAAAAAAATGTGATACTATGATACATAAGGTCGCTAAGAGTTGTCTTGGTTCACCCAGTGTTTGCTGCAGTTATTTAATAAAAGAAGACTAGGTATAGGTAAAAGCTTTGTTTCTAGCAATGTTGAGAAATGCTGCCTTGTGAAGGGAGGTAAGAGGTACAGTACGTGTCAAACGTATGTTATTAAAACCGTAAATATGTAAGCGATTTCTTGTTTTTGCATGTGAGTAAAGAAGCTTTGGTTTTGAATGCGGCTTGTTACAGGTCGGTTGAATAGGGAGTATAGCCAAAAATTAGATCGATCTAATTATCTGTATGATATGAATGTGAAATGTGTTTGATCGTAAATGAAAATAAGTTTAAAAAGTACAGGTTAGGTACCACAAGTATTTCTGAAATTTTAATAAAACAGGAGGTAAAATCATGAAAAGCGTAGGGCGTATTAATGGCCAAACTCAGCTCATCGGCCTTTTAGCAACTCCAATTGGACATTCATTGTCACCATCCATGCATAATATGGCCTTTAAAAAACTGGGATTAAATTATGCTTATTTAGCTTTTGAGGTAGGAAATGACTCGTTAGAAGATGCGATTAAAGGGCTGAGAGCGTTAAATGTTAAAGGTTTTAATGTATCCATGCCAAATAAAACAAAAATTCTCCCGTTTCTTGATGAATTAGCAGACAGCGCTAAATTTTCAGGAGCTGTCAATACGGTCGTAAACGATAATGGCGTACTAGTTGGGCATAGCACAGACGGTATGGGCTACATTCGAAATTTAAAAGAGCACGGCGTGGATATTACAGGGAAAAAAATGACGTTGATCGGTTCGGGTGGAGCAGCGACGCCTATTGCTATTCAAGCGGCTTTAGAAGGACTTGAAGAATTAACAATTTTTGCTCGTCACGATGAATTTTATTCAAAAGCTGTAGAAAACGTAAAAATTATTAATGAAGAGATGAAACATGTTTCATGTAAAGCGAAGCTGTATTCTCTTGAGGATACAGACAGGTTAAGAGAAGAAATTAAAACGAGCGATATTTTGACAAATGGAACAGGAGTGGGAATGAAACCGTTAGAAGAATTCAGCATTATTGAAGATATATCAATGCTGCGCCCTGATTTAATTGTAACAGATGTCGTGTATATGCCTATGAGATCAAAACTGTTAGAACAAGCTGAATCAATTGGATGTCACACCATTAACGGAATAGGAATGATGATCTGGCAAGGGGCCATGGCGTTTGAATTGTGGACAGGAAAAGAGATGCCTGTGGAGTATATTAAGGAACAAATGTTTGAACCGAGCTTACAATATTGAAAACTCATATCTTCAAACCTTACTAGAAACTTGTACGAATGAAGTGTCTGTATTTTCTATTTCTTTAACGCAATAAGAGAAATGTTTGTAAAATTAATACAATTATTTCTTGAATTTATTATATCAAAAAAGTGTGTATCTTAATTTTCTAAAAATTAAAAATATATATTGCGCAGGCAAATGTAATTCAGTATACTAAAACTCAAGTTTGAATTGATTTTATATTAGGCTGGGTCAAAAGCAGACGCTTAGCAAAAAAAGGCAGGTGTTACCATGAGAAATTAAAAAAGCAGACGTTGATCATCATGTTCGGATATTTGAGTAGATCATAAAATATACAGCACCATTCCGCAATATGTGAAGAGATTCCCGCTGAAATTAGATCGTTCTAATAAAAATTTATTGGATCGTTCTAATTAGAACTTTCTATTAATCTTTTTAATTCCACTAATAAAATGTTTTTACGAAAGGATAAAAAAATAAGTAAATAGCTAGAGGATTAGGTTTTCAGCATTGCCATCTTTCAACTTTAGTTCAGACAGACTTTATGTAAGCAAACAATTATAAATGGGATCTGAGCAAAGAAATATTCCATAAAAATGAAAGCGCATACTTAAAATCTTATGAGTGAGGGAAAAGAATGAAAAAACATCGTTGGTCGATTGTATTCTTGATTGCGGTTGGTGTAATTGTAAACTATTTTGATCGAATTAATATGTCCATTGCTATGCCGTTGTTACAAAAAGAATTTAACTTGACAGCAGGTCAGATGGGGATTTTCCTATCAGCATTTGCATGGTCTTACGCTTTACTTCAACTTCCTATAGGGCCTTTGCTAGATAAAATAGGCGTAAAATGGGTAACGCGTGTAGCGACCGTGATATGGACAGTAGCTTGTCTTTTAACTGCAGTAGCAAATGGATGGGGGTTAATTATTTTATCTCGGGTGCTGTTAGGAGTTGGAGAAGCACCATTCTTTCCATCCGCTGCCAAAGCAGTTAGCCATTGGGTTCCGCGTCAGGAACGCGGAAAAGCTATCGCAGCTTATGATTCTCAATCCAAACTTTCCAACGCCATCGGGGCGCCTATACTAGCACTAATTGTAACAGAGTGGGGCTGGCGAGGCGGTTTCTTAGCAACTGCTATTCTTAGTTTCATATATGCTATTGTTTATTGGATCTGGTATCGTGAACCTCATGAAGATGAGCGTTTGACGAAAGAAGAATATGACTACATTGTTCAAGGCGGTTCTCAAAGTTCAGAAGAAGTTAAAGGCAGTGCAATGGAGAACATCCGATATTTGCTAACTAAAAGAAAAGTCTGGGCAGTATTCATTGGGTTTGCGGCATACGGCTATTCATGGTTTTTGTTCTTGACTTGGCTTCCTGGATATTTAGCAACAGAAATGAACATGTCTATTTTAAAATCAGGCTGGTACTCGGCTATACCTTGGATTGTAGGTACCATTACTGAAATAGTAATAGGGGGCTGGCTTGTTGATCGTCTTATTAACAAAGGGTATAACCGGACGCGTGTCAGCAAGTTTTTTCTAGTAATAGGTATGGTATTTGGTTTGTCAATTATTGGGGCAGCATTTACTCACAGTGCGAACGTAGCTGTATTTTGGATTTCAACAGCACTTGGAGGTCTTGTTGTCACATCTGCTGTTGCCTACAGCATTCCTACATTTATTGCACCAAAAGGAACGGTAGGAACATTAACGGGACTTTTAACATTCGGGAATAACTCGATGGCTATTGTTGCACCTATTACGACTGGGTTTATTGTTCAGGCCACGGGTTCATTTATGTATGCTTTCCTTTTAGCAGCTGCTTTTTTAGTGATTGGAATTTTAAGCTATACGTTCTTATTAACAGATTTAGACCCGATTGAAAGCAAAGAGTCTATCCTATTAGAAGAAAAAGAGTTAACTTTAGAAAAATAAATAATCTTACTATTTCGACTATTGGTATTCGTTTTTAACATATCAAAGGAAATCTACCAATTAATTATATTAGTTAACCATACAAACAGTTATTACCGGAGGGGATTCAACGTGTTAACCAAAAATTATGGACCTTTAACAGGAGTTCAAATACTAGATATTTCTACTATGATTGCTGCTCCCTTTGGAGCTACTTTACTAGCGGACTTGGGGGCGGAAGTAACCAAAATTGAACTTCCGGGAAAAGGAGATACGCTTCGGACTGTAGGGCCTTGGAAAGGAACTGAACCCTTAAGGTGGCCCGGACTTGCTCGCAATAAAAAGTCCGTTACGCTGGACATTCGATCAGAAGAAGGAGCAGAAATTTTCAAAAAGCTAATTAGTGGCGTAGACATTTTAATTGAAAATTTTCGCCCCGGTACACTGGAAAAATGGAACTTAGGATATGAAGAGCTTAAAAAAGTTAACCCTAAGTTAGTAATGGTGCGCGTATCAGGTTATGGACAAACAGGTCCTTATCGAGAAAAAGCTGGATTCGGTACACCTGGGACAGCATTTAGCGGACATACTTATTTACAAGGATATTCAGATCGTCCACCCGTCAGTCCTTCTTACTCTTTACTAGATTATGTAACGGGCATATATACTGCGTTCGCTTGTGTAAGCGCTATCTATCATAGAGATGTACACGAACAGCCGGAAGGTCAAGTAGTAGAAATGGGATTATATGAATCTATTTTTCGAATGATGGAATTTTTAATCGCTGAATATGATCAAAACGGAAAAGTAAGAGAGAGAAGCCCTGGACTTGCAGGTCACTCAAGCCCTGCAGGCACATATGAAACAAAAGACGGAAAGTTTGTTGTATTAGTATGCAGTACAGACTCTACCTTTGATCGTCTTGCAGAGGCAATGGAAAGAAAAGATATGTTAAAGGATCCGCGATACTATACAAACGTAGAGCGTCTAAAGCATGATCATGAAGTTCAGGAAATTGTGTCAAATTGGATTAAGTCCTTCACTCAAGACGAGCTGCAGGCAAAGTTAGATTCATTTGGTGTGCCGGTTAGTCCTATTTACAGCATTGAAGATATATTTAATGATCCTCAGTATAGAGAACGAGAAAACATTGTAGAAGTAGAGCACCCCCGCCTAGGAAAAATTAAGGTTCCGGGAGTAGTGCCAAAGTTTTCACATACACCAGGAGCAATTCGTCATCGTGCCCCTGAATTGGGAGAACATAATGAAGAAATTCTAGGCGGAAAACTGGGGTTATCAAGTGAAGACTTAGCGGTGTTAAAAGAAAAGGGGGTTATTTAATGAATACTATTCAAAAAATAGAATTACCGGAAAAAGTTATAATCTGTGAAGTGGCCCCAAGGGATGGGTTTCAAGCTGAACACGAGTGGATTCCTACAGAAGAAAAAATATCTATTATTCGTCAGCTAGCCAAGACAGGCATTCAATCAATGGAAATTACATCTTTTGTACACCCAAGAGCGATTCCTCAGTTAAAGGATGCCGAGCAGGTCGTAGAAAGTGTTCAAGATTTAACAAATATCAAATTTCGCGCGTTAGTGCCGAATGTAAAAGGTGCACAGAGAGCCATTGACGCCGGAGTGAAAAAGTTAAAGCTTATGCTTTCAGCTACAGATTCTCACAGCTTATCTAACGCAAATTGTTCTGTAGAAGAAGCCCAAAAAGGTTTTTATCCTATTATCGAATTAGCGGAAAAGCATAACGTTAAAGTAGGAGGCTCAATTTCGGTAGCGTTTGGATGTCCTTATGAAGGAAAAGTTGCTATAGAACGCATTTCTTCTATTGTAGAACGATACAGAATGATGGGTGTCAAAGAAATTTCTTTAGCGGATACAACGGGGATGGCAAACCCTCAGCAAGTGTATCGTATGCTAGGGTTTCTTAAACGAAATTATCCCGGCATTATTTTCTCCATGCATTTGCACAATACGAGAGGAATGGCATTTTCTAATGTAGTGGCTGCTTTGCAGCAGGGTGTTATTCATTTTGATAGTTCTATTATCGGTTTAGGAGGGTGTCCCTACGCTCCAGGCGCCACTGGTAATATAGCTACAGAAGATCTGGTTCATGGATTAAGTGAAATGGGAATCCATACAGGCATTGATCTTAACAAGCTTATTGAAGCAGCAAAAGAGGTGAAGCAAGTAATTGGTCATGACGGTGGAAGCTATATGCTGCAAGCAGGTCCTTGCTCAGAACTTCATGCCAAGCCAAAGGTTCAAGAGAAATTAGTATAACTAAGCCGCGAACATGATAGCCTTTTAGGAGGTGATGGGAGCGTTTAAATTAAAATAAATTAGATCGATCTATTTTTCTCTCATGTAAAAACGTTCAGGCCTTGTTTTATATAAAAGTTTGTTTAATAAAAATGAAAAGTTGGTGCTAAACATGATAGAAACTATTGAAAAAAAATCACAGCCTTATATTAACGGTGGATGGATTATTGAAGATCGAGAAGTTGCTTTAATAAAAAACCCCTATTCTGGAGAAGTCATAGGTGAGCAGCTATTAGCGAATGAAGAAGATGTTGAAAAAGCATTAGCATCAGCCTATGAAGCAAAAAAACATGTCGCCGCCCTTTCTTCTTACCAGCGTTCTAAAATTTTAAAGAAAGCGGCTCTATTACTAGAACAAGAGAAAGAAAAATTTGCTCGACTTATTTCTTTAGAATTAGGAAAGCCTTTGAAAAATACGCTGGACGAAGTGGCCCGTTCAATCGAAACATTGGAACTGTCAGGGGAAGAAGCAAAAAGATTGATTGGCGAAACATTGCCTGGCGACGTTTCAGAACGAGGCGCACAAGCTATTGCATCTACTTTCCGAGTGCCCGTTGGTGTTGTAGCGGCTATCACACCGTTTAACGCCCCTTTAAATCTTGTATGCCATAAAATTGGGCCGGCTTTTGCTGCTGGGAATAGCGTGATTTTAAAGCCGTCTTCGCAAACAACTTTGATTGCAACAGAGCTCTTAAAGCTGCTGCTGCAGGCAGGATTTCCTAAAGATGCTGTAAATATGGTGCTTGGTCGAAGACAAGTTGCACAGCAAATTGTAAAAGATGATCGCGTGAACATTATTTCATTTACAGGTGGAACGGTAGCTAGTAAAAACATTTGTGAGCTAGCTGGAATGAAAAAAGTATTGCTAGAGCTAGGAGGAAATGCTGCAACGATCGTCCATAACGACGCAGATTTAAACCGTGCTGCGGCTATGTGTGCTAAAACCGGATTTAGCAATTCCGGGCAGAGCTGTATCTCTGTTCAGAGAATTTATGTACATCAATCTGTGGTCTCTGAGTTTACCAATCTTTTAAAAGAAGAGGTACTGAAACTTAAAATCGGAGATCCCTCATTGCCTGATACGGATGTGGGATGTGTAGTAGATGTCCATGCAGCTGAGCGAGTGACGAGCTGGATTGATGAGGCTGTACAGTCGGGGGCACAAGTGATATGCGGAGGAGAGCGCCGCGGAGCTACGGTGGAACCTACCGTTCTACTAAATCCTTCTAAAGAAAGTAAAGTTATTTGTGAAGAAGTATTTGGCCCTATTATTAGTATTGTGCCGTACAATACGATTGAAGAAGCTATTGAAGAGACAAATGATTCTGCTTTTGGTCTTCAAGCAGGGATTTTTACGAACAAAATGGATTTGGCTTATAAAGTAGCTCATTCTCTTGAAATGGGCGGTGTAGTTATTAATGGAACATCTAACTTTAGATTAGATCATTGGCCATATGGCGGAGTGAAAAACAGCGGTATTGGCAGAGAAGGTCCACGTTACGCCGTTGAAGAAATGACTGAAACGAAGATGATTGTATTAAGACTGCCTACAGAGAATTAAAATCGAATCAATATGCAGGACGTTTATAAGGATATATCGTCATTTTAATTAGATCGATCTAATTTGTTTGAATAAAGGAGGAATTTATAAAATGTCTAATCAATTTTCTCTTGCGTATCTTACTGTTCTTGGATGTTCGCCGCCTGAAATGACGTATATGGCTGCGAAGGCAGGATATGATTTTGTTAGTTTAAGGCCAATTTACATGGGATTGCCTGGAGAGCCTAACTATGCGTTAGCTGAAAATAAGCAGCTGATGCGAGAAACAAAATCTGCTATGTCAGAAACAGGAGTGAAGCTTCTTGATATAGAGTTAGCGCGTATCTATGAGGGAGTTGATCCAAAACGTTACTTACCTGCAATGGAAGCAGCTGCTGAACTTGGAGGGCGTCACGTCCTTAGCAGCATTTGGACGGACGATCGCAATTTTGGTATCGAATGCTTTGCTGAACTCTGTGATCTAGCTAAGCCTTTTGGGTTAACCATTGAATTAGAATTTGTTCCTATTGCGAGCGTATACAACCTTAAAGGCGCAATGGATGTTCTTCATACGGCTAATCGTGAAAATGCAGGTCTTATGATTGATATCCACCATTTTCATCGATCAGGAGATAAGGTGGAAGATTTGGACGACGTGCCTCGTGAGTGGTTTCGCTATCTTCATCTTTGCAATGCTTCTGCGGAAATTCCAAGTTCAAAGAAGGAGATGACTCGAGTTCTTAGGGAAGAACGATTGTATTTAAATGAAGAAGGTATTGATGTTGCAAGTATTATTAATCGTATCCCGCAGGTTCCTTATTCCATAGAGTTGCCAAATGTAAAACGTGCTAGCGAACTAGGATATGAAGAGTTTGCGCGCCAATGTTTACAAACTGCTAAACAATACTTAGATAAATATCCTCGCAAGAAGTATGTTTCTCATCAAGATCAGCTGCGTTTTCATTCTACACGATAGGTGCTTTGGAGAGTATTGTGCAGCTTGCCTTTTAGGTTTATTTAATTAAAGTACCCCTACTTAGCAAGCTTAAAGTGGGGGTATTCTCTGTTAAAACGGTAAACGTAAGAATCAAGAATAAATATAAAAGTGCCACATCATACATTCACTTTGTCATAATTAATGCTAAGTTCTTATTTTTATATACATTGAAGGTTTGATGAAAAAGAGCTGTTGAGAATGTACTCAACAGCTTAGTAAATAATCGATTTATGAGTAAGTTGAGAGAGCCCGCCAGCTTCTATAAGACGTAATATCCTCCGCATCTTCTGTCGCATGAGCTTCACAAAGAAAACCCGCTACTTCACTGCCGTCTTCAAGAGTGATTTTGCCTAGTCCGAGAGGAGAAGGGATAGAATCGGCAAAAGAGCCGAGTAGTGATAAAGGCATTTCCCAAAGTTCAACTTCAATTTTTTCTCCTTGTTGATGTGTTCGCAACAGCCCCGGTTTTGCTGGAGAAGTAGGTAGTTTAAAAAGCTGGTAATAAGGAGCGGTTTGGACTTTTCGTACGAATGAAGCTCCGTGTTCACGCATTTGAGATTCAAGTGGAAACCCGCGCATATGCAAACCGCAAACAGCTACTAATGTTGTATCTTTTTTTGAATCAACGGTTCGTTCCCCATTTAAAAACAATTCGCTGAGTCCGCAAATGAATTGTTCGCCGTCAAATGTAGAGAAAAATGAAATGCCAAACGGTAAATCAAGATCCGCATCTTGAGATGGAAGAGAGACAGCACACAAGTCGAGTAAGTTACAATGATTTGTAAAACGCCCCATGTCACTGTTTGTTTCAATTGGATTTTCTCTTACTTGTTCTCGCGTCCACGTTCCGCCTGCTGTCGGCATAACAAGAACAGCATTTTTAAGCTGATGATATGCTTTATGTTTAAAGGATTGAAGCTTATGTGAAGCTTGAAATAAAGCAGCAGCATCATATTCTGATTTAGCTCCTGAACGAAGCACTTGCTCGGTTACAGGAAAGGCTGTTTCTTCATGAGAAGTGATAAATTCTCCTAAGTCAGCCCAGCGCTCTGCTACGTAAGGGCCGTCATATAATAAAGCAGCTGCTTCACTTAAATACGAGCCGTCCATGTATTCGATGGGAATAGATAAATCTTCAATCTTTTTCACAGCTTGTTTCCACGCTTTTTCGTACTGCTCAGCAAACGGCCCGTAAAACGAAAGCGGTTCTTTTACCATATAAATTTTTTCAGGAAGGGCCGAAGAAGCCCGAACAACAGAGCGTGACCATGGGTCTCGATCGTCTACTCCTCTAATAATGGAATCTACGAGCAGTACGTCACTCCATTCATGAGCAAAAGCAGTGACGCAGTCCAAGCTTTTACATGCCGGAACTACACCTGCAGATGGCCAAGCTCCAAGGGAAGGTTTGTAGCCGATTAGGCGATTTAAACCAGCTGGAACCCGCCCTGAACCTGCTGTATCGGTGCCTAAAGAAAAAGCAGCATGCCCCCGAGCTACGGATACAGCTGATCCTGAGCTCGATCCGCCGCTAATGAGCTCTGGCTTTAACGCATTCTGCGTTTCGCCATACGGGCTTCGTGTCCCGACCAGTCCTGTAGCAAATTGGTCCAGGTTGGTCTTTCCAAGAGGAATAGCACCTGCATCGATAAGGCGTTGCACAACCGTAGCATGTTCAGAAGGGGTATACGTATATTCTTTACATCCGGCTGTCGTCGGTACATGTGCTACATCGATATTATCTTTAACGGCGAATGGAATTCCCCACAAAGGTAACGCTTCAGGGCCTAGCGTAGCTAAGCGATCTAGATAAGGTTTTAACTCACCGAGTGTGGGAGGGGTAATCCAAATATTCATGTCTTTGTCAGCTTCTACCCGCGCAAGAATTTGATGTACTACATCTTCTGGAGTTAATTCTTTTTTGATATACATATCACGTAACCATTGAACCGAAAATGTTTTAGGCAAGCTCACTGTTTTCATTGTATCCACCGTCCTTAATGAGTAATTGGAGCAAAAGCTTTTATACCGGCAATCAGCTGTCCAGCTTGTACTTCATCGCCGGGTTTCACATGAATAGAACTGATATATCCATCCATAGGTGCTAGCTGCGGAAACTCCATTTTCATGCTTTCTTCGATAATTAACGTATCGCCTTTTTCAACTTTTTGTCCTTCTTCTACAAGAACTTTCCATACGCTTCCCGGCATTGTACAGCGCGCAGCTTCCGTACCTTCGGGCAGTTCTTGTTCCATAATTTCAGTTGTTTCGTGTTCAGAGACGTACTCAGCTAAACCAAGTGCTTTCCAATTTTCTCGTTCTGTTTGAAAAGCAGCCTGCTGGGTATGACGAAAAGCAGCCGTGCTTTTTTCAATAGATGAAAGAAAATTTAAATATTCTCCAAGTTTAAACGTTGTCTCCGTAATATCTGCTTCAAATCTCCCACGAAGGAAATCTTCGCGCAGTTTTAAAAGCTCGTCTGCTTCTACTGGGTAAAATTGAATTTGATCAAAGAAACGAAGAAGCCACGGTTTTCCTGCTTCAAAACTTTCCGTTTGACGAAGTCGGTTCCACATTTGAATCGTGCGTCCCACAAATTGATAGCCGCCAGGACCTTCCATTCCGTATACGCACATATACGCACCGCCAATACCAACTGCATTTTCAGGCGTCCATGTACGGGCAGGGTTGTATTTCGTTGTAACTAAGCGGTGACGAGGGTCTAAAGGCGTAGCAACAGGTGCGCCTAAATATACATCTCCAAGCCCCATTACAAGATAATTAGCTTCAAATACAACTCTTTTAACATCTTCAAGGTGGTTCAGACCGTTTACTCGGCGAATAAATTCTAGATTGCTTGGACACCAGGGTGCATCTGGACGAACGTTTTGCTGATAGCGTTCAATAGCTAATTGAGTTGCAGGGTCATCCCATGAAAGTGGAAGTTTTACAATGCGAGACGGAACTTCCATTTCTTCAAGAGGAGGAAGCGCGCGATCAATAGCTGAAATATGCTGACAAAGTTCAAGAATAGACATCTTTGTTGCATCAATATGAATTTGAAGAGAACGGATACCAGGCGTTAAATCTAGAACCGGTAAATCCTCACGCTTTTGGATAGCTTCCATTAAAGCATGTACTTGGAAGCGAAGCAGCAGATCAAGCTCCATTTCTCCGTATTCCACAAGTATATTCGCATCGCCTGAGCAGCGGACGGAAAATGGGAAGCGTCTATTTTCCGTTTCGTTAATCAGCAGCGGATAATCGCTTTTAAGCGGCTGTGCTACTGGGTTTGTAAGCACAGGAAGTGATGCAGGTGTTCCGATACGCTGTAAAAAATCTTCCTGCGTACACTTGAGTTTTTCAGCTTGTTCAAGGTCAATTAATTTAAACGAAATTTTATCTCCGGGATGAAGCTGTCCTATTTTCCAAAACTCTGCTGAAGCGGTGGTAACAGGGCAAACAAAGCCGCCAAGACTCGGACCGTCTGGGCCAAGTAAAATAGGCATATCTCCCGTTAAGTCTAAGGTGCCGATGGCATATGCGTTATCATGAATATTTGATGGATGCAAACCGGCTTCTCCTCCATCTTCACGGGTCCAAAAAGGAGCGGGACCTATTAACCTAACGCCTGTTCTAGAGCTGTTAAAATGAACTTCCCATTTTGTATCTGTTAGCTGCTGTAAGTACTCTGGCTGTAAAAATTCTTCTGTACAATGAGGTCCTGGAATTACTCCGATTGCCCATTCTTTAGTCATGGCTGGCTGATAGGAAAGGGCAAGTTCATTTTCAACGTGAGAGTGGTCAGAGACACGGAGTACATCTCCAGTACGAAGTGCTCTTCCGCCGTGTCCTCCGAAGCTTCCTAGTGTAAAAGTAGAAGAACTGCCTAATATTTTAGGCATATCAAGTCCGCCGCCAATCAGTAAATACGTACGCATTCCTTCGGTTGCTTCATTAAATGAAAGAATTTGTCCCGGCTTTGCTCTAATGGTCTTATACATAGGAATTTCAGCGCCGTCTAATGTAGCATGCATGTTGGCACCCGTAATGCAAAAAGATACATTGTCTCTAAATTTATAAGAGCCGCCTCGGAGAGTCATTTCAATCCCTGGTGCATCTGGGGAGTTTCCGAGAAGTTTGTTTCCTATGCGAAAAGCAAAAGGATCCATTGGACCGCACGGAGGAACCCCTACGTTCCAGTGCCCGGTGCGCCCCGGGTAATCTTGAACAGTGGACTGAACGCCTCCGTCTAATACTTCGAGTGCTCGTTCGCTTGGATTATATGAGTTAAGCATTTGAGTATACACGTCGCCTGTTTTGCACGCTTTTTCTTCTAACAGTCCCTGCAAGTATTGAAGATTAGTAGTAACGCCGTATAATCTTGTCTCTTTTAAAGCAGCGCTCAATTTTAGAAGAGCTTCTTCTCGTGTTTTTCCATGAACGATAATTTTAGCGAGCATAGGATCATAAAGTGATGTTACAGTAATACCGTCCCGTACCCACGTTTCAACTCGAGCACTTTTAGAGAAAATTGCTTGGTCAATTTGCCCGCCGCTGGGACGAAAATCATTTAAGCAATCTTCTGCATAAATACGAGCTTGGATACTGTGACCTGAAGGCACGGGAAGCAAAGAAGGAAGATTTACTAGCTCATCGCATGCTTCTTTAAGCATCCATTCTACTAAATCAACGTTTAACACTTCTTCTGTAACGCCGTGCTCTACTTGAAGACGAGTATTTACTTCTAAAAAATAAAATTTCTCTGCTTCAGCGTCATAAAGAAACTCTACCGTTCCTGCGCTTCGATATCCGACTTCTTTAGCTAGTCGTGTAGCTGCTTGCAGCATATTTTCCCGTATATATGAAGGGAAGTTTGGAGCTGGGCTTTCTTCAATTACTTTTTGATTTCTTCGTTGAATAGAGCAGTCGCGTTCTCCTAAAGCCACTACTTCTCCAAAAGAATTACCGAAGATTTGAACTTCCACATGGCGAGCTTTTTGAATGTATTTCTCTAAAAAAACACCGCTGTTTTTAAAGTTTGTTTGTGCTAAATGGCAAACTGAGTCAAAAGCTGCTTGAAGAGCTTTTTCATCTTGGCAAACACGCATTCCAATTCCGCCGCCGCCAGCTGTACTTTTTAACATAACGGGATAGCCAATCTCTTCAGCAGCACGTACAGCTTCTGATACATCTGTAATAAGAGGTGTACCGGGAAGCAAAGGCACGTCGGCTTTTTGCGCAATTTCCCGAGCTGAATGTTTTAATCCGAATATTTCCATTTGTTGGGGTGTAGGACCAATAAATACGATTCCTTCAGCCTGACAGCGACGAGCAAATTCCGCGTTTTCACTTAAAAAACCGTAGCCTGGATGAATAGCTTCCGCGCCTGTTTTCTTTGCAATATCTAGAATAAGGTCTTCGTTTAAATAACTTTCTTTGACTGAGCCGCTGCCAATTAAAATGGCTTCATCTGCTTCATCAACGTGCAGGCTGTCTTGATCAGCTTCTGTATAAACAGCGACAGATTTCACTCCTAAATGTCGTAATGTTCGCTCAATTCTAACGGCAATTGCTCCTCGGTTCGCAATTAATACTTTTGTAAACATAGATGAACACTCCTTTTTATAATGAATCCCAAATAACTAAGCGAATAGGGGTAGGGTTATAATCGTTGCACGGATTGTTAAGCTGAGGGCAGTTGCTGATCAATACAAGTGTAGGATTGATAGCTTCCATTTCTACATAGTATCCAGGTGCAGATACCCCGTCATTAAACGTTAATCCGCCGCTTGGCGTCACAGGTACATTCATAAAAAAGTTTACGTTTGGTGCTAAATCTCTTTTGGTGTAGCGGCTATCATATTTTGATAGCTGAAGCATAAATGTATCTCGGCAGTTATGCATCGGAAGCGTGTTATGTGCATAGCGTACGGTGTTGCTTTGTGCCGAACAAGCTCCGCCTAAGGTATCGTGGCGTCCGCACGTGTCAGCAACAATTTTGACTAGTTCTTTGCCAGATTGAGAAAGCAGCACTGTGCCGGTAGATAAATAAATATTTCCTTGATTAGCAATCGTAGATACTGCACTGTAATGATCTTCTAGGTTTTCAGCATCAAAGAATAAAGTATCCGCTGCTTGATTGCCTTCTACATCTATTATTCTAAGCGTTTGGCCGGGTTTAAGCTCGTGCATCCAGCCGTCCCCAGCCAGTACCGTTTCATCATAAATTGCGTTCCCTATTTTTCTGTTGCTTTCCACTCGATTAAATACAGCCATTATAAAGCCTCCTTTATTTTTAAATCGTTGATAGTGTTTTATTTCCAAGCAATAGATCATAAGACCATGTGTTTTCAAACGCTCGTTTATTTTCAGGTCTAAAATTTAAACAGTAGTCGTCTGAGCTTACAGGAGCTGCTTCATCTACGGTTATTTCAATCGGAACAGAAGGGTACGTTCCGCTCGGGTCTAGAGGGTTAGGTGTATTAGACAGTAAAAAAAGCAAATCCATTTCTGTTCTAAGCGTAATAAAATCTCCTTTTTTACAATGAGAAGAAACAAAATTCATATTGCCTTTTTCGTCGCAGTATATTTTTGAAAATAAGTTAAGGTTAGGGACTAAATCCCGTGTTGTTAAACCGTTGCGCAAAAGCTCCATTGAAAAATTTTCTTCGCCATTTCTTCGCCATTCGTTTCGAGATTCTTGATAAGTAGATGCGCCGTATTTTTGATGAGTTAAGCTGCGCGTAGTGTAGCCTGAAATGGTATCATGCCAGCCGGTGGTGTCAGCAGTAATGCTGGCAAATGCTCTGCCGTTGTCACTCATCAGAACGTGTCCTTTTGTTAAGTGAGCAGTGTGCTGAGCTTTTAAGGTATCGGGCATGTTATATCGTTCTGTTAAATCATAAGCGTTGTATAATAGTAGGGAGACATTTGCACCGGATTCTTGTGCGGTAAACGTCACCGATTTTCCTCTTCCAATTCGGCCTGACCATTTTCCACCAGCCGGGATTGTTTGCTTCCATATAGAACTCATAAAATAACCTCCTTAGAATAAAAAAAAGATAAAAGCCTGGGAGAGTAGTCTCCCAGGCTTTTATCCTTCCGTGTTATACAGCGTAGCGCTATATCGCTCTCTCTCGGACCAGTCTTTAACATATGTTAAACGGAACCCTAGACAGCTTTTTTGTTCTTAACGGCTGTAAGAACCTTTATCCATTTGTGGCTTTCGATTAACCGTAGTATAGTACGAGTGAAAATGAGTTGACAAGCAGTTTGTTAGAATACCTGACATAAAAACTGATTTTTCAGTTTATTTTTCGGGGACCGTCACTTTTGAATGATCTCTCTTTACAAAAGGAGCGGACAGTCGAGATTTTACAAATAAATAGAGAAATCCAACAGTAAGCCAGGCGACACCAATCAAAAGAGTGTCTTTGTTTAACAGTGTGAGCAGCCATCCGATAAATGCTGCTCCGATCAAAGGGAAGATTAAATAGAGTATTGTTTCAGTAAACGACCGTTTCTTTAACTTAATATAAAAATGGGCAATGACTGATACATTAACAAATGTAAAGGCGGTTAAGGCACCGAAACTGACAAAAGTGACGGCTGTGTTTAAATCAATGAACATTCCCAAAAACGAAAAAGCGGTAACAAGCAAGATATTCACCACGGGCGTTTTAAACGTTGGATGAATATATGAAAATACCTTTTGAGGCAGTACGGATTCACGGCCTAAAGCATATAAAAAGCGAGTAACGCTTGTGACTGAAGAAACTCCTTGAGTAAAGGTTGCAATAATTAATACCGTAATAAATAGACTGCTTAAAAGATTTCCGCCCACTAATTTTACAAGGGTGTAGGCTGCATTATCAGGGTTAGTAAACGTGAATCCCGGATAGGCAATCTGTGTAAAATACGAGATAGCGATGTACATAACAGCTGCGATACAAACAATAAGAAAAATGGCTTTTGGAATTGTCTTTTCCGGTTGAATCGTTTCTTCCGCCATTGTTGTAACTGCATCAAATCCTAAAAAGCAAAAGCAAATGAGCGCAGCTCCAGAAAAAATAGTCGTAAATGGTATATCTGAAGCCAAAAAAGGATGAAGTGAAAAAAGAGTAGAAGAACTAGCTTGACCTGTTGCAATATCTTTGATGATAAATAAACAAAACAAACTTATAAAGAGAATCTGAACTACAACGGAGATGCCGCTTATACGAGCTACAGATTTAATACCAACAATATTGACTAAAGCTAAGATAATGTTCATGACAATGACCCATACGTATACAGGAATAGAAGGAAATTCCGTATGCATAAAAATACCAAATGTTAAAATAGCGATAATAGGGGAGAAAATATAGTCTAAAAGAAGTGCCCAGCCTACTAAAAAGCCAAGGCGAGGATGTATAGCTTTTTTCGTATACGTAAAAGCAGATCCCGCTATCGGATATGCTTTTACCATTCGGCTATAGCTATATGCGGTAAAAAAGATAGCTGAAAAAGCGATTAAATAAGCAAGGACCATTTGCCCTCCAGCCGCATCGTAGGCTACTCCGTAAACCGTAAAGAAAATCATCGGAGTCATCCAGGCAAGACCCAAAAACACAATTTGATATACCTTTAGCGATTTACTTAACGCTGGTTGGTTGTTCATATAAATCCCTTCTTTCCTCTATTTTTATTTTATAGTAGTAAAAAAGAAAAGCCTGGGAGAATGATGTCATTCTCCCAGGCTTTTATCCCTCCGTGTATACGGACCGTTCCGTACGCTCTCTCTCGGACCAGTCTTTAACATGTGTTAAACGGAACCCTAGATCGCTTTTTTGTCTTCAACAGAGTGAAGACCTTTATAGGTAATGTAAGTAGTTCGAAGTATAAGCAGGATTATAAGAAGATGCAACTACTGTGTTAGATAGTTTAACAAACTTTTTTAAAAAGTAAACTTTTATAAAAGACGAACTATATATAATTTTATTGAAAAGATTATTCGTTTATAGTTGACTTACAGAAAGACCTGTAGTATATTTGTAGACAAGAAAAAGCTAAATACGGTTCACTCATATATGTTTGAGAATATGGCTCAGACGTTTCTACCTTATCACCGTAAATGATAGGACTATGAGTAAAAAGTGAATCTAGGTTCCCATTTTTACGTTAGTAGAAAGTTTGGTCCAAGCGATTCACATATTCATTTTTGAAAAGAAGTGGATATGACACCGAAGGGATAAAAGCCCAGGCGGGTAGGTTTTTGCTCATTGTATTTGAGAGACCTGCCTTTGTTTGGGCTTTTTCTTATGTGTCTATTTACAGTATGAGCGAGTGATGGAAATTTCTTGTTTGTATCTGCATTGCTTTCTGGGGAGAACAGCAATGCAAAGCATGAAATCACTCACTGAAGCTTTATCTGTAAGCCCTCATTTAACCATGGGAAGTACATTCTATCTATTTTCTAGCATTTTTTCTTTGATGAGCAGCGTGGGGACGCTGCTCCTTTTTTTTGTTCTTGCTTTTCTCTCTGTAAATAAAGGTCTCTAAAGAGAAGGTGATTTGCGAAATTTGGCGAATTAATGCTTTAAACAATAAATGATAGAGAAGATAAAGCGGTCTATGAAAAATGAAGAAGTTGAAAAATTGAGGAGGGAATTATGTTGCTTCACTTAATTAATGTTCGTTTGCCAATTATGCACGACCACGCTCTTTTTGAAGTGAAAATTTCAAATGGAATGTATACTTCTATCGTTTTACAAAACGGTTATCTTGAAGGTGACGAGTTTTTTCCGCTGCACGCGGCCGTGTTAGGAAAAGAAACGTCACTTGATGCACAGGGTCGTGTGCTATTACCAGGATTTGTAGATATGCATATGCATTTAGACAAAGCTCATTCGCTTCCTCAAGTGCCCAATATATCTGGAACTCTTCAAGAAGCCATTAAAAATTACAGCAGCAGCCTGCCGGCATTTCCAGAAGAAGAAATTAAGCAGCGAATGTTAAAAACTGCTTTGCAGGCATTAGCTAACGGTACGACTACAATTCGAACGCATATTGATTTTGACTGCAGCATGGAAGAAGATAGTTTATTTCGAAGTTTACAAGCTGCTGTCGAAGTGAGAGATGAATTAAGCCCGTATATGGACGTGCAGGTTGTTCCGCTATTCTCTAATCTAGACATTGATGATATGCATAAGATGAATAAAATTGAACGAGCATTCGCCCTTGAAATTGATGCAATTGGAGGCTGTCCTCATTTAGCTAGAAATCCAGAAAAAGAGATTGATGCTCTATTTTCGCTGGCTCAAGCCTATAATAAACCTCTTGATTTACATGTGGATGAAAGCGATGATCCGTCTGTTGATACAATAATTAACATTGCTCATAGAACAATTGAATTAGATATGGAAGGAAAAGTGGTAGTGGGGCATCTTTGCTCGCTTGCAGGAATGACTGATGCAAAAGTGAAAGAAATCTTAAACCTTTTGAAACAGGCGAAGATTGGAGTTGTCACATTACCTGCTTCTAATTTATATTTACAGGGAAGAGAAGATAAAGGAATTGTAAGACGAGGCGTAACGCGTATTCGTGACATACAAAAAGCAGCGGTTCCAATTGCTACTGCATCTGATAACGTGAATGACCCTTTTCATCCGTTTGGAAAAGCAGACTTGCTGCAAGTAGGGTTACTAACTGCCTACGCTGCACATATGGGAAGTCCGGATGATCAGAGGCAGTTGCTCCGAATGATTACAAGTATACCAGCCCGGCTGATTGGAAAAGAAAAGTATGGAGTGGAAGAAGGAAACGAAGCAAACTTTGTTCTATTGAATGTCCAGTCTGTACAGGAAATATGGACTGAACTTCCCGAAACTCGCTTTGTTTTCAACAAGCATCGCTGGCTTAGCGTAAAAGAGACGCATCAGCGGCTCGCTGATACGAATTTGACTAACCTTTGGCAGGAAAATCAAATTTTAATTGGTTAAATAGACATAAAAAGAAGCTGTCACATTAGTGACAGCTTCTTAATCAATTACTTTTGAACGTTAGCAGCTTGTGGTCCACGAGCTCCATCTTCGATTTCAAATGTAACTTCTTGACCTTCTTCAAGTGATTTGAAACCTTCGCCTTGGATAGCTGAGAAGTGTACGAATACGTCGTCTTGTCCTTCTACTTCGATGAATCCAAAACCTTTTTCTGCATTAAACCATTTTACTTTACCTTGTACCATTGTAGTACCTCCTGTGTGGAAAATCCACGAATATATTACTATCTCTGCTCAATTTCAATAAGAATCACTTTAAAGAAAGTCTTTCTATTTGTTAACACCGAACAAGAAATAATATACCTATTATAACACTTTTTTATAAAAAAGAAACCTTTTTTCATAAAAAAGTACTCTGAGATAAAAATAAGTTGAAAATATGGATATATTTTGAAATGGTAAATGAACTATTATTTTGTGGCTTTTTAGCAATCGCTAAAATCTTTTATCACGTAAAAAAATAAATAGCGAGGTTGACAAATTGAGCAATGTGTAACTATAATGGTTACAACGAGCTGAGAAGAATTAGCAGTGCTATAAAAAGCTCAATTTTTTTGTGTTATATGTAACTGTAATGGTTACAACTAAAAAAAAAGGAGAGAATAAAAATGAAAATTGGTGTTATTGGAGCAACAGGTAAAGCAGGTCAATTAATTATGGAAGAAGCAAAACAGAGAGGACATGAAGTAACAGCCGTTGTTCGAAATGCTTCTAAACTAAAAAATCAAACAAACGTAATGGAAAAAGATATTTTTGCCATTACTTCAAAAGACATTGAACAGTTCGATGCTGTGGTAGATGCATTTAATGCACCTCCTGGAAGCGAACAGCTCCACGTTGAGTCTATACAATCACTTATTAAAGTATTTCAAGGTATTCAAACGCGACTCGCAGTAGTGGGCGGAGCGGGAAGTTTATTTGTAGATGCAGAAAAAACAACGCCTTTAATGAGCACAGAAGGTTTTCCAGCAGCTTATTATCCAACGGCTTCAAACATGGGTAAAGGTTTAAAAGAACTTGAAAAATCGACTATAAATTGGACTTATTTAAGCCCAGCAGCCTTTTTTGATGCAGAAGGTGCTCGCACGGGAGCCTATCAATTAGGAAAAGATCATGTGATCACAAATAGTCAAAATGAAAGCTATATTAGCTATGCTGATTATGCGATTGCTTTAATAGATGAATTAGAGAATAAAAACCATGTGAATGAACGTTTTGCTGTAGTGGGTGAGAAAGCATAAGCTTACGTTTGAGTCATATAAAAAACAGCTTACATTTGTTGTGAGCTGTTTTTTATATAAAACAAAATAGATATAAAGCACTTGGAAATGGTATAGATTTTTTATTATTTCTTCGTTTTTCTTTTTAAAGACGATACTATACAATATAGATGATAAAAAGGAGATGAAAAGATGATTCGTTTTGGCGTAATAGGAACAAACTGGATAACAGATCGACTGTTAGAATCAGCTCAGTATGTAGACGACTTTCAGCTTGCAGCTGTTTATTCTCGAACGATTGAAAAAGCAGAAGAATTTGCAGATAAATATGATATTCCTCATATATTTACTGATTTAGAGGAAATGGCAGTGAGTGCTGAAATTGATGCAGTGTATATTGCTACTCCAAATGCTTATCATGCGGAACAAGCTATCTTATTTTTGAAAAATAACAAGCATGTACTGTGTGAAAAGCCGCTCGCAGCCAATGCAGCAGAAGTAACTCGCATGATTCAAACAGCCAAAAATCACAAGGTATTACTAATGGAAGCGATGAAATCAACCCTTCTTCCTAACTTCAAAGTGATTCAAGAGAACTTACATAAAATTGGTCCAATTCGGAAATACGTTGCATCTTACTGTCAGTATTCTTCTCGTTATGATAAATACAAAGAAGGTATCGTGCTTAATGCCTTTAAGCCAGAGCTTGCCAACGGTTCACTGATGGATTTAGGTGTATATTGTCTTTATCCTCTGATTACGTTGTTTGGAGGACCTCATAAAATAAAGGCAACTGCGTTTATGCTAGAATCTGGAGTAGATGGAGAAGGATCAGTTGCTTTAGAGTACGAAGATCGAGACGCGGTCATCATGTATTCCAAAATTACAAATTCGCATTTGCCAAGTGAAATTCAAGGAGAAAAAGGCAGTATGGTTATTGACAAAATACATACCGCTGAAAAAGTAGAAATTCGATACAATGACGGACAGGTAGAAGAGTTAACGGTGGATCAGCCTTATCCTGCTATGTACTATGAAATAAATGAATTCGTAGAGCTGTTAAAGCAAGGAAAGATGGAATCGAACACAAATTCTTATGAGAATTCATATTTAACAATGCACGTAATGGATAAAGTGCGAGAGCAAATCGGTCTTGTATATCCAAATGATAATAAATAAATAAATAACAGAACAGAGGCTGGACAAAAGTAGTTTAGTTGAAGAAAGATCCGCACGAGTTTGATTCTTGATGGAGAATCAAACTCGTGCGGATTTTTTCATTGATAGGGTGAACGTAGATTTCATGTATGAAGCTGCTTCTAGCTGGTGATTGTAGGGCAAGGTGAAGATTCCTGCGGGAAAAGCGCAAGCGACGAGGATGCTCATCGGCCGCCCGCGGAAAACGAAGTCTTGCACGGAAATCAACAGCGGTGTAACCATTCATCCATACTAGATCATTTTCTAATTTGTTCGTCTCTAAATTAGATTGAGATAATTATGTCTCATTCTCTTTTATTGTGGTTATAAAGAGCATAATTGAGATTCGAAATCTTGCCGCAGCACATTTTAAAAGCAAATATGTTGAAACAAGGGAAGTTTTTTAGTATCTTCTATCTTTATTCATCCCTGCATATATAGGATTAATCAAAGGAAAGAATAAAAAGAGTAGAAAATATTCGATAATTAATCCTAGATTAAAATGATTATAAAAAAGTATTGACTATAATAATAGCTCGTGTATAATAAAGAGTGTAATCAATAGTCATTACTAGTTTATAATGATACTAATAATCGTTATCAAATAGGAGGAGTCATTGATTGCATTAAAAATAATACATACAAGCATAAGCTTGTGAAATACATTGTACAAGGAGAGATTTTGACATGGCAGAACGTATGGTAGGAAAACAAGCACCACACTTCGAAATGGAAGCTGTACTTGCAAATAAGGAATTTGGAAAAGTAAGTTTAGAAGAAAATATGAAAAACGGTAAATGGACAGTATTGTTCTTCTATCCAATGGACTTTACATTCGTATGTCCAACAGAAATTACAGCTCTATCAGATCACTACGAAGAGTTTGAAGATCTAGATGCTGAAGTTGTAGGTGTTTCTACAGATACAATTCATACTCACTTAGCTTGGATTAACACAGATCGTAAAGATAATGGACTTGGAGATTTGAATTATCCATTAGCTGCAGATCCAACTCACGCAGTAGCACGTGATTACGGCGTGTTAATTGAAGAAGAAGGCGTAGCGCTTCGCGGATTATTTATTATTAATCCAGAAGGTGAATTGCAATACGCAGTTGTAAACCATAACAACATCGGCCGCAGCGTAGAAGAAACATTACGTGTGCTTCAAGCCCTTCAAACTGGCGGACTTTGCCCAGCTAACTGGAAACCAGGTCAAAAAACACTTTAATAAATAGCGGTAGAGTAGAGGAGAAATTCCTCTACTGCTGCCATTAAAATAGAAAAGATAGTTTTCTAACTATAAAAGACAGAATATTCTTTTTATATCGATGAGGAGGATTTTAAAATGAAATTACGTGAACAAATGCCTGAATTAACTGGAGCAACATCTTGGATTAATGACGAAGTAACAAAGGAAGACTTAGTAGGTGATAAAGCAACGCTTATCCACTTTTGGTCAGTAAGCTGCCATTTATGTAAAGAAGCAATGCCTGAAGTTAATGATCTTCGTGATGAGTATGATGATCAATTGAATGTTGTAGCGGTTCATATGCCTCGTTCGGAAGATGACTTAGATATGGGTGTCATTGAGGCAATGGCAATGGGACACGATATTACTCAGCCAATTTACGTAGACAGTGAGCATAAGTTAACAGACGCTTTTGAAAATAAATATGTACCAGCATATTATGTATTTGGTAAAGAAGGTCAGCTTCGTCATTTCCAAGCGGGTGGAAATGGAATGCCAATGCTTCGCAAACGTATTAACCGCGTCTTAGGCGAAGAATAATCTCTACATGAAGAAGAAATAAAAAGGCCCCGGATAAAAATATTTTAACTGAAATTAAAAACGAACCACTGATCAACATGTTTGATTAGCGGTTCGTTTTTTTTTGCTATGCTGAACGTAGATTTCATCTGTTTCGTTCCTTCTAGCAGTTGATTGGAGGGCAAGGCGAAGTCTTGCACGGAAATCAACGGCAACGGCGGTGTCACAAGCGGATCAGCTCATGTCTCCTATTTGTGCGTCTTTAAATTAGATTCATTTCGTTATCTCTCAATCTCTTTTTTTATTTTTTACTAAGTCTTTTCAATCATTAATAAGCCTTTCATCATATTGACATAAAAAACCTAATATAGTTAAATTTAGATAAGAACAAATGTTCGTTTTTTGGTGTTGTTATTTTACTCTTTTCTCCCTTTTTAATAAGTATAGGAAAAAAAGGAGGAGATTTGCACAATGACTCAGCTCTATTCGCAGCAAGAAAAGCGGCACGACAAAGAATGTACCTTTCATACATTTCTTACAAAGCATAGCGCAACTCTTCAGACTCATATAATGAATACATTTTTGACACCAGAACGCTATGAGCGATTACAAAAAGCGGTTGTTAAACATGATACAAAAGAACAAAGACTTCTAAACAAAGAATTTCATCAGTTTTATAGCGAAGTTAGATTGCTTCATTATGTTAACAAGCTTTGCAGACATTATTCCAGAGATGTTATGCGTGTAAAAGAAAAAGAGCGTTCTTATATTCCTCTTCGCCTGCAGCAGCCGGCTGCGCTAGATGGAAATCGAACAGTGGAAGATATGCTAGGAGTACAGGACAGGGCTGTATGGGAGCATGAATTTTTAGGAAATCAACTCGAAAATCGTATTCTTCATCATGCATTTCGCCAATTAACGGCCAAGCAGCAGTATATGCTGCACTTGATTATTGTCGAACGCTGGACTCATAAAGAAATCGCTGCTTATTTTTCTATTTCTCAGCAAGCGGTTTCTAATCATTATCAACGTGCGCTAAGCAAGTTGAAAAAAATTATGAAGGTGAGTGATAGATATGTTTGATCCTCAGTGGCTTCAACTTGTTGGAAACGTAGGATTTCCCGCTGTCCTTTCTTTTTATTTATTACTGCGTGTAGAAAACAATATAAAGCGACTTGAAGAAAAAGTGGAAGAACTAACAACTGACTTAAGAAAGAAGTGAAGAAATGGAAACTCTATATGAGCTTGTAAATAAAGTGAAAGCTGGAGATGAAGAGGCGTCAAGGCGTCTATTAAAAAAGCTGGAACCAAAACTAAATAAAGCTGTCCAAAGCTTTTCACTGCATGAGAGAGAAGACGTAAAGCAAGATTTAAAGATTAAAATTCTTTCCGCTGTTAAGACGTTTGATTTTTCCAAAACGCCAGGACTTTGGGAATTTTTACGCCAAAAATAAAAAAGAGCGCTCGTTGTATCGACGCTCTTTTTTTATTTTTGTTGCAGTTCGACTACGTACCTTACAGTAAAAAATACAAAAAATAGAAAATGGATAAATATTTTAAAAAAGGTAAAAGGTGATGTGTAAGAATAGAGTTTAGTAGTATACTAACAAGTAGAATTTCTTGTGTAAAAGGAAGGTAATCACTCTTTATATAGAAAGGATTGTCGGCGACGAATAGAGGATAGAAGAGTTTTATTTAATGAAGGAAGAAATCGTGCTGTTCGATAAATCAAACAGTACGATTTATAAAAAAGCGGCAGTAAAAAATATGTAAGTTAAGAAGCCTATTGTTTTTTGTTTTAGCTTTTTGGAAAGAGGTGAAGAATAAAGTGAGTCAACTTCTCTTTAATATCACGTTAATTGTTTCTTTCATGTTTGCTGCGAGTATAGTTCGAGAGCAAATCATTTATAGAGTAGAAGGAATAAAACGGTACAAAATGTATCGTTTAATTTATTACGGATTTTCTTACGGACTATTAGGCAGCATTTTAATGGTATATACAATTAAAATAGATTCTACTATTATTCTTGACCTTCGCTTTTTAGCAGTGACAATTGTTTGTCTTTATGCAGGAATAGTACCGGCTATCATTGCGGCTTGTATTATAGGGGTAATGCGTCTGCTTTTGTTTGGAATTACGGCAAGCGGAATAATAGGCGCTGCTGCAATTATCGTAATGGCTTTACTGTCTGGGTGGGCGGTTCGCTTACCTTATCGTCCATTTATTCGTTTTCAATTAATGAATTCTATCAGCTTGCTTTGCGTATTTTTCTCACTGTCCTTTCTTTTTAAAGATATCAAGCACGCTGCTACAATTATCGTCTATTTACTGCCTGCTTCTTTTATAGGTGGGTGTTTAGTGTATCTGGTAGGCAGATATATATATGTATCTCGAGTAACGACAAGTCAGCATAAAAAACTGTCTAAAATGTTCTCGGTTATGGTTCAAAATGCAAAGACAGGCACCATGATTGAAACGCCAGAGCGCGAAGTAGCCGTTATTAATCAAACTTTTTGTGACATGTTTGATATACCCGGACCTCCTCATCAATACGTTGGATTGAAAAGTAATCAGCTGTTTTTATCTCACGCTCCTATGTTGAAAGATCCTGCTAGATTTTTAAAAACGGTAGAAAGCACCGTTTATTCAAAAGAGTCAATAGTAGATGAAGAAATTACGTTTATTAACGGTAAAATTTATGCGCGTGACTACATTCCAATCTATGAAGGTCATGTGTATATTGGCCACTATTGGGAATATCGAGATATTACGGAGAAAAAGAAGGCTGAGTGTGATCTTCGCAAAGCAAATAAAAAGCTTGAAATGCTGTCCATGAAAGATGGCTTAACGGGTCTGAACAACCGCCGATCTCTTGATAAAAAGCTGGAAATTGAGTGGGAATACGCACAGAAAGAAAACGAACCGCTTTCTTTTCTCTTATTTGATATTGATTATTTTAAAGCGTATAACGATACCTATGGCCATATTCAAGGAGACGAATGCTTAAAAGAAGTAGCGAATATTGCTAAAAGCGTTGTCTTTGACGAATCAGCTTTTGTCGCAAGATACGGAGGCGAAGAGTTTGGTATATTGCTTCCTCGAGCTAATCAATATGAAGCGATAAAAATGGCAGAAGCTATTAGACAGCAAGTGGAGCACCGTGGCATTATCCATCAAGCTTCTGATGTGTTTAAGTGTATCACAATCAGTGTTGGAATAATGACAGTCGTTCCATCCGAAAACATACCGCCGATTTCAATTGTCCATGGAGCAGATCAGGCTTTATATGAAGCAAAGCGTACGGGTCGAAATCGAATTTCAGTATATTCTCACCACAAAGAAGCTGACTCAAACGTTTGAGTCAGCTTTTAAAAGAGATATAAGCCTCTTATTTAGGAGGGGCTTTTTCTTTTTCATCTTCTTCCATAATTCCTTTTGTAGCGTTTTTAAACTCTTTTAACGTTTTTCCGGCAGCTTTCCCTAATTCCGGAAGTTTCTTCGGGCCAAAAAGCAATAGAGCGACAAATACAATTAAGGCAATTTCTCCAAACCCAAGGTTCATTGTCATCGTCTCCTATTTTTTGAAAGTGTTTACAAGTTTAGTATAGCATGAAAAGAAAGGAAGTAGTACACCATTATCCAGTGATTTTAAGGCCGATTACACCTGCTACAATACAAAAAATAAATAAAATTCGACGCATATCTTTTGCTTCATGAAAGAAAAGCATGCCAAGAAGTACGCTTCCGGCAGCTCCTACCCCCGTCCATATGCCGTAAGCTGTTCCAATAGGTATCTCCTTTAATGCTAAGGAGAGAAGATAAAAGCTTCCTGCACCAAAAAGGATAAATCCAATGGAAGGAACCAGCCGCTTAAACCCATCAGAAAGTTTTAAAAAAATCACAAATCCCACTTCGCAAAAACCAGCAGCTATTAATGCAATCCAAGCCATGTTAAGATTCCTCTCTTTCTGTTTCTTCAGTAGAAATTAACTTTAAACCAACGATTCCAAAGATCATTAATCCTAAAAATAAAATCTTTCCAATATTTGCTCCTTCGTCTAAAACGGTCATTCCAAGTATCGCTGTGCCAGCAGCTCCTATACCAGTAAATACTGCATAAGCTGTTCCGACAGCAATTTTTTTTAAGGCATTTGAAAAGAAATAAAAGCTGATGACAATTGTGACGATCGTAATGATTGTTGGAGTTAATTCGGTAAATCCATGTGAATATTTTAAGCCGATTGCCCATACAATTTCGAGCAAACCAGCGATAATAAGGTAAATCCAAGCCATTTTAATTCCTCCTTGCATAATAATAAGCCCTTTTTACAGGGCCTATTTAGCACGTATGCCTTCCCAAAATATCGTCCAAGCATCGTGGATTTTTTGGTCATAATACTCTGGTTCATAATAAAAGCGCTGAATGAACAGTCCGTCGGTTAAACAATAAAAGCTATTGATATACAAATCAATCGGACGTTCAATTATTTCGCCTTCAGCCATTCCCTGTGTAAAAATAGCATGCAGAATTTGATCAGACAATCGTTCGCTTCTTAAAAAAATAGCTTTTACTTCCGACTGTAAATGTTCAGGTGGAAACAAAATAAGACGACGGTACATCTGGCCAAAAGAATCTTTTTCAATCATCGTGCAGAAATCTACAACAAAGCAGTGAAGCTGTTCTTTAGCAGACTTTGTTTTATGCTGTTCGTATATAATAGATAACTTTGTTAAAAGTAAATTCATTAAATCATGCACGGTTAGTAAAAATAAGTCGTCTTTGTTCTTAAAATGAGCGTACAGGGAAGGTTTTTTTATGCCTACTTTTGATGAGATATCAGCAAGCGATGTTTCTGTATAGCCTTTTTCTCCAAAGAGCTCCATTGCTGCAGCTCTAATTTTTTCTACAGTTGATAATTCACTCAAGAAAAGCTCCTCCTCAATCTAACTAACGGTCGTTAGGTAAAAGATATCAAATATAAAAAAAAGAAGCAAGGGAATCGCTTCTTTTTAATGTATTTTCACTAAATGACGCTGAGTTAGAAATAAAGAGAAGATAAAAATAAGCTCAAACGTATTTGTTACGGCTGTGCTTGGTATAGGAATTGACACGGCACTTCCTATAATCATCACGGCTACTCCAATCATCATACTGCTCCACCTGGTCTTGCGAAATAAGGAAATTCCAACGAAAAGCAAAATAATCGCCACAATGAGAACCATAAGAGGGGGACCGGATGATCCCACTAACGTATAGCGAACAATGCCATATTCACGTACAACTTCCATGCGCTGACTAATCGTCTCGATTATTTCATAGCCGATTAAGGCAAACGTAGTTAGCAAAAAAAGAATGCCGGCCACAGGTTTTTTAGCCCATGTAATCGTCGAGTATTTCGCTACGCCATAAGCAAAGAGCACCAAAGTAGGGGTAAATAAAGCGTGAAACCAAAAGCGAAGCATGCTGAGTGAACGTAAAGTATCGCCTTCACCGATAAATGAACCAATCCCAATCATTATATTATCGTAAATTAGTCCAGCTATTACTAAAGGAAGAAAAAGCATGTAAAACGGCGAAGTGTTTTTTCGTACTACATATATGCTAAAGAAAAACAGGACGATATAGCAAAAAGAAAATAGAAAATAAAGGATTGTATCAACCATTGTTTTCCTCCTTTTGGTGATACTTCTTCTTTTTATGATAACATCATATGCCAAAAAAGTGAGAAATCATGCATTTTTCTAGGCAATCTTATCGGACAAAAGCTACCTTTATCGGTAGAAAGATTCAGAAAATATTGAAATAAAAATAGGAAAAGAGGCCATAGTCAAGAGATTTAGATTTACTGAATTGATTATTAAATAAAGGGAATCTATAAAACAACAACAAAAGAACTAGGAACATATGGAGTCTAAATGCTTATATAATTAGAAAAAAATATTTAATGTCCTTTCTATCTAAGTAAGTTAAATGTAAGCGGAAAATGATAAGAAAATGTATTTTTTTTACTTTTATATCTATCTATCATCCTTACAAGTACGGTTGTTAGACAAATTCAATTGGTATATCCATAAAAAGTAATTAATGTAATAAAATATATTTTATCCCATCTTTATATTACAAAACGTTTTCTAAAGTTAAGAAATTTTTAATTACGTAATATTTCCGTGTGTTAACTGTAAGAGTGATGTATAAAATATTCCTGTTGTTATGGTAAAAAAAGGTACGTATGGGATTTTTCTAGGTAAATAAACTTTAGACCTATTCTGTAAATTTTAAATAAAACGATGAGTTTTTAATTCTGTAAATAGACAATCGGAATTGTAAGAATATATAACATTTGAGCTATTGACCACTAATGAGCGCAGATGATAGTTTTAGAGCTGTTGAAATTGGTACTCGAGTCCATTTTTCAAAGCAGGTGTTTTAGCAGCATGCTAGCGCTGTTAATTGATTAGCTCCCATACATATATATAGGGAGTGAAACTATGAAATCGTATATCTATCATTATGAATCAAAAGCATTCATAACGTATCCAACAGGAGAAGTTTGGAAGGAGAAGAATGAAACATGATCTTAATTATCCTATGCTGCCTATTTTTAGTAGGGTATGGCGTTTGGGAGTATCGCAGACATTTACGCAAGCTGCATTCAATTCCTGTACGAGTGAATGTTAATGGTATTCGCGGAAAATCCACCGTTACACGATTGATTACAGGTATTGTAAAAGAAGCAGGTTATAAAACAGTAGGGAAAACGACAGGAACACAAGCGCGTATGATCTACTGGCATACAAGTGAAGAAGAACCAATTATTCGTCGTAAAGAAGGTCCGAACATTGGAGAACAGCGACGAGTGGTAAATGAAGTTGCCGATATTGGCGCGGAAGCTCTTATTTGTGAATGTATGGCGGTACAGCCTGATTATCAAATCACATTCCAAAATCAGCTGATTCAAGCCAAGGTAGGCGTTATTGTAAACGTACTAGAAGATCACATGGATGTAATGGGTCCAACTCTAGATGAAGTTGCTCAAGCGTTCACTGCTACTATTCCTTATGATGGCCACCTTGTTACGATTGAAGGCCCATATTTGGAATACTATAAAAAAATAGCTGCAGAGCGCAACACAAAGGTTATTGTAGCTGACAATGATAAAGTATCTGAAGCGTATTTACGTGAATTTGATTATATGGTTTTCCCTGATAATGCTTCCATCGGTTTAGCAGTAGCAGAAGCACTTGGTATCGATGCTGAAACAGCGATGAGAGGAATGTTAAATGCTCAGCCTGACCCAGGAGCTATGAGAATTACAACGTTTGGCGATGAAAAAAATCCAGCATTTTTAGTAAATGGATTTGCTGCCAACGATGCTTCTTCCACGCTTCGTATCTGGGAACGTGTAGATTCAATGAACTATAGCGAAAAGCTTCCTATTGTCATTATGAACTGCCGTCCGGACCGTGTAGATCGCACGGAGCAATTTGCTGAAGATGTAATGCCATACATTGAAGCGGACGTAATGATTGCAATTGGTCAGACGACCTCACCAATCGCTGCAGCATATCAAAGAGGCGAATTGCCAACAAAAGAATTCTGGGATATGGAAGGCGCTTCTACAGAAGAAATTTTAGAGCGCATGAAGCCTTATTTAAAAGATCGTATCGTATACGGTGTCGGAAATATCCACGGTTCAGCCGAGCCGCTTGTTGAAGCTATTATTGAAATGAAAAAGATGAGAAAAGCAGTTTAATCTAGGAGGCCATTTCATGTTCGGATCAGATTTATATATTGCCCTTGTGTTAGGGGTTACACTAAGCTTAATTTTTACAGAAAAAACGGGCGTATTGCCAGCCGGTCTTATCGTACCGGGGTATTTAGCGCTTGTATTTGATCAGCCAATTACCATTTTAATGATTTTCTTAATTAGTATTTTAACGTATGTTATTGTCGTGTACGGAATCTCAAAAGTAGTTATTTTATATGGACGTCGCAAATTTACAGCGATGTTAATTACGGGTATTGTGATTAAAGTTGCATTTGATTATTTCTTCCCGATCTTGCCGTTTGAAGTGTTTGAATTACGCGGAATTGGTATCATTGTACCGGGCTTAATTGCAAATACAATGCAAAAGCAAGGTCTTCCTTTAACAGTTGGAACAACGGTTTTATTAAGTGGTGTAACATTTGGAATTATGCAAGTTTATTATTTATTTTAATACACAAACAAACCGCAGCTGATAAAGGAAGGTGAAAGCGTTGAAAGAGAAAAAATTAAACTTTCAAGAAAAAGTATTGATGTTTATAAAGAAAACAAAGCCTACAACGGGCAAGCAAGCTCTTATCTTAACGCCAATTTTAATCGTAATTTTAGCTCTTTCAGGATGGATGGAGCGTTCGGATGCTCTTGAAAACCCTGAGACGGCTAATCCAGAGGCCAATAATGATTTAACGATGACTATGGTCGGAGACATTATGATGGGTCGCCATGTAAGAGAAGTAACTGAACGCTACGGAGAAGATTTTGTATTCCGCAACGTGGAGCCGTTCTTTAAAAATTCGGATTACGTAAGCGGGAACTACGAAACACCGATTTTAACAAATGACGTAGATTCATATAAAGCAATGGAAAAAGGTATTCATTTATATAGTAAGCCTGCTGATCTAGCGACTGTTAAAAATGCAGGTTTCGATGTATTAAACTTAGCGAACAACCATTCAATGGACTACAGTGCAAAAGGGTTAGAAGATACGATCTCTACTTTTGAAGCAAACAAATTAGATTTTGTTGGTGCTGGCCGTAACTCTGAAGAAGCAAAACATATTTCGTATAAAGATGCTGACGGTATCCGCATTGCAACCGTAGGGTTTACGGATGTACATTCAGACGGAATGTCCGCTGGAAAAAACAACCCAGGTATTTTAAAAGCAGATCCGGATCTTATTTTCAGCACGATTCAGCAAGCGAAAGCAAATGCTGATTTAGTTGTAGTAAATGCCCACTGGGGTGAAGAATACGATGCACAGCCAAGTCCTCGTCAAGAAGGACTAGCAAAAGCGATGGTAGACGCTGGTGCGGACATTATCATTGGTCACCATCCGCACGTTCTACAGTCATATGACGTATATAAAGGTTCGGTTATTTTCTATAGCTTAGGAAACTTTATTTTTGACCAGGGGTGGTCAAGTACAAAAAATACAGCGATGGTTCAGTATCATTTAAACAAGCAGGGCCAAGCTAAAATTGATGTTATTCCAATGGTTATTAAAGCAGGTACACCAACTCCAACAGATAACCCTTGGCGTATGAAGCGTATTTATAACGATTTAAACAAGTTTTCTTCAAACCCTGAACTGTTAGAAAAAGAACGAAACAAGTTTGAATTAAACTTAGATCATTCTCGCATTATAAAACATGCAGAGGAGCGCAAAAAGAACGAAGCGCAAGCTAACTAATAGCCCGTCATACACAGAGGAGGTAAAAGATGATAAATAAACGTAATACGATTATTGTTTCCATTGTCATCTTTTCACTCATAGTAGGTGTATGTGTTTATCAATTTATGTTTCCAAAACAAGAATATGCAGTAAGTACTTCAGATCCTCGCGCCACAAAAGTAGGTATGGAAATTCTTAAACAAGGCGGTACAGCAGTTGATGCAGCTATTGCCATTTCCTACACGCTTGGTGTTGTGGAACCGTACGGATCAGGACTTGGGGGAGGCGGCGGAATGCTGATTGATCCAGCAGATGCCTCTCCAACATTTATTGACTACCGAGAAATTGCACCTAAGAATGATAAAGAAGATGAGATTGGCGTACCAGGGTTCGTCGCTGGTATGGATTATATTCAGCACCACTACGGATCTCTGTCGATGAGCAAACTAATCGACCCGGCCATTAACTATGCCGAGAATGGGTACAAAGTGGACAAAGATTTGCACGATAGGCTGGTTTCATACAAAGGTAATGTGAATGAAGATGAAATTCCTAGCTTTTATCCAGATAAGGACGCCATTAACACAGGTGAAATTGTCAAACAGCATGAATTAGCGAACACGCTGCAAAAGATTAAGGAAGAAGGGCCAAATGCTTTTTATAGAGGGAAAATTGCAGACGATATTACAGAAGAAACAAAAGTAAGTCACAAAGACTTGCGAAAGTATGCGCCTGTTGAGCGGAAACCTCTATCAACGAATTATAAAGGTCATCAAATTATTTCAGCACCTCCGCCTTTTGCTGGTGCTACGCTCATTCAAATGTTAAAAATGACGGATCAAGAAGATATTTGGAAGCTGAAGAAATCGCATCCTAGTCTTTATTATCATTTTCTTGGTCAAATTTCAAAAGTAGCTTATCAAGACCGCTTGAAAAAAATTGCCGATCCGGCTTTTATAAAAGAAACGCCAAATGATTGGATCGACGATCATTACGTGCATTTACTTCGTAATAAATTAAATAATACTGAAACAGATCATACAAAAGTAAGCGACGTCGAAGAACATGAAAGTACCACTCATTTTGTTGTCATGGACGGTGAAGGAACCGTTGTATCAACAACAAATACGCTGAGTAATTTCTTCGGCAGCGGTGAGTATGTAGATGGATTCTTTTTAAATAATACACTCAATACGTTTGGAGAAGGAATTAATAAGCGTCAACCTGGTAAGCGTCCAAGAACATTTACAGCCCCTACCATTATTCGTGAAGGTGATGAATGGGTAATGTCCATTGGCACACCGGGAGGAAATCGCATTCCTCAAGTATTAACGCAAGTAATTGGGGATTATTTTGAAGACAAAGATTCCATTAAAAACGCAGTAGAAAACAAGCGTGTCATTTTTGATTCTCATAAGTTTTATTCAGAAGCTAAGCTTAAACAGTCAACTAAAGATGGTTTAAAAACGTACGGTTATGACTTAAAAAACAATGATAACGCGATGTTTTACGGAGGCGTTCAAGCACTTGTGAAAGACTTAAAGAAAAACAAAATTCAAGGTGACGCTGATCCGCGCCGCCACGGTTTATGGGAAAAAAGTACAGACTAACTTAATTGGAGGAATAGAAAATGATCGCAAAACGAATCGTAGGGATTGTAGGACCAATTGCTATTGTAGCAGGAGTAGTAGCAGGACTTGGAGCTTTAAAACATCCGGCTACTCTTTCAACAGATGAACAGCAAAAAATTGAAAATAACGTAAAAATGATTGAACAAACAAAATCTGCTGCTACAGATGCAGTAAATGATGCTGCGGCAGCTTCTGGAAAATAAATCTTAGGTAGTGACAAAAAGGCATCGTCCTAGACGATGTCTTTTTTGTGTGCAATGTAATGTATGGATAAAAATGAAAGCGCTTCACAAAATATACAGATGAGTAAAAATGGAGGGTAAGATGTGAATAAAAAATTACTGTTGTTTAATATTATGGCTTTTTTATTATTAATTTGCGTTATAGTCGCTTTTTTTATGACTCAATCGAGTACAGACCTTAGTCCTGAGAAGCTGCTTAAAAAAAATAATGATCATTCTTATGGTGTGAGTTCTTCTAATTCTCTGGCAGCAAATGTAGGGATGGACGTATTAAAAGAAGGCGGGAATGCAGTAGATGCGGCCATTGCTATTTCGTATGCCCTCAATGTAGTCGAACCTTTTGGATCTGGAATTGGCGGAGGTGGAGGTATGCTGATTGCCAAAAAAGATCAGCCTGCTACCTTTATCGATTACCGGGAAACCGCTCCAACTTCTATGAGTGGTAAAAACGGCGTGCCGGGATTTGTCGCTGGTATGGAATATATTCAGCAGAAGTATGGTACAAAATCAATGAGTGATTTGATTCAGCCGGCTGTTGAATACGCTGAAAAAGGGTTTGAAGTAGACTCTCTTTTATCTTCTCGATTGTATTACTCTAGAGGAAGGATGGATGTAGCCGATCTATCCGCTTTTTATCCGAAGGGAGAAGCAATCGAAGAAGGAGAAACGCTGTCGCAGCCAGTGTTGGCTAAAACGCTAATCAAAATTCAGCGAGAAGGTGCATCTGCATTTTATAAAGGAGATATGGCACAAGATCTTGCTGATGCAACGCCTATTTCTAAAAAAGACCTATCTTCCTATCAAGTGACAGAAACCAAGCCTGTCGTTTCTGCTTACAATGGAACGGAAGTGATTTCAGCGCCTCCGCCTTTTTCCGGAATTACACTTATTCAAATGTTAAAAATGGCAGAGAAAGAAAATCTTGAAACCAAGCCTGATAAAGACTATTACGAAACGATGAACAGAATTAAAAAAGCAGCTTACTCCGACCGCTTAAAACAAATCGGCGATCCTGACTTTCATAATCAAAACTCAAGTGAGTTAGTTAGTGATGATTATATAACAAACCTGGTCAATCACCCGACACGTTCTTCAGGTGAAGGCGATGAAGAACACGAAAGTACAACACATTTTGTAGTTATTGATTCAGAAGGAACCGTCGTATCTACAACCAATACGTTAAGTAACTTCTTTGGTACAGGGGAACAAGTTGACGGCTTTTTTCTTAATAACAATGCTGATACGTTTGGAAGCAAAGAACCGAATAATCGTGAGCCGGGAAAAAGAGCAAGAACCTTTACGGCTCCAACTATTATAAGAGAAAAAGGCGAGTGGGCGATGGGAATAGGTTCTCCAGGCGGAACACGGATTCCTCAAATTTTAACTCAGGTACTTTCTAAAAATCTTGAAGGAAATGAACCGCTTCAAAAAGCTGTAAATGAACCGAGATTTATTTTTGACGATTCGACTATTTATGTAGAGCCTGATTTAAATACAAAAAATATTCCTTCTGCGTTTCGAATAGAAACAAAGGAAAGCGACGTCTTTTATGGAGGTATCCAAGCGTTAACCATTAATTTTCAAGATAAACAAATGGAAGGAGCGGGAGACCCTAGAAGAAATGGAGTTTGGAAAACAGGAGATTAACGAAGTAAAGATCCCTTCTCATATGCTTAGGCATAGTGAGAAGGCGTTTGAAAATATCGAATGGAACGAAATTCTTTGTCACTGGAATGAAAATGTACGTAAATGGGGGAACGATCTAAAGCAGGGTGAGCGTTGAAAAACGTGGCATCACCGTAGCGCAATGCTTTTAGCAAGTAAGGCATTTCTTGTTTGAAAATAGCATATCGTATGGCTTGAACGGATTTTTCCGTTTGTTCATTTCCAATAAATACGTATACATACAGTGTATCAACACCGTCTTTGTGGAGCCATTCGGCAAAAAGCTCATTTCGCTGCTCATTTAATTGATCAACAGCAAACTTTTCGTCGATCCAAAGAAATAAATCGTCTGTTTGTTCAGAATGTGTGAGGGTATAGCGTCGCCCAATAAAAGGAAAGGTGGGCGTGCTTCCTTGCCGGTATGTGACGCTAAATTGCTGAGGATTAAAAGCAGACAAAGGGCATCTTCCTTTCACGCTTTTAAGTAGTTTATGCATAAAAAAGAGAAATTTCACACATTCGTCAAGAATTTTAAGCTGTTTTTCTTACATGCATACTTATGAAAAAGTTGTTACACTGAAGAAAAGAAATAGTGGGTGATAAAAGATGGAGCCGCTGTATATTGTCTTATCCATTTTTTTAGCAGCGATGCTATCGTATGATATTGCTAAATTTGTTCGAGGGGACCGGCCAGATTGGAAAGAGGGTCTCGTGACGGGCCTTGTGTTCGTGGGCTTTTTAGCAGCCATGCAAATGGCTTTTCACATTGTATAGCGCCGAAAGAGGCTGGGACAAACGTAGTTTAGTTGAAGGAAGATCCGAACGATAAATCGTTCGGATCTTTTATGTTTATGTCTCAATCCCTTTTTTAAAGATATGCCGGATAAGTTTAGTCCGGCAAGACTAAAAAGCTTGGATATCGAATAAGCTGTTGTATACTGCATTTTTGATAAAGGGGCTTTTTACTTGTATCGAAAAAAAACACTGCTTTTGAAGCAAAGTTTAGGAGTAGCTGTGTTTCTTTCTGTTATTGCGCTGGGAGTTTGGATGTTTCAATTTACATTCTTTTCTCCGAGTCATCAAGCCAAATCTGCCGTAAAAGAATTTTATACGCTAGAACAGGAAGGGAACTTTTCGGAATCATGGGATCTTTTTCATTCATCCATGAAGAAGAAGTGGACAAAAGGTGCATACATACAAGATCGAGCACACGTATTTCTCAATCATTTCGGCGTAGACACTTTTACTTATTCCATTGAAGATGTTGAAAAAAGAAAGAGCTGGAAGATGGAAAATGATCGTAAAGCGTTTTCTGTTGTTTACGAAATGACCGTTATCCAAACGTATAAAGGGAAATATGGAAACTTTGATTTAGTGCAGAAAGTGTATGCTGTTCGTGAAAAAGGAAAATGGAAAGTCGTGTGGGATTATAAACAGTAGGAGAACCTGCTGTTTTTTTTATTTTCATAAGAAGTGAGCATACCTCAGCTGTTAATATGCCTCTTTTTTAACAGAAAAAACGTTATGTTTTTTTGCGAGTGGGTAAAATGAAAGAAGGAGGCGAACACAGATGAAATTTAAAACGATTTTATTTGATGCATATGGAACACTGTTTGATGTACATACCGTTATTGAAACGTGTGATAAGCTGTATCCGGAGCGGGGAGAAAGCATTAGCCATTTATGGCGTTTGAAGCAAATTGAATATGCCATGCAATACCAGCTGATGGGACGGTACGTTGACTTTTATACATTAACAAATCAATCCCTGAAATATGCAGCAGAAGCAAATGATATTGATTTAACGGAACACGAAGAAAAAATGCTGATGAGTGCTTACATGAAGCTGAATGTCTACGATGAAGTCAAAGAGGTGCTCGCCTATTTAAAAGAAAAAGGGTATCGTCTGGCTATTTTTACGAATGGCCCTAAGCACATGATTGATCCGCTTGTTTCTTATCACAATATGAATCATTTATTTGAAGACGTTATTTCCGTAGACGAAATCAAACAGTACAAGCCTACGATGGCAAGCTATCACTATGCAAAAAATAAAATGAACGCAAAAAGAGAAGAAGTATTATTTTTGTCATCGAATACATGGGATATTGCCGGTGCTAAAAACTACGGGTTCGCAACGGCTTGGGTCAACCGAAAAGGAAATGTAGCTGAACATAAAGAATTGCAGCCAAACGTAATCATTAAAAGCTTAAATCAGCTTATTAAATAAAAAAAGAACGAGCATTAAGCTCGTCCTTTTTTATTTATTGCTAAATGTATCTTTTGTTTCGCCTACTGCTTTTTGAGCATTTCCTTTTGTTTTCTCAGCTTTTCCTTCACGCTGAAGGTCGCGGTTATTCGTTGCATTTCCTACTTGATCTTTTACTTCACCTTTAGCTTTTGATACATTTCCTTTAACTTTATCTCCTAAACCTTTACTCATTTTAATCTTCCTTTCTATTAGTAATTAAGTAGTGTTACTTGTCTGTTCCACCATTAGAAAGAAATTAAACATATTTTCTGATTTCAACTTAAACAGCAGCTAAGCGTACGATATTCAGGAGTAATTTATAGGCACTATTATTATTGTTGGGAGGTTTTAAGCTCCCAATCATCATAAATCTGAGATTCATAAGGCCATGATAATAAGCTTAAAGATTCCACTGCTTTTAGAACAAGAGGCGAAGCATTATCGATGTTGAGATCCTGCGGTGCAATCCATAATGCTTCCAAAGAATCCTGTCCTTCAAACTGTACGGGGTGGGAAAGAAGCTCACCGCCGGCAATGTCTACGTAATAGAATACAGCGATGTGATGCACGTGGGTAAATTCTTTCCACTTACAAGGATACTGAAAATCTGTTGTACCCGCTTGAGAAACAATGTTAATCTCGAATCCTGTTTCTTCCACAAATTCTCTTTTCATCGCTGCCGTTAATGTTTCACCGTGCTCTAGCTGTCCGCCTGGCAAATCAAAACGATGAATATACGGACCTCTGTTTTTTCGAATAACAAGCAGCTTGTTATTTCGCATACAAATTCCATATACGCCAAAGGCGCGATCATAGTTTGGTTCCATTTTTTTCACTACTTTCTATAACAGAATGGCTTGATAAGGCATCATTTGATTTCTTTATCCTACCATACATTTTGCTATAGAACCTTTTTTAATGAGATGCTTTTACAGTAAGCGTGCGGGAAATGGCACTTTCGTTATGCAAACGGTCAACAGAGGTTACAACATATGTGTATGTTTGATTTTCAAGTGCATTTTGATCTACAAACAATTGTGTTTCTCCCGTTTTTCGAACCGTTGTCAGCAGGTTTTCTGCGCTGTTAATGTCGCCTTTTTTATTGCCTTGAAAGCGATAAATGGCATAATAAGCGGAGTCATTCTGCTGGTGATCTCGAATTTCAAATGCTGCTTCTTTTGTATGAGGACCCGCGTTTTTTAATTTTGGTGCTTTTGGGGCCGTATTATCAAGCCAAGGCATTGCTGGAATAAGCGCAGGGTGTTTATAAATATCGTTTTGCAGCTTGTCTTTTATTCCTAGCGGGTTTCGGTTTAAATCTTTCAGGCTAAAATGCATGCTTCCCTGTACTTCTGGAAACTGGTGATTTAGAGCAATTTGCCTTGGACACTCATCGGGATCAGACCAAGCTTCCACCGCGTTGTTATTAATTTTGTAAGCAGCTTGTCCAATATAAAGGTGGACTGGCTTTCCGCGCACTTCATCTCTCCACCAGTTGAGCAGCGTATCGTAAGCAGCGGGTTCAAATCCGATATTCCAATAAATTTGCGGAGTGATGTAATCAATGTATCCATTTTGAATCCACGTACGCGTATCGGCATACAAATCATCGTAGTTTGTTTGTCCAGCAGTCGTCTCAGAGCCAGTTGGATCATTAGCAATGTTTCGCCATACGCCGAACGGACTGATGCCAAATTTCACGTACGATTTTGTTTTTTTAATAGATTTATTTAAATCTCGAACAAGCTGATTAACATTGTCACGCCGCCAGTCTTCAATATTGGAAAACGTTTGAGCACCGTAGGCTTCATATGTTTTTTGATCTGGGAACATTTGACCTGCAATTTTGTAAGGATAAAAATAGTCGTCCATATGAACAGCATCAATATCATAGTTTCTTACGACTTCGAGCACTTCTTCAATAATAAAGTTTTTTACTTCTGGAATACCTGGGTTGTAGTAGAGTTGTTTTCCGTAGGAGACGACCCAATCAGGATGTTGTTTGGCAGGATGATTATCGGCTAGTTTGTTTAAATCAGTATGATTCATTGTAATGCGGTAAGGGTTAAACCATGCGTGGAATTCTAAGTTGCGCTTGTGTGCTTCGTCTACCATAAAGGCTAGAGGATCATAGCCGGGATCTTTTCCTTGTGTACCGGTTAAATATTCTGACCATGGGCCATATTTTGACGGATAAAAGGAATCGGCGGTCGGTTTAATTTGAACGACAACAGCATTCATCCCCATCTTTTTTACTTCGTCTAGCAAATAGGTAAACTCTTTTTTCTGCTGTTCAATCGGAAGACCAGGCTGAGAAGGCCAATCAATGTTGTATACGCTTGCAATCCAAGCAGCTCGGAGCTCCCGCTTTTGATACGTAGTAGGTACGTCGGCTTTAGCAGGCAATGTGCTCGAACAAAACAGCAGCAAAAACAAGATGCCTCCAACCCATTTTTTAATATGCATGTTCGTTCCTCCTTCTTTTTTGGTTGAGATAAAATTTCTTTCATAATATAGCATGCGGTCGTTATATTCACAATAGATTTTGATGAAATATTCTGAAAAATAAAATAAAGTTTTAAAAATATCAGAAAAATATTGAAATTAAACTTCAGAAAAAATATAATAATGGTAATTTAAAGAATATTTTAGAAATACGTTACTTAACGTAACGATGGAGGAATTCATGCGCCAATTTTCCGTACTTACTTTAATCGATGCACAAATGAATCATTACAGTCCCGCTGAAGGAAGAGTAGCTGATTACGTGTTAGAAAATCCTACCACCACGTTGAACTTAACGACCAAACAGCTAGCTAAGCAGTGTCAGTGCAGCGAAGCTACGATTATTCGCTTTTGTCAGCGTGTAGGCATTAATAGTTTTAAAGAATTAAAGATTGAATTAGCCAAAGATGCTCATAAGGTGAATACCGAACAGCTGCCGAATCTTCCAGTTAATTTTGAAGACGAAACGGATGCTGTGCTTGAAAAAGTCATAAGCAAAAGTATGAGCGCACTGATGAATACAAGCCGGCTAGTGAGCACTTCGGCAATTGATGCAGCTGCGGAAGCTATTCATGGAGCGAAACGAGTGTTTTTATACGGAGCAGGAGGATCATCTGTAGTTGCGCTAGATGCTCAGTATAAACTGCTTCGAATCGATATTTCGGCTCTGTTTTCATTAGATAGTCATGTTCAAATGGTGATGGCTACGAATATGACAAAAGCTGATGTGCTGTTTGTGGTATCCACTTCGGGTCAAACAAAAGAAGTGGTAGAGCTGATGCAAATAGCCAAAGACAAAGGAGCAGCCGTCATTTTGCTAACGCAGCACGGATCATCGCCAGCTTCTAGATTAGCTGATATTCTGCTGACTATTTCGGTAGAAGAACAGCATATTCGAATTGGAACGATGAGCGCTCGTATTGCTCAGTTAGCCATTGTAGATGCGATGTTTATACGGTTATGTATTCAAAAAGGCAATCAAGTGTTTGAACGCATAATCGATACACATAATGTAATTCAAAAAATAAAGAGGTAGGGGGAAACGAGAAAATGAAGGTATTGTTTGTATGTTCTGGAGGAATGTCAAGTGCGATTGTGGTAAAAGCATTAAAAACGGAAGCGCAAAAGCACGGAACAGATATGGAAGTGCTGGCAATTGGAACAAATGAAGTGGCAGAGGAAATTCAAAAGGGCTGGGACGTTGTAATGGTTGCACCGCAGATTCGTCATCGGTTTAACGCAGTGAAAGCGGAAGCGGATAAAGCTTCTGTTCCGTGCGGGCCCATTCCGCCGCAGGCTTATACGCCGCTTGGAGGTCCAACGCTTTTTAAAACGGTTCAACAGCTCGTTAGCTAAGAAAAGCAGGTGTATTCCTGCTTTTTAAATAGATAAGGGGTTTCGTTTACACAAGGGGAGAATATAGAGGGGGAAAGGGTATATGAGCAAATTTGTGTCGTTTTTAGAGAACAATTTATCGGGACCTATGGCCAGGTTATCAGAACAGCGGCATCTTCAAGCCATTCGCGATGGTGTTATTTCCGCTTTGCCGTTTATCATTATCGGAAGTTTTTTCTTGATTCTAGCGTTTCCGCCTGTGCCGCAAGATAGCACAATTGCGAAATGGGCAGCTGATAACAGCGCCAACATTTTAATACCATATCGAGTAACGATGTTTATTATGTCTTTATATATAGCCTTTGGGATAGGATACAACTTGTCTAAAAGCTATAATCTCGATCCGCTGTCAGGAGCGCAAATTGCAGTAGCTGCACTGTTACTTACGGTGACTCCAAAGCTGATTGAAGAAGAAGGGTTTATGCTTCCAATGACAAACCTTGGAGGTCACGGTTTATTTGTAACGATGATTGTATCGATTTTATCAGTCGAGATTCTCAGGTTTTGTAAAGCAAAAAATGTCACCATAAAAATGCCGGAACAAGTGCCGCCTTCGGTATCAAGGTCTTTTGAAGCACTAATTCCGGTTGCGATTGTGGTTGTACTTATGACGATTATTACCATTGTTTTAGGTATCGATCTTCACCATTTAGTTGATAAACTAGTTGCTCCGCTTGTGGAAGCTGGAGATAGTTTAGCAGGAGTGTTAATCCCGGTTTTCTTAATTACGTTTTTCTGGTCATTTGGAATTCACGGCGTCTCTGTTGTTGGGACAGTGGCACGGCCTGTATGGGAAGTATATTTAGCCAAAAATGCTGAAGCGGTAGCAGACGGAGCTTCCACACTTCCTTATATTGCACCTGAAACGTTCTTTCAGTGGTTTGTTTGGATCGGAGGATCTGGAGCGACGCTAGGTCTTGCCTTAGCGATGCTGTTTTTCTCAAAATCTAAATATTCGAAAGCGCTTTCTAGGACATCTTTTATTCCAGCGGTTTTTAATATTAACGAACCAATTATTTTCGGTTTGCCAATTGTCTTAAATCCTATTTTAATTATTCCATTTATCATCATCCCGATTATTACAACGATCATTTCATACGCAGCAACGGCGACAGGTCTTATTACGCCAACCTACGTAATGGTTCCATGGACACTCCCGGCACCGATCGGAGCGTATCTATCAACCGGAGGAGACTGGCGGGCGGTTGTGCTAGTCGTTATCAATATTGCTATTTCTGTTGTCATTTATCTTCCGTTCTTTAAAATGTACGACCGAAAGATGGTCGAAATGGAAAAAAGCGATGAAGCAACGGTTGCACCATCCGATAGTTCAGTTCAAATGTAAAGAAAGAGAAGCCAACTTGTTTGGCTTCTATCTCTTTAGTAGGAGTTGAGGGTCAATGTTTGTACGGTTTCGATATAAAACTGTGTTTTTATTTCTGCTAACCATGGTTCTTTGCAACGTTATTTTTACACCTCTGCTGCAGTATGCTGGTTTATCAGCGCAGCATAGTTCATTTGCCATTACAAGCCTATCAGCAGCCCTGCTTACAACATTTATTTCCATTCGGCTTTCAACCGCAGCTTTATCTAAAACCGCCGTTTGTATACGCTTTGTTTTGATTGGAATAGGGTGCACAGCCGTTACATATTTAGCCGTTTTTTAACAAGGAGGGGCAAAAAATGAAAGTAGTGACAATAGGGGGAGGATCAAGCTATACACCGGAATTGGTCGAAGGGTTTATTAAACGATACGATGAGCTTCCAATTCGAGAGCTATGGCTTGTAGATGTTGAAGAAGGAAAAGAGAAACTTGAAATTGTAGGAGCACTTGCGAGAAGAATGGTCAAAAAAGCAGGTGTTGATATGGAAATTCATTTAACGCTTGATCGACAAAAAGCGTTGATAAATGCTGATTTTGTAACGACACAGCTTAGAGTAGGTCAGCTTGATGCGCGTATTCAAGATGAACGCATCCCTCTTAAGTACGGAATGATTGGTCAAGAGACAAACGGGGCGGGGGGATTATTTAAGGGCTTGCGAACGATACCGGTTTTGTTGAAAATTGCCGAGGAAATACACGAAGTTTGTCCAAACGCCTGGCTTATTAATTTTACAAATCCTGCAGGTATGGTAACGGAGGCGCTGCTTCGCTACGGAAAGCATTCTAAAGTAGTAGGAGTCTGTAACCTGCCTGTACATATGACAAACTCCATCGCGGGCCTGCTTCAAATAGAAAAAAAAGATGTTCACATTGAATTTGCAGGGTTAAATCACTTGGTATACGGACTGCATGTGTATGCAAAAGGAAAGGAAGTAACAAAAGAAGTCATTCAGCGATTAAGTGATCCAAAGTCTCAAGTAACGATGAAGAACATAGCGCCTATTCCGTGGCAACCGGACTTTTTGGAAGCTCTTGGCGTGATTTTATGTCCGTATCATCGCTACTACTACAAAACAAAAGAAATATTAGCAGAAGAGCTTCTGGCCTTTCAATCAGGTACTACGCGTGCTGAAGTGGTCAAAGTATTAGAAGCCGAGCTTTTTGAACTCTATAAAAATCCAAATCTAGAAATGAAGCCTCCGCAGCTGGAAAAACGAGGAGGCGCTTATTACAGCGATGCCGCATGCAATTTAATTTCATCCATTTATAACGATAAAGGCGATATTCAAACATTAAATGTAAAAAACAAGGGAGCTATTTCCTCACTCCCAAACGAATCTGCGGTTGAAGTAAACTGTGTAGTAACAAAGCAAGGACCGGTACCGCTCGCTGTCGGTGAACTTCCGGTAGAAGTGAATGGACTTGTGCAGCAAATTAAATCGTTTGAACGAGTAGGGGCAGAAGCTGCGGTTACAGGATCTTATGAAAAAGCACTTGTTGCCATGACCATTAATCCGCTTGTTCCAAGTGACGAGCTGGCTAAGTCGGTCTTAGATGAATTGCTTCAAGCTCATCGCAAGTATTTACCTGCTTTTTTTAAGGAAGTGAACGCGTAGTATGTATGCTGTTGGACTTATGTCAGGAACGTCACTCGACGGAATTGATGCAGCTCTTGTTCAAATTGAAGGAAGCGGTTATGAAAGTAAAGTTAAGCTTCTTCATTTCATTACCATGCCGTTTTCACCTCAGTTAAAAAAGGAAATTGAGCAGGCGCTTTCTTTTGAACATTCAAATGTACAGCTAATCTGCAGCTTAAATTTTAAACTTGGCTATGCATTTGCAGATGCAGTGAAAAAAGTGTGCCAAGAAGCCGGCTTTTCTCTTGAACAAATAGATGTTATTGGATCGCATGGGCAAACCATTTACCATCAGCCTTATGCTTCGGGAAGTACAGCGATGTCTACACTCCAAATTGGAGAGCCGGCTGTTATTGCCTATGAAACCAAAACGAAGGTAGTAGCAAACTTCAGAGTGATGGACATGGCAGCGGGCGGGCAAGGTGCTCCGTTAGTTCCTCACACGGAACTGATTTTGTACAGCCACGATGACCGTACAAGGCTGCTTCAAAACATTGGAGGTATTGGAAATGTAACGTTGATTCCGCCAAAAAAATCTCCTATATCCTATACCCGTAGTAGCTTTTGATACGGGACCGGGAAACATGATGATCGATGAAGCGTGTCAGCAGCTTTTTCATGTTTCATTTGATGAAAATGGGCGTTTAGCAGCTGAAGGAAAGATTATTTCAGAGCTTTTAGAAGACTGTATGAATCATGATTACATGAAGCTTTCTCCTCCTAAATCGACGGGAAGAGAGCTGTTCGGTACACAGTACACAAGGAGACTGCTGGAGAAATATAGCAAACATAAAAAAGAAGATCTGCTAGCCACGATTACTATGTTCACAGCATCATCCATTGTACATCACTATGAAACATTTATTTTTCCTGCCTATTCTATTGACGAAGTGATTATTGGAGGAGGCGGAAGTTATAATAATATGCTGATGAATATGATTAAAACGCAGCTCGGGAAGCGCTGCAGCGTGTATACACAAGAAGAAATTGGAATGTCTTCAGAAGCAAAAGAAGCCGTAGCTTTTGCGGTGCTCGCAAATGAAACACTTTCAGGTTATCCAAGCAATGTACCAAGTGCAACCGGCGCCTTGTCTCCTGTAATATTAGGAAACATTACGCCTGCACCACTATAAAAAAGGGGATGGAAGAAATGACAGAAGCAGCAAATATGGAAAATGAAATTTTTGAACTTATTGCATATGGAGGAAATGCCAGATCACTTGCATATGAAGCGTTAGAAGCAGCTGAAGACTATGATTTTAATAAAGCTGACGAACTTTTAAAACAGTCTCAAGAAGAGCTCAGTCATGCTCATAAAACGCAAACTGCGCTTATTCAACGTGAATTGAACGGAAAAACAATTGAAAAGTCCCTGCTTTTAATTCACGCACAAGATCATTTAATGACGGCTATTTCAGAGCAAAAATTAATTGAACATATGATTAAGCTTATTAAAAAATTTAAAAAAGAAGGCGAGAATCAATGAAAAAGCTAGGTATTGCGATTTATCCTGAACATTCGACTGCCGAAAAAGATAAAGCGTATATAGCACTTGCGCATCAATACGGATTTACCCGCATTTTTACATGCTTGCTTTCTGTTGAAGGCGATCAGAAAAAAGTAATGGCAAATTTTAAAGAAACCATTGAGTTTGCCAATGAGCTAGAGATGGAAGTAGTAGTGGACATCGCTCCTCGCGTATTTGGAGCGCTTGGCATTTCTTATGATGACTTATCTTTTTTTCACGAATTAGGGGCTTATGCTATTCGTCTTGATTTAGGGTATACGGGAAATGAAGAGTCCATTATGACTTTTAATCCATACGGCTTAAAAATTGAAATTAATATGAGCAATGCGACGAAGTATGTGGATAATATTTTAAGTTACCGACCGAATCGAAAGCAGCTGCTCGGGTCGCACAACTTCTATCCTCATCGATATGCGGGATTGTCGTATGATCACTTTTTGAAGTGTTCAGCATTGTTTAAAGAACATAACCTTGAAACAGCAGCCTTTATTAATTCACCAAGCGCTACTTTTGGACCGTGGCCTGTTACTGAAGGACTTTGTACGCTTGAAATGCATCGCACGCTTCCGATCGACGTACAGGCTAAGCATCTTTTTAAAACGGGATTAATTGATTGTGCCATTATTGCGAATGCGTATGCATCAGAAGAAGAGATGAAGGCGCTGCGTGATGTTGTTCAGCAAGAGCGCTTTACTTTTAACGTGACCCTGTATGATACGATTACCGAGCTTGAGAAAAAAATTGTGCTGGAAGAGTTTCATTTTTACCGCGGAGACGTATCTGATTATTTAATTCGCTCTACGCAAAGCCGAGTAAAATATAAAAAAGAAGAGTTTAAGCCTACGCATACTCCTTCCATTCGAAGAGGCGATATTTTAATAGAAAATGAGCTCTATGGACAGTACAAAGGAGAGCTGCAAATTGCGCTGTTAGACATGGAGAACTCAGGTAAAACAAACGTAGTAGGACGCATTGCAGAAGAGGAAAATTTTTTACTAAATGAACTGCAGCCATGGGACAAATTTGCTTTTTGTGAGCGGTGATAAAATGGACTATATTATTGGTATCGACGGCGGGGGAACAAAAACAGAAGGCGTTGCATATAGCTTAGACGGTCAAGAGCTCGCTGCTTCAAAAAGCGGATATGGAAATTTGCTCATTAATTACAACACGGCTATTACTCATATTGATGAATGTATTACGGCGTGCAAAACTGCGCTTGCCGGTCATACATGTAAAGGCATTTCACTAGGGCTTGCTGGAAGTAAAGCATTATCTAAAGAAGAAATAAAAAGATATTTTTATGATCGTTATCAGGTAGAAGTAGGTTTATATGATGACGCCATGATTGCACATGAAGCACTACTGCATGGAAAAGACGGGATTTTAACCATTGCAGGAACTGGAGCCGTCAGCATTGGAAAAAAAGACGGAGTGTACGAATACGGAGGAGGGTGGGGACACCTTCTTGGAGATGAAGGGAGCGGATATTGGATTGGTCTTCAAGCACTGATATTGCTGACGAAAGAGCATGATCAAAGTCTTCCTTACAGCAGCCTTAGTCAGACAATCTTGCAACATGTAAAAGCAGATACCATACACGATATAAAAAAGTTTGTCTATTCATCTCCTAAATCAGAGGTTGCTTCACTCACTCCGCTTGTTGTAAATCAGGCGAGAAATCATAAACAAGAAGCAAGTGACATTCTTCAACAGGCTGGAAAGAACCTTGCAAACATGACTCTTCATTTATATAAGAAACAGCGGTTTGAAGGGAGCTGCTTGCTGTCATGCAAAGGCAGCATTTTAACGGAAGTTCCAGAAGTGTTTGATGTTTATAAAAAAGCATGTGAAAAAGAAATAAAGCATATCCAGTGGGCAACACAGCGAGTATCATCTGCTAAAGGAGCTTATCAGCTGTTCATGAACGAGTATAAATAGAGAAAAAATGATGGTGGAAAAGGCAGGGGATCACAGTGAACTTAAATCATATCTTAACAGAAAAACGCAATCCGCAAACCTTAAACATTGATGAATTATCAAGTCTGGAAATTGTAAAAAAAATTAATGAAGAAGATCATCAAGTGCCTCAGGCAATCAATAAGGTGCTGCCCGTTATTGCTTTGTTAGTAGATGAAATTGTCAGTGCTTTTAAACAAGGCGGACGTCTTATTTATATCGGAGCAGGTACAAGCGGGCGGCTAGGTGTGTTGGATGCATCTGAATGTGTACCAACATTCGGTACACCTGCCGAACAAGTAATTGGGATCATAGCCGGGGGAGACAAAGCGCTCCGTCATGCGTTAGAAGGAGCAGAAGATAATAAGAAACAAGCGATAGAAGATTTGAAAGCGATTAATTTATCAAATAAAGATATTGTTGTAGGTATAGCTGCAAGCGGAAGAACGCCGTATACACTCTCAGCGCTTACGTATGCAAACAGCCTGGGAGCAGTAACGGGCTGTGTTGTCAATTCTCCTCAATCACCTATGGAACAAGAAGCAAAATATGCAATAGTAGCAGAATCAGGGCCGGAAGTTGTAACAGGTTCAACAAGAATGAAAGCCGGAACTGCCCAAAAGCTTGTTCTTAATATGCTGACGACCGCTTCTATGATTCAAATTGGTAAAGTCTACAGCAATCTCATGGTAGACGTACAGCCGACTAACGATAAACTCGTACAGCGTGCTAAGAATATTATTACGGAACTAACAGGCGTCTCATCAGAAGAGGCAGCGGAAAGTTTACAAACCTACAAAACGCCAAAAGCCGCCATTCTTGCGCTTCTTACTTCTACAGAAGGTGATGAGGTGCATCGGCTGCTTGATAAACATGATGGACATTTAAAAAAAGCCATTGGAGAAGCAATGAAACAGCAGACTAAAGATTAACCTTTAAAAGAAGTGCATACAGCACTTCTTTTTTTATTGAGTACATTTTTTGCACAATGTATGTGGGTGGATTCGGTCTAATCATTTTGTAAGACCCGTAGTATAGTAGAAACATAAAGGATAGTAAGTATTTCAATTTGTGCACGAATTGGACTGAAGGTGATTCATTTGTTAGACAAACGCAGTACGGCCGTATTGCAAGTTTTGCTTCAAGCCGCAACGTTTATATCAGTACAAGAGTTAATGAAGCAGTTTCAAGTGTCAAGGCGTACCATCTATTATGATATTGAGAAAATTAACGATTGGCTGTGTCAGCAAGAATTAGAGTTTGTTCAGTACACATATGGGAAAGGCTTTTTTCTAAACGATCAAGCAAAGGACCAAGTTGCTAAACAAATTTCTCATGTTATACCATCTGCTTACTTATCAGTTGAGGACCGGCAAATATACGTTGCTTTGATGTGTATACTTCGAGGCGGGAAAATCGGAACTCAGCAGCTCATGGATGAAACAGAAGTTAGTCGCAACACTGTCTTACAAGATATTAAAGACTTAAAAAACAAGTGGATAAAGAAAGGCATATCTTTGACATATAGCTATAAAGATGGGTACGAAGTAAAAGGATCTGAAAGCGACATTCGAAATTTGCTTTATATACACATCACAGAATTATTAAGTCAACATCAGGAAGAGTTGTTGAAAAGGGTCATGAAAGCAGATTACGAATATTCAATGATTTATAACTGGCTTGTAGAGTGTGAAGATAAACTGGGAATGGCGTTTACAGACAAGATGCTGACGCAATTAGCCTATATGCTCACGTGCTGTATTCAGCGTATTGGAGGCAAGCGCTATGTAGACGCCTCGGTTACTAGAAAAGAAGAATTAGAAAAAACCAGGCAGTACAAAGCGCTCCAAGAAATTGAAAGCGTTTTAGAGTTTGATTTTCCACCTTACGAAAAACATTATCTGGCCACGGTTTTACTAAGTGCAAAAGTGAATGTAGTAAATCAAGCAGATAGTGATGATTGGATGAGAAGCATTGTAAAAGAAATGGTATCACGGTTTCAAGCATATGCTTGTGTGGTATTTGAAGATCGAAATCGTCTTGAACAAAATTTATATATTCATTTGAAGACGGCTTATTACAGGCTTCTCTATAATATTCACCTCCCTAACCCTATGCTTTCGGCTATTGAAACAAAGTATCAGGATATAGTGGAACTGACAAAAAAAGCGTTGCTTCCTTTGGAAAACAGCCTTCAAATACGTATTAATGAAGACGAAATTTCTTATTTTGCTCTTCATTTCGGAGGGTGGATGAAAAAACAAGAGGGAAGGCAAAAACAAAAGCGTATTGTTATTGTTTGTGCCAATGGAATTGGAACGTCCCGTATGCTTCAGTATCAGCTTGAACAACTGTTAACAGATGCTGAATTGATAGGGCCAATGACGGTAAGAGATTATGAGCAGTTTAAAGAAACCTATGATTTAGTTATTACAACTACGCCATTAAAAAAGCGAATGAATGTGATGCTTGTGAATCCTATTTTAACGGATGATGAAAAGCAGCGGTTAATCGACTTAGTTGAACCAGCTTCTTCTCAGCTAACCACTCAAGCCATCATGGGTATTATTAAGCAGCATGCAAATATTCAGGATGAACCAGCTCTGTTAGCTAATTTAAAACTAGTGATACAGCAATCTAAAAAAATGGTAAGAGAGGATAAAAAGCCAATGTTGCATGAAGTATTGCAAGAGCCATTCTTGCAGCTTACAGATTCAGCAGATGATTGGAAATCAGCTGTTAGGCTGGCTGCCAAGCCTTTGTTGAACTATGAATATATTGAACCTTCTTATGTAGAAGCAATGATCAAAAGTGTAGAACAGTTAGGCCCTTATATTGTTATTGCGCCAAAAGTGGCGCTCCCTCACGCAAGGCCGGAACAAGGTGTAAATCGTGTGGGTATGAGCATGCTTCGTTTAAAGGAGCCGGTCTATTTTTCTACTGAAAAACAGCACGGAGCGCAGCTTATTATCGTACTTGCTGCTACTGATAATGAAACCCACTTAAAAGCACTGTCACAGCTTTCAATGATGCTATCTGAAAACGATAATATTGACAAGCTTATTGCTATGAATACAAAACAAGAAATGCTTGCATTAATTGAAGCGTACTCAAATTAAAAGGAGAGATAAAAAATGAAAAAGATTTTAGTTGTATGCGGAAACGGTTTAGGAAGCAGTTTTATTGTGGAAATGAATGTAAAGAAAATTTTAGTAGAGCTTGGTGTTGAAGCACAGGTATCTCATACGGATTTAACAACTAGTAAAACGGAGCAGGCAGATATCTATTTAGGATCTGCAGATATTGTAAATCAATTGGATGATGGCACTCGCACGGTCGTGGCACTGCGAAACATTTTAAATCAAGCGGAAATTAAAGGAGCACTGCAAAAATACTTCGTGGAGGCGTAAGCCATGTTTGATTTAATTATGAAAGATATATTAGGAACACCCGCTATTCTAGTAGGGTTGTTTGCACTAATCGGTTTGTTGCTTCAAAAGAAAAAAAGTGCAGATATTGTATCGGGCACCTTAAAAACAATTATGGGTTTTCTTATATTAGGAGCGGGAGCTAACATATTAATTGCTTCACTTGAAGCGTTTGGAAAAATGTTTAATAAAGCGTTTTCCGTTGAAGGCATCATTCCTAATAATGAAGCAATTGTAGCTGTAGCTCAACAAACGTTTGGTACAGAAACAGCGATGATTATGCTTTTAGGTATGATTGTAAATATCATTATCGCGCGCATCACGAAATTTAAGTATATCTTTTTAACTGGGCATCACACCATGTTTATGGCTTGTTTGATTGCAGCAATTTTATCTACAGGCGGGTTAACGGGAGCACCTTTGGTTTTGATCGGTTCACTATTATTAGGTATTTTAATGGTTTTATTTCCTGCACTGCTTCAGCCGTATGTGCGTGAAATTACAGGGTCAAACGATATTGCCGTTGGTCATTTTGGTTCCTTAGGCTATTTAGTAGCAGGGTTTATCGGCAAGCGAGTAGGAAATCGCGAAAAAACAACAGAAGAAATTAAAGTTCCTCAATCCTTAGGATTTCTTCGGGATACATCCGTTTCTGTCTCACTGACCATGACCGTTTTATTTATTGTTGTTGCTCTTTTTGCAGGTCCTGCATTTATCGAAACAAAATTAAGCGGGGGTCAAAACTTTATTGTGTACTCGCTAATTCAAGCAATCACTTTTGCAGCAGGAGTATATGTTGTGCTGGCGGGTGTTCGTATGCTTTTAGCAGAAATTGTACCAGCATTTAAAGGAATTGCTGACAAAGCGGTACCAAATGCCATTCCAGCTCTAGATTGTCCAACTGTGTTTCCGTTTGCTCCTAACGCAGTGGTCATTGGATTCTTTTCAAGCTTTATCGCAGGTCTCATTTCAATGTTCTTTTTGCCTCTATTTGGTCTAAGTATTATCGTGCCAGGCCTCGTTCCGCACTTTTTTACGGGAGCAGCTGCCGGAGTATTTGGAAATGCGACGGGGGGAAGAAGAGGAGCAGTGGTCGGGTCATTTGCCAATGGAATCTTAATTAGTTTTTTACCGGCTATTTTACTGCCTGTTCTCGCGTCGTTAGGTTTTAAAGGCACAACATTTGGAGATTCGGACTTTAGTGCGGTAGGTATTCTTCTTAGCATTCTAATTAAATTATTTACGTAAAGATAAAAAACTCATGTTACGCTAGTAGCATGAGTTTTTTTATGATATTGGAAACGGAGGAGCAATGAATGAAAATTGGGTTAGCGCAAGTGAGATTTCCAAAATCAGCCTCAGAGGGTGTAGAAACGGTAGAAAATTATATGAAACAAGCAGCAGAAGAAGGGTGTAACCTTGCATGTTTTCCAGAATCAATTGTGCCGGGACTTAGAGGAGTGGGTTTTGAAGTTGAGACATACAATCACGAAATTCAACAAAATACGCTTTATAGAGTTAAGTTGCTTGCCAAACAGTTAAAGCTCAACGTAATTTTACCACTGGAGTGGCGCGACGAACTTGGTATGCATTTAACTGCTTTTGTAATTGATGAAAATGGAAAAGAATTAGGGTATCAAACTAAAAATCAAATTGATCCAGCAGAAGATCAATTTGGTTATAAGCCTGGAAATGGCCGCCAGTTGTTTGAAATAAACGGCGTGAAATTCGGTATTGTCATTTGCCATGAGGGATGGCGCTATCCTGAAACTGTCCGATGGGCTGCTGTAAGAGGAGCAAGCATTGTGTTTCATCCACAGTTTACTGGTGAAGTACCAGATCCGAAGTTTTATGATTATGCAATGATTGCAAGAAGTACGGAGAATGGTATTTACTTTGCAAGCGTGAATTATGCCTTAGAGAACCAAAAAAGCACGACTTCTCTTCTTTCTCCAAAGGGTGAATGTTTGATAAAAGCGAAAGCTGAAAAGCAGGAACTACTAACGTATACGCTAGAGCCCGGTGAGGCTAACCGGCTGTTAGCTCAGCGTCTGTTATCAAATTTACTATTGTAAAAAAGTTTATTTTCTCTAGTTAAATTAGCATGTGCGCTCATATAACCCTTTGGTTATTTCTCCTTATGACGACATAAACGTCAATATGGTATTATCAAAAGTTAAAGGGGTATTAAAAGGTGTGTGGAAACAATGGATCGAAAAAAAGTCGCATCAGTAGCCGGAGCATTAGTTATTGCCGTAGGAATTTGGCTATTTCAAAGCGGGAAATTTAAAAGTGAAGCGCAGGCAGATAAGTTTACGAGTACATTTTTGGTCGATCATGAACAGACAGACAATGGATTTGAATTATTTACTTCGGATACCAATCAATATAGGATGTGGTTTCCGCTTCAGTATGTTATTCATAAATCTTCTTATAAAAGCAGTGAAGATGAAAGTGAAGTATGGACAGCATCAACGAAGGAAAATGATTCATACAATGCTGGGAAAATAACGGCTTTATTTTCTAAGAAAAAAAGCAAAGCAGCTCAAAATAAAATAGATGCGTTTCAGCCTGATTACATGTTAAAAGGTAAAAATGCAACGATTTATGTGAAAAAACAAACAAGAGATGGAAAGCATAGCATTTATCATGCTTATGTGAATGATGATTATTCAGACAAGTATATTTACTATACGTTTGAACTAAAAAGCAGCGAACAGACAAACAGTACAAAACAGCAGTATTGGGTAGAAAAAATTCTTCTAAATACGCAGTTTCAAAAAAACTCAGCTGAGTAGTCAGCTGAGTTTTTACGTAAGGGTTCATAATGCTTTTCCTTTTTTATGTAAACGGGTACAATATGAGTAAGGAGGCCTTTGTATGATTGAAAAACAAGCAGTTGGTGAAAAAGCAGCACAATTTGTTGAAGATGGAATGATTGTAGGGCTAGGGACAGGTTCAACAGCTTATTATACAATTATAAAACTAGGTGAACGAGTAAAAAATGGATTACACATCAAAGCGGTTCCTACTTCTCAAAAAACAGAAGAGCTGGCAAGGAAACTAGGTATTCCCATTGTTACTTTAGCAGATGTTGAATATATTGATATAGCAATTGACGGAGCAGATGAAGTAGATAGCGAACTTTCTTTAATTAAAGGAGGAGGAGGCGCGCTGCTTCGAGAAAAAATGATTGCGTACGCAGCGAAGCGGTTTATCGTGATTGCAGATTCTAAGAAAATAGTGAAGACGCTAGGAGCTTTTCCTCTTCCTGTTGAAGTTATACGTTTTGGCTGGGAAATGACGGCGAAGCACATTCGCAGTGCAGGTTGTGTACCGCAGCTTAGGCTTTTAGATGATCATACGCCGTTTATCACCGATAATGGAAATTACATTCTAGACTGCCATTTTTCAGAAATTGAAAATCCTGCTGAGTTGGAAAAACAGCTGATAAGGATCCCAGGCGTAGTAGAAAGCGGTTTGTTTGTAGGAATGACGGAGGAAGTCATTACCGTACAAAACCAAGATGTTCATATCATAAAAAAATAGAAGCTTTGGCGTCGGGCCTAGGCTTCTATTTTTTAATTGGAAAGAACGTTCCAATTTTTCTCTAATTGATATATGTATTGAGACGCGTTCAGTACATTTGGATGAACGAAAGTATCAATTGTTTTTTGCGGACAAGCAGATCCGTATAATGAAAAAATGACAAGCTTGCTATGCTCGATTGGTGATACAACGTGAGATAAACAGCGATAAGAAGGATTTATCAAGCTTTTTACCATCTCATGAATATCTTCTTTGTCGTAAAAATCGACTTCAATTTCCGTCTTTACTAAATAACGGCTTTCAATGGCGCTGCTTCGATAATAATTGTAGCGTGCTCCTATGAAGTAGGACGGATCTGATGTTGAAACGTCTAAATTCGTATATGTTTGATCCTGCTTGCTTTTATAAAAAATAGAATCATGAGTATGCTTCATGAATTCTTGATAAGTTGTTCCATCTTCCCATAGAGCTAGAATACACGCATCTGTTTCATCTTCCACGTTCCAACCCCCTAATTGGCCAATGAAACCATTCACGTGTGCAAGAGCAGCCCAATGCTGTTGCGTATATGAAAAAGATGCTTTTTTATCAGTCGGTATGCTGCATTTCACAATTTTTGTCAACATTCTCCCATCACCTCAATTAATTACTTCGATAAATGAAGGAAAAATCCTTCTAAAAAGAGGAAAATCATAGACATATCCCCCCTTTAAAAGCCATACATTTCAAATAGGACAATGTTAGGGAAAGAAGGGGAAATGAATGAAAGTTTTTCGTGCAAAAGCCTGTCAATCTCCTATGCGAAAAGGCTGGTCAATTATGTTTCAGCATCCGTTTAAAAAAGATGAAAGAGGAAGATCGCACCCGTTTGTTAAACGGTTTATGTATACAGAGCAACACGATGAAATTGACATTCTGGTTGAAGAGATGAATGAACTGCTGAGAGTGCAGGATTTTTGGACAAGTACTGCAAAAGGAAGAGCAAAAGCAAGATATGATGAACGAGTAGTGAACGCTTTTTATAACGATATTGAAAAAAGGACGAGCGAACAAATTGACAGCGAGTATGAGTACATTCATGTAATCGGAGAACAAGGAAGCGGAAAAACAGCCTTAATCCGCCAGCTTCTTGGTATAAAAAAGGAGTGTGGTTTTCTAGGAATAGGCAGTAAAGGCGCTTATTCTGCTACGTATAAGGTGAAGGATTCCCAACACTATGAAGCTGCCGTCTCTTTTTTTACGCGAAGTGAAGTGCAAAGGAAATTGGAGAATATCCTACTAAAAAGCGCTGAAGTGTATGCTGAAGGAGGCACGGATTATGACTTGGTCTTTGAGTTGTTACACGGAGATTCCTCTTTTAATCTGCGCGCTCTTTTGGGAGATATCCCATACAAAGCCCGTTATTTTAATGATGATGTTCCTTTAAGAATGAGCGACGAAAATAGTTCATTCAAACAATTTGTAGATGCAATTAAACGAGAAAGTGAAATAGTAAAAGACGCTGTTGATCAAGAAGGAAGAGATTTTGCAGAGGGATGGCACAAGCGGCTTGAATGCAGGAAAATCACCGAGCAAATGCTTCTTGCAATCGAATCCCGGTTGAAAGAATACAAGGAAGGAACATGGGAAATAGGAGAAGACGACTGGCCAATATCCTGCCGTCTCACAGCAAAAGAGCTGTCTTCCTTTGGGGCGCTAACAAATGAAGAAGAAGAAAATAACGGACGTCTTATTTATCCATTGTTTCGTAGAATTGAAGTTTGCGGCCCTTTTTCTTTTAAAAAAGGAGTAGCGATTTGCGAGCATGTGTGTTTTGAATATACGAGCACCATCCACGATTCTTTTAAACAAGCAGCTTCTATTTTATACGTACATCATGGGCTTAAAGAATTAGATATTCAATTTCTTCAACAGCTCATCGTACATGGTCACGGTGCTAAGGTAAACGTTTGTGTTACACACGGAGATTTGCTGACCTCTCCAAGCTGCCGTACGGATTATGCTAAAAAACATGCCATGGCTAAAATGATAGATTATGCGCTTAAAAGCGTTTCACCTCTTATGAAAAAGCAGCTTCACTACTATTTAACAGTAGGGAATACGACTATTTTAGAACGTGTACATGAGGAATTCAAAGAGAGTCACCTTCTGTATAAAGACTTAAAGGCAGCTTTAGTATCAGAAACGAGAAAAAAGCAGCAAGAGCTGCATCCTATTTATTTAAACTTGACTGTCTCTCAGGCTTTTTATGAAGCGATGGAGTCGCTAAACATTCCTTATATGGATAGAGAAACATGTTTGAACATTTCCTTAGGAGAGCATGAAGGGCCTGTGCCAGTCATTGCGTCCGCTTTTATTTCATCTGTCTACGAGCATTTTCTAATCCAGCCGTCTGGGTGGTCAAGTACCTATCATTCGGTCACCGACCGACAGCAGGTTATTCAAGAATTGGCAGGTGAGTTTGCATCCGTTGTTTATTCCTATTTCAACGAACAGCTGCTTGAAAAATCTCGTAATGACTGGCTCGCTCTTTATAAACAAAAAGAAGACGATCAAGCCTACAAATATAGCAGACTGATAGAAAACGTAATTCCTGCCAAAAATGATATCTATCAGCAGCAAATTCTTATGAGAACGGTTTATCAGCTGATTAAGTATGTCATAGAAAAGAAAGACGGCGTACTGGTTCATTAAGGAGTCAAGGCGCGACTTAAAAAAGGTTTATCAATAAAAAAACAGAGCCTGAAATCAGGCTCTATTAGCGTTTAGAAATAGCAGTTAAAGTATTAGATCCGGCAATGCCGTCCACTGCTAGCTTATTGTCTTTTTGAAAATTACGTACAGCTGCTTCCGTATTAGCACCAAAGATACCGTCCGTGCCTTTTGTATCATAGCCAAGCGACGTTAATTTCTTTTGAAGAGCTTGAACATTGCTGCCTTTGCTTCCTTTTTTAAGCGTTTGTTTTGTGTTAATTGTTGTATCTGCCGGTGGATTTGTTGGCTTTGGATTTGTTGGGTTTGTTGGTGTCGTCGGGTTCGGTTTCGTTCCTGAACTTCCTAAAGCTTTATATGTTGATGGGCCAACAATGCCGTCAGCCGTTAAGCCGTGGTCTTTTTGGAACTTACGAACAGCTGAATCTGTATTAGCACCGAACACACCGTCCGTACCTTTTGTATTATAGCCAAGTGAAGTTAGTTTCTGCTGAAGTTCTTTAACTGCATTTCCTTTGCTGCCTTTCTTTAAAACAGTTCCTGTAGAAGGAGCTGGAGTAGAACCTGAGTTTCCAGAAACGTTGTATCCGTTTGCTGCTGCAATGTCATTAAATGATTTAGAAGAAGTTGTAATCACAACCGGTGTACCGACGGTCACTTTACTAAATAACCATGCGACTTCTTCATCGTACATACGAACACATCCGCTGCTTACATATTTGCCAATGGAAGCAGGATTGTTATTTCCGTGAATAGCATACGTCGTGCCGTATGTACCTCTCGCATTTAGACCTAGCCAGCGATTGCCAAGCGGATTTCGAGGATCTCCACCAGGAATGTTCCCTGAGTAATAAGGGCGATTGACAATTTTATTCACTACTTTGAAATGCCCTTCTGGTGTAAGAGACTGCGTGCGCCCTGTTGCGACTGAAAACGTTCGGACAAGTGAACCATTTTGGTAATAAGCGAGTTTATTTGTTGCTTTGTTAATGATAATTAAATGAGATGGTGTTGAAGCAGCTTCTGTTTTTGGAACCCCTACAAACAAGCAGGCTAGAGCTAAAATAGCCGCTATGAGTACGATTGTTGTTCTTGATATTCTATTTGCCATGTGCTGCGCCTCCTTAGGCTGCATTAATGAAAAACGTATGGTGCGGCAGTGCTATAAATTCTTCACTAATAAAATAAAAGACGAATAGCTGCATTTTCTATACCTGTATGTATGCGCTTAATAAGGAAATCATTAAGTAGAAAGACTTTACTAGCGGGAATTTATAATAATAAGAATAACTAAGTTTTTCTTGATGTTTTGCATAATTTTACTAATATAAGTTTACTAATCTAGCGGATTTATATTTACATAAGCAGCACATCCTTTCCAGTTCTTCATTTTCGTGTAAAGAAATGAAAGCGTTATACAGATTGTTTTGTAATCATATTGTAACATAGTTGTATTTTTTATACCATAAAAAGACATAAAATAGTATAAAAATACTTTATATGGGTTTTATGTACAAAAAATTCAAAAGTTCAGGAGAACGAAGCTATTATTAGATATACGAAACTGGAAAAGAAGTATGCGTAGTTTTGTGGAAATAGATAAATATTCTTATTCGAATATAGGGAGGAAAAGAGTAAAAAAACTACTTGCAAAGAGACAAGTAGTTTTTAAACCGTTATTTTTGAGCATACATCACAACAAAATTAAAAAATTTATAAATGCAATCCACTGTGCTGAACCCGCTTGCTGTTAACCAATTTAACTGGTCATGCAAAGTTGCCATTTTATCTAACTTCGTACGTTCATGAGCAGCCTCAATTTGCTCATGAGTTAATCCGCTTGCGGCAATTCTTTCACTCCAGTCTTTTTTATATAACTCTTCAATAATAGAAGAATGGCCTAATACTTGATCGGCATTAATAAATATTCCTCCTGTATGCAGCAAATTATAAATTTGCCCATACAGCTTTTGCTTTTGTTGGTCTTCTAAATGATGAATAGCAAGTGAAGAAATCACAATGTCGAATGAGTGTTCAAATTCGTAGCTTGTTATATCTGATACAATAAATTCCATATGCTGTTCGTTTTTAAAGCGCTCCTTGGCTTTTTCAAGCATTTGATCTGACACGTCAATCAACGTGAAATGAGCATCTGGGTATCTTTCTTTGACAAAAGAAGAAAACAATCCTGTACCTGCTCCGATATCAAGTACGCGAAGCGGCTTGTTTGAAAAGTGAAGAAGAGAAACGGGAATGGAATAAAAATCAAAAAAACAAGGAATAAGTTTGCGGCGCTGCTCATCATACTGAGAAGCATGGGCATTAAATTTTTCTTTCACGTTATTTTTCATTTTTACAGCTCCTTTATTTGGTAATATTGAGATACATATATCGTATAGAAGTTTGGTAGAAAAGAAAATAAACAAAAATAAGCAGTATTGATTCCAGTTTGTTATGAATAGAAAGAGATGGAGAGAAGAAAATGGAGATCAAATGGTTAAAAACATTCATCATAGCGGCTTCTTATGAAAATTTCAGGCAAGCGTCTGAAGATTTATTTTTAACACAGCCTGCTGTATCAAAGCATATTCAGCGACTGCAGCAAGAGTTAGGAGATGAGCTTTTTGAAAAAAAAGGTAAATATATCGCGCTGACTGAGGCCGGACGCTTTTTTTTGCCTCATGCTCAAAAAATGGTGAGGGCATATGAAGAAGGAGTAGGGAATTTTAAGTTATGGAAGCAAGGATATAACCGAAAACTGACTATATCCGCCGCTCCTCAAATAGCAGCATCTGTTTTACCGAGCCTAATCAAACAATTTGTCGAGAGATATCCCCATATTGAAGTCACGGTCAATATCACGAATTCGTTTCAAGTGGGAAAAGACATCAGCGACAGAAGGTCAGATATTGGATTAACAAGGATGATTCCAGGTCAGGCAGACGTATTTTATGAGTTAATACATAAAGAAAAAGCAGTCTTAGTTGCCCCGTTTTCTGCGGAAGCACGTGCGGAACAGGAGGTGTTATCTTCCTACCGGCTGCTTACGAATAATCATCCTGTTTATTGGGAAGATTTACTCCTTCAAATCACGGCTTGTTATCCTCACATTCAGCTGCTTCCTGTGACGCAAGTAGAAATTACAAAGCGCTTTATTGAAGAAGGTCTAGGCGTATCTTATTTGCCATTTTCTATGGTGAAAAAGGAAGTTGAAAATCAAACGTTAAGCGTAATTTCACAGCAAAAAATTATCCGGCCTTCTTCACACACGTATATCGTAACAAAAGGCGAAACAGAAGAAATAAAGCAGTTTAAGCACTTTGTAGCTGAGACCTTAACAGAAACGAGCTGAAATGATACCATAAAAAGGAAGGGGGAGTGGCGATGTATATATTAATAATACTTGTAGCAGCAGCGGTCTTAGCAGACTTTATCTTAAGAAAAGTGCTTGATATCCCTCGTAGCAAATTTTGGGGCAAATATGAGTATGAAAGTCTAGCTTTAGGCCGGTGGGATAAGTATGTGACGATAGCTTTTGTTCTTTGTCTGTTACTCGATATGATCTTTATGTTTGTGGAGCCTTATATCGTATCGTTCCTATTTTTAGTCGTGAATATTTTGTTGAAAAGTATAGATGAATGGAAATATAAACAAGAAACAAAAGAGTACGTAACAAGCTTTGTACAGATGGGCTTCTTCTTTACGGCTTTTGTTCTATTAGTCAGCGGAATTGTATAGAAAAAAGAGCTTTACCTATGGCAAAGCTCTTTTTATATTATTTAAAAATATGATCAATGTCTTTAATTTCGGAAGAAGTGAGCTGAACATCTAATGTTTTTAAGTTATCAAGTACTTGATCAGCACGTTTTGCTCCTGGAATTAATACATCAATTGAATCGCGCGTTAAGTACCAAGCCAGAACAAGATGAGCTACTTCTACGCCTTTTGCGCTAGAGATTTGACGAAGACGCTCTACTTTTTCTAGATTTTGCTGAAATGCTTCCCCGATAAAATGAGGCATATCTTCGCGCAGGTCATTAAACTTTGTATTTTTATCGTATTTCCCAGCAAGTAAACCAGCAGCTAGCGGGAAGTATGGAATAAATGAAATGCGGTTTGCAGCCGTATAAGGTAAAATATCGTTTTCTGCTTCTCGCTGAATTAAGTTATATTGCCCTTGTACCACGTCTACATAACCATCTTTATTTGCTTCTTTTAACTGATCTAATGAGAAGTTTGATACGCCAATAGAACGGATCTTACCTTCATCTTTTAGTTCTTTTAACGCACCAACTGCTTCGTCTTTTGGTGTGTTTTTATCTGGAAAGTGAATATAATATAAATCGATATAATCTGTTTGAAGGCGTTTTAAGCTATCTTCAACCGACTGTTTTAAAAACGCAGGAGAGTTGTCTAGCAGTACCTCATCTCCAACAATTTTATGTGCTCCTTTTGTGGCGATAACCGCTTCTTCACGATTTCCACGTTCTTTTAGCACTTCACCAATTAGTTCTTCAGAACGTTTTGGACCATAAATGAACGCTGTATCAAGGAGGTTTATCCCATTATCTAGCGCCTTATGAACAAGGTCTTTGCCGACTTCTTCGTTTAGGTTAGGATATAAGTTATGTCCTCCTACAGCGTTTGTTCCAAGTCCAATAGGATTAACATATAATTCGGATTTTCCAATCTGTACTTTTTCTGCCATGTCTAACGTCCATCTCCTTTTTTATATCTTCTTTTTTACTATAGCAAAATATACCATGAATCAAAAATAGTACGCTCATATGAAAAGCAGCTTTAAAAAAGTATGTGAACTAGAGTTACATGTAAATAAGGAGTATATTCTACAGGGCTCTATTTCAATAGCAAAAATAAAAAAAGAACCTCTTCTAAATAAGAGATTCTCTTTTAGTCATAGTAATATGATAACTTTTTGACAGCTGAAATGTTTCAGCAAGCTGCCTGCGTCCTTGCGCTCCTTGTTCGCGTACATACTCTAATTCGTTTGGTGTAAGAAGCTTCATGCTAATCAGTTTAATAGATTCGTAAGGTAAAGAGAGGCTAGCTGAAACAGAAGGAGACTGAACGCCTAGCAATACACCAATTTCTCCATTTTCATTTACAAAATGAGACGGTACGTCCAAATCAGTAAATTCAATTGAAAGAATATCGTGCTTCATGAATAGTTCGAGCATATTAGGATGAGCGGCAGCATTTTGACTCATTTGATAAAGAAGGTCAAATGCCCAGTGATCCTGAATATCAGATAAAGGTCCGCGCAGAGATTCATCATCGCATTCGATATAGAATTCTAAACCTTTTCCTTGCTTTCGGCTCTTTTCTTCGGGGGATTGAAACGGATCGGACAAGCCGTCGCTTGCGAGAATAACCGTCTCTGTTTTTTGAACACGAATAAATGTTTGACGTCCAGATGGCCAAGCAGGCCCGCCAAAAAACATGGGATTTAATAAATGAGTTAATACGTCTCCGTCTACATGTCCAATTGTGTTCCAGTAGTCTTTTCTTTTTGAGATTGATTCCTCAAGAACACGCTCTGCTTCTTTTTCCTGCTTCTTTTGCTTCCACTTTAAAAATAATGACAAGTATCCCACACCTCTTTGCGACTTCATAGTACCCAATATATACCTCATTAAGGGAACTCGTAAACCACTATTTAACAATAGTGTATAAATTATTATATATATGCTAGATACATATACGACGGTTTACTACTTTTACTCATCTACCACATAAATTTGCTTCTATTCCAATAATAAACAAAGATAAATAAAATAAAAATAAGTGTTGTTCTTAATAAAGGTACGAATTTTGTAAAAATTTATATCTTTTTGTTCTTAATAAAGGTTTACTATTTTTGTTTTGTTCTTTATAATAGAAAACAACTAGTTATTAAGTATTATAAGCCCAGATTTCATAGGTTTAAATGACTAGTCAGGGATATCTTTCGGAATTTTGTTCTTTATAATGAACATTATTATGAAGTATGAAAGGAAAGCGAGTAGTGTCACAACTGTCTTTTATCCCCTTGTCTAAAGGACATATAAAAATTTAAAAAAGAATGTGTAGAAGCGTGAAATTCATGTGAAACAAATTACTTTTTGTGAAGTGTTTTTCTAATTACTAGGTTAATAGTTGAGGGGAAACCTTATCACTTTGCTTCTGAGAGTTGAGGTATAGTAACGTCTGTAATTCTCGAGATCACGGAGTTAAAAAAGAACCCTCAAATTATTATATATAATCTGAATAATATGACGAATTGAAAGGAGGACTACATTATGAAAATGACAAAAAAACAACCAGGCGTATCATCTAAGCGCCCAATGGTTATGGATCATCAGCCTATTAGATTTGAAACTGCTCAAAGCTGGAATCCTGGACAAGGTAACCAAGACCACCCTGGACATGGTAATGGAGGTGTTAATTTCCCACCAAACAATCCAAATAGACCATAAAAAAGGATATACGAAGAGGCGCTAAACCCACTTGTTAGGCATCTTAACAAAATCTATTATTTTTAAAACAATGTTGAATGCTACATATAGATGATTGTAGAGATGCCTAACATTTACTTGTTTTTCTCTATTTAAGAATTGAAGGAGCATATTATGGAAAAAGTTACAATGAGAATTGGAGAGCATCAAGCTTTAATTGTTTGTCATTCATTTCATATTTTAAATTTAATTCAAAAAAACTACGAGCCTTTTTTTGCTGAAATTGAACGTCCAGATATGGTTATAAGAATAGAAGATGGATACGGAGTTCCTTTTGTAGACTATCAAGTAGAAGTCGAACAAGAGGCAGATACTATATCTTTTCAAAGGGCTGATTATAGAATTCAAGCAAATTTGAGCGAGGGAAAGGCTCAAATTCAAATTTATGATGAATTAGCTTTAAAGCATGCGCTTATGAATTTTTATAGTTCTTATATTGTTTATCACAACTGGGGGCTGCTTATTCATTCCTCATGTGCAACTGAAAAAGGAAAGGCCCATTTATTTGCTGGCCAATCCGGAGCAGGAAAATCAACTTGTGCACAATTGTCCGCTCCAAGACCCATTCTTTCTGATGAAGCAACTCTTGTAAAGGTAGAAGAAAATCAAATTACTGTGTTTAATTCTCCGTTTCGGAGTGAGCTCTCAGCTCCATCTATTAAAGGAACTATTCCATTAGCAAGTATTCAGCTGTTGCATCAAGCTTTAAACAATGAGAGAACAAAGTTGGGAAAAGCAAGTGCTTTACTTCAAATAATGGATAAAGTCTTTTATTGGAATAAAGACCGCGAAGAAACAAAGAAAATTGTTCAAATGATAAAAGAGGTATTAGATTATGTACCTGTATATGATCTTTACTTTCAAAAAAATAATACGTTTTGGGAGTTGATATCCTAATGAAACAGTTTATTCGAAATCAAGATATGGAGGCCGTTCAACTTGACAGTGAATGGGTGATTTTAAACACGGAAGCATATACGGTAACAAAAATTAACGAATTGGGAGGTTGCTGCTGGTCTTTACTCGAAAACCCTTGTACCATTCCTTCACTTATTAAATCTTTGCAAGCGGATTATCAAATAGAAGACGAGCTTTCGTTTGAAGATATGGAAAGCTTTCTATCTGAATTAATAAAATATGGATTAATTGACCATGTCGATTAACCAAGAAAGCATACTATTGCTGAAGAGTGTTATAGAAAAAAAAGGGTATGTCCATTTTCCTTCTGAGGGGTTCAGCATGTACCCTTGCATTCGTCAAAATGACCTTTGTACCTTTGAAAAAGCATCTGTTTTAAAAAAAGGTGATATTGGTCTCTTTCATACGAAAAGCGGGCAATTGATTGCTCATCGATTAATTAAAACAAGATACAAGAAAGAGCAGCTGCACTATATATTTAAAGGAGATACTAATCTTTGCTGTGATGAGCCTGTAACGAGAGAACAAGTTATTGGGAAATTGACGGCAATCTCCCGAAAAAAACAAAAAAAAGTTTATATGGCTGCTCCTTTTGACTATATATGGTGCTGGTTAATGCTTTTTTTTCCTTTTAGCTCCCGTTTCTTAAAAAAATATATTAATCAAAAAATAGTTAATTAAGCTAATCGCTTATTTTTGGAGTGTTATGATGAAATTAAATCGAGCTGATATAAAGCGGTATTTTGACAAAGAGGAAATGATAAGCGCTTTTTCAATTGTATACCCTTTGCTTAGAAAACATTGGAAAGCTTACGCAGGTCTAATGCTTTTTTTATTGACGGACATTTTAATTACTCTTGTCTCCGCATGGTTTCTTGGAGATCTTTCAGATGCTGCCGTTCAAGGAGACTTTACCCGGGTTAAGCACTTGCTGCCACTTGCTTTTGGTCTAATACTTATAAGCTTTCTTACAATCTATTACGATACGTATATTGAAGCGGTTGCAACATCTTCTATTAAACGGGATTTAAAAGAGCAGCTTCTAAGGCAACTGTTACTTTCTCCCGTTCATAAAATTCATACAACCCACTCTGGAGAATTGATTTCTCATTTTACCAATGATATTAACAGCATAGATGGAATGATTGGGCGAAATCTTATTAACCTTATAAAATTACCGTTATTATTTATTGCTATCTTTCTTTATTTAGCCCATATTAGTCCATTACTGTCATTTGTGGGTTTATTTATTATACCTATTGCTGTGATTGCCGGTGGTGTTTTTGGTTTTTTATTGCGCAACAGCAGCAGGGAAATTCTAAAGTTAAACAGTGCAATGACGAGTAGTTTATCTGAAATCTTTCAAGGATTTATTGTCATTCGATCTTTTTTATTAGAACGATCTTTCTTTAGTAAATACCGTCAGCAAAATCAGCAAGCTTTAGCATTGGATTTGTATAATGGAAAAATGAAGGGGTTATTTTATGCAGGAGGCGAAGCTATTGCATTAATAGCCTTTCTAGTCACTCTATGGTTCGGCGCTTTAATCGTTTCAAAAGGAATGTTAACAGTGGGATCCCTTCTAGCGTTTGTAACTCTAAGCAACCGGATAATTTATCCATTGAATGGACTCGCAGGACAGTGGGCTGCATTTCAACGGTCTATATCAGCAATTGAACGAATAGCACCTATATTAAAAGTGCAATATGAAACTACTGACTTTCCTGAGTTTTCTCAAAAGAAACCAAAACAAAAAGCTATTTGTTTTCAGAATATGACCTTTAGCTATGACGGAGAAAGGTATATCTTTGAAAATTTTAATTTACAAATACCTGCAGGAAAAAGCATAGCTATCGTAGGAGCGAGCGGTGCAGGGAAATCTACTCTATTTAACTTGTTACAAGGTTTTTATAAGCCTCAAGCGGGAAAAATTTATGTGGATCAAACCCCGATTGGTACTCTTAATGCATCCGAACTGCAGAATTTAATTGCATATGTCCCACAAGAAACTTTTCTGTTTACTGGTACTATAAGAGAAAATCTGCTTTTAGCTAACCCTCAGACAACTGAAGAAGAGCTAGTCACAGCTGCAAGAGCTGCTCATATTCATGACTTCATTCTATCACTTCCTCATGGATATGAGACCAAAATAGGCGAAAAAGGGGTAACGTTATCCGGAGGGCAAAAGCAAAGGATTGCAATTGCTCGCGCTATTTTAAAGAATGCACCTATTTTGCTGCTTGATGAAGCAACATCTGCACTAGACAATGAAACAGAATACTTGGTTAAAGAAGCGCTCCAAAGAATTATGAAAAATAGGACAACTATCGTAATTGCTCATCGTTTATCTACTATTCAAAAGGTTGATTCTATTATTGTTATTGATAATGGAAAACTGATTCAATCAGGAAAGCATGAAGAGCTGATTCATCAGCCAGGCTTATACCGAGACCTTGCTAATGTCAACACATCACAGCTTTTTAATAACGAAGAAAGAGCCATCATGCTGTAAAGACAGATAAATTAGGAGGATTTCCATAATGTTCATTGAGTTTATTCAATCATTATATGATCAAAGCCATCCATTGCCAGAAAATCCGAATGATTATAGCTCTATATTAGAAGATATCGAATACTTTCACTTATCAGCAACGGTATATTCTTTGTTAAAACAGCAAGGAAGAATGGAGCAAACGCCAACATATTTTCAAAATCAGCTGAAGACAGAATATCAAGCTGTTTTGTATAACAACCTTTATATTAAAAATCAGCTAAAGCTTATTTTGGATACGTTCGAAGCTAATGATATCTCTGCTATCCCATTAAAAGGAATTTTATTTAACGAAACATATTTTGGTCATTTCAGTGCAAGAAGGACAACGGACATTGATATATTAATTCGCAAAGAGGATATGGAAAAAGCGATAAGGTGTATTGAAGAGCTAGAATACGATACAGAAGGAGAATACTCATCTCATCACTTTCATCGTTCGTTTGGTAAAGTGATTCCTCATTCACCTGTTCCGTTAGCTATTGAACTTCATTGGGATCTTCTTAAAGAGGAGAGTTCCTCATTAGAGATTGAGCAATTTTGGAAGCACTCTACTCCTTTAGAAGGTTACAAACATATAAAACAACTGTCTGAAGTACATACCTTCTATATGATTTGTCTTCACGGCTGGAAGCATGGAATGGATTCTTTAAAATATTTTATCGATATTATACAAACTATACATGTCTTAAATCATAAAATTGATTACAATGCATTATTTAAAATAGCAAAAAACGATCACACTTTAAAAAGACTAACAAGTACATTAACAGTTGTTTATAATCAATTTCCACATCTCGATCAAATTAATAGCTTTCCTTTTAATAAAAAATCAAAAATATGGTGGGATTATCAAGAAATACGTTATGGAGACAGACAAAGCGTAAAAGGATTTAAAAACCTTATTCGGGTACATTTGTCTGAGTATGACCAGTTTAAGCATTCTATGATCTTTTTTAAGAGATGGCTTTTTCCAAATAAATCGGAGATAACTAATCTTTATCCACCTTCAATAAAGCATAAAAAATATAGTATCTTTAGAGGATATATTAAATTTTATCAAAAAAAGTTTCATACATTATTTCGTGCTTTATTTTATTCAAAAGTTAAAAATTAGCAAAAATATTGAAAGAGTAATATAGTTAAACCTGGTTTTTGGTAATTTTACAAGACATTCAATGATCGTTGATTAAAACTTTAAAAAGGTAGCTATAATAAAGCGTCTTTCTACTTAGAAGGTGCTTTTTTGTTTTAGACAAAAACATTAAAAAGTCAGGTTACTTTTGTGAAGGTGCTTTTAGATAAAAATCCATTGCAAGGAAAACGTAAATAAAGAATGCTATCTCACACAACGAGAAGCATCCTTTATTTAAATATATACGTTTGTGAAGCAATAATTAATTATATTGTTTCTTCTGCGTCGCTCTCTAATAAATCAGTTGAAAAATCAAATAAGCCACATAGACGGCCTGTGCGAAAAATAAAAAACCCCAAAAGCGTGCTGAAAGATGGGTAAGCTGCTTTAAACTCGTAGCGTCACCTGCATCGTGTGGATATTTGATACTTAACACAAAAATAATAAAGGCAGAAAATAGAGATTCTACAAGTAACAGCGCACCAACAAACATCATGCTGTAGCGCGTAAGCTGTGGGTCTTGTAAATAATAAATACCTCCGAGGATCAAACCGATAGAAAAAAGCCACACAATTCCGTATCCGTTACGTACCCAAAGCAGTAAATTAATAACAACCACACTTCCTAACCCGTAAAAAAGCCAGTCGTAGTGATGGTGAACGAGCAGGTAGAAAAACAAATAAGCCATTGCTGAGCTGAACGGGTACCCGGTTAAAGCAATAATGACGCGCGGCAGCCATCCACGGGATCCCGCGTAGGTGGCAGTCACAGCTACGCCTTCATTATTAGTATACAGCTCAATGCGATTGACGCCTTTTCCGACAATAAGCCCCATTAACGCGTGGCCATCTTCATGAAACATCGTATTTAAATTTGAAAAATAACGTCCAATATGCCGAAGCAGCTGATTAATGCTAGGAGCAAATGAACCTATAAATGGAATGCCTCTTGTTAGCACAAAAGCTAATAAAATAAATAAGAAAAGCGTAGTAGATTGTTCCATCGCGATAGTCCTTTTCGTAAAATGATATGTTTCTACTTTACTCGCAAACGTGCTAAAAGGGAAATAAAAAGGCTAGTTTCTCTAGGAAAAGAGAAGCTGGAAGATTTGCATAATATTAATGTTAACAGACCTGACACATTCATTGACCAGCTTATTCCAAATTTTATATTCTAAACAGATATAAGAAATGAGGAGATGGTTGAATGAAAGATACGTGGAACGCATTTGTAGACAGTGATCTTTACGTACCTCCAACGGGAACGGGAATGTTAAATAACTTGAGTTTTGCGTTAAAAGACGTATTTGATGTACAAGGACATATATCAAGTGCGGGAAATCCAGATTGGCTCTCCACGCATCAGCCTGCAAGTGAACATGCAGACGTAGTAGCTGCTCTTTTAAAAGAAGGAGCTGCACTAAAGGGAGTTACGCATACTGACGAGCTTATGTACGGATTAAATGGAGAAAACGCGCATTACGGAACACCGGTAAACCCAAAAAGCGCAGATCGAATTCCCGGAGGTTCTTCAAGCGGATCAGCGGTTGCTGTCGCAGCGGGAATAACTGATTTTGCGATTGGAACAGATACGGGAGGATCGGTTCGAATTCCTTCCAGCTACTGCGGTATTTTCGGGTATCGTCCTTCTCACGGACGCATTTCTACAAACGGTCTGATTCCACTGGCTCCAAGCTTCGATACAGTTGGTGTAATGGCTAGAGACGGCCACACTTTGCAAAAAGTAGGAGCGGTTTTATTGAATTCAACGTCGCGTGCTAGTGGATTTACACGGCTGTATGTACCAACAGATGTAATGGAACTTGTGGATGAACAAAGCATGCGAGCTCTTGCGCCGTCTATAAATCACGTAATAGAGTCTTTCTCTACTATAGAAGAGATAGCGATTGCTCCTCAGGGTTTTTCTACATATATGGAAACCTTCCGTTTGCTGCAAGGAAAAGAAATCTGGCAAACGCACGGAGAGTGGATTCAAAAAGAAAATCCAACCTTTGGAGAAGACATCGGAAGCCGTTTTCAATGGGCTAGCACTCTTACATTATTAAATATGAATTATATAGAAGAAAAGCGTCGTGAACTTCGCTATTTTATGTACTCACAGCTTGGAGAAGAAGGAATATTAGTACTTCCTACAGCTCCAGGACCCGCGCCTGTAAAAGATGCAAAAGGACCGGAGTTAGAAAACAGAAGATTGCGAACGCTTCAAATGACGTGTATTGCCGGCCTAAGCGGCCTTCCCCAAATTACGATACCTGCAGGAGAACTAGACGGTTTGCCAATCGGTTTATCTTTTATTGCAGGATACAACCAAGATGAAAAATTATTAAATTGGGTAAAAGAAAACAGCGATCGTATCATTCAAGCATCGGTAAGGAGCGTATCATGAAGTTAGTAAATATAATAGAGCAAGGGAAAGAACAAGCAGCCATTTTAGACAATGACAGCATTCTGCTTATAGAAGATATTAATACCAAATATTTAACAAACTGGTCTACAACAATTTGGGCTCTGATTCAATATAAAGAACTTCGCCACCTTGAAACATGGTACGCCCATAATAAATTTGGTATGAACAGCTCTTTTCCTGTAATGCACTTGCAGGGCAGAAAAACAGCTCCTATCATTAGTAATCCGTCGAAATTATTAGGCATTGGGTTTAATTATGCCGCTTCTGAAGAAAAACTAAAAGACTACGACCGTGCCATTGATCCAGTTAGTTTTTTAAAACCCGCAACCGCCATTATTGGACCAGAAGACAGCATTCGTATTCCAAAGCAGTCCTACAAAACAACGGCTGAAGCGGAGCTAGCGGTGGTAATCGGCGAAACGTGTAAGGATATAGAGCCAGATGAAGCCATAAACGTAATTGCTGGTTATACGTCAGCAATCGACGTAACCGCAGCTGATATTCATGCGGCGAATCATCGCTACTTAATGCGAGCGAAAAGCTTTGATACCTTTTGCAGTATAGGTTCAGAATTTGTTACAAAAGAAAGTATATCAAACGTGAAATCACTTCAAGTGCGCACATTGCTAAATGGAGACATGCAGCATGAAAATACAGTGTCTAATATGATTTACGACATCGCATACTGTGTTTCATTTTTCTCAAAAGTCATGACGCTGCATCCAGGTGATATCATCCTCACCGGAACGCCGGGACCGGCTGTTATTGAAGACGGGGACTGTATTGAATGTCATATTGAAGGGATGCTTCCATTAAAAAATAAAGTAAAAGATATGAAGAAAGTGCCTCAGCAAATCTAAGAAGAAAACCCGTTGCCTACACGCACGGGTTTTTAAGCAGAAATGAATATCTTCACACTCAGTTCACAATTAGTAGATATATTAATTAAAAGAGACAGCTGCGTTATCATATACTGAAAAATGAAATATTTACAAATGGAAAAGAAACGGGTACGATATCTGTAGCGACACTTAATAAAAAGGAGCTGACTGACAGTATGATTTTAGTCATCGGAGGAGCAGGCTATATCGGAAGCCACCTAGTAAAAGAATTAGTGAAAACAAATGAAGTTGTGGTACTTGATAATCTATCAACGGGTCATCGCTGGGCAATCGATGAGAAAGCGGTATTCGTAGAAGGAAATCTAGGTAATGAGAAAGATTTAGAAAGCGTATTCACAAATCATAAAATTGATGCTGTCATGCATTTTGCTGCTAATAGTTTAGTAGGGGAGTCAGTAACAGATCCTCTTAAATATTATCAAAACAACGTAGCTGCGACGTTAACCCTTTTACAAACGATGATGAAGCACAATGTGAAAAAGTTTATTTTTTCATCTACTGCTGCTACATATGGGATTCCTTCTGTAGATATCATTACAGAAGATACGGCAACAAACCCAATTAATCCGTACGGACGTTCAAAGTTAATGATTGAACAGATTTTAGCTGACTTTGCAAGTGCTTACGATATGGAATATGTGGTGCTTCGTTACTTCAACGCAGCGGGTGCTTACGAAACAGCGGAAATTGGCGAGTGCCATGATCCTGAAACGCACTTAATTCCAATCATTCTTCAGCACCTGCTTGGTGAACGTGAAAACATCTCTGTATTCGGCTCAGATTACGATACTGAAGACGGAACGTGCATCCGTGACTACATTCACGTAACGGACCTAGCAAATGCTCACATTTCAGCGCTTCAAGCACTGTTAGACGGCACGAAGAAAACAGCAACGTACAATCTTGGAAACGGCCTTGGCTACTCTGTAAAAGAAGTGATTGAAACGTGTGAAAAAGTAACGGGTAAAAAAGCGAATATTGTGATGTCAGACCGCCGCGCTGGAGATCCGGCACGCTTGGTCGCATCTTCTGATAAAATTCACGCAGAATTAGGCTGGAAAGCGCAAATTTCATTAGAAAAAATTATCGCATCAGCTTGGAACTGGCACCAAAACAGCGCAAAAGTAACAAATTAATAAAAAAGCCTCTTTTTTCTTTGAAAGAGGCTTTTTTGTTACGATCAAACTGATTTATGTTCTAAATAATCATTTTGAAAAGCCAGCGGTTTAGCCCATGGACAAGCCTTCTCCTTTTCGGACATTTTCCCTAAACAAGCACGACTTTTGTTCTTTTCCATATGATGTAGGTAAATATACCATTCAAAACTATCCCCGTTTATAAAATAGTCCGCAAGGAGGTTATGATATGTATTACTGTGTAAGATGCTCCAAATTTCATGACGAACAGGACAAAGAAAACATCTTTCAAAATGGTTTTTACATTGATCCCTATTTGCTTCAAAAAGTCCATCTAGGCATGTGCGTCCACAAATCCCCATCAATCAAACAAATGAGAGCCGTAGAACGATTCGAAACCAAAAAAATGTAGAATTCACATTCACCAATAAGAAGCTAGATCTAACCAGGTCTAGTTTTTTCAGTGAATAACAGCTTTCTTCAGCTATCTTTCATGTAATATTAAGAGAAATTTAAGACAAGCCCGCTATACTAGTTAGTAGACGTATACATAGGATATGGTACGTTAAGAAATTGAAACAGCAGTCCGTTTTATAAACTAGAAAGGATGGCGTCAAATGATTTCTGAAAAACGATCACTTTTGTTGAAAGAACAAGCAAAGCTTCTCGCATTAAAAGAATATAAAGGCATTGTCAAATCCATATCGCTGAGTAAAATACTCACTCTTCCTATTTATACAGTAGACATCCTTACGTTAAACGGAGAAGAGCACAAAGTAAAAATTAACGCCGAAACCGGCAATGTTTTGAAAGAAAAAACGATTCCTTTAACTAAAAGCCGTGCAAAAGCATACGCCTTAAGACAGCATAAAGGCATTATTGAATCGATTGTCCTTGCTAACAAGCAGTACGAAATTGTGATTCTTGGACTTGATGGAAAAACCCACAGCGTGAAGATTGACGCTGAAATTGATGTGCTAGCGCAAGAAGAGCGAAACATTCAGTAAATGGCCTATATTATGTAATCAACCTCACTTTTTTGAAAGTGGGGTTTTCTTTATTGAGAGAAATCATTAATAACGGTAACAATGATAAAAAAAGAAACGATTATTTTTTTAATAGAAAGGGTAAGTGATAGTGAAAAATAACCACTTCCTAATTATGGTTCTTTGATTCGTTCTGCTTATGACTCTCCCATTATAAGTATGATAGTATCGAACATGTATAAAACATAGGTTATAACATAACTAAAAGGGTGTGCGACAATGAAAAAACGTACGAAGACCATTATTGCAGTCATTGCAGGAGCTGCTATTTTAATAGGAGGAATATGGATGATAAACGAAAGCCGATACCCAAACGTCCCTGCTTTTGATGATCACTTTACGCGTGAATTCTTAAACAAAGATAAAAAAGTGGATGACGGATTTTATGAGTTTAAGTCGAAGACAGGGCAGTATACGATGTGGTTTCCGGAGGAGTATCAATTAATACATGAGGATGCATCAGATTATGTTAAAGACGATACATATTATGAATTTTGGAAAGCCTCGAATAATAACAATGAAGGACATAAAGGATATATTAACATTGAGTTGTCTGAGAAAAATCCCGATAAAGAAAAGGTCTATGTAGAAAGCTTATTTAAGAAACGTTTTCATAGCACTAGCCCTCAAAAGTTACAGACAGATACAACAAAAATTTATTATGACAGAGCGTACATATATTTTAAAGGAACAGATAAAAGGGTGATTACGGACTTTAATAGACATATTCCAACTACATATGCTGGTTATATTGCAGACAAGAACTCCGAGCGTGTAATTGAATTTTATTTTGATAGTACAAATGATCATCTTTCTAAAAAGTCAGCAGAAGAACGAGATAAATGGATTATAAAGATATTAAAGAGCATTACTTTTAATAAGGATGAACACAATGGCTAATCATTCTGTTTTAGATAATAGTTTAAGAAATAAGTTAACTCAACTTGAATATAAGGATTTATCAGGAAAAGAGAAAGAAATAAAAGAAATCTATAAAGAAACTATGGGGAAAGAACCGCCGAATTTTGAGATTTATAGCAGTACGGACATGAAAATTGGAAAAAAGTCTGGTTTCGATGGAGCTGCTATTCATTTTTATGACAAAAAGCACCATATTAATGAAATATATTATATCTTTAGAGGAACAGAACCATCTAAAGATTTTGGTGATGTGGTTTATGATGCATTAGGTATTGGAGCAGGAAAAAGTAACAAGCAAATCAATGATGCTTTAGAGATGTACAATGAGGTAGAAAAAAAGGTGGAAGGTTCAGATATTGAAATTAAAAGGTATGGAGATGGTCATTCTCTAGGTGGTCACCTTATAGTTACATTAGGTCTGTTAACTAAAAACTTTGTGAACATAAGAGGGTTGAATGATGCTCCTGTAAATGTTAAACAACTCAAAGACCTTGATAAAGACTTCTTAGAATATATAAATCGAAAAAGAGGAGCAAGCAGACATTTATCTTCAAATGACCTCATATCTCTAGCTAATACTTATTATGAAAAAGAAGTAAAAAGAATCAGCCATACCTGGGTAAAAGGCGAGCCTATGCATGCTCAATCCTTTCCAAACAGCTGGTATGCAGGTAACAAAGTAACCATGCTTGGAGATTTAGATACAGAAGAAATGATTAACATTGGGAAATATCCTTTTCAGAAAGAAGCAAAATGGAACCCAGTATATATGATAGACCAATTCCGATATAACCTTGGAGTAAAGACAACATTAGGCGGTTTAGGGTTTGTTAATGATCATGTGAAACAAGAAACGTTGCTTAACCTGCCAGAAACACGTGATCAATATCTTGAGAGTGTAAAAAGATATCCTTTTCTTCATTTTGGAGAGATTAAAGCAGGTATAGGAGTAGGTGCAGCAGCAATGGTAAATACATTTACTAGCCCTGGAGCAACATTTCAGCTTATTAAAGGAATATCTCAAAGTAAACAAGCAAAACTCCACGGAATTAATTATGTTGTCAAATACACAGAAGCTAATGCTATGAAGACATATTATCAGGTTTTTGATTCAGGATCTCAGGAAGAAATCTTGCTAGATTATGAACAAATGAAGAAGTTTGTTTATTACTGTGCTAATGCCATCAAAGACAAAGAAGCAAACTTAAATGCACTAAAGCAGTATTTACATAGTGAAATTAATGAAGTCTTCGAAGCTAAGAAGAAAAAGTTAAAAATGAAAATATCCAGAGAAGAAGCTTCTCCCCAGTCATTTATGGAAAAGGCAGATAAAGATGGAGCTACCCTAGCTTGGTTTGGACAAAAGCGTGTGGCTGAAAAAGTGACGTTTGACAAAACGTTTGATCCGCTAGACGATAGTGTATTTACCCCTGTTGAAGAGATTATTTCTTCTATTCAAGAGGAAGTTACATACTATCAAAAGTTTCTTGAAACGTTCTTCCAAAATTTCGAGAAGATGATGGAAGCTGACGAATCGGTAGCTTCAGATATTAAAAGCATGAAAGAAGTAGTAGGGGGGATTTAATTGTTTGATTTTGATTTTACACACACAGGAACAACGAGCGGTAAATACACGTTTGAATTTGATGGTGATGACTTCAAAGACGAGCAGGCAAAAAGGATTAAAGAGTTAATCAAAAAGGATCAAGAAGTAAATGAAAAGCTTTGGCATGCTAAAAGCTATTTAGAAAACCAAACGGGTGAGTTTACGGATGCGGTTAAAAGTAAATTAGAAGCAGCTGAGCGGGGATATACGCTAAGGGCTCAGCAGTATGATACTGGAGCATTTCAGCATATTATGAGTTTTATGCATTCTGTTAAAGATATGCATAAGAGAGAGTACGAAATTCGATATAAAGAATCAATGGATGAAAGTGAATTAACATAAGGGATACTGCTATTCCTCAGACAGTGGTCTGAGGGATTTTTATATGTTGAACAATTTACATTAAGTCCTATTTATTTCAAAAGAGTAATAAAGGGAGTGTAGGACAATGAAAAAACGTACGAAGACCCTTTCCGCAATCATTATAGGAGTTGCTATTTTAATAGGAGGAATATGGCTGATAAACGAAAGCCGCTACCCAAACGTCCCTGCTTTTGATGATCACTTTACGCGTGAATTCTTAAACAAAGATAAAAAAGTGGATGATGGGTTTTATGAGTTTGAGTCCAAGACAGGGCAGTATACGATGTGGTTTCCGGAGGAGTATACATTACTGAGTGAAAATGGTGATTACGCTAAAGATAATAAAGATTTTGAACAATGGGAAGCTGTTCCCTCAACAAGTGAAACCAAAGAGTATAGAGGAGCTATATATGTCAGGATGGCTAAAGATCACAAGGGAAATTACCAAGATTATCTTGAAAGCTTTTTTAAAGATCATTTAATTTCTGAACAGCCAAAGCTTATTAAAACAGGTAAAACTGAAATTTATTTTTCAAGTGCTCATTTTGAGATAAATGAAAAGAATCAAGTAGTAGAAGATATTAAGCAAAAACCCAATAGCTTTTATGCGTATATTATAGATAAAGCTTCTAACAAAGTAATTGAATTTTCTTTTGAAACGAGCGGATTTAAAAATAAACAATTTGAGGAAGAGAAACAGAGAAAATGGTTAATGAAAATCTTAAGAAGTGTTCAATTTTACGGTTAAGTTAGCTATACATCACGAAGCAATTTCGGGTAATAGTATTCGGTAAAAACTATTTAATAAATAGGAAAAGAAGTTTGTTTCAAATAATGAAGAAGGGTGTGCAGCTATGAAACAGCATACAAAGACTATTATCGTAGTAATTACAGGGGCAACTATTTTAATAGGCGGAATATGGATCATAAATGAAAGCCGCTACCCAAATGTTCCAGCTTTTAAGGATCATTTCACTCGTGAGTTTTTGAATAAAGATAAAAAAGTAGACGATGGGTTTTATGAGTTTAAATCAAGGACAGGACAGTATACGATGTGGTTTCCGGAGGAGTATCAGTTGTTACATGAAAATGAACAACAATATGTTAAAAGTGACGATTTTTACGAAAGGTGGAAAGCTTCATCAGTCAAGAAGCATAAAAAAGGAGATCAACTAAATTATTTACAAGTCGAACTATCAGAGAGTAATGCTGATGATGAATCTATTTATGTAGAGAGTCTATTTAAAGGTGAGTTTGGCGCAAATGATCCTGAAAAGTGGGAAACAGCTAATACCCGTATATATTTTGATGCAGCTTATCTTTATTTTAAAGGAACAGAAGAACATGTCATCCATGATAAGAATAAATATGCTCCAAATACATACATAGGATACGTAGCAGATAAGTATTCTAATAAGGTAATTGAATTATGGTTTGATGACAGTTTAAATCATCAAACTAATAAGGGGCTTGAGAAAAGAGAGTGGTTTGTAGAAATATTAAATAGTATTCGTTTTAATCAAGAAAATAGCTCAACTTGAATACAAAGGCTTATTTGGTAAAGAAAAAGAAGTCAGAGAGATTTGTGAGTCTCAATAACTTTTAAAAAAGGTATGTCGAAGAAATAAGAACAGATATAACAATTCTAAACTATTCAATATATACAAAGTGAAGTTTGTTCTAAACAATAAAAAAGGATGGGCGACTATGAAGAATCGCATGAAGACTGTTATTGGAGTAATTGTAGGAGTCGCTATTTTAGAAGGCGTTGAACGAGATAAAGATTTAGCCGCAGCGATTTCGTTAAACCTACATGCTGCTCAAGGCTATTTGCTGGGCACGCCGCAGTCGATCTCTTCCTACTTAACTTATAATAAGTACCGCAGTTTATTCAGACGAGAAAGGCTGCTGAACTCTTAAACCATACACTTCACTAAATAGATAATTTATCGTAATATGAGAACGGGTAATTAGACTTATATGCAACGCAGATGTCTTGAATTTTTATAAAATTATGTGATTTTGTGCGATTGTTAAAATATTTTAAGAGGTAAAGAAGACGCGTTGGTTTGGGAGAATGAGTGAATTGCATATCAAAACAAGACGTTTAGTGAAATTCCAAAGGCAGATGGAGGATATTTAGTATGTATAGTGAAGGGGTATTCCAATTTTATTTTATGAATATGCCGCAGCCTGTTATTTTAATTCAGCAAGAAAAACATCAGCTATATTATAAAGAATGTAACAAAGCAGCTCAGCGATTCTTTGACAAAATGGAAGACAAGATAATCAATAAAGAAGAAAATCTGCTTTTTTACACACTTTGTGAAAAAGCTATTGCCATGAAAGAACCGATTCAATATCAATACATACAGCTTTTTCAGCCCGACCGGCATGCATATGAAGTAACATTTACCCCTCTTTTTAATCAAGCGACAACCCCTTCACATGTCCTTGTCATGGCTCAAGAAATTCATTATAAAAAAACGCAGGAAGAGAGCACGCGTTTGCTCGATGCGTTTCTAGAAAATACGGTAGACGCCATTTTAATTGCTGATTGTGATGAGAAGGTCTTAACAGTCAATGGGGCATTTGAAAAGCTATTTCAGTGGAGAAAAGAAGAAGTTATAGGAAAAAGCCGTCAAGAGATGAACATCGTGTCAAAGAAAGAGGAAAAAGAAAACCTTAAATTAATAGCAGAATTAAAAAATGGCAAGACGCTGCCTCCTTATGAAACAGTCAGGTACACAAAAAGCGGCGAAAGCGTGTGTGTCTCTGTCAGCTGTTCACCGATTTATGACTATCAAAATCAACTGGTCGCCTATTCGGTGATTTACCGAGATATCACAGCTATTAAAAGATTAGAATTGGAGCTCATAAAAAGCAAACAGTGGTATAAATCGCTATTTACAAACCACCACCACGCGGTTTGTATGCTGAATTTGGACGGCACGATTTTAAATATCAACAGCGCATTCTTAGAAACGCTGCAGCTTTCTGCAAGCGATGTGCTGCATCAAAATTACCGAGATATTGCTAAAAGACTGGGAGCCTGTAACTACAAGTCTTGGAATGTATATGAAGAAATTAGCTATAGTACAGAACTAACATTCCGCAGAAGCCAACATTCTATACAACATGTGTATATTACAACGATTCCTGTTAAAGTAAATAATCAAACGGTTGGGGCTTATGCAATCTTACACGATATTACGCCTCAAAAAGAAGCAGAAGAACAGCTGGCTTATACGCTGAAAGAACTTGAAAATATAAAATATGCGCTTGATGAATCAGCTAGCGTTATGATTATAAATGCAAGTGGAATTATTACCTATGTAAATGATATGTATGTACAGTATTCAGGTTATGAAAAAGAAGATTTATTAGGGAAGTATTATCGAGATGCAGAGCTTCATCATGACCACCATGAGCTGCTTGAAACAATAAAAAGCGGAAAAGTATGGCGAGGACAGCTTGAAATGGAGACGAAGCATCATCAGTCATACTGGGTATCGAAAACAATTGTGCCGTTAAAAGATATAGACGGAAATATTACTCATTACGTATCCATTCACAATGATATTACTGAACAAAAAGCGCTAGAAAATAAACTTCATTTTGAAGCCACTCACGATAGTTTAACAGGTCTTCCCAACCGGGCGATGTTATTAAAAGAGTTAAACAAAGTAATTGAAAATGGGCAGCGGAAAAGCGATGAGTTTTTTGCGCTTTTGTTTCTCGACTGTGATAATTTTAAGCAGATTAACGATGAATATGGCCATCATATAGGCGACGAATTTTTAAAAGCATACACGAAGAGATTAAAAAGCTGTGTACGGAAAGGCGATCGCATCTATCGGTTGGGCGGAGACGAGTTTATCATTATTTTAAACGTCACAAATGGACGGGAAATTGAACAAATTGCTGGGCGGATTCATGTCTCTCTTCAGCAAAGCTGGAATGTACGGGGCTATTGTTTGCGCACAACAACTACCATCGGCGTCTCTATTTATCCAGAGGACGGGGAATCGGCTGCTTTATTATTAAAAAATGCAGATGATGCGTTATACAAAGGAAAAAGAGAAGGGAAAAATAATTATATCCTCTATCAAACGTAAAAAAAGCCTCCAAAGAGGCTTTTTTATTTTATCCATGTTTTTGCCCACTTACTGACGGGCCCTAAGATCATACCAAGCTCTGATCCTTTTTTAGTTAAGATATATTCAATGCGAACGGGACGTTCAGGAATAACGTGCCGGATCACAATTCCTTCTTCTTCCAGCTCTTTCATTCGTTCGGTTAACATTCGTTTACTTAAAGAAGGAATGCTGCTGTGAATTTCACTAAAGCGTTTAGGACCGCTCATCAGGACATAAATAATCAATCCATTCCATCTTTTTCCTATTATATCGAATGTTTTCCACACTTTTGGACATAACTCATCAAAATCATTCATTGATGTCACCTACTTTATTGTATATAGGATATTAAAAGTAACCACTGTGATGTTATTATATACTAACATTTGGATAATGAAAAGGCTATCTTTTTTTATTTTCAAAACTTTCAGTAGCTTGGAAACGCTGTATTGTAAAGTATTCAAAAAAAGTCACAAAATCGACATATTATTGTTGACGTATCAAGAAAAAAGGTCTAAGATTGGTTACATAAAGTTACCTAGTTAAATAAAAGGTACTTTAAATTTACAATTACATCAAGAGTTTGAGAAAGAAGGTTAGTATCAAATGGATATCCTTTTGGCTATTCTTCCTGCGATTTTCTGGGGAAGTATTGTCCTGTTCAACGTTAAATTGGGCGGAGGTCCTTACAGTCAAACGCTTGGGACTACAATTGGTGCGCTGATCTTTTCAGCCGTTATTTACTTCGTAGTTCATCCCGTATTGACGCCGCTTATTTTTATTGTCGGAATCGTTTCAGGATTATTTTGGGCAGTTGGGCAAAGTAATCAGTTGAAAACGATTGATTATATTGGTGTTTCAAAAACCATGCCAATTTCAACTGGTATGCAGCTTGTGACGACATCATTGTTTGGTGTTATCGTATTTCACGAGTGGTCAACAACAACAACCGTTATTTTAGGCGTGTTAGCTCTTATCTTTATTGTTATTGGTATTGTGTTAACATCACTAGAAAGCGAAAAAAATGCAGAGCAATCTGGACAATTCAAAAAAGGGATTATTACCCTTATTATTTCAACAATTGGATACTTAGTGTATGTAGTTGTCGCTCGTTTATTTAATGTAGACGGATGGTCGGCGCTATTCCCACAAGCTATTGGTATGTTAATTGGTGGACTTATACTTACTTATAAACACAAACCGTTTAATAAATACGCAATTCGCAACATTATTCCAGGGCTGATTTGGGCAGCTGGTAATATGTTCTTATTTATTTCTCAACCTAAAGTAGGGGTTGCAACAAGCTTCTCATTATCACAAATGGGAATTGTTATTTCAACGCTTGGCGGTATCTTCTTATTAGGAGAAAAGAAAACAAAGCGTCAGCTTATTTCGATTACGATTGGTATTGTGCTCATCATTTTAGGTGGCGTATTCCTCGGAATGGCTAAAAGTTAACGTTTACGTAAAAGTTAATAATAGTATGTATGAATAAATGAAAACACTAGGAGGATTTTATTATGTATACAGATTTAAAAGATAAAGTAGTTGTAATTACAGGTGGATCAACAGGTTTAGGACGTGCAATGGCTGTTCGTTTCGGTCAAGAAGAAGCAAAAGTTGTTATTAACTATTACAACAATGAAGAAGAAGCTTTAGACGCGAAAAAAGAAGTAGAAGAAGCAGGCGGACAAGCAATCATCGTTCAAGGCGACGTAACAAAAGAAGAAGACGTTGTAAATCTTGTTCAAACAGCTATCAAAGAATTCGGTACATTAGACGTTATGATTAACAACGCTGGTGTTGAAAACCCAGTTCCTTCTCATGAGCTATCTTTAGACAACTGGAACAAAGTTATTGATACAAACTTAACAGGTGCATTCTTAGGAAGCCGTGAAGCGATTAAATATTTCGTTGAAAACGACATTAAAGGAAATGTTATCAACATGTCTAGCGTTCACGAAATGATTCCTTGGCCATTATTTGTTCACTATGCAGCAAGTAAAGGCGGTATGAAACTAATGACGGAAACATTGGCTCTTGAATATGCGCCAAAAGGTATCCGCGTAAATAACATTGGACCAGGTGCGATGAACACACCAATTAACGCAGAGAAATTTGCAGATCCAGAACAACGTGCAGATGTAGAAAGCATGATTCCAATGGGTTACATCGGTAAACCAGAAGAAGTAGCAGCAGTTGCAGCATTCTTAGCATCATCACAAGCAAGCTATGTAACAGGTATTACATTATTTGCTGATGGTGGTATGACGAAATACCCTTCTTTCCAAGCAGGAAGAGGCTAATAGTTTTAGAAAGAAGAGACATGGCAAAAGCGCCATGTCTCTTTTTCTATACCTAAGCGAATGCCACCCCGCTTTCGGCGTTGGTGGCATTCGCCTAGGTAAAAACTTTTTGGGAAGAGTTAAGGGAGCTTTTTGTGCTTCCCTTATAAGTTTATTGTATCAGCCAGCCATTTTTTTATCAGACGATGGCTGGTTTTTGTCTTTTAGTTTGCTGAAGATAAAGGCAAGAACTGAGCCTGAAATGTTGTGCCAGACGCTGAAGATGGCGCTTGGGACAGCGGCTAGCGGCGAAAAGTGAGTGGAAGCGATAGTGACGCCGAGCCCTGAGTTTTGCATGCCAACTTCCATTGCCACCGCTTTTTGTTTGGCTAGATCCATTCCGCATAAGCGGGCAAAGAAGAAGCCGATTGTGAAACCAAGAATGTTGTGAAGAACAACTACGGCAAAAATGATACCGCCTGTTTTAGCAAGCTGTGCTTGGCTTCCTGCCACAACGGCAGATACGATCAAGACAATCGCGACTACTGAAACAAGGGGAAGGGCTTTGGAACTTGCTTCTGCAGCTTTTCCAAAAAACTTTTTGATCGTAAATCCAAGAGCAAGCGGAATGATGACAACTTGTATAATGGAAATAATAAGAGACATGATATCAATATCGACCCACTTGCTTGCAAATAATAAAATAAGAAGCGGTGTAACATTCGGTGCTAAAATGGTTGAAACAGAAGCGATAGCAACTGCGAGCGCAACGTTTCCTCGAGCCAAAAAGACCATTACGTTTGATGATGTGCCGCTTGGACAGCAGCCTACTAAAATAACGCCCACTGCTATTTCTTTTGGTAAATCTAAGCCAATCGCCAAACCGAATGCAAGAAGCGGCATAATGATAAAATGTCCCACCACGCCTAGTGCTACTTCTTTCGGTCTTCGAAATACTTCGCTGAAATCAGACGCTGACAGCGTTAATCCCATTCCAAACATGACAATTCCTAAGAGCGGAACGATGTACTTTCCAATCCATACAAAGTGCTCTGGGAATGAGTAGGCAATAACGGAAATTAAAATAACCCAAAGCGTAAACGTTTTTCCTGCAAATGTACTGATTTTCTCTATTGTTTTCATCTGTACGATACCTCCTGCGAACTATAAGAAGAAATTATACTATTTATTCAGAAAAATGAAAACAGTATTTTTGTAAAATAGTACAGAATATTTTATCTTTTGGAGATTATTTCAGTTTAAATGCAAGCATTCCTTCATTGAATACACGGAATATGTGGTAATATAAAGAAGTTAGTTTTAGAAAGTCGGAGGAGTTTAGTCATGAAATTTATCTATATTTTGTCTGTCCTTCCGTTCGTAGGCATATTAGGTTTTCTCCCTTTTGTTAATCGAGTCACTCCATTTGTTCTCGGTATGCCGTTCAATATGTTTTGGATGGTGATATGGGTGGTGCTTACGTCCATTATTTTAGGGGTTATGTATAAGCTTGATCCCAGAAATCGGGAAGGGGAAGAAGAATGAATAGTGCACTTATTATTATTTTACTATTTTTAGTGGCAGCTATTTTTCTTGGCATACGATCAACTAAAGGCAAGGATATGAACTTGGAGCAGTGGACGGTAGGCGGACGCGGTTTCGGGGCGGTTTTAGTGTTTGTGCTGATGGCCGGAGAAATTTATACAACGTTTTCGTTTCTAGGCGGAAGCGGATGGGCTTATGGAAAAGGAGCTCCTGCACTTTATGTGTTAATTTATATTAGCTTATCATATGTCTTATCATACTGGCTTCTTCCTGTTATTTGGAAGTATGCAAGAGATCATAAGCTCGTCTCGCAGCCTGATTTTTTTGTAAGCAAATATAAAAGCCCTTACCTTGGTGTGCTTGTAGCTGCTGTAGGAGTGATTGCTGTCATTCCTGTTATTGTTGTGCAGTTAAAAGGATTGGGGATTATTGTATCACAAGCATCATACGGCGCCATTTCAATGCCGGCAGCCATTTGGATGGGAGCTATCAGTTTAACGCTGTATGTTATGATATCCGGTATCCACGGTTCTGCATGGACGGCCGTTATTAAAGACATTATGATGCTTGCTGTGATTGGATTTTTAGGCATTTATTTACCTTTTCATTATTACGGAGGATACGGTCCGATGTTTGAAGCGGTGAATACAGCGAAGCCAGGGTTTTTAAAGTTTCCTGAGCAAGGATTGAGCGTCTCGTGGTTTATTTCGACCGTTATTTTACTAGTACTTGGTTTTTATATGTGGCCGCAGGTGTTTAGTTCAAGCTATACAGCGAAAAATGCAAAGGTATTTCGTAAAAATGCAATCATTAGTCCTCTTTATACGCTGATGCTGCTCTTTGTATTTTTTGTTGGATTTGCAGCTATTTTAAAAGTTCCTGGTTTAAGCGGAGGAGACGTGGATCTTGCGCTATTACGGATCTCAATCCAAACTTTTGATCCTTGGTTTATTGGAATTATAGGAGGAGCTGGTTTGCTGACAGCGCTTGTGCCGGGATCGATGCTGTTAATGAGTGCGTCAACGCTGCTGGCTAAAAACATATACAAACCGTTTGCGCCTCAAGCAAGCGAAGCGCGTATTGCTCGTTTAGCGAAAAGCTTTGTACCGGTTGTGGCTCTCATTTCTGTTTACTTTACGCTAAACGGAGGAACGACGCTGTCAACGATTATTTTAATGGGCTATAGTCTAATGACACAGCTGTTTCCATCTCTGCTTTTCAGCTTGAAGAAAAATAATTTTGTAACGAAACAAGGAGCAGCGTGGGGGATTGTTGCTGGAATTATTGTAGTGGCCTATATTACAATCAGCGGATCTACTATTGGTACGTTGTTCCCGTCACTGCCTCAGCAAATGAAAGATATCAACGTCGGATTTATTGCGCTGCTTATCAACTTTATCGTAATGTGGGGAGTCAGTATGCTCACAAAGCAAAACGAGGCTGGGACAAAAGTATGTTAGACGAAGTGAAAAACGAACCATTGATCAACACGTTTGATTAGTGGTTCGTTTTTTTGTTAGGGTCAACGTTAGATCCTTCTAGCAGTTGATTGGAGGGCAAGACGAAGACTCCTGCGGGAAAAGCGGAACAGGTGAGACCTCACAGGAGCGCAAGCGACGAGGAGGCTCAGCGGCCGCCCGCGGAAAGCGAAGTCTTACAAGGAAATCAACTGCGGTGTCACAAGCAGTTCAGCTCATGTATCAGCCTAGTTTTTTCTAATCAAACAGCAAAGAGCCAAAGGAACTGGATCATCCTTTGGCTCTTTATGTGGCTTTTAACCAATAATTTGCAAAATTTCCTACATCAACTGATTTACGCTAAAGCGGGAACTCGGTCGTTATAGTAAATAACTTCCGATAGGATCTTACACCCTTTAATCTCCTGAAACGTCTTTTTCGCCTCTACCTCTGATTCAAATTCAAACATAGTCGGACTTTGGTTTTTCGAGTAAACGGTAATGATCCACATTGTAAAATAAGCTCCCCCTGTAAAATAATAGTTTTCCTTTTTAGTGTAGCTATCAGGTGATGTAATAATAATTGAATAGTTGTGATACAGCCTCACATTTTAAAAGGTACTTCTACTATACAACAAAAATTACAAAATAAAACAAGAAAATCTAAAAAACTACAGAGAATAATGAAAGAGAATAAATAACCGTTTATATATGGGCTATATTTATAAATGGAAGTAGGGATGTAAAAAAATATAGAGAAGAGCGATTGTCTTTTAGATTGCTAAACTATATACTTATGTTCAAAAAGTGCAGGAAGTGAACGATGAAAGTTGATACGGTAGTAAAAAAAGATGTTTTACTCATTCTGGTAATGATAGTCGTTGTGCCGCTAGCAGGAGAGCTTAAATATTATCCTTTTCATGATACGTATAGAGTTAGCTTTGCTGTGCCCATTTTTTTCTTTTCACTGCTGCTTTTAAGAAAGGTATCTCCTGTAATACCAGGTCTTTTAGTTGCGAGTGCTATAGTGGGCTTTCGGATGTACCTTGACTGGTATAACTACGAATCATTTGATTTTCTGCATTCTTTGCAGATCAGGTGTTCAGCGGGGATTTATTATCTCGTTTATGCCATTTCTTTTTCGTGGTTTAAAATTAACGATTTTCATTCAAAGCCTTGGATTATTGGCATATGGAGCATCATTATCGAAACGGTTTCAGGCGGGATGGAATTGCTTTGTATGTATGTGATGGTTCACCATCATATTGTGTTTCCAGAGTTCATGCAAATTTTTATTGTAGGCGTCTTTCGAAGTTTCTTTGTTTTATGCCTGTTTAGCATGATCAAACTTTACGAAGGGCAGCTGAGAGAACGACAAATCTCTCAAAAAAATGACCAGCTGCTTGTTGTGCTTTCAAATTTATATGAGGAATCCATTCATTTGAAAAAAACGCTGCAGGACGCTGAAAGAATTACGAAAAAGTCGTATGATTTGTATGAAGAATTACACGAAGCGGATATCTACCAGCTTACTTCACTGCACGATTTTAGCCAAAAAGCATTACAAATTGCAGGAGAAGTACATGATATTAAAAAAGACAACCAGCGGATATCAGCAGGACTGTCCAAGGTCATTACAAAAGAAGAATTTTCTGAGTATATGGAAATCGAAAGTCTGCTTCAAATCGTCATGCGCAGCAACGAAAAATATGCGGCGATGTTAGCAAAAGATATTCATTTTTCATATTCGATTTTAGGAGAGCATCCTCGCTATCACGTGTACTTGTTTTTATCATTAATTAATAACCTAGTAACGAATGCGGTCGAAGCGATTGAAGAAGAAGGCGCGATTATTATCGATGTATGTCGAGAAGAAGACCGCATTTTATTGTATGTAAGAGATAGCGGTCCCGGAGTGAAAAAAAGGCATGAACGTCTCATTTTTAAAGCGGGATTTACATCCAAATATGCAAAGGACGGAACGCCTTCTACGGGTCTTGGGCTTGTCTACGTTAAGCAAATGACCGAGCAGCTGGGAGGGAATATTCAATTTGTTAATCTGTCTCCAAGCCCCGGTGTTCAATTTGCTATAGATTTACCTATTTCTACGTTAATGGGGGATAAGGACTAATATGCGATTTTATATCATAGATGATGACGAAGTCTTTCGTTCAATGTTAGCCGAAATTATTGAAGATAATGATCTAGGGGAGGTTATAGGAGAAGGAGAAGACGGGATCGTGTTAAATGATCAAGTTTCTTTATTGCAGCAGATCGATATTTTATTTATTGATTTATTAATGCCGATTCAAGACGGAATCGAAACCGTGCGCAAAATAAAGGATAGTTTTAAAGGGAAAATTATTATGATGTCACAGGTAGAAACGAAAGATTTGATTGGAAAAGCCTACTCGCTTGGCATTGAATACTATATCACGAAGCCGCTTAATCGTATGGAAGTGCTCATGGTCATTCAAAAAGTAATTGAACGAATTCATGTTCAACAATCAATGGAGAAAATTCAAGAATCGTTAAATACCGTACTTAATGTAGGAAATCAACAAAAAACGCCTTCTTTTGGTAAAAAAGAAAGCGATCCGGCAGAAGGGTGCAGGTTTCTTTTAAGAGAACTTGGGATTTTAGGAGAAAGCGGAAGCAAAGATTTAATTGAAATCATCAATTACTTGCATCAAACGGAAAAAAGCACGATGTATGAACAGCATTTTCCTTCTCTCAAAGAGATTTTTGAGAAAATTACCGTTAGAAAGCTTGGTTCATCTTTTTCAGAAGACGTGCTGCAAAAAGAAATGAAAGCAGCTGAGCAGCGAGTAAGACGAGCTATTTATCAGTCTTTAAATCATTTGACTTCTCTTGGTATGGTTGACTTCTTTAATCCTAAATTTGAAAATTACGCTTCTAAGTTTTTCGATTTTTCAATGGTGCATCAGCGCATGAGAGATATAGAAAAAGGGACGGGAAAAAGCAGCACTCCGAGTCGTATAAACGTAAAAAAATTTATTCAAATGCTCTATTATGAAGTCAAACAAACGCTGTAGTAAAAAAAAACTACAGCGTTTTCAATTTGTAATTTTCTAAAAACTTTTTGTTAGTTTCAGTAGGTTTTTGTTAGATTTTGTGATGCCTATGATAATGTAATCTTATGAATAAAAGAACTACTTAATAAACAGTTCTTAATGGAATTGTATCTGTTGAATACATTAAGTGCAAATAAACAGCTTTGAGCTGTTAGAAAAAAGAAGGAAGGTGCAAAGATATGTTCAAAAAGCTTGGATTAGCAGGACAAATTCTAATTGGTTTGATTGCAGGTATTATTGTAGGGGCTATTTTTTACGGAAATCCTAAAGCAGTTGAAGTGCTCCAGCCAATTGGAGACGTATTCATTCATTTAATTAAAATGATCGTGGTGCCGATTGTTATATCTAGTATCATTGTGGGCGTTGCAGGTGTTGGTGATATTAAGAAGCTTGGTAAATTAGGCGGAAAAACAATTCTTTACTTTGAAATCATTACAACGGTTGCCATTGTTGTAGGCTTATTAGCAGCTAACTTGCTTCACCCTGGTACTGGTGTGGACCGCAGCGGTCTTGAAAAATCAGATATCAGCAGCTACACATCAACGGCAGAAGCTACAGAGCAAAAAGGATTTGTAGAAACATTTGTTCACATCGTTCCAACGAATGTATTTGAGTCAATTGCTGCAGGCGACATGCTGCCAATTATTTTCTTCTCGGTCCTATTTGGACTTGGAATTGCATCAATCGGTGAAAAAGGCAAGCCGGTTTTAAGATTCTTTGAAGGCACGGCAGAAGCGATGTTTTGGGTAACGAATTTAGTTATGAAGTTTGCACCGTTTGGCGTATTTGCATTAATCGGTGTAACCGTATCAAAATTTGGACTAGCGTCTCTGATTCCGCTTAGTAAGCTTGTAATTGTTGCTTACGGCACAATGATTTTCTTTGTGTTAGTTGTGCTAGGGCTTGTAGCTAAATGGGCTGGCGTTAACATCTTCCACTTATTAAAAGTGCTAAAAGATGAATTGCTGTTAGCATTTTCAACTGCAAGTTCAGAAACAGTATTGCCGCGTATTATTGCGAAAATGGAAAAGTTCGGATGTCCTAAAGCAATTACATCTTTTGTTATTCCGACGGGATATTCGTTTAACTTAGACGGATCTACTCTTTATCAAGCGCTTGCTGCGATTTTTATCGCGCAAATGTACGGTATTGATATGAGCATCACACAGCAAATTTCACTGATATTAATTTTAATGGTTACATCTAAAGGAATTGCAGGAGTTCCAGGCGTATCGTTTGTTGTACTGCTTGCAACGCTTGGATCTGTAGGACTTCCGGTAGAAGGGCTTGCTTTTATCGCTGGAATCGACCGTTTGTTAGATATGGGACGTACAGCGGTAAACGTAATTGGAAACTCACTTGGTGCGATTGTCATTTCGAAGTGGGAAGGTCAATTTAACGATAAAGACAAGGAAGCTTACATTAACGAAGTAACAAAAAAAGTATCGTAACAACAAAGAGTCTGGGACAAAAGCATTGTAGTTGAAGAAAGATCCGAACGATTATTCGTTCGGATCTTTTTTATATTGATGTAGATTTTATCTGTGCAGTTGCTTCTAGTTGTTGATTGGAGAACAAGGCGAAGACTCCTGTGGAAAGCTAAATCTTGTATGGAAATCAACGGCCGTGCAACAAGCTATCCATACCAGCTCATTTATCCAACTTATTCGGCTTTAGATGGGATTTATTTCGTTATGTCTCAATCTTTTTTCGTTTGAATTTGCTTTGGGAAATTGGGAATAGTAACTAAAGATGAAAAACAAATGATTGATACAAGGAGGTCTCAACATGGGAAGAGCAAATAATCACAAATCATCACATAACAACAAAGGGTCACTGCCTCAAACACCAAAAGAGTTAAAAATTGCTCCGGATCAAGCAAATGAAGAATTTTCACGTGAATTAGCTCAGCATCATGATGCTAAAGCGAAACAGGACTTAATTTTGAAGCAGCAAAAAGAAAAGTAAAAGAAAAAAGGCTGAGACAAGAGTGTTTTAGTTAAAGGGAAATCCGAACGATGAATCGAGATTCTTGATGGAGAATCCAAATCGTTCGGATTTTTTTATTGTGATTGTGAACGTAGTTTTCGTTTATGTAGTTGTTCTATTTGTTGATTGAAGAGCAAGACGAAGACTCCTGCGGGAAAAGCGGAACAGGTGAGACCCCGCAGGAGCGTAAGTGACGAGGAGGCTCACCGGCCGCCCGCGGAAAGCGAAGTCTTGTACGGAAATCAACTGCCGCGTAACAAGCAATTCATACTAGCTCGTTTATTCGTCTGTAGATTCGATTGACTTAGGTATGTTTCAATCTCTTTTATACATATCTAAAGATAAAAATACCTCAGTAACCATTTTGTAACATTATTTAATCATAGCGTAATAGTTTTTGAGGCTTTTTTCATTATAATTAAACCGAACATATTGAAAAATAAGTTCTATAGAAACGTAACGTTCGGTTACATAATGGAGGAGAAAAATGAAAAAAGCCATCATTGGGTCTATAGCGGCAGCGGCAGTCTTATTTAGCGGAGCCAGTCCGTTTATTGCACCTGCTCAAACAGTAGAAGCAGCGTCATATTCATACAAAGACACGGCTATCGCTACTGGTAAAAAATTAATGGGTGTTCCTTATAAATGGGGAGGTACAACAACAAAAGGTTTTGACTGCTCAGGATTTATTCAATACATTTTTAAAAAGGCTGGAAAAACACTTCCGCGCACAACGGAACAAATGTATCGAGTAGGGACAAGCGTTTCAAAAGCAAAACTTCAAAAAGGAGATTTAGTTTTCTTTCAAACGTATAAAAAAGGTCCTTCACATGTAGGCGTGTACTTAGGAAATAATCAGTTTCTTCAGGCTTCTACGTCTAAAGGCGTGACGATTACATCTCTTAGCAACAGCTACTGGAAAGCACGTTATATCGGTGCAAAACGGATTTAACTATCCGTCATTTTTTTGGAAAACAACACTACATTATGTAGTGTTGTTTTTGTTTGCATATACATAACATATTGCCAACATTATTTTTAACGTTTTATACAAAAAAATCCATATTCTATGAGATAATAACGTTAACAAATTTTGTACTTTAACATAAGGAATATCCCACTCTATTCGAAAGTTTGGTGAGCGAAGATGAAGCGCTTAGTATGGAGTTATGGAATAGGTATTGTTGCAATAGTAGCAGTACTCTCATTTTTCTTTATGATGAAAGGTCAAACAGAGAAAGCTGTCGTTAGCGGAAATGTACCAAAAGCTCATGCGCAGGGAGAAAGAGTGAAGCAGCCCATCTCACAGTTTCAAGCAGTACAGCCTCATGAAGCAGATAATGAAGTGAAAAATGTAAAAAACAACATGCCTGAAAAAGCGGATCCTCCTCCTTTTTTAGTCTACATTGACCCTGGTCATCAATCTCAGGCTAACCTAGAGAAAGAGCCAATCGGACCGGGATCAGCAGAAACGAAAATAAAGGTTTCCGGAGGCACATCAGGCGTAGTGACCAAGAAGCCGGAATACAAGCTGACGTTGGAAGCCTCTATAATATTAAAACAGCTGCTCGAAGAAAAAGGCATAACCGTAAAGCTTACTCGGAGTTCTGATAATGTAGATATCAGCAACCGGGAACGAGCGGAGCTTGCAAACAATTCAAAAGCTGATCTGCACGTACGTATACATGCAGATGGTTCTGAAAATGCTTCTGTAAAAGGATTTTCTGTGCTTACTCCTGCAGAAGATAATTCCTATACAAAGTCTATTTATCAAAGCAGTCTGCAGGCATCTCAAGCTATACTCACAGAGGTGAAAAAAGATCAGTTTGTCGAAGCAGACGGCATTCGCTATCGCAGTGATCTTTCAGGATTTAACTGGTCGACTGTACCTGTAACGCTAGTTGAATTGGGATATATGACGAATCCAGAAGAAGACCGGAACCTGTCTGATCAGGCTTACCTTACAAAGCTGATGAATCATATTGCAGATGGTATAGCGGCATATGAAGAAATGACAAAGTAAAAGGTAAAAAGACCTATAAAAACGTGTGACTAAATCAATTGATTTATGTCACACGTTTTTTTTGTCGTTCATATGATATAAAGAAGCGTTTTTTCGACAAAAAAATGGACGAGCAGAAAAGAAAACTAGGTAAAATGCTTTAATTTTTATAAAACTGTGTCGATATAACGAGTGATATTAAAATGCGTTAGACAGTACATGAAAATGGGGGAACAAGATGAGAAAGTTAACGGCATTAGCTTTAGTACTAAGCGTACTGCTGTTTCAATTCACGCCGCTTGCTAGCGTGAAAGCTGAAACGGTAGAACCAGTTGTGTCTGTAAAATTAGTAAACTATTTAGGAGATCATCATGCAATTACAATTAAGCCGTCTTATTTATACACTATTAAAAACTCGGATTTGGTCTTAAAAGCAAATACAGAGTATACGGTAACGGCAACAACTCAAGGCGTCACTCTAAAACAAGGAAGCACTGTATTAGGTGATTTTACAAGCTTTGAAATTACACCGTCTCTTTATAAAAATCCCGTATCTATTAACGGCAGACAGTACTTAGGAGACGTTGCGTTTACAAATGAAAAAGGAACGTACGTCAGACCTGTTAATACGCTGCCGATTGAAGACTATTTAAAAGGCGTTGTGCCAAATGAAGTCTATACATCTTGGAATCTGCAAGCTTTAAAAACTCAGGCAGTAGCAGCGAGAACATACGCAATGAGCTATGCAGGAAAAGTAATCAATGACACGGTAAGCTATCAAGTATACGGTGGCTATACGTGGTACGACAGCACAAACAAAGCAGTAGATGAGACATTCGGACAAGTAGTCACCTACAACAATAAATTAATCAACGCCGTTTTCTCATCAAGCAACGGGGGAAGAACCGAATCAAACAGCAATGCCTGGGGAGGAACTCAGCTTTCTTATTTCCCGGTGAAAGAAGATCCATACGATAAGCAGACGCCGTGGACGTTAGCTGTTCAAAAAACGCAAATTGATTTAACCGGAAAAGATTTAGCTAACTATAGCGCTTGGTGGAATACGGTTTCTGAAAAAGATAAAACCGTTACGGATAATTTGAAGTCATGGTTAGTAGCCAATAAGCATCCTGGTAAAACGATTAAAATTACCTCTATTCCAAAGGTGAGTTTTTATGCTCCTTCATCAGGAGGCCGTGTGACTAAAGGTGCGATTACAGTGGACTACCTCGTTAAAGGAGATGTAGATAGTTCGCAAAAACTAGTGGTTCATCATTTGGAATTAACGGATTTAACATCGACGAAGCTAAAATCAATGTTAAACAGCCGTGCGATGCTTAGTCTGCTTGTAACGGAAACAAATGAAACAAGCACATCAACAACTTTTAATGGCAAAGGAAATGGACACGGTGTTGGAATGAGTCAATACGGTGCTCAAAAAATGGCAAGCCTAGGCAAGGACTATCGTGAAATTTTAGATTTTTATTATCCAACAACTACTCTTTTAAGTTTTTATACAACAAAATATCCGCGAAAAGAGCAGGAGCAAGAACCACCGAAAGATACGGTTGCGCCTGATGCACCTTCAGTTAATGCACTAGGAGACAACGAAACATCGCTTACGGGCGTGACAGAACCAAATGCTTCTGTTATTGCAAAAGTGGAAAATGAAGTAATTGGAACGGGTCTTGCTGACGAAGCTGGAAAATTTGCAATTACGATTGCCAAGCAGCCAGCAGATACAAAAGTATCGGTGACGTCTAAAGATGCAGCTGAAAATGAAAGCACGGCCACAGTAGTGACCGTAACGGATCAAACGCCGCCTTCTGTTCCAATTGTAAATGAAGTAAGTGACCAAGATACGACCGTAACAGGCGTAACAGAAGCAAACGCTGCCGTGACGGTAAAAGCGGGGGACGCAACGTTCTCTGCAGTAGCGGGTGGTAACGGTACATTTACTGTTTCAATTCCAGTACAAATAGGTGGAACAACAATAGCGGTAAGTGCAAAAGATAAAGCAGGAAACGAAAGCCAAGCGCCTTCTTTTGCGGTTAAATCTACGTTAAAAGCACCGCTTGCACCAAAAGTAAATGAAGTAAGTAGTGATCAAGACACAATGCTTAAAGGAACGGCAGAAGCAAATGCGACGGTCATCGTTAAAAACGGAAGTCTTCAGCTTGCAGCAGGCAATGCAGATGCCAAAGGAAATTACAGCATCTCGTTTGCAAAACAAAAAGCGGGAAGCACGCTGTCTATAACGGCTCAAAATGCAGGTGGAACAAGTTCAGCCACTGCGGTAACCGTACAGGATAAAACGGCACCAGCTGCGCCAAAAGTAAACGCAGTAAGTGATCAAGATACAAAAGTTACAGGTACAGCAGAAGCAAATGCGACGGTTACTGTAAAAGTCGGAACAACAACTGTGGGAACGGCTAAAGCAGGTGCAAATGGAGCGTTTTCTGTTGCCATTTCTCTGCAAAAAGCGAATACAAAGCTAAGCTTACAAGCAAAAGATGCAGCAGGAAATAACAGCTCTGCATCGACTGTAATTGTTACAGCAAAGCAAAAAGCTCCGGTAAAACCGACAGTTAATGAAGTGAGTGATCGAAGTACAGCCGTTACGGGTACAGCAGAAGCAAATGCGACGGTTATCATTAAAAACGGAAGACTTCAGCTTGCAGCAGGCAAAGCAGATAGCAAAGGAACATACAGCATCTCGATCGCAAAACAAAAAGCAGGAAGCAAACTGTCTGTAACGGCTGGAAACGCAGCGGGCGTAAGTCCAGTTGTAACGGTAACCGTGCAGGATAAAACAGCACCCGTTACACCAAAAGTGAACGCTGTAAGCAATCAAGATACAGTCGTAACGGGAAGCACAGAAGCAGGCGCGGAAGTGCATGTGAAAATTGATAAAAAAGTAATTGGCAAAGGAAATGCCAAATCGGATGGAACGTTCAGCATCACCATTCCAAAGCAGCCTGCTGCTACAAAATTAGCTGTTATTGCAAAAGATGCAGCTAATAACTACAGCTCCAATGCGTTTGTAACGGTTAGTGCCGTACAGACAAAACCAGCGCTTCCAACCGTTAATACGCTTACTGAAAAAAGTACAGCGGTAACGGGAACAGGAGAAAAAAATGCGTCTATTTATATTAAAGTAGGCGGAAAAATTATTGCGAGTGGGAAAATTGATGGAAACGGCAAGTTCAGCGTGAAAATTCCTGCTCAAAAAGCAGGAACAGAAGTAACAGCCGTTTTGCAAAATAAAGTAGGATACAGCCCGTATAAAATTGTAAAAGTACAAGACACAACGCCGCCGGCACCTCCGGCGGTTGATGCTGTTACGTCTTTGTCCACATTTATCTCGGGAAAAACAGAAGCAAATGCTGTGATTACGATTAAAAATGGTACAAAGCTGATCGCATCAGGCAAAGCAGATAGCAAAGGGCAGTTTAAAGTCACTATTCCAAAACAAACACCAGGCGTAAAACTGGCTGTGACGGCAAAAGATGCAGCCAATAACTACAGCTCCAACACGTTTGTAACGGTTAGTGCCGCGCAGACAAAACCAGCGCTTCCAACCGTTAATACGCTTACTGAAAAAAGTACAGCGGTAACGGGAACAGGAGAAAAAAATGCGTCTATTTATATTAAAGCAGGCGGAAAGATTATTGCGAGCGGAAAAATTGATGGAAACGGCAAGTTCAGCGTAAAAATTCCTGCTCAAAAAGCAGGAACAGAAGTAACGGCCGTGCTGCAAAATAAAGTAGGATACAGTCCGTACAAAATTGTAAAAGTGCAAGACACAACGCCGCCGGCACCTCCGGCAGTGAATACCGTTACGTCTTTGTCCACCTTTATCTCTGGAAAAACAGAAGCGAATGCCGTGATTACGATTAAAAGCGGTACAAAGCTGATCGCATCAGGCAAAGCAGATAGCAAAGGGCAGTTTAAAGTCACTATTCCAAAACAAAAGGCAGGCGTAAAGCTGGCTGTGACGGCAAAAGATGCCGCTGGAAATACAAGTTCAGCAGTCAATATAAACGTTAAATAAAAACAAAAAAGAATTCTCTGCGGAGGATTCTTTTTTTAGTGATTTTTAAGTGGGATAGCAGGTTACTAAAAAGTTACCTTAGAACTTTGAAGTGCCTAACTTACTTTAAAGTGGGTTCTATCTTTTTCTTTTTTTCTGTTTCATAATAACAAATGTAAAGAAATTAGCAGGGGGTTTTTTATAATGAGTAATCATTTGCAAGATACAGTAACACTTCACAACGGAGTCAAAATGCCTTGGCTTGGACTAGGTGTATTTAAAGTAGAAGAAGGGCCTGAATTAGTGAACGCGGTGAAAACAGCTATCGTCAAAGGCTATCGCAGCATTGATACGGCAGCTATTTATGGAAATGAAGAAGGTGTAGGAGAAGGAATTCGCCAAGGTCTGAAAGAAGCAGGTCTTTCACGCGAAGACATTTTTGTTACATCAAAAGTTTGGAACGCAGATTTAGGCTATGAAGAGACGCTGGCTGCTTACGAAACAAGCTTACAAAAGCTTGGCTTAGAATATTTAGATCTATACTTAATTCACTGGCCGGTAGAAGGTAAGTATAAAGCAGCGTGGAAAGCATTAGAAACGCTTTATAAAGAAGAAAAAGTAAGAGCCGTGGGCGTAAGTAATTTTCAAATTCATCATTTAGAAGACTTAATGAACGATACAGACGTTAAGCCTGTTATTAACCAAGTGGAGTATCATCCTCGTTTGACGCAAAAAGAGCTGCATGCTTTTTGTCAAAAGCATGATATTCAGCTAGAAGCATGGTCTCCTCTTATGCAAGGAGAATTGCTAGATAACGATGTGTTAAAAGAAATTGCTGAAAAACACGGTAAATCAGTTGCTCAAATTATTCTGCGATGGGATCTGCAAAACGGAGTTGTAACGATTCCAAAATCGACAAAAGAACATCGTATTGTTGAAAATTCATCGTTATATGATTTTGAATTGGATGCTGAAGATGTAAGTAAAATTAATGAATTAAACCAAAATCACCGAGTAGGTCCAGATCCGGACAACTTTGATTTTTAATAGAAGAACTAAGAAGCTGGGAGAAAAGTATTTTAGCCCAAGTGCAAAACGAACCATTGATCAACTAGTTTGATGAGTGGTTCGTTTTTTTTGTTATGGTGAATACAGCCTCATCTGTTTTGTCCCTTCTAGCAGTTGATTGAAGGGCAAGGCGAAGACTCCTGCGGGAAAAGCGGGACAGATGAGACCCCGAAGAAGTCAAGCGGCGAGGAGGCTCAGCGCCCGCCCGCGGAAAGCGAAGCCTGGCACGGAAATCAACTGCGGTGTCATAAGCGGTTCAGCTCATGTATCTCATTTGTTCGTCTTTAGGCTGGATTCATTTAGTTATGTCCCGGCCTCTTTTTATGCGTTATTACATAAATTTAACATTTTCTTCACAGTAAGCTAAAGGACGGGCCGTATGATAAAGAAAGGTCGTGAAAGATAGAGAAATCATTTCATATTTAAGTGTAAAATAGGCGGTGTAACGATGACAAAACAAGCTTACTCTCACATACAATGTAAAAAAACATCAATGATTGATTTATTGCTGGATGCAGGGGTTTATAAAAAAGGAAATAAGCAGTTATATGAGCTTACGCTTCAAGAGCTAGAAACAGAATACGAAGCTATTTCACAACAGCACATATCCCGATGAAATTTTGATACATTGCTAGAATTTGTTATAATAGAGGAAAGGATAGGAGTTGATTTATATCGAAAAGCACCCGACAGACTCGCAGCCCATCCGTATGGATATCCTCGATTCTATATTTGCTAAAATGGTATTAAATAAGGCTATCCGAGATTTTAGAAGAGATCAAATTTTACGTGAAGTCGATCAAACATTAGAAGAAAGAAACAAAGAGAAATTTTTTCAATTAATTGAAGAATTAAAATCAATTTCGTAAAGGGCGTTTGCGCGATAGAATTTGATTTTATCATTTTAGCATATAAAAACAGGTAAGAAGCGGCATGCTTAGTTACCTGTTTTTTTGTTGTCTTATTGCAAACGAAGGCCTTACATAAGAAATGAACCTTATCACTGAACAGACAAAAAGAGCAAGTCTAATGTACTCACTCTTTTCAGAAAGGTATGGGTGTTACTGAGAAAATGAATGTCACTCTCTAAATGTTGCGTGTGGGGTTTAGAAAGTTCTATGCAACTGCATATTTTCTAATTCATTCGCTCTATGTATTGTTAAAGTAACAATATAACCATATCTTATCACATGAACGAAATTCGATTCAATATATTTATTGATTTTCTTTTTAAATTGTTCTAAATAATTAGTGAATGTAAAAAAATGTTTTTATTGGGTGAATGTGTATCTATAAAAAAACAATAAAAAAACATAGTGAGTTCTTATGAGAGACATTTGTTTATTTCTGACGGACTGTAAGCTTCAAAAGAGTACAATCCGTCCTGTAAATCAGTATTAAGAAAAAATGAGCTGAACCCAGTAGAATAGGAGGAAAAGCGTAACGATGGTGGTAAGCGGGATAACGATAAGTGATACTTTTAAATAATCTTTCCATTTTACCTTGATATGATTTTCTTTTAAAATATGCATCCAAATAAGAGAAGCCAGTGTTCCAATCGGCAATAAAAGCGAGCCCATATCACTTCCAATAATATTAGCAAGGTAAATAGTTTTAAGAGTAATAGGATCGAGCCCCATTTCAGTCAAGGTAATGGTTCCGACCATTAAAGCAGGGTGATTGTTAAACAAGTTAGAGAGAATGGAAACAAGTCCTCCCATGATAAAGCTTGCTTCAAAAAGCCCTCGATTCACAATTGGTTCGCAAATTTTTACAAGTAAATCTGTCAATCCTACGTTATGCAATCCGTAAATAATAACGTACATTGAAAATGCAAAAACGAAAATGTGCCACGGCGTTTTCTTTAAAATATCAATCGGGTTTGTACGTAAGTGATACCATCTCCAAATAAGTAAGATCAGTGAGCCCAGTACAGCAACCAATTCGATTGGTATGCCGAAATAAGAGGCGACAAATAGGAGACAGCGCATAACAAACACAAATAATAAAACTTTCAGCATAAATTGTGTGCGTTTACGTTTTGTTTCAACAGAAATGCTTCCTTTTAAGGGGTGAAACTGTTTCGTAAAGAAACTCTCTTCTATATCTTTTGAAGCATGCGGCAGTTTTTTTGGCAAATGGCGTTTTACGACCGTATACATGAGCCAAGACATAAATAATAAACCAAGTGTCGCCGGTACAAACATCATCGCCGTGTGCATATAAAGCGACATATGAACAATTTTTAAGGCAATCAAATTGACAATATTACTTACACCTATAGGCGCGCTGGAAGCGGTAGCAATAAGCGCTCCACTTAAAAGGTAGGGGATCTGCTGGTGGGGTTTTAGCTGAAGGTTTTTCAAAAGTAGAATTAAAATTGGAGTGGTAATCAAAATACTGCCGTCATTATTAAATAGTAAAGTCATTAAAAAGCAAAGCAGTTGAATGTACCAATATAATCGGTACCCTGAGCCTTTGGATAAACTCACTAGCCGTGCAGCTGCCCAGTGGAAGAATCCGAAACTTTCTAATATGACGGCCATGACAATGGTGGCAATAATGGTGATAGAAGCGCCGCTTATCTTTCCGAAAATATCAACAATGTCTGATTTGGATACAATCCCTGTAAGCAGGATAATGGCTGCTCCTATGGATGCCGGCCATGCTTCATTGATGCCGTTTGGCCTCCAAAAAATGACGAGCATTGTCATTGTAAACACGAAAATGGCAATTCCAATTTCAATATTCATCAGTATGCTCCTTTCTTCTAAAATTTGTAATGAATATACCCTTGCATGTCCCTTACACTCTATTTATATTCATTTATTACTAGAAGGATTGTGCATAAGACCATTTTTACTAATATGTTTGTTTATCTTGCCAAGGCACGTGTCATATTGGGAGAGGAGCCTATGAAAAAGAGGCGGGGACATAACTAAATCTATCCAATCTAAAGAAAAATCAATTGGATAAAGGAGCTAGTAGGCATTGTTTTTTATATTGCTGTTGATTTTCATGCCAGCCTTTGCTTTCTGCTTGTCCCGCAGGCGTCTTCGTCTTGCACAGATAAAAGCCGCTATATACATGAAACCTACGCTCACCATATCAATAAAAAAATCCGAACTATTCATCGTTCGGATCTTCCTTTAACTAACATACTTTTGTTCCAGCCTGTTTAAGATTAGCAAGTATAGATTTTTTCGTGTAAAGTTAGCGCTTTTATCTGATCGTGATCAGGTTCGTAGCCGATGCCTGGTGTATCAGGAACGGAAATAATCCCGTTGTCGACCGTGATTTCCGGATGAAAGATATCACGCGGCCAGTATTTAGAGGATGCAGCTGTATCTCCGGGAAGCGTAAAATTGGCAAGTGTCGTAATGGCAATATTATGTGCTCGTCCGACACCTGATTCCAGCATACCGCCGCACCATACGGGCACACCGTGTGTTTGACAAAGGTCATGAATTTTTTTGGCTTCTGTTAGTCCGCCTACTCGTCCAATTTTAATGTTAATAATTTGTGTGCTTCCAAGTTTAATAGCTTTTCGAACGTCTTCAGCTGAATGAATGCTTTCATCTAAGCAAATGGGCGTGCGCATGCGGGCCTGCAGTTCAGCGTGATCAATTAAATCATCATGAGCCAACGGCTGTTCAATCATCATTAAATCAAACTCATCAAGCTGAGCAAGGTGATCAGCATCTGCAAGCGTATAAGCAGAGTTCGCATCAACCATCAGCGGAATAGAAGGGAACTCGTTTCGAACCGCTCGCGTCAAGTTAAGATCCCAGCTTGGCTTAATTTTAATTTTGATCCGCTTATATCCTTCATTCAAGCCGGCTTCAATTTTGCGAAGCGTTTCGTCAATCGTAGGCTGAATGCCAACGCTAAGACCAACTTCAATTTGACTTTTACTGCCTCCTAACGCTTTAGATAGAGAGAGGTTTTGCCTCCGCGCATACAAATCCCAAACTGCGCCTTCTAACGCCGCTTTTGCCATGTAATTGCCTCGAATATGAGCAAAGCGTACAGATACTTCGTCAGGATGCTGAATTTCTTTCTGTTGAAGCAAAGGAATTAAAAAATCCTCCATAATGTGCCAGTTTGTTTTGAGCGTTTCTTCTTTATAAAAAGGATCGGCGCACGCTACGGATTCAGCCCAGCCGGATCGTCCGTCTTCGTCTTGAATTTCTACTAAAATAAAGTCTCGATCCACTTCTTTCCCAAGGCTTGTGGTAAAAGGGTGAAGTAAATCCATTTTTAAATGCCGTAAAATAACGTGTTTTATGTTCATTTTTGCACCTCTTTTTTCGTTAAAATATAAAAATGAACGTGTGCGCTGCTTCCTGGATACTTCATGAAGTTTGTTACTTGGAATCCTTTTGCAAAACACGTTTGAAATACGCGTCTTGTTCGCATACGCCAGTCTAATGCCAGAGAAGGAGAGACTTCTTTCATTTGCTGAAAAGCAGACGGAATAGCTACAGACACGACGTCATGATCCAACCATTTTTCATCAATATCTGTAACAGAAGGAAACCCTTCATCCGTTAACGTCCATTGAATGAGCGATGCGTCCATTATTTGATCTGGCGTATAAAGAAGCTGAGCTTGTTTTGTATCTTCTGCGGATGCCCATTCCACAACGAATCGATCTGAAGGCAAGTCAGCATTCAACGGATCGTTCATGTCTCCGTAGCAGTTTTCAATATAGGTAGAACAAACGGCTCCAAGCTTTCCAATATTTAAATACCCGTTGGCGCTTTCTAAAGGGTCATACGTCCAGCTGATATATGAATAGCCCTTTTTTTTACTTTCCTGGCGCTGTGCATGCTTAAGCTTGGCACCGATACCCATGCTGCGATAGGCAGGGTCAACTGCTAATATATGAGAACATAAATAGACGCACGTTCCGTCAAACCCTGGAAAACTATATTGAAAGCCAATCAGCTTTTCATCTAGAAACGCACCAAGAACAAGACCTCCGTTTTTAACAGCAGTCAAGGTTTGATGAACGGGCGTGGCTTCTTCTTCTCCCCAGACGCGGCTTTCTAATGCGCGTACGTCTTCTAGTTCAGTGGTTGTTGTGAGTGAACGAATCGTTAAGGCTTCAGTCATATTTTTACTTCCTTTCTTTTTACATCTATTCTAAAAAGATGCCTTGCTCGGCATAGAGTTTTTCCAAGTGTTCTTGTCGTTTTCCAGCCGTTTTTTCATCTTTTTTTTGCATGCTGCTAATAACAATTTGAGATAGGGCAAGAAGCGATAAAATATGTTCGGTTGTTCCGGCTAACAGCGTGATATCAGCGATTTGACCTACCGGAGACAAACGGCGGTCTGTAATGGCAATTACTTTCGCTCCTTGTTTTTTAGCCTGCTGAGCTACTTCAAGCGCTTCTTTTGTATAGCGCGGCAGTGAAAATACAACAACAGCAGACTCACTAGTAAGATTGCATAGCGTTTCAAGCAAAAATCCTGTTGGAAAAGATAAAAGAACATGATTGCGAAGCTGATTCATTTTATAATACAGCCAGTAGGCTGCCGTATGAGATTCGCGGAAACCCGCAATATACACTTGATCACTTTTGATAAGCGCCTCTACAGCTTGAGATAATTCTTTTTCGTCAACTGGAAAGAGCCATTCATCGAAGATTTTCTTTTCTTCCGCTGCAGAATCAGCTGCAGGTTTGCTAGCTGCTTCTTTTGATTCGGCAGAAGAAAGCCATTCTTTTCGCATTAGCTCCTGCAAATCGGAAAAACCATTTAATCCAAGTGCGTAAGCTAGACGAATAACGGTTGTTTCACTGACACCTGCTTCTTTGCCGATTTGTCCAGCCGTGTACAGCGAGCCTTTTTCCGTAAAATTGACGAGAAACTCCGCCACTTTTTTTTGACCGCGAGAAAGGTCAGGAAATTTATGTTTAATTAATTCTTGAAATGATGGATTCATATAGCCTCCTAAAAAGAAGTTATAACTTCATAAAAATATATTAATGCATTTTTAACTTCATTTCAATTGCTGTTTCAAAATAAAAAGAAGTCCTCGTGATATAATAAATTGATTATTCAAAAATAAATGCCGTTATTCAAAAACGAATTGTATTTTATTCAAAAATGAATAGAAAGCAGGGAGCATACATGAATTCAGAATGGAATGAAAATCAGTGGATCCTTCATTCATTAAAAGATGATTTGCTTGTCACGGATGAAAAAGGCATCATTGTCCGAATACATGAAGGAACGGGAAACATTTACGATGTAAAAGCTGAAAAACTGTTGGGGAAGTCTGTTTATGAACTTGAAAAACAAGGGTTGTTTACGCCAATCGTCACGCCAATTGTGCTTGAAACAAAGAAGAAAATTACGCTTGTACAAACAACTAAACAAGGCAAGCAGGTACTCGTTACGGGCATTCCTGTCAAAGATGAAAAAGGAGAGATTAAAAGAATCGTCAGCTATTCTCATGATGTGACGGAGCTTATGGAAATGAAAACATATCTTGATGCGATGGAAGGCGAAATGCAGCGCGTAAAGAGCGAGCTTATGCTGCTGCGGAACCAAAATCTATCAACAGAAGGAATTGTATGCAACAGCGAAAAGATGCAGCACGTTCTTCGTACGGCTGTTCACGTGTCGAATGTAGACGTAAATATTTTACTTTTAGGGCAGTCAGGAGTAGGAAAAACGCACTTAGCCAAGCTGATACATAACAAAAGTACAAGAAGCAAAGGGCCATTTATTGAAGTGAACTGCGGGGCGATTCCAGATCATTTATTTGAGGCTGAACTGTTTGGCTACGAAGCGGGTGCTTTTACCGGTGCATCTAAAAATGGAAAAGTGGGACTGGTCGAATTAGCGGATGGAGGTACGCTTTTTTTAGATGAAGTCGGAGAACTGTCACCGGCGCATCAAGTAAAAATCTTAAAGCTCATTCAAGAAAAACAGTTTTATTCCGTTGGAGGAAGAAAGCCTAAAACCGTGGACTTTCGCTTAATTGCAGCGACGAACAAAGATTTAGAAAAAGCCGTTGCTGAAAAAGAGTTTCGAGAAGATTTATATTTTCGTTTAAGCGTCGTACCGATTACCATTCCATCTTTGAACGAGCGCCCTGAAGATATTTTTCCGATGCTCACACATTTTTCCAAGCAGTTTGAAAAGAAATACAACCGAAAAAGAACGTTTGATAATGCGGTTATTCACGCACTGCTTGCACATGAGTGGAAAGGAAACGTACGAGAGTTAATTAATGTGATTGAACACGCTGTGGTTGTATCTTCGCAAACGCTGATTACAATGGAGCATTTGCCGCATTCTCTGCATAGAAAAAAACGGATTCAGAACGTTGAAGAACATGGGGAAATAAAGCTTAATGACGCGTTAAACGAGCTGGAAAAAGAGATATTAGTAAAAGCAAAAAAACAGTATAAAACGACAACAGAAATAGGGGAAGCACTTGGAATCAGTCAGCCTTCAGTTGTTAGAAAATTAAAAAAACATTCCGTTTTTTAACGTCTTTGGCACGCTCTTTGCATGTAAAACAAGTACAAACACATTACTTGATAGATTGCGAGGAGGAAGTCAGATGACGCAGGCATCACTTACACAGTTAATGAACAGTTTGCCCGATTTACTAGCACCAAGCATGGCGAAAGATCACCCTAATTTACCGGTGGTAAAAGCAGAAGGCTGCTACTACTACGGAGCTGACGGAAAAACGTATTTAGATTTTACATCAGGTATTGCAACAGCGAATACAGGTCACCGTCATCCTAAAGTTGTACAAGCGATTAAAGAAAGCGTTGATCATCTTATGCACGGCCCGTCGGGTGTGATTATGTACGAATCTATTTTACAGCTTGCTGAAGAATTAAAAACAGTATTGCCAAGAGGATTGGACTGCTTTTTCTTTGCCAACAGCGGAACCGAAGCAATTGAAGGAGCGTTAAAACTGGCAAAGTATGTTACGCAAAGACCTTATACGGTTTCGTTTATGGGCTGCTTTCACGGCCGTTCTCTCGGAGCGCTTAGTGTGACAACATCAAAAAGCAAATACCGGAAATTTCTTCAGCCATCGGGCTTAACGTATCAAGTGCCTTATGCAGACGCGACTCAGTGTCCGAAAGGAGAAGATCCAGAAATCTACTGCGTGGAAAAGCTGGAAAGAGATTTTGCCACTTTGTTTAAGCATCAAGTCACGCCGGAAGAAGTAGCGTGCATGATTGTAGAGCCGGTTCTTGGAGAAGGCGGCTACGTGATCCCTCCGAAAGCGTGGCTGCAAAAAATAAGAGAAGTATGTGACAGACACGGCATTCTGCTTATTTTTGACGAAGTGCAAACCGGCTTTGGACGGACCGGCGAGTGGTTTGCAGCTCAAACGTTTGACGTGACGCCTGACATTATGGCAATCGCAAAAGGCATAGCATCAGGACTTCCGTTAAGTGCGACCGTAGCTTCCAAACAGTTAATGGAAAAGTGGCCGATTGGTACACACGGAACAACTTTTGGAGGCAATCCTATTGCTTGTTCAGCAGCACTTGCGACTCTGGACGTATTAAAAGAAGAAAAGCTGATTGAAAACTCAAAAGCAATGGGGAAATATGCAGCGGATCAGCTTCAGCATTTAAAAGCGAAGCATGAAGTGATCGGAAGTATTCGTTCAGTAGGACTAATGATTGGAATTGAAATTATTAACCCAAAAACAAAGCAAGGTGACGGAAATCTTCTTCTTGAGATTTTAGACAAATGTTTGGAAAAAGGAGTGCTGTTTTACCTTTGCGGAAATAGCGGAGAAGTGATTCGAATGATTCCTCCTTTAACGATTACAAAAGAAGAAATTGATGCCGGGCTTCGGGTATTAGATGAAGCATTGACAGAAATCACAAGGCTTCACGTGATCTAAAGCTTTAGGAAGCTCTTTGTTTCAATGAAAGATAGATTGACCCACAATAAGGAGGAATCTGTTATGAACGGACTGGATATGACGGTTATGTTTGTCTATTTTGGCGTATTGGTTGTAGCTGGTATTATTGGCTCGTTAAAAGCAAAGTCATCAGAAGATTTTATTTTAGCGGGACGAAACTTAGGGATGTTCATGTATTTAGGGTGTTTGTCTGCCGTTATTTTAGGCGGAGCGTCGACGATTGGAACGGCTCAGCTTGGCTATGAGCACGGGCTGTCTGGCATTTGGTTCGTGACGATGATTGGACTTGGGATCATTACGCTTGGCACGATTTTTATTAAGCGGATTTCGTCGTTGAAAGTGACGACTATCAGCGAACTGCTAGGAAAAAGATATAACGCTCAAGCGCAAATTATCAGCGCCATTGTTGCAGCTATTTATACACTCATGGTATCAGTCACTCAAGTGATTGGAATGGGAACGATCATTCATGCGCTGCTCGGATGGAGTATGACGGCATCGATGTTAATTGGCGGTTCGATTGTTTTGTTCTATACGATTTTAGGCGGAATGTGGAGCGTAACGGTTACTGATATTATTCAATTTGTTGTGATGACGGTGGCGATTTTTGGATTTATGCTTCCGATGAGTGTATCAGAAGCAGGAGGTTTCAAAGCCCTTGCCGGAGATTTGCCATCATCTTATTTTGATTTTTCATCCATTGGATACGGTCAAATCTTTCAGTATTTCCTCTTGTATACGCTTGGTATGGCAGTTTCTCAAGATATTTGGCAGCGGGTATTTACGGCGCGAACAGAAAAAATCGCCCGAAATGGCTCCATTTTTGCAGGCGTGTACAGCATTGCCTACGCGATTGCCGGAAGTGTAATTGGAATGTGTGCATATTTGCTGCTGCCAAACGCAGAAAGCAGTCAAAGCATATTTGCGACGCTTGCAGTTCAAATCCTGCCTCAAGGGTTATTAGGTCTCGTACTTGCAGGCGTTTGTTCGGCGCTGATGTCAACTGCTTCAGGAACGCTGCTTGCGTCTTCTACGCTGATTAGTAACGATATCATTAAAAAAGTATGGCTTAAAAATATTTCAGAGAAAAATTATTTAATCTTAACCCGTGTGAATACATTTATTGTCGGCGTGCTTGCTATTATTTTTGCTCTTTGGATTCAAGACGTGCTTGTTGCTTTAGACGTTGCGTATGCCATTTTATCAGGAGCGATCTTTGTTCCGTTTGTTGTCTCGCTGTTTTGGAAAGACATTCATCCAAAAGCAGGAGTTTCAGCGATTGTTGTTAGTACGCTAGTAGTACTTGGAGGTCTATTGATTGAAGGGCTTTCTTCTACCACGCCAATCCTATACGGAATTTCAAGCAGCATCATTGTAATGGCTGGATTTGCGGTTATGGCTCGAAACAAAGAACTGTCTGATCAAGAAAAGGTTCAAGAAGATATGTGAATAAGGGGGTAAAAAGCTTCTCATAGTAAAGTGAGAAGCTTTTTAGTATTTTGTATGCATAAGTATAGACAACAAACGGCAAGGAGGAGTACACTAGACGCTCAGATTATAGAGATAAGGAGATTGGTACATGAAAAGCAGAACATCCGTAATGGTTAGTATTGTGCTGGCGATGCTAGTGGCTTCGCTTGATTCAACGATTATGAATACGACGATGCCCGTTATTGCAAAAGAGCTTGGAAGATTTGATTTGTACGCGTGGTCGTTTGCTTCGTACATGATTGCAAGTACGATTTTATCTCCGGTAGCGGGAAGATTATCGGATTTATTTGGCCGCAAAAAAGTATTTGGGTTTGGAATTATTGCTTTTTTAATTGGTTCAATGCTTTGCGGCGTGGCAAATACGATGATTCAGCTTGTTCTTTTCCGTGCGGTTCAAGGAATAGGAGCCGGGTTTATGGTGGCGTTTCCCGCTATTATTGCCGGAGACTTATTTCCCGTCGAGAAACGAGGGAAGATTCAGGCGCTCTTTACAACGATGTGGGGATTATCAGCTGTATTAGCTCCGCTTTTAGGCGCTTTTTTTGTGGATTATTTAACGTGGAGATGGATTTTCTTTATTAATTTACCCGTATGTATTGTTTCATTTCTGACATTAATGCCCTATCAAGAAAGCTATAAGCCGAAACGAGCAAAAGTCGATTACATCGGTGCTATCTTGTTTGGAGCGGGCGTTACATCACTGCTGCTCGTTACGGTAGTGGAACAAAACCGAGTTGTGTATACAGTCGCGGGACTTATTTTATTAGTGATTTTTTATCTACATGAACGAAAACACGCTTCACCAATTGTACCCCTGTCCATGTTCCAAAACAAAACGCTGTCATGGATTAATATTAATGCGTTTATTGGAACGGTGGCTTTATTCGGTACGTCAAGCTACATTCCGTTATTTTTACAGCGAGTAGCGCATCTGTCACTGTTTATGAGCGGAGTTGCGCTGTTAGGAACGGCGGTCGGGTGGATGTCTGTATCTGTGCCTGCAGGTAAATGGATTTTAAAACACGGCTATAGAAAGCTGTTGTTAATCGGAAATGTGCTGCTGGTTGGCTCTGGAACACTGCTGCTTATGCTAAATGAAAGTCACGGCTTCTTTTACGTGTTTTGCGTCATGATTGTCCAAGGACTATCGTTTGGACTGCTTTCTACGGTTGGCGTCATTGGTGTACAGCAATTAGTAGGAGGACATGAAAGAGGTATTTCAACGTCATTTTTTATGTTTTGCAGAAACATGGGAACAGCCATCGGCGTTACCATTATGGGTGCGTTGCTGACTTCAGGCGGAAGCTTCATGGCAGGCATTCATCACTTGTTTTTATTTGGCTTTGCCGGAAGCATCGTGGCTTTATTGACTTCCTTAAAAATTCAAAACGATACGGAATCAAAGCACAGCCGAGCTGCTAGTTGAGGGAATTTATGCTAAATATGTTTATTTCATAAAAAAACGGGAAGAAACCAAATAAGGTCATAGAATTGCCTGAGAAATCGTAGGCATATTCTTCTTCTTCTTTCACTTACTACATGTGGGACGCCGGGTATCGGCGTCTTTTTTTTGTGCTGTAAAGGAGCTGCTTATATTATCCATAAATAATCTCGTTCAAATAATGGGACTTTTTACAAAAATAAGTCTTTAAATGGTAAGGAACATTAGGTATAATTTAGTGGTTATTTAGCATATTTTAGAAATGTTTGGCTAAGTTTGTACGAAAAAGTGAAAGGGGAAATTTCATGTCTTGGCTCACCAAATGGTCGTTCAAAAATAAAGCGGCTATCACCATTATGTCTATTTTAATTTTAGCTTTAGGAGTCATTAGTTATTTTACACTTCCGATGGAATTCCTGCCGACCGCTGATCAGCCTCAAGTGTCAGTAGTGGTTATGGGGCAAGGAACGGATGCGGACTCTATGGAAAAACAAGTTACGTCACCGATTGAAGAAGCGGTAGCCGGTGTTAAAGGAAAAAGCAACGTGTATTCGACGACGGGAGACGGCTATTCTAAAATCGATCTTTCATTTGAATCCAAAACGGATATGAAAGAAGCAAAAACAAACGTCCAAGAAGCACTGTCTTCGGTGCAGCTTCCAGCCAGCGTATCAAAGCCTAATGTTATTCAATTAAATACCTCTATGATTCCCATCGCAGATATTTCACTCACATTTAAAGAAGGATTAACAAGAGACAATCTGGATCTTGCAGAGAAAAAACTGATCCCTAAATATAAAGACGTTAAAGGCATTGCGAGTGTTCAAACGTATGGAACAGCGGATTCCTACGTGTCTATTAAAGTTGATAATAAAAAATTGTCACAAAAGAACGTGACTATTGATAAAGTCATCAGCGTGTTAGAAGGAAAAAACACGTCGCTTGCAGTTGGCGAAAAAGTCATTAATAACAAGTCGAGCAACATCAATGTAACAGGTAAAATTGACAGCTTGGGCAAAGTGAAAAAGCTGCCGGTTGCACCGAATGTAACGCTGGGCGACCTTGCAAAAGTAGAAGTGAAAAAGCCTGAAGGCGTCGTGACGCATATTAACGGAAAAGATGCACTTTTACTTATTGTGACAAAAGACAGTCACTCAAACGCCGTTAGCATTACAAAAGAAGTAAAAAAACTGTCTCAGCAAATTAACAAAGACTATAACAATGTGAATGCTTCTGTATTTTTTGCAACAGGAGACAGCGTACAAAACTCTGTTCATTCCATGATGAAAGAAGTGTTGCTGGGCGCACTTTTTGCGACCATTGTAATCATGCTGTTTTTACGCAGCGTTCGCTCTACGTTTATCACAATTGTATCCATTCCGCTATCGCTTTGCTTTACGCTTTTTTTATTATCCAAATCAGGCGTTACGCTTAATATTTTAACGCTTGGAGGAGTAGCGGTAGCGATTGGGAGATTGGTAGATGATAGTATCGTTGTTATTGAAAACATCTTCCGGAAAATGCAAAAAGAAAAGTTTTCGCTTGGGCTGATTATTGATGCGACAAAAGAGGTAGGTTCTGCTATTACCGCTTCTACGTTAACGACAGTAGCCGTCTTTTTACCAATCGGCCTTGTAAACGGAGGGCTTCAGGACTTTATGCTTCCGTTTGCTCTAACGCTGACGTATTCATTGCTGTCTTCACTAATTGTCGCACTTACGGTTGTGCCGTTAATGAGTGCAGGATTATTAAAAAATGAAAAAATTCGCAAGCACAAGCAGCCGGTTCGTTTTACAAAGGTCATTACGTGGTCGCTTAATCATAAATGGGTTGTGCTGCTGCTTTCGCTGCTTTTATTTGTCGGATCTATTGGCGCGTACACGATGATGCCTAAAGGAGCGGTTGATAACTCTTCATCTGACTTTGTAGGCACAACGTTAAGCTATCCAAATAACACGCCAATTAAAACCGTAGAAGAAAAATCACTGCAGCTTGAACGCTATATTTTAGCTCAAAAAGAAGTAAAAGAAATATACATGCAGCTTGGTAATACGGACGAAGGAGCCAAGTGGGGAGACGTTGGTTCACCTACTGAAGCTACGTATACGATTACCGTAAAAGACAGTGGAAACATTGATTCACTAATGAAACGAATCCAAAATCAAAAGAAGCTCTATGACGGAGGGGATCTTAGCGTAAGTGCTGCTTCACTAATGGGAGCGTCTACTACTTCCATTACCGTTGATGTAATTGGAAATGACATGAACAAGTTAGAAAAGACGGCAAGCAGCATTAAGAAAGAAATCAGCGATATAAAAGGAGTAGACAAAGTTTCTACGAACCAAGACGAAAAGAAAACGATTTACTCTTTAGACGTAGATCCAACAAAAGCGAATACGCAGCAAGTAGCGCAGCAGCTTGGCGTTATGCTGAACAAAACGCCGATTGGAGCGATAGATTTAGAAGGCAAGCAAGCAAACGTACTTCTTGAATCTGTCCTAAATCCAACATCACCAAAAGAGTTAAAAGATATTTCCATTATGACAGAGACAGGACCGTCCCCTGTTTCAAAAGTGGCTTCGCTAACGCAAGCTGAAAAGCCAACCAATCAGTTTCATAAAAATGGAGACCCTTATATTCAAGTAACAGCGGATGTCAATCCAGAAAAGCTTTCAGAGATTAATAAAAACATCCAAACAGTGATTTTTGGAGACGGTAAGAATAAAGGACTGTCGATTTCAAAAGATGTTGACGTTGTAATCGGAGGAGCAAGCACTCAGCAAGGAGAAGACTTCTCTGACTTGTTCATTACAATGCTTGTGTCGATTGGTATTGTGTTTTTAATTATGGTGATTACGTTTAAAACAATCCGCACGCCGTTTGCCATTTTATTTTCACTTCCGCTTGCTGCAATCGGTGCCGTTTTAGGATTATTAATCAGCCGCATTCCAGTAGACGTAACGGCTTTACTGGGAGCACTGATGCTGATTGGTATTGTTGTAACCAACGCCATTGTACTATTAGACCGCGTGAAGCAAAATGAAAAGAAAATGATTATGCGCGATGCGATTGTTGAAGCAGCCGCTACGCGTATGCGTCCAATTGTCATGACGTCTGCTGCTACGATTTGTGCGATGCTGCCACTATTATTTAAACAAAGCGAAAGCGGAAGCCTTGTTTCTCAAAGTCTTGCAGTCGTTGTAATCGGAGGATTAGCTGTTGCGACTCTTCTTACGCTTGTAGTCATTCCGGTTGTATATGAACTGCTTCATTTCAGAAAAACGAAAAAGCAAAGAATACAGCAAAAACAGCAGGAAGACGTAACGCCCCTATAATGTTTAAAAGAGGCGAGGACATAAGTATGTTAGTTGAAGGAAGATCCGAACGATGAATCGTTCGGATTTTTTTATTGGTAGAATGAACGTAGATTTCATGTCTCTAGTTGCTTCTAGCTGGTGATGGGAAGGCAAGACGAAGACTCTTGCGAGGAAAGTGAAGTCTTACATGGAAATCATCAGCGGTTCAGCTCATTCCTCCCATTTATTCATCTTTAGGTGGAATTGATTTGGTTACATTCCAGCCTCTTTTTTATGAAACCTTTTGGCTAGTAAAACGTATAGTTAGACAAAGAGATGGAGGGATAGTATGTTTCGAATAAAAGAGCGATGCTCCGTTTGTCAAAAAGAGATTCAGTCGAATGAAGAAGTATGGATGCGGATGAAGTATCCAAGTAAAAGAGGCATGACCGAAATCAAAGCTTTCCTACATCAAGAAGCGCAGTTTGTATGCATGGACTGCTTTGAAAAAACAAAAAAATGAGTCAAATGCAAGTGTTCTCTTTTCAAAATATTGACATATTATATTTTATAGTTTAATATTTAGATAATTATCTAAATACTTAAATATGATGGAGATGAACTTCAATTGAATGAAACGTTTAAAGCCTTAGCGGACCCCACTCGCAGAAAGATTTTAGAGCTGCTAAAAGAGCGGGATTTAACCGCAGGAGAAATTTCCGAGTATTTTAATATGACCAAACCAAGCATCTCAAATCATTTAAAAATCTTGAAGCAAGCGGACCTCGTTCAAGATGAAAAAAGAGGGCAGTTTGTGATTTATTCGTTAAATACAACCGTTTTTCAAGATTTAATCGGCTGGTTTTTCAGCTTTCAGAAAGGAGAGAGTTAAATGAAAAAGCACGTATTTCCTTTAGGCATTACCGTTTTAACACTAGTTGCATGGCTGATTGCACTTCCGCATCTTCCAGCTACGATGCCCATTCACTGGGGAGCAAATGGAGAAGCAGACGGATTTGCAACTAAGATAAATGCAATGATCTTAACAGTAGGCATCATGGTACTTATTTATTTTATCATTGCATTTGTTCCGCGAATTGACCCGCGTAAAGAAAATTATAAGTACTTTTCAAAAACGTATAACATCCTGTTAAACGCCGTACTGCTATTATTCTTTTTTGTAAATATGAGCACTATTTTACAGGGGCTGGGCTATAACGTGCCGATGTCGTACATTGCTCCGATTATGGCTGGACTCGTTTTTATCATTATCGGAAACTACTTGCAGCGCGTGCGCTCTAACTATTTTATGGGGATTCGTACACCGTGGACATTGAGCAATGAAACCGTATGGAAAAAGACGCATCGTTTATCTGGAAAGCTCTTTTTTATCGGCGGACTGCTAATTCTTATTAGCGCTTTTTTACCTGATGGATACAAGTCAGTTATCATGTGGGGCAGTATCGTTCTGTGCGTGGCGATTCCTTATCTGTATTCGTACTTGGCGTATAAAAAAGAAATGAATATGTAGGCATACAAAAAAATCCGGTGAACATACCGGATTTTTTTGGATAACGTATCAGCCGTAACGCCACCGTTCGTGTCACGCCGGCTGATGGGAATAAATACAGCATAAAATATGAAACGCGTTTCAGGTCAAGAGCTGCTATGAAAAAACTTACATTTGCTTACGATCGCTTGCTTCAGGCGGCTTTTCAATCCACCCGTTTTTAATCATCACTTCGCTGCAGCGCCCGGCTACTTTTAAGTCTCGTAAAATACACGCTTCACAGTGCCCCACAATATCGAGCCTCATGCTGGTTGTCATTGCCGTTGCGTAATAGGTAATGGCTACTTTAAACATTGCTCCTGCGTGAAATGTCATCAGCTTTTCTGAAAAAGGCGCGTGCGTAGACGTTGTGATTTCATTATCCAAAAGCGGAGGCGTATGAAGGTTTTCCTCGTGCATAATGGAAGAATAAAGCTCAATATGCTTGTGAGCCACATCAAGCCCCGTCTCCATAACTTTACGTACGTCTTTTCGTTTACTCACTTGTTTAAAGGCAATTAAAAGCGCTTTGGTTGCCATGCTTTTACGTAAATTAAAATAAATATTTCCAGCTTCCGTTGTGTTTAAAAGGCGCTGCTTGCCGACAAAATCAAGAGCGTAAGACAAATCTGTGATCGGCTCTTGTTTTTTCGGGTTTGAAAAATAAGGAGCCGGCACATAAAGATTTTTTTCTAAAAGCAGGTCGAGCGACCGATTATATACTTCCATCACATCTAAATTGCACTGATGATAATAATCTCGAAGATCTCGGCGAACGGACACGCTAAATGAAATGCCGTATCCTGCCAAGCCGTGAATGGTCATGTCGTGAAGATACTTCAGCCAAAACGAGTCTGTAAAAAGCGGAGGTGCGTGCAAGTCCACATCTTCATCTGTAAAACCTTTTGGCAGCGGGAAATGCTCGGCATGAAAAATGGCAGTCAGCAGCTTAATATGCTTTTTTGATAACTCCAGAGAAAAGGCAAACAGCGAACGAATCTCGGAATCCGTTACCGTTGCAAGAACGTGTTTTGCTACGCAAGCTGCCAGCGTATCCTGCTGATACTGCGCGCATAGACTCGTTATTTCAGGCGAAGTCAAACGTTTGCTTTCTGCATTCAATTGGCTTTCCTCCTATCTATAAAAATGGCACGTATTTATAAAAAACAGATAAGTATAGTGTGGACAAAATTATGTTAAATTATTACATGGTCAAATTGAAATCAAAATAGAAAAAAGACCTGCCCGGTAAAGAGCAGATCTTTATGTATTGGTTTATTTTTTATTCAGTGCTTTTTCAATTTCAGGATAGGTAATGCCGTATTTTTTAGAGACGGTAACTAAACCGATAATTTCTTCTTCAGTAGGTGGTTCCACTTGCGGCAGAGGAGCATTTTCAGGAACGGAAGTACCCAGTTCTTTAACGAATGAATCAAAGCCTGCAGGAGAAGCAGTAAGGATAAATTCTGTTTCTTCTGGTCCGGTTACAAAGCGGTGCTGAATACCTCGAGGAGCAAAAACATAATCGCCCGCTTTTGCTTCAATTATTTCTTCTCCTATGTAAAAAATCATTGAGCCGCTCTTTACATAAAATGTTTCGTCTTCATGTTCGTGAAGGTGAAGGGGCGGACCTTGGTTTGCTGGTTTTACTACGTGTGCCACGGCGTAAGCTCCGTTTGTATCTTCACCTGGTACAAGAAGCGTTACTTTTTCATCAAGAAAATGAAATGTATTTTGATCGTGTGGCGTACGGTGAAAAGCGTTTGTTAGCTGGTTATGAGTTGTTGTCATCCTTTTATCTCCTTTAAAAACATATTTTGAGATTATTGTATACTAATATGGACGTTTTGTGTGCAAGAAAATAGTTAAAAAGAATTATTTATTTACATTTATTATCTTTTTATAGTTCTATTGTTATTGATTGTGGATTTTCAATAGAATTCCCTCTATCTATTTTCCAAAACTACCCAGTATGCTAACATAAAGATAGAATCTTTGAATGGATAAGTTATGTATGAGATGTAAAAGGAGAGTTTCGATGAAGTTGTTTAAGGATGTCTCTAAGCAGGAGCATCAAAATTGGAATAAAGCTGTGTCGGCAGGTTTTTATATACTTTTACTCCTGCTGTTTGTGAATACGTTGATGTATGCCTATAATGGTGCTGAGTTAGTGTCGTCGCTTTCGATGTTTTGGACAGGAATTATTGTGACGTTTGGCTATCAGTTTATTTTAAATAGAAAAAGCGAGAAAAAATGAAAAAACAGCCTTGGCATCGTTCAGAAAAATTTCTGCTGCTTCTGTGTTTTTTTGCGCCGCCCATTGGCTATGTGGCGGTGATCGTGAATAAGAAAAAGCTAAGCCGAGAACAGTGGCTGAGTAACTTAACGGTAGCGACTATTATAATGTCCATATGGCTGCTGAAGTTTTTGCCGCATCAGTGGGGAACGATTATTTTACTAACGGGAGCCGGAATCTATTGGTATCACCGAATGTTAAAGAAGTTTAAAAAGTAGCAGCAGGGATAAAGAAAGTTAAATTTTACGCATTGATATTTTGACAAAAGAAGTTAAAATATTATAGTAATACAAATTTGTTCTACCCATGTAAATAAAAGTATTTATTTGCTGTGTTTTATAATTTAGTTAAGAATAGAGCCAACCAAAGCGGTTGGTTTTTTGCATGAGTTCATTCTTTTTTTGTGGAAATTGAAGAAGAGTATCCGATGTAAAGCTAGAGCATATAGGCAGGTTTTAAAACTGTCGGATCAGTTCTTTAAACAGGAGGCCATCACTAGTGTCGATAAAGAAAAAGTTGTCCGTATTCTTTACTTTGCTGGTATTGTGTATTCTACTAGCGAATAACACCTTGCACTACATTCGATCAAAAAATAGATTAACAGAGTTTAATCAACGGGAAATCACGCTGGTCACAGAAGAAATTGCGTACGAAGTCGAAAATTCTAAAAATAGTGCCTCCTATATGGAAGATCGGATGGCACAGGAATTACGAACGGCTTCGATTGCGATTCAACAGTCTTTGCCCGCTGATTATCATGACGTCAGCAATGACGAGTTAAAACAGTTGGCTAAAAAACTGAGGGTATCTCATATTACATTATTAGCACCCGTAGAAGGTGATATTATAGGCGTAAAATCTTCTGATCCTAAGGAGATCAATATGTCTACAAAAGAGTGGGGCTATTGGTATACATCTTTTCAGCAGCTTCTTTCTCAGCAGCCGGTCACGACAACAAAAGGATTGACTTTACCTCACTTTTGGAGCGGTCCGATTGAAGTAGCTTCTAGCAACCCTAATCACATTGACAAGTGGGGCTATTATTACGACGGGTCTACTAATTATATTATTGATCCTTATTTCCGGGATCGCCACGTCCTGGATTTTGAAAAAAGGTTTGGCCCTACGAACGTGATGAACCGCTTTACGGAAAATCTTGAAGGCGTTCTTGAACTAACGGCCTTCAACCCGAAAAATTTCGGAAAAAGAAATCAAAACGTATATTTAAACGGCAATAAATATATTAGAATAAAAGATCAGCCGATTTGGTACGGTACCTACACGTATCAAAATACCGAACGTGATAAAATGTCCATTCAAAAGGCTTTAAAAACGGGAAAATCACAAAGCTATACTGCTAAAATTAACCATAAAAAAGTATTAAAAACATTGGTACCGATTAAAGAAAAAAATTCTCCGGCTTATGTAATAGGCGTAGTGTATGACTACGGACTTATTGAAAAAGAGCTGCAGCAAGAATTAATCAAACATTTACTGCTGTCTCTGCCGTTTATCTTTATTGTCCTTATTATCAGCTTTGTTTTCTCTACATCCATTACGCGGCCAATTAAACATATTATGGAGCACGTAAATCAAATCGCCAAAGGCAATTTTGGCAAGGTGCTGAATGTAAGAAGAAAAGATGAGCTGGGAGGACTCGTAGCAAACATCAACCACCTTTCTCACTTTTTAAAAACATATGTAGACGATTTAAAGAAAAGTCAGGAAGAAAGTGAGTATCATGCGTACCACGACTTTTTGACAGGATTGCCAAACAGAAGATATTTTAAAGAAGAATTAAACAGGCGCTTAATTGAGTCGAAGGAAAAGTCCATTCGTCACGTAGCCGTGTTATTTATGGATATAGACCGGTTTAAAGATATTAATGATACGCTAGGGCATTCAAAAGGAGATCAGCTTATACAGCTGATAGCCAACCGTATTAAAGAGTGTCTGCCTCCTGCTAACAATTTTCTTACAAGGCAAGGCGGAGACGAGTTTGTTATTTTATTCAGCGATTTTACACCGGAAGAAGTTGAAGGTATTACCGAGAAGATCATGGCGTATGTTCAACAGCCCTGCTACATTGACAGTGATGAAGTTTTCGTCAGTATCAGCAGCGGATTAAGCTTTTATCCGGAGCACTCTACGAATTTGGACACGCTTATTACGTATGCAGATGTCGCCATGTATGCTTCAAAAAGACAAGGCGGCAGTAAAGTAAGTATTTATCATGATTCATTAAATCAAAAACAAGCTGAAAAAGTTCACATCGAAACGCGCTTGCGAAAAGCGATTCAAAAAGGTGACATTGATGTTTACTACCAGCCGAAAATAGAAGCAAAGCGCAATGTAATCACCGGCGTAGAAGCATTAGTTCGCTGGAATGACGCAGAGCTTGGATTTGTTTCTCCGGAAGTATTTATCCCTATAGCAGAAGAAGCTGGTTTGATTCAGTCTCTATGGGAAGTTGTCATGAAGAAAGCTTGTTCTCAAGTCAGTAAATGGAACAAGGACCGAAACGAAAAAATGACGCTAGCAGTTAACTTTTCTCCGCGGCAATTTCAAGATCCGATTGTGCTGGTTAAGGAAATACAGCAATTTCTTTCCCTCCATAGATTTGATCCTACATGGTTTGAAATGGAAATTACGGAAAGTACATTGCTGATGAACGCGGAAGAAACGATTAAAGCTTTACATCTGTTAAAGAAATATGGTATATCAATTTCTATCGATGATTTTGGAACCGGATATTCTTCATTGAGTTATTTGAAAAAACTACCAATCGATTGTTTGAAAATCGACCGGTCTTTTATCCAGGATATTCAAGAAGATTACAGCAACAGTGAAATTGCGCAGGCGATTATCAGCTTATCTCAAAGCTTAAAGCTACAGGTAATCGCAGAAGGTGTAGAAGAAGAATATCAAAAAGCATTTTTAATGAAAAATGGCTGTGATCATATGCAGGGGTACTTATTTAGCAAGCCTCTTGCTGCAGAAGATTTTGAAGCAGCATTTTTAAATAGCTGAAGCAAAACCATCATTTGAAAATAAACTTACTAAGAAAAGGGAAGAGGACATAAAGAGATGGCACTTAGTACACAAAATTTAATTGCTCAAAAATTTTTAGAAACAGTAGGCACGAATTCAACTGAAATAGATAAAAAAATCGGTCAAGCTGACACATTTATGAATGCGGTGAAAGAACTGATTGATTTATGCGGAGATAACCCGGAAAGAGACGGTCTTGAAGAGACGCCATACCGCGTGTTAAAGGCGTTTTTAGAATACACGGAAGGCTACCGAGAAGACCCGAAAGCTCATTTGGAAAAGACATTTGATGTGAATCACAACGAACTGGTGTTAATACGAGACATTGAGTTTCATTCAATGTGTGAACATCACTTTGCGCCGTTCTTTGGCGTTGCTCACGTTGGGTATATACCGGATAAAAAAATTACAGGTTTATCTAAAATCGCTCGTACGGTAGAAGGATATGCAAAGAGATTTCAAGTGCAAGAACGTCTAACAAATGAAATTGCAGATGCAATCGAAGAAGTGTTAGAGCCGAAAGGGGTTATGGTGATTATTGAAGCAAAGCATATGTGCATGTGCGGAAGAGGAATTAAAAAGTCTTCAGCTTCTACAGCCACTTCATCCGTTCGAGGAACATTTATGGAAAAACCAGAGGTCCGCGGAGAATTTTTATCGCTTTTACAGCGACAAATGTAAAGAAACAAAAAGCCATATAAGCTGAGAAGCAGAAGCGAGGTGAGCTGTATGCAACATGTTGACGTACTGATTATTGGCGGAGGACCCGCTGGTATCTCTGCTGCCGTGTGGTGTAAAAGGCTAGGCGTTGAGTGCTTGCTTCTTGAAGAACAGGCACAGTTAGGCGGACAGCTGTTTACTATTTATAATGAAATTATTGATTATCCCGGAATACAAGCGGAAAATGGAATTGAAATGCAGCGTAAAATGGTTCAGCATTTTATCGATATGGACTGCTTATATGAAGCGAATACAAAAGTAATTTCCATTGACGAACGTTCTAAAACAGTAAAAGTAAAGCAGCAAGAAACAGAAAAAGAAATCGGCTATACGTATCTTATTTTAGCCACGGGTTCTAGTCAGCGAAAGCTCGGAGTGCCGGGTGAGCAGCAAATGATTAACCGAGGAGAAGTATATTCTGCCTCAGCAGACGGAGAACGGCTAAAAGGTAAAAGGGTTGCTCTCATTGGCGGAGGAGACCGGGCTTTTGAAGGAGCACATCTTTTAGCATCACAAGCAAAAGAAGTATATCTGATTCATCGTTCTATGCATTTTAAAGCAAGAGAGCAATACGTTGAAAAAGTGCTTTCCGACCCCGGTGTTAAAGTAATGACAGATACCGAAGTGACGGCTATCCACGGAAAGCATCACGTCACATCGATCGATTTAAAAAGTAAAAACAGTGAATGTGAGAACCTATCAGTAGACGCTGTGCTGATTAGACTAGGCGTAGCGCCCAATGTTGAACTTATTAAAGAAAAAGTCACTACTACACAAAGCGGGCTCATCGTCATCAATGAAGTACATCAAAGCAGCAACCCATCTATTTATGCGATTGGAGACGCGTGCACAACTCCTTTGTTTTCTAGTATCAGCTCTTCAGCCGGTCAAGGAGCAATTGTAGCCAAGCATGTATCGAGTCTTTTGAATGATTGATAATATAAAAAAGCATCTATCAAATTGATAGATGCTTTTTTACGTAACATAGTAAAAGAAACATAGCAGAAGTACGTTCATAGGCAGACAAATCATTTGAAAAAAAGCAGTGTAGTTTTTCGGAGCGGCGCTGATTCTTTTTACTAGCATACACTCGGTAATGAAATTAAAAAGAACGATGATAGAAGCGACTGTTATATACGTCCAGACGTTCTGCTGAAACAAACGAGTAAAAAGAGGCGAGAAAAGAAGCAGAAAAGCAGCGGTTTGAAAAGACCCCCTGGAAAATAAGTCGAATTTTTTAGCACTTTGAGTCACACTATCCCTCCTTTATATGTTTTATTTTACCAAACTAAAAAGAATTTAAAAAGGAGCTATCTTTACCTGAGATGTTCCTCAATTGGGGAAATTAAGGTGAAATATATGTCAAATATAGCTTATAATAATATAAAAGAAATAGATAAAAGGAGGCGCCATGAGATCTTGCCGGATAAGAACACGGAGAAGGAGCAGTCGATCATGATTATGAAACATCTTGATCGTTTGAATACGCAGCTTTTAAAAGAATACAGTGAAGGTATTTTTTTTATCAACTGTGAAGGCGATATCATGTTTAGCAACGAAGCAGCCTTCAAGCTAACGGGAAACGAGCACAAAGAAAAAAGCCAGCAGCTGACAGCTTTTATACATAAGTCGAAACAACAGCAGGCACAAAATTTCTTTCAACGTGCTTTACAAGGGGAAAAAGTTCAGTTTTCGACGACGATTAATCACAACACAAAAAAAGAACTTCATTTATATATTACGCTTATTCCTATTATCGTAAATGAGCAAGTTGCGGGTGTTTATGCCGTATGCAGAGATGATTCAAAAGAGCAGGAGCGCTCTAATCACATTTCTCAATTAGAAACACATTTGAAAATGGAGCAAAAGCTTGCCAATTTGGGAAGCTGGTATTACGACGTGACGGAAGATAAAAGCTATTGGTCGTCTCAGCTGTATAATATTTACGGATTAAATCCTGGTCAGCTCTTTACTCCTTCTTTTAGAGATGTTCTTCAATTTATTAAAGAATGTGACCAAAAAAGGTTAAAAAAAGCAGTTACAGAGGCACTTTCAACGGGAGAAAGCTATAAAATTGAATACGCGCTGATGCGGCCAAATGGCGAAGAACGTACGGTGTTTGAGCAAGCGGATGCAGTAGCAGATGAGCAAGGAAACGTCATACAGCTGATTGGCGTAGTTCATGATATTACCGAATCGAAAGTGATTACGAATGAATTAAAGCAAAAAGAACAGCAGTTTCAAACGATTTATAACAATCTGGATGCCGGAATATGGTCAGTTGATGTGCAGCGCAATAAAATGATTGTATGTTCAAACGGTGTTAGCAACATTTACGGAGAAGATGCAATTAAATTTTTAGAAGATAGAGATCTGTGGAAAAGCTTTATTCACCCTGAAGATAAGCCAGCTGTGGAAAAAGCGCAGCATCAGCTGCAAAAAGGAAAAACAATTCGCCAGCAGTATCGGATTTACATAAAAGCTGGAGAAATGAAGTGGGTAAAAGATCGATGCATTCCAACACTTGACGAGAACGGTAAGCTAGTACGCATAGACGGCATTGTGGAAGATATCACCGCAGAAAAAAAGTACGTGGATCATGTTGAATATCTTGCGACTCATGATCATGTGACAAACTTGCCGAATCGAAGAAAGTTTGAAAAAGAATTAAAAAATTTCATTCGGCAAATGAAAAAAGAAAAAGATTCATTAGCGGTTTTTTATGTAGGACTGAATCGTTTCAAGCATATTAATGATACATTAGGCCACGACGTAGGCGATCGCCTGATGCAGCGTATCGCCAGTCGGTTAAAAAAGTTCGTAACGCCAGATGTGATGCTAGCTAGAGCAGGAGAAGACGAGCTTGCGATTTGTTTTTTATCTCTTGCACATATCAATGAATGTCAAAAGCTAGCCGCAACACTTTTTCAAGAAATCGAAAAAGAAATTACCATTGACGACTTTTCACTGTACGTCACAGCCACTATTGGAATCAGCATCTATCCGCATGACGGTGAAGATGTGAAAACCTTATTGACGAATGCCAACCTTGCTATGCGCCGTGCCAAAGAAATTGGGCGAAGCGACTGGCAGCTGTATTCTCCGTTAATGGACAGCGAGACGTATAAAAGCTATCATCTGGAAAAAGGACTGCGCAACGCACTTCTTCAAGATGAGTTTTTTATTGAATATAAGCCAAAGGTTCATACAAACAGCAGAGAGATTGATAGTATCGAAGCATTAATTCGCTGGAATCATCCGGAATGGGGACGCGTATCACCGGAAAACTTTATTCCATTAGCAGAAGAAACTCATTTAATTATTGAACTCGGCGACTGGGTGATCGAGAACGTGTGCAGGCAGCTGCAGCAGTGGAAGAATCAAGGGTTACAAACCGTGCCCGTTTCAATTAACGTCTCGTCTAAACATTTGCTGAAACGAGGGTTTGTGGAGCACGTTCAACAAACGTTAGCTCATTACAATATCGACCCTTCATTTATAGAATTTGAAGTAACGGAAAGCTCTATTATTCAGCACGAAGAGCATGTAAAAAAAGTCATGGATGAACTAAAGAAAATTGGCGTAACGTTTGCATTAGATGATTTTGGCACCGGCTTTTCTTCGTTATCACATTTAAAAGACTTCGAATTTAACACGCTCAAAATCGATAAAACATTTATTCAACACGCGACCGATAAAGGAAAGCAGCAGGCGATTACAAAAAGCATTTTGTACTTAGCTCATGCTCTTAACATGAAAGTGATCGCAGAAGGCGTTGAAACAAAAGAACAGCTTGCCTTTTTACAAAAGCACGAATGTTCCTTTATTCAAGGCTATATTGTGAGTCAGCCGGCTGCGCCTCAAAAAATTGCCGAATATTTAAAGAAACGATTTCTATAAAAAAAGTGATGTCTCCACGGAGACATCACTTTTTTTACGCTTGAATAGGTTTTCGAAGCGTCCAAATTTGGTAAAACATATAAAGAGACTGATAGATGGTCAAATACGTCAGCAGAATCCATCCGTTCATTAAGTACGGATAAATGGCTTGCTGTACAGAAGGGCTCGTTAAGTAGTCACGGAAATACATACACAGCACAACAATCATTCCTGTAAACGCAAAGCCCGTTAAAATCCCTTGCCCTAATTTACTGCGCGTTTTCCCATTTTCCGCGTTGTATTGATTTGCCCATCCGTCTTTTTTATTAGCGGCAAGCCTTTCCATCCATACTTGACCAAACGTAATTAAATTCACCCACAGATAAATCTCCGGACTAATCAAAAGACCGGCCAGTATCACATCAATCGGCCTGTGCATCGGCGTTTTGACAGCGAGCATAATATTTAAGACAGATGCTAACGCGATTGGAATGATCCAAAGCCACGACCAGTAAAATTGATCGGTTGCAAGCGCAGCCGATAACAATACAATAAACAGCAGCCGAATGAGTAAATCACATAGCGTTTTGATCTGTGAACGCCACAGCTTTCCTTTATGCTTGGTTCTCACGTTCAAGTTTCCGTTTGTCAGTAAATCAACGGTCCCGGACTTCCATTTATTACGCTGTTCACGGTACGTGTGATAGCTTCTCATCGAGTCCACAAAGCAGCGAGCACCGGGACTGATTAACGTTTTCCAGTTGGATTTTTGCAGCTGCCAGGTCAGAAGCATATCTTCAACGTCGCTGTCATTTTGCCAAGGACCGTCAAGCTTGTTTTCTTCCACTATATTTTGAAGCGCTTCAGGGCGAAACAGCGTAGCCTGACCGCCGAGTACGTACGTGCTTCCGCCGTGATACTGAAGATCCAACAGCCAGCTTGCCATATCCTGCTTTTGCTGATGCGTCCACCACCGGGCGATCGGTCCACCGTACTCGCCGCTTGCGAGCTTTTCTTCGTAGTGCACATCATCTTTTGACAGCGAGCTTTTCTTTTTAGGCATTCTCATCGTATATTTTGCCATCACGCCGCCGATGTTTCGCGACGTCATTAAATCTTCCCATAAATTAATGAGTGCTTTTGGAGCCAAGCGGCTGTCTGCATCCATCCCTAAAACTGCTTTAATGGACTCTTTATACAGCTGCTGATATTTCGTCAGCGTCGTATTATATAAATCTAGTGTATCTCCATATATCTTTTTCCAAGCCGTATTTAACGCGCCGACTTTTCGTTGTTTATTGCCTTCAGTGACCAGTACTTTTACATTTAAATCAAATTCATCTCCGGCCAGCTCCGCTTTTTCTTTTGTGCGGTCCGTACAGTTATCTGCAATCACAAATACATCGAGCTCCACGTTATTTGGAAGAAGCTGATCGCCTAAACCTGCCAAGCAGTCGCGAATTGATTTTTCTTCATTGTGCGCCGGAATGAATGCCACAATGCGCGGCCTCATATACGAAGCTCCAATACTTCCAGTAACGGCACGCTGATTGTTCATGTTTTCCTTTACCCCCTGATATATCAGGAAACCCAGCTATCCTAGTCCTAAAGACCTTAGACCTGAGGTTTTGCGTCCCAGCCTTTCGACTGGTTTGCCTTTAACTGAACAAGTTAAGTTCACTACTCTTTGTTTTCTTTAAAGAACGAAATAACAAAAATGATACTATATAACGAATATCTTTTTTAGATTTTACCATAAAAATAGGTTGAATTACCCTAAAAAAGATTCGACAAATTTCGATAAGGGATAGATTAAAACATAGAAAACCTCTGTATTTTTATATCCTAGAAGAAAAAGAGGTTAATAAAAAAGCGAATTGCCTAGGCAGTTCGCTTTTTTTAGTTTAGAATCCTAATACTTCTTTCTTAGACTGAGGTGTTTTAACAAAGAAACTTTGAGAGTTGTTCCATTGTTTTGCTACTTGCTCTCCTTCGCTTGAGTCATTGTCTATGTAAAACTTAGAACCCTTATATATGAAGGTGCCACTATTTTTGTTGAACTGATATGTGCTAAATTCCCATCCGATAGGGCCTCCATTCCAGTAATTAATGAGCTGGATATTATTGTTTCCTATTGGCTTAGGTCGTGATGAAAAAGATAATTCTTGAGATGTTTCGCCTTCTTCAAAGAAGGTTGCTTTTGTTAATTTACCATCTTTTAAATAATAGGCAGGGCCGCCTTCTGAGACACTAGCTTCTCTTGTTGAAAAGAATAAGAAGTTTGGTTGATGCTTCGATAAAGTGAGGGTGAAAATCATGTTTCTTGTTTTGTTATATTGATAGTCTTTCATTTTAACATCTTGCAGGTAAACAGATGATTCGTTCGTCGGTTGAATGCCTATTTGATAATCACCTTCAAATATTTCATCTCCTTCACTAATACCAGCCCATACATCATCTGGCCCTGCAATCCATCTTTTATCTTGTAAAGAAAGTACATACACATTATAATCCTGACCTTTTGTATCTCTAAGTGAAGTGCTATAACGGCTTTTAAGCCTTGTTTCTTCTAAAGAAATCTTTTTACCTGCTAAATTAGCAGCCCTTTTATCTACTGTTATTTTAGCCGAGGATCTTTCGTTTTTATTTGGGTGCGCTTGTTTGGAGAACAATACGATAAGTAAACTGCTAATAAGAATTGCCGTTAAAGAAAGAAAAATAGATTTTCTCATATAAAAATGACCCTCCTCTTCGTTTCTCTTTAGTTAAAAAATCCTAGAACACCTTAACATAGAAATTCAACCTTTATTGCTTGCTATGAAATTTTAGTGACTTTATAAGAAGTTTACATATATATTACTGATAAATAGATTAATTTTCTATATTTATAAGTCTTAAGAACTTTCTTTTTTGTAAAAATTGTCGATATAAAATGGAGTTATCAGGTAATTTTTACTTAGTCATCAAAATATATAGAAAAAGGTGAAGAAATGCTTAATGGTTTTAGGTTTGTATGTTTAATGATTTTTTTAATATTTGTTTTAACAGGATGCGTAGGAAAAAAAGAAATGAGCCAGCAGGAAGGAGGGATGAGACTAGATGACATGTCCAATAATGAACTGAAAGAGCATTTAGAAACATACCGAGATGAATATGAACTATATGGAGACTCAGTTGAAGAGAATATAAAGATTATAAAGTTCAGTATTGACCAGCTAACCATCAATTCTAATCAAATGGAGCAGAACAATTCGTACATGAACAATAAGGAATACGGTGAGCGCTATAAACAAAATCTTCTATCCTTAAATAACTACATTAATGAAGCTGAAGGCATTGAGGATGTGCCGCCGTTAGTTTATGACATTAATCACCAGTATTTAAACTCCCTTGAGCTAATCGAGACTACTGCTAAAGATATAGAGCAAGAACCGTATGAGGAATTTTATGTAGAGGATTTCCTTTCGAATCTTAATAAAGGTAAAGAAGGTTTACAGCAAACAGAGACGATGATGAATAAGCTAGAGAGCGATATATCTAAAAGAATGAACTATATATTCAGTAAGAACGTTAGTCAGGAAACAAATGTTAACAAGCCTGTTGAAACTCCGGAATCTACTGAGAAAGGAGAAATTGATACAAAAACACAAACAGAAGTTGACCGTAAGTCTAATGAAAATTTAAATGAACAAACAGATGAGTTATCTGATCCAAAAGGTGTTGGAAATGAAGTTTCTTCGGAGGAACTTCTTTTGGATGCTATTTTAAATGATGATTTTGCAAGTGCTAAAAGTGCGTTAGAAGATCCTAATGTCAATGTCGACATCGATATGAGAGATACACGTCCCTTATTGGAAGCTGTGGGAGAAGGAAGGCATGACATAGCGCGTTTATTGCTAGATCATGAAGCAGACCCTAATTTAAGCAGTGCTCAAGTAGATTTTGTGCCTTTAGAAGCAGCTATACAGCAGAATTCGAATGGAGTAGAAAAGTCTGCTGAAGAAGTGACTAACTTAATTCGTCTTCTATTAGATTACGGAGCGGATCCTAACTATGTTAGTAATGAAAGTGAGAGTGATGAAGGACAGACGACGGCTCTTGTAATGGCGATTAAACAGCATAATAAAGCCGCTGTTCAACTTTTATTACAATACGGTGCAGACCCTAATTTTGTTTTAAACAATAATGAAACGGCGGCAACCATTGCTGAGCAAGAAGAATTTGGTTCTCTTGAAGAACTTGTCATTGGTGAAGGTGAAGATATAGATTAAATTTTATGTAATTATATAGCGAGCAAAATAGATAAAAATATAGAGATTTTTACAATAATATGTAGTAAAATGTTAATTGTTTAGTTCTAAAGTTTTGTTAAATAGATATTTTTGTATTTTTTTATTCTTTAATAAGAAAAAAGGAGTGGTTATATGGGTTTATCTGTTGGGATAGATTTGGGAACGAGTAATTCAACGGCTGCTGTATATCGCAGAGGGAAAGTTGAAAGTATTCCAATTGAAGGAAAAAAAGTGCTGCCCTCGGTAGTATCTTACAAAGACAACGGACAAATTTTAGTAGGGCATTCAGCTAAAGCGAGATTATATATTGATCCTCAAAATACTGTTTCTTCTTCTAAGCGCTTTATTGGAGAGTCCAATAAGCAATACCATATACATAATAAAGCTTTAACCCCAGTAGACATTGCTCAGGAAATCCTAAAAAAGATAAAAACCGAAGCAAGTAAATATTTAGGTGAAGAAGTAAAAGATGCTGTTATTACCATTCCGGCTTATTTTACAGACGAACAGCGTGAAGCGACCAAAAAAGCGGGAGAACTAGCGGGCTTTAATGTGCTAAGACTGCTTTCTGAACCTACAGCTGCAGCTATTGCCTATGGTCTTGATAAAGAAAGAAACCAAACGATTATGGTATATGACCTAGGCGGGGGAACGTTTGACGTATCTATCTTAAAAGTAGAAGGCAATTCATTTGAAGTTGAAGCCGTGGATGGTGATTCATTGCTTGGTGGTGACGACTTTGATGAAAAAATTATGGAGTATTTATTAAGTAACGTTTCTAATGGGGTTGCTGCTAATCAAATGTCCCCAGGTTCGCTTTCTATGCAACGTCTTAAAGAAGCGGCAGAAGAAGCAAAAAAAGAACTTTCAGAAAGTGACTTTACGGATATATCTATACCAGATATTTTTGGAACTCATATTGATGAAGAAGTGGACGTTGAAACATTTAACAAAATGATTCAGCCATTGCTAGAACGAACGATCAATAAAATTAATGAGGTATTAGAAGAAGCTGATTTAACCAAAAGAGATATTAGCAGAGTGATATTAGTAGGTGGTTCTACAAGAATGAGAGCAGTGCAAGAAGCTGTAACTCAAAATATAAAAAAACCATACATAGCAGACAACGTAGATGAAATCGTAGCTCAAGGCGCAGCTATCATGGCAGCCAATTTATCGGCTCCTAGTATTGATGCAGCACCTGTACCTATAGAAGTAAAAGACGTTACGGCCCATTCATTAGGTATTGGTTTGTATAATCAACATGATGAATACAGAATTTTTCATTTAATTGAAAAAAATACATCTATTCCATGTATGGGAGCAAATATTGGAACCACTAGATTTCCAAACCAAACAGGTGTGGAACTCCCGGTATATCGTACTGAGGATTATTTACCTCAAGATAAGGATTTGTTAGGTGAGTTAGTATTACCGGTTACGCCTAAGAAGGAACTCATCCCTGTTATTTCTCTATTTGAGCTAGATGTTGATGGAATCTTAACATTTTCTAGTGCAGAACTTTCTCCTAATGCTTTTTTGGTGGAGAAATACCTACAAACTGGTGAAATGGATTTAGTAATGCTAAAAAATATGATTCAAAATAATGAGTTAAAAATTAAAAAAATTGTAATCGACACAAACAAACAGGAGGCTTAATCCATGGCAATTATCGAAAAAAACAGCCCGTATATTCTTGGAATAGATTTAGGAACATCCAATTCAGCAGTTTCTATTTATCGTAAAGGAAAACCACATATGATTAAGCTGGGAAAAGAAGCAACGATTCCTTCTGTAGTCAGTTTCCGTTCTGAAGAGGATGTGCAGGTAGGGGAAACAGCAAAACGCCGAATTTTACTTGACCCGGAACGTACCATTTCATTTATAAAACGTGAAATGGGAACGGAGTGGAAGAAGGAATTCTTTGATAAGGCTTACCGTCCTGAAGACGTATCAGCGGAAATCTTATCTAAAATGAAAGAGTATGTGATTAATCAAGAAGATTTTGAATTAAATGGAACCCCTGCTTATGCAGTTATTTGTGTGCCGGCCAACTTTGATGATAATAAAAAACGAGCTACTCGAGAAGCGGCTGAATTAGCTGGTTTGAACGTAACGTATTTATTAGAAGAGCCTGTGGCTGCAGCTATTGCATATGGAATGGAAGTAGGAAGAAATCAAACGATTATGGTATACGACCTAGGCGGAGGAACGTTTGATGTATCTATTTTAAAAGTAGACAGTGTCTCCAAAGATTCACAGGCGAAATTTACTATTCTTTCAAAAGAGGGAAATCCTGAACTTGGAGGATACGACATTGATCAAGTAATCATGAACCTAATAGGAGAAGACTTCAAAGCAAAAAGCAATTTAGATCTTTTCGACTTAGAAGCTGACCAAGGGTTATCGGCTACTACGCTGTTAGAAGCTCAGCAAAAGCTTCAAGAAGCGTGTGAGCATGCAAAAAAAGAGCTGTCTGAGACTGACTTTGTAGCTATAGAAATTCCAAATATTATTAAAGACGAATTTGGTAATGTTCACAATATTGATTATGAACTATCAAGAGAAGATTTTGAAACAGCTATCAGTCCATTGATTGATCAAACGATAGATACAATGAAAAAGGCACTGACAAATGCTGAATTAGACGTGCGAGATATTTCTCGCGTTATTTTAGTAGGAGGCTCATCTCGTATTCCATTAGTGAGTGCAAAGGTTAAGGAACTGCTAAATAAAGAGCCTTATTCTAATATTGATCCAGATACTGTAGTGGCTCAAGGTGCAGCAATTTTTGGAGCAAGTCTAGGTGTACCTACTGATAAATTAGAGGAAACGAATGACGGAGACGAAGAAGATAAGCCTAATACGGAAATTGAAATGAATAACATTGTTACCCATCACCTTGGAATTGAAATTGTTGGAGGGCGCTTTAACGAAATTATTGAAAAAGGTCTTGAACTAACGCAAGATAAGCCTTCTGTTTCAGTACAAAAAGAATATAGCACTCATCAAGACAATATGACGGAAATACGAATTACAGTGTTTCAGACACCAGAACCAGTAGATTATGTAAGTGACCCTCAATGTGTGTGTATTGGAGAGTTCTTCTTAAGCGGAATTCCGGCAGCTCCGAAAGGGAAACATCGCATTCTAATTAACTTTGAAATCAATCAACAAAATGAAGTAATTGTAACCGCTAAGCTTAATGGAGACGACGAAGTAGTTAGTCAAATTACTATTCAAAGAAATTAGGAGCTGAATTAAATGATAGAAAAATCGGGACTGGTGCAAGAACTGCTCGTTCTTCAACAGCAATATGAAGGCAGACAAAAAGAGCTGGAGAAATGGAAAGCTGAATTTGACCGTTTGAGTCAAGAAACAGAGCAATTTATGTTTTCTTTTCATGAAAAATACGAGCAAACGACTATCGATGAAGAATTCACTGATGAATTGAAAGAGAAATTAGAGAACAGACTTGAAGGAATTAGGCTCTCGGATAAAAGTGTCGGTCGCTTGATTCGCAGGCTTAATCCTGAAAAAGAAATCGAAACAGCTACTTCTGAGTTTATCTTGGCAGAAAAAATTGGTGAACAAATTAATAAAAATCGACAAGTAGTTTCTGAAACAGAAGAAGTAGTATCAGACTCTGCATCCGATCTGCAGAATCAAGATGATGTTGAAACGACAGCGGAGGAAAATCATTCAGAAGCATTAGAAGTAGATGAAAACAACGCGCAAGAACATGACATTCAAAATCAACCGATTGAAGACGGTTCTATTGAAAAAGAAGCAGAAGTTACAGAAGAGACAGAGAGTGGAACTTATAGTGAAAGTGAAGCAGCGCTGTTAAAAGAAGCAATTCGTTCGAACCAAAACGTTCTTGAAGAAGTAAATGAAAGAATTGAAGCAGCTGAAAAAAGATTTGTTACATTTATGGAAAAAGGCGTCGCTCCTATCATCGACGGTCTTTACAGTGGGAGTAATTATGCCAATGACCTGCTAATTGAACTAGAACAGCAAAATCACGAACAGTTCTCAAAAGTAAAAGAGTGGTTAACTATCTATCCGCATTTAATGAAAGAGGTTGAAGGGTTATTTAATGAGTTTCACGTGGAGCTTTACATTCCTCAGCCTCAAGATACGTTCGATGAATACAAACATGAACCTATTGGCGTTGTTGAAGATGAAGGGCTAGAAGATGAGCAAATTAAAGAAGTTGTTCGATACGGCCTTATCTATCAAAAGGAATTATTTAATCAGTCTCATTTTCTTATTCGTCCAGCTCAAGTAATTGTGGTGAAAAATAAGTCAAAAGACCTTGTAGAAGAGAATAGAGGGAATGTTGAATGAGGCATGATAATGAAAAAAAACCGGTGCTAGGCATAGATCTAGGAACAACTTATTCAGCTATTGCTAGGTGGACGGAGAAAGGGCCTAAAGTTTATCAAAACCCTCGAAGAGAATATACATGGGCTTCCGTTGTTTATTATGACGAGCGTCAAGAAAAGCCGCTGGTGGGAAATTTGGCGCTAAAGCGTGCTTTAATTGACCCGGAAAATGCCATCATTGGCGTAAAGCGAATGATGGATGACGGGCAACAGAAAATTCAAGTAGGAAACAAAGAATTTACGCCTATTGAAGTATCATCTATGATTCTACGAGATGTATATGAATACGCAGAAAAAACAACGCCAGGATTCGATCCTGCAGGAGTTGTTGTGACGGTTCCTTATTACTTTACAGCGCTTCAGTGTACCAATACTTCTGAAGCTGCATCTTTAGCCAATCTAAATGTACTCGGTATTATCCAAGAGCCGGTAGCGGCAGCGTTAGCTTACGGTGTTCATAATGAAGAAGCTCTTCGAGATGAAATCATTATGGTCTTTGATTTAGGCGGAGGCACGTTTGATTTAACCATTTTTAGATTCACCAATAGTCCCGAGCGTCTATTATTTGAAGTACTGGCAACCGGAGGAGACGATCGTCTTGGAGGGTTAGACTTTGACGAAAGCTTGGCTGAGTTTATCAAGGCTAAAGCGAATTTAGATTTTAATGGTCTAACCGTAGAGAACGAACTCAAAGCGAAAGCAGCACTGATGGAAGCTGCTAAAGAAGCGAAAGAAATTTTATCGTATGAAGAATACACAGATATTATTAAGCCTAATATTTTACCTGGACAGCATATTGAACTAGAAATTACGCGCGACGATTTTGAAGGATGTATCGCTCATTACTTTGAAAAAATGGACAGTATTATTGATAAAGTAATTGAAGAATCGTCACTATCCCGAACGGATATTAGCCGAGTGATTAAAGTTGGAGGTTCCAGTCGTATTCCAAAGATTGATCAAATTCTCTCGCGAAAAATCGGGGACAATAAAATCTACGGAGATATAGATCCAGATTTATGTGTTGCACAAGGAGCAAGCATCTACGCAGCCTTTTTAGATGGACGTATTGAGTGGTCTAAAGAAATTGAAATTCAAACGGCAACTGCTCATGCTCTAGGTGTAGAAGCAGCTAATGGAGAATTTAGTACGCTTATTCCAAGTAATCGACGCACGCCTTGTGAAGTGACAAAAGTGTATACCTTAGACACCGATTATTGCGAAGAATTAGATATTGACTTGTATCAAGGTTCCTCAAAGTATATTCGCAATAACAAAAAAATCGGTACGATTAATGTGACGGGGCTAAAAAAATGTAAAGCAGGCGAGTTAGACATTCATATTACGTTCCGAATTAGCCAGCAGCAGTCCGTTTCTGTCACGATTGTACAAAGAGAAAGTAATATTAGGAAAGTGGAAAGTGTGAAATTAACCTAACGATAGTTTCATAACTTGTTAGATAAAGGATAAGGTGATCACTATTGAAAATAGAAGGCTATGATATAAAAAGAGAACTTTTTTCTTTTGAAAACGTGACAGTATATGAAGTGATAAAGCAAAGTGACGGTAAAAAATTTCAATTACGCGTCATGAAATTAATCAACAGCGAAGATAGAGAAAGTGAAGATCGCTGGTACCATCAATATGAAGATTATCAGCTCAATATTAATAACTATAAGTATCTTCCGCGTGTTTCAACGATTGCAACTCAAGATCAAATTTTTGTCTATGCTCTGCTAGAAAGTGAAGCAGGTCAGACTTTAAAAGAAAAAGGAAGTATTGAAATTCATGAAGTTGAACATTTAATTGATGCGCTTCGTCACCTTCATGCACAGCGTTTTGTACATGGATTTATCTGCTCAGAGAATATTTGGATGAGTGACGAAGGAAATCGTACAGTTTTATACGGTGCAGGAGAATATAAAGCTATTAGTAACAGCTATGACCTAAAGCAATCTTCTGATATCACAAAGCTAGTCGATATTATCTCTGATTATTCAACTGTTAATGAAGAAATAATTGAAAAGTTAAAGGCTAAAAGTAATCTGTCTCTTGGAGAAATAGCGTCTATTTTAGATGAAGCAAAAGAGATGAATCCTAGAGTTCCAAAGCCAAAGCTAGTAGAACGGGAAGATAAAGTCATCCCTACGGCTCCTTCTATACCTGAAGAAAAAGAAGAGAAGCCAAAACCAAAAGAAAAAAGGGAGCAGTATAAAGAACAAACAGAAGAACGAAAAGAAGAAAAAACGGAAAAAACAAATGAAGAGAAACGTTCAAAAGAGAAGAAAGCTGTACCATTCGTATGGAAAGCGATGACCGGTGTGTTGGTTGTTGCTGTCATGGTGCTTTTGTTTATGGTTGGTAAATCCTTTAATAATGAAGAACCGGCTCCTGTAGAACAAACAGCAGCAGAAGTTACGAAAAATAATCAGCAAGAAACACCAAAAGCTGATGGAGGTAATTCTAATGATGTAGGTACACAAGATAACACAAAGGCAGAGGAACAACCTTCTGTTCAACAAGAGCCCGCTCAAGAAGAGGAACCTGTTGAAGAAGAGGAAGGCCCCAGCTACACAGCGCAGCAAGTTAGTGATTTTATGGCGGAGTACTCCAGTGACAGTATTGAAGCAGTGAACAGTCGAAACTTTACTGTTGTAGAAGATTCACTTGACCCTTCAGGTAAAGCCTATAAAGAACAGCGTGACTACCTTAAATATCTTGAAAAGAAAAACATTACAGAAGAAAGCTTAGGATTCACTGTTAATAAGGTCGTGTCCGTTGATCAATCAACTTATAAAGTGACAACTCAAGAAGAGTATGAGATTTTTTACGATGACGGTTCGTCAAAAATAAAGAGTTTTAGCAGTTCTTATATTGTAAAAGTTTTAGCAAATGGAAATTTGGCTGTTAACGAACTGTTATATACTCAAGAGCTCTCTTCTTCAGCAAATGAAGAAGCAGACGATAGCTCAACGGCTTCAATTGCGCCAACTATCCCAGCACAGCCTGAATCATCTTCGGATGATTCAGGAGCTATTGAAAGCACTATTCGAATTCATTATGGAAGTATTAGCAACGAAAATTTTTCAACAGCGTACAATTTGTTTTCTTCGTCATTTAAACAACAAGTAAGTCAAACGGTTTGGGAAAAAGGACTTCAGCAAAATATGTACGATGAACTAGGTACAGTAGAAGTAAAACAAATAGATGCTAACCGAGCTACGGCATATATTGAAATGACTTCGTATGACGATAACAACGATGGCACAACACTAGTACAGAAGTGGGTTGGAAACTGGAATCTCGTTCAAGAAGGTGGCAGCTGGAAACTAAATAAACCTGAACTAAAAAAAGTTAGCTCCAAGGTTGAGGCACAATGAAGCGCGTAAGCAAGATAGCGCTTCTTTTTCTAATGGCAATTTTAGCGATTACAGCAGTAAGTTCACTTGTGCTTAACACATCTAAGCCTAAAGTTGCTTCTGAGAATGTAAAAGGTGAGGGTGAGTCTAGTAAAAAAATAGCTCCAAAAGCGGCATCGACTCATGAAAAACAAGGTAGCGTGACAGAAAAGGTAGATAGCTTAATGGCCCGCATGACGCTGGAAGAAAAAATTGGTCAGTTAATGATAATCGGCTTTCAAAGTGGTGAAATAGATGAACATGTTCAAACGATGATTAAAGATTATCATGTAGGGGGCATCATTTTATTTGATCGCAATATGAAATCACCTGCTCAAGTAGCTGAACTAAATAACCATCTTCAGCAGCTGGCCCTAAAAAATCAACACCATATTCCTTTGCTGACGAGCGTGGACCAAGAGGGTGGAGCTATTACTCGAATGAAAGACCAGGTTTCTTACCTTCCTTCTCATCAAGAGCTCGGTAAAGAAAAGAATGCTGAACAAGTGTATGATACAGCATATCGTTCTGGGAACGAATTAGCGGCTATGGGATTTAATTTAAACTTTGCACCCGTTTTAGATTTATCCAATACTGACACACGTTCATTTGGAAAAGATCCTTACCTTGTGAACAATTATGGTAACGAAGTCATTAAAGGATTAAACGATTCAGGAATCACAGCAACCTTAAAACATTTTCCTGGAAATGGACGAAGTGATATAGACCCGCATAAAGAAACATCTTCTGTAGAAGCAAATCAGCTCGATTTAGAAAATAGTGATATTTATCCTTTTAAGAAAACCATACACAATGTAGATAACAATCGTTTTTTTGTGATGGTTACACATATTAAATATCCTGCTTACGACAAAGTAAATCCAGCTAGCTTGTCTCCAACTATTATTCAAACGCTATTGAGAGAAAAGCTGGGCTACACAGGAATTGTCATCACAGACGATTTAGAAATGGGGGCGGTAAATAAATATTTCACACCTAGAGAAATGGGATACAAAGCATTAAAAGCAGGAGCGGATATTTTGCTTGTGTGTCATACGCTCCAAACGCAAGAAGAACTCTTTAACGGTGTAGTAGAAGCTGTTCAAAACCATAAACTCTCTGAAGCTCGTATTGACGAAGCGGTAAAAAGAGTACTGACGTATAAGTTAAGCGCTATTAATTCAACTTATTCGGATCCAGAGCTTACTGAAAGAATAGTTGGTAAAAAATAAGAAAATTAAAATTATTTAAAGTTAAGGAGAATGTTAAATGAAATTTAAATTAAGTATTGTACTAGTTTGCCTACTGGCTTTCCTATCATTTTTTAATCATACAACTTATGCACAAAGCATAAGTGCCAATAAAGGAAATCTATCTTCTGGTGTTGCTGTACAAGGTAAATTATCATCTAGCAAGGCAACAGACACTTATAAATTTACTACCAATAAAGATGGAGAAGTTTATATAAGCTTAGACCAAACGACAGCAGGATTTTATCTGTATCTTTATAATGAAGACGGTGAGACTATTACTTCAGATTACTATAGCTCTCGAGGTAGTAAAATAGTATTAAAAGAAGAAGTGCAAAAAGGCACTTACTACGTAAAAGTAGCTCCTTATAGTTGGAGTGGGATTTCAAGTGCAACGTATCGTTTAAAAGCGACATATCCAGGAAATATTACCCGCAATGCTACTACTTTTGAACCGAATGACACAATGGAAACAAGCATGAATATCAATTCAGGTCAAATCTATAAATCTACCAGTGAATCAGATATTGATCAAGACGTTTATCAATTTACAACGAATAAAGACGGAGAAGTGTACATTACCCTTGATGAAACAACGGCTGGTTATTCAATGTATCTATACGATAAAAATGGAAATAAATTAGGTGGAGATTATTACAGTACAAAAGGAAATACGATTGTCATCTCGGATACGGTAGAAAAAGGCACATATTACATTAAGGTAAATCCATACAGTTGGAAAGGTATAACGAGTGCAACATATCGTTTGAAAGCAACATATGCAGGAAGCATTAAGCGCGATGTGTCAACATTTGAACCAAATGAGACACCGGATACGGCTATGGAAATTAGCTCTAATAAGTATTATAGTTCCACTAGCTACTCTAAATCAGATCGAGATGTGTATAAGTTTAAAGTGAGTCAAGATGGAAATACAGTCGTACAGCTGGATAATACGACGGGCGGCTATTCAATGTACCTGTACAATGAAGATGGAAAATCGCTAGGCGGAGATTATTACAGTTCTCGAGGGAACACTATTGTAATTAAAGAGAACCTTGCTAAAGGAACGTACTATATTAAGATTACTCCATACAGCTGGAGCGGAATTTCAAGTGCAAGTTATCGTTTAAAAGCGACGTACCCTTCAGATACAACAAAACCAGATAGCGTAAAAGTAACGGTAAAGTCGAAAACGACAAGTAGCGTAACGTTAAGTCTAAGCGCTCATGATGCTTCAGGAATTAAGCAGTATGAAATCTATCGAAATAATAAACTAGTAAAAACAGTAGGTAACGTAAAAGAATATACGGATGCGAATTTGCAGCCAAACACAACGTATACGTACAAAATTAAAGCGTTTGATCCTTCTAATAATGCGGCAGAAAGCGGAACCGTTTCAGCAAAAACACTGCCTAAAGATACAACAAAACCAGATAGTGTGAAAGTAACGGTAAAATCGAAAACAACGAATAGCGTAACGTTAAGCCTAAGCGCTCATGATGCTTCAGGGATTAAACAGTATGAAATCTATCGAAATAATAAACTAGTAAAAACAGTAGGCAACGTAAAAGAATATACGGATACAAACTTGCAGCCAAACACAACGTATACGTATAGAATTAAAGCGTTTGATCCTTCTAATAATGCGACAGAAAGCGGAACCGTTTCAGCAAAAACACTGCCTAAAGATACAACAAAACCAGATAGTGTGAAAGTAACGGTAAAATNGAAAGTAACGGTAAAATCGAAAACAACGAATAGCGTAACGTTAAGCCTAAGCGCTCATGATGCTTCAGGGATTAAACAGTATGAAATCTATCGAAATAATAAACTAGTAAAAACAGTAGGCAACGTAAAAGAATATACGGATACAAACTTGCAGCCAAACACAACGTATACGTATAAAATCAAAGCGTTTGACCCTTCTAATAATACAGCGGAAAGTTCAGCAATCAATGTGAAAACAAATCCAAAAGGCGGGCTGCAGTCGGGTGTGTTCGTAGAAGGGAAAATGACATCAAGCAGTGCTGGAGACACGTATACTTTTACGACCAACAAAGATGGAGAAGTCTATATTACATTAGACCAAACAACAGCAGGATATTCGATGTATTTATACAATCAAGATGGTGATCGCATAGCCGGAGACTATTATAGTTCAAGAGGAAGTAAAATTGTAATAAATGAAGATATCCAAAAAGGCACTTATTACATTAAAGTAGAGCCATACAGCTGGAGTGGAATTTCAAGTGCCACATATCGAATAAAGGCAACTTATGCAGGAGAGATAAGCAGAAATCCTTCAACATTTGAGCCGAATGAAACGAATGAAACAAGTATGTCTATCAACTCAGGACAGATGTATACATCAACAAGTGAATCGAATATTGATCAAGATGTCTATCAATTTACCACCACTAAAGATGGAGAAGTCTATATTTCGCTAGATCAAACAACAGCAGGATATTCGATGTATTTGTACAACCAAAATGGCGACCGTATAGCTGGAGACTATTATAGTTCAAAAGGAAGTAAAATTGTAATAGATGAAGAGATTCAGCAAGGTACTTATTACGTTAAAATTAAACCATATGAATGGAGCGGCACAACGAGTGCTACGTATCGAATAAAAGCAACCTATGCAGGAACAATAAAAAGAGACGCAGCGACATTTGAACCAAACGAAACAATTGAAACTGCAATGAACATAGTATCGGGTCAAGCTTATAGCTCAAGCTCGTATTCAAGTGTGGATCGAGACGTCTATCAATTTACAACAAAAAAAGATGGAAACGCAAAAATTGTGTTAGATAATATGAAAGGCGGCTATTCTATGTACCTTTATGATCAATATGGCCAAAGAATAGCTGGAGATTATTATAGTACAGCAGGCAACGTTATAGAGATTAATGAGGATCTTTCACAGGGCACTTATTATGTTAAAGTAACACCATACGAATGGAACGGCATATCTAGCGCTACGTACCGGGTAAAGGCAACATATCCTAAGTAAGAAAAATAGGTCCAAAAAGACGCTTGAGTTCAAGCGTCTTTTTTGATGTTAATTATTGAACGTATGTAAAAAATCACTTAATGCTTCTTCTGTTGGGAACTTAAATGAATACCCAAAAGAAATTGGTTGTTTCCCTCCGTTTAACCTCTTTGGAAAATGTTTTAGAGCTGTACTATGAATTTTTCCATCACTTTGACTTAGATCAATATCAAATGAAAGAGGATTTACTGCAAGGTTTATTTCTTTTGTTGGCAGTAAATATACGATGTCTTCAGTCTCTTGATGTTTATATTCAAGTCCTTTTGTTGTTTCATTTGTTAGTTCGAAATTATGAGTTTCAAAAATGTGATGTAAATTTTGCATTGTTAGCGCTCCTGTCTTTTTATGAATTACAAATATTATACAAGAATGCAAGGGATTGTTGTATAAGAGAAGGCTAACTAATCAAAATGTTACTCTAGTACCAGCATACATAAAATTTTAAAAGAAAATAAACAGAGACTGTAAACAACTTAACCTTGATGTCGATATATAGTATGAACATATTTCTTAAAGGTATATGTTATATGTTTGATTACTGTCGTTCCTCGCTTAATTAATTAGTAAGCGTGATGCTTCTTGAATACAAGGATGTAACCAAGAAGTAAAACAATTATATGGAGGTAAAGGGAAATGAGAATTAATCACAATATTGCAGCGTTAAATACGTATCGTCAGTATAATAATGCGAATGCTGCACAATCTAAGTCAATGGAGAAATTATCTTCAGGTTTGCGTATTAACAATGCAGCTGATGATGCTGCAGGTCTTGCTATTTCAGAAAAAATGCGTGGGCAAGTCCGTGGGTTAAATCAAGCATCCCGCAATGCACAGGATGGTGTGTCATTAATTAAGACAGCAGAAGGTGCGTTAAGTGAAACAACTGATATTTTACAACGCATGCGTGAATTAGCAGTCCAATCTTCAAATGATACAAATACTGATTCAGATCGTAAGGAATTACAAAAAGAAGTAGATCAACTATCTCAAGAAATTACAAGAATCTCTACAGATACAGAATTCAATACAAAGAAACTAATTAATGGTGATGCGAAAGACGTAGCTTTCCATATTGGTGCTAACGAAGACCAAAATGTTAAGTTAACTATTAACAACATGGATGCTAGCGCTCTAAAAGTTACTGGTCAAACAGGTGACAAAACAGATCTAAATGGAAATGATGCAATTGAAATCAGAAATGATAAAGGCGAAGCAGTTACAGTTAATTTTAAAGCTGCAGCTGCTGCAGGTGGAGCTGCTATAGATAAAACTACTGCTGAAGTTAGTAGTGATGGGAAAACTGTTACTGTAACTTTAGCACAAGCTGCTGGTGATGGTGCAGCAACACCACCAACAGCAGGAGCTATTACGGCAAAACAACAGGATGTTTTAGATGCTTTAAATAGTACAAATGGAGCTGTTGTTGCTACTGCAAAAGCAGATGGAGATCTTAGTGCAGATGCCACTGTGGGAAGTGCTACCACAACTCTTACGACTTCGACAGTGGACAATACAAAGGGCATTAATATTTCAGATCAAAAGTCAGCATCCGCTGCAATTAAAACAATTAGTAGTGCTATTGAAACGGTTTCAGGAGAACGTGCTAAACTTGGTGCATTCCAAAATCGTTTAGACCACACTATTAACAACTTAAGTACATCATCTGAAAACTTAACTGCTGCTGAATCTCGTATTCGTGACGTAGATTATGCTTTAGCTGCATAAGCAGTACAAGCACAGTCGTCCTAGCTGGTAACGGCTAGTGATTATAATCGGGTGAATTGCTGGGAACCCCTTAGAGCTTTTCTTGCCACAACGTAGTTGGAAACGACAAGCGTGATGGTTAGAAAAAAGGAAAAGATTGGGCAATCAGCAGCCAAGCTCCTGTCTCGAAAGAGTGGAGAAGGTTCAACGACTAGGATAGACCATCTAAAAGCTAAGCTCAAGATGATGAAATCCATAGGTGAAACAGTATACATCAGTATTGTGAATCCGAAGTGCCCGACCCCTACTTATATATAAAAGGGTGAAGATATAGTCTAGTCATTTATGAAAGTAAATGTTCGCACGATGGCGAAAGAAATGATGGAACAAACGAAGAATTCAATTCTTTCTCAAGCATCACAAGCAATGTTGGCTCAATCTAATCAGTTGCCTCAAGGAGTATTACAACTTTTGAGATAATGATTACAGGGCGTCTAGCTTGGTAACGAGCTAGAGGATAACTGGGTGAACTGCTGGAACTTCCTAAAGCTTTATCAACCACAACGTAATCAGAAACGATAAGCGTGACGGTTTGAAAATGATAAAGATAAAACAATGGATAATCAGCAGCCAAGCTTCTGTGAGGAAACTCTGGAGAAGGTTCAACGACTAGAGAATACGGTCTAAGGTGAAAACTATGACTATGAATCTCGTAGGGCAGTGAAAACTGTTCGAAGTGCCCAGCTCCATGAAAAACATGGATGAAGATATAGTCTATTCTGTAATCGAAAGATACAGTCGCAAAGCAAGCGAACCAACAACCACAAGGAGTATTACAACTTCTTCGTTAATTTCAAATTATTTGGAGGAGGCTCTAGCTATTTTGCTAGAGCTCTTTTTTTAGACTTTTTTGAACGACATCACTGGGATGAAATGAGAAAGAAATATATCACCTTTAAATTTCTTAATATTGAAAAAATATAAAAAGTAAATTAAAATAGAGCAAACGTTCTTATTAAAGGATGGTGAAACAAATGAACCAAGAAAAGCAGTTGAAAGAGTTAATTCCATACAATCAACTGTGTATGATCGTAGGCAAGTTATTAGGTGATGGCAATATTTCTATTGAAAAAGGACGCCAGCCAAGGTTCCGATTTAGCCATTGCTTAAAAGATAAGGAGTGGGTCTTTTGGTGTTATGAGAAATTGAAAGATTATGTAGAATTATCATTTCCTAAGTATAGAAAGGTTCTAGATCAACGATTAAAAGATGGATACAGCGAAAGCTACTACACACAATCGAAAGTAGGAGAAGTCAGTACATTATTAAAAGAAATCTGGTATCCCCAAGATAAAAAAGTTTTACCACTAGAGTTTGTAAATGCTCATTTTTCACCATTAACTTTAGCATGGTGGTATCAAGATGATGGTTCTTTAACAATTAGTAATTCTACTATTAGAAAGATTATTCTTTCTACAAATAGCTTTAGTAACCAAGAAAATAAAAAGTTAATAGAAATCCTTTTTACACATTTACATCTTTCATTTTCCTTAGATAGCCAAAATAGACTAGTGATATACGATCAAAAGCAAATTCTTTATTTTCTCAGCTTAGTTAGGGAGTTTATTCATCCATGTATGTCTCGAAAGGTTAATATACCTAACAATAACTCACAATTGTTTCACTTAAATAAGAGAACGACTATTACTCTACCCCTGACTATTCCTGTAACTTCCCCTACAAAAGATTTACGACATTTTCTTAGTTATTTACCTGAACTTTTACTACAATTACAAAATAGATCTACCTATCATCACTTTTTTAAACACGAGTTCTTCCTTGAAAATACTGATTGTAAGAGAAAGAGTTATCAAATTCAATTGGGGCAAAATGAGTTGCGCCTATTGCACGAATGTAGGGAAATCACAGGCTTGTCTATGAATCAAATAACAGAAATATGTTATATATTGCAAAGAAATAGAAATGAAAATTTAATAAAAGAACAAAAGATAGCATATCAATTTTTCACTAGAAACTAAGAGAGTTAAGACATTTTACAAATATAAATAGCTGTTTTCAGTGAAAAAACCTTACTCACAAGTGGAGTAAGGCTCAGGTTTTTGTTAAGAAAAATTTGTAATTTAATGAGTAGCCCCACCAGAAACCACAACATCCTCCTCCACCAAAATCGTCGTCTTCACCACACTCAGCAGTCCCTGCACAATCAAATCCAGCGACATACTCGCTTTCCCCGGATGATTCACAGCTTGTTCAGGAAGGTAAGGAATATGAACAAACCCCCCTTTAATACAACAGTTTTGAATCATGTTCATCAGCCCATAAAACACGTGATTACAGACAAACGTTCCAGCGGTTTGAGAGACGCTGCTTGGAATGCCTGCTTGGCGCAAATTTTCGACAGCGGCTTTAATTGGCAGTGTCGAAAAATATGCGGCAGGGCCGTTTTTGATAATAGGACGGTCAATGGGCTGCTGGCCGATATTGTCAGGGATTCGCGCGTCATCTACGTTAATAGCAACACGTTCGACTGTAATCCCTTCTCGGCCGCCTGCTTGTCCAACGCAAATGACGATAGAAGGGCTGATTTCTTCTATATACGTATGAAGCTTTGCGATTGATTCACCAAACACCGTAGGAAGAGGCTTAGCAATAATGTGATAATCTTCAACAGCTATGCCGTCCAAAGCTTTTACAGCTTCTAAAGACGGGTTAATGCTTTCACCTTCAAATGGTTCAAAGCCAGTTAGTAATACAGTTGTCATTCTATTACTCTCCTTTAAAAGTGATATACAAGGTAGTACATTAATAGCGTATTTACTACAAACACGGATAAAGCAATCGGTACTTGCGCTTTAATCACGGCGTTTTTGTCTTTTAATTCAAGCAGCATAGCAGGTACAATGTTAAAGTTGGCTGCCATTGGCGTTAACAGCGTGCCGCAGTAGCCAGCAAACATGCCGAGCGCTGCCATAATCGCTGGATTTCCTCCGTGCATATGTACAATCAGTGGAAGACCAATCCCTCCAGTAATAACGGCAAACGCTGCAAACGCATTTCCCATGACGATCGTAAATAGCAGCATTCCTAGACAATAAGCCAGCACAGCAACAAACGCATAGTTAGTTGGAAGCACGTCACTCACAATATCTGAAACGACTGTTCCAACGCCTGATTTTGAAAAGATGCCGCCAAGCGCTGCGAGCATCTGTGGTAAAATAACTGCCCAGCCGACGGCTTGAAGCAAGCGGCTTCCTTCTTTAACAGGCACGTCCATTTTTGCTTTGGTGACGCCCATTGAAGCGATAAAGGCAATGACAGCTGCGATTGCCAGTGAAATTAACGTGACTTTTTCTGGATCGATCAATGCCCAGTTTCCGAACTTGATCTTGCCAAAAAGAAGAGTGCCGATAATCGTAAAAATAGGAATAAATAAAGCGGGTAAAAAGATTTTGTTTTTTAATCGCTGCGCGTGAGCCACTCGTTCTTCAGCAGGTGTTTCAGCTTCATTCGATTTAGTTACACGATTAAATGAAGCAAGCAGCACCATAACAATGACTAAACATCCTATATAAAAAGGCGGAATGACGTCGCCAAATAAAAACGTAATGGAAAACAGCGCCCAGAATAGAGAAGATCCTAAACGGTTAGGATGGTTGTGATCGCGTGCGATTCGAATCGCGATAAAAGCGACAATAATACCAAGTAAGTAGTAAATCGTATCAAGCGTCAGGATGCTTTTCATTTAACTCGCCTCCGTCTTAGAAGATGATGTTGGTTTGTGCTTCGTCATTTTTTTATGAATACGTCGGTCTAACTGACGGAAACGAATCGCGCTGATCAGCAGCGCTGCGATGGCTGTTGGAATTCCCCAAAGCGCCATATCCCAGACGTCGACATGAATCCCTACGGAGTCAAAAAATCCTTTCATTAAAAGAATTCCACCCGTTGCGATAAAGATATCTTCTCCGAAAAACCACCCTGTATTTTCAGCTGCCGCTGCGTGAGCGCGAATATCTTCTTTGACTTTAGGTGGAAGCTCTCCGTATTTGGCACGAGCTGCGCCTTCAGACATAGGTGCAACTAAAGGCCGCACAGATTGAGCATGCCCTCCAATATTTAAGCCGACTGCGGCTGAGATTTCACGAATAAAAAGATATATAAGTAAAACATTTCCAGAAGAAGCGTTTTTGGCTTTTTTGATCAGGACTTCCGCTTGTTCCTTTAACCCGTATTTTTCTAACACGCCGAATATAGGAAGAGTAAGTAAAATAGCCATAGACATATAGCGGTTATCTACAAAAAACTGTCCAAACATCGTGATTACTTCATACAATGATAAACCTGCTACAAGGCCCGTCACGAGGCCTGCAACAGTTACCACAAGCAAAGTGTTTAAACGAAATAAAAAACCCACTGCCACTAGCAAAACCCCAATTAATTTCAACATAAAAAATCCCCCTTGAGTATGTATAGACCGTGCTGCAAATTCACCTCCTTTGTTTTCCTAGAAAAACAAAGATGTTTCGAGTATAAACAATTCTGAAAATTAAAACAAGATACTTAAGGCATAAAATAGTTTGATTAGTGAAATAAGTGAAAAAGAAAAAAGCTTTGGAATTTTATATTCCAAAGCTTTTTCTAAACCCAATACCTGGGATACTGCCGATCTTGAAATAAATTGTTATACACGGTAGAAATCAATACAACTACACACGCACAAATCATAATAATACCTAAGTATCCCCAGCCTGCTTGAGTGTTAATGGCAACAATCGCGCTAGCCGCAGCAGGAGGATGAACGGTTTTGGTAAGAATCATTAAAATAAGAACAAACGCAAGGACAATCGCTATGGTGATAAGACTTCGATGAAATAAACTCCAGATAATAAGTGCAGAAACCGTTGCTAGTAAGTGCCCTCCAAGCACGTGGCGCGGCTGTGATAAAGGCCCTTTATGAGCACCGAAGACAAGTACGCAGGTTGCGCCAATCGGAGCAAGAGCCATTGGATAACCAAGCGCTAGTGCAATCGCGCTGCTGATGATAATCGCAATTAAGCCTCCGATTGAAGAAACGACCGCGTCTCTATAATTGATTTTCGGCTCTTCTTTTAGTTCTCCTTTCATCTTTTTAGCATAAGAGCTTAAGTAAGACAGAAAGGGGCTTTTTGTTTGAGCAAAACTTTTTTCAATCTGCATTTCTTCTTTCCTTTCTCCTTTGTAAGTAAAAGTTGTTTGTCAAGTTGTATGTCAGAACATCTGCTATATTAAGTTAGTTTATAAGAAAAGAAGGATTACTGGAAGAGGAAAAATATCTTTTTTTAGTGGAAATTCTTTTGATGAACGAAAAAAGGTGGGAGAGGCGGTAGAAGGGTCTCTATGTGCAGTGAGGGCAAGAGAAATGTATAATAGATTTAGAGGTGACTAAATTATGTATCTAGTAGACTACCATCATCACACGAATAATTCATTTGACTCACAGGCAGTCATGAAAGAAGTGTGCGAACAAGCTGTAAAAAATGGCATAAACGAAATTTGTTTTACCGAGCACTTTTCATTAAATCCATTAGCGCCAACGTACGGTCATATGGATTTTGATAAATATGAACGAGAACTAGCGGAATGCAGAGATCAATTCCAAGACCAGCTAGTGATTAAAAAAGGAATTGAAATTTGTGAACCGCACTATCTAAAAGAGAAGTATCAAAAAACGATGCAGCAAGAGAACTTTGATTTTATTTTAGGATCAGTTCATAATATTAATAACATCAAGCTTCGCAAACATTTAGAACTTAACGATAAAGACGCAATTTACCGCGCTTATTTTAATGAAATGTATAAACTAGTAAGCGAAGCGGACATTGACGTGTTGGCTCATTTAGATTTAATGAAGCGCTATGCATTTGAGCAATACGGCATTTACGACTTTCATCAGTTCAAAGATATTCTTGCGGATATTTTGAAAAAAGCAATTGATCGTAATATTGGCATTGAAATTAACACTTCAGGTATAAGAGGGAAGCTGAGCGAAGCGCTGCCGGCACTTGAAGTTGTTGGGCTGTACCGCGATTTAGGCGGAGAAATCTTAACAATTGGATCTGATTCACACTTCGCTGAAACCGTAGGAGCACATATGAAAGAAGCGGTTGAAATGGCAAAACAGTGCGGATTTACGGAGGTTTATACGTTTGACCAGCGTAAGCCAAAAGGAATTCGTATTTAATAGGAGTGGGTTTCACTTTCTTCTAGAATAATAATAACTGTAAAAAGCACGCTCTGATTAGAGCGTGCTTTTTTAATTTAGTTCCGCTTAAGCTCTGATAAAAATCTCCGGACTTCTTCAATGGTCAGACCCAGCTTGCGGGCTGATTCCATAAGACTTACCCACTCTTGATCGATTGACAGTACATGTTCTTTTTTCATTACGATTCATCCACCCTTTGCCAGGGAACCCAGCTATCATAGCCAAAAGCGGCCTTAGATCTGAAGCTTTGCGTCACTATTTTTCAATAGTTTTGCCCTTATCTGGATAATTTGTAATAGTATTCTTAGTATACAGTTATTTTACAAAATAATATTTGTAAAAGATGTCGAAATAGGTCGATTACAACAAAAAAATTAAACGTTTATGAATGGATCTATCAGTTTGTTTTACGGAACTTTAAATAATACTGAAATTCAATAAATTCTTCTTTGGTCATGCCGTCTTGAATGGCTCGCTCAATTAAATGCAGCCACTCTAAATTGAGGGATGGCTTTGAAGTTAGAGCTGCACAGCTGATGTCTCCTTCGATTAATTCGTCAATCGTTGTATGAAGAGAAGACGCGATTTTATCAAGCATTTGAAGGGAAGGATTATTATTTAACCCTTTTTCTAAATGAGATAAATATGATTTTGAAATATGGGCTTCCTCAGCTAAGCGTGTAATAGAATACCCTTTTTTTTGTCGCAAATTCTTAATCTTTTTCCCTATCACATTCAGTTCATCCTCTGCTTATGGATTTTTTGTTCATTATAACGCATAAATGTCCATTTTGTGTAGATATAAATATAAATCTAATAATATATTGTTCTTTATAAAGAATAAAATAGGTTAAAATACCTATTCTTGATACGGGTATATCATGCTATACTTCACTTACAAATTGTTCTTTATTAAGAATATTTGTCGATTAATCACCTTTTTATTCGCTATAGTGAACGTTTTATATAGTATGCTAGCACTATTTAAGATGAGCGCTGTGCGATGAAGGGATGACATCATTTATTACATTTTAGATAGGAGATTACATGGAAAAAAGATATGTAGAACTTGATGCGTTAAGAGGGTTAGCAGCTCTTTTTGTTGTGATAAATCATTATCTCATGATTTATCCAAGCTTCAGTGAGTATAGGTATGACGGTGATTCTTCTTTTTTACTGTCCATGGTAAAAGAAAGTCCGCTGCGGCTATTGTTCAGCAGTGGAAATGAATCAGTTGTTTTGTTTTTTGTCTTAAGCGGATTTGTTTTAGCGCTGCCGTTTTATGGACGTTCTTCTTTTCGATATGAGAACTATCTTGTAAGAAGAATTTGCCGAATTTATCTTCCTTACTTGTTTGCGGTGTGTGTGGCTATTCTATGCAAAATCTTATTTAGTCAAGGCGGGATCTCACAGGTAAGCCACTGGTTTAATAACTCATGGATCACAAACGAGTCGCCAAGTTTACTTCTTCAGCACTTCTTTTTAATTGGCACATTTAACACAGACGCTTACAACAATGTTATTTGGTCGCTTGTTCATGAAATGAGAATTTCAATTATTTTTCCTCTTTTAATGATTCTTTTGCTGCGAATGGATGCAAAGAAAATCGTAATGCTATTGTTTTTCGTGTTTGTTTCATCATCAGCGTTATTACTGCTTAATCAATCAAACTTAGAACCTACGAATTTCTTGCTTTCTTATCATTATTTGCTTTTATTCGCAGCAGGTGCAGTTACGGCGAAATATCGAGATTTTTTTATTCAACTTTATCTGAAAATTGGCACATTTAAAAAGGTGCTTATCGTTCTGATTGCATTTACCTGTTATTTATCTGAAGGCATTATGGGAAATTACGCAATCACTAATAACTTTTTATGCCGCAATCTGGCAGTGATGCTAGGGAGCTGTATGTTCATTATTATCGCTTTAGCATCGCCGGCAGCTTCAAAGGTTTTACGCACAGGAGTGCTGTCATTTCTAGGTAAGATTTCGTACAGCTTATATTTAACTCATCTCATTGTGCTGTTTTCAGCTATGTATTTGTTACACGGACTTTTGCCGTACTGGAGCATTCTAAGCATTTGTTTCCTTTTATCACTGGCGATGGCTTCCGTCACGTATCATTTTGTTGAAAAGCCTTCCAGCAGATTAGGGAAATTCCTGACAAGAAACAAAGTTGTTTTCGGCGGAGCAGTGAGTCGTAAGTAACAGAGAGATAAAGCGTATGGAGGTGAGTTTACGATGCAGGATAAAATTCAGCTAAAGGATTTTTTTCGAATTTTAAAAAGAAGATGGCTTACGATGCTTTTAGTCATAGTCATTACGAGTATGAGCATCACAACTATCTGTTTCTATCTATTAAAACCTACGTATCAAGCATCTACTCAAGTGCTTGTTAATCAAGCAACATCTAAGAATGTAGATGAAATTGCTAATATTACGCAGCTGAATACCCAATTAATTTCTTCGTATATCGATTTTATTAAAAGTCCGATGATCATAAACGGTGTAAAAGACGACTTAAAGTTAACTATTTCTAATAAAAAGCTGAGTGAACAAATTACGATTGATCATAACGAAAACTCTCAATTTGTCACGATTACCGTAAGAAACGAGAATTCGAAAACGGTAAGTGAAATCGCAAATAAAGTAGCTCTTCTTTCAAAAGATCAAGCGATGAAGCTAATGAAAGGAAGCAACATTCAAGTATTAACCGAGCCGTCTCAAAGCCTTAAAGTATTTCCAAAGCCGCTGCCGGTTGCAGCTATTACTATCTTGGTCAGTCTGTTGGTAGGAATAGCGGGAGCGATGCTAAGAGAATATCTTGATAGCACAGTTCGAAATGAACAAGATATTCAAGAACTTATCGGACTTCCGATTATTGGACATATCGAGCTTGAACCTCGAAAAATGAAGCGAAATCAAAAGCAAGGCAGTGATCAGGAAAAGGCAAGGAGGGAGAACCTTGAGTTTTAAACAAAAAAAGTATCCATTTTCACTGTATCAAGATGCCAAAACCATCAACCAAACAAATATGATTCGAAAAAATGTCGAAGTGCTGCTGAATAGTGAAGTCAAATGCCTGACAATCACATCAGCGGAATTGAATGACAAGAAGCCTCTTATAACGGCAAAGCTAGGTATTTCATTTGCCGAACAAGGGAAAAACGTTCTTCTTATTGATGGAAACGTGCATTGTCCTTCTCTTCATCAGCTCTTTGACCTTGGAAGTTCAGAAGGATTAACGGATGTGTTAGTAAACGGGAAAGGCCGACATGTACCCATTAAACAAACGTCATACAAAGGACTGGATGTGCTTACGGCCGGATCTCACTTTCGAAACGCATCCACACTATTTGTTTCCAAGTATTTTAATGAGCTCATAGAAAGATGGAAAGAAGAATACGATTTGATTCTTTTTGAAACGCCTCAGTTTTTAGAAGAGACGGATTCTCATATTCTTGCAGCAAAATGTGATGCGACCATGCTTGTTGTGGAAGAACGCAAAACGAAAATGGATGCTGTTGTTAAAACGAAAAATATGCTGGAAAAAGCGCGTATTCATGTGCTAGGCGTTATTTGGAGTCCGTCTCATTAGCTCCTCATTTTATATAGAAGGAAGTGAAACGATGAATCAAATTGTCTCGAAAACGACCGGTGATTCCGATGTGCTAAAAAAAGAATTTCCGCTTTTTTACTCGCTGTGTAAACGCATGGTTGATATCGTGATTTCGTTTGTGGCTCTTGTGGTTTTGCTGCCTGTTATTTTGCTGTTTGCGCTCATTGTGATGATTGAAACACCGGGTTCACCTTTCTTTCTTCAAGAGCGTCTGGGTCAAAGCGGCAGAGCATTTACCATCATGAAGCTGCGTTCGATGTACAGTGACGCTGAAAAAAACGGAGCGCAGTGGGCGGTTAAAAATGACAGCCGGGTCACCAAAGTAGGAAAGCTGATTCGCCAAACGCGAATTGATGAGCTGCCTCAGCTGTGGAATGTGTTAAAAGGCGATATGTCGATTGTTGGACCACGACCTGAAAGAGCCGTATTTATAGAAGAATTCCAAAAAACGCTGCCTTCGTTTAGTCAGCGGCTTGCTGTTAAGCCGGGCCTGACAGGCTGGGCACAAATTAACGGAGGATATGAGCTAACGCCAGCAGAAAAGCTGGAGTTTGATCTTTACTACATTCAACATACGAATATACGGTTTGACGTGAAGATTATGATAAAAACGCTAAGAGTCATCGTAACAGGAGACGGATCAAGATAGGAGAGGGATAACATGAAAAGAGTATTAGTTACAGGCGGATGCGGTTTTATTGGATCACATATGGCAGAGCTTCTTTATCAAAGCGGATTTGAAGTAAAGATAATCGACAATCTCTCAACAGGGAAAATAGCAAACTTAGAAAATCGAGGCATTTCTTTTCACTACGGAGATATTGTGAGTGAAGAATTAGATAAAGTATTTGCCGAGTTTAAACCTCATTATGTTGTTCACCAAGCGGCTCAAGTAAGCGTGGCTCATTCTGTTACTAATTTTCATCATGATGCCAACGTTAACATTCAAGGAACAATCAATATTATTAATGCATGCAAAAAGCACGGTACCGAAAAAATCATTTTTGCTTCATCAGCGGCCGTGTACGGAAATACGGACGTTACTCCAATTTCACTTACTCATCCAACGAGTCCAGCTTCACCGTACGGACTGTCAAAGTTTACGTCTGAAGAATATCTTAAGCTTGCCAAGCAGCTGTATGATATTGACTACGTCATTCTTCGCTACAGCAACGTATATGGCCCGCGGCAAAATTCACAGGGTGAAGGCGGCGTAATCTCGATCTTTTTTGACCGGTTTGTTACGAACCAGCAGCCGATTATTTACGGAAGCGGCCGTCAAACAAGAGACTTTATTTACGTGGAAGACGTGAGCCAGGCGTGCTTAAAAGCCATTCAGTATGAAGGATGCGGCACGTTTAATATTTCCAATAACAGCAGCATCAGCATTAACGAACTTTTTTTCACGATGAAAAGCATATCAGGCAGTCACTTAACACCTGTTTACCACAGCGTGCGTGAAGGTGATATTGCAGACAGCAGACTGTGCAATAAAGAAAGCATCAAATTATTGAAGTGGTCGCCTGCTTTTACGCTTGAAAAAGGATTAGCTAAAACGTATGACTATTATCATGAAACGATAGCTCAACAATTTGCTAAAACGATGGAGTAAGAGGGATGTATGAAGAAAAATTCCATTTGGAAAAACATTGTTCACTTATTTATTAGTACCGTTGTATCACGTTTATTAAATGCAGCTGCGCTTATCGTACTGGCACAGTATTTAAGCGCAGCTAGTTACGGCAGGTTCAGCGTAGCGCTAGCTTTTGCGATGATATTAGGCTACTTTACAGACGTTGGCTTAAGCAACACGGTGCTTCGCGAAGGATCCAAAAAGCGAGCTGACGTGGATCATCTTTTATCCTCGTATGTGAAAATGAGAATTTTACTTTTGCTTGTGACATTTGCAGGGGCATATATAGTAATTTCCTTGTTTTATCACGAAGCATCACTTGTAAAAATGATGTACTACTTGATTGTGCCGATGGTAACAGGGCTTGCGATGCAAAGCATCGGGATTACGTATTTTCAGCTTACTGAACAAATGCATCACTTAGGAGCGATTCGAATCTATTCAGCTCTTTTGCTGGTGGTTCTGCTGACGGTTGGAATGCTGATGCATACAAGCGCGTTTTTTATTTCGTTTTTGTTTGGCTTTTCTTATCTTCTAGCAGGAGTATACGGCCTATGGATGGTGGGAAAAAGAGTATCGTTTAATGTTAAAAAGAAAATTCAACGCGGACTGCTGAAAAATATCGGCTCTTTTATTGTAAGCGGGCTGCTGATTATGCTGCTGCCGCAGCTTGGTCCGATCGTATTAGAAAATACGATTCCGCTTGCAGCCGTCGGCGTGTTTGCCGTTGCGTACCGTATTCCATCCGCGCTGTATCAAGTTCCAGGAATTGTGGCAGGTGCTTTTTATCCAGTATTGTTTCGTCACTATAATCATCAGCAGGCGGACAAACATCTAGAGTTAAATATTCTTCAAGTGAAGCTTATGAGCTTAGTAGGGATGCTAACGGCGCTACCTTTTTATCATTTATCCGATCTTGCCGTGTCGTTGTTGTTTGGAGACAAATGGGCTGCAGCGGGAGATGCGTTAAAGTGGCTGTCGCTCATGCTGATTTTTCAAGGCTTAAGCGTAGCGCTAGCAGATGGTTTAACAACAAAAGGACTTCAAGGAAGAAGAACGGGCGTTCAGCTAGTTGCTGTTGTATCGGGAATTGCTTTTTACTATTTTTTAAGCTCTGCTTATTCTGTGATAGGAGCCGTGTATGCTGCGCTTTTAATTGAAGGGATTTTATTTATTGGCTGCTGGTTATGTAATCCGGAAAGACTGAGCATCATGCGTAAAACCTTTCCGATTTTTGTTTGTTTATTTGGCAGTACGATTGTATTTACCACGCTGCTATTTTCACAGCACCCGTTTATTGCGCTGTGTGTAAACATGCTGCTTGTGTTTTTGTTAACGCTGCTAGATAAAGAGATTAGAAATCAAGCGTTAGGATACCTGCAAAAAAACAAACCACTAAACGTAGAGAACAGAAAGGAGGCGCAAAATGGATAGTGTATACGTGCAAAATCGAAAACCGACCGTTTTGTTTTGCCTTTTTGTTCTTGTTACATTAAGTAAATATAACGTCAATATTGGCTTTTCATTAAAGCCGTACATGATTTTTTTATTTGCGCTTCTGCTGCTGAGCTTTGCTTCTTTTTACGTCTATAAGCTCCAGGCGTATGAAGTGCTGCTGCTTTTATTTTATCTTTTTTACTGTATGACCGGAGCGTTTTCTCTGTACCCAGAAGCGAGTCTTCGTATTATGCTAGGCGTTTTGCTTATCCTTGCCTGCTACTTTTTAATGAAATATGTGATAGCAGAGTTTCATAGCGGCAGCATCAAGCGTGCGTTAACCGGAGCGGGCCTTCTTTTTAATGGCGTGAGCTTGCTGCTTTACATTGCAGGTCTTCAAGCCGTTCATTTTCAATTTGCCTCCGAAGTAGAAATTATTAAATGGGGCGTCATGATTGACCGCAGCTATCCGCGTTTGATTGGCGTACTCGATGATCCTAATATTTACGTATTTTATAATACGCTGTTTTTTACTTACTTTTTAACCAATAGCAATAGTACTAAAAATAAAGTCGGACTTTTACTGAGTACATTAGCCAGCGTTTTAACGTTTTCCCGAGGCGGATTAATTGCCATGGTCGCCGTGTTGATTCTGTATTTGCTCATTACTCGTTCGCTTAACAGTCTCAAAACCGTTCTTTCGTTTGTGTTTTTATTTGGTGTACTTGCTCTTATCGCTCATTTTATGACGAATTTTAACGTGTTCACTATTTTAACCGAACGAGCCGATGATTTTTTACATGACGGAGGAAGCGGAAGGTTTTCGCTGTGGAGCCGGGCATTTGAATTTTTTTCATCGCATCCGTTTGCCGGAATCGGCGCTTTTAACTTTTCAGAGTATAACTTGTTTTACTACGGCGAAGCGCTGTACGTTCATAACACGTTTTTAGAGATTTTATCAGAGACGGGTATGATTGGCTTTTGCCTATATTTTAGCTTTTTACTTCTTGTGTTGCTTCAGCTTTTAAAACAAAAAATTCATAAAAAAGAGCCGTACTTATTTTTAACGTTTGTTGGTTTTTTGCTTCAAATGATGTCGCTTTCGTTAATTGTAAATGAGCTGTTCTTTTTATACTTAGCGCTGCTGTCAAGCTATTTACGAAATCACCAAAGTGAGGAGAATGTAAAATGAATAACTTCAAATCTCAACCGAATCAGCCCCTCGTTTCAATTGTTACACCTGCTTATAACTGCGCAGCCTTCATTTCATCAACTATTAAATCCGTTCAGCAGCAAACCTACCTCAACTGGGAGCTGCTTGTGATTGACGACTGTTCGACAGATGAAACGGCTGAAGTAGTAAAGAAATTCAGTAGAAAAGATCAACGCATTCAGCTGCTTCAGCTAACCAAAAATTCAGGAGCCGCAGCGGCACGCAACGAAGGTATAAGCGCAGCAAGCGGACGGTTCCTTGCTTTTTTAGACAGTGATGATCTATGGCATAGGAAAAAACTTAAAAAGCAAGTCGCTTTTATGCTTGAAAAAAACTGCGCTTTTTCCTATACAGGGTACAGCATAATGGATGAAAAAGGTGAAGAAACAGGCGTTGAAGTAAACGTTCCGAAAAGCGTTGACTATAGAATGCTAGCGGGGAACACCATTATCGGCTGTTTGACAGTGATGCTTGATAAAAAACAAATTTCCGGGATTTCAATGCCAAACATTCAGCCAGAAGACACGGCGCTTTGGCTGTCACTGTTGAGAAAAGGCTATACAGCGTACGGCCTTCAAGAGTCACTTGCTTATTACCGTCTTGTATCTCACTCGGTTTCTCGCAACAAGCTAAAAGCAGCGACGAGGTATTGGAAACTTCTTCGCAAGCAAGAGCGGCTGCCTTTATGGAAAAGCGCCACTTATTTTGTGCAGTACAGCGTGAATGCGTACGCTAAAAGTAAAAACCTTTCAAAATCGTAAAGGATGTGAAGTCTTGAAAAACGTACTTTTAATCACGGATAAATTGATTACAGGCGGAGCAGAAACGTATTTTTGCAAGCTCGAAAATCAGTTGAATCATCCAGACATTACCGTATACACAGCAGCTGCAATGGGAGAGCTGTACAACAAAATTCAGTATAAAAAGCGGTTCACGCCTTTAAGCAGAAAAAATCATCTCCACAACCTTTATGTGCTTTGGAAAAAGGTTCGAACGTGTAAAATTGACATCATTCATGCTAACAGCCTGCGTATGGTGATGTATGCAGTATGCGTAAATCGGATGCTGAGGAAAAAAGTAAAAATACTTTATACAAAGCATAATGTAACGGTGCTGGAACAAAAGGCAAAAAGCTTTTTTTGTAAACTCGTAAACTCTTATGTGCATGGAGTGATTACGGTCAGCCGCTTTGAACAGGAGCAGCTAATGAATCTCGGCGTAAACAGCAACAAAGTGACAACAATCTATAACGGAGTGGATTTGAATCAGTTTGTGTTTAAAGAAAAATCTGCTTCACTCAATTGTCATATCGGTCTGTTGGCACGAGCTTCAAAAGAAAAAAATCACGAGCTGTTTATCGAAATTGCCTCACTGCTTCGAGATCATAAAAATATGAAGTTTCATATTGGAGGAGGAGGACCTGACCTTCAGCGAATTCAGGAGCTTATTCAGCAGCAAGGCTTGTCTGAAAAGATAAAGATATGGGGAGAAGTGGAAGACCCTGAAGCATTTATTACAAAAATGGATATGCTTCTGTTAACTTCTCATCGTGAAGTCTTTCCAATGGTTGTTTTAGAAGCAATGGCCGTTGGTACACCGATGATTTCAATTGATGTAGGAGGCGTGAAAGAAGCGATAGCAGACGGAGACACGGGCTATTTAATCCCGACTTATTCACCTGAAGCATTTGCGGAGAAAATTACGGAGCTGTACGCCGAGCAAGAGCAAAAGCAGCGTTTTGCTAAAGGAGCGAGAAAAAAAGTCGAACAGCACTTTACGTCGAGTCAAATGATTGCGTCCACTGCTAATCAATACGTAAACATGAGCGGAAAAAGCTTCTAACACGGAAGCTTTTTTTCTATGGAAACAGTGAACCACAGGTAGTCAAAACGCATAAAGTAATAGAAGCAGTACATGCTTTACAGCTGCTGAGAAAGCGAGATGAGTTTAATGGAAAACTGCAGTGAAGAAAGAATAGTAGACGCCGCTTGTTTTGGTGTGAAAAGAGACGGCGTGACGGATGATGCACCTGCGATACAGCAAGCAATTGACTACGCAGAGGCTAACAAATTATCACGAGTACTACTAACAGGAGACTATACGTACGCCATCGCATCACCCATTGTGATTAAGCCGTCTATTTCGTTTGAAATGGACAGCGGAACCAAACTTAAAGTAACGGGAAATTATCATGTATTTACGCTGCAAAAAAATGCGTCCATTTCAGGTGGAACAGTTGAAGTGACCGACCCATCATTTACCTCTTCGGTCATTTATCTTCACGGATCGCAGCAATTGGAAACAGGAAACAAAACGACGATAAGCAACATCAGCATGATTAATACGTCAGGTGCTTATAATGGAAAAGGCATTTATTTTTATTGCCAAAAAGCGTGGGATTTTATCAGCTTTGTGAACGTATCCTTTGTACACCTTCGCAACTTTGAAAGAGGCGTACTGCTGCAAACTGAAAAAATCACCAACATCAATACACCTGCATGGATTAACGCGAATAATTTTAGCTATTTATCGATTGACGGCTGTCAGTACGGAATTGACGTAGCCGGCATCAGTGACGTGCCGTATGAAACGTCAGGAAATAGCTTTGTTCATTTTCAAATGCAGTGCCGCAGCCAAACGAAACGAGCGATTAAATGTTCAGGTGCTTACAATACGTTTGAAGGGCATATTTGGGATACGTATTTAATGAACGGAGGAGAACCGCCGGTAGAATTTACGAGTATCGCACATCGAAATCAGCTTGCCTCTAACCTTTTATCCACATCAATTTTAAACAACGGACAGTATAATGACATTACGTCTCCTTTTGAACAAACCCGAAATATATTTGCGCCAGGACTTCCAGGAAAGCCTGATATAATCGGCAATCAAGACGATATTTTTGTACAAGCTGATAAAAAATATACTATCAAACAAACGGCCGGAAAAGCCCCGTACGGAGGTAGCATCAGCAACTGCTTCAGCTTAATTGATGAACAAAGCATGAATTACCTCGACGTGCCGGCTTCAGCTCCCGTTGTGATTGAAATGGACTTTACTGCAAATCCAATTAAAATGCTAAATATGGCCGGCGTTTCATTTGGGTGGGGTGAGTCACCTAAAAATATTAAATTTGAATATCTAACAGCACTAGACGGCGCGTGGACAACAGCAAAAGACGTAAAAAACAACTTAGGAAACACCGTGACAGCAGAAGTGCGAGCCAATACGCTGTATAAAATGAGGATCACTTTAAGTGAATATACAAAAGACCACAAGCGTTTTCGAATTAACCGTATATTCGGTACGTCTTCCATGATGCCCGGTTCCTCTTGGGTGGCAACGTCCGGAAGCAAAATGTACGGAAACCTCGAGTTTCAGCAAGGAAACAGCCTGATCCTTAAATCTCCTGACGGACAAAGCTGGAAGCTAAGCGTCGATAACACAGGGAAAGTATCAGGGACAAAAATCTAAGTGGAGAAATTATTTTTAAACCAGCTTCTTTTTATAAGAAGCTATTTTTTATGCGGATAAAAAGTCACGAGCGTACTATGGATAGAACACCCCCTATTACCGATAGATATAACGAAGTGTGAAAATGAAAGCAGAAGAATACATCAGCAAAAAAGGGAAATGTTATGGGGGCATTATGAAATCTGAGTATCTATCGAAAGCTGCTAGTCATGGTTATCATTTCAACAATTTCACTTATTGCAGTCGCCGTGATCAGCTATTTTTACACACAGCGAATTGCTGACAGCTCGGAGTCTATGTACAATGACCGCCTGCAGCCAATCAGGCAGTTAGGGCAAATTCGTACGAATAACCGAGCAATCGATGCCAATACGCTTGAAATGATTTTATCGAAAGATGAAAACTATCAGCGTAAGCGTCTCGATGAAATTCAAGAAAAAGAAGCTGAAAATAACAAGCTTATCGAACAGTATAAAAAGACATTTTTGCTAGATAGTGAAAAAGAAAAACTGGCTCTATACGAAGAAAATATAGGTAACTTAACACAAGCAAGAAGTGAAGCCATACAGCTTGCTCAAGATGAAAAAGGGGACGAAGCCTATAACGTTTTTTCTAAACAAATCGTCACTCTGCGTACGACCATAAACAACACGCTAGATGATCTTCAAACGATAAATAATGACGAAGCAAAAAGCATTTATCAAAAAAATAAGCAAAGCGTAAAATCAGCCGTTACCACCCTATTACTCGTTAGCGCATTGGTTATCCTGCTTACGATAGCCGTTGGACTTCTAATTGCACGCATGATTACAAAGCCGTTAAACGATATTAAAAACCTCATGGAAACAGCAAAAGACGGGGATTTTCAAGTGCAAGGCACCTACGCATCCAAAGATGAAATTGGCTTACTGACAGCATCATTCAATAAAATGATTAGCGGATTAAAAGAAATGATTATGTCCGTTGGAAACATTTCATCAACGGTTGCCGCTTCTTCAGAAGAACTAAGCGCGAGCGCAGAACAAAACAATAGTGCTATTGAACATATTTCAAGCATCACTGAAAAACTAGCCTCAGGATCTCACCATCAAGTGAATCAAATTCAAGAAAGCTCCACTATTATTCACCGCATTACGAACCAAACATCAGAAGTTGTTGAAAACGTCGAGCAAATCACTAAGCGAGCACTCGACACGGCTGCAATTTCAAATAGCGGAACAGCCACCGTTGAAACAGCAGCCAAACAAATGAAATCAATCAACGAAAATGTCACTGAACTCTCATCTGTTTTTCAAGGCCTTAGCGAACACTCAGCTAAAATTAGTCAAATTAACGATGTCATTACAACCATTGCCGATCAAACGAACCTGCTTGCGTTGAACGCAGCTATTGAAGCCGCAAGAGCAGGAGATCACGGAAAAGGCTTTGCTGTTGTGGCAAGTGAAGTACGAAAACTAGCAGAAGGCTCATCCAACTCAGCGCATCAAATTAAAGATCTGGTTGCACTCATTCAAAGCGAAACAGCTCGAACGTTGCAGTCGATGACAACCACAACCAAAGAAGTAAAAGAAGGCCTAGCAGTAGTGGAACAAGCGGGTACATCATTTATGCAAATTAACGAAGCTGTACAGCATGTAGTGGACCAAATTAAACAAATCGGAAGCGCTATTCATAATCTAGCTAAAGATACGCTCGAAGTCCAGCAGGCGATTCACGAAGTCAATGGAATTGCTGAAGAAGCGGCAGCGGGCGCGCAAAACGTATCTGCTACAACGGAAGAACAGCTTGCTTCCATGGAGGAAATCGCTTCATCGGCGATGGATTTAGCCAATATGTCAGAGGAGCTGCAAGAATTGATTGCCAGATTCAAAATCTAAGAAAAAACATGGGGCACTCGCTCCATGTTTTTTGTATGAAGTAGGCTTATTTAAGCTACAAGGTACTCTCTACCATAGTTCTGTGCTCTTTCTTCAACAGTGAAGTTGCAAAGAATTGATATACCCGTTATCAAAAGAAGGTGATAAGATTTAACTAACAAGAAAACGTTTACAAAAAATTAAGTACAGGTTACAATCCATGATTTATAAAAAAGGGGTTTGTAGAAATGGAGATGTTAACAACACGACAAAAGAAGTTATTGCAATTAATCATTAGCGAAGAAGAGTACAAAACGATAGATTTCTATTCTCAGAAAATGAAGGTTTCAGAGCGCACGGTGCATAATGATTTAAAGCTAGTTTCTGGCTATTTATCAAAAGGAAGCGCCACTCTTCATAAAAAACCTGGAGTAGGAATTAAAATCAAGGCCAAACCAGATTATAAACTCATGCTATTAAATGATTTAGATCTAAAGAAAGAAGAAATCGATCCTCTATCAACCAAAATAAGAAAAATGAAAATTATACTGCAGTTGTTATATGCAAATCAGTCGACTTCTCTTCAAAAGTTGTCAGAAGAATTTATGGTAAGTAAAACATCGATTGTAAAAGACTTAGAGAAAGTAAAAGAATGGTTAAAGCCCTATGGCTTAATTTTAGTAAAAAACCACGAAGGCACAAGGGTAAAAGGAAATGAAGAAAGTACCCGAAGAGCAATTGCAGGTATTACAAATGAACTTTTAAATTTAAATTACCAGCAGGATTACGATATTCAATCCAGCAGCAGGCTGGATGCCGCGACTTTCTCAGGACTATCCAACTTGTTTGAAGACCTTGAAGTCACACAAGTAGAACACATCATTGAGCGTGCAGAGAAAAAGCTTCAGTATCGCATCAGTCATACGTATTTTCTGAATTTAGTTACACACATTTTAATTTTGATTAAGCGTGTTCGCTCTCATCAGCGTATAGCAGCTGTTAATGAGCCAGAGTTGCATCATCAAACGGATTACGTTTTGAAAATGTATACCATTGCTAAAGAGGTAAGTGAAGAAATATCTGAATGTTTCGATATCAGTATCCCGGAAAATGAAATCCACTATATAAAGCAGTATTTATTATGTTCCGGTATGGAAAAAGATATTTCACCAAGTAATGTTGAACTATTTGTAAACCACGCGGATAGTTCGTTAAAAGAGTTAGTAGACGAGATGGTTCAAACTTCGACCAAGGTAATGAATCTGAATCTGCAAGGTGACAAAGAGCTGTACACAGGTCTGCTCATGCATATTAAACCGATGGTTAACCGCTTGAAATATCAAATTAACATCAAAAACCCGCTTCTAGAAGAAATCAAACATCAGTATTCCGCAACATTTGGCATGACGTGGCTTGTTTGTTCCATCATCGAAAGAAAATTGAATGTAAAAGTAAATGAAGATGAAATTGGATATGTAACGCTTCATTTTCAAGCAGCAATTGAAAGATGCGTAGGGCTAAAAAGAGCTATTGTCGTCTGCCCCGGAGGTATTGGCACATCTCAGCTAATTGCAAATCGAATCAAGAGGCTCATCCCTCAGCTGGAAATAGCAGAAGTTATCTCCTTAGGCAGATTATCTCACTTTGATTTAAGCAATATTGATTTTATTATTTCAACCGTTCCTTTACATATTGAAGTGAAGCCGGTCATTACGATCTCTTCGCTCGTAAGTGAAGTGGACATTAAAAATATTAATAACTTTTTTTGGGAAGATACATTTTCGAAAAAAGAAGCAAGTATAACATGTACCAATTTATTTAAAATGCTAGATCCGCAGTTGATTTTTCCTCAGGTGTATTTTACAGATAAAGAACAGCTAATTGATTATTTATGTCACCAGCTTCAAAGCAAAGGATACGTGAAGGAAGGTTTTAAGCAATCAGTTGTTCAACGTGAAAACATAGCTTCTACTTCACTTGGAAATTCAGTAGCGATCCCTCACGGAGAAGATCAGTACGTAGAGCGTTCTAAAATTATTATTGCCACGTGCTCAAATGCGTTGGACTGGGAAGAAGGAGAAGTGAAGATTATCTTTCTACTTGCTTTAAAATTTGGTGAACAAATTGTTGTCAAAGATATACTTACAGATCTGTACAGTATCTTTGATTCTGAGAATACTCTTACTAGATTAACAGAATGTACAACGGCAGAAGAAGTAATGATGCTGTTGGGAGAGGGGATGTAATGGTTATTAGTGAAAGCTTAGTAGCACTTGATTTAAAATCCAAAGATAAATTAGACATCATTAAAGAGCTCGGACATTTAGCTTATTCGTCTGGGAAAATCAAATCAATCGATAAGTATATTGATAGCGTCTTAAAAAGAGAGGAAGAGTTCTCTACGGCTATTGGATATTCAATCGCTATCCCGCACGGAAAGTCTGATCAAGTAGTCGAGCCATTCATTGTATTTGGGAGAGTAAGCGAGCAAGTTGAATGGGATGAAGACGAAGATAAAGAAGTGAAATTGATTTTCTTAATAGGCGTTCCTTTAGCTCAAAGCGGGGATGTCCATTTGAAAATTTTAGCTAATATTAGCCGGGAGCTTATGGATGAAGAATTCCGCGAAGAGTTAATTCACGCTCCTGGTGTAAGAGAAGTATGTTCAACACTTAAAGCAATAGCACTATAAAATTTGAGGAGGAATAAACATGAATATTGTAGGAATTACAGCTTGTCCGACAGGAATTGCACACACATATATGGCTCAATCTGCTTTAGAAAAGGCTGGAAAGAAATTAGGACATAAAGTAATGATTGAAACGCAAGGAGCAATGGGCATTGAAAATGAACTAAAGAAAAAACAGATTGAATCAGCGGACGTTGTTATTTTAGCTATAGGCTGCGCCATTGAACGAGAAGAAAGGTTTACCGGTAAAAAGATATTAAAAGTAGGAGTAGCAGAAGCCATTTCCAACCCTCAGAAAGTATTGGAACAAGCAGAAAAGCTTATGACGCAAGAAGTATAAATGGAAGCGGGAGAGTGGTGCTATGAAAGAGTTTTTTAAAATCCTAAAAAATCATTTAATGACGGGTGTTTCCTACATGATTCCAGCGGTTGTAGTGGGCGGCATTTGCATAGCAGCTGCGTTAGCTACAGGAACACCCGGGGAAAATGGAATGGAAGTCACCAACCCTTTAATGAATAACATCTTAAGTATTGGTACAGCTGGATTTACGATGATGGTTCCGGTTTTGGCAGGGTATATTGCTTACTCGATTGCGGGTAAGCCTGGTCTTGTACCGGGGATGATTGTTGGATACATTGCTAACACACCGATTGGTGACAGTGAAGTAAAAGCAGGATTTCTCGGAGCAATTGTTTTAGGATTTTTAGCGGGCTGTTTTGTTCAGTGGGTAAAAACCTGGCGAGTGCCCACTATGCTTCGGCCAATCATGCCTATTTTTATCATTCCGATTACCAGTTCACTCGTAATTGGTTTAGGATACATCTATTTATTAGCCAAGCCGATTGGTTATTTTATGACAGCTATGACGGAAACGTTAAAACAAATGAATGGGTCAAGTTTAATTTTATTAGCGGTTATTTTAGGATGCATGATTGCATTTGATATGGGAGGTCCTATTAATAAAGTAGCCTGCATGTTTGCTTTTGGAATGATGGCAGAAGGCGTGTATACCATTATGGGAATTATTGCAATAGCAATTTGTACTCCTCCTCTTGGTTTAGGACTGGCTACCTTATTAAGCAAGAAGAAGTATAACGATCAAGAAAGACAAGCGGGAAAAGCAGCTCTTGCCATGGGAATGATAGGTATTACAGAAGGAGCCATTCCGTTTGCCGCAGCCGATCCTTTTCGAGTGCTGCCTTCTATCATGGTAGGATCTGCCACAGGAGCCGTCATTGGCGCCCTTGCTAAAGTAACTGACCATGCACCACACGGAGGGCCAATTGTTTTATTGGTTGTCGATCATAAGCTTTGGTATATAGGAGCTATTTTAGCAGGAACAGTCGTGACAGCCGTCATGGTTAATGCTTTAAAGAAAGATGTAACAAAAGAAGTGCCTGAAGAAGAACCGATGGATCAACAAAGCATCAGCGTCTAAAAGTCAATAGCAATCCCTCGAATGAACAATATGTGTATACATATTGTTCGTTCCATTTTAAAGGGGTGTTAACCATAAAAGGAGGAAGTATCATGCAAAAAGTAAACATTAACGAAGTGGTAAAAGTAATGCTCAACATGCAAGACAAAGGGGAGGCGGTTACGCTTCTGGGAATTGGACCAATGTCTAAAACGTTATTAAAAGCTTGTTTTGAATTAGGAAAAGAAAAAGATTTTCCGCTATTATTTATCGCTAGCCGCAATCAAGTAGATGCAACAGAACTAGGCGGAGGCTACGTGTGTAACTGGAATCAAAGAACGTTTACTCAAACGATTGCTGAAACAGCAGCTGAAACAGGGTTTGACGGCTTATATTACACGTGCCGAGATCACGGCGGCCCGTGGCAGAGAGACAATGAAAGAAATGATCATTTAGCAGAAGAACTGGCAATGCAGTTAGGTAAGCAGTCATACTTAGAAGATTTGATTAACGGATTTGATTTGCTTCATATTGATCCAACAAAAGATCCTTATGAAATGGGAAAAGTTGTTCCGATGGAAAGTGTGCTGAGTCGTACAATTGAATTAATTCAGTACTGTGAAAGTGAACGAAAACGATTGGGATTAGCTGAAATTGGCTACGAAGTAGGAACAGAAGAGACAAACGGGGGGTTAACTTCAAGAGAAACCTATGAAACATTTATTCAAACATTAAACAGTGAGCTAACGAAACGACAGCTGCCTACTCCAACCTTTATTGTAGGTCAAACAGGAACGCTTGTAAAAATGACAGAAAATGTAGGGACATTTAATTCTAAAAATGCCCAAGAGCTAGCAAGCATCGCTAAACAGTATGGAGTAGGTCTAAAAGAACATAACGGAGATTATATTGATGATCATATTTTGCTGCAGCATTTGCCGCTTGGCATTACTGCGACAAACGTTGCTCCACAGTTCGGAACGGAAGAAACGCGTGCGTATATTGAATTAGCTAAAGTAGAAGAACAGCTCGCTCAAGATGGACTCATCGAACACAAATCAAATGTTGAATACGTCTTAACGCTTCAAGCGATTAAAAGTGAAAGATGGAGAAAATGGATGGTAGGGGATCAGCGCGAGCTACAAATCGAAGATATTTTCCAGCAAAAAGAGCTCACTGATAAAATTTTAGATATTGCCGGTCACTATGCATTTAACCATGGAGAAGTAAAAGCTGAAATTCAAACGTTATTTCATAATTTACGACAATGCAATATTGACGGAGAACGCTTTGTTATTAATCGAATTAAACGTTCGTTAAATCAATACGTGGAGTGTTTTAACTTGGAAGGAAGCACGACAAAAATTATGAAGGAAATTGGTGTTGAAGTATAACAAATAAGACAAAAAAAGCAGAAGGGCTCCTTCTGCTTTTTATCTTGCAAACTATTTAGCTGTCAGTTTATTCCGTTGCAATAAAAACAATAGAAATAACATAATGGCAGCTCCTGATGAATCAATCATTACATCTACAATACGACCGTCTCGTCCAATAATAAAAGCTTGATGAATCTCATCTACAAATGCAAAGGCAGCCAGACAGCACCACGCTTTTAAATGACGGTACTTCTGGTTTTTTAAATTCCAGTAAAAAAGCAAACCAAGAAATCCGAAAAATGAAAGGTGAGCGATTTTACGCAAAATAAACTCTAAGTCAAATCCATATGTATAAGACGTATAGAATTCACTTCCAGGTCTTAATATAGACCAAAGTGTCGCGTTGTGATCCCATACAGAAGAGTTTGTCCAAGTAGAAGGATCGGTGACTAGCAAATGCGGAGTGTGTGAGAACTTTGAAATAGATAAAATTAAAAAGATTAAAAGAATACGTTTTAGCATAATGGGAAACTCTTTTCCTGAATTTTTTAAAATCATAAAAATAATCATAAAGAAATTTAAATGCAATTGCAAGAAACGTACATAAATTTTTTCAATCATTATAGATGAGCTTAATGGTATCTTTGTTTGGAATCTATTAAATAGTAATAACTGAGTGAAAGGAAATATATGAAAAATAATTAGTGACAAGAAAAGTCCTTTTTAGGCAGTGATTACGACATTTTACGCTTGTATCAATCACTTCGACAAAAAAAGACAAAAAATTTCATATTCAAGAATAATTTGTTATGATAGTATTATTTTTGATACAAGACTAAAGTAATGTTTATTAGCGTTTTTAACATTGTCAGTGAAATCGCAACTAGTAAATAAGACTTAAATTAGGTCTTATTAAAATTATAAAAAACGGTGATGTCTCCTTATCATTAACAAAGGAGGTACTCGGCTACGCTGTGGGTGAAAATAAGCAATATCACCTTAGACACTAGAGTTGTCAATAGCGCGGTGTGAGGAAGGGTTTGATGCCCTATTTATTATACACATTTAATAGACAAGTATGGAAAATACTTGTCTATTAAATGTGTATAAATTGTTTTTTTTGAAAGAAGTGATTAGGTGAACATAAACGAATTTGATACTTTGCCGAAAAGTGTAAAAAAAACAGTTAGGTATATTAAAGAGAATTCAACTCTTGAGCAGTTGTTGTATATACAAAAATTACTCAATCAAACTATTAGAGCAAGAATGGAGGATTCAGCGAATGACAGCAGGTTAAATCTTAAGAGATAACCGTCAATTTAAAAATATAAAGTAAGAAAGGTGATAGAACTTGAATTATAAAAAGAGAATGTCTCTTTTAATGCTACTGGACTCCATTATTGTATTAGGATCTGTATACGTTAGTTATTTTATTTTACATCCTTATTTTCAAATTTTCACTACGAAAACACTGCTTGTTAGTTCTGTCAGCTTATTTATAGCACACCATGTACTAGCCAATGTGTTTCACCTTTATAAGAAAGCATGGCAATACGCAAGTATTGGTGAACTGTGGGCTATTTTTAAATCTGTAACATTCTCCGTTGTAGCTACTGCTATTATACAACTAGTATTCTTCCAAGACATTTATTTTAGAACATTATTTATTGCTTGGCTGCTACATATTTTATTAATTGGTGGCTCTCGCTATGTATGGATTATCTTCAGAAACACATATTTTAAAAAGAAAAACATAGCTGATTACAAACGCACGCTTATTATAGGAGCAGGATCAGCAGGTACCATGATAGCAAGGCAGTTAAAAACCAATCATGAAAGTAAGCTTTATCCTGTAGCTTTTATAGATGATGATGTAAAAAAACATAAATTGGAGATTATGGGATTACCCGTGTTAGGTGGAAAAGAAGTCATACAAGATGCGGTTAAACGGTTTAACGTTCACTATGTTATTATTGCTATTCCATCTTTAAAGGCAAGTGAGTTAAAAGAAATATATAACGAATGCGCAAAAACTCAGGCTAAAACACAAATTATGCCTAAAATTGAAGATATTATGCTAGGAAAAGTATCTGTTAATCAATTTAAAGACGTAAAAGTTGAAGATTTACTGGGAAGAGAACCTGTGGAGCTTGATCATGCAGGCATTTTAGAAACAATTGGCGGTAAAACCGTTTTAGTAACGGGTGCTGGAGGTTCGATAGGGTCTGAGATTTGTCGTCAAATCTGTAAGTTTAATCCTAGAAAAATTATTTTATTAGGTCATGGAGAAAACAGTATTTACACCATCGATATGGAGTTGCGTCAGAAATATCAAACTACTATTGAAATTTTACCTGTTATAGCCGATGTTCAGGATAGAGACCGTATCTTTGAAGTAATGGATACACATAAACCGGATGTAGTTTACCATGCTGCAGCTCATAAGCATGTCCCTCTAATGGAATATAACCCTAAAGAAGCTGTGAAAAATAATGTAATTGGTACAAAGAATGTAGCAGAAGCCGCTGACACATTTTCGGTCCGTAACTTTGTACTGATTTCGTCTGATAAAGCAGTTAATCCTACAAATGTCATGGGGTCTACTAAACGAATTGCAGAAATGGTAATTCAAGAATTAAATAAGCATAGCCAGACAAAATTTGTAGCTGTTCGTTTTGGAAATGTTCTAGGAAGTCGCGGTAGTGTAATTCCTTTATTTAAAAAGCAGATTCAAACAGGCGGCCCTCTTACAGTTACTCATCCTGATATGACCAGATATTTTATGACCATTCCAGAAGCTTCTAGGCTGGTTATGCAAGCAGGGACGCTTGCTCGTGGAGGAGAAATTTTTGTATTAGATATGGGTGAGCCTGTTAAAATTGTGGACCTAGCTAAGAATCTAATCAATCTTTCAGGATATACGGAAGAAGAAATTGGAATTAAGTATGCAGGAATTCGACCTGGAGAGAAAATGTACGAAGAGCTTCTAGGGAAAGATGAAGTACACGATGAGGCAATTTTCCCTAAGATTTTTATTGGAAAATCGGTAGAAGTAGATTTTTCTCGAGTTACAACATTAGTTAATAATTATGAAGTTTATGATACAGAGTATACGCGTGATTATGTATTGAATTTAGCAAATAATCGTAAAAGTTTACTTGTACAAAGTATGAATTAAATTGTTTTTATTTTATAGAAGGAAGCAGTTTCATCTTTAATAAGGTAAGGAGTAGAATACTGTGGCGAAACTTTTAATCTTAGGTGCAGGCGGTCATGGGAAAGTAGTATCTGAAATTGCGCAACTCATGAGACAGTGGGAAGAGATCAGTTTTCTAGATGATAGAGAAGATGTCTCAGAAGTAATAGGAATTTCTATAGTAGGTAAACTAGCTGATTTACCTGCACTAAGGAGCGAATATGAATATGCATTTGTAGCTATCGGTAGCAATGCTGCTAGGCTTAAATGGACAAAAAAATTAATTCAACAGGATTTTAAAATACCAATTCTTATTCATCCCTCTAGTACAGTAAGTGTGAAAAGTTCTATAGAAGAAGGAACTGTAATAATGGCAGGATCAGTAATAAATCCAGATGCGAGAATTGGTAGAAGCTGTATCATTAATACAGCTTCTACAATTGACCATGACTGCATATTACAAGATGGTGTTCATGCATCTCCTGGTACTCATCTTGGTGGTACTGTAAAAGTCGGGGAGCGAACGTGGATTTGTATTGGAGCTTCTATTATAAATAATATTAATATTGGTTGTGATTCTGTTATAGCAGCTGGGGCAGTTGTAACTAAAGATATACCAAGCAATGTTCTAGTAGCGGGTGTACCGGCAGTTATAAAGAAATAGCTTTATTAATTGCGATATCGTAAAACGAAATAGAAAACACCTTATAAAGGAAGGAAGTCCTTAATATGCAAGATAGAATTTTCCTTTCTTCTCCTCATATGAGTGAAGAAGGATATGAGATGGAATATGTAAAAGAAGCTTTTGATACAAACTGGATTGCTCCTCTTGGAGAAAATGTAAACAAGTTTGAAGAAGAGTTAGCGACTAAAGTCGGTTCAAAATCAGCAGCAGCTTTATCATCGGGAACAGCAGCTATTCATTTAGCTTTAAAAGCAACTGGAGTAGAAGCGGGAGATGTTGTTTTTTGTCCAACGCTTACTTTCTCAGCTACAGCAAATCCAATAATCTATCAAAATGCTACACCTGTTTTTATTGATAGCAATAAAGAAACATGGAATATGTGTCCAAAAGCATTAGAAGAAGCTTTTACAAAGTACCCTAATGTAAAAGCCGTGATTATTGTGCACCTTTATGGACTATCAGCTGATATGGATAGAATTACAGAGCTTTGTACAAAATATAATGTTCCCTTAATTGAAGATGCAGCTGAAAGTCTAGGAACTTATTATAAAGGAAAGCATACAGGTACCTTCGGGGACTATGGTATCTTCTCTTTTAATGGAAATAAAATTATCACAACTTCTGGCGGGGGAATGCTTGTCTCAAACAATGAAGAAAAAATCTCAAAGGCTCGTTTCTGGGCTACACAGAGCCGTGACCAAGCAAGACATTATCAGCATAGTGAATTAGGTTTTAATTATCGTATGAGCAATGTTGTTGCCGGAATTGGTCGAGGTCAGTTAAAAGTCTTAGATCAACGAGTAGAGAAAAAAAGAGAAATTTTCTCTTATTATAAAGCGCAATTAGAGATTCTTGAAGGAATAGAGTTTATGCCTAGCAATGAATGGGATCAACCGAACTATTGGTTAAGCAGTATGACTTTGAACGGTAAAGTGAGACCTCTTGATGTTATGGAAGCATTGGAAAAAGAGAATATTGAATCAAGACCTGTTTGGAAACCAATGCATATGCAGCCATTCTTTGAAAAGTATGACTATGTTGGTAGCGGAATAGCAGAAAAACTATTTGAAAACGGTGTGTGTCTGCCGAGTGATACGAAAATGACCTCTGATGACCTAGAGAGAGTAGTGAGTATCATCAAGAAGTTGTGGTATGAATGATGCAGGGTCCAAATGGCAATGGTATTTATAGAAAGTATATAAAGAGATTATTAGATATTGTATTATCTTTAATTGCAATTATTGGTTTAAGCTTTGTATTTTTAATAGTAGCTTTTCTTGTAAGAGTAAAGCTAGGAAGTCCAATTTTATTTAAACAAAAACGACCTGGAATGAATGAAAAGATATTTCTAATGTATAAATTTCGAACCATGACTGATGCAAAAGGAGCGGATGGAGAACTGCTACCAGATGATGTGCGGCTTACTAAGTTTGGGAAATTTTTGAGATCGACCTCGCTTGATGAATTGCCTGAGTTGTTTAATATTCTTAAGGGTGATATGTCACTTGTCGGGCCTCGACCTTTATTAGTTCAGTACTTGCCTCTGTATAATAAACATCAGAAACGTCGTCATGAAGTGAGGCCTGGCTTGTCTGGCCTAGCTCAAGTTAATGGTAGGAATACTATTAGCTGGGAAGAAAAATTTGATTTAGATGTACGGTATGTAGAAAATTTGAGTTTCTTGCTAGATATTACAATTATATTTTTTACAATTAAGAAAGTTTTTATTCGTGAAGGCATTAATTCAGAGACCGCTGCTACAGTAGAGGTTTTTAGAGGAAATACACATAAAGAATATAAAAGTAAATAGATAAAAAATTTCTTTATACAAGTTAATCAAAAATATATTATAAAACATCCAATTATGAATAATATGAGACTTTTTTAAAGATTGTAGCTAGGAGATAATATAAATGGCAAAGATTTTAATATTAGCTAATAATGACGTAGGATTATATCGGTTTAGAAGAGAGTTAATTGAACAACTTGTAAAAAATTATGAAGTATATATTTCTTTACCATATGGTGATTTAGTTCCTAATTTAGAGGATTTGGGATGCACATTTATAAACACTGATATAAGTAGAAGAGGAACCAATCCTTTAACAGATTTAAAACTATTTATGACGTATAGAAATATTATTAAAAATGTTAGACCAGATATAGTTCTAACTTATACAATTAAGCCAAACGTTTATGGAGGGTTAGCTAGTAGAATTAGTTCTGTTCCTTATATTACTAATATAACTGGTTTGGGAACAGCTGTGGAGAATGAAAGTATATTGCAAAAAGTGACGCTGTTCCTTTATAAAAATGCATTGAGAAAGGCAAAATGTGTTTTCTTTCAGAATGAAGATAATTTAAAGTTTTTTATTGAAAGAAACATAGTTGGTAGTAAGTATAGATTGATACCAGGGTCAGGTGTTAATCTCCAACAATATAAAATGTTAGATTATCCAGATGATAATAACATTAATTTTCTCTTTGTAGCTAGGGTGATGAAAGAAAAGGGGATTGATCAATTTCTTGAAGCTGCAGAATATATAAGAAAAAAATATTCTAATACCAGGTTTCATGTGTTAGGTTTCTGCGAAGAAAATTATGAAAAAAAGTTAGAAGAGTTGCAGAAAAAAAATATAATTAAATATCATGGTATGCAAAGCGATGTTAAGGAATTCCATGCTTTTTCTCATTGTACAATTCATCCCACGTACTATCCAGAAGGTATGTCTAATGTGTTGTTAGAGAGTGCATCATGTGGAAGGCCAATAATTACTACTAATAGAAACGGTTGTCGAGAAATAGTCGAAGAGGGTGTTAATGGTTACCTGGTTAATCAAAAAGATACTAAGGACTTGATCATTGCAATTGAGAAATTTCTTTCATTAGATTATAACTTAAAAAGAAACATGGGAATACAAGGGAGAAAGAAGATGGAAAAGGAGTTTAATAGAAATATAGTCATAAATGCGTATCTTGAAGAGGTAAAAGAGTCTGTATGACAAAGAGAATGTGTTTTATGACTGAGTTGTCTCATGCTAATGTAAATTATAGTTTAATATCATTACTCACACAACAGAGAAATGTGACAATAATGGTGATTATCTAAAATACTAATCACCAATTTACAAGAAGTTTTTAAAATTAATTGCTAACTACAAAAGGAAATCAATAATGTCAAAAATAAAAAAAAACTTAATATATGTATATAGTTCAACTGCTGTAAATGGAGTGTTAGGATTAATATTTGTGCCTATTGCTTTGCATTATTTAGGAGTATCTAGCTACGGTTTATATTCTATATTTATTACTTTAACAGGCTTTATTGTACTTGCAGAGCTAGGGTTTAATAAATATTTCACTAGAATTTTATCTAGCAATCGAAATTTGGAAGAGCAAAAATCAAATCTTCAAATTGCTATAGGGTTCTATATTTATGTTTACATCTTTTTAATTATAATTTTAGCCCCATTGTTAGTATATATAGTTCCAAACTATATTTTTCCTATAGAAGGTAAGAAAAATCTTGTTATAGTTATAGTAATATGTTCAATACTTGATTATTTATTTACTATTCCTACCACCCTATTAAAAACAAATTCAATTAGCAATGAAAGATTTGATAGATTATCAAAGTTTAATTTAGTTACAGGTCTATGGAGATATTCATTATTAATTTTGTCTTCTATATTTTTTAAGTCAGTAATAGTTCTAGTATGCATCATTTTATTAAGAAGGGTTATAGAATTTTTTTACGGATTAAAAGTTTTAGGGAATTTGCCATTTGGATCATGGAAACCAATCTTTAAAAGAAATCTATATAAAAAAATTCTAAGTGATTCTCTCTATCTTTCAGTTTCACAGTTGTTCCAGCTATCAGTAGTTGCAATAGGATCGGTATTAGTCAATAGATTCTTCGGTATTCAAAGTCTAGGTATATACCGATCATCTTTTGATATAGCTAATAAAGTATGGTTTATTTCTAATGGATTAGGAATAGTGTTATTCCCTAGATTTTCTAGTTTATTGAGTAGTAAAGATAATATTCTTAATCTAAGATTAAGCAAGTATCTAAATATTAGTTGGGTAGTTTACAGCTTAATTTTTATTTTGGGTGTATTTACTTTTGGTGTGTACAGTGATTTATTAAATATTAAATCGCATGAAATGTTTTTATTACTACTACTTGGTGTGTGTTACAATGCGCATTCTAACTTGGGATTTGAGTATTTACAGGCATTTGGTAAATTCAAAACTGTAGCTATGATAAATCTAATAAGTTTTTTAGTATTAATAATATCTTTTTATTCGCTTATAGATAAATACAGCTTTTTAACAGCAGGGTATGCTTGGGTTATTAGCCAGATCTTCTATAGCTTAATTACAGATTTAATTACTATAAAAGGGTTAGGATATAGAATTAAAAGTATTAATATTATTATAAAATTAGTTTTATTATCAACCACTATTTTAATATATAAAGGGTTTGTATAAGGAGAGAGAACTATGAGTGTACCATTTACAATTGTCATATCAACTTATAACAGGAGAGATCTCTTGGAAAGATGTATAGATTCAATCATAAAACAGAATTATTTCTCCTATGAAATCATAGTAATAGATGACTGTTCAGATAAATCTTCTGAACAGTTTATTTGCGCAAAATATCCGAGTGTTAATTATATTTATCTGGATAGAAATGGTGGTCCATGTAAAGCGAGAAACATTGGAATTAGTTTAGCAAAAAACGAATGGGTTATAATAATGGATGATGATGATACAATGAAAGAGTTTTCACTATCAACAATATCTAATACTATGTCTAGTATTGAATATAATAACTATCCAGTATTGAATTTTGCGAGGACAAATGGATATTTAGACATGGATTATAAAGTAGTTAGAATACAGGATTATATTAATAGGAAAGTCAAAGGAGAATTTGTTCCTGTTATTCAAAAAGAATTATTCTTAAAAAAAGGATATGGCTATCCTGATATTGTAATTGGTGGTGAATCAATACTTTGGATGGATATTGCTAAAAAAGAAGGAATACCAACTTGGTTAAATAATGTTTGTACACTGCATACTGATGCGGACAATCGATTGACAGATACAAAGCATCAAATTAAAAGAGCCAATGAATATGCAAGATTCCAAGAAAAAATAATAGAAAGATATAAAGATGATTATTTAATGCATAATAAAAAAGAATTATATAAAAGATATAAAGGAGCAATTTTATATAATCTATTATCTAAAAATAAGTCTGAGGCATTTAACAAATTAAAAAGTTTAATTAAACTAAATCCTCGATTCCTTTACTTAATTCTTTTTATATATTTTCCTAGTAAATCTTATGAACAAATACTCTTATTACTTAGAAAAGTCCAACGCATTAAACCTATATTTATTCAGTCATGAACAGTCGCTTTATAATAATTAATTTTTGATGATGGAAATTTATGATGGATTTCCCATGTTTCTATATTTAATTTATTGTATTTATAAAAGTTGGTGGGCCATTACAACTGTGTTTTAACGATTGAATAGCTTAGTTAGTAACACTTTTGATATTGAAAAAAATTAACATCTTTTTTAATCATTTTTTAGACTTAGGAAGTTAAACAAGGAATATTAAATGGAATAAAATAGATAATGGCTAGAGAGTAAGAGAATATACTATTTTTTGTATAAACCTTCTTTTCTTCAGGCCTTTTCTAAGATTAACAATAAAATGGCGTACTATAATATTTAATGAATTATCACTTCGTTGAGCTTAGTCACTCTCAAAAAACTTTAGGAGTAATATAATGTTATTAATTTTTTATGTTTCTATAGCTTTGGTTTTCTTAATATCTTTAGATAAGAGAAACAGTATAATCAATAATGTGTATTTTAATAATTTTGTTATGCTTATGATGCTATTAATCATAGCTATTGCTATAGGGATGCGCAATATTACTTTTGGTACTGATAGTTTTGCGTACAGTAATACTTTTTTGCAACTAAAAGATCTCTCTTTAAAAGAAGCGTTAAATGCATCAATTTATGAACCGTTTTTTATTATTTGGCAATGGATCTTAGCCCGGGTTTTTACATCCCCGCATACATTTTTTATGATTAATTTTTTGTTTTTTATTGGTATTTTAGTATTTGGGTTCACTAAAATTGTGAACAAAAGATTTTTAGTTTTTCTCGTATTTGGCTATGTTTCTATTTTCTTTTTCAGTAATTTAATTACTAATATTATTAGACAAGGATTGTCACTAAGCTTAATAATTTTAGCTGTTTGTTTATATGTACAAAAAGAAAGAAAAGATTTTTACTTTTTCTTGAGTTTATTTTGCGCTTCTCTATTTCATTATTCTACTGTCCCAGTCGCGCTACTTCTAACATTCATTAATGTTAAAAATACAAAAATAAAAACATTACTTTTTATTTGGTTTGCTTTTTCAATTTCATTTTTACTAAAGATACCAAGTATATTTAGCCCTTTAATAAATGACCCTACTTTGTCGCGTTATATGTCGGATTATGCTTCTAGCATTTATGAGGGAGGAATATACCGGAAAAATTTTTTAATATTTAGTCTTTTTTGGATTGTATTAAGTCTAATAATATACAAGAAAATTAATTTTAACTTAAAATACTCTTTATTATTAAAATTCTATATACTGACTAACCTATATTTCCTTATGTTTGGATTTATTCCTTTCTCAGATAGATTTGCAATATATTCATGGTGTTTCATACCTTTATTAGTATGGTATCCCTTAAGTCTAATAAAAAAAAACCAATCCTTAATTATCTTTTCGATTTGTTTAATAAGTTTAATTATTGGGATTATTACTGGGAGCTTTTCTTATTTATATGAACATAATGCTTAGTTTAAATAAATAATAACTTGTGGAGTTATAGATTTGTTACCTTCAAAAGGAGCCCCCTCAATTAAAACAAGAGATTGAAATTCTAAAAAAAACTACGATCATATTTGTAGAAAATAATAAAAATAGTACTCAGTCATTTTATTAAGAAGCATAAAGAGCGATACAGCGTTCAGAAAATGTGTGAAGTGTCAAATGACCTAAAAAAATAACTAATATTATAAATTGAGTAATAATGGCGTATTACTAAATAATAATGTTAATTTATAAAGTTGAAGGTAACATAAATTAATTAATAGGAGACTTTATTTTGAGAATACTTCATATTATTAACAGCCTTAGTTCTGGAGGAGCAGAGAAATTAATACAAGAAATATTGCCGCTTATGAATAATCTAGAAGGAGTTGAAGCTGAGGTTCTTTTGCTAACAGATAAAAATAATGTTTTTGATAAAAAGCTAAAAGAAAAGAATATTAATATACAAGTATTACCCAAAGGGAAGATGAGAAGTCCGTACAATATATTTGATATTAGAAGACAAATTATTGAAAAGAAATATGATGTAGTACATACTCATTTATTTCCAGCTAATTACTGGACGTCGATAGCTTTTAAATTAATTCTTGGTAAAAAACCAAAAATTTTAACTACAGAACACAGCACACATAATAGAAGAAGAGAAAAGTTTTATTTTAGATACATCGATAAATTTATTTATTCAAACTTCGATAAGATCATTTCAATAAGTAAACAGACTCAAGACAGCCTTAGCTTATGGATAGATCCTAATCAAAGAAATTTAGAAAAATTCATAGTTATAGAGAATGGTATTAATCTTAGTGAATTTATGGAAGTGAAACCCTATCCTAAAGCAAAAATAAACAAGGATTTTAATGAAGATTTAAAGTTGTTATGCATGGTTGGTAGATTCTCTGAGTCAAAAGATCAAGCAACAGTAATAAAGTCACTTGAAAATTTATCTGAAGATGTTCATTTGCTCCTTATAGGAGAAGGTGAATTGAAAATGAAAAATGAAATTTTAGCAAAGGAGATAGGAGTAGAAAGTAGAGTTCATTTTTTAGGTTTTAGGAATGATGTTAATAGAATACTTCGTACGTCTGACATAATTATACTTTCTTCGTATTGGGAAGGGTTTGGACTAGCAGCAGTAGAAGGGATGGCGGCAGGCAAACCTGTAATAGCAAGTGATGTTCCTGGGTTAAGAGAAGTTGTTAAAGGTGCGGGCGTTCTATTTCCAAAAGGCGATAGCAAAGAATTAGCTAGAACAATTGATAAACTAACTAAAGATAAAAAAGAGTATGAGTATATTTCAGAAGCATGTATGAGGAGAGCAGATCACTTTGATATTAAAAACATGGTGGAAGGATATGTGAATACCTATAAAGCATTAAATAATAAAATGTAATATCGTTAAAAGCGATGTATTACATCGGAGTTGTATTTTTTATGGTGTTATGAGGCTTTACTTAGATATAAAAATTTATATACGTAAATAACGAACATTTTCTTATATTTGATCTTATTCTTATTTAGGATAGAATTACGATAAATTTAATTAAAAAGCTAAACAGGGAATGTTTCGTATTATAAGTAATGATGTATAAATACGTGAATGTATATAAGCCTATCATAAGAAATTTTTAGATTATTTAGTTGCAAAAATAGATATGTTTCAGTTTATAGAAAGGTTTATAACCTAAAAAAATTCACAGTAACCTCTGCTAGTGAACCTCTAAAATAATTGACGTTCACAAAATCTGAAAAAGATAAATTCTTAGAGAGAAGGAATTAATAATGTATAAAATTTCTGTAGCAGGTACAGGGTATGTTGGATTAGTAGCGGGCGTATGCTTTGCTGAAATGGGCCATCAAGTAACTTGTGTGGACATTGATCAAGAGAAAGTAGAATTAATGAAGTCGGGTGTTTCTCCTATTTACGAAGCGGGCTTACAGGAATTAATGATAAAGAACTTTGAATCAGGAAGCCTTAACTATACAATAGATTATCAATCTGCTTATAAAGATGCAGATGCCATATTTATGGGTGTAGGAACTCCAGAACAACCAGACGGATCAGCTAACCTCTCTTATATTGCCACAGTTGCAAGACAAATTGCTGAGTCAGTAGAAAAAGATTGCTTAGTGGTAGTAAAATCTACAGTCCCAGTCGGTACAAATGATAAGGTAGAGCAATTCATTCAGGACTTTTTAATAAATGATGTAAGAGTAGAAGTAGCGTCTAATCCAGAATTTTTAGCACAAGGATCTGCAGTGCAGGATACATTACATGCAGAACGAGTTATTATTGGAACTGAAAGTAAGTGGGCAGAAAATCTTTTACAAGATATCTATAAACCATTTAATCTTCCAATTGTCTCAGTAAACAGACGATCTGCTGAGATGATTAAGTATGCCTCAAATGATTTCTTGGCATTAAAGATTTCGTATATGAATGATATTGCAAACCTGTGTGAACTAGTAGGAGCTGATATTCAAGACGTTGCAAAAGGAATGAGTTTTGATGAGCGTATTGGTAGTAAGTTCTTAAATGCAGGTATTGGATTTGGAGGCTCATGCTTCCCTAAAGATACAAAAGCTTTAGATTACCTTGCAACACAAAATGGTTACGAGTTAAAAACAGTACAAGCTGCTATTAATGTGAATAAAGAGCAAAAGACAATGCTTTATAAAAAAGCAAGCCGCCGACTTATAACATTTAACGGTTTAAAAGTTGCTGTACTAGGTTTAACATTCAAACCGGGAACGGACGATTTACGTGAGGCTGCTTCTCTTGAAAATATACCTTTATTAGTAGAACAAGGTGCGGACATTTACGCGTTCGATCCTGTTGGAGCAGACAATTTTGCGAAGGTACATCCTGAAGGCCGCCATGGAAGAGGAAGTATCACTTACGTATCTAATGTTGAAGAGGCAATTAAAGATGCTAACGTTTGCTTTATTTTTACAGAGTGGGGGGAAGTAAAAGAAGTTACCCCAGGCATGTACAAAAAACTAATGAGAACTCCATTAGTTTACGATGGAAGAAATATTTATAGTGTAGATGAAATGGAGCAAGCAGGAGTGGAGTACCATTCTATTGGGAGAAAAACAGTAGAAAGACAAAACGTGAAGGAGACGAATAAACGTGAGCTACAATCAACTAGACACTAATAAAACATACCTTATTACAGGTGCTGCAGGATTTATTGGTTACTTCTTGTCTAAGAAATTATTAGCGGAAGGATGTACAGTTATAGGAATTGATAATATTAATGATTATTATGATGTCAAACTAAAACATACCCGCTTAGAACAGCTAGAGCCATATGAGAAATTTACTTTTTTAAAAGTAGATATTTCCGATAAGGAAGCTCTTACGAATATATTTAAAGAGTACGCACCCAACATTGTAGTAAACTTAGCTGCTCAAGCAGGGGTACGTTATTCAATTGAAAATCCTGATGTATATATGCAAAGCAATGTTATTGGTTTCTACAATATTCTGGAGGCTTGCAGACATTATCCCGTAGATCATTTAATCTATGCTTCTTCAAGCTCTGTGTACGGTGCTAACAAGAAAGTTCCATTTGAAGAAAGTGACTTTGTTGACCATCCAGTATCACTTTACGCAGCAACTAAGAAATCTAATGAATTAATGGCTCATACTTATAGTCACTTATATAACGTTCCAGCTACAGGACTTCGATTCTTTACAGTATACGGACCAATGGGACGGCCAGACATGGCTTACTTTGGATTTGCAAATAAGTATTTTGCAAATGAGCCAATCAAGATTTTTAACAACGGTGATTTTGAGAGAGACTTATATAGAGATTTTACCTATATTGATGACATTGTAGAAGGAATTGAACGTTTACTTCCTAATCCTTCAGTTGGTGAAAATAATGTCCCTCACAAAGTATTCAATATTGGAAACAATAATCCGGAGAAACTAATGACTTTTGTTGAAACTTTGGAAAAATGTTTAAGTAACGCTCTGGGCAGAGAGGTATCATTTGAGAAAGTATTTGAGCCTATTAAACCGGGAGATGTTCCAGCTACATATGCATCGACGGAATTGCTGCAAAATGCTGTAGGATTCAAGCCAGAGACTTCAATAGAAGAAGGATTACAAAAATTTTCAAATTGGTATGTGAATTATTATAATATGAAAGAGAAAGTTAACATTAGTATAAATGAATAAGTTAAATGTATTTTAAAAGGTTGAAATCAAGTCCTTTGTTTATTATATATCCTTTCTAACCTTATACTTAAATTATGAAGAAATCGTTTTATAAAGGAAAAATTTATAGTGTTTAAAATTGATTTATCAGATTAAAGTAACAAAATAATTGATTGAAATTTATAAAAATTATAAAGGTAAATTTGTCATTTGGAGAGTAAACAAATTATCAACTCTGTCGATATAAATACGGGAACAGAAAAGTGAATGTCAATATTTCACCTATTTTACAAAATGGTGTAGTTAATTATAGCTTTGTAAAGTATAGTGGGAAGTAGATGTTTTTTAAGAAGTTATTAAGTTCGGAGGTCAGTTATGGAAGAATCTATTGATTTAAAACAATTATTCGGAATCATAAAGAAAAGATTCTGGTTAATTGCTTTACTTACAATCATAGCAGCAACAATTAGCGCTGTTGTCAGTTTTTTTGTTTTAACACCTGTATATGAAGCCAATACTCAAATCCTAGTTAACCAAGCAAAATCAAAAGAGCAGTTTTACAATTCATCTGAATTGCAAACAAATGTTCAGTTAATTCAAACGTACAATGATATTATTAAAAGTCCAGCAATTTTAGGAGAAGTAACAAAGCAATTAAATTTAGATATGACTCCTAAACAGTTAAGTAATCAAATTCAAGTGACGAATTCACAAGATTCTCAAGTTGCCCATATTGTAGTACAAGATACAAATGCCAGACTAGCAGTAAAAATTGCTAATACAACGGCAGCTGTATTTAAAAAAGAAGTACCTAAAATTATGAGCATTGATAACGTAAGTATTTTAGCAAAAGCAGAGCTTGATGAAACTTTAAGTCCAATTAAGCCCCAGCCTCTTATGAATATTGCTATTGCGATTGTTGTGGGATTGATGCTCGGCGTTGGTCTGTCATTTTTATTAGAGTATTTAGATAATAGTATTAAAGACGAACAGGACATTGATCAGATTATGGAACTCCCTGTTATTGGAGTCATTTCTCTTATGGACGAGGAAGAATTAAAGGGTTCCTCTGTTTCTTCGCATTCTCTAGCGCCAGCGAGAGGAGGAACTCACAGTGTTTAAAAAATCTAAAAATGTAGGATCAAAGAAATTAACTCATATGCGAAGCTTGATTTCACACCAAAAGCCGAAATCTCCTATTTCAGAGCAATATCGAACGCTGCGTACAAATATTCAATTTTCAAATGTTGATCGTAATATTCGTTCGATTATGGTAACTTCTTCATTTCAGGAAGAAGGAAAGTCTACAACAGCAGCCAATTTAGCTGTAGTATTTGCTCAGCAAGGAAAAAGAGTGTTATTTGTAGATGGCGATTTGCGTAAGCCAACTGTACAGTACACGTTTCAGTTAGAGAACCATATTGGTTTGACGAATGTATTAACGAAGCAAACGAAGTTAGGTGCAGCAGTTAAAAATTCACATATCACAGATCTATGGATTTTAACAAGCGGTCCTATTCCTCCGAATCCAGCTGAGCTTCTGGGTTCGCAAGCGATGGAAGAGTTATTAGAAGAGATGTACAGTCAATTTGATATGATTATTTTTGATACACCTCCGGTGTTACCGGTTGCAGATGCTCATATTTTAGCAAATCAATGCGACGGTATTGTGCTTGTCATGAAGAGCGGAGCAGTTGAGAAAGATGCAGCGTTAAAAGCCAAAGATATTTTGGAACATGCCGACGGTAAACTTCTAGGCGTTGTGCTAAATCAGAAAAAGCATCCTGCTGATGGCCAATACTATTATTATGGAACTAAGGCATAATAACCTACAAAAGAACGCACCCAGTAAATAAATAATATTTACTGGGTGCGTTTTTATTATAAAAAACGAATAGGTCTAAAGAATCATTTGTTCAAGCTCAATTAAGAGAGTTCAAAATTCACCAAAATGTGATAATAGTAATAATGAAAGCGATAACAACATTTAAATTATTTATGTATAATATAAAATAATCTGAAAAAATAAACAAGTCTGTAGTCTCACGAAAAAACGACCGATTATTGGTAATATATAAACTATATTATAGAAAATATCAGAATAAGATAAAAATGGATATTATATTAAAATGATATTTCTTTAGACTTATAAGTGACTCTTTCATGAATAATATGGACTGTTTCAGAGACAAAAACAGACATGAAAAGTAAAAAAATGTGCTTTTCGTGAATTTCGACAAAATAAGACATTGAACCTATAAAATTCCTATGCTAAGATTAAGTGTAATTTTGGGTCTTTTGGATTAATGGAGGTGGAGGAAATGATTGATTTACATTGTCATATCTTGCCTGGTATAGATGATGGTGCTAAAGATATAGAAGACAGTATAGAAATGGCTAAGCATGCATCTTCTCAAGGGATTCGAACGATTGTAGCGACACCTCATCATCAAAATGGCAAGTATACAAATGAAAAAAAAGATATTGAGGAAAAAGTATCTTTTCTAAATAAAATATTAATTGATAAACAGATCCCTGTCACGATTTTACCAGGACAAGAATCTCGTATATTTGGAGAGATGGTAGAAGAGTACCGAAATGGAAAAGTTTTAACCTTAAACAATACGCATAAATACGTATTTGTAGAGTTCCCATCTAGTCAAGTGCCTCGATATACGGAACAGCTTTTATTTAACCTTCAATCAGAAGGGTTAACACCTATTATTGTACATCCAGAACGCAACAGTCGAATTATGGAAGAGCCAGATATTCTTTATAATTTAGTAAACAAAGGGGCGTTAACACAAGTTACAGCTTCAAGTTTAACTGGCCACTTCGGTAAAAAAATTCAAAAGTTTTCGAATAAACTGATTGAATGCAATTTAACTCATTTTGTGGCATCAGATGCTCATAATGTTACAAATAGAGGGTTTCTGATGGACCAAGCGTTTGATGCAGTAGAGCAGGAGTTTGGAATAGATATGGTTTATCTTTTTCAGGAAAATGCGGAAGCTGTTATTGAAGCAAAAATGTGTTTTAAAGAGCCGCCGGAAAAGATTAAAAGAAAGAAGATTTTAGGCATTTTTTAAAACGTTTATGTAAGTTTACCTTACATAAATGTTATTTTTTGCTTTTAACTGGATTATTATTCTTTGTAAGATAAAAAAATCTAAAACTTAAAGATTTAGGTGATGTCTCCTAGCCGTTATCAACGGAGATACTCGATTGTGCTGTGGGTTATCAAGCCTTAGACGCTAGTCGTCAAAAGTACAATGTGAGGGAGGGTTAGATGCCCGTTTTACAATTAAATACTTAGGTAAGAAATAACAGTTTATTTCTTACCTAAGTATTTAATTTAGATTAAGTACCTTCCCCATTACTTATTAAAAAGGAGAGAATACTATGAAAAAAGTAAGAAAAGCGATTATTCCAGCTGCAGGGCTGGGAACAAGATTTTTACCGGCTACAAAGGCAATGCCGAAAGAAATGCTGCCGATTGTCGATAAGCCAACAATCCAATACATAATTGAAGAAGCAGTAGAATCAGGTATCGAAGATATCATTATTGTAACGGGAAAAGGAAAGCGTGCAATTGAAGATCATTTTGACTATGCACCTGAACTAGAAAACAACTTAATGGAAAAAGAGAAGTTTGATTTGCTGGAAAAAGTTCGTCAGTCTTCTAACGTAGATATTCACTATATCCGTCAAAAAGAGCCAAAAGGTCTTGGACATGCTGTTTGGTGTGCACGTAATTTTATTGGGGACGAGCCTTTTGCTGTACTGTTGGGGGACGATATTGTTCAAGCTGATACACCTTGCTTGCGTCAATTAATGGATGAATACGAAACAACATTATCATCTGTAATCGGTGTTCAAACAGTTGCAGACGATCAAACTCACCGTTATGGGATTGTTGATCCTATTTCAAATGAAGGTCGTCGTCATCAAGTGAATACGTTTGTAGAGAAGCCAGCAAAAGGAACAGCACCTTCAAACCTTGCTATTATGGGACGCTATGTATTCACACCGGAAATTTTTAAATTCTTAGAAGAACAGGAAATTGGTGCAGGCGGGGAAATTCAATTAACGGATGCAATTCAAAAGCTAAATGAAATTCAGCGCGTATTTGCTTATGACTTCGAAGGAAAACGTTATGATGTGGGTGAAAAATTAGGCTTTATCCGTACAACGCTTGAATTTGCATTAAATCACGAGGAGCTGCGTGATGATGTGCGCAAACTAATCGATGAGCTTGCTCAATTAAATGCTGTAAAACAATAAGGAGTAAATGGGAGGGCTTGTTTTTGAGCGCATCAAAAGTAGCACAAAGTAAATCATCGGCTTCGTACCCAACTCAGAACATAGAAGCGGTTGTTCAACAACAACCTGCTTCTTATTACATAGGGAAACGGATTATCGATATTTCAGGTGCATTAATTGGAATTATTTTGTTATCGTGGCTATTTCTTATCATTTCAATTGCTATAAAAGTAGAAGACCCTAAAGGGCCTGTCTTTTTTCGTCAAAAGCGCATTGGAAAAAACGAAAAAGAGTTTCATATGTTTAAGTTTCGTTCCATGGTCTCTGATGCTGAAGAAAGACTGAAAGATTTGCTTGAGAAAAATGAAACAGGAAGTATCATGTTCAAGATGAAACATGATCCTCGTATCACAAGAATTGGACGTTTTATTCGAAAAACCAGCTTAGATGAATTGCCTCAGCTTTGGAACGTGTTAAAAGGAGAAATGAGTCTAGTAGGACCAAGACCTCCTATCGAAAGGGAAGTTGAACAATATTCTGAGTATGACAAGCAGAGACTTCTTGTAACACCAGGCTGTACAGGCCTTTGGCAAGTAAGCGGCAGAAGCAGTATAGGTTTTGAAGAAATGGTGGAGCTTGACTTGCAGTACATCCAAAAACGTACGATTGGATACGACATCAATATCATTTTAAAAACAGTCGGCGTTTTATTTGGATCAAAAGATGCATATTAAACGAACGATTAAATTCAGAAATAAATAGGTGAAATTATGTCTTCTTCAATGTCTCGTAATACTATATGGTCGTTTCTGAGTATTGTCGGCGTTCAGTTCATTAACATTATGACCAATGTAGCATTAGCTAGAATCCTGAGCCCAGAAACATTTGGAATTTTAGGGATGGCTATTGTGTTTGCTGGATTTGCATTTGTAGTGCAAGAGGCTGGCTTAAACTCATATTTAATCTTTAAAAAAGGTGATATTCAAAAAGTTGTCTCTACTACTTTTTGGCTGAATATCATTTTTTCTATTGTCATCGCGGGAGCTCTGTACTTTAGTTCAGGGGCTATTGCTGATTTTTATCGCGATACACACGTAATTACCATTTTACATTTTATTTGTATAGGGATTTTAGTAGGTTCGATTGGAAGTACCCATCGAGCGCTGTTAATGAAAAATAATCAATTTAAAGATGTAACAAAGGTCGATATCTTAGCTGAGGTAGTATCAAGTATCGCGGCTATTATCCTAGCACTCTATATCAACGGATTATTGGCAGTATCAGCGAAATATGTATTTAGACCGTTCATTCAATCTTTAGTTGTTTTTAAATACTCTAAATACCGTATTCAATTTGCTATCTATATGGATGAGTTGAAGGACTTGTTCTTGTATAGCGCAAATGTACTGGGTTCTCAATTATTTATGTATATGAATAACAACGTAGATTTCTTTTTAGTAGGGCGTTTCTTAGGAGATAAAATCTTAGGAATTTATACACTAGCCTTTCAGTGGGGAGCACTAGCTAGATATTATCTTTCAGGAGCTGTGATGAGGGTAGTATTTCCAGAAGTATCCAGACAGCAAGATGATCCTAGCAAACTAAAAGATATGTATATAAACGTCGTTTCAAAATTAGCCTTTATTACACTTCCAATTTGCTTCGGTTTAGCCCTTGTAGCACATGAGTTTATTTACGTCCTGTATGGAGAGAAGTGGATGGCCGTTGTGCCTGTTCTTCAGTTGCTGCTCATAGCTGGGGGAATATCTTCTATCAGTGTAGTAGGGGGACCGGTGCTACGAGGTATCGGGCGACCTGATTTAGAAATGAAGCTTAGTGTATTTTCGTTTGTTTCTTTTACGGCGTTAGTTCTTATTGGAGTAAAGCATGGCCTTCTAGCAGTTGCTATAGCAGAGTGCTGCCGCGTTGTTCTTGTAGAGACAACAAGATTATGGCTCATCAGAAAGCATTTAGGTGTATCTGTACGAGCTGTATGTAAACAATTGCTGCCTACTGTGCAATCGTTAGTACTCATGATTATTGTACTGTATGGAATGAATTTGTTAGAGATTGAAATAAACGTATTGATTCTATTTGTACTTAAAATTGCAATTGGTGCGGCTGCTTATATTGCGGGTTCGTTTATATTTAATAAATCCCAGTCTAAATGGATTCTTAACTACGTTAAAAAGAAACAAGCAGCATAAACTTTTGTCGTTAAAAAGAGGGAGAGCATGAAAAAAAAAATATTGATTGTCAATAGCTTCTATTTTCCTACCATCGTAGGAGGAGCTGAAATTTCAACTCAATTGCTTGCAGAAGGATTGTCAGCAGATTACGAAGTGCATGTATTAACAACAGGTGAACAAAAAAAGAAAGTTCTTACAGAAGTTATTAACGGAGTCACGGTGCACCGTTTGCCTTCACTAAATATCTATTCACCTTTAGATCGAAAAGATAAGGGGACTTTAAAAAAGTTAACCTGGCATTTTATTAATATGTATCAGCCAGCTCAGGCGAAATTACTGACTAAAGTGTTAAAAGAAATTAAACCTGACCTCATTCATTCTCAGAATTTAATGGGTATCGGAACTTATCTATGGAATATCTGCAGCCAGCTATCTATTCCAATTGTTCACACAACGCGTGACTATGCTCTTATTGAGCCCGTAAATAGCGGTGTGGTCAATCGTTTCATTCATAAGGTCAATGTAAAAAGAAGTTTGAACGTGAAAAAAGTGGTTGGTATTTCAAATTACATTTTGAAGTATCATCAAGACCATCAGTTGTTTCAACGCTCCGACGCAGACGTTATTGGTAATGTAGTAAATGCTGAGCGTTTTGATCGCAATCCAAGAGTAGAGGGTGACCCTCTAACCGTTGGATACTTTGGACAAGTGGCTTCTAACAAAGGCGTTATGATGCTCGTAAATACAATTCAACAGCTAGATTCTTCGATTGTGAATAAGCTAGTTATTTGCGGTACAGGAGATCAGCTTGACGAAATAAAAGAAATTGCTAAGACAGATAGCAGAATTGTAGTAAAAGGAAAAATTTCTCAAGGAGAAGTATATCAGCAGATGGCCAGTGTAGATGTAACCGTCGTACCGTCAAAATGGGCTGAGCCTTTTGGACGAGTAATCATCGAATCTTATCAGCAAGGGACTCCTGTTCTTGCAACAGCTGTAGGTGGCATTCCTGAATTAATTCCTGAAAAAGATATGTTGTTTGAAAGAGAAAATATAGAAGAGTTAAAAGAAAAATTAATCGTTATCCAAAAAATGTCGCGCAAATCATATGAAAAGTTAGTTTCTGATAGTTACGAAAATTCCGTTAAATATAGAGACAATCTTGTAGATTACAAACGCGTGTATGAGAAAGTAATGTAACAAGTGTTATAAAGGCACGCATGTAGGAGGAGTATAACATGAAAATTAGTGTGGTAGGAACTGGATATGTAGGGCTTGTAACAGGGGTATGCCTATCAGAAATTGGCCATGATGTTACGTGTATTGATACAGACATCAACAAAATTAACAAAATGAGACAAGGGCAATCGCCCATCTACGAACCAGGATTAGCTGAGCTAATGGTTAAAAATATTAACGAAGGTCGCTTACATTTTACAAATGTCCATAAAGAAGGCTTCGAAAATTCAGAAGTCGTGTTCATCGCAGTAGGAACACCTCAGCTGCCAGACGGTTCTGCTAATTTACAATATATTGAAGCGGTAGCAGAGCAAATTGCTCAAGAGGTAACAACTGATGTGGTCGTTGTAACAAAAAGTACAGTGCCAGTAGGAACAAATTATCGAGTAGAGAAAATTATCCGTGAAAATCTTAAAAATGACGTAAAAATCAGCATTGCTTCAAACCCTGAGTTTTTACGCGAAGGTTCAGCGGTTCAAGATACATTTAACGGAGATCGAATTGTTGTCGGAACAGATGATGCTGAAACAGCGGCTATTCTTGAAGAGATGTACAAGCCGTTGAATATTCCAGTATTTAAAACAGACATTTCAAGTTCTGAAATGATTAAATATGCATCAAATGCGTTCTTAGCAACAAAAATTAGCTTTATTAACGAAATTTCTAATATTTGTGAAAAGCTAGGAGCGAATGTAGAAGATGTAGCAAATGGTATGGGCTATGATCAGCGTATTGGCCGAAACTTCTTAAATGCGGGAATTGGTTACGGAGGGTCATGTTTCCCAAAAGATACGCATGCATTAGTGCAAATCGCAGGCGGAGTGGAGCATGATTTTGAGTTGCTTAAATCTGTTATTCAAGTAAATAACAATCAGCAGCGTCTAATGGTAGATAAAATTGTTTATAAATTTGGCAGTCTAGAAGGGAAAGTTATTTCATTATTAGGTCTGGCGTTTAAACCAAATACTGATGATATGCGTGAAGCAGCTTCTATCGTTTTAGCAAAAGAATTAATTGCTCAAGGAGCTAAAGTGAAAGCATACGATCCAATTGCTATGGCAAATGCCAAATCACTTCTTCCAGAAGCAGTTACTTATGAAGAATCAGTTTCAGGTGTTCTACAAAATGCCGATGCAGCAGTAATTGTAACAGAGTGGGATGAATTTAAAAATATGAACTTAAAAGACTTGCATACGGTCATGAACGAAGCTGTTGTTTTTGACGGACGTAATTGTTTTGATGAAAAAGCCGTAACAGAAGCAGGTATTGAATATCATTCTGTTGGTCGAAAATCTATTTACACTTCTAAGTCATTAATTAATTCCTAAGAGATCAGAAGGTTAATTGCCTTCTCTCTTTTTCAAGGCTTCCCTTTCCTATTAGGAATAAATTTTAATGAATATAAGGAGAATACTATGGATGTATATATAAATGGACGCTTTTTGACTCAGCGCGTAACAGGTGTGCAACGGTTTGCGTGGGAAATCATACAGCGTTTAGACAAACAAAAAGACGTTCAATTCACGATTTTAGTTCCCCCTAATTATGAAGGGGAGCATTCGCTTCAAAACATAAAAATCAAATCAATTGGCCAATCTACAGGACATAAATGGGAGCAGTTAGAGCTACCGGTTTATGTAAAAGCAAAGCCTTTAATTAATTTCTGTAATACGGGTCCTATTTTGAAAAAAAATCAAATTGTTGTGATTCATGACACGGCTGTCTATGCTTCACCGCAAGGCTTTTCAAAAGCTTTTAGAGTGTGGTACAAAACAATGTTCACATTCTTCAAACTTAGATCAAAAAAAGTATTAACTATTTCTCAATTTTCAAAAGAGGAATTAATAAAATATCTAAAAATCAGCTCAAAGAAATTAGAGTTAATTTCTGAAGGCAAAGAACATTTTGATTCTATTAAAGAAGATCATTCAATCCTTGAGAAGTTTGATTTAAAGCCTCAGAAATACATTCTGGCTGTGAGCAGTATGAATCCAAACAAAAACTTCAAAGCGCTAGTCGATGCTACCGAGTATTTGCAAGACGAAGATTTTCAGATTGTTATAGCTGGCGGAACGGATTTAAAAGTTTTTAATAAAATTAACATTGAAAATGAAAACATTAAGCAAGTTGGATATGTAACAGACGAAGATTTAAAAGGTCTGTATATGAATGCAGGCTGCTTTGTATTTCCGTCCGTTTATGAAGGATTTGGATTACCTCCCTTGGAAGCAATGTCTACAGGATGTCCTGTACTTGTGTCCAATGTCGGCCCGATGCCTGAAGTATCTGGTGACGCTGCTATTTACTTTAATCCGAACGATTCACAAGAACTTGCGGATAAAATTAGATATGTCATGAATAGTGATGATGTAAAGCAAGAGCTAAAAGTAAAAGGTTTAAAACAAGCTGAAAAATTTTCTTGGCAAACAGCAGCTAATCAGCTGATCGGATATACAAAGTCGCTGGATGCATAAAAAGGCAAAGGTCTTTTTATGAAAGGAGATTTATCCCCTATGAAAGTAATGCATGTAGGTGAATACGTAAAAGGCGGAGTAGCCACTTATGTAAAGGAAGTTATCGATTACCAGAAACACTGCGAAGATATTGAAGAAATCTATCTTGTTGCAAGTGACACAAATTCTGATAAAGATTTTGATCTTCCTTCTGAACACCTGTTTTTTTATAAGTATGAACGTAATTTGAAGAGTGTTGCAAGTGCGGTTAAACAAATAGAAAAAGCAATCGATCAAGTACAGCCTGATGTCGTACATGTTCACAGTACGTTTGCAGGAGTGTTTGTAAGGTTTCCTTTATTTTTTAGAAGAAAGAAATATAAAGTTGTTTATTGTTCACATGGATGGGCTTTCTTGATGGAATTATCTTCTTTAAAGAAAAAGGTATTTACGTTTGTTGAAAAGGTACTGTCTACAAAGACAGATAAAATCATCAATATTTCGCAAAACGAGCAAAAGAAATCTCTTGAACTAGGGTTTACTGATAATAAGTTAGCGCTTATTAACAACGGAATCAATACAACTGTACGTGATGGGAAGCCAAACCTCAAAGTTGATAAAGAAAAAATAAACCTCCTGTTTGTAGGGAGATTTGACCGGCAAAAGGGACTGGATATCTTAATTGAGTTTTTCACAGGCTATAAAAATAAAGATATTCAGCTATATATTATTGGTGATAGCGTGCTGAAAAATAGTGCAATTGAAATCCCTGAAAATGTGATAAGCGTTGGCTGGGTGGATAATAATCAACTAGATTCATATTATGAGTTATTTGATGCGGTGATTATTCCTTCCAGATGGGAAGGTTTTGGATTAGTTGCCGTGGAAGCGATGAAAAACGCAAAGCCAATTATAGTAAGTGATCGAGGAGCTTTACCTGATTTAGTTGGAAATGATAATGGTTATATTTTTTCGCTTAATCAGTTAAGTACATTGGAACAAATCTTGAACTCGCTTAATAAAGCTGAGCTGCGACGTAAAGGTCTAAATGGTTATGACTATTTTATGGACAACTTTACTAGTGAAATAATGAATAAAAAAATTATTGATGTATACAAACAAATAATTTAATAAGGTGGGCATAAATTTGAATTTAGTACTTTTATCAGGTGGGTCTGGCAAGCGCCTATGGCCGCTGTCCAATGATGCGCGTTCAAAGCAATTTCTAAAAGTATTAGAAGATAAAAATCAGTCGCTTGAATCAATGGTTCAAAGAGTATGGAATCAGCTGAAGAATGTTGGACTCGCTGAATCTTCAGTCATTGCAACGAGCAAATCTCAGGTTGACATGATTCACAGTCAGTTATCGAATGAAGCTGACCTGATTGTAGAACCTATGCGCCGAGATACATTTCCGGCTATTGCTCTTGCTGCTTCTTATATATACAGCGTTAAAAAAGCTTCATTAGACGAAGTAGTAGCTATTCTTCCAGTAGATCCGTATGTAGATGATGCTTTTTTTAATAGAGTAAAAGAATTAGAAAGAGTTGTGCAAGAGAGCGAAGCACAGCTGGCCCTTATTGGTGTTACCCCTACATATCCTTCATCTAAATATGGATATATTGTTCCTGCAGAAGAAAAGGAAGAAAGTAAAGCGGATTATCTTTCAGTTAACCGATTTACAGAAAAGCCGAGTGAAGCGACAGCCGCTGATTTAATTAAGAATAACGCTTTGTGGAACTGCGGAGTCTTTGCTTTCAAACTAGAATATGTGATCTCTATTCTTGAGGCTAAGGGCTGGCCAACTGATTATGAAAAGTTGCTGAAACAATATAGTACTCTTCCTAAGATTAGCTTTGATTACGAAGTAGTAGAAAAAACAAAAGACATTGTGGTTCTTCCATATGACGGCTATTGGAAAGACTTAGGAACTTGGAATACATTAACGGAAGAAATGGGCACAGTCAAAATTGGTAAAGGTGTTATCAGTGAGGACAGCGAAGGAGTTCATTTAATTAACGAGCTAGATATCCCGGTCACAGTACTTGGAGCTTCTAACCTGGTAGTAGCTGTAAGTCCTGATGGCATTCTTGTATCGGATAAAGAATCCAGCCCTCGTATTAAAGAGTTAGTAGGTGAGTTTGACAATCGCCCTATGTACGAAGAACGTCGCTGGGGATGGTATCGCGTATTAGACTATACAAAGCTTGAGGAAGAAAAAGAAGTCTTAACAAAAAGAATTGGCGTAGCAGCAGGCAAGAATTTAAGCTATCAGCTGCATGATTATAGGGACGAAGTATGGACAATCATTAAAGGAGAAGGGGAACTAGTTTTAAATGACCGCTTGCAAATGGTAAAACCGGGGGATGTAATAAAAATAGCAGCAGGAGAGAAGCATGCCATTAAAGCAATCTCGGATATGGAATTTATTGAAGTGCAAACTGGTTCTCAATTAATCGAAGAAGACATTGTTCGACTATATATGGAATGGGACGCTATTCAGGAGCATGTATTAAGTGTAAAAGAAGTGTAGGAGCAAAAGCAAAAAAGAGTAGCTTCATCTACTCTTTTTTGTTTGGTATTTTTGCTGCTAAAAACGTTATATAAGTAATAATAGAGGAGATGTACAATCATTGAAACAACCTATTTTTTTACGACCATCATTTCAAGAGAGGATCTGGGGTGGAAATCAGCTAAATAAAAAGTACGGATATACCATTCCATCCTCGAGAACGGGAGAGTGCTGGGCAATTTCTGCTCACCCACATGGTCAAAGTGTTGTAGCATCTGGGAAGTTTGCTGAAAAAAGCTTAGGAGAACTATGGGAAGAACATCCAGATTTATTTGGTCATTTTGAAAGCGATCGTTTTCCTTTGTTAACTAAAATTCTAGATGCAAATGATGATTTATCTGTTCAAGTTCATCCGGATGATGAGTACGCCAATAAGTTTGAAAATGGTGAACTGGGCAAGACAGAATGCTGGTATATTGTTGACTGCGATGAAGACGCAGATATGATTTTTGGACATCATGCGCAGTCCAAAGAAGAATTTGTTCAGTTGGTGGAAGATGGTAATTGGGAAGGTCTTCTGCAACGAATCAAAATTAAGCCAGGTGATTTTTTCTACGTTCCAAGCGGTACGATTCACGCTTTGTGTAAAGGAACGCTTGTATTAGAAACTCAGCAAAGTTCAGACACTACATATCGCGTGTACGACTATAATCGCCGAGGAGAAGATGGTAAGCTTCGAGAGCTTCATTTAGATAAAGCAATTGATGTTACTACTGTTCCTCATACTGCAGCTAAAATTGAGCCAGCTATCGCTAAAACAGCTGGAGGAAGCATTACAACATTCGTGGAAGAAGATTATTTCACTCTATATAAATGGGACATTACTAACTCCTTATCACTGACTCAAGAACGCTATTTTACACTAGTAAGTGTGATTAATGGTGAAGGTAAAATAATTTCAGAAGATAAAGAATACTCAATTAAATATGGTGATCATTTTATTATTCCACATGAAATGCATTCATTTACAATTGAAGGACAGGTACAATTAATTGCTTCACAACCAAATAGTAAAGGAGGTCATCAACGTGAGATGGCAAGTACAGCTAGACAAATGGCTAATGTTTGATGATTTGAACGAAGAATTAAAAAAAGAGTTACTTTTAATGGAAAAAAATAAAAAAACAGCAGAAGATGCATTTTATAAAAACCTAGAATTTGGCACAGGCGGAATGCGAGGAGAGCTTGGACCTGGTACAAATCGTTTGAACATTTACATGGTTCGTAAAGCCACTAAAGGTCTAGCTTCTTATATTGAGGAAAATGGAGAGAGTGCAAAGAAACGAGGAGTTGTAGTAGCTTACGATTCTCGTCATAAATCTCCTGAATTCGCATTAGAAGTAGCAAAAGTATTAGGGCACCATGGAATTAAAACGTATATTTTTGAAGAGTTGCGTCCTACGCCTGAGCTGTCTTTTGCCGTTCGTTATCTAAATGCATTTGCAGGCATCGTGATTACAGCCAGTCATAACCCTCCGGAATACAACGGATATAAAGTATACGGAGAGGATGGAGGCCAGCTTCCACCTGCTGCTGCAGATACTATTATTTCTTATGTAAATGCAGTGGAAAATGAGCTGGTGATACCAGTAAAAGAAAAAGAAGAACTTCTTGCTAGTGAGTTGTTGGCGTATATTGGCGAAGAAGTTGATGCAGCTTATACGAAACAATTGAAAACAATTCAGTTGAATCGTGAAGTTGTAGAGCAAGCGGGAAAAGATTTGAAAATTGTTTTTACACCTCTACATGGTACTGCCAATAAGCCTGTTCGTGCCGGATTAAAAGCATTTGGTTTTACAAATGTTACGGTTGTAAAGGAACAAGAGCTTCCGGACCCTAACTTCTCAACCGTCAAATCACCTAACCCTGAAGAGCATGCAGCTTTCGAATTAGCTATTCAATATGGCAAGGAAATTGATGCTGATATCCTAATGGGAACAGATCCAGATGCTGATCGCCTAGGTGTGGCAGTGAAGAATGAAAATGGTGAATATGTAGTACTTACAGGAAATCAAATGGGTGCTTTAATGCTTCACTATTTGTTAACACAAAAGCAAAAACAAAATATCCTTCCTGAAAATGGAGTCGTTGTTAAAACAATTGTAACATCGGAAATTGGCCGTGCTATTGCTACTAGCTTCGGATTAGAAACCATTGATACGTTAACAGGTTTTAAATTTATTGGCGAAAAAATTAATGAGTTTGAACAGACAAAAGAGTATCAATTCCAATTTGGATATGAAGAAAGCTATGGCTATTTAATCGGGGACTTTGTACGTGATAAAGATGCTGTCCAGTCAGCAGTTTTTGCAGCTGAAGTTGCAGCTTTTTATAAGGCGCAAGGGAAATCTCTTTATGAGGGTCTATTAGAGATTTTTGAAAAATACGGATACTACAAAGAATCTCTTTATTCTTTAACGCTTAAAGGAAAAGACGGAGCAGAGCAAATTGAACGAATTTTAACTTCCTTCCGAAATAATCCGCCAACGCAAGTAGCTGGTAAGTCTGTGACGTTCATAGAAGATTACCAATATAGTAAAAAAGTGGATGTAGTTCATAATAGATTGGAAAACATTCATTTACCGAAGTCTAATGTTTTAAAATATTATCTAAACGACGGATCATGGTTTACTGTCCGTCCGTCTGGAACGGAACCTAAGGCTAAATTTTATTTTGCTGTACAAGGTGAAAATCTAGAAGAAAGCCAAAATTTATTGGAAAGACTTCAAACAGAAGTAATCGAATTAGTAGATAGTATAATAAGTAAAAAGAATCAACCTGTCACTTAAAAAATATGAATTAAGAACTATTCATTAGTTTAGAAAACAGGTAAGTAGTTGTTTTTTTTTAGAGAATTTTATCAAATATTTATAAAATAGTGTAGAAGTTGGATAAAAGTTCTATTATAATGAATAGGAATGAATTCATCTATTATTGGAGGTCAACATGGCAGAAACAATCACGCTGAGAGACTTGTTTCGGACAATTAAAAAGCGTCTGTGGCTTATCGGTATTATTACTTTGATAGCAGCGATAATCAGTAGCGTCTTAAGTTTTTTTATTTTAACGCCAACTTATGAAGTGAAAACACAGCTACTGGTGAACCAGGCTAAGTCTGAACAGCAACTCTATAACTCTGGAGAAGTAGAAACAAATATTCAATTAATTAACACATATAACGTTATTATTAAAAGTCCAGCAATACTTGAAAAAGTCAAATCTGAACTTAATTTAGATATGAGTGTTGAAGAATTGAACGAAAAGATAGAAGTTACAAGTGCAAAAGATACTCAAGTAGTAGAAGTACTAGTGACGGATGAATCACCGTACGTAGCAGCTAAAATTGCAAACAAAACAGCACAGGTATTCAAAAGTAAAGTTTCAAAGATTATGAATATCGATAATGTTAGTATTTTAGCACCAGCGGAAGTTAAGGAGAACATATCTCCAGTAAGTCCGAATCCGCCGTTATATATTGGTATCGGAATTGTGTTAGGTCTTATTGTAGGGTTAGGTGTTGTATTTTTAGTTGAACAGCTAGACAACACAGTAAAAACAGAAGATGATATAGAACGTTTATTAGAGTTGCCAATCATGGGCATTGTGGCACCTATTAGTGACACTAACTTGTCTACTAGTAGAAGAGCTCATTCTTCTAGTCGTCAGAGAGTGAGGGGGGAATCCATTGGCTCGCAAAAATAAAAATAACGATAAACTGTTGACAGTTCAACGTCGTTTAGTTGCACATAATTCACCAAAATCACCATCGGCCGAACAATATCGTACAATTCGTACAAATATTCAATTTTCTACTTTAGAGGAGGATATTCAGACAATTGTTATGACTTCTTCTGGTCCTGGTGAAGGGAAGTCTACGACATCTGCTAACTTAGCGATTGTATATGCTCAGCAAGGCAAGAAAGTTCTTTTAGTAGACAGTGATTTACGAAAACCAACTGTACATTACTCTTTTAGATTAGAAAACTACGTTGGTTTTACAAATGTTTTAACAAAACAAGAAACATTATTAAATGCGGTTAAAAAGACAGATGTTCCAGATCTGTTCGTTTTAACAAGTGGTCCAATACCACCTAACCCTTCAGAGCTTCTTGCATCAGGTTATATGAATGAAGTGTTGGAGCAAATGAAAGCTGAATTTGATTTTATTATCTTTGATACGCCGCCAACACTGGCAGTTACAGATTCACAAATCCTATCTAACAAAGCCGATGGTACCATTTTAGTAGTAAGTAGTGGCAAGACTAATATGGACGCTGCTAAGAAGGCTAAGGGGTTATTAAGTAATTCTAAAGGTAGATTATTAGGAGTTATTTTAAATAATCGAAAGATGGACAATGATAGCCAATATTACTATTATTATGGTACTAATTAATAAAATCTTGATATTTAGACTCACTTAGTAATTTAAGAAAAGAATAAAATAATCTTTTAGGCTGCCATATCACCAAGTTCTATAGGTGTGTGGCAGCCTAATTTTATTTATTGACAGACACACACTCTCTCTAACTTTCTCAACAGACAAGGAGTTATATTTACGTATTAGAATTCTTCAGGTTTTAAATTTGATTGGAATGACTCTAATGCCACTAATTTTAACGACCGTACCAGTTCTCAATTGGGTACGACCTTTACTTAATTTAAAAGTCTATAGTTTGGATATAGCAAGTTAAAGGTACTTATAAACTTCTTTGATTATATTTACTGAATCTAGTCAATCAAAAACTATATATAATATCAGCTCAATTGATTTAAACGTAATTATAATAGAAAACATAACAATGTAATTATAAAGAAGGTTAAGAAAGAGGGGAAATATGTTAATCAGTAATTTAAAACGGATTTTCAGTAAGAAAATTTTCGTTTTATTGTTAATTTTATTAATAGCTATAACAGGAGTCATCAGTGTTTGGAAACAAAAGCAACAAAATTTCCTAGAATCGCATTATAGCGTGTCTGATGGTTTGGGAGTAAGTATTCATCCAGGATTAAAAGAAGAAGAAATAAAATCTATTGCAGAAGCAGGGTTTAAATGGGTGAGAATTGACATTTTTTGGTCTTCTGTTGAAACTAAAAAAGGTATCTATGATTTTAAAGGAACAGGATATGATCAATTAAACAAATCTTTGAAAGAAAATAACATTAAACCCTATTATATTTTAGATTATGGAAACTCCTTATATGAGCAAGATAGGTCTGTTAATACTAGTGAAGGAAGAGAAGCATTTGCGAAATTTGTGAAAGCTACAGTTACAAGGTATGGCAATCAAAAAGGTATTTGGGAAATATGGAATGAGCCCAATATAGAGAAGTTTTGGAGTACACAGCCTAGTGAAATTAATTACGCTCTTTTAGTTAAAAAAGTAGCACCGGTAATCAAAAAAAATGATAAAGGTTCAACTATTGTAGCACCTGCACTTGCAGGTATTAATGAACAGTCTCTAACGTGGATGCAGAATACGCTGGATCAAGGAATATTGCCTTACATCGATGCGGTCTCCGTTCATCCTTACCAATATGATAATCCTGAGAATGTTATTGACCAATACCAGGAATTAAGTAGTTTACTAAAAAACTATAGTAAAGAAGATGTTCCAATAATATCGGGCGAGTGGGGATATTCACTATCTAATACCAAAAATCAAAAGTCTATTACTGAAATGCAGCAGGCAGAATATATAGCCAGAATGAATTTAGTAAATAGCTTAGAAAAGATACCAGTAAGTATATGGTATGATTGGAAAAACGATGGAGGAGATCCAAATAACAGAGAACATAACTTTGGTATTAACTCTTATTATTCAACTCCTAAATTAAGCTATTTATCTATTCAAACCTTATCCAGAACTTTAGAGGGATATCGTTTTTCGAAGAAAATTAAAACTCAAAACCCCAATGACTATATCTTGGAATTTTCAAAAGGAAATAAGAAAAAGGCTATTGTTTATTGGACAACTGAAAATAGTCATCACACAACTATACCTTTAAAAGATGGCAAAGCTATAAAAATTTCAATGCTTGGAATTAAGCAGCAAGTCGAATTGAAGAAAAAGATGGGTTTAAACCTTCTTACAAGTCCTACTTATTTAATGATTGAATAGCAAGAAGGTGTATTTTTTGGTTAAAGAGGGCTGTTATCAGCTCTTTTTTTGGTTCATAAAAAAGTCCGTGTATACATAGCAATTATTGTTTCACATCTCATTGGTTAGGCTTTAGCGTTTAATAGACAACTGCGGTATTAATTAATGTGCTGAAGCTCGCTATAAGGTGCTGGAAAACCCTTAAAAAGCATACGTTGTGTGTTTAATTTAAAGAAGTGTTATCAGAGAGGTTGCCGCTCGCTTAGTAACCTAATCCAATATCTAGCTTATTACTAGTAATGAGTTAATTTCAGCTAATGAGGATGCAAAACACATTGAATGAAATGCAGTGAGGACAATGAAATTCTATGTAGCAGAGAACTCTTACACATCGGCTTGAGAAATATCTCTGTTCATCCATAAATGTCACTGCTTTCAGAAGTAATCAACAAGGGAATACAAGACGAGTGTACAGTTTAATTAATGCTAAGAATTAGGTTTTGGATGCTTAGAAAGCATTACATAACTGAATGAATAAGAAGTTATATCACTGTTCGAGTGCATGTAGGGCGTTAAAACCTTAATAAGCTTATACACGTACAGGGTTAGTTCTTTAGTATCGTTTATTTAGATAGAAAGTAGGCGTTAAATAGTATAGAGTTGAAAAAATGATTGGTATTTCCAATTGTGAATTAGTATAATAAGTCTAGTTAAGGAGGAAAAAAACATTGCAAAACATGTCTAATTCAAAACCATTAATTTACTTTTTTCTCGTATTTATATCTTTTTATGGAACAATTGCCGTATTTTTTGATAATACAATATTTAAGATATCCAAAGATATTATTTTGATATTTATTGTGTTAAGTTTTCTATTTTCATTTTTTACCCGTAAGGGATTTGAAAAACAAACATTTTCTATTATTTCTATGCTTGTCATTTTCAGTTGTATAAGTGGAATAGGTCTGTTTGGAAATTCCAGTGGATATTCTTCCACTGATTTTGTATATGGAGTTAAAACTACTATATTCCCAATGCTGGGCTTATTAATAGGTATCTCGCTTCGTGAAGCTAAAGTTAACATTGTTAAGCCTTTGTATATTGTTTTCTTCCTAATTATTATCGTGTGGTTCCTACAACGGATGTTGGGAGTTGAATCACTCATGTCTATGGGATTTGAATATGGGGTGAACGTTAAAACGTTTAATGGAAATTTACGTCTTCCTTCACTTGTAGGGACACCAGATGGTTATGCTTTTCTACTAAGTTTAATAGGAATTCTTATAGACTGGGATTTAACAAAACACGGAAAAAAGAAGCTTGCAATTTTGTTTAAGGTACTTACGCTAGTTTTCTTACTGTTGGCTACAATCAGATCGGCAATTATCTTCTGGCTAATCTATCAGCTAATTACTACTCTTCGTTCGTTCGCTAAGTTACCTAGAAGTTACGGATATACGGTTCTAGGTTTATTAATGTTTTTAATAATACCTGTTGTTTTAGGCGGTACATACATTTTTACAAATACAACTTTAGGTAGCGTTTCATCTACACAGGATAGACTTTCACACTGGGGTGACAATTTGTCACCGTTGTTCAGCCACCAGGGCTTGTATGGCGAGGGGATTGGTTCAGTTGGTGCAGCAAGCGTTTCTACAGCTGCATTGAATACAATGGAAAAAAGCTATGCAGTAGATAATCAATTCTTTGCTATCTATGAGCAAATGGGGATTTCTGGGGTCATTCTATTATTTTTATTATTTCTAACTTTAATGATTGGATGCCTGAATGCTAATCGGACAGGACTGGAAAATAACGCTAATGCTTTAATAATAGCCTTAGGCATATCTTCAATGTTCACAAATTGCCTTGAAATGTATCCTTTCAACATAATTCTTTGGATACAAATTGGAATGGCTTATCGAAATTCTTATTCAATCAATTATGAATTGGGTGTAACAAATAAAGAGAAAAAACCTCGAATTAAGTTTCGTTTGTTTGAAACACCAGAGCAAAAGGTACAAAAACAATTAAAATTTTAATTTGATGAAACAATATCAATAAAAAGCTAACCTTTTAGGCTGCCATATCACCAAATTTTAAAGGTGCGTGGCAGCCTTATTTTATTGATGAACCGTTCTCTCTTTCTCAAAAAACATAGAAATATTTTTACAAATCGGAAGTCATCAGGTTTTAAATTTAAATGTAGCTATTCTATTGCTGCATTGTCCCCATGCATGGTTTTCTCTTCTCAACATATTACTTACTACAGTCTTTTCTTTTGTGGAAATTTGGCACGTGCGTATAGGAAGTATAGTTAACATACGTTGTACGTTACCTCTTCCGATTCTGTTCTTATGAAATGAAACCCCATTTTAGACGTAATGTTTGGACGATCATTGACTCCTTTTGGTTCCTACTTGCATGCATTTGAACAACTAATCTTGCCTATACAAAAACACCTCCGAATAAGTACTTTGTTTAAGGGTACTTATTTGGAGGTGTTTTATAATGTTTCATTTAAATAGGTTAGTCTATTTAGCTAATAACTATTAGTATTTAAACAGCTTTTGGGTGATTAGATGTTCTATTATTTTGTTTTCTTCCTATTTTTAAAATATTACCTACAAGATATTTACCAAATGGCAATTTATTAATCACAGTAGCTAAAATAATAGAACCGGTGATACTTAATATTAATAAATATAAAGTATATGTAATCATATTCATATGAGGTAACGGTTTAATAGTATATAAGAACATCATATGTAATAGGTAAATGTTAAAAGAATAATTGCTTATTAGAACAATAAAGCTTGGAGCAAGTTTTATCTTTCCAGTTAAGTAAAAAATTAAGCAGATGATAGCTGTTGTATAAATTGGTATATCAGGTCTTTTAGAGGATGAATCAGGAAGTATTCCAACTAATTTTAGTCCTACTACCATACAATAAGCAACGACAGCAAAAAGTAAAATAATCTTTCCGTTTCTGTTCAACCAAAGTTTGAAAGCTTCGAAATCTTTACCTATATAATATCCTAAAGTAAAATAGAAAATCCATCCAATAGCTAATAGCCAATAACCTCTTTCCCAAATGTAGTCATGGAATGGAATTGCTTGAATAGGCTGTATAAATTTAAAAAAGGATAAATAAAGAACGTTTACTATTAGTGAAACAGGCAGTATGACTTTCGGAGATGCTTTTTCTAAATACTTTGGTACAAACATGTGAAGTAAATAAAACTGCAAAATTAACAAGATAAACCAAGCTACATAGTCACCAATTAAAATATTCTTTAATGATTCAACGATAAAAGATTTTAAGGTGATAGAGGCACCCAGCTCAAAGAAAGTATAAATAATTCCCATAAAGATGAAAGGTGTGATCAAAAACTTTACTCTTTTCTTTAAAAATCCTTTTGGCACACCTGAGGGATATGCTTTAGCTAATAAAAATTCTGAAATGAAAACGAATGACGGCGTTCCAAATAATGCAGCTGCATAAAACAAATGCAGAAAATAAACCATCGGTGTATTTTCACCTGTAAAGTAGTAATCGATCCCTTTCTGAATGGAATGGATAGTTACAACTGCCAGACATGCGAGGGCTCTTAACCAAAAAATTTCATTTACTAATTTCTTTTTCATATAAACCTCCAATTTAATTAATAATTAGACTATTGTACCACATATTTGAAAAATATTTGGGAATACTAGGGGTATTTTCAATCGAAATCCAACTATGTATAAGCAAGCAAAAATAAGTGAAAAAGTGAAAGAACTGATGCTTCTTTCACTTTTTATGTACTATTTAAGATTTAATTGTTCTTTTAACATACTAGATAGTTTTTCTCGTTCGGAGTCAGAAACAATATAGTAATAAATTCCATTCATTTTTGTTCCTTTACCATCAATTTGTATTTGTTCTAAGTCTTTACGAGCCTCTTTATAATTAGATTGAATACCTTTCATTTCATCAAATGTTAAATTCGTTCTTACATTATTACCGATTGCATCAAGAATATGACCGTAGTTAGCCAAAGACTTTACGCTTGCACCTTCTTCAATAACAGCTTGAATGATTTGTCGCTGTCTTTCTTGGCGTCCAAAATCTCCTCGTGGATCTTGATATCGCATACGGGTATAAAGTAAAGCTTTATCACCATCTAAATTTAGCGTGCCTTTTGAATAATGAACGCCATCGATATCAAAGGCAAAAGGGTTATTGACAGTAATGCCATCTACAGCATCCACAATATCTCTAAAACCTTCCATATTGACTTGTACGTAGTAATCAATAGGTACATTAAGGAAATTTTCTACAGTTTTAACAGACATATCTATGCCGCCAAAAGCATACGCATGATTAATTTTATCCTCTTTGCCCTTACCAATAATTTCAGTGCGCGTGTCACGAGGAATACTAACCATTTTTACTTTGTTAGTTGTAGGGTTAACGGTCATTAGAATAAGGGAATCAGATCGTCCTCGATCGGCACCACGCTGATCTACTCCCATTAGTAAGATGGAAATAGGATCCTTTTTTTCTAAACTTACTTGAGTGGAACGCTTGTCAGAAACTGATCTACTTAGTGGTTCATGTGTTTTGTTAAATGTATTGGCAACTGAATTATAAACAGAAAAGCCGTAGATGCCTACTCCGATAATAAGTAGCAAAATAATACCTAAAGCTATTTTAAATCCTTTTTTCTTTTTCTTTCTGCGCTTCTTACGCTTACGTTCTTCTTCCATTCTCACTCTTCCTTTACAAGAAATTTGTTGCTGATAATGTCAAGACTTTTAACATGTGATAAAAGACACAATCATTCTTCCATTCTACCAAAAAAAATGACAAAATTAATCATTTTTTATAAAAAATTTCTCGAATTATATTATAATGGATAAATAAACAAAATAGTAAGGAGATTATTTATGAAAGTATGGATTAATATTATTGCTATTCTCACTCTTATTGCTACTATAGTAGTGGGTAAAATGAATTGGAGTGAGAAAGTTGAGGCAGAAGGTGCTGCTCGTCCAACTGCAGTTGGTAGTTCATCGGTTCCTGCTTCTTCAAACGACTGGAAAAGCTATACGGAGAACCTTCCCACATCTATTGTAGAAAAATTGGAGAAGGCAAAGAAAACTGGAAAACCAATTAAGTTGGTTGTTGTAGGCTCACAAGATACCTCAACGGACTCAGGAGCATGGCCTGCTCAGCTAGAGAAAAAGTTGAACGATACATATGGATCTGCAGTAGAAGTTGAAGTTCAAGAATATAAAGATAAAAATTCACTTGAGTTTATACGCGAAAAACTCTATGAAAAGGTTATTGAAGCCAAGCCAGATATACTTTTATTTGAGCCATTTTTAGCTAATGATAATGGAATAGTGGGTATTACAAATACGCTTGATAATATCAGTTTAATTATGACTCATATCAATGAGAATGTAGACAATTTAGTAACGATTATTCAGCCGTCTCATCCCATTTATCACGCAACTAATTATCCAAAAGAGGCAGAGCAATTAAAGGCATTTGCTAAGAAAAATGAGTATGAGTATATCAATCATTGGTCACAATGGCCAAACAGTGATTCTGAAAGCTTGTTGAACTATTTGACTGCAGACAAGACAGCACCAAGTGAAAAAGGAAATACAGCGTGGGCAAAAGCTCTAGAAATTTATTTCACCAATAGTAAATGAAAAAGACTGTCTATCTAGACAGTCTTTTTTTGTGACATTATATAAAATTTTAAAAATAAAATTGAATTTTTTTGATAGAAAATATATTATATAAATATAAAGTGTTTGTTACATCGAACGATATTTCGATCCAACGAACAATTTTTCTTAATGAAGGATATTTGATGAAAAGCTAATAAATCAAAAGTCTTAATTTAAGCAAACTTTTCAACATCTTTTTTGTTCTTTTCGCGCTTTAATTTGAATATTTCACATGCATAAGCCTTTTAAATGGTATATTTTGTTAAAGTTACATCTTTTTAATTCTCTTCTTTTATTTTACTATTAAGTATATCTATATAATAAGAGGAGAGTTTTTATGATTGATATTCACACTTTTGTTTTACCTAACTTTAGTAAGGGACCAAAAGATAAGGATACATTTATACATATAGCTAAAATGCTTGTCAAACAAGGCGTTACCCATGCGGTAGCCACACCTACTATTAATAGCGAAGTATCAGTTGAGACTAAAGAAAGTATTCTTAATCAAATTGATATTGTTAATCGCCACTTAAAGGAACTATCAATCCCCTTGAAAATTCTTCCTGGACAAAAAGTTCGTTCATCTAGACAAATTTTAAGTTTATACACAGAAAGCTTGACTATTAACAATACAAACAAGTATTTAATGATAGATTTTACTGAAGAAGGCTCTGTTACTCAGTTTGACGATATTATTTATAAAATTCAGTTAAACGAAGTAGTGCCTATTATTAGTGAACCGGAAATATGTTCTTTTATCCTAGATAATCCTCAAAAGCTATATCAGTTTGTAAAGAATGGAGCAATTATTCAGTTATCGGCCGCTAGCATTTTAGGCCAAAATGGCCGTAAAGCAAAGCGAGCTGCTTTTCAATTTATAGAGCATGGTCTTGCTCACGTTATTGCATCAGGGGTGACAGCTCAAACATTTAACACATACGGATTGCAGCGAGCTTATGATGTGTTATTTAAACGTTACGGAAGTCGAACGGTCTATATGCTGAAAGAAAATGCAGAATCGATTATTCGAGGAGAAGCGTTAATTAAAGAACGTCCTGAACGAATCAAACAAGCAAAGTTTTTAGGAATATTTTAAGAAAGAGAACTTCAATGAAAATTGAGGTTCTTTTTTTATGAGATAATGGTTGAAAATAGAAAAAATAGGGTAGGAATTGGTATAATAATCGTAGAATATTACAAGTAAGTCAAATTTTAAGGGGGCTAGTAGAATGATTGATTTGTATACACATTTGTTGTTAAATGTAGGACAAGGTCCCAAAAGTGAAAGTGTATTTACAGAAATGGCTAAAAAGCTTGTGGATCAAGGTGTTAAAACTGCAGTTGTTGCGCCATGTAATAACGGAAGTGGCAGGATGCACCCAAAAGATATTAGAACGTATATACAACAAGCTAACGAACTGTTAAGCAGTAAATTTATACCTTTGCATTTAATAGGCGCTCAAGAAGTAATGGCTAGTTCAGACGTACCCATTCAATATGATAATCATGAGCTCATGACAGTCAATGAAAACAACAAATACTTATATTTGCGTTTGCCACCTCAAGGATTTCAATTTGATATAGAAACTCTTGTATATGATCTTCAATTATCAGGACTGATTCCAGTTTTCCTTCATCCAGAAAAATATCCATCATTTCAAGAAAACACTAATTCCTTATACAAAATTGCTAAGCAAGGAGCTGTCCTTTTAGCAGACGCCCAAAGCTTTTTGGGAATGAATAGTCGCAAAACAAAAAAAGTGGCTTTTCAACTGTTAGATCATGGTTTATGTCATGCAATTAGCTCAAGTGCAAATCCTTTTACATATCAAAAAGCTTCTTTAGCTAAAGTATATGATGCAATTAGTCATCAATACGGAGAAGCACTTAGAGATACCTTGATAGAAAACGCTCAAGCTATTGTCACTGGATACTCTATTCTAAAAGATGAGCCTGAACGCATCAAAAAAACAAAATTTCTAGGAATCTTTTAACTTTTCCCTTTGTACCCTGATTAACTTCTGTTTAATCAGGGTATTTGCATACAAAGACCTATTTCAATCCCTTCTTTTATCATCATTATTTGGAGTTATTTTACAAATTATGTTTGCGTTTTCACATAGAGTGATAGTAAAATATTGTTAGTTAAGTAGATGACAGGAAAGTACGCGGTTTTCCGGGGTTCGTGGTGGTAAATGTCGAGAAGAATACATAGTTTCACATTTAAAATCGTCGTAGAATAGAGCTATACAAAACGCAGGGAGGGAAATAAAGTGATTGATATTCATACGTACATATTGCCTAATATCGATAGCGGACCTGAGGAAGTAGACGGCTTTTTGAAGATGGCACGCTCCTTAGCGGATCAAGGTGTTCAGTCCGTTGTGGCGACGCCGCTTTATGATAGCGATCAAGAGTTTATGAAACACCATTTATTTCTCTATGTAAATGCAGCTAATGAATGGCTTACAAATTCATGTGTTCCTCTACAAGTATTACCAGGTCAGCTTGTCCCTTTATCGCCTCAACTTCTGCGAAACTATGAGCGAAATCAGCTTCTTACGCTTAATCACACCGATAAATATTTGTTTCTTTCACTGCCTGACTATGATATCTCACCTTATTTTGAAAAAACGCTGTATGATCTTCTCACAAAAGGCGTTGTGCCTATTCTACGTTCACCAGAATGTCATCCGATTTTTCGAGATCACCCTGAGCGTTTGTATGAGCTTGTTAAAAAAGGCGTACTTGTTCAGCTAAGCGCTGCTAGTATTCTCGGTTTAAACGGAAAAAAAGAAAGAAAAGCGGCGTGTATGTTTATTAAATACCGCTTAGCCCACGTGATTGCCTCTGGCGTTCATGCTCGCAATTACCACGACTATTCACTTTCAAAAGCGTATGATTACATTTCCGATATGTACGGTGCTTCAGAACTTTATTTTTTTATTGAAAATGCAGAAGCGATTATCGACGGTCGTCCGGTGCATCAATTAGAGCCTGAGCCGATGAAAAAATTTAGTTTATTTAAATTATTTAGCTAAAAACAAGGGACTTTTCCATAAAAACGGGAAAGTCCCTTGTTTTGTCTTTCTTTCATTGTGGTATGGAATAGAAACAAAGTTAAAGAAAGGAAGGCTGAATATGATAAAAACTACAGCTGGAAAAGCAGCTATGTCGGTATTAAAAGAATGGAAGATCAATCACATTTTCGGTATGCCCGGGGATTCAATCAATCATTTTATGGACAATCTGCGCAGTGAAAAAGATGAAATTGAGTTTATTCAAGTCCGTCACGAGGAAGTAGGCGCACTTGCGGCATCTTCTTACGCTAAAATTACAGGCAAAATCGGCGTGTGTCTGTCGATTGGAGGCCCGGGTGCGATTCATTTGTTAAACGGCTTATATGATGCCAAAGCAGACGGTGCACCGGTGCTAGTGCTAGCCGGACAGGTGCCTCGCGCGAAGCTTGGCAATGAATCGTTTCAAGAAGTGAACTTAGAACGTGTTTTTGACGATGTGTCGGTGTTTAATCACCGAGTAGATTCGCCGGAATCGTTTCCGCATCTGCTGCAGCAAGCGATTCGAACGGCTTATGCGAAAAAAGGCGTCGCAGTCTTAGTTATTCCAGATGATATTCCGTCTTCAACGATTAAAATTGATGAAAAAACGCCAGTTGCCAATGTATCAAAAAGTATTTCTCACAGTGACCCAGAAGATGTAGCTAAAGCTCTTCTAGCGATTAAATACGCAAAAAAACCGGTTATTTTAGCAGGAACAGGTGCAAAGCATGCGAAGCTTGAGTTAGCACAGTTTGCGGAAAAAATTGCGGCACCGATTATCTTTACGCTTCCGGGTAAAGGAATACTGCCGGATCATCATCCTTATAACCTGGGGCAGCTCGGGCAAATTGGGACAAAGCCGGCGTATGAAGCGATGGAAGAAACCGATTTGCTGATTATGATTGGAACTTCGTTTCCATACCGTGAGTTTTTACCGGACAAGGTTGAAGCGATTCAGCTGGACTCTGACGCTACACAAATCGGCAGACGCTATCCTGTATCGATTGGATTAGTCGGAGACTCTAAAACGACGCTCTCCCAGCTTGCGCATAATTTAGATTATCAAGAAAACCGCCGTTTCTTAGAAGAGTGTCAAGTTAATATGGAAAACTGGTGGAAGCACGTAGAAAAAGAAGAAAACGAAGTGAGCACGCCAATCAAGCCGCAGCAAGTCATCCCTAAGCTGCAAAAAATCGTCGATGATGATGCGATTGTATCTGTTGATGTCGGGAACGTGACGGTATGGATGGCGAGACATTTCCGCATGACAAATCAAAAATTTGTGATTTCAAGCTGGCTGGCAACGATGGGCTGCGGACTTCCGGCTGCGATTGCAGGAAAGCTTGCTCATCCTGAAAAACAATCGGTAGCCGTGTGCGGTGACGGAGGCTTTACGATGGTCATGCAAGATTTTGTGACGGCTGTGAAGTACAAGCTGCCAATTGTTGTAGTCGTTCTTAATAACAGTGAAATCGGCATGATTAAATATGAACAAGCCATTCAAGGTCACTTGGATTACCAAACGCAGCTTGGTGAAATGAACTTTGCGAAGTTCGCTGAATCGTGCGGAGGAATTGGCTACCGCGTTGAAAAACACGAGGAGCTGGAAACAGCGTTTGAAAAAGCAGCGCTTGCGAATGTTCCTGTTGTGATTGATGTTGTGATTGCGGATGAACCGCCGCTTCCAGGCAAAATTTCATTCGGACAAGCAGCCAATTATTCGAAGCACATCATGAAAAAGTTCTTCAAAGAACATGAGCTCGAAATGCCGCCGCTTCGTAAAGGACTAAGCAGAATGCTTTAATCAGTGACTCTCCGTATAGGAGAGTCTTTTTAGGAGGGATATCATGGGAGTGTTTGAAATCATTTTACTTATTTTTGGTGCGGTCATGATGCTTGTGATTGTAGTGCCGGTTATTATTGCTATTATTCTTTGGTTGAAAGATGAAAAACAAGAAGAGCATTCGGTTTTGAGAAACTATCCGCTGCTCGGAAAAATGCGCTATATTTTTGAGAAAATGGGGCCTGAACTGCGTCAGTATTTATTTTTAAATAATAATGAAGGCAAGCCGTTTTCTCGAAATCAATACGAGCAAACCGTTAAGTCAGGCAAATACCTCAACCGAATGATGGGATTTGGCTCAGAGCGTGATTTTAGCGAACCGGGCTACTACATTCGAAACGCGGTGTTTCCAAAGCAGCGCGACGAAATGAAAGCGGATAATACGCAAAAAATTAAAACGAAAGTATATAAAATGGACGCCGATAACTTATTCAGCCGAAGAGAGCACCGAGAAGAAAAAGAAGCGGATCCGTTTTATTTGCGAGATGAAGAAGCGGTCGTTATAGGTCCTTCATGCAAAAAGCCGTTTGTTGTAAAAGGATTAATCGGTCAATCCGGTATGAGCTTTGGAGCGCTTGGTGACCACGCGATTACGGCTTTATCACTAGGTTTAGGACGAGCAGGCGGCACGTGGATGAACACGGGAGAAGGCGGACTGTCACCGTATCATTTAAAAGGAAACGTCGATATCATTTTTCAAATTGGTCCCGGGCTTTTTGGCGTTCGTACAAAAAAAGGTGAATTTTCATGGGAAGAATTTAAAAAGAAAAGTGAAATGGAGCAAATCAAAGCGTTTGAAATTAAGCTCGCTCAAGGAGCTAAAACGCGAGGCGGTCACGTAGACGGTTCAAAAGTAACGGAAGAAATCGCTGAAATCCGCAACTTAAAGCCAGGAGAATCGGTAGACAGCCCAAACCGCTTTAAAGAGTTTGCGTCGTATCCTGAAATGTTCCAGTTTATTGAAAAACTTCGAGATGTGGGCGGCAAGCCAGTAGGCATTAAAATGGTTGTCGGAAACACAAATGATCTTGAAGAAATGGCGGCTTATATGAAAGAGACGGGAAGCGGTCCTGATTTTATTACGATCGACGGAGCTGAAGGCGGAACAGGCGCATCGTTTCAGGAATTAGCGGACGGAGCGGGGGTACCGCTGTTTTCAGGACTTCCTTTTGTGGATGAACTGCTTAAAAAGTATGGCGTTCGTGATGAAGTAAAGCTTTTTGCATCGGGCAAGCTGTTAACGGCAGATAAAATTGCGACGGCTTTATCACTGGGTGCCGATTGCGTAAATATTGCCAGAGGCTTTATGTTTTCTGTCGGCTGTATTCAAGCGCAGGTTTGTCACAACAACCGTTGTCCAGTAGGCGTAGCCACAACAGATCCGAAGCTGCAAAAAGCGCTTATTATTGAAGAAAAGTCATACCGCGTGTGCAACTACGTGCTGTCATTACGTGAAGGATTGTTTAATTTAGCAGCAGCTGCCGGTATTGATTCACCGACAAAGTTTTCAAAAAAACACGTGGTGTTCAAAAACAGCAGCGGACAGTTAGCCGATATTTCTGTAAAAGAAAAGATGTACGTATAAAAAAGCTGCCAATCGGCAGCTTTTTTATTGTCTTCTCTGAAGCAAATGCAGGCAAAACTCTAAGTCTTTTTGTAGGTGCTCTTGCATTAGCGCTTCAGCTTTTTCAGCATTGCGTTCTTTAATAGCTTTATAAATGTCTTCGTGTTCGTCAATTAAAAACGGGCGGTTGTAAAATACGACCGTATGACGGAATAAGTAAATGATCGACTGCATGCGATCGATGATATTAATCATGACGTCATTGTTGCTTGCGTTCACAATAATGGCGTGAAAACGTTCATTTGCGCTCATGATTTCTTCAAACGAGCCGTTTCTTCCTGTGTCTACGCATTCCTTTAATTCTTCTAATTCGCTGTCAGATAAAAAAGTTGCAGCAGCTTTAGAAGCTGAGCCTTCTAGCAGCATTCGCACTTCAAACAAGTTGCGTAAGTCTTTTTCTGTCGGCGACACCACTTTTTTTCGGACAATCAGCCCTTCATATTCTAAGCGTCTAATAGAATCACGAATCGGGGTTCGGCTGAATCCAAGCTCGCTCGCTAATTTTTCTTCGACGATTTTTGTACCGCCTTCAAGCTCACCGTTTAAAATTTTATCTCGAATCATCTCATAAGAAGGGTGATGAGACGAACGAGAACCTTGATTTCTTAACATACTCTACTTCACCTCTAGCATTCGACACGAGGAAATCTCGTCTCTTTCTCTCTTTATTTTTTATCATTTTGTACGCGTATACCCAAATCATACTATAACTTGTGAAAAGGTGGGACGGAAAGTTTCGGTTTTGGAAATAAATTTCATTTAAAAAAAGGCTAGACAAATAAATAAAATGCGAATATGATGAGTGTATACAAAATTATCAGAAATGTATACAAAAAATATTTTAACGTATACATTCTTTTTTTAAACGTATTTGAAAACGTATACAACAAGGGGAGGAAACGAAAATGACAAAACGCGTTGGATTTATTGGACTTGGAATTATGGGAAAACCGATGACACTCAATTTATTAAAAGCAGGCTTTGAGGTAACGGTTTACGATATTAATAAAGCAGCAGTAGAAGAAGTGAAAGCAGCAGGAGGATTTGGAGCAGAAAGTCTTGCTGAAGTTGCAGTGAACAGCGAAGTGATGATCACGATGCTTCCAGCTTCACATCATGTAAAAAGCGTAGTGCTTGGAGAAGAAGGGTTAATTCATAGCGCCAAAGAAGGAAGCGTTATCATCGATATGAGTTCCATTTCACCGGTAGCATCAAAAGAAATTGCGGCTGAGCTTGCACAAAAAGGAATTCACATGCTAGACGCTCCGGTTAGCGGCGGAGAGCCAAAAGCAATTGACGGCACGCTTGCAATTATGGTCGGAGGAAATGAGCACATCTTTGAAAGCGTTTCACCTATTCTTCATGCGATGGGAGCAGAAATAACGCTTGTTGGAGACAACGGAAGCGGCGTAACGGCTAAGCTTGCAAACCAAGTGATTGTAAACTTAAACATTGCAGCGATGTCTGAAGCACTTGTACTAGCAGCCAAAGCAGGCATTGACGTTGAAAAAATGTATCAAGCGATTCGCGGCGGATTAGCAGGAAGCGCTGTATTAGATGCAAAAGTGCCGCTTATTTTAGACCGCAACTTTGTAGCAGGCGGACGCATTGATATTAACTTAAAAGATATGACAAACGTGATGGAAACGGCTCATGACATTGGCGTACCGCTTCCGCTTTCAAGTCAGCTTGTGGAAATTTTCCATGCGTTAAAAGTAGACGGAAAAGCAAGCGATGATCACGGTGGGATTGTACAGTACTATGAAAAGTTAGCAAACGTTGAAGTGAAAAAGAAGGTGAAAGCATGATTAAACAAGATGAAAAACGTCTTGTAAGCGATGTGTTTAAAAACATTCCAGCAGTCGACGAAGCACTTGTGCAAAAAATGCTCGACGAAGAGCTTTTGACGTTCAACCAAAAAATCATCGTACTAGATGATGATCCAACCGGTGTTCAAACCGTTAACGGTATTTCCGTCTATACAGACTGGAGCAAAGACAGCATCAAGCAAGGATTTTTAGAAGAAAACTCCATGTTTTTTATTCTAACAAATTCACGCGGATTTACCGCTTCTGAAACGGAAAAAGCCCACGCGGACATTGCTGCTGTTATTACAGAGGTAGCGGCTGAAGTAGATAAAGAGTTTTTAATTATCAGCAGAGGTGATTCGACTCTTCGCGGTCACTACCCGTTAGAAACAGAAGTATTAAAGAAAACCGTTGAACAGCACTCAAATCAAGTGCTTGACGGCGAAGTGATTTTTCCTTTCTTTAAAGAAGGCGGACGATTCACAGTTGATAACATTCACTACGTGCAAGATGAAGACTACTTAGTGCCGGCAGGAGAAACGGAGTTTGCAAAAGACCGTACGTTTGGCTACAGCAAGTCTCATTTAGGCGAATGGGTAGAAGAAAAGTCAGAAGGGAAATTCAAAGCAAGTCATACGACGTATATTTCGCTTAGGAGCATTCGTGCACTTGATTTAGTAACGATTACAAATCAGTTAATGGAAGTGAAAGACTTTAACAAAGTGATTGTGAACGCAGTGGATTATGTAGACGTGAAAGTTGTGACGATTGCGCTTCTTCGCGCGATGAAGCTTGGAAAGCACTTTATGTATCGAAGCGCTGCGGCTTTAACAAAAGTAATGGGCGGCGTGAGCGATAAAGACCTTTTAACAAAAGAAGAGCTCATTAAAGAAAAGTCGTCAAACGGCGGATTAATTATGGTTGGTTCGCACGTTAAAAAAACAACGGAGCAGTTAGAAGAATTAAAGAAATGCAGCTTCATTGAATTTATTGAATTTGATTGTCATCTTGTCTTAGAACCTGAAAAGTTTGAAGAAGAAGTGAACCGTATTATCAATGAAGCAGAGAAGCTTATTTCACAAGGTCAAACGGTAGCCGTCTATACAAGACGCGAGCGCTTAGATCTTGGCGAAGGGAAAAAAGAAGAAGAACTTAAATTATCGGTAAAAATTTCAGATGCGGTTACAAGCATTGTTCGCCGCTTGAACGTTCGTCCAAACTTTATCGTTGCAAAAGGCGGCATTACGTCAAGTGATATTGGCGTAAACGGCTTATCCGTAAAGCGCGCGACGGTTGCTGGACAAATCAAACCCGGCATTCCGGTATGGGTAACGGGAGAGGAAAGCAAGTTTCCAGGCATTGCATACATCATTTTCCCTGGAAACGTTGGAGCCAAAACAACGCTTCGTGAAACGGTTGAATTATTAAGTAAATAAGCAGAAGTGAACGTACAAGGTGCGTTCACTTTAGAAAATATTTGAAAGCGTATACATTATTTGGATGTACGTACATGAAAAATGGTCACACTAAGGGGATGAACATATGAATTCAGTATTCGGATTAAGTCATGAAGCAAGTCTTTTGCTGTATGCAATTGTATCGATCGTTGGACTTATCTTTTTAATTGCTAAGTTTAAAACAAATCCGTTCGTAGCGCTGATTGTTGCGGCTTTGTTTATGGGTCTTATTTCAGGTATGAAGCTGCCTGATATCGTAACAGCTTTCCAAGAAGGAGTAGCGAGCGTCTTAGGATTTATCGCGATTGTTCTTGGTCTTGGGACGATGTTAGGTAAAATGATGGCAGAGTCAGGCGGAGCCGAGCGTATTGCCCGCACGTTAATTAAAGTATTCGGTGAAAAGAACGTACACTGGGCCATGATGGTTGTAGCCGTTATTTGCGGTATCCCAGTCTTTTTCCAAGTTGGTGTTGTGTTATTAATTCCGCTTGTGTTTGTAATTGCCAAGCATACGGGTACGTCACTTATTAAAATCGGTTTATCATTAATTGCCGGTTTAGCCGTTGTTCACAGTTTAGTACCGCCGCATCCGGCAGCGATGCTAGCGGTGGATATCTTCAAAGCAGATTTAGGTAAAACGATTTTGTATTCATTAGTTGTGGCATTCCCAGCTGCAGCAGTGGCAGGTCCTATTTACGGATCGTTCATTTCACGCCGTGTTCACGTAGAGCCAACGGGTGAAATTATGGAGCAGTTCACAGAGTCGAAGCATAAAGATCTTCCTGGTTTCGGCATTACGTTATTCACGATTTTACTTCCAGTACTATTAATGCTTTTAGCAACAATTACTGGGTTTGTTTATCCAGAAACAAGTACGATTCGCTATGTAACAAACTTTATCGGAAGTCCAATCGTAGCGCTGTTAATTTCGCTAGTGTTTGCTTTTTATTCGTTCGGTTTTGCAAGAGGATACAACAAAGACGATTTATTAAAATTCACAAACGAATGTCTTGGACCCGTTGCTTCGATCATTTTAATCATCGGTGCAGGCGGCGGTTTTAACAAAATTTTAACAGCAAGCGGTGTAGGTGACGCGATTGCAGGATTTGCTCAAGATGCTCATCTTTCTCCTATCGTGCTAGCGTTTGTGATTGCCGGGTTAATTCGTGCAGCAGTTGGTTCAGCAACAGTAGCCATGACCACAGCAGCAGGTATTGTCGCACCCATTGCAGCAACGATGCCAAACGTAAGCCCAGAGCTATTGGTGCTAGCAACAGGCGCAGGTTCTGTAATGCTATCGCACGTAAATGATTCTGGCTTCTGGTTAATCAAAGAATTCTTCAACATGTCAGTGGCCCAAACGTTAAAAACGTGGACAGTGATGGAAACGATTCTATCATTTGCGGCGTTTGCAATGGTTCTTATTTTAGACATTTTTATTTAAAAGAAAAGCGCTGGCTTCAGCGCTTTTTTCTTTGGATATAAAATAAATTCAAAATATTTCAAATAATGAGAAAAAAAGACTAGATTTTTCCCGTTTCGATAGTATAGAATAGTTATAAAGTAGCAAAGGGGGTAGATGTATGACAAATGATGAAAAGTATCAAATTGGTTTGACGACAAAAGCATTAATTCCAGTGAATGATCCTGTGCACCGAACGAAGGTGCTAGATGAAGCAGGAGAATACATGTTAAGCAAGACGTGTAAGCAATTATTAGAAGAAGCGTGCATTCGAGAATTAAGTACGTTTAAAGGGTCTATTGCTGCCGTTCGAAAAATGTTTCCGTACAAACAGCTTACGCCGCTTGTTATTAACCGTTCACAAGCCATCATTGCGTTTCCGACATCTTCGCCAAATGACTATAGCTGCACCTGGATTTTTGCCTCTCATGTTCATACTTCACACACGCTTGCTACAGTTGATCCAACCTCCATGCTAATTCACTTCAAAGATGGAACGTTCATTCCAGTTAAGCTTTCTTATTATAGTTTAGAAAAAAAGCTGGCCAGAGCGGCTGTTATTCGTAATTACTGTTTAGAAAGTCCGGTTGTCTTGGCATAATCGTTCGATTTATCGAATAAACTTGTCCTACATATGAACAATCATTTGGACTACACATGTGTACTAAAAGAGGAAGCTTATCATAAGCTTCCTCTTTTTCTTACTCCCTAAGAAGTGAGGCCTTTAGCTTTTTGCGAGCTGCTTTTCCCCAGTTTTTAACGGCTCCCGTGGAGACTCCGTATTTGTAGGCGATATCTTTATACGAGTAGCCTTCTAGCAGATGTTCGATTACATAGATTTTTTCTCTTCCCGTTAAGTGTTCGATATGCTGCTTGATAATTTCACTTTCTAGCGGAACGGGAAGAGCGAGATCTTCGTTCAGTGAAAGCAGGTTTTGCTCAGCCGGTGTTTCCCGTTCTTCGTATGAAATGGTGCCTTTTAAATGAGAAAGGATCGTACCCCGCACGGTTGTGTAGGCATAAGCAGAAAAAGATCCTTTGTTTTCGTCAAATTTTTGATACGCTCTCCATAAACCAATCAACGCAATTTGATAATATTCGTCGTAGTCTTTGTAAATATGAAATTTTTTAATCATCGACACAATTAATGGATGAAAAGATGAAGCGATTTGATCAAACGAGCTTTTTTGCATGTAGCATTCCTTTTTCAAAAACGCGTTTTTGCTGTATTCCGCCGGTATCTCTACTGTACAAGGGGAAGATCACATGTGCGAATGAGCGTACATTATGTTTTTTTTTAAGAAACGTGACGTAATTTCCCCGGAAACTTCACGTTTCGCTAGGAAATATGCGAAGTATACGTGTATTTGTAGAGATTTTACGTACGAAAGGTCCCCCATTCCAAATTCTACTAATCTATACTATTTATATATCGATGTAGCAACTCTACCATCACGGAAGAGCGGTGATGGTAGAGTTGCTAGACCTAAGCGGCAGTCACCCTCCCTTGCGGGTTTGCGCCTGCCGCATATGTGAACCTTTTTGGGCAAATTCAGTGAAGTATTTGTGTGGTTGTCTCTTTGTTTATTCTATTGAATGTAAGTTGGGTGGGCAGAATATAGTTGGTTTTTAAAAAGTGGGTAAAGGGGAGATTGAATGAAGGCGATGGTTGGGGTAAATGTGGCGGCTGCTGTTTTGTGCGGGGCGGTGATGTATGCGGGGACGCAGCACTGGCAGGAGCAAACGGAAGCGCAGGCAAGTGAAGTAAAAACTGCTGTTGTACATAAAGAAAAACAGTTTTCTGATGTATCTGCTTATACAAAAAATCTTCCAGACTTTATCACAAAGCAAATCCAGTCATCTATCGCAAATAAAAAGCCTCTGACTCTTGTGCTTGTCACATCCGCGAAGGAAGCAGGTTGGCCACAGCAGTTAAAAAAAGAGCTAGCAGCTACATATGGACGTGATGTGTTTACGGTTAAAACCCTTTCATATGGTAACGGGACAACCGATGAGCTTTTATCCTCACATATTGCCGATCAAATTGATCAACTTCAGCCAAACATTATTCTGTTTGAAGCACCTCTTAAAAATGATTATCAGCACCTTACGCTAGATGAGACGCTTGAAAATACAGACAAGCTAATTCATCAGCTCAAAGACTTGAAAAAAACCCTTATGGTTCAGCCGTCACAGCCATATATTTCACAAACCGAGTCCTATGAAGAAGGGGTAGAAGCGATCAGGGGAGTATCTGAAGCAAACTGGGTATATTATATGAATCACTCGCTCATTTGGCCGTTTCATTTAGGAGAGTATTTAAATAAAGACAATGGTAATTTAACGAAAAAAGGAAATGAGGTGTGGGGCGAATACGTTGTTAATTGGTTTACGGGAAAATAAAAAGACAAGCCCTCTTTCAAAAAAGGGGGCTTGTCTTTTTGTAGTTTTTAGAACAAGACTATCAAACTATTGATCATTTTTCATAGGAGTGATTTTTATCATAGCTCAGGTTATTTATTCTTGCTAAATTAATGTTGTGAAAAACATCACAAAATGAAATGCAAAGGATGAGCTCAATTAATACGTAATTAGACCATTTATTTTTTTACTTGCTGTTAAAGCAATGGAATCGCATACATACCATAACTGTGTTAGATAATCTAACACATAAGTTGAACGATTCAGAAAATTCATATATCTTAAATGTATCTTTAAAGATGCATAGGAAATATATCTTTGGAACAAGCAGGTATAGACGCCAGGGGAGGAATGGAAGATGCAAAAAAAGAAACTCGTATTGATTGGAAATGGAATGGCTGGAGTTCGAGCGATTGAAGAAGTATTGAAGGTTTCAAGCGAAGCGTTTGACATTACGATTTTCGGAAGCGAGCCGCATCCGAACTATAATCGTATTTTACTATCAAAAGTGCTGCAAGGAGATACGAATGTTGAAGACATTACGTTAAACGATTGGAACTGGTATCAAGAAAACAATATTACATTATATACGGGCGAAACGGTTACTAGTATCGATTCAGTGAAAAAAGAAGTAGCGACGAACAGCGGCAGAGTAGAATCGTATGATGAGTTGATTTTAGCAACGGGCTCTCTTCCTTTTATTCTTCCGATTCCAGGGTCTGATAAAAAAGGAGTTACGGCTTTTCGAGATATAAAAGACACGGATGAAATGCTTCAGGCTTCTCAGCAGTATAAAAAAGCAGCGGTTATTGGAGGCGGACTGCTTGGACTAGAAGCAGCGCGCGGACTGTTAAATTTGGGGATGGACGTATCTGTCATTCATTTAGCTCCGTATTTAATGGAACGTCAGCTTGATCCAACAGCCGGCAAATTGCTTCAAAACGAATTAGAAAAACAAGGCATGAAGTTTTTGCTTGAAAAACAAACGGCGGAAATCGTCGGCGATGAGCGAGTTGAAGGGTTATCTTTTAAAGACGGGGTGTTTTTAGACGCTGATTTAGTCGTGATGGCGGTTGGAATTAAGCCAAATGTTCAGCTTGCAAAAGAAGCAGGACTTAACGTAAATCGAGGAATTGTTGTAAATGACTATATGCAAACGGATATTCCAAACATCTACGCGGTTGGAGAATGTGCAGAGCATAGAGGAATGGTATACGGACTGGTGGCACCTCTGTATGAACAAGGAAAAGCATTAGCAAAAGCGATTTGCGGTGCAGAAAAAGTGCCTTATGAAGGATCGGTTTTATCCACGCAGCTAAAAGTATCAGGTGTTGAAGTGTTTTCCGCAGGAGACTTCACGGAAGATGAAGAGAAAAAAGCGATCAAAGTGTTCGATGAACAAGACGGCATTTATAAAAAGCTTGTTTTGCGAGGGAATCAAATTGTAGGAGCCGTTCTTTTTGGAGACAGCAGCGACGGAAATCGACTGTTTTCAATGATTCAAAAGCAAGAAGATGTATCCGATGTCGCGAAAGTGTCGATTTTACAGCCATCTGGCGGTAATGCGGGTGAAAGCTTAGTAGCAAGCATGAGCGCCGATGATATTATTTGCGGCTGTAACGGCGTAACAAAAGGTACGATTGTGGAAGCTATCCAAAAACAAGGATGCTCATCGGTTGATGAAATCAAAGCTTGTACAAGTGCCTCTCGCTCCTGCGGAGGATGTAAACCGCTTGTAGCGGAAGTGCTTCAGCATACTCTTGGCGCTGACTTTGACGCGGCGATTCAAAAAGAAGCGATTTGCGGCTGTACGACTTTGTCACGAGATGAAGTTGTCGAAGAAATCAAAGCAAAAGGCCTTTCGCATACGCGTGAAGTGATGAATGTACTTGGCTGGAATAATGAAGAAGGCTGTTCGAAATGCCGTCCGGCGCTAAACTATTATTTAGGTATGGTGAATCCAACCGGATACGTTGATGAACGCGAATCACGATTTGTGAATGAACGTATGCACGCAAATATTCAAAAAGACGGCACGTATTCTGTTGTTCCTCGCATGTACGGAGGCGTTACAAATGCAGAAGATTTACGAAAAATTGCCGATGTTGTTGATAAATATGAAATTCCGCTCGTAAAAGTGACGGGTGGTCAGCGTCTTGATTTGTTTGGCGTTAAAAAAGAAGATTTGCCTAGCGTATGGGAAGAGTTAGATATGCCTTCCGGCTACGCGTACGGTAAGTCGCTGCGGACGGTGAAAACATGCGTCGGCGAACAGTTTTGCCGTTTTGGCACGCAGGATTCAATGGGCGTTGGAATTACGCTTGAGAAAAAATTTGAAGGACTATGGACGCCTCATAAAGTGAAAATGGCTGTATCTGCTTGTCCGAGAAGCTGTGCTGAGTCAGGTATTAAAGATATTGGCTTTATTGGAATTGACGGCGGCTGGGAAATTTACGTAGGCGGAAATGGAGGTACGCATCTTCGCGGCGGAGATTTATTGTATAAAGTAAAAACAGACGAAGAATTGATGGACATCACAGGAGCTTATTTGCAGTATTACCGAGAAACGGCTAATTATTTAGAACGTACGTCTGCATGGATTGAGCGCATGGGACTTTCGCACATTCAGTCCGTGCTTAATGACGCTGAGACGAGAAGAGAGCTGAATATGCGTATGGACGAAGCGTTATCTACGTACCGTGATCCTTGGAAAGAAATCGTCGAAAGCAAAAAGACGAAAAAAGAGCTATTCGAAACAGTTGTCACATCATAAAGCTGGGGGGAAATAAAGATGGTGAATAAAAACATTACAAAAGTATGCGTAGGGTCGATTCATGATTTTCCGGTAAGCCTAGGAAAAACAGTGAAAGTAAACGGAAAAGAAATTGCGGTGTTTAAGCTATCAAGCGGAAAAATACGGGCAATTGAAAATCGCTGTCCGCATAAAGGCGGGGTGCTAAGTGAAGGAATCGTGAGCGGCGACTCGGTGTTCTGTCCGATGCACGACTGGAAAATTTGCTTGCATGACGGTAACGTGCAAGAGCCTGACAGCGGCTGTGTCGACACGTACGAAGCGTCTGTTGAAGGAGATTTACTGTATCTTTTAATTGAAGAATAAGTACCGTGGCGCGTTGACTTTCAACGCGCCACAAAAATTCAAAGGGACACACTAAAAGGAGCGAAGCAAAAATGAGAACAGGAAAAGTGTACATTGTAGGAGCCGGACCAGGAGATCCAGATTTACTGACGATAAAAGCAGCCAAATGTTTAGAAAAAGCAGATGTTATTTTATATGACCGATTAGTGAACCCTGTTCTTCTTCAGTATGCAAAAGAAGGAGCCGAACTCGTCTACTGCGGGAAAAAGCCTGGCGATCACTGCGTTTCTCAAGAGGATATTCATGATTTGCTTGTATTCTACGCAAGAAAAGGAAACACCGTCGTGCGGTTAAAAGGCGGAGATCCGTTTATTTTCGGAAGAGGCGGTGAAGAAGCAGAAGTGCTTGCCCAGCATAGAATTCCATTTGAAATCGTTCCGGGTATTACAGCGGGCATCGCGGCACCGGCTTATGCTGGAATTCCTGTGACGCATCGTGAGCTGAGCCGTTCGTTTGCCGTTGTGACGGGACACTGTTTGAGCGGCAAGCCGGAAAGCATTCGCTGGGAGCATTTAGCCAAAGGAGTTGATACGCTTGCGATTTATATGGGCGTTAAAAACTTACCGTATATTTGCCGTCAGCTTTTAGACGCCGGAAAAAGCGCGGATACGCCGGTCGCGCTTATTGAACAAGGCACGTCGGCTTATCAGCGCACGGTTACGGGAACGGTTGGCACAATTGTAGACACGGCTGCTGAACAGCAAGTCAGCAATCCCGCGATGATTGTGATTGGTGAAGTGGTGAAGCAAGCTTCTGCTCTTTCTTGGTTTTTGGAAAAAACAGAAGAAAAAGTATGCGTCTAAGATGAATAAAAGGAGGAAACGCTTTTGTTTAAGAATTCACTGCAGTCAATGAATGAGTTAGCACGCGAAAAAACGAAGCTTGTGAATGAGCATTTGCCGAGTTATTTGCTGTTAGCGATGCTTGCGGGTGCTTACGTAGGGCTTGGCGTTATATTAGCTCTATCGGTAGGAGCGCCTTTAGCTTCTGCTTCTTTACCGGTCGTTTCTCTTGTGATGGGGTTATCATTTGCTGTTGCTCTCCTGCTTGTTGTATTTGCAGGAGCTGAATTGTTTACGGGAAATCATATGATTTATACGGTCAGTACGCTATCGGGAGTCACGACATGGAAAGATACGTTCAAAAACTGGACGTGGTGTTTTATCGGAAATGCGATAGGAGCGTTTGGGCTTTGTTTGTTAATTACCGGAACCGGTTTGTTTAAAGGAATTGAACCGAATCATTTACTCATGACGCTGGCAGCTAAAAAAATGAATTTGCCGGTCAGTGAATTGTTTTTTCGCGGCATCCTTTGCAACTGGCTTGTTTGTCTGGCGATTTGGACCGCTTCGCGCACTAAAAGCGATGCAGCAAAGATCATGCTTATTTTTTGGATGCTGTTTGCATTTGTTGCTTCAGGATACGAGCACAGCGTGGCAAATATGACGTTTCTTGGCCTAGCTTTATTGCTTCCGCATCCAGATACGATTTCGGCTGCTGGACTATTGCATAATTTAATTCCTGTTACGCTCGGAAACATCGTGGGGGGAGGAGTGTTTGTAGGAAGCATTTACTGGTTTGTGAACGCTAGGCAGCTAAAAGAAGCTAAAAAGCAGCCGGCTGCTCTCTCAGCTGATTTGGATTCTGCTAAACTGTCTAAATAGCAAAAAACCGCTCTTTGTACCATATAGTCTGCTTTTAAAGCTAACATAACGGTATTTTAGAGCGGTTTTCTTCTATATAATATAAACTGCTTAAAGCGTATTCACATCTATACGTATCGAACAAGCAGTATTGTTCTTCATTTTATAGAAACAGGAAGTCTGTGAGAATTGAATCCGGACAGATTCTGTTGAAATGAATGTGTGAGGGTGCAGGTCTCATCGAAGAGGCAGAGGGCATCTTAGAATTTTAATGTTGTTTGGCATTTTATGCTCTTTTTGAGCATCTTTAAAGCAGTTGTACATTGCTTTGCTGCCTAAGTGATTAGCGGAGTGAATCGTAATTCGATCGGCATATAAATGATGCTTTACCATAAAATGCACGAGCATTAATCCATTCCGTGTCTTGCTGAGTAAATCGTGATCGAGTGACAAATGTTCAACATCGAATGCTCTTAGCAGGTCAATACATTCGTCAATCGTTTCGGCTAAAACATGACCGTCAGGGCACTTGCGATAGTCGTCTAGAAAAACATTGATTTTCATGACTGATTCTCCCTTCCTTGCCTTGTATTTAGTGTAACATACATAATGTCATATACCTACCTAAGTCTATTCGACACGTTTTAAGCTATTCCTTCTTAAATAGGGGTAAAAACACGAATTTTTATCATTATTTGCATATTCACGGCGAATAAACAGGAAATAAGGAAAGAGATGTCGAACGAAAAGTAAATAAATAAACAGTTTAAACTGGAAATTAACTTTTTTTATTCTGTGATCTTTGTTTAACAAGGTCTTTTAAATCCCAGATTTAACAAGGGATGGAAAAGGTTTAATGAATAAAAGATTGTGAGAAAAAAACGATAATTTGCGATTTTTTTAAAATAAATTGGAAATTTCTCTTTACGAAAAAGATGTTTGGGACGTATAATTTGATTTAAGGATTTTTTGGAACATAGTATGACAATATGACAAAAAAGAAAAGTAAGGTGAATAGAATGGGTAAGTTATTTAGTATCGGTGAAGTATTAATTGATATGATTCCAGCTCAAAAGGGTCTTCAATTGAAAGAAGTGGAATCGTTTACGCGTGTGCCAGGCGGAGCGCCGGCAAACGTTGCAGCAGTTGTTGCTACATACGGTAATGAGTCAGCGCTTATTACAAAAGTTGGAGAAGATGCGTTTGGAGACTTTCTAGTAGACACGCTTCGTGAAGTAGGAGTAGGTACTGATATGGTCTATCGTACAGAAGAAGCAAACACAGCTTTAGCTTTCGTTTCACTGCGTGAAGACGGAGAAAGAGATTTCAGCTTCTATCGTAATCCTTCAGCAGATTTATTGCTAACAGAAGACGAAATTAACCCTGATTGGTTTGCAAGCAACGATGTTCTTCACTTCTGTTCGGTTGATTTAGTTGAAAGCCCTATGAAATACGCTCATATGAAAGCGATTAAAAGCATGAAAGAAAAAGGCGGCGTTATCAGCTTTGATCCAAATGTACGTCTTCCACTGTGGAAAGATCATGAGCTATGCCGTCAAACAATTTTAGAATTTATTCCTCAAGCGCACATTGTCAAAATTTCAGACGACGAGCTAGCGTTTATCACAGGCATTGAAGATGAACAGCAAGCGATTCAGTCTCTATTTACAGGTGACGTTCAAGTAGTTGTGTTCACAAAAGGTGCAGAAGGCGCAACGCTTTATACAAAAGAAGCTGTCTATGAATCAAACGGTTACAAAGTAGCGGTTGTTGATACAACAGGTGCAGGAGATGCGTTTATTGGCGGATTCCTTTATCAGCTATTAAGCCGAGATGTGTCACAAGAAAACTTAACGGCTATTCTTGACTCTGACCACGACGCTATTTTGCGCTTTGCAAATGCAAGCGGTGCCTTAACGACAACTGGAAAAGGTGCAATCAGTTCGATTCCAGCCAAAGAAGTAGTAGAGCAATTTTGTAAGCCTGTAGCTAACTAAAATGAAAAGGCTTTATCTCTTCTTATTTTCAATCAGCAGAGGCGCTAGTTTCTGCTGATTGCAGATCACACAAGAGGAAGAAGCGAGCTGCGGAGTAAGAAGAAAAAAATTTTTTCTGTTTTTAAAAAATAATCAAAAAAATTTCTAGCTAAATAATAAATGTTCGTGTTAGTATAATACGAGCAGCAAGAAATAGCAGTTTTACCACCATTTATGAAAACGTTATATATTTATCGATGTAGGAAATTTAATAGGATCAAAGAGCGACCCTATTAAATTTTCTAGACCTAAGCGGATGATGCCTCCCTTGCGGGGTAGGCATCATCCGCGTAAGTGGACCTTTGGGGGAATATTCGAGGGAGTATAAGTGCTTGGCTCTTTGCCCTTGATGAGAGAAAAGCAGCAGGTCGTTACATACGATGTACATAGATTAGAAATAGGAAAGTAGGTTAAGAGAAAGATGGATATTTTGCTAGGTGTTCTTCCTTCCGTTGCGTGGGGAAGCATGATTTTAGTTAGTATGAAGATGGGCGGTGGACCTTACAGTCAAACGCTGGGAACAATTATTGGAGCTTTGATTCTTTCATTTGTTCAGTTTATGATTGTGCAGCCGGTGTTAACGCCAACGCTCGTTATTGTCGGAATTGTTTCAGGTTTGTTCTGGTCAGTAGGTCAAAGCAATCAGTTTAAAAGTGTTCCATACCTTGGTGTTTCAAAGTCAATGCCGATTTCAACGGGTATGCAATTAGTATCAACAGCTCTTTTTGGTGTTATTGTATTTAAAGAATGGTCAACGCTTCAAACGATTGTACTTGGATCTATTGCGATTCTTTTAATACTAGCAGGCGTTGTGCTTTCTTCATTAGACGGTAAAAAAGAAGGAGCACAAGGGACTCCCGGACAAACGAAAAAAGGAGTTATCACTCTTATCATTTCAAGTCTTGGGTTCTTAGTTTACGTAGTTATCGCACGTATCTTCAACGTAGACGCATGGGCAGCTTTATTCCCGCAAGCAATCGGTATGTTAATTGGCGGCTTAATCATTACATACAAACATAAGCCATTTAACAAATATACGATTCGTAATATCTTACCAGGTCTAATCTGGGCATCTGGAAACATGTTCTTATTCTTATCTCAATCAAGACTAGGCGTAGCAACAAGCTTTTCACTATCGCAAATGGGGATTGTTATTTCTATCTTTGGCGGTATTGTCTTCTTGGGAGAAAAGAAAACGAAGCGTCAATTATTCTATGTATCTCTTGCGAGTGTACTGATTATTTCAGGCGGTATCTGTATCGGCCTCGCAAAAGCCCACGCTTAATTTATCGATGTAGAAAAACCCCCATGGCTAAAGTACAGCCATGGGGGTTTTTCTAGCACTAAGGGTTTGAGGCACCCCTTGCGGGGTAGCCTCAAACCCTTAGTGAAGGTCAAAACCTTAGTAGAAACCAAATCTTAGTGTTCTTCAGTGCTCTTCGGAATTTCAAGGCTGCATGTTTATGTTGGGGTTTCTCATTCTTAAGGCTGATTGTTTTTCATTCTTTGTTAGGAAGCTGTTTGGTGTGAGATGGCTTATAGTAGGAGAAAAGGATGGAGGAGAGGCTATGATTAAGAGTATTTATGAGACGCATGTGCAGGTTCGGAGTTTGGAGGATTCGATTGAGTTTTATAGACGTCTTGGGCTGACGTTTGTTCATCGAGTTGAAGAGAGGCGCTGTGCTTTTTTCTTTGTTGGGGAACAAAAGCAGATGCTTGGGCTTTGGGAAACCGATGAAAAAGAGTTGAAAAGAAGTCATTTTGCTTTTGGTATTGAAGCAGCGGATATTCATGAAGCATTAACATGGCTGCGTTCAAAAGGTATTGAACCGGAAGAGACGTCGTTTGGAAAGCCGCAGACAGAACCGATTGTTCATACGTGGATGCCAGCGGCTTGCGTATATTTTAATGACCCTGACGGTAACCGTTTAGAGTTAATTACACTTTTAGATGATAAGCCCGTTATATCTAAGGATTTTCCTTATTTAAGTGAATGGAATAAAGAGACCGGAACGAAATTATTTTAGCTCAAGTGAAAAACGAACCATTGATCAACGTGTTTGATTCGTGGTTCGTTTTTTTGGTTATGGTTAACGTAGGTTTCATGTGTGTAGGTTTTTCTAGCAGTTGATTAGAGGGCAAGGCGAAGACTCCTGCGGGAAAAGCGCAAGCGACGAGGAGGCTCACCGGCCGCCCGTGGAAAGCGAAGCCTTGCACGGAAATCAACTGCGGTGTCAAGCGATCTGTGTGAGCTCATGTATCCCATTTGTTCGTATTTAGGTTGGGTTCATTTCGTTATAATTCAACCTTTCTTGTGTATCATAAAACGTATAATTGACATATTTATAAACATATAATATATTTGTTTATAAATTAATAAACAAATAAGAAAGGTGTCTATTTATATGGTAAACGATTTGTTTTGGGAATCATCTTTTGAAGATATGAAGAAAGGGTACGGGGAAAGCGAAGATCACTACCACTGCTTACTGTGCAGTGAAAGCATTGAAAAAGGCATTATTTATCCGGTGGAAGGTGTTTTTTATGAAGCAAAACGTTATATGAAGCTTCATGTGGAACAGCAGCACGGGTCTGTGTTCCAACATTTAATAGAGCTAGATAAAGAGGTAACGGGTCTGTCTGATCATCAAAAAAATTTAGTGAAGTTTTTTAAAGAAGGAAAAAGCGATAGTGATATTCAAAAAGAAATGGGAATTGGCAGTTCATCGACCATTCGGAATCACCGCTTTACGTTAAAGAAAAAAGAGCGTCAGGCAAAAGTGTTTTTAACGCTGATGGAACTGTTGAACGACGGGGAAGAAGAGAAGGCGGTATCCGTAACAAATACGACGCCTAGAAGAAGTCAGCGCTACAGCGTCAGTGATGAAGAACGTGAAAATATTTTAGCGAAGAATTTTCCGCAAGGTTTAAACGGACCTCTTCGCACCTTTCACTTGCAAGAAAAACACCGTCTTGTTGTTCTTGAAGAGTTAAGCGGGCATTTTGATGTTGGAACAACGTATACCGAAAAAGAAGTAAATGATAGGTTAGCACCTTTTTATGACGACTACGCCGTGCTGAGACGCTATTTAATTGAGTACGGTTTCTTAGAGCGCAGCGCAGACGGAAGCAGCTACTGGAGAAAAGGAGAGACAGAGATGAGCGAAAAAGACTATAAAAAGCAAATGAAGCAGCTAGCGAAAGAAGTAAAAACAGAAGGCGGCGTGTATCAAATAAAAAACCTTCACAACGATAAGATTTACATTGGCTCTACGCCTAACATCAAAACGTTAAACGGCGTAAAGTTCACGTTAAAGACGAATACTCATCAAAATAAAGAGCTTCAAAAAGAGTGGAATACGTACGGAGCGGATGCTTTTTCAATTGAGATGCTGGAAACGATTAAAAGAGAAGAAGAAAAAGCACTTTCAAAAAAGGATTTGCTGAAACTGGAAGCGAAATGGTTAGAGAAGCTGCAGCCTTACGGCGAAAAAGGCTATCATTCGCCGAAAGCTGATACAAAGGAGAAATAGGTGTGAAGAATCAAGATGTTAAAAGTGAAGCAGTGGAATCAGAAAAATCCGTCAGTAAGCTGATGCTTGTGTTTTTGATTCCGCTCATGTTAAGTAACGCCATGCAGTCAGTTGGGCAGCTGGCGGGAAGTATTATTGTCGGAAGAGCGCTTGGAGTTGATGCGTTAGCCGCTATTTCCGCTTTTTTTCCTCTGTTTTTTCTGCTCGTGTCGTTTTCGATTGGAATTGGTTCAGGAAGTTCCATTTTAATCGGGCAAGCGTACGGGGCACAAAACGAAAAACGAGTCAAAGAAATTATCGGTACCACGCTCACGTTTACCTTTTTAGTCGGAATTGTGCTTGCTGTTTTAGGAAGCATATTTGCTCCGGATATTCTTCGGATTATGGGAACGCCGGCTAATATTATTGACGTAACGGTTCACTATGCGCGCATTTTGTTTGTGGCAATTCCTGTTTTGTTTTTATACTTTGTTTATACGACGTTTATGCGCGGAACCGGAGACTCTAAAACGCCTTTTTACTTTTTAGTTGTGAGTACGGTCTTAAACATCATTTTCCTTCCGATTTTAATTTTTGGATGGATCGGAGTACCAAAGCTTGGAGTGTACGGTGCTGCGTACGCAACGGTGTTTTCAACTGTATTAACGTTCATTATTATGATTGTTTATTTACGCAAGAAAAATCATCCGCTAAAGTTTGACTCATCTATTTCATTAAAAATGGACGGAACGCTTTTAAAGTTGCTTATGCGTTTAGGGATTCCAGCGAGTATCAATATGATTTTAGTTTCTCTTTCTGAAATTGCGGTTATTACGTTTGTAAACGGATTTGGCTCAGACGCTACAGCAGCGTACGGAGCGGTGAACCAAGTGGCGAGCTATGTACAAATGCCGGCAATCAGCTTAGGCATTGCGGTTTCTATTTTTGCGGCGCAGTCGATTGGCGCCAATAAATTTGAGCGTTTAAAAGAAGTGATCCGCTCTGGAATTATGCTGAATTACGTTATTGGCAGCGTATTGATTTTACTTATTTATCTCTTTTCCAATCAAATTTTAGCTCTGTTCTTAACAAGTCAGCACACGCTCCATATTGCCGAAGAGCTGTTAGTGATAACACTTTGGAGCTATTTGATTTTCGGTCATGCTCAAATTATTACCGCTACGATGCGAGCAAGCGGTACGGTGCTTTGGCCTACGGTCTTTAGTATTATGGCTATTTGGTGTGTAGAAGTACCCGTAGCCTACGTGTTATCGCAGTTTACACCTCTTGCGATCAAAGGAATTTGGATTGGATATCCAGCGGCGTTTGTGGTCAGCTTAATTCTGCAGTACAGCTATTATCAATTTGTATGGAAGAAAAAGAAAATTGAACGCCTTGTCGGATAAAAAAACGAGTGGAAACGCTCGTTTTTTATTTTTCCTAATTAAAACACCCTTAGCAAAGAGTTTTAATAGGATAGTGCATATAACTTTTTGATGAAAAGAGGGTATGACACTATGAGTAAATCTGGATTTGTGCCGGATAATTCAAATATTAAAAAAAGCTCAGGAACGCCTAATTTGTCAGTGAACTATAAGCAAAACGTCCTGTTCAAACGAAACGACCAAAATATAGCGTATCAGCTAACCTCAACTCAGCTTCCTGCAATGCTTGGAGGAGCGTTTGTTGATTTATATATGACCAAAGGGCATATGAGAGAACCGCACTGGCATCCAAACGCGTGGGAATTAGATGTCGTCGTTTCAGGTGAAGTGCAGGTATCTATTTTAGACCCTGATACAAGCAGCATGCACAATTACCGAATAAAAGAAGGCGAAGTTGTGTTTATACCGATGGGCTGGTGGCATTGGATTGAACCCTTATCGGAAGAAGCGCATCTTCATCTCTTTTTTAACAATGATCAATTTGAGTCTACAGAAGGATCCGACGTGCTGCGCTTAACGCCTCCGATCGTGTTTCAAAAAGCATACGGAGTAAGCGCAAGCGAAGTAGCAGAAGCCGTTGCTCCGATTACGGATACGGTTATCATTGGACCGCCTGAGAGTAAGCAATACTATAAGATGAAACAAGCAAATGAGTATAACAGTGATGGAAATGATGAAAGAATTATCGTCAAAATTAACGAGAAAATACTTGCTTCTGAAGAGGGGCAAGACGTGTAAGGGTTTTTTAAAATGAGCTTAACGGAAATTCTGCTTTACCTCTATATCTTTACTTCCGAGCCAAATCAAATGGCTCAAGAAATTAAGTAAACAAATCTATGACTTATCATAGGTAAGCAACATCACGATCATGGTATCTTCGATTAATCTACTATATGACTAGGTTTGACTATTTGTATAATACACAAACCTAGTTTATTTAACCAAAATTATCAGTAGTTAATTTGGTTAAAATTCTATAAAAATAGCGTTTTGAGGGACTTTTTCAACATCAAAAATTCTCTGTGAAAGGTATACGCTTAGGTATATTTGCATGTTTTTAAGTTAGTAGATAATTTGTCCAAGAGCTTGTCAAAACCCTACATATACTAGTATTGGTAATTAAATATCTAGTAGGAGTGGAGTATAGTATATGGGATCAACACACCTAACAGGGCGAGTAATCTTTAAGGGTGACCCTGGTTATAAAGAGGCAGTTAAGAACTGGAACCCTTATGTTGATGTCTTTCCTCTTGTCTTTGTTTTTGCACAAAATTCATATGATGTTAGTAATGCTATTAAATGGGCTCGTGAGAATAATGTACCACTGCGCGTCAGAAGTGGTCGTCACGCTCTCGATAAGAACCTTTCAGTAGTAAATGGTGGACTTGTTATTGATGTGAGCGACATGAATAAAGTTCACTTAGATAAAAAAAATGCAATTGCTGTTGTTCAAACAGGAGTGCACGTAGGTCCGCTTGTAAAAGGTTTGGCTCGGGAAGGTTTTATGGCGCCGTTTGGGGATAGCCCAACTGTTGGAATCGGAGGAATTACGATGGGAGGAGGATTTGGCGTACTCTCACGGTCGATTGGTCTTATAAGCGATAACCTTGTCGGTTTGAAAATGGTAGATGCACATGGCAAAATTATTGAAGCAAATAAATCTTGCAATGAAGATTTATTTTGGGCATCTAGAGGTGGTGGAGGCGGTAACTTTGGATATAATACTCAATACGCGTTTCAAGTTCGTCGCGCACCTAAAACCGCAACAGTTTTTAACATTATTTGGCCATGGGAACAGCTAGAAGCGGTATTTAAAACGTGGCAGAATTGGGCTCCGTTTGTAGACTCACGGCTAGGATGTATCCTCGAGATTTACAGCAAAGTCAACGGCTTGTGTCATGCAGAAGGTATCTTTTTGGGCTCAAAAAAGGAGCTAATTCAATTATTAGAGCCTTTAACAAACACAGGTACTCCATCACAAATCGTGATAGAAACATTACCTTATCCAGACGCTATAGATTTCTTAGACCCTGACGAACCAATCCCTGGCAGATCTGATCAAAGCGTTAAATTTTCCTCATCATGGGGACTTGATTTATGGCCGGAAGAGCCCATTTCAATTATGAAGAAATTCTTGGAAGAAGCTCCCGGCACAGAGTCCAACTTCTTTTTTATAAATTGGGGCGGTGCGATAAGTAAAGTACCAAGCCACAAAACAGCCTTTTTCTGGCGCAGCCCCTTGTTTTATACTGAATGGACTGCTAGTTGGGAAAAGAAATCACAAGAAGCTGCTAGCCTTGCATCAGTTGAAAAAGTACGTCAGATGATGAAGCCTTATGTAACAGGTTCATATGTTAATGTTCCTGACCAAAATATTGAAAATTTCGGAAAGGCCTATTATGGATCAAACTTTTCAAGGCTTCGAGAGGTAAAGGCGAAATATGATCCAGAAAATTTATTTCGTTTTCCGCAAAGCATACCGCCATCATCATGCTGAAGCTTTTATTCATTAAATAAGATCTCTTAGGCTTAGAACTGACCTTTGATTGGTAAGCAGCATCTATCAATCGAAGGTCAGTTTTTATATAGAAAAGTCACATTCTCTATAAGCTAGCAAAAATTAAAAAGGATTTAATTATGCATCTACATATAACGTATACGCAATAACCGCAGGAATCAATCTCCTGCGGTTATAAAAAAAGCTCGCTACGTTCTAAGTGTTTATATAGACGCGTTGTGACTTGTTTTTGGTTCCATTCGTTTTGCGGAAACTGCTGCTTGTCTACGTGAGAAACGGCTGGTTTGTAGGTTTTTTGAATCCGTTTGATATCATTAAACGTTGCGTTGGTTTCAATGTGATCAGCGAGCGTAAATACAAGAGAATGTAGCTTTGCAACATTGGGAATCGTAGCTGCTTGGCTGAAAATAGCTTTCGCGACGGACAGCTGTCTTTCATGCGCAGTAAAGATGTCTTGCTCATTACGCTCCTTTAAAAAAATAAGCGCTTCTTTTCCGTTAAGACGAATTGATCCTTTTGGAAAAACAATGTTGCTCTGTTCAAAAGCACGTTTGTTTGTGACGATAATGCCGCCTAATTTATTTACAGCATCGACGACTGACTGCTGATCCATTTTGACATAATAATCAACAGGAAGCTTTGCATACGTTTCGACGTTCTTTACGACAGCATTCATATTTCCTCGGTGATAAATGGTTCGCAGTGTTTCATTGCCGAGCTGAGTTGACCCTGGCAAGTGGGTCATTTTTATTGATTCATGCTGCTTATTAACAGTCATATACACAAATGACGTATTTTGATGGTTTTCTTGAATTAAAAGCAGGGAAAACGGTTGCCCTTTTTTTAAATTGACGTGTGTTTTGTTACCAAGCTCAAGCGGTACATATGTTTGTTCAACGGCGGCTTTCACCGTATGATAGCCTGCAAATGTGATGCTGACAAAACTGACGAGTAAAAATAGTACGAGACCGCCAATCCACTCTTTTTTTGCTTTGCTGCTCATCGTCTCACCTTTTTCTATCGAAGTCGTTCGTAGTATTGCCATCTTAAAAGGGGAGTAAAACAAATGAGCGCTATTTTTATTGCTTATATTGCTTTTTCTTGGCATAGGTTTTGAGCTCTGTGATTAAAATCGCTTGTTCTTCCACATCGTTAAACGCTTCAATGCCATAAAGGTATTCGGTGTGCCGTTTTTCTTTCCACACGCAAAGTCCGGTAATATGGATGGGTTTTTCATTTAAATAAAAGCTGATTTTTAGCTGAATTTGATGGTTGAAAATAGGTAAATCAAGCGGCGTGATTATTTTGATTCCTTTTGGTGAAAGGTCGATAACGGACAAAGGACCTGGCTTAGAATCGATTTCTTTGTTGTCGTATTTAGCAATGGAAAACGTTCCAACTATGGGGGTCTCAAATAAAAAGCGAAACGGTTCTTCACGTTTAAAATGCATGTATCATCAGTCCTTTTCGTAATCTAAGTTTGTTAAGTAAGTATTCGATGAAAGTCCAAAAATTCCTACACGTTTTTCCCCATCACACATATAATGTTTATCGGTGTAGAAAATCTCACATGACCAAAGACCGGCCATGATAGATATTCTAGACCTTTGTGGGAAGATTCAAGCGATCTTAGTTATCGATTGCCGATTTTAACTGCTTTTATAGTATCGGAAGTTTTGTTTGAAACTTTAAATAGAGAGGGAAAGGTTTTGAAAAAAGCGCTACGCTAGAGTTAGATTGTATGTTAAAATTAAACTTTGTGAAGTAGCTGTATTACAAGTCAGCGTTCCTTCAACTAATTAGGAGGTGAGATGAATGGGCACTGATGACCCCATTTCGATGAAGGTTACTGCAAAACAAGATAGGGGCAACAAAGGTGTATATGTTCCTCTCATTTCAACGAAGGAAAATACCCCTTAATGCCTCAATGATGTGAGGTGAAAAATCAATGATTAAAACATACTTATATGATGATGAAACAAAAGAAATGGTAACGAATCTTGATTTAGGAGACGTGCATGAGAAATTGCGCAATCCTGATAATTTGCTGTGGATTGATTTGTATGATGTCCACGGACAAGAGCTTGCTCAAATTGCTAAATTATTCGATTTTCACCCATTGGCGATTGAAGACTGCTTACACGACAGTCCTCGCGCTAAAATGGATGATTACGAAGACTATAAATTTTTCGTCTTTCACGCGCTTCGCTATAACGAAGAAAGTGATGACGAGATTACGACGCTTGAGTTAAATGCCTTTGTCGGATCAAATTACGTAGTGACGATTCATAAACATAAAATGGGGTGGCTTCGTAAAATGGATGCTGTGTGCTCACGCTATCCAAAGTTTATGAACCGCGGCGCCGACTTTTTACTGTATGCTTTGATTGATGGCATCACGGACGAATACTTTCCGATTTTAGACCGAATTGACATGCGTATTGATGAATTAGAAGATGAAATCTACAACAAAGAAGTGCGCGGAGTGACGGAAGAGTTCTTGGCGTTAAAAAGAACGATTATCTTAATCCGTCGCGTTATTTTGCCTCAGCGCCGAATTTTCTTAACGGTGAATGGAAAGTGGAAATTCGATATACGAGAAGAAAATGTTCCTTTCTATATTGACTTGCTTGACCACTTAGAGCGTATTGTAGACTCTGCCGAAACGTTTAGAGACCTCGTAAACAGTGCGCTTGATACGTATTATTCTATTACCAATGCAACTTCATCTGAAAAGCTGAACGTCTTAACGCTGATTTCAACGATTATGCTTCCGCTGACGTTCGTAACCGGATTTTTTGGGATGAACGTACCGATTCCATATCAAAATTCCCACTGGGCTACTGCTGTTATTATCGTTATGTTAATTGTGTTAACGTGGGGAATGTGGAAATACTTTAAAAACAAACAGCTTTTATAACAAAAAGGCACTTGGCCATAAGCCAAGCGCCTTTTTTCTTTATTTTGTCACCGTTTTTGCTGTTGCTTTACTCGTATTATTCGCTTTGTCTTTTGCCGTTACGCTTAAGACTGTTTTTTCTTTTTGCTTTTTAATTTTTACTGAGTATTGTCCTTTGCTGTTAGCAGCAGCAGAGCCAATGCTTTTTTTGTTTACTGTTACCGTTACGGTAGCATTTGCTTCTGTTTTACCTGTTACAGCCGTGCTTTTTGTTGTGACAGCATTGACGCTTGGTGCAGCAGGGGGTGTTTTATCGCTCACTTTTACAGTCGTAGCTTTACTTGTGTTGTTGGCTGCGTCTGCTGCTGTTACGCTGATTGCCGTACCTGCTTTTTGTTTTTTAATCGTTATGCTGTACTGACCTTTTGCATTGGCTTTTGCTTTGCCGATTTCTTTGTTGTTCACTTTCGCTACAACAGATGCATTTGCTTCAGCTGTTCCTTTAATAGCCGTATCCGCGTCGCTGACCGGATTCACTTTAGGTGCATTTGGAGCAATAACGTCACGCACCGTTACTTTTACTTCTTCACTTTCTTGTTTTTGGCTGTTTGTAGCCGTGATGTACAAGACTGTGTTTTCTTTTTGTTTTGGAATTTTCACTTTGAACGCGCCTTTTGCATCAGCTTTTGCTGAAGCAATCACTTTCTTAGCGCTATTTTTAACATTTACCGTAAAATTCGCTTTAGACGTTCCTGTTACATACTCATCTTTATTCGTTACGGCTTTTACCGCTGGTTTGGCAGGTGCTTTTTGAACAACTGCACGAATGCTCGTACTTGCTTTTCCGTTTGTGACAACTACTTGTAAAACGGTATCAGCTTTTTGAGCTGGAATGTTCACAGAGAACGTATTTTTTGCATCAGCTTTCACTGTGCCAAGTGTTTTTGAGCCGTTCATTACTTTAACAGTTGAACCGCTTTGAGCTTTACCTGTAACAATTTTTTGCGTGCTGACAAATGTATTTACCTGCGCTTGCAGCTGCTGTGCACTTACTGCGCTGTACGCATTTAAACGTCCCCATCCTGATACGTAATCGTAGCCTGGAGCAGGGGGTTCTGCTGGACTTTCTTCATCATCGTATACAGGAGCATCTTTTTCATCAAATTTAATATCTTTAGCTGTATCCGTTAGGCGTTTTTCAACGTCTTTTGGCTTTAAGCCTGGGTTTTGTGATAGCAATAATCCCGCAACGGCTGCCACGTGAGGCGTTGCCATTGATGTTCCGCTTAAATAAGTGACGTTTCCGTCTGGAACAAGACTTGGAATATCAGAGCCAGGAGCTGTAATATCTAATCCTTTTCCGTAGTTTGAGTAGTCAGATACGATATCTAAACGGTTTGATGCGCCTACTGAAATCGCATAGGCAGATGAAGCAGGGTAAGAGAGTTCTTCCATACCGTCGTTTCCACTTGCAGCTACAACCGTTACGTTATGATCGTATGCGTATTTTAACGAATATTCAAGCACGCGGCTGTAAGATCCGCCAAGGCTTAAGTTAATGACTTTTGCACCGTGATCAACCGCGTATTTAATACCGTACGCAATTTGTTCTGTATCTCCGCTTCCAGATGCGTCTAAAATTTTAACCGGTAAAATTTTTGCATGAGAATTAATGCCGGCCATTGAATAGTTATTGTTTGCAGAGGCTGCGATAATACCTGCTACGTGAGTTCCGTGTCCGTTGTCGTCTGTTGCATTCGACGAACGATCCACGTAGTTATAGCCTGTTTTTGTATCCACTACACCTTTTAAATCAGCAAGTGATGAATCGACGCCCGTATCCGCAACGGCAATAACCGTATCTTTTAATTTTTGACCGTTTAGTAATTTTTCAAGTGATTCGTATTGAATATCGGCATGCTGCGTACCGTCATTTTTACCCGTGTTATTTAATGACCATTGATACGGATATTGTGAATCCATTGAAAGAGCGTGGTACTCTTGAACCGGCTCGATAAATTCAGTTTCAGGAAGTGCCTGAATTTGTTTTGCCGTCATTTTACCTTGAGCAGATGACGTGCTGAAGCTTTTTGCATTGCTGTCATCTAATTGAATAACAAACATATTATCAAAAGAAGCAGCTGATTGTTTTAATGGATTAATAGATTCAATGCTTGCTGATTTTGACTGTGCTTTTGTTTTGAATGATTTAGCATTTGCACCATCTTTTAATTTAACAATATAGCGAGTTTCAGCTTTTGTTGAAACGCTGTTTGCGCTGACTAACTTAGCTCTTACTAATACAGACGATACGTTTAAGTCCGTTACGTCTTTTAATTTTGTCTGTGCTGCTACTTTTTCTAAGTCTTTCTTTAAAGCAGCCGGAACGGATTTATAAGCGATGTTGTATAAATCATTGATTGCTTTTTGATCAGCACTTGTAATCATGTACGTGCTTGATGCGCCGTTTTTCGCCACATCTGTAAATAGACCTTTTAGCTGAACTAAATCTTTGTATACTTGTTCGCGCATTGATTTGTCGATAATCATTTTAGAGCTGATAAACGGTGCGGCTTTGTAATAAAGAGAAGAAAGGTCTTTTCCGCTTGCTGTTTTTGAAAGCACAGCGTCGCGAATCGTACGCAAATCTTTTAAAATACCTTTTCCATTTTCTTTTTGGCTTGTACTTAATTCAGCCGGGCATTCTTCTGCCTCCATTTGAGAAGGGGGAAGTGAAGCGCCTTCATAGCTGATTGTGTAAGGAACTTCTGTTTTTAATTCCGGTTGAGGTTCAGAAGGTGTTTTTCCATCTTCTTCTGTATCGTCTTCGATGATGATATCTTCATCTCCATAATACTCAACTTTCACATAATAAGGGCCAGTCCAGGCGATTGGAAAATCAAGCTGAGCAGGCTCGTCTTTGTAGGAGTATCCCATATAACGGTCAAATGCCACGTTGTTTTTGGCATTTTCAAGACTAGAGTAAACTGTGATGTTTACTTCATCATCACTTTGAAGCTTAATTCGGTAGTGTGAAAACTTTGCTACCTCTTGCTTAGAAGGATTAATTTTGTACCAATGTGTTTGTTCTGGTTCTGTAAATGTTCCTTTTGCTGCTTTACCAATGCTTAATGTTTTTTCATTAGCAGGTGGATTGCCTGCCGCTTGTGTTTTCAGTAAGCCTAATTGGCTAAAACACAAGGTGAACATTAAAGCAAAAGCAATAAAACGATAAATTGACCCTTTTTTCATGTTAAACCTCCAAAAAAATATAGTAAAAAACAGGAATTACATACCTATTAAACCATAAAGTTTAAAAATTTGTAAATAATTACTGTTGCTTATTTTATTATTTTGTCAAGTTATTAATCTCGCATAAGAAATGGTGAGATAAGTCCTAGTTGCAAAAAGTAGAAAAAATTGGAATAATAAAGATTGAGCCTGTTTATAAGAGGCGAGAGTACGCTGAAAAGGGAAGAAGGGAATGAGAATTATTTTTCAAAGCAGAATTCACTGGAGAAAATCTGATCGGTTTCTTTTTACCTGTGTTTATAAAGAGGAAATCGGGCTATATAAATAAAGATTGGAAAAAATTTCAGTCTAATTAAGTTCATTTGTAGCATATAATACGAGCTGGATTTCTTTTATAATAAACAAAAGCAAAGAAAGAGCAAATGGTGAAAAGGAGTGAAAGAAGTTGTCAAATGTGATGCAACGACAGGAAAAACGAATGAAGTTTGATGCCGAACAGCTTGCACCCCTTGATATTGATGAAGAGACAAAGAAGTTGCTAACAGAAAAAGGATTGCCCAAAGAAGCTTCACCATTTCTAGAGTTCGTTTCATCCAAAGGAAAGCTAACAACATTATGCGAAACATTTGAGTTATCATCTCGCTACCAGCACTATTGGTTTTTAGGAACAACAGGGGCTGGAGATCCAATTTGTCTTCATCAAAAAAACGGTTCGGTTGTGCTGCTCGATACGTCCAACGATGACTGCGAGCGTTTCGTGAATACAACTTTTCCGCAGTTTTTAGCATGCCTAGATGTATTTGAAGAGCTAGTAGAAGAAACGATTCAAGCTAACGGAGAATCTGCATACTTAGAGAGACACATTCCTGCTGAGGTGCTGCAGCGATGCAAAAAACGTATGAATGAAATTGATGAAGCTTGCTTAGCCCCTTATTCTTTTTGGTTCAAAGAACTTTCTTTTTAATATAGTAGAAAAATAGACATGGCCGTTTTGGTCATGTCTATTTAGTTGTGGCTACAGGGCTATTAATATAGATAGAATAAATAAAAATGATAGTATATAATGGATATAAATTCCTTTTTTAAAAGTAAGGAGGAGGGTGTAAATGATTTCTTTATTTGGATTAATGGGTGCTTTCTTTGTTCTGCTTTTTGGTGCGTCGTATTTCTTCTATAGAAAGAACTCACCCGTGCAGTACGGAATTTCACTTAGCAGCATGCTAATAAGCATATTTCTATTTCTATATAGCATATTTGGAGTTGGCGGCTTTGAAGGAATGGGTCTTGGTGCTTTAGCGGCTGCTTTGTTCTTGGCATCGGTTCTGAGCTTGTTCGTCAGCGTTCTTTTTAATATCATAAATAGATACGGGAAAGGTGCTGTGTGAAATGGGAAAAATAACCTTTAGAGAAGCGGTGCGGGAAGATTTAGATCAAATTGTTGAAATGCTTGCTGATGATATGCTTGGAAGCAAACGAGAGCGCTACGAATCACCGCTTCCCGCCTGTTATGTTCAAGCATTTCAGGCAATTGATGCGGATCCAAACAATGAACTGATTGTCGCATGTAAAGATAGTGAAGTAATAGGTGTTCAACAATTAACCTTTACGCCTCACATTGCACGACAAGGCGGGTGGAGAGCAACGATTGAAGGAGTTCGAACCGCTTCGTCACAGCGCGGTAAAGGGGTTGGATATCAGCTGATTACATGGGCGATTGAACGAGCGAAAAAACGTAATTGTCAGTTGATACAATTAACAACCGATAAAGAACGGTCAGAGGCATTGCGTTTTTATCAAAAGCTCGGATTTACTGCTTCTCATGAAGGATTAAAGCTCCATTTGTAATTGGCTGTTAATGGTTGTATCCCTGTGATAAAAATTTTTTGATTAAAATGAATTTTTTAGTTTAGTTCAATTGAAACGTGGTATACAGATAGTACAGAGCTGATAGAAATTTTTCTAAGGCTACTGTGAAAGGTAAATACTTAGCTTCATGAAGGGACTGGTTTAGTTTTGGAATACTTAACAGCAACTTCAGCAAACGTATTACCTCACATGAAAAGCAGATATTCTGATCTGACAATTGGCACTCTCGTTATGAACCGATATACGTAGCGAAAGGGCCTCACAAGGGCAAATGAACATGAAATAATTAGCATGATATGAAGGGAAGAACCTGCATCAGTTTTGATGCAGGTTCTTTTTTGTGAGATGCACAATAAAACTTATATAAAGCTTCGGCAGGGATTTACATGTAAAATTTATAGGTATGGTAAACTATTCGAAATTGTATCGGCACGAAAAAGGAAGGAGGAGTTCTATGGATACACGCGAGCTCTTTTATTATATTTATCAAAAGAGTGTCACAGCGGAAAAACATTATTTACCATGGGCACTTTCTATGCTGGAGCATGAACAGGATTCTTTATCTCTTTCTATTTTAGCTTCTCTCCAACCACCTTATAATCTCTTTGAAATAGAAGATTATTTTCAGCGTACTTTAAAAGAGCTTTCCTTATTGAAACCGAGTGAACAGGAATGTACAGATTACCTGATTTATACGCGGCTTCAAACGATTGTGCAGCATGAAGAGAGGGCGCTAACAGAAGCCAATCACTTATACAACATGTTCATTGAACTCGACTGTCCGACGAAGTTAGTAGGTTGGCTTGAAATTAGTGATATGATAGATGACTATCAGTACGGAGACAATTATTTTAACATTACGGATGAAATCATACATACAACAATTATGAAAGAAGCTAAAAGCCAGCTGGAACATTACCGCAAAAAAATCTTCAAATGAATGCACTACGAAATTTCTTATAACTTATTTGACACCTAAGGTATAAAAGAGTATACTTATGTTAAACATAGTAATTATGTCGGATAAGTAGGTTATGGTGCTGTGAACAAGACTTCTACTGATAAAGAGGAGATCTAGTCCAAATCGTACAGTCCGACTTTGATGAGATGCTTTCAAGCATCTTTTTTTTGTGCAAAAAAACAGCCGCAGGGGCTGTTATAGGGCAGTAATTCTTCCTTTGTAAGCATCAATCAACCGCTGGTTATGTTCATCTGAACCTTCCATGTTTCCGCTTAAAAAGACAGGAGGGGTGATGCCGCGGCTGAGCAATTTTTGGATGGCTTTAGATAAAACATCATTTAAGATAGCGCCTCCAATTACAGTAGAGCCAGAAGCGAAAGAAATGTCTTGCTGATGAAGAAGAACGTCTCCTTTTGGAATGTGATTATTAATAACAAGATCCACGACATCATGAAGGTATGTTCCGCTTTTATGTCGCGAAGCCCGGCTCGTGGCATAAGAAGGAGAGGTAAGCCCGATAACAAAGGCGCCTTTTGCTCTTGCAATTAAAGCCACATCAATCGGAACGGGATTTACGCCCGACGTAGAAATCACAATCATGATATCGCCTGGTACGATATCTTCTTTTTCCATAAAGGTATTTGCATAGTCATTTCTACGCTCTAGCTGTGAAGAGCGCGAAGCTCCTTTATGAAGCATCAGTTCTTCTACAAAAATAGGGTGAATCGGTGCAAGCCCTCCGGAACGGTAAAACACTTCTTCCGTTAAAATATGAGAATGACCGCACCCAAATAAATGAATGAGGTGATGAGAAGCTAGTTGCTGTGAGATTTTCTCGGCTGCGGATTCCATTGCCTGCTGTTCATGCGCCTCCACTTTAGCAAGCAGTTTTGTTAGTTCCTGTAGATATAAACTAGACATAAAAAAACTCCTTAGTTAAGATCGTGTCATGTTAATCGTAAACTTATAGCGGTCTGCTCGATACGAAGACTTCACCACTTCAAGCGGCGTGCCGTCTTGCAAATACGTATTTCGTTGAATCAGTAGAACCGGTGAATATGAGCTGATTCCAAGATGCTTCACTTCGGTTTCAGAAGCTAAAATGGATTCTAGCGTTTGATTGGCTTCGCCAATTTTCAGCCCGAGCTCTTCTTCAATATAGCGGTAGAGAGAGTCATTAACAATGGATTCCGTTAATCCTTTAACTAAGTTAGCGGATACATACACGCTTTCAAGGGCCATTGGTACGTTGTCAGCTAAACGAATACGCTTGATTTCATAAACAGGTGCATGAAGAGAAATGTGCAGCTGCTCGGCAATTTTTTCTGAAGCCGCAATAATTTCAAAGCTCAGCAGCTTGCTGCTTGGTACCATTCCACGCGCTTTCATATCTTCTGTAAAACTCGTTAATCCAACGAGCTGCTGCTCCAGTTTTTTTTCAGATACGAAGGTGCCGCGACCTTTTTGACGGTATAAATAACCGTTGTTTACTAAATTGTTAATCGCTTGGCGAACGGTCATTCTGCTGATTTCAAATCGTTCTGCAAACTCTCGTTCAGAAGGAAGCGAATCATTTGGTTTTAACTCTCCGTTTTCAATTTGTTTTTTCAACTGTTCTTCAATTTGATAATAAATCGGAAGAGGTGAGCTTTTATCAATCACTTAAGTTCTCTCCTTTATGTAAACCTCCTCATCTAAAAAAGACGAGGAGGCTATAAATTAAACCGTAGTCGATACTTTAGCTAAAGCTTCTTGGTCCGCAATAATTGTAACACAGTGATGCTTCTTTAAAATAGAAGCAGGGAAGTTCTCTGTGATTTCTCCGTTAAGCAGCTGATACATCGCTTCTGCTTTGGCTTCCCCAGAGATAAGCAGTAAAATTTCTTTACTTTTCATAATCGATTCAATTCCCATTGTAATAGCCTGAGTAGGCACTTCGTCAAGAGAATTAAAGTAGCGCGCATTCGCTTTTCGCGTTGACTCTTCTAACGTCACAATATGAGTAGGAGAGTTGAATGACGTACCAGGTTCGTTAAAGCCAATGTGTCCGTTTTGGCCAATTCCAAGAATCTGAAGGTCAATGCCTCCGTGATTTTGAATCATTTCATCGTAGCGGCGGCATTCTTCTTCAGGCGTATCAGCTAAGCCGTTAGGAACGTGCGTGCTGCTTACGTCAATATCAATGTGATTAAATAACGCATCTGCCATATAGTAGTGATAGCTGTTTGGATCTTGCGGCTTCATTCCGACATATTCATCTAAGTTAAAGGAAGTAACGTGTTTGTAAGACGTGCCGTGCTCTTTATGATCTTGAATTAAACGATCATATAATCCTTTCGGCGTGCCTCCCGTTGCAAGTCCCAGATTCATATTTGGCTTTTCATGAAGTTTGCTAATCAGCATATCAGCTGCTTTTGCACTCATTTCACTGTAGTTTTTCACTTGGATGATATTCATTGTTAGTCCTCCTTTTGAAAGCTCAATGTGCCTCGGCAAAATGTCATTTCAACATCTAAGTTTTCATTTAACACCACGATATCCGCATCTTTTCCAATTTTAAGGCTTCCTTTTGTATCGAACAGGTTAAGCTGTCTTGCTGGGTTTTCAGCGGTCATTTTTACGATGTCTTCTAATGAGCAGTTCGTAAAGCTCATCGTGTTTTTAATCGCATCGTTCATCTTTAAGATGCTTCCTGCTAACGTTCCGTCTGCAAGGGTAGCAGTCGTATCATTTACGTGAACAGGCTGTCCGCCTAAATCATACGTACCGTTTTTTAGCCATTTGGCACGAAGAGAATCCGTGATAAGAATCATGCGTTCACTTGTAATTTGATCGTACGCAAGCTTGACCATTTCAGGTCGGCAGTGGATGCCGTCTGTAATGAGCTCTACAAATAATTCATTTCTCAAATAAGCGGCGCCTAATACGCCCGGCTCTCTATGGTGAAGACCGCGCATGCCGTTATATAAATGCGTAATATGAGACGCTCCTGCTTCGATAGCTTCACTAACTTGATCGTATGTGCTGTCAGAATGGCCAATAGAAGCGACGACGTTTGTTTCTTTTAAATAAGAAGTAAGCGCTAAGCCGTTTGGCTGCTCCGGAGCTAATGTAACAAGTTTAATATGTCCTCCGGCTGCTTTTTGCCACTCTTGAAACAGTGTCACATTCGGATCTTGAATGTGAGTGGGGGGCTGTGCACCCGCACGTTTCGGTGAAATAAACGGACCTTCTAAGTGAATACCAACTACTTCAGCATCCGTATCTGTTTGTTCTTCTATATAAGCGCCCGCGTTGCGAAGCGCTTTTTCAACCGTTTCATTCGACTGCGTCATAGTGGTTGCTAAAAAGCTTGTTGTACCTTCTTTTGGGAGCGTGCGCGCCATTGTTTTTAATGCTTCTGCTGTACCGTCCATTGCATCGGCATTGTTAACGCCATGAATATGCACATCAATGGCACCAGGAATCACTTTATAGGAAGGAGAAAGCTCAATCACATGATCATTCGGCTGACGGACGTATTGATGTGTCTCTCCGATTTCAGTAATTTTCTTGTTCGTTAGTTTAATATACCCGTTTTTTAATGTCTGATTTTCACTATAAACGGTTACATTATAAATAATGATGGATGAATGTGTATCCATACATACACTCCTTTGCTCGTTGTATTGATTTAAGTGTAACGCTTTTTGGAATAGTTGTCTATACCAGTTGATTCTTTTTTGTGAACTAGAAAGTTTTGTAAGGGCTTTTAACATTGATATAGAGAGGTTTTCAAAAAGAAAATTGGTATAGACAACTATATATTTTATGTGCTAGTATGAGTCCATGCAGTAAAACCGCCGTTATTTCAGCTGATGATGTACTCATGGGCTGGGGATGAATGCGGTAACTTGTCATCCGATAAATATTGTTACGAAAATCCTTGCTCGTAACATCGGGTTAAATACGTTATACAAAGGGGATAGAAACATGCTGAATTTTTTACAACGTATTGGTAAATCGCTTATGCTGCCAATCGCAGTATTACCTGCTGCGGCATTGCTTCTTCGTTTGGGTCAAAAGGACTTATTGGATATTCCATTTATGGCACAAGCCGGAGATGCAATTTTTGCGAATTTAGCACTACTGTTTGCGCTCGGTATTGCTGTAGGGCTTTCAAAAGATGGAAGCGGCGCAGCAGCACTTGCCGGAGTGGTCGGTTATTTTGTGTTAACAAAAGGTACTGTAGCTATTGATAAAGATATTAACATGGGTGTACTCGGCGGGATTGTCTCAGGGGTAACGGCTGGTTTACTATACAATCGTTTCTCAGCCATTAAGCTGCCAGAGTGGCTCGGCTTCTTTGCAGGAAAGCGGTTTGTACCGATTATTACGTCAGTCGTTATGCTCGCGCTTGCAGGAATCTTCGGGGTTATCTGGCCGCCGATTCAAGATCAAATTAACAACTTAGGAACGTGGATTACAGGAGCAGGAGCGCTTGGTGCAGGTATATACGGATTTTTAAACCGTCTGTTGATTCCAATTGGACTGCATCACGTGTTAAACAGCTTAGTATGGTTTGTATTCGGAGACTATCACGGCGTAACGGGAGATTTGAATCGATTCTTTAAAGGCGATCCAACGGCAGGAACATTCATGTCTGGATTCTTCCCGGTTATGATGTTTGGTTTACCGGCAGCAGCGCTTGCGATGATCGCAGCAGCTAAAAAAGAAAAACGCAAACAAGTCAGCGGTATGTTAATCGGACTTGCGGTTACTTCTTTTTTAACGGGAATTACGGAACCAATTGAATTTCTATTTATGTTCGTAGCACCGTTATTATATGTTATTCATGCCGTTTTAACAGGAATATCAATGGCTTTAGCCGTTGCTCTTGGTATTCACGCTGGATTTGGATTTTCAGCAGGGGCCATTGATTTCTTCTTAAACTACGGAATTTCACAAAAACCGCTGCTGTTAGCGGGAATTGGAATTGTATATGCAGTCATTTACTTTGTCATTTTCTATACGCTGATCAAAGCGTTAAATTTAAAAACACCGGGACGTGAAGATGATGAAGAAGTAGACACATCAAACGAAACGGTTGTGGCAACAGGCGATAAATATGTGGATATGGCGTCTTATTTTATTGAAGATTTAGGCGGAAAAGAAAACTTGACCGTCATTGATAACTGCGCGACTCGCCTTCGTTTACAAGTAGCTGATGCCGGCAACATTAACGAAGCTGCCTTAAAGCGCCACGGAGCGAGAGGAATCATGAAGCTCAGCAAAACAAATGTTCAAGTCATTGTCGGAACAGAAGTAGAGTTTGTTGCAGACGCAATGAATCAATTAGTTAAATACGGCACAGCGTCAACCGCTGCACCTGTTGAACAACAGGCTGTTCAAGCAGACGTACACACAGAGTTTGTGTTACCGTTTGAAGGCGTTGTAAAGCCGCTTAGTGAAGTAGAAGATCAAGTGTTTTCACAAAAAATGATGGGCGACGGCTTTGCGATTGAACCTGTTGAAGGAACGCTCGTATCACCGATTAACGGTGAAGTTATGACCGTGTTCCCAACAAAACATGCGATTGGCTTAAAAACAGTCGAAGGAATTGAAATCCTCATTCACGTTGGATTAGATACCGTGAATTTAAAAGGCGAAGGATTTGAAGCGCTTGTTCAAGAAGGCGACAGCGTTCAACAAGGGACGCCGCTTTTACAAGTGAATGTAGACTATGTTAAAAAGCATGCACCGTCTATTGTGACACCAGTTGTATTTACCAACTTGCCAGCGGATAAAGAAGTAAAGCTGTTAAAAACAGGCTACCAAAAGCAAGGTACAAAAGACGTTATTACATTTTAATAAAAAGGCTAGAACAAACCTGTTCTAGTTAAAAGAAGATCCGAACGATGAAGCGTTCGGATCTTTTTATTGTGATGGTGAACGTAGATTTAATCTATTTAGTTGCTTCTGGCTGTTGATTGGAGGGCAAGGCTCAGCGCCCGCCCGCGGAAAGCGAAGCCCTGCATGGAAATCAACAGCGTTGTCGCAAGCAATCAGCTCATGTATCCTATTTGTTCGTTTTTATATGGGGGTAATCTAGTTACGTTTCAATCTCTTTTTTCTTTTCTTCATAATTGAAAGAATTTTATGTTAAAATTTAGTGTGTTTGATACAGCTAGTGCGGAGCAGAGAGGGAGTAGAACAAATGAAAAAAGAAGCGGCATTATTCATGGTAAAGGTGACAGCATGTTTATTATAGGAGCATTAGTCAATGGATTAGCAATTGTTGTAGGAACATTAATGGGCAAGCTTGCTCACCGCATTCCTGAAAAAGTAAGCGTGACGGTGATGCAAGTGATGGGTTTATCCGTTATTACGCTCGGTTTGCAAATGGGCTTTAAAAGTCATCAGTTTTTAATTGTAATTTTGAGCTTAGCCATTGGAGCGGTTATTGGTGAGTTCATTGATTTAGATGAAAAGCTAAACCTTCTAGGCAATATGATTGAACGAAAATTTCAATCACAGCAAAATGACAAGCAAACATTCAGTATTTCACAGGGCTTTGTAACAGGGACGTTAATCTTTGTCATTGGAGCAATGGCAATCGTAGGAGCATTAGACAGCGGAATACGAGGCGATCACAGCGTATTGTTTACAAAAGCGGTGATGGATGGGTTTATCTCATTATTATTAACGACTACGCTTGGAATAGGCGTCATTTTCTCAGCGGTGCCCGTGTTTCTATACGAAGGCATCATTGCGTTGTTTGCCACGCAAATTAATGCGGTCGTGCCGCAAGATTTAATGAATAGTATCATTGCCGAAGTCACGGGAGTAGGGGGCGTGTTAATTTTAGCGATTGGAATTAATTTATTAGAAATTATTAAAATTAAAGTTGCGAATTTACTGCCTTCGATTTTAATTGCGGTTGTGATTGTAGTTGTACAGCATACATATTTTTCATGAAGAAAAAGCTTGTGAATAGTATTCGCAAGCTTTTTTGTATATATGGGCAAAAGTTAAGGGAATAGCAGGTATAAAATGATACGTGGATAATGGTATAGAATGAACCAAAAGCAAAAAGGAGGATTAAAAATGTCGAGTCCTGTCTTCAATAAAATGAATACGGTATTTATCCACGTATCTCATTTAAAAACTTCAGTAAAATGGTATAGCGAGTTACTGAGTCAAGAATACAAGATGAGCGAGGTGAAGGACCCTGTTTATAATCTTAAAATTGATGGAGAAACGGGGTTAACATTAGACGCGGGTCCTGAAGGAACAGAAAAACAAATAGTGGCTAGCCCTCATCCAATTTTTAATTTCCATACGGAAGATATTAAAGAAGCGTATGAATTTCTTAAAGGGATGGACTATACGATTGAGTCTCCGATTACTTCTTTTGATGATTTTTCGTTTTTTACGATAAAAGATCCGGATGGACATGTGGTCATGATATGCACAGGTTAAGTCGTTAGCTCCAGAAGTTTAAGGTATAGTATACTAATAAGAAAACCCTAATGAGATGAAGTAAGGAGAAATACTGCTTATGAAAGACAATCAACCGATTACAGCTCTTATTGCTGCACAAGTGGAGAAGTTAGCACATCAATTTGGCTATGATTTTTTATCTGAAAAACAAGGGAATCAAACGCTTTGTCAAATTCTTCAGCGAGATGAAGATGGATCTATTTTGGCGACGCCGCTTAGTTTTCATTTACATATGAATGAAGACAAAGGGACAGGAGATATTATTTACTACCATGAACAAGGAGAATTTAAGCGTCAGCAGGTGAATGTATATGAAGAAAATAGTCTTGTGAACGTGCTGTTATTTATCCAAGAGCGCTTAAAAGTCAATCGATAGAAGCGAGTTTCCTAACATATGCAAGAAAAAAAGCAGGGAGTTAGTTCCCTGCTTTTTTCTATGAATTGATATAGCGCAATCCTACGCGGTTATTAAAAATTTGGTTGTGATTTTTGAAGACAAAAGCACCTGCTGCGTGATCAATTACCAGCTCATTGTCGTACACTTCTTCCATGTCGTCATCAACAATAAATTCTAAGTCTTCAACCGTTACAACTTTTTCATAGGGTTGAAGGCTGCGCTTTGAGATGATCTTCATTTCATAAATCGTATTAACAATATCGCAGCTTCCTCGATCAAAAGAAAGCTGAATCATTTGATTTTGTTCTACGTTCCGCAACGCTTCTTTTGCAGAAGGAGTGACGCGTATATTCATAATGATATCCTCCTTTTTCTATCCTCAAATTAAATTGTGTAAAATGTATTTAGTAATACTTTACTCGATTTTTACATCACCGGCATGAAAAAAGCTTTCTTATATTATTTCCCTTTCGAACCAGAACAAAACGCTGCTTTTTTATCATCTTTTCATAAAGGCGTACATAGATATCACCTGTATATGATTAAAGGAAAAAGAGATCGACTATAGAAAAGTGCCGATTCGTAATTATTAGGTGTAAATGCTTAAAAATAGGAATATATTGTAATAAACTAAGAAGTTAAGTCATTTACCTATTTTAATAGTTATTGAGATAGTTTTGAATAATTGGTTTTATTTTCAATATATTGGGTACTTAAGTAGAGTACTTTGCACACGATATTGCACCGAAAGACATCGGTTTATCGGACTAATTATTGTCTTATTTTGTCGAAGTAGTAGAATTTATGGAAACCATTCCTTATCATGTACAAAGTGACTAACAAAATACATAGGAGGTTCTGGTGTAGATGAGTGAGAAAGATCAAAACAGAACAACAGACGAAACAGCGGCTTCGCTAGAAACAGCGCCCGCTCCCAAAAAAGCGCCGGCTAAATGGATTATCATTTTAGCAGCTTTAATTGTGATTATTGGAGGAGCAATTACATTTGCTACGGTATTTAAAAAATCTCCTAAGCAATTATACTTAATTTCTGAAGTAAATACGTATCAAAAAGCAGCTGATGAATTAGAAACAAAGTACAGTGAAACGATGGCTTATCAGGAAAAAGCGATGAAGCAGCCTTCTACTACAAATGCTACTATCAAAGGCGGCTTTAACATGGATTCACTTTCATATGATCCAAGCTTTAAAATGATTCAAGACCTTATCAGTAAAGCTGAAATTAAAATTAAAGCGGAACAAGATCCGAAAAAAAGTGAAGGATACGGTTCACTGGCTCTTAATATCGGCGGTTCGAAAGCGCTTGACCTAGAAGGTTTTCAAACGAAAGAAAGAATAGGCTTTAAAGCTCCGATTCTAGCAAATGAATATTTCTATTTAAACTTAGACGAATATGGACAGGTAGCGCGTAAGTTCGATCCTTCTTATTCTGGTCCTGAAACGCTTGATATTAACACAAGCAACGTGAGTTTAGAAGATTTAAAGTTAACGGAAAAAGAAAAGACTTACATTGCAAAAGAGTACGGAACGTTCATTTATGATCAGCTAGACAGCGATTATTTTACAAAAGAAAAAAATGTGGATTATAAAACAAATGGCAAAACGCTTCAGTTAACAAGCGTGACGCTTAACATGTCTGATAAAGAAACAAAACAATTTATGGATAAGCTTATTGCGAAGGTAGCAAAAGATGACAAGCTTCATACCATCTATGCAAATCACGTATCTAAGCTGTTTAAATCTTCGGCAGCAACGAATCCAGAATTAAAAGATATGGCAGATCCAAAAGAATTGAAAAAATCAGTAAAAGAAAGTCTTCAAGACTTCCAAAAAGAAGCAAAAGATACGACTTACCCTGGCGGTGTTAAATCAACTGTGTACGTTCAAGATGATGTTGTGGTAGCTCGCGATATGGACATGGGTGTAAAAAATGCTTCTAACGATAAAGGCAAACTTAACGTAGTGACTAAAAATATTCCGTATGAAGATAACAAAACGGCTAAGCAGTTTAAAGCAGTTCTAACTGATAGCACTACCGATGATGCGTTTACGTTTGATATGAAAAATGACGTAACAACGGAAAGTGAAAAACGAAAAGAAAACATGTCTATTCATTTGTTAACAAAAGATTCAAAAGATGAAGACACGAATATGACGTTTAAAATGGATTCAGTAATCAATGGTAAAACCGATGCGAAACAAACGGCTGACCGTACTTTCTCTTTAGACTTAGGTGATCAAGAAGATCTAGTAGTAAACGGGGAAGTAAAGCAGAATCAAGCAATAAGTGCTTCAAAAGGAAAAGCAGATTATTCGTTTGATATTCGTACAAAAATAGGACCAAAAGCAGATCCGGCAAACGTTACGTTAAAAATTGACTCTGCTTCTCAATTAAAAAAATCAGCAGCTATTCCAGAGCTTGACGCATCTAATGCGACAAACGTAAAAGATGTAACGCCTGAAGATATGCTGTCAATTCAAGAAAATTTCGCTAAAAATGTTCAAGGTCTCATGATGAATATGGGAACCGCTGGTTACTAAAAGGTGCAAAGCAGATGAAGATATATTTCTCTTTGACTCTTTTTACATGTAAAGCTCTATTGAAAAATATAAAATCTCTCATACTGCTAATAATGATCCCTGCTCTGTTTTTATTTGGAGCAGGGATCATTATTAGTCAGAGCATGCAAGGTGAGGAGAGAGTAAATCGGTTCCCCGTGGCAATTGTGGATAAAGATGATACTGCACAAACCAAGTACGTCATCGAACAGCTGACTGAAGGTAAGCTTCGCAAAATCATGAAGCCTCTTTACACGAATGAACAGAAAGCTAAACAGCTGCTGCAGCAAAATAAAGTGGCAGCCATTGTGACGCTGCCAAAAGGTTTTAGTCATGATATTGCTCATGGGAAAAATCAGCCTTTACACGTCATTGGAAATAGCAATAAGCCGCTTCAGTCACAGCTCTTTCGCTATGTGATGGAAAGTGCAGCCGACTACACATCAGCTGCTCAAAGCGGTATTAATACGGTTGATACCTTTTTAGAAAAAGAAAATGTTTCCGATAAAAATAGACGCGCAGAGTTTAAGAAAAGCTTGGTGACGTTTGGGCTTCACGTGTTAGATCGAGGAAGTTTATTTGATGAACAAATAGAAACGAGTTTCTTTCAGCAGGATATGAAGCAATATTACGTCCTGTCTTTTGCTGCTTTGCTGCTTATGATTTGGAGCTACGGCGGCTGGCTGCTTGCTAGTGAAACGCAGACTTCTCCCGTGCTGGCTCGAATGAAAACAAGAGGTGTATCATTTGTCCACATTTATTTAGCGCAGCTGACGGCTCTGTATGTTCTTTTGCTACCCGTATCCGTCGTTTTGTTTGGAAGCCTCCTTAAAGGATTGAAACTTCCTGTAACTGGTACGTACGGAGAGCTTTTTTTAGGGGTAAGCGGAATTTTGTTTGCTTTTTTATGTTTGTTTTTACTGCTTCGGGTTCTTTTTTTATCACAAAAAGCTTATCAAATAACCGGTTTGCTGTTTATTTTGCTGAGTGCGATTTTAAGCGGACATGTTGTGCCGGTCGTCTATTTACCGGACTGGGCGAGTGGTTTCCAGAAATGGTCACTCAACACCCGTGTCTTGGAGCTGTTATTTTATGAGTTTGATGGATATAACACAAACGAAGCTTTTCTTCACCTTAAGCCTATTCTCATTACGGCAGCAGGAAGTTTTGTTCTTGCTGTTGGCTACGTGATGACTTTGCAAAGGCGGTGGAGAAAATGATCAGTGAAAAAATAAAGCAGCTGCTGAAGCGCCCTATGCTTGTTATTATGATTTTCTTTTTACCTTTAATAGGAACGATTATTAGCAGCTCGTTTTTAGCAAAAGTACAAAGTGATTCGAAAATACCTGTTGCTCTTGTCGATCAAGATCACAGCAAAATGTCTAAACAAGTGATGGATCGACTACAGAAAACAACAGAAATTCAGTTTCTTTCTCTGAACGAAGAACAAGCGAGAAAGCAGCTGGCAAAAAATAAAATTGACAGCATTTTTATGTTTCCTAACGGATTTCAACAAGAAGTAGAAGCGGGGAATTATCAAGGGGTCATTGATTTGCTCACGCTGCCTTCTTCCGTTGCCACAGAAGCGGTTCGAGAAGTTGTGGCGAGTGAAGTGACAAGGTTAACGACAAATGTTAAAGCGGCAAATGAAGTGCGTTTTTTATATAGAGTCTATAACATTCATGCAGAACCGGATTTATGGAAAGAAGCGTATCGTTATACTGATAACCAGTGGAAGCCAAAGCCGCTGATGACAATTGATTACGAGGCGCAAGGAACGAAGCATACGAAGCAAGGGAACGTTCAAATGACCGGATACGTGCCGCTATGGGGATTCTTTACGCTTTTACTTTGCTGCGTCACATCAGATTGGATGATTAAAGAGCGGAAGCACATTTTCAAACGAATGAAAACAATGCAAAAAGGACTTTACGGTTATATTCGAACCGTCAGCACCGCTTATGCTGTGCTATACGTGCTTCAAGCTCTCATAAGCTTTACTCTATTTAAATGGCTTTATGGAGTAGAGTCTTACGGTGTGCTGCTGTATATGTGTATCTATGTGATTGTGTGCGTTGCTTTTAGCACGTGGCTTGCAAGTGAAAGTCAGCGAGTTGGATCTTATTATATGATCAGCGTTGTTATGGTCACAGGACTCAGTATAATAGGAGGGAGCTTTTTCCCGGTAGGAGAGCTTTCTGCAACGATTGAAAGAATAAGTCAGTGGCTTCCGCAGCATCTGCTTCTGTATCAGCATGCACTGCCGCTTACGTTCATTTGGAAAGAGATAGCTGTTTCCATTGCATGTATATGTTTGTGCGCGTTTAAACTAGTGTGGAATGTGAGGAGCATCAAATGATTGAAATTAACAATGTTAGCAAAACATACGGAAAAAAACGGTCATTAGCAAATGTTACGCTGACCGTAGAAAGTGGAGAAGTCATTGGTCTTTTAGGACCAAACGGCGCTGGTAAGTCGACGCTTCTGTCTATTTTGTCTACCATTACGGCTCCTTCAAGCGGGAAGGTCACGATTGGAGGCTTATCGCTTAAGAAAAATCAAAAAGCGATTCGAGAAGTCATTGGCTACGTTCCACAAGACATAGCGCTGTGGGAAGAGCTTAGCGTAAAAGAAAACATGAAAATGTGGAGTAAAATGACTTCACGCTCTCTGTCGAATGAACAGCTTCAGTCTCTTTGCTCAGCTGTACAGCTCGAAGGAAGATGGAAGGAAAAAGTGAAAAATTTATCAGGAGGCATGAAGCGAAAGCTAAACATAGCCGTTTCACTTATTCATGAACCGTCCGTTTTGTTAATGGACGAGCCGACGGTCGGAATTGATTTGCAGTCCAAGCTTGAGATCATTCGTTATATTAAACAGCTGGCGGCAAAAGGAAAAACGATTATCTATATTACCCATGATTTGAATGAAATCTTAGACGTGTGTCATCGGTTTGCGGTCTTAAAGGAAGGAAAGCTGGAATTTGTCGGCACGATGGACCAAGCGAAAGAAAAGACTGGGGAAGAGGCAGAAGAGAATGTTGTGTACAAGCTGCTGCATGATTAAAGTAAAACAATAATAAAAAAAGAGCCGCTTTATAAAGAAGCGGCTCTTTCTATTATGCTTGTGTAACTTCTTGTTCTGGTGAATGACTTTCAGGCTGCACGCGTTCTTCTTCAGGAAGGGCACGTACTTCTACTTCTTTCATTTGGTGACCGTCCATTTCTTTTGCAATAAACTCGTATCCGAAAAGTTTGAACGATTCGCTTTCCTGGATATCGATATTTTGCATTAGCATCCAGCCGCCAATTGTATCGATATCGTCGTTTTCAATTTCGATATGAAGCACTTCGTTGACTTCTTCAAGCAGTACTTTTGAGTTAAAGACAAAATGCTGATCGCTGATTTTTTGAACAAGCGGCTTTTCATCTGTATCAAACTCATCTCGAATTTCTCCAACGATTTCTTCTAAAATATCTTCAACGGTAACGATACCAGCCGTACCGCCGTACTCGTCAATCAACACAGCCATATGCGTACGTTTCTTTTGCATCGAGCGCAGTAGGTCTTGAATCGCTACGGTTTCAATTACTTGAATAATAGGATTCATATAAAGCTTCACGCTTTGCTTTTTTAACGCATCGTTAATTACGACATCGTTTAGAATCTCTTTGACGTTGACTAAGCCGATAATGTTATCTTTGTCTCCGTCAACGGTAACAGGGTAGCGAGTGTAGCGATCTTCTACAGCAAGCTTTAAGAAATCTTCAATGCTGTCGTCTTCAGAAACAGCTGAAATTTCTGTTCTTGGTACCATGATTTCGCGAGCAACACGGTTATCGAATTCGAAAATGTTGTTCACGTACTTATATTCAGACTGGTTAATTTCCCCGCCTTTAAAACTTTCTGATAAAATAATGCGCAGCTCTTCTTCACTGTGCGCAAGTTCATGCTCTGAAGCTGGCTTTAATCCAAACATTCCAGTTAATAAACGGGCGGAACCATTTAGTAACCAAATGAAGGGGAACATAATTTTATAGAATAAAATTAACGGACGAGCAAACAATAACGTAACTGTTTCAGCTTTTTGAATCGCAAATGTTTTTGGCGCTAATTCACCAACGACTACGTGAACAAACGTTACAAGCGCAAATGCGATAATGAATGAAAGAATATGTGTTAAAGATGCAGCAACACCCATTTTTTCAAACAGGGGTTCTACAATCTTCGCAACAGTCGGTTCTCCTAACCAACCGAGTCCTAAAGCAGTAATCGTAATACCAAGCTGACACGCAGATAAATATTCATCTAAGTGTGTCGTCACGGTTTTAACCGCATTCGCTCCTTTTTTTCCTTCAGCAACAAGTTGATCTACCCGTGAACTACGAAGCTTCACAATTGCAAACTCTGAAGCAACGAAAAAAGCAGTGAGTACAATTAAAATCGCAAAAATAATTAAGTTAATGGTTATCAATGAATATACTTACTTTATAATGCTATAAAGTAAGTAAACACCTCCTGTAAATAATAAATTTACGACAGCAGCAGCAGTAAAGAGTGCAAAAGAGTGACGCTTTCTGGTGAGAGCCGATTCATCATTACTTTTCGATCTTCTTCATTCAGCTTTTCCATAAGCGGTGCAAATTCTTTTAAACTGTCGTTTAGTACGTAAAATTTGGATGCTAATTCGTCTTTGGAGTGGCTATTCTCGGATTGCTCTATAGAAAATAGAGAAGAAATCTCTTCAAGAGAACGGCCTTCGCTTTTTAATTTTTCAATTAAGTAAAGACGTTTCAGCGCTTCTTCGTTATAAAAGCGATAGTTAGAAGCAGAGCGTTCTGCTTTTAACAAACCAATGTTGGTATAATAGTCAACCGTGCGTTTCGTTACATGTGCCATCTCTGCAAGTTCGCCAATTTTGTATGTCGCAACCCCATCAGAATACCACCTCCTTTAACTATGTCAACCATCACGTGATGGTTTTTATCTGCGTAACTATTTATCTTTTATCCTATCGTAATTAAGTATACGCGCGTAAGATCAAAAAGTTTCATTTTTTTATTAGCATTCAGTATATCTCAAAATAAGGTAGTTTGACAAAGATTTTATAAAAAAACTCGCTTATATTAAGCGAGTTTTTTAGTAGGATGACGTACGATAATGTGCATGCGTTCATACACATATTGAATACGTTCAGTATATTCTATGAACTCAGGGCTCATTGGAGATAGCTGATCAGCAATACGGTGCATAATAGACGCTTCTTCTTTTAACGAATCTAAATTTTGAGTTCGGTCAATTCTTGCTTTAAATGTTAACGAAATCATGTTATTCACCTCGTTGTTATGTTACTCGTTATGAGGCGCTATGTCCGTGACTTTTATCACTCTCGTCAAAGGTGATAACGTAATTATTTGATGTTTGCCGGCATTTTGTGTAGGATGATTAGAAAAGGGTTTTTATGGGAGAATGAAATGAATTTAAAACGAATGCACCACGTAGCCATTATAGGAAGTAATTATGAACGTTCAAAAGCTTTTTATGTAAATGTGTTAGGATGCAAGATTATAGAAGAAACATATAGAAAAGAAAGAGATTCATATAAGCTAGATTTAGAAGTAGCTCCTGGCTATCAAATTGAGTTGTTCTCGTTTCCAAATCCGCCACAGCGTCCTTCAAGGCCTGAAGCGTGCGGCTTACGACATTTAGCTTTTGCGGTTGAAAGCGTAGAGGATTCTAAGCGTGAACTAGAGCAGCAAGGGATTGATGTGGAACCTATTAGGGTAGATGAACTAACGGGAAAAAAATTCACTTTTTTTGCTGATCCAGACGGGTTACCGCTAGAGCTTTATGAAGAGAAAGAGGGGGAATAAGGAGTATGTGCAATTATTTATTTGTATACGGAACGCTTCTTGAAGGAGAAGGTAATCACGGATTGCTGCATCATGCGCGCTCTATTGCCAAGCAGGCAAAAACGAAAGGGAAATTATATGACACAAAGCAAGGCTATCCTATGCTCGATATCGACAGTGAACATATTGTATACGGAGAAGTATATGAAGTGACCGATCAGCTTATGTGGAAGGCTCTTGATGAATTAGAAGGATACATTCATGAAGGTCATAAAGACAATGAATATGATAAAGTTGTGCAAACGGTTGAAACGGACCAAGGTGAATTTGAAGCCGTTGTGTATGTGGCAAGCGATCGTTCGCTGCTGCACGAATTTATCCCGAGCGGAAACTGGCGCGTGTGGAAAGAAGATTTATTAGAAGGTATGCTGTATTTCGCTTACGGTTCATGTATGGATAACGATCGTTTTATTAAGCACGGGGTGGATCAGCATTTCCAAGACTGTCTCGGCAGAGCTGTTTTCAATGGCTATACGCTTCGATATAACCACGTTATTCATGACGGAGGACGTGCAGACATGGTTGAAGAAGGCGGAGTCGTTGAAGGCAAATTGTACCGCGTGCCGCCTGAAGCCATTACGTACCTGTATGGCAGAGAAGGCGTAGATAATAACGGCTATCGTCCTGCTATTATTTCTGTCGAGCATGAAGGTAAGATGGTGGATCATGTGCTTACTTTTTTTGTGTTAAATAAAGAAAAAGAAGTCGCACCTCCCGATCACTATTCGACTGAAATTATTCGAGGAGCAACAGGTGTACTCAGCGAAGAATACGTTCAGAAGCTAATAGAGCAAGTCCATGCGCTAAAAAATAGCGATGTTGTAAATAACTAATATAAAAAGAAGCAGGGACAAAAGCAGTTTAGTTAAAAAAAGCTCCGAACGAGTAATCGTTCGGAGCTTTTTATTGTTATGGTGAACGCAGACTTAATCTATTTAACTGCTTCTAGCTGTTGATTGGAGGGCAAGGCGAAGACTCCTGCGGGAAAAGCGGAATAGGTGAGACCCCGCAGGAGCGTAAGCGACGAAGAGGCTCAACAGCCGCCCGCGGAAAGCGAAGTCTTGCACGGAAATCCACAGCGGTCTAACAAGCAGTCCAGATCATTGATCCCATTTGTTCATCTTAAGATTGGATTGATTGTGTTATGTTCTCTGTTGCCTTTAGCTAAAGGCAACAGAGAACTCTGTTTGAAATACACCGTCTTTTGATAAACGGTTGATGCCTAATTTTTCTTTGAAATTTCCGTTGTGATCATGCGTATCTGCAATTCCAAACCAAGGTTCGATGCAAAGAAAAGGAGCGATTGTATGATTTTCTGCATCATACTTTGACCAAATACCGACATACGGGAAATCATTAAACTGAACGTTAATTTGATTTTCATTAACCGCAGATTTAATCGTAATTCCGTCAATATGGCTAAAAATTAACGCATCATTTGCAAATAAATCTGCGCTTAGCGGCAGCTGATGCACATTTTCTGCAGCTCCTTTTTCATGAATAAGAGCGTCTTTTAATATAAATTCCTTCGGCGTAGTTTCAGAAGGCTCTATTTCTAAAAAGTAATCAGAAATCTGCTCGTTTTCACGTAACGGAATACGAAAAGCAGGGTGGGCTCCAATTGAAAAATACATATCGTCTTTATCTTCATTCACTACTTTCCACTGAAAAGTTAATCGGTTATTTTCCAGACGGTAGCTGATTTCAACTGAACATTCAAACGGATATACGTCTTTAAAACGGCCGTTTGTAGCAAATTGCAGCCGTGCCGTTTCGTTTGTTTGTTCGATCACGCTAAAAGCAGAATCACGTAAAAAGCCGTGCTGCGGCAAAGAGTATTCGCGCTGATCAACGGTATACTGATCATTTTTTAATCTGCCTACGATTGGAAACAATACCGGGGATACTCGTCCCCAATAAGCGGGGTCTCCGCTCCACATGAACTGCAGGTCTTTTTCTTTATGAAATACTTCTACAACTTCCGCTCCTTTTTCTTGAATACTTACTTTCATTTTGCTATTTTCTAGTACAATCATTACAACATCTCCCAAATCATTCTTGTACGCTCGAGCAGCCTCAAGCGTACTGGCTTTGCCTATATTATACCCTTCTTGGCAAAAAAGGTATTAATTTCCCTATTTTTGTTCAAATTAATATAGAAAAAGGAGGGTTCAAATATGAATCATGCAACATTATTGCTCATTAAATTTGCAGCGGCACTTATTGCGTTTGGTATAGGCCTTGATTTGTTTTTTGATGCAACCATCGGAGATATTATTTCTTTTAGCTTGCTAACGACAGTTGTGACATATTTAGTAGTGGATCGAATTGTACTGCCTCGAGTGGGCAACCGTGATGCCATTATTGTTGAATTTGTTCTAACCTATATGAGCGTATGGATTTTTGGAACATTGTTATTAGACAGCTACGTTCAAATTGCTTGGGGAAGTATTATTTCTGCAGCTATTATTACATTTGCCGAGGTTTTTGTTCACCGCTACTTATTCAACCATATTGAAACGAAACATACGGCGAGAACGCGTCCCGCTTTTAAGCGAAAACTAGCGTATGACACAGAATTTGCAGAAGAACAGCATGTAGAAAACAAGGAAAATCCAAAATAAAAAGAAAGCTCACTTTTGAGCTTTCTTTTTTATGTGTTAATGCATAAAAGTCATTTCCTTTAAAGGCCAGTATTTCATATTGACTTCTCCCATGATCGAAGAAATCGGAGTGAGGCCAAAATGCCTGCCATCTCGGCTAATGCGTCTGTTGTCACCTAGCACTAATACGTATCCATCCGGTATCGTGCCGTCTGGAGACAGTTCGTACGTGGAAAAATTTTCAGTGAATCGCTCGTAAGCAGGAACTTTGGATAAATATTTATGGAGATGCGGTTCTTTTTTGACTTTGTTATTTATATACAGAACATCATCTTTGTATTCGACCGTTTCTCCTGGTAAGCCCACGATACGCTTTACTAGAAAATCACTGCTGTAGGGAGCTTGCAAAACGACAATGTCAAAGCGCTCCAGCTTGCTGTGTTTGTTAATAATAATTCGATTGCCTTCGTGCAAAATAGGCTTCATAGAATCGCCTTTTACAGTGTAGGGCTGAAACCAATAGTGCTGAACGACAACAGAGAGCAAAACGGTGCCGAGGATGACGCTTGTGTATGTAAGAATTTCACGCTTTATTTTTTTATTGACCATAATGGATGAACACCTTCTTAACGGTAAGACTGTCAATTTAAGTTTTTCATAGAGATATAACAGTGTTGATTGTACCATTCAGAACTAAAGTTTTCCATATCTATCTATTTATGCGTATATGCCAAAAATATGCTGGGCGGAACAAAAAATGAAAAGAGCCGCTATTCTCTAGAATAACGGCTCTTCTTTATTATAACTGAGCGCGCTCAGTTCGAGTAGCTGGTTGATTTGGTTCTTCTTCCACAACAGGCGCAACAGGCTTATGCTGCTTGACTTCTTCTTCCAGCTCAGCAATTCGCTTGTTTTTCTGTTTCACTTGTCCTCTTAGTTGAACAATTTTCACAAAGCTCAATGAAGCAGCAACAACTCCTCCAAACACGGCCGTTGTTAAGATAATTAAAATAAGAGGCCATTTTTGTGAACCAAATACATAGTTAAATTGTACAGGATCGTTGTTAATTACAGCTAAAACAGCAATGATAAGAGCAAATATAAGTCCTAAAATAAAAAAGCTCTGTCCTTTCATAAGCTGCACTTCCTTTCTTTACATGGTCATTACAACTTTTATAGCGTAACCACTCATCTTAAGTGTTTGCTATCTTGCTTATAGGTATACGTATCCACATTTAAACAAAATCAAACATTTTCTTGATTATATATATCTTTCTTTCAAAACACAATATATCGATTGGTGTAGAAACTTTGACATGTCCAAAGACCTGGTATGTCGAACTTTTGGAATAAAGAGCTCGCATATCCTTTTTTGCTTAAGCAGAGGGAGAGACTGGCATTTAACTCATATATGCACAAAGAGACCTTTATCTATTAAAGGTCTCACTTTTAATAAAGGGGTATAAACACAAGATGAAAATCAGTTCAGAAGCTGAGACTTTGGCTTAATTGCATTAAACTATTTCATTATCTATCGCCCGGAGCAGGATGGTCTACACCTTTGACATGATGCCGATGCTGGTTGTCTTCGCTGGTATAAAAGTCATAATAGTGAACATGCATACCGTTGCCAATGGGAATAGCGGGACCAGAGTAGGCTTTGTAATGATGTGTATGTCCGTCTTCAAAAACAACATAGCCTTCTGTATAGTGAATGTGGCTTCCATCCTCGCTTTGAATTGGAGGAGACGTTACATCGAGGCACTGATGGACATGTCCTGACGCAACAGAAGTGTAGTCCACTGAGCCATGATTATGATGAGGAACAAACCCTGAAATAAAATCATCCTTGCCTATTTTTTTCATTTTACTTCCCCCTATAAATTCAATTTAAAAAAACTGCTTAAGTAAATTTTTTAAATGGCATCTAAATTTCTCTGTTTAGTTAAATTCAAAAATACATGCTATTGATATGAACAAAGAAAAATAAATATGACTTTTGATAATCAGGATTTATAAAATGGGTAGTTTTCCTGTGTGTTTGCCGTTTCTACTTGATAACTTTCACATATATTTATTAAGGTAGGACAAGTTATTACAAGAGAGGAAGTCAGCATAATGAGTTGGGAAAATAAAAAGAGTCTATGTCAGGAGTTTGCGAGAATTCTAGGTGGACAAGGCAGTTTAGATGAAAATGGCGTTTGTTTAGTACAAAAATTTAGGACGATTCGTTTTAAAATTTTAGGGCGTCCAACACGCTCTCCGTTAGTTACTCCTCAATTTTTTACTTTTGAAGATTTAGATAGCAAGGGAAGAGCGCTAAATCTAGGTGAAACCGTGCTTTTGCAAGAAGAGGTAAATCCATTATTAACGGAGCTTAGAAAAAGAGATATTAAGGTTACGGCCGTTCACAACCATTGGCTATTTGAAGAGCCGAGAGCAATGTATATGCATTTTGAATCTGTAGAACCACCGTTAGATTTTGCACGAAAAGTAAGAGAAGCGTTTAAAGTATTAAAAGGATAAGAAGCAGTTTTTTATAGAATCAGTTTATTCTTACTTACTGCTTTTAAAATTAGATTAATAAAACTTTAAACATGTATATTATATATTGGTTTATAAACTGCGCTTGAATGAACCTATCAGATTAACTAATTTTTGAGGAGTGAGATTATTCGGGTACTTCTATCCAAATAAAAAAAGCACGCGTTCGCCGCGTGCTTTTTTTATGTATAAACTTAAAATGCGTTTAGGGTGTTATCGCTTAACCACTGTTTGCGTTCAGCTGCATCTTCGAATAACTCATCTGCATTTGTAAATTGAGAAGCAATGACATATTCAATTGTTGCAAGAGGAGCTGTTAGCAAACGCCAGTTTAATACGATTGTATTATCTTGAGTCGTAGCGTATTCTTCGCCTAACTCGTCCCACTTAACAGATTCAGGAGCATTGTCAGCTGCTTTTTTAACAGATTTCAAAGCTTCTTGGAATTTTTCACCTGCGCGGCCTTGGTACCATTCTGTTAATAGTTGTCCAATACCTTCATTTGTTTGCTGCTCGTTCCAGCTTTCAGGTACTGTAGCAATGAATTTTGCACGGAATGTCATTTCAGCCTTTGCTACATCTCCACGAACGATGTTTAAGCGGTATTGACGTCCTAGGTAAGGGAATTTGTCTCCCTCTTCAAAAGAACCAGTTTTAGCTGCAGAAGCTGCTGCTTTAGGAGCCTCTTTTTTAGCTGTTTCTTTTTTTACTGCTTCTTTTTTTGGAGCAGCTGGCTTTTCCTCAGCTGGCTGTGAACCGTTTAGTTGTTTTAAAATCCATGTTGCTTTGCGTGCGATAATTGAACGCACATTGTTTTCATTAAGACCTCTCGGGATAATAACTTTTACCCCTTCTTTGTCACAAATTTGCACCGTGATATCGGTTCTATTTGGAACGACTTCAATTTTGTAGTCAATTGTTTGATTGCCTGTTTGATACGTATACATAAAATTTTTCGTACTCCTTTCTACAAATCTTCATTTTATAAGCAAAGGTAGAGTTTGGTCAAATGAAAGAATAATCAGACAGTTATCAACTGCTGTTGCAGCGCCTTGCAGAATGATATGTATTCCAATGTTTAGTGGAAAAGCGCCAATAATAATTGTTTCAATTCTTCTTTAGTTTTTACAAAAAAATATAAAAATATGCCGATACTACTAATATAGATTAGACATTCTATGTCTTTAGATTGTATAGGGGATGAAAAAATGAAAAAAGTTTTTCAAAGTTTACGCATGAAAATGCTATGTATGATTGCAGCCATGGTGGCCATAACATCTACTGTAATTGAAGTAACAAATTATTATCTTATTGTGAAACAAGAGCAAGCAGCTTCGATTACGCTAGTGATTACATTTCTGTTTGTTTCTTTTACAACTACCGTGTTCTATTTTATCATACGTCGCTACATAATTGCGGTTGAAAATTTGTCAAAAACAATGAAAGGGATTTCAAACGGTGATTTATCTGTAGATGTTGTTCCTTTGAAAGGGAAAAATGAGATTAGTACACTCATATCTTCATTTAATGAAATGATGACTCACATGAGAATGCTGCGTCAGAAAATAAGTAAAACAAAGAACACGGTCAGTCATTCCTCAGAGCAATTGCTTGCAAGCATGGAGGAAACAAAAACAGCTGTGACAGAAGTTACGATGTCTATTCAAGAAATTGCTGCGGGTTCTGATAAGCAGTTGCTAAATGTGGTTGAAACCGAGCAAGCTATGGTGGATATGGCCAAGCTGCTTCAGAAAATGACTGATCATTCTTCAAAGGTACAACAATCGATGAACAGAGCCTCTGAACATGCTTCCACTGGCAATGTTTCGGTGAAAGAGGTGACGAATCAAATGAATAAAATCTATGAATCAGTTAAGATATCCACCAGTGAAGTAAAGGGACTCGAAGATCGTTCTACAGAGATTGGACGAATTATTGACACGATTACAAGAATTGCTGAACAAACAAATCTTCTTGCACTTAATGCTGCTATTGAAGCTGCAAGAGCTGGGGAACATGGAAAAGGTTTTGCTGTAGTAGCAGGGGAAGTACGTAAGCTAGCGGAAGAATCTAAAACGTCCGCTATACAAATCAGTCATCTGTTAAAAGAAATTGAAGCGCAGGCAAAGCAGGCTTATCAAAACATGGAAGTCAATACAGAAGAAGTCACACTTGGGATTGCCACTGTCGAAGATGTAACTGAACAATTTTCCACAATCATGGAAGATGTCTTTGCTGCTCAAGAACAAATGAACAAAATGACAAGGGCAACAGGAGAGATTGATGGGTATTCGTTCAAGGTAATGGAGTCTGTCATGGGGCTTTCAGAGGTTGCCAAACAAGCAGCTGCTTATGCTGAAGAAGTAGCAGCGGCTTCACAGGAGGAATTAGCATCTATAGAAGAACTTGTAGTGTTGGCAGCTAATTTAAAAGCTACGGTAAGTGAGTCCTAAAATTTGTCTTGATATGTAACAAATACGCGCAGAAAACTGCGTGTATTTGTTTTATTTATACCCTTTATAGAAAACGATAAATAGAATTGACACGTTATAAAAGCAGTTGTATAGTGAGGCAAGGCGGCAGTCTGTCTTTTTTAATTCTTAGTAAACTTATAAGTTAAATAAAATATTTAAGCACTACATAAGGAGACGAAGAGATGAAAAATGAATTCCGTTTGGCAACAAATGACGACGCAGATAACTTATTGAACTTAACTCTACAAGCATATAAGCCTATTCGAGAGCTAGGTATTCCTTTCTTAGCAGCTACTGCTGATCTTGCTCTTGTTAAGAAAAATATTTCTCAAAACCTTTGCTATGTATATGAAGAAGAGAAAAGAATCGCTGCTACTGTGTCGATACGAATGCCTTGGGGAGAACATCCAGGTCCGTTTGCTGTTCCGCATCTTTGGTGGTTTGCAGTAGACCCGTTGTTTACCAGGAAAGGTGTTGGATCTAAGCTGCTGCATCGAGTAGAAGAAGAGGTAATAAAAAATACGTTTAAATCACCAGGTGTGTCTTTAGGAACAGCAAAAGAACATCCTTGGTTAGTTGAAATGTATGAACGAAAAGGATATGTTCAAGCTAAAGAAAAGCACCTTGCAGAAGACTATACGACCGTATTTCTTTATAAAAAATTCAATGAGGTACACTCTTTGTCGTAAAAGATAGAGAAGTTCTCCAAATTAAGAAATGTGAAAGAGTGATAAATATGACAGATCAATTACTACTAAATGAGCTAATAGACATACGCCGTGAGCTGCACCGGTTTCCAGAGCTTTCAATGAAAGAATATGAAACAACTAAACGTATTAAAAAGTGGTTAAAGCACTATGATATTTCTACAGCGGATACATTCCAATTAGACGTAGGAGCAGTAGCAGAAATTGTGGGAGGAAAGCCGGGACCTACTATCGCTATTCGAGCTGATATTGATGCGCTGCCAATTGAAGAAAAGACCAATCTGCCATTTGCTTCTGAAGTGAACGGTGTGATGCACGCGTGCGGCCATGATTTTCATACGGCTTCTATAATCGGAGCAGCTATCCTTCTTAAAGAGCGTCAGCAGGAGCTTTGCGGCACGGTTCGATTTATCTTTCAGCCAGCTGAAGAAACGGCTTCTGGGGCAAAAATGCTAGTTGAAAAAGGTGTGCTCGAAGGAGTGGAAGCGATATTTGGGATGCATAACAAACCGGATCTTCCTGTAGGAACCATTGGTATCAAACCGGGACCTTTAATGGCAAGTGTTGATCGTTTTGAAATTGACGTCAAAGGAGTAGGAGGTCACGCGGGTATTCCTGAAAAAACAATAGATCCGATTGCTGCTGCTGGTCAAATTGTTACTAGTTTACAAACCATTGTCAGCCGTAATCTCAGCCCCTTTCAAAATGTTGTTGTCAGCATAACTCAAATCCATGGAGGGAGCTCGTGGAACGTCATTCCTGACAAAGTAACGCTTGAAGGAACGGTGCGTACCTTTCAAGAAGAAGCAAGAGAAAAAATACCGGCTCTTATGAAACGAACTGCTGAAGGGATTGGGGCAGCTTTCGGGGCTTCAGTAGACGTTAAATGGTATCCATATCTTCCTGTAGTGAACAATGATGATACGCTGGAAAAACTGGCTACTAAAGCGGCAGAGGATCTTAGTTACCAAGTCGTAGAAGCTGAACAATCGCCTGGAGGAGAAGACTTTGCCGTATATCAGCAGCATGTACCAGGATTTTTTGTATGGATGGGTACAGCTGGAGAATATGAATGGCACCATCCTTCTTTTTCATTAAATGAAGAGGCATTGCTTGTAGCAGCTTCTTATTTTGCTAATCTCAGCTTTCATTTTTTGAATTCATTCCATTACCAAAAAAATTAAAATATTTTTATTTTTCTATTTACGCGGATGAAATTGTTTGATAAAATAAATTTTAAATTAAAAAAGTTATCACGAGTGGACGAGAGATCTGGCTCTTTGACTCCACAGCAACCTACGAATGTAAGGTGCTCCTACCAGCAAAGCATGTGCTTTGGGTGATAAAACGGGTGAAAAACTCATTTTGCATCAAAGCAAAATGAGTTTTTTTTATTTTTCTAAAAGGAGAGGGTTTTATGAGTCATACAGCAGTTGCAGCACATACAGGAGAGAAAGCATTAAAGGAAGCAGTGAAATTATTAGGAAAGCATTATCAAGTAGCTTATCGTGAGTTAGAAACATTTTATGAAATTGTGGTCGAAAACCATGTTCGTACATATGCTGTAGGCATAGATATTAAAGATGTACAAAAAGCAAATGAACTAGAAATTTATTCATCATGCTGTTCCAAGCTTGAGCGAGTAGGCTGTCTTTTATAGAAAAAGTCTGCTCGCGCCTCTATTTTTTAAGTGGTTTTAAATAGAAAGCATGGTTTTTGACAAGCAAAGAATCTGGTGGGTATAATCAATACTCACTAGGTTTTAAAATTGATTGTAAATTGTCGAAATTTTTACGCAAATTAAAGGTTACATTCGAAATGAATTGTGGTATGTTATAAAACAAGAATATTTTATGAAAGGAGCATTGAAATGGAAATGTCTCTTGAACACGGAAACGATGCAGGAAGCGAACAGCTTATTGATCGTATCCTAGACTTTTTAGAAGATGACCAAAAGTAAAAAAAGAGTGTGCGGTGCTATCCCTAGCCGCGCACTCTTTTTTTATCATGTGTGTAAAGGCAGCGCCATACTATGATACATAGGGATAGAATGAAAGGGTCTCTGTCAAAGGGATTGACGAATGGTTTTGTTTGATAGAAAATTTAGAAAAAGGAAAGAGATGAAGGGTATGTCGAACAAAACATCTTTGTATCAAACAAAAGAACAGTTAAAAAAACTTGTAAGCGAATTGGTTTCTATACCTAGCGTGACAGGAACGATGGCAGAAGTTGAAATGGCTGAATCGATAGCGTCGTATTTATTGAAGCTGCCTTACTTTCAAAAAAACGAGCAAGTCGAGCTTCATTCAACAGGAGACGGGCGATCGATTGTCACAGCTTTTGTTCAAGGGGAAAATACGAATAAAACAGTTGTACTCGTAAGTCATTACGATGTAGTGGATGTACAAGATTATGGACAGTGGAAAAAGGATGCTTTTCACGCTGATACATTAACGAGTACTTTTTATAACCATATGGAACAAGTTCCGGCGCACGTACAAAAAGATATGATAAAAGGAGACTGGCTTTTTGGCCGAGGAACGATGGACATGAAAGCAGGCATTGCCCTGCATATCAGTATGGTTGAACGAGCATGCAACGGAGAGTTTGACGGAAACATCCTGCTGCTGTCGGTACCGGATGAAGAAGTAAATTCGCTTGGGATGAGAAAAGCAGTGCCTGTTCTTTTAGAACTTGCCCGCAAACATCAGCTGGATTTTTCTCTCATGCTAAATGCAGAACCGGTGTTCAGCCGCTATCCTGGAGATCAAACGAACTATGTGTACTCAGGATCAATTGGGAAGATCATGCCAAGCTTTTTGTGTTATGGAAAAGAAACTCATGTAGGGGAACCGCTAGCTGGTTTAAATGCTAATTTACTAGCTTCTTATTTAACAAAAGAAATAGAATTAAACGTTGATTTTTGCGAAAAAGTAAGAGATGAAACGAGTCCACCTCCTACGGTGCTGATACAAAAAGATTTAAAAGAAGAGTATTCAGTTCAAGTTCCGCACTCTGCCGTTGTCTTATTTAATTTATTTATGTTAAACCGCTCTCTTAAAGAAGTAACAGATCTGCTGTTGAAATCGGCTGACAAAGCGGCTTTGAATGTAAAAAAACATTATAATAAAGCCGTTAGGCAGTACGCTGCGGGAATGGAGAGTTCATCTCTTGACGTGAACGTATGGACGTATGAAGAACTTTATACTCATGCAGTCAAACAGCACGGTGAAAAATATGTGCAAGAAATGGAAGCAGCACTTTTGGCACAAGAGGAGGATGACAGAAATAAAACCATTAACTTAGTAAACTCTTTAGCTGGTTTATGTAAAGAAGCAGCTCCGATGATGGTCTTATTTTTTACGCCGCCTTTTTATCCGGCCGTTTGTTCACATGATGACCCCTTTGTACAAGAGATTTTGTCAAACGTACAGGCAACTGCCAAAGAGCAGTTCCAAGTGGAGCTAGTTGAACAAAGTTATTTTGGCGGAATTTCGGATTTAAGCTATGCCAGCCTGCAGCATCCGCTTCATACATTTAACACGTTAGTAGCCAATATGCCGCTATGGAATAAAGGGTATCATATCCCGCTAGAAGAGCTAGAGGAGCTGAAGATGCCGGTGCTGAACATTGGACCGCTGGGAAGAGATGCGCATCAATGGACCGAAAGATTAGACGTTCAGTATTCCTTTGAAATTTTGCCTCATTTCATTTATCAAGCTATAAAAGAAGCGCAGAAATAAACATCCGCCTGCGGATGTTTATTTGTTGAATTTAAAAGAAGCTCCTTGTACGGTAATTTGTTGCGGTGTTAGAGCGTGATCCAATTCAACCAAAAATGGACGCTCTCCAACTTTTTTTAATGTATCATGGACAACACCTTGTGTTCCGCTGCAAAAAATAAGGTTTCCTCCATTGACATATAGTTTTTGACAACGTGCATCAAGCAAAGAGTCTTTGTAGCTTTCACCAGACTGAACGTCCAGCAGTTTCGTCCACTTGCTGATGGATTCTTCGAGGTTATGTACAGCACAGTAAATATTTTTTAGCTGCAGCTGACCAGCTTGGTGAGAAGAAAGATCTGCTAGCTTTGGCTTGCGTTTTTCTTCTGGTTCACCCCATTCAATAAAAAAAGGAAGAGGCAGGGAATCGTGATCAGCTTCAATAAAACACATTTTCCATTGAAGTCTTTCTCCATCATTGGTTTGGCGAGAACCCGCTACAGGACCTTTTACAGTGACGTTCTTGTTTTCCAGCTCTTTTATCAGCAAATCCATATCATCTGTACGAAGTGCAAATCGGCCAAAATGACCAACCGGTGTATGTTCGTTAACAAGCTGCTGAATAAGGTCATTATCTGTAACGTTTTGAGCTAACGCGATATCTCTAAGCCCAAGCCATTCAATATAGCTGAGGTTAAAATAAGCCAACGTGTTAAAAGTGCCCCATTTTTCATGGATGCCGCCTTTAATGACATGTATTCCGTATTCGTTTAGTTCTTTCTGAGCTTTAATAGGGTCAGGTGAAAAATGAACAAGATGATCAAAAGATAAGTGCATGGATAGGCCTCCTTTTAAAAGAGATTCTTTCCCATTATTATACGTTGTTTTCCTTTTCAAGAGGAGTAAAACGAATGATTATGTAAAATGAAAATCTTAAAAAAAGCAAGCCGCGTATGTTTTAAACTCGACTTGCTTTAGATTTAGTTAGCGACGACAGCCATGCCCCTTATAGCAGCATCCAAATGATTTATTAAACCATGGATATGAGCAGCAAGGTGAACCGCAGCGACAGCGGCGACGGCTAGAACGGTGAGTAGAACGATGAGTAGAACGGCGAGTAGAACGGCGAGTAGTGCGGCGAGTAGTGCGACGAGTAGTGCGGCGAGTAGAACGGCGAGTAGTGCGACGAGTAGTGCGGCGAGTAGAACGGCGAGTAGAACGGCGAGTAGAACGGCGAGTAGTGCGGCGAGTAGAACGACGACGAGAGCGCCTGTGAAGAGCAGTTGGCTCTTGGTACATAAATGTTTCAAGCTCAGTAGAAGCAATCGCTTCTGTTGCTTCTCTAATTCTTTCAGCAGTGATATGCATATAAACACCTCCTGGCTAATTCGGTACATAATACAATATGTACAAGGAAGGCGTTTGGATATAGTGAAAACATGGAATTTGTCTAAATTTGTGAAAGAAATGGAGTGGTTTTCATGCTTCAAATCCTCGAACATCAAAGAGTGGATATCGCTCTTCAAATAGTAGCTGTACAAATAGAAGCTTATCAAGAAGAAGCAAGGCTCATTGGTTTTTCAGATATTCCTCAGCTTACAGAAAGCAAAGAAGATATTATGAAAAGCAAGGAAGTGTTTATCGGAGAAATGATTGAAGGTAAGCTAGCAGGAGTGCTGTCGTTTGAAATAGAAAATGAGCGATTAACGATTTGCCGCCTTGTTGTGCGTCCTCATTACTTTCGGAAAGGAATCGGAAGCCGTCTTTTAACACATGTACTTCAAAGATATTCAAAATGTGAATGTATGGTGTCTACAGCCGAAAAAAATACACCTGCGATTAAGCTATACGAAGCTCATCAGTTTTTAATTATAAAACGTACTGCAGCTGCTGATAATCTTGTGTTAGTAACGATGAAAAGAGATTGAGACATAGCTAAATTAATCCAAAGAACAATAAATGAACCACATGAGCTAGTAGAAATCGGCTGTTGATTTTCCTGCAAGACTTCGCTTTCCGCGGGCGGGCGCTGCGCCTTCTCGTCGCTTCCGCTCCTGCGGGGTCTCCTCTCTTCCGCTTATCCCGAAGGAGTCTCCGTCTTGCTGTTCAATCAACACAGCTAGCATACTCATAACAATAAAAAAATCCGAACGCGTTGGATTCTCCAGCAAGAATCTCGATTCATCGTTCGGATCTTCTTTCAACTAAAATAATATTGTCCCAGCCTCTACGATGAGAGTGTTTGCTCAGAATAATCTAGAGCTGTATGGCGCTGAATCAGCAGTAAAGCAGCTAAAGTGACAACCGCTCCAATAATAAAAGGCAGCGTCATATTGAGTTTAAAGGCAAATGCACCAAGCAGAGGCCCAAAAATACGCCCTAAGCTATCCATTGAGGCGGTTAACCCCGAAGCAGAGCCATATCCTACTTTGGTTCTCATTGTAATTAATGAGAGGACACAAGGACGAATAAGGGCATTACCTGCTGTAAATATGCACAAAAATAAGGTAGCATTAACGGCACTAGAAGATAACAAAATAGACGTAAATCCTATTGCTGAAACCAATAAGCCAATGGCCATCAGCTTTTTTTCATTTCCTTTTTTAAATCGCTGCAGCACACCGCCTTGAATCAGCGCTTGAGTTAAACCGCTCGCCATAAACATCCATCCGATTGTCGTAGGAGTAGCATTGATTTTCGCTATTTGAAAAAATTGAAAAGTAGCTTCTAAACCAGCGAGCGTAAAAGTCGCTAAAAATGAAAGAACATATAAATACTTCATAGCTCCTTGAAAATCTGACGTGAAGTCATGCCATCTCGATGTCTGTACTTTATCAGCAGATTCTTTTCGTAAAGATTCTTTTAACGTAAAGAATGAGAACGCTGTCATAATCAGTGACAAGATACCAGAGATAACGAAGGGGAAAAACAAGCCGAAAGATGAAAGGACGCCGCCTAATGCCGGTCCAAAAATAAAGCCTAAGCCAATCGACATTCCTAACAGTCCCATTGCTTTCGTGCGGTTTTCTTCATCTGTACTATCAGAAGCATATGCAAAAGCACAAGGAATAACAGCTCCTGCGAACAAACCTCCGATGATGCGCGACGTATACATTAAAGTCAGAGAGTTTTCTGCCACCGAAAAAAGAAAAAAGCTTGCGCTAAAGCCGAGTAAGCCCCAAAGTAAGATGGGACGCCGGCCTTTTATATCGGAAAGCTTCCCCCAAAAAGGTGCAGTAATAAAAGATGCGATCGAATAGCTAGCCATTAGTATTCCTAAATTGACCGTGCTTGCACCCGTGGCACGAATAACTTCAGGTACGATGGGGATGATCACTCCAAAGCCGACAAATACCATAAAAATAACAAACATTAATGTTCCAAGCTGTTTGTTCATATGCAATTAAGCCCCTTTCTCTGTAGAACATGCCGTGAGTTTAGTATACCAAATACAAAGAAGTTTTTTACGTATATTTGGTAAAAAACGTTTTATTTACAAATGGATAACTATGTTAATATTTACCTGTTGCGCTGAGGATGATACAATTAAAAGGAAAGGGACGTGAAGCGATTGCCAATATGGATTGTATTTGCTGGGATCATAGGCGGTCTTTTAGGATTTGGGGCGCTAGTGGACTATATAGCTAAAAAGAGAAGTATCGAGTTAGATCCAGCAGAAGGAATAAAGAATGCTTCTGATGCAGAACAAATCTATGTGGAAAATTATCTTTATCAAACAAAAGAAAATAACAATCACTTTCAATAAAAAAAGCTTGGAGAGAAATCTCCAAGCTTTTTTAATGCGGTAAAAAGATGAGCTGATAGAGAAATAAAACAGCAAAGACATACACAAGCGGATGAACTTGTTTGCCTTTTCCTTTTACCAGCTTCATTAACGGATAAGAAATGAAGCCAAGCGCAATTCCTGTTGCAATACTTGATGTAAGAGGCATCGCTAGAACAACTAAAAAGGCAGGGAACGCTTCATCAAAGTCATTCCAATTAATTTTAGCTACAGCACCCATCATCAAGCTTCCGACAATAATTAATGCAGGTGAAGTAATAGCTGCTACGCCAGAAACCGAGCTTACAACCGGACTAAAGAACGCTGCAACAATAAATAAAATGGCTACCGTCACACCTGTTAGACCTGTACGTCCGCCTGCTGCTACACCAGATGAAGATTCAACGTAAGCCGTTGTTGGGCTTGTACCAAATAAAGCTCCAATCGTTGTACCAAATGAGTCAGCAAGCAATGCTTGACGTACGCGAGGCATCTTATTACCTTTCATAAGACCGGCCTGTTGAGCTACTCCTACCATTGTACCTGTTGTATCAAAAATTGTAACAAGTAAGAAAGAAAAAACAACTGTGTACAGATCATGATGAATAACATCTCCAAAAGCAGCAAAAGGATTTGAAATCATTAAGCCGTCTGGAAGGTGAGGGGAAGCAAACAAACCTTTATCAAATGAAAGCTGTCCTCTAAAGAAAGCAATTAATCCGGTAATAATCATACCGAAGAATAAAGCGCCGTTTACATTTAGCGTATATAAAATGATTGTAATCGCAAGTCCGATCAGTGTTAAAACTACTTTTTCAGACTGCAAATCACCAAGTCCAATTAAATTTGACTTATTTGCAACAATAATACCGGCTGAACGAAGCCCGATAAAAGCAATAAATAAACCGATACCAGCACTAATCGCGTGCTTTAAATTGTTTGGAATAGCTTCAATTAATTTTTCACGAAACGATGTTAACGATAGGATGATAAAGATAATACCCGCTACGAATACAGCTGAAAAAGCAGTAGCATAGTCGATGCTTCCATTTGAACCAACAACTAAAGCAGCAAAGTACGCATTCATTCCCATACCGGGAGCAATAGCAATTGGGTAGTTAGCTGCAAGAGCCATCCATAGCGTAGCTACGACTGCTGAAATAATAGTAGCTGTAAATACTTGATCAAAAGGAACGCCGGCGCTGGACAAAATAACTGGGTTCACAATGACGATATAAATCATGGTTAAAAACGTTGTAATACCAGCTAAAATCTCCGTTTTAGCATCCGTGTTATATTCTTTTAACTTAAACATAAGTAACCTCCAAAAATAACGAACATTAAAAGCAACATGATATATAATATTCGTTTTTTACTTGAAATGCAATAGATTTGCATATAAAAAATCAAAAACTGAAAAAGTGACGATAAAAGAGCTAAAACAAGTGTGAAATATTTCTTTTTTTCGGTGCTTTTTATAGTGTGTGCGTATAGAAGAGGCTCATACGAAAAAAAGCCGCTTGGGCTGCAGCGGCTATGTTGCTTGTTTTGAGGCAACGACTATTGGAAATTTTATTTTAATGGAAAGAGTTAAATCGTGATACGTATATTCCAAGCGTCCGTGGTAGTTGGAAACAAGTTCAGAAATGATCCACGTGCCAAGGCCTTCGTGGCGTTCTTTCTTTTCTGTAACATGAAAAGAAGTAAACAAGTGATCTTGACGTTCTCGTGATAAAGCAGCGGTAGAATTGCTGACTTCTAAAATGTAAATGCCGCTTCGAATCATACTCGAAACGGTTATCTCCTTTTTCTCAGAAGAATGAGCGGCTTCTAAAGCATTATGCAGTAAATTCATGATGAGATTCATTTGGTCAAGGTGGTTTAAAGGCAGCTGTGATAACGGTGAATCTAATTGAACATTCATATGTATTCCCCACGTATGTGCTTGATTCTTGCTTTGATGGACAACAGAAGCAACGTGCGAATGTTCACCTTGAATATATGAATGGGTATCATTCAGAGCTTCAACGTAATCTTGAATATACTCTTGTGCCTGCTGTCTTTGATTTGTTTCTAAAAGATAGGATACGGCACTGACATGTTTAATAAAATCATGTCTTTCAGCCCTTAACGCTTGAAAAAGCTCATTGTTTTTTTGAATTTCACGTGAAGCACTGCTTTCCCGGTTGGTTACAAATATGTATTGTTGATAAGAAGAAAACATGTCGGTCATGTAACCAATCATTGCGATAACGGTTAAGCTAACACTAAAAGGTGAAGATAGGCTAAATAAAAGCAGGAAAAAAGCCGTCAGTACGATTGCTTTTTTTATAGTTAGTGAAGGAGCCGTTTGATATTTCTTTCTCCATATAAAAAATGAACCAATTATAAAAGAACTAAGTAGGAGATGTAAACTAACAGGCAGGTCTTTAAAAAAGAGGAGCACGAAAACAGTTAGTAAAACTAATGTGTAAAATAGTTTCATTTTAGATAGTCCCTCCTTTAAAAGTATTCTTTTTGCAAGATGTCTAAATTTGGTTTCGTGATTAAAGCTGTTTTTTCGGTGCTTTGAAACATCACTGAGTAGGAGTGCTTAGTATACAGGGAGAAATTTTGAACATAGGAAATGTTGATAATAAAAGCTCGATGCGACCTTAGAAAATGACTCGCTGTTAATTCTTTTTCAATTTCGTTTAATGATTGATAGGTACTAAATTCTCCATTTGTCGTTATGATTGTGGTAGAGCGACCCGTTCGTTCTGCAAATATAATATCTTGTTTGTTCAGCACTTGCATTTCGGTTTTTTGTTTTAAAATAAGCTTATCTCTTGTGTCAGTTGATTGTTTTTTTTGATGAAAACGCTGAATGCCTTTTAACAGACGCTCTTTAGAATAAGGCTTCATAATATAGTCTAAAACGTTGAGTTCAAATGCATGAACGGCAAAGCCGCTGTGCCCAGTGACAAAAATGACTTGAATATCAAGTGCGTAAGCATTGATAAAGTCTGCAAGCTCATAACCTGATAGCTTTGGCATTTCAATATCTGTAATTAATAAATCAATTTGATTTTTTTTAATTTCGTTATAAGCTTCCTCCGCGCTGCTAGTCGAAAAAAGGATGTCTATATCATCTTCTCTTTCTAAAGAAATCCTCAATTTCTCTAAATCATATGAATGATCGTCCACTAATCCTACCTTCATAAATAAAAACCCTCTTTGTTTCATTCTATTGGATATTACCACACTATTTTACCATGATTTACAAGATAGAAAGGACGTTTCGCGACATAAAAAACCCTCTTTATGACAAGATGGAAGATGCTGTATGAAAAATAAGCTAAGATATAGTCAATCACGGTAAAAGGGGAGAGCGGATATGATTGAAATCAAAGGTGTGACGAAATATTTTAAAGAGAAAAAGCAAACAATTGCGGCTGTTCAAGATATTCATGTAACCATCGCACAAGGAGAAATTGTAGGGCTATTAGGTGAAAATGGAGCAGGGAAAACAACTCTTTTACGTATGCTGTCGACTGTACTTGAACCATCGGAAGGTAATATGTTTATTCACGGAATTAACATTCATAAACAGCCCGATAAAATAAAACAAAGAATCGGCGTGCTTTTTGGCGGTGAAACAGGCTTATACGACCGTTTGACCGCTCGTGAAAACTTAGCTTATTTTGCTAAGTTTTATGGCATGAGCAAACATGAAACAAAGATAAGGATTGAGGAACTGGCCAAACGTTTTGGAATGAAAGACTACTTGGATCGCCGCGTCGGAGGCTTTTCAAAAGGAATGCGTCAAAAAGTAGCCATTGCACGCACTATTCTTCATAACCCGGACGTTATCCTATTTGATGAGCCGACTACAGGATTAGATATTACATCAGCAAACATGTTTCGTGAGCTTATTAAAAGTCTGCAAAGAGAAGGAAAAACGATTATTTTTTCCAGTCACATTATGGAAGAAGTGGAGATGCTGTGTCAGTCTATCATCATGATTCATAAAGGGAAAATGATTTATCAAGGAACAAACGAACAGCTGTATAAAGAAGAGGAAAGCACAGACTTAAACTATATCTTTATGTCGCGTATCGTGAGGGGGGCTTAATATGATTTGGCATATTTATAAAAAAGAGTTAATTGATTGTTTGCGAGATCGAAAGACGATTATCTTTAGTGTGTTGATTCCGATTTTGTTAAATATAGGGATGCTGTTTTTTGTAGATAGAATGATGTCTAGTGATCAATCTGATGGTATGTCTATAGCTGTTGAGAAAGGCTCAGATACAAGTGTAGTGGAATGGTTAAAGAAAGATAGAAACCTTCAAGTTGTGGAAAGCGAAGATCCACTTCAAACAGTAGAAAAAGGCAAAGCATTAGTAGCTTTAAAAGTTGACAAGAAATTTTCCGATAAAATTCTCCATATGCAATCTCCAGATGTGACGATTTATACAAGTCCAAGTAGTGTAGAATCTTCAGGGGCGACAGAGTACGTTACAAATATACTAAACAAACAGAGAGAAGGCATCGTAAAAGAACGTTTAAATCAATTAAATATTAATAATCAAACGATTGAGCCCTTTCATGTAATTGAACAAAGTGTTTCAAAAGAAGATACCAGTTCACTATACATGGTAGCAATTTATGCCCCCCTAATTATTATTATAGGTATATTAGGAGGTATCTTGCCTTCTGCTAATGATATTTTTGCAGGAGAAAAAGAGCGAAAAACGATGGAAGCTCTACTCATGGCTCCTGTTAAACGACTACATTTACTAGTAGGGAAATGGTTCACTATTTCTACATTTGGTGTCTTAAGCGGAGTTCTTTCTACTATTTCATTTGTGCTTTTTGTACGCTACTTTACCGTGACGTTAAATGATGCCTTGAATCTAACCAATCACCTCGTTGCTTTTGGCGTTTCATTACTAGTAGCTATCACTTTATTTGCTTTATTAGCAGGACTAATTCTTTGTATCTTTAGTCTCTTAGCAAGCTCCGTTAAAGAAGCGCAAAGCTATACATCACAAATCATTACGGTAGCGATGCTTCCATATTTCCTAATGATGGGGAAATCTGTAAACGAGCTGCAGTCAAGTACCTTTTTAATTCCTATTTATAACGTATTTGCACTTATGAAACAGCTTCTCTATGGTGTCTATGACATGCAGAGTCTTGTGTATACAGCAGGAAGCTTGTCGGTTTGCATTATTGTTTTATTTACGATTGGTTACACGATGTTTACCAAAAGCCGCTGGGTGCTTGGTAAAGGGTAAGAGACTGGGCAAAAGTAATTTAGTTGAAGAGAAATCCGAACGAGTAATCGTTCGGATTGTTTTATTGGAATGGTGAACGTAGGTTTCAAGTAGGTAGTTAGCTGCTTCTAGCTGTTGATTGGAGGGAAAGCCGGAGACTCCTGCGGGAAAAGCGGAACAGGTGAGACCTCACAGGAGCGGAAGCGACAAGGAGGCTCACCGGCCACCCGCGGAAAGCGAAGTCTTCCACGGAAATCAACAGCGGCGTAACAAGCGCCTCATAATAGCTCATTTACCCCAGTTGTTTGTCTCTAGATTCAATTGATTTCGTTATATCTCAACTTTTTTGTAGGGAAATAGAAATTAAAAGAGAATATGGAAAGAAAGGAGAGTGAAACAGCTGCATCTTATTATATGCATCCTATTATAGTAGAAGAAATTTCTCATTCGATAAAAAAGTATGTAAAGCAAATCGAAAAAGTGACGTTTCCAAAGCAAGGATGTACCTCGGATGTTGGTATCCTTCATACGGCTAAAGGAAAGTATGTTTTAAAGCGGACAAAAGGGGGGAAGTACAGAAAATGGTTATATAGGGAATATTATGTATTAGAAAATATACGGGCACTGGCGGACTTTCAAAGCCCGAGTGCTTACAAATTTGTTCAAACAGCTGTTATTGGCTGGAGCGGAGGAACCTGCGGAGACGCTCGTTATGATATGGCGCTTGCTGTGCGCTTTGAAGACGGAATTTTTACAGATAAAGAGCGCGCGTCTTTTTTTAAGGGATATGGCAAGGGGATTTCACCGCACGAATTTTGTTATTTTGCAGAAGGATTGTACGAGTTTTTCTAAGTAATAATGACATCATTTTCTTCATTTGTTGAACGTCCACTTTCTTTGACGAATTCATACTAGTTTTGTCACGTATGAAGGGATTTAAAAATTTCTCTCGAAATGGCTAGTAAATGAAAAAAATGGAGGGATGGAACATGACGATGAAAACGGTAGATGTGGCAAAAGCGCTGGGAATACATCCAAGTACGGTACTAAAGTGGGTCAAAATGGCGGATATCGAGCTAGAGAGAAATGAATCGGGACACTGTGAGTTTACAGAAGAAAACATTGAAGCACTTAGAAACTTTCAAAAAAACCGCAATCGTCAAGCCGTCGTCAAAGTGGTAGAAAAAGTAGTAGAAAAAGAGGAAGTCGTTATATCTGATGAACGTGCGCAAGACATGCAAAAGCAGCTTGATCAGCTTTTTTTAAGGTTGATTGAAAATGAAAAGCGTACAGAAGAAAAAGCGGGAGAAGTAGTGACGTTTCAAATTTTAGAGCATCGTTCAGAAATCGATCGATTAAATAAAGTTATTACGAAATTAGAAAATCGAGTAGTGGAACTTGAAAGTCAGTTAAAAAGTGAAGATAGCTTAAAAGGTAAAAAGCCTGTTCCGAGATGGAGAAGCTTTTTAACCGGTATTTTTAGCTACTAGCAGCGATTTACCATAACGGTAAATCGCTTTTTTTATGGAATTTTATGAAAAATACATCAATTTGTACAGGTTTGTGGAAAAAAATCTCAATAATAGTTGACGAAACGCTTAGTAATTTGATAAAACTAATTAAGTTAAGAAAGTGAAATACTTTCGTAAATACATATTCGTTATCATGCGATAGCGATAAGGAGAGTGACAAGTGAAAAAAAGAGAAGAGCTCGTTCAAGAAATGGAGACGCTGTTTCGCTTTGTGTTCAGACAGCTTCGCCAAGAAATTAATGAAGTATACAATTCAGAGCTATCAACAAATGAATTTATGGTGCTTCGCATGCTGGTTGATTCCGGCAGGCAGCGATCAACTGATTTATCAAAGTATCTTCAAGTGTCAGCAAGCCACATTACGGCGGTAACAGACTTGCTTTTGTCAAAAGGCTACATTGCACGCAAACGGTCTGAAAACGATCGGCGTATTATTGATATCGAACTGACCAAGGAAGGACAGGATATTTTTAATGCTATTCAAGAGAAGAAACGAGCCTATTTCCTTGAGCGTTTTGAGCACTTTACAGATAAAGAAATTGAAACGATGAATAAACTGTTTCACAAAATTAAAGGCGATCAAAAATAAAGCGCTTTAAATACGGAAGAATAATCAGTGAATATGGCCTTCACTGATTATTTTTTTGTCTTAAAACGCAAAGAGTATAAAAGGCAAGTTAGTTGGTGAGAACATCAAATCAGCGTATAATAATAGAAAGAACACATGAAGGAGGTCATCTTTTTGACAGAACAATATGAAGTAGCAACTTTTGCCGGCGGCTGTTTTTGGTGTATGGTGAAGCCTTTTGATGAACAGCCAGGCATTATAAAAGTTGTATCTGGCTATACAGGCGGTCACAAAGAGAACCCGACGTACAAAGAAGTATGCTCAGAAACAACGGGCCACTATGAAGCGGTCCAAATTACATTTGACCCAGAAGTTTTTCCATATGAAATGCTTTTGGAACTATACTGGCCTCAAATTGATCCAACGGATGCAGGCGGACAATTTGCGGATCGAGGCGATTCATATCGAACAGCCATCTTTTATCACAATGAACATCAAAAGGCACTAGCTGAAGAATCCAAACAACAATTAGAAGCAAGCGGTCGTTTTTCTGAGCCAATTGCTACACAAATTCTACCGGCAAAACCGTTTTATGAAGCCGAAGAATACCATCAAGGTTACTATAAGAAAAATAAATTCCGCTATGCTATGTATCGACGAGGATCTGGACGCGATCGTTTTATTAAAGAAAACTGGAAAGATTTTGGCCGCGACGAGCAGCTGAAAACGACATTAACGCCTATTCAATATGAAGTTACTCAAAATGACGCAACGGAACCTCCGTTTCGCAATGAATTTTGGGATCATACAGAAGATGGTATTTATGTAGATATCGTATCAGGAGAGCCGTTGTTTAGTTCAACTGATAAGTATGATGCCGGATGCGGATGGCCGTCTTTCACAAAAGCGATTAATAAAGATGAAGTAAAGGAAAACATGGACGTTAGTCATAATATGGTTCGTACAGAAGTACGAAGCAAAACGGCTAACTCTCATTTAGGTCATTTATTTGATGATGGTCCGCAAGATGCAGGCGGCTTGCGTTACTGCATCAACTCAGCAGCTCTTCGCTTTGTTCCGAAGGAAGATTTAGAAAAAGAAGGATACGGGGAATACGCTGTTTTATTTAATAAATAAAATAATATGAAAAAAAGAGCGTGATTCAACTTAAAGTTGGCTCACGCTCTTCTTTTTGTGCTTTCTTTTGTTTTATTTTAGCTCGAATGAGGCTATAGAGAAAAAGGAAAGGAATGTAGCCATAAATAAAGTAAAAGCCGGTCATGGATAATCGTGTATTAAGCTGATCGATGGTTTCCCGATCATCAAAGAAAATAGAAAAACCAAGAAGGGCAATAAGAACTAATATAAGAAAAAGCGTAGGCGGCTTATTAAATGTTTTGCTAAATCCACGAATTGTACACCATACGCTGACAGCAATCGTAGGAAGAACCACTATAAGCCACAGAGCAATTAAAATATATTCAAAACGCTGTAAAAACGGAATTTCAATAATTTTGGCCATCGTTAAAGTTGGCCAGATCGTATGCATTAACTGTCCCTGGCTAAAGTAAGCAAATGACACTAATGCTGTGCACAAGTATAAAAAAGCACTGAACAAAATTCCAAGTTGACCCCATTTTTGGCTAGTAGCTCCATTTTTTATAAAAGGATAGAAAAAAAGCACGGATTCAAATCCTAAATTCTCAAAAGTCATCATTTTAGTTGAAATTAAAAATTCCCATATGGTGTGATCAAACAAAGGAAATAAATTATTAAGGTGTCCGTATTTTAATGGATAAATCAATGCGAATACGAGCGGCAAGGGAAGCATAACCCCAAAAAAAGCAATTCCAGTAATCACACGAAATCCACCGGAAACTGTATAGTAAATAATAGGTAAGTAAACAAGTGATACAATCCATGTTTCCAGCTGTGGAAACATCCATATTTGTAAAATTTCTACGTACGTCCGGTAAATGGTTAAAGCAAAAATAAAATAATAAGCCGATGCCGCAAGAGTTAAAGCTCCTCCAAGGTATTTACCAAAGTATAACCGGTGAATATCGACAATATCGCTGTTTTCACGGGTTAAGATATTAAAAATCATCGCTAATAAAATACAGACGCTGATCGCAGCAAGGAAGATAGATATCCAAGCTTCATATCCAGCTCCTTTAATAATATAACGCTGAAATCCTAGTATTCCAACACCAATTTGTGTAGAGTGGACTAAGAAAAAAAGAAAAGAAGGGGAAACTTGATTTTCTTCTTTAATTGTATTGTGCATCTTTTCTTCCTCCTAGTTGCTAATACCGGTTTGAATAAGGTGAACGCGAGCTTTTACTTCAATATTCATATCCGGATATTGCGCTTTGAATTTTTCACTGTTAAACCCTCGCGTTTTACTTCGAACATAATCTGTAAAACAAATGGGGTCGATTTTGTGCCGCTGAAGCTTCTTAATAAAGGTATCCCCATCTTTTTCAATATCTTTTTGAAGCGTTTTTTCAACCATTTTAATACTAGCCGGGTCTGTTAAATCTATCCATCCAGGAAACTCTTTTACAAGTCCGTCGATAGTTAAGTGCGCAACAATACTTGGATGCTGATGATTTCCTTTAATTTCATACTTTGTTTTGGTGCGCAAGTTTTGCAGTATAATTTCGCCTTTGCGGTCACTTTCTTTAATTTTTACTGAGTAGCGGCCGTGCTTTGTTCCGCTTGTTAGCAGCTTAAATAAAAACGTTTCTTTCATTCCGATGGTTGTAACGACTTTTTGTTTTTTAAAAAGCGCCAGTCCCTTTAATTTAATAGCATCTTTTTCTTGAGCTAAAACAGGAAGGTACGGGTCGCGGTCATCGCTAAAAAAACTGAATAAAAAAATTTGTAAATTGGTGTTAGGCAAATTTTCTGTTCGGATATTTTGTTCAATCAAATTAGAAATAAACTGATAGTCCTTGATTTTCTTTTTTGTAACGGAGCTCAATAATTCATGTGCGTTGCCATCTGCAATGCTTAATTTAATATTACGTCCAAGGTCTGGATTCCTAGCAATTGTATTTACTAATTCATCCACGCCATGTGTTGCAAATTTTTTTCCCATGACGATGCTTCTCAGCTGCCCAAAAGCGACCGGAAGAGATGATTTATTGTTTAAGCGGAGTGGAATATCAAATGATGAATTAGCAGTAGCCGCAATAATACTAGGTTCTTCTGTTGGCCCGTACTTATAGATAGGGTATAAAATAGTTCCTCTGACTTTATTGCTTTGAGGAATATAATCATATCCTATGGAGTTAACTACTTGAATTTCGTCAATTGTTTCACGGTCTGCACAGCTCGTTAAAAAAGTAAGGCAAGTGCATAAAATAAGTATTCTCTTCATGACGTTTCCCCGCTTTACTCATTATCTAAATTACTTTTTCGTTTAGTCTTGTTCGCTTTATTAGGGTTATAGCGAAAGCGTTCTAAAGGACGCAAGTAGCTTGGTCGCTTGGCCGTATGACTATAGGGCAATCGCAGAAAGGTATCCCTATACTCTGTTGGGCGAAACGGAAAAAGCGGAACAAGATAAGGCATGCCCAAAGATTTTAAACGAAGCAAGTGAACCAGCAAGAAGCAAAAGCCAAAGGTGATGCCGACTAAGCCAAACGCAGTAGCAAACAAAATAAATGGAAAACGTAGCAGCCGGATCGTGTTAGACATTTTAAAAATAGGCGTTGTAAAAGAGGCTAAAGCTGTCAGTGAAACAATAATAAGCAAAATATTGCTTGTTAACGCCGCTTCGACTGTTGCTTGCCCAATAACAATCCCGCCTACGATTCCCAGTGTTTGCCCTACTTTTGTTGGAAGTCTGGCCCCGGCTTCGCGAAGCAGTTCAATGGTGATTTCTAAAAAAAGTACTTCGATGACCGGTGGAAAAGGAACGTTTGTCCTTGAAAAGATAATAGGCCCCAGAAGATCTTTTGGAAGCATCTCATAATGATACGTAACAATGGCTACATAAAGAGGCGTAGCAAAAATAGAGAAAAAGACGCCTAAAATACGGATAACTCGGAAAAACGATCCTAGAACCCACGGTAAATAGTAGTCTTCAGGTGAAATAAAGAAGTCAAGCAGCGTTGACGGCCCCGTAACTGCGTAGGGTGAACCGCTTGAGAAAAAGGCAGCTTGCCCGTTTAACAGACTGAACAAGACCCGGTCGATCCGCTCTGTTGTTAAAAACAGAGGAAACGCCGTAGAAGAATTATCGGAAATTAATTGATCAAGCATTGTACTATCAAAAATGACGTCGAAATCTATATCTTCCAGGCGCTGCGTCATAGTGTCTACGTGCTGAGGGTTCGTTACGCCTTCTAAGTAAACAAGAACGACACGCGTTTTTGATTTATTTCCTACGGTGAGTTCTTTAAAAATAAGGTTTTCGGAAATGACCGTTTTTCTCATTAAATAGAGATTGACATCTAAATCTTCTACAAAACCAATTTTAGGACCAACAACACTGAACTCATTTTCGGTTTCATTTTCTTTTCGAAACCCTGTATCAAAGCTTTGAACTTTAATAAGCGCTACTAGCTTATCGTCTTTATGTAATTGAAACATTACGTAGCCGCGCAGCATCTTTTCTAAAATTTCTTTTGTATCTTTTGTAACGGAAATATCTTCAATCGGCAGAACGTTTTCGACTTCATATACACTGCTTAACGTGAAGTCTAGTTTTTGAAAAGGCTCAAGTATTTTATCTTCAACACTTTGCATGTTTACAAGTTGCTTAAAATACGTAATGATGTATTTTCGATGCTGCGAACCAATGGCTAATGTTGTGAAATCACTTGATTTTTTAAATTGTTTAATCAGTTCATCCAATGTTTTTTTGGGCTGATCGTCTGCATTCTTTTTTTTAAATAAATGTTTAAACATAACCGTGCCCCTCGCATGACTTTCTATTACTGGTAGTTTGTTCATGTACTTCCTTTTTATTCGACTATTTTTTCTCAAGAAGAAAGGAAGAATATAAAGACAAACTTTACACTCTTTTACAGTGGATAAACAGTGGATTTACGTTTGAATGGTAACTTTAGACATGTCGAAGATAATGAAATAAAGGAGCGGGTACATTTATATGAAGAAAAAATTAGCAGGTATTACACTGGCAGGAGCAGTAGCATTGGCCTCGTTTGGTGTAGGAAACTCACTTATTCAAACGGAAGCAAAAGTGGAGCATAAGTCAGCTAAGAAGCCTCAAAATGTCATTATGATGGTAATGGACGGGACGAGTTCAAATGCTACTACACTCGCAAGATGGTACAAGGGAAAACCGTTACATATGGATCAGCTGATGGCTGGGGGAGTACGTGCGTATTCGGCAGAATCTGCTATTACAGATTCCGCTCCGGCAGCTACTGCTTTAGCAACGGGAAATAAATCAAATTCAGGCTATGTAGGGGTGCTGCCTTCGGTAGTGAATACGCCTGGGGTTAAACCCGTAGAAAAAGAAGATCAATTTCGTCCCGTAGCAAACGTTCTAGAAGGAGCAAAGCTTTCAGGGCGCGCGACGGGAATTGTGGCTACTTCTGAAATCCAGCACGCTACACCAGCTGGTTTTTCAGCCCACAACTATAGCCGTGATGATTTTCAAACGCTAGCGGAGCAGCAAGTGTATCAAAACATTGATGTAGTGCTTGGAGGAGGCAAGCAATCTCTTCTTCCAGGAAAAGAAGAAAAAAGCCGGAAAGACGGTGAAAACTTAGTCGATGTTTTGAATACAAGAGGATATGACTTTGTAGAAAATAAAAAGGAATTAGAGCAGTCACGCGCCAAAAAAATCTGGGGGAGCTTCGCCGACCGTGACTTAGCGTATGATATGGACCGACCGCAGACAAAAGCAGAACAGCCAAAGTTGTCCCAGATGACAAATAAAGCAATAACAACACTATCCAAAGATAAAGACGGTTTTTTCTTATTTGTTGAAGGAAGCAAAACGGATTGGGCAGCTCATGCGAATGATCCAGTAGGAATGATTAGCGATGTATTAGCGTTTGATGAGGCAGTAGGCAAAGCAGTAGAGTTCGCTGAAAAAGATGGAAATACGATGGTTATTGCGATTGCTGATCACGGAAACAGCGGTCTTTCAATCGGTAATGCAAATACAACAAAAGGATACGATACCACACCTGTTTCTGCTTATATTGATCCGTTAAAAAAAGCAAAAATGACGTTAGAAGGTGCTACGTCTAAATTAAAAGAAGATTTATCAAATAAAGAAGAAGTGGCTGCTTTGTATGGTTTGTCCAATCTAACTTCAGAGGAAAAAGCGCAGCTGACTAAAGCAAGAGATAAAAAAGAAATCAGTGCTGCACTATCGAAGTTATTAGCCAACCGAGCAAACCTTGGATTCACAACGGGCGGTCATACGGGGGAGGATGTATTTCTGTATTCGTACGGCGTAAATCGACCAACAGGGCACTTTGATAATACGGATATTGCCAAACATATGGCTAAATCAATGAATATTAACTTAAACAAGTTAACAAATGAATTATTTATTGAGGCAAATAAAGCTTTTAAAGGCTCAAAGGTAGCGGTTGACTCAAAAGACAAAAACAACCCTGTGCTGGTTGTTACAAACAATAAGCGAACGGTGCGTTTCCCAGTAAACAAAAATATTGCTATTGTAAACGGAAAAGAAATTCAAATGGACAGCGTGGTGGTACAGGATAAAAAGAATCGCTTTTTTGTATCGAAACAAGCACAGCAAATTGTAAAAAATGAAAAATAAGAAATGAATACAAAACAGGCCGGGTTATAACTTTAGGCCTGTTTTTTTACAAATAATAGATGGTTAATTAGGTTATGCAGCCTTTATAGAGGAATGAAGCTATTTATTTTACAAATAAATAGCTTTGAACACTTAAAGAAATGGAAAGTCTTCACGTTTAACTATATGTGATTTGTACTATGAAATGGTATAATAATCATAGTTTTAAAAGGAACTAGTTCGGAATACATATGTAAGTTCATACCTTTGTATGCTAGAATTTTTATAATAAAATGAATAAAAAATACATAAATTCTTTTGGCTGAAATCACAAAGTCATGGTTATTAAGGACAATATGTAAGTAATTACCTTGAATAAAAAGTAAAAAATGAATAAAAGTATGGGTGAAAGAGCGTAGAACATGTTTTAATAGTAAGAGAAAACAAAATGATTGAAAAAAGCGTGTCGTCTTTATCGAAAATAGTAAATAAAGATTTTGGCATGCTGATTTACAGATTATAAAAAGGGTATTAAATCATTGTTAGGAAAATAAATGATAATAGATAAACGGTTTTTATGTCTTCTTCTAGAAAACCTACAATTATTGCAATATTCCCCATGAACAATCGTTGTGCGTTCCATTAACGATTAGCGTCCGTGTAGATCATTCATCTCAACATAAAAACACTATAACTATGTGTAGACATGCATAAAACAGAATGGGCAATAGTTCGTACTATACTTTAACATTGTATCCTAGGGGGAGTCAGGATGAACAAAATTAACTTAATTATTGCCGATGATAACGAAGATTCGGTTGAAATTTTAGATTATTTTATAGAACAGCTTCCGGAATTTGAAGTGATTAGCACCTGCAAAGACGGAGAGCAGCTTGTACAGGAAGTGATGGCTAAGAGTCCAGACCTTTTGCTCGTAGACATTAATATGCCTACGATTAACGGTGTAGATGCCATAAAAAAGTGCCTGCGCATTAAGCCGAATTTAAACTTCATTTTTATCACCGGTTATGATGAATTTGCTGTAAAGGCATTTGAGTTGTCAGCACTGGATTACATTGTAAAACCGATTGAAAAAACCAGGCTTTATATGGCGTTAGAGCGGGCAAAAAACTCCATTGGAATTGATAAAAATCAGTCAAAAAAGCCAGGTGAGCAATTAAAAAGACTGCCTGTAAAATTTAATGGTTCTACTTATTACATTCCAATTGATCAAATTATTTTTATCGAGAAATCCGGAAAAAAATGCTTAATTTATACTCAATCACGTGTCTATGAGACATATGAAAATATTAGTGATATCTATATGTATTTGAACCCTTCTGTATTTAGTCAAACACACCGGTCTTATATCGTGAATTTACAGAAAGTTTCGCACATCACACCAAAAAACGAAACATATCTTGTTTATTTCTTAGAAATTGATGAATATGCTCATATCTCAAAATTAAAAATCCAAGACGTTCAAAAACAGCTGCATCAGTTAATGACGAATTAAAAGATGCTGCTGCTTCTAAAATAGCTATGTTGATGAAAGGACGAAGCTTATGTAAGTTTCGTCTCTTTCATGTGTCTGCTTTCGGAATAAATGATCGTAATATAGTTCTTATGAGAAGAGTTAGATAGAAGACGTAACGTTGAATTGAAAGGAAAGAAAATGATTTCAATTACTGGTAACTATAATGAATTTACCGTATTTCTTGCTGTCATTGTAGGGATTCTTGCCTCTTATACAGCACTTGATATTATGAGCAAAATGATAAAAGAGAAGCGGAACAATTATTTGTGGCTTACACTGTCAGCAACTTCAATGGGGCTTGGAGTGGGGGCGATGCATTATATTGCGATGCTTGCTTATTATGTTCCTGTTAGCTTTCATTTTGATGCTATACTTTCTGTCCTTGCTTTAATAATAGCGATCAGCGGATCATTAGTTGCGTTTTGGACATTCTGGAAATGGCGCACGTCGGTATGGTCAGGGCTTATTTTAGGAAGCAGTATTCTGGGTACGCATTACATTGCAATGGCAGCAATCGAAACAGAAGCACGCATTCATTATGCCGTGCTATCTGTTTTGCTTTCCATCATCATCGCCCTGGTCGTTGCATTTTATGCGATGCACTTGTTTTTTCGTTCGAAAAGCGTGAAAGCTAATCCGTTTCTTAAACTTGTTAGCTCTATTTTGCTGGGTATTGGAATTTCAGCTATGCATTTCATCAGTATGTATGGAATGAAGCTCCATATTGCACATTCAGTTGCTAGAAGGTGGGGCCAGTGGCTGCCGTATCAAGCGCCATTTTCCAATATTATTGCAAGCATCACAATTACGCTACTCATTGTCTTCCTGCTCGTTGCTGCTTTTAAGCGTCAGGAAGAAGTGAGGGAAAGTCAATTAAAAGAAGAGTATTATCAATCTCTTTTTAACTACAATCCCAATATTGTGTGTGCGGTTGATTTGTACGGCAATATTCAAACGATTAATCCAAAAGGAACAGAGCTAACAGGATACACGTTGCATCAAATGGAGAAAATTCCGTTTCCTTATATGTTTAGAGAAGCTGAAAGAGCTGAAGAATATATGTGGAAATCTCTGAGCGGAGACTCTGTGTATTATGAGGCAACGCTCATTCGCAAAGATAATCAGCCTGTATACGTTGAAGTAACGCAAATGCCTATTATTGTTCATGGTCAAATTAAAGGCAGTTACGTTATTGCCAAAGATGTGACAGACCGAAAAAAGGCTCAACAGCAGCTGTTGGATTTACAAGAAGATTTAAAACGCACGCTTTCACAGCAAGATGGCGCTATTTTTAAATTTGTGAAAAACGATAAAGGGTATATTCATACCATGTGCGAAGGAAAAATGGTTCGTGAAATGGGATATGAGGAAATAGATGTTGTTGGTAAAACACTTGAAGAATTTTTGCCTGAATCCTACGCGAAAGAAAATAAGAGATACTATGAGAAAGCATGGGCGGGAGAGAAAGTGTCTTATGAAGTACTTATGAACGACTTTGCTTACTATACGAAGTTAATACCTCATATCTACAAAGGAGAAGTACAAGAAGTTATTGGTTCTATAGTAGATATCACTGATCTTCACGAAGCAAGAGAAAAGCTGGCTAAAAGTGAAAGCATGTATCGCTCCGTTCTTTCTACAATGTCAGAAGGTGTGGTGTTTCATGACCTTGAAGGTAACTTAATTGCTGCCAATGCCTACGCTGCTAAAATTCTAAACGTGCCTTACGACCAAATGTTATCGGTTAACCCGTTTGGTTTAGACTGGGAAATTATTCATCCTGATGGCACAGCTTTTGCACTCGAAGATATTCCATCTGTCCGCTGTCTTCATACAAAAGAGCCCGTACGAAACACGGTCATGGGCATTTATTTAAATGAGAAAAAGTTGACTTGGCTTTCGGTGAATGCTGAACCTCTTCAAGAAAGCAAATATTATAAAGGCGTAGTGGTCACATTTTATGATATTACAAAACAGCAGGAACAAGAACAAGATTTGCTTCATTCTAATCAGCAAATGATTATAGCAAAAGAAGAAGCCGAAAAAGCAAATCAAGCCAAGTCTGAATTTTTATCAAAAGTAAGCCATGAGCTTCGAACGCCGTTAAACAGTATTTTAGGTTATGCACAGATATTGGAAGAGCAAGGGGAAAAAGATTTAACAGAAAAACAATTGAATCGTATACGAAAAATTTTAAAAGCTGGTAATCATCTTCTTTATTTGATAAATGAAACGCTTGATTTATCGAAAATTGAATCAGGTCACTTAGCGATTAATCTTGAACCGGTGTCGGTAAAAGAGGCAATTGAAGACGCGCTTAAAATTATGAAACCACTAGCAAAAAATAAGCATAGTATACTTTATACTCGCTTTCACGCATACCAAGAAGTCTTTGTTGAAGTAGATGAACTTCGGTTTCAGCAGATCTTATTAAATCTGCTTACAAACGCCATTAAATATTCGCCCGCTTATCGTGATATCACTATCTATACTGACATCACTCAGGATCACGTAACTATATCGATTGAAGATAGGGGCTTTGGAATTCCAGCTTCAGAATTAAATCGGATTTTTGAGCCTTTCTACCGTGTAAATAGACTAGAAAAAGACGGAACCGGAATTGGGTTGGCGCTTGTAAAACAGCTTGTTGTATTAATGAATGGAACGTGCGGAGTCCGAAGTGAAGAAGGAAAAGGCAGTACATTTTGGGTGCGTTTTCCCATAGTCCATCCACCTGTTCCTAAACGATTATCTGATGAAGGAGAAGCCGAGCCGTTTTTAGGTTTTTCCATGCCAATTTCAATCGTGTATATTGAGGATAACGATACAAATATCGAGCTTATGCAATCGATTCTTTCTCCATATAAAAACGTTAAGCTTTTAATTGCTAAAACAGGAGAAAATGGCATCGGGCTAATCAGGTCTATTTCACCGGGTATAATCTTAATTGATATTGATCTGCCTGATATGAATGGTTTTGAGGTATGCACACAGCTTCAGGTGGAAAAAGAGTTGAAGCATATTCCGCGAGTCGCCCTGAGTGCAAGCGCGATGCAAAGCGATATCGATCAAGCTTTTTTAGTCGGCTTTAGTGAATACGTAACAAAGCCTATTCACATTGCAACGTTTTTGAATGTATTAAAACGCTTAACAAACGCTTAACAAAAGTTTAGAGGGCTTTTAATTGACTTATTAGTGAACTCTTTGTAAAATAAAAACAACTTAATACATTTACTTCTTAAGGAGTAAAGGGGAGTAGCGTCAGGGAAACCTGAAACAAAGTCGTCATTACATGGAGTATTCCATCGGCTTTGTTGGCATAATGATTATGCTTAGCAAGACCTTTGCCATATTTGGCAAAGGTCTTTTTGTGTTTTATTCCAGTAATGAGGATAAATAAACTTATACAAAGAAACGAGAGGGGATTTTTATGGATGCATCACTTTTGTTAGAGTATGGATGGGTATTGCTAGTGCTGGTTGCATTAGAAGGAATTTTGGCGGCGGATAATGCTCTTGTGATGGCCATTATGGTCAAACATTTACCGGAAGAAAAACGCAAGAAGGCATTATTTTACGGACTAGCCGGTGCCTTTATTTTTAGATTTGGTTCATTGTTCTTGATTTCATTTTTAGTCGACGTATGGCAGCTTCAAGCTATAGGAGCCATTTACTTATTGTTCATTTCCATTAATCATATTGTGAAGCGATATATGAAAAAAGACGATCATGAAAAAGTGAAAGAAGCAGACGGGAAAAAGGGCTCAAGTTTCTGGATGACGGTTTTAAAAGTAGAAATAGCAGACATTGCTTTTGCCGTTGATTCAATTTTGGCCGCTGTGGCTCTTGCCGTTACATTGCCAACAACAAATCTTCCTCAAATTGGCGGACTGGACGGTGGACAGTTCTTGGTGATCTTCGCCGGAGGAATTATGGGATTAATTATTATGCGTTTTGCTGCAACTTGGTTCGTCAAGCTATTAAATACGCGCCCAGGCCTAGAAACGGCGGCTTTTGCTATTGTAGGCTGGGTAGGGGTTAAGTTAGCGGTCTATACCCTTGCTCATCCGGAGTTGGGTATTATTAATGAACATTTCCCTGAATCAAAAGTGTGGAAAATTACGTTTTGGATTGTGTTACTTGCCATAGCAGCTTCAGGCTGGTTTCTATCTAAAAATAAAGAACAAACTGATCTTGAAGGCTCAGAGAAAGAAAAAGAATCGTTAAAAAAAATTGAAAATCAATAATACAAAAAAACACGCCTTCAATTAGCATTGAAGGCGCGTTTTTTTTGTGTTGGGATAAAATACCTAGTTTAGATTATTTAAATAAAGGGTAAAAGAACTAACTGCTGTTTAATTACTGTATATCCGAATGTTTTGCTTTTTCGTTCATATTCTGTAGAGAACAGAAGCAGCCGTAAGTAATTCAGTTCAATGAAGTTTATTTCAGTTTATAAACATATATTTCAAATGTATGTTAATTGGTAAAATTGAGCTATTATGGGTTATAATAAAGGGAAATTAAAAGGAGCAGAGCGCTTCTCAACCCTGTTCGTCATCAAAAGAATGGATATTAATGATATTAATATGGTATAAAGCAACTGAGTATAGTAAAAGAGGTGAAGCCAATGCTCACAAAAGTTCAAACGCCTCCATCGCTTGAAACGCTTGTACTGACGATTCAGCAAGGGGATAAACAATTACATAATGAAATGATACAACAGTATAAACCGTTTATTGCTAAAGTTGTTTCAGCTGTATGTAAACGTTATATAAGTGAAGCTGATGATGAATTTAGCATTGGTCTAATTGCATTTAATGAAGCCATTGAAAATTACACAGTCCAAAAAGGACGATCTCTTCTTGCATTTGCCGAACTTATTATTAAAAGAAGAGTAATCGACTATATTCGAAAAGAAAAGAGAAATCAAACGCTGCTCTATAGCCGAATTGAAAATGAAGGTTTTATTCAAGGCAAGGTAGAAAGGGACATATCGCTTTCTAACTATAAAAGGCAAAGTGAAACTTCATATATTCAAGAGGAAATGACTTATTTTTGTCAGGCGTTAAAATTGTTTAAATTAACTCTTGAAGACATTATTAACACGTCTCCTAAACATAAGGATGCAAGGGGAAATGCAGTCGAAGTTGCATCATTTATCGTCAATGAAAAAGAATTAAAAGATAAGCTGTTTTTAAAGCGGCAGCTTCCTATTCGCTTGATTGAAAAACATGTCAAAGTGAGCCGGAAAACAATTGAAAGAAACCGTAAATATATTATCGCGATGGTTATTATATTAGCGGGGGACTACGTGTATTTAAAAGACTATATTATGTAAGAAAAAGGCACACGCAGGTGCCTTTTTTTTAGCCATGTTATGAAGTTAAGTTTTATTTTTGTGTGCTGCCGCTTAAGTGAGCTTGAGCTTGTTGCACCAAGCGTTTTGTGATTTCTCCGCCTACTGAACCGTTGCTGCGTGCAGCAGTGTCAGAACCTAGAGTTACCCCAAATTCTTGAGCGATTTCATATTTATATTGATCTAAAAATTGTTCTACGCCTGGTGTTAATAGTTTATTTGTTCTAGCCATGATTAGTCATCTCCTTTTTTAGTGGTACAGCAGTTCACTGCTGTATCTGTATTATTTGTTGTTTCCTATTTTGCATACTGGTAATGGTTTGCAAGAAAGTATAAAAAAGCCCAGCTTTCAAAGAAGCTGGGCTTTTTTATATATTATTTTACAACTGCATATTGCTCAAGAGACTGAGCAAATGACTTTTGAAGAGATTTTACTTGTTCTACGTATGCATCAGATACGTGTTGGAATTCTTGGCGCGTTTTCTTTTGCTCTTCTACTAATTGTGTTACTACTTGATGATATTGTTCTTGAGCTTGCTTTACTAAAGAATAGCTTGATTTGCTTTGGTTAAGAGAAAGCTCTTGTAATTTATTTAATGCTTCATGCGTGCGGTTTGTCCATTCTTCATAAGAATCGGCAACAGCGTTTCCAGCTGTTTTACGTAAGTTTTCAACTGTTTTTTGTTGAAGGTCTTCTAATTCAGCTTTCCATTGTTTGTCTGTTGCTTGAAGCTGTTCAACTGCTTTTGTTACAAATTCTTGCTGTTGCTCAAGTGCTTTTAACGTCCATTGCTCAATTTGTTTGTTTCCGTCTGCAATGTTTTGTAACCCCTTTGTCCATTGTTCCCACATTGCATCAATTACTGTATCATACTTTACTGTTGACATAATCAAATTCCTCCTTGAATAATTTGGTCTGGCGAACAGTTATCGTAATGAACAAAACGTTAAAGAAGAAATTCGTAGTTGTGTGATAAACCTAACATTCCGCGCTCGCTGGTTGACCGTGAAATTTTACATTATATTAGGAAACGCAGATGTACTGCGTGAATCCCTTTAATCGTTTTCTTCCTCTTTTGATTCTTTTGACTTTTTAGAAGAAGAAGAGCTAAAAGGGAACAACATGTCGGTATACATGTGAAAAAATGAATCTAACATGTTTTGATACTGTTCAAGTGAATTAGCCCACATGCTTAAATATTGTTCGCCGGCATCTGTTAATGAATAAATCCGACGTGCAGGGCCTTCAGCTGACGTATCCCATTGCGATGTAATCAAGTTGTCTTTTTCAAGCTGTCTCAGCGTGCGGTAGACATTTCCCTGATCAACTGATGTGAATCCAAAGCTCATTAGTTGCTGAATGAGCTTGTAACCATGTAGATTCCAACCTCTTAAACTTAAAAGAAGAAAAGGAACCATCAAGTTTTTTGGTGCACCGCTAATCGATTTTTCTAAGTTGTTTGAATTAGAGGTGTTATCTTTTTCACTTGATCCCAAGGTAATCACCCCTTCGAAAAAAGAGAATTTGTTTTCCATATGTGTAATTTACACCTAGATGAAAAAATTGTCAACACTTTAAAACAGGTCTTTCAAATACAGGAAAAAAGAACGATTTTTTGGATTTCGACAAAAAGCGTCAAAAAAATTCAAAAATAAACAAAGATTTAGAATTGTTTATTTCGGAAAACGTATTTATAATAGTACATGTAGGTAATTTTTATAACATTTATAATTTGTTGGTAAGTGAATTGTGAAAAGATTTACATTATCCAATAAATAAACGCAAAATTGGTTGCGTTTACTTAGAGCTTCTAATATGTCGCTTGTCACATTAAGTGTCCATATTGAAAGCCATCACTTTTAACGTACACAAGAAAGGAGATGGAGTTTTGGAACAGCAAAAAGTATTTGATCCGTTTCAAGCATGGAAAGACGTATATGACAAAACCGAATCTTACTGGGGTAAAGTTATTGGGGACAATATGAATCGTGAAGAATTTTCCCAGCTCATGGGAAATGTGCTAAATATGAACCTTCAATATCAACAAGCAGTAAATGAAGTAACGGGGCGCTATCTGCACCAAGTAAATGTACCAACAAAAGAAGATGTAGCAAACGTTGCGTCATTAGTCATTAATGTGGAAGAAAAAGTAGAATTATTAGAAGAGCAATTTGACGATCGTTTTGATGAATTAGAAGCACAGCAAGAAAGTGCATCTGCTTTGAAAAAAGATGTCACTAAGCTGAAATCTGATGTCAAATCGTTAGACAAAAAACTCGACAAAGTTTTATCTCTTCTTGAAGGGCAGCAAAAAACACAAGACGAGTTAAAAGAAACTATTCAAAAACAAATTAAAACTCAAGGTGAGCAGCTTCAGGCTCAGCTGTTAGAAAAACAAGAAAAATTAGCTGAAAAGCCAAAGGCAGAAGCTAAATCTGAAGCAAAACCGTCAAACGCTCAAAAAACTGAGCAGCCAGCTCGCAAGTAAGGTATAGGGGATTTTATAACAACATTAACTGCTGTATTTACAGTAAAAATCATAGCTGAAGAAGCAAGGGGGAAATTTTTCATGACAACATTACAAGGTAAAGTAGCAATCGTAACAGGCGGATCTAAAGGTATCGGGGCAGCAATTACACGTGAGCTTGCTTCTAATGGAGTAAAAGTAGCAGTAAACTATAACAGCAGTAAAGAATCTGCAGAAGCAATTGTCAAAGAAATTAAAGACAACGGCGGAGAAGCTATTGCGGTTCAAGCTGACGTGTCTTATGTAGATCAAGCAAAACACCTAATCGAAGAAACAAAAGCTGCGTTTGGTCAATTAGACATTCTAGTAAACAATGCTGGAATTACGCGCGACCGTTCATTCAAGAAGTTAGGTGAAGAAGATTGGAAAAAAGTAATTGATGTAAACTTACATAGCGTATACAACACAACATCAGCTGCGCTAACGCACCTTTTAGAATCTGAAGGTGGTCGTGTTATCAATATTTCATCAATTATTGGTCAAGCGGGCGGATTTGGTCAAACAAACTACTCAGCTGCTAAAGCAGGTATGCTAGGATTCACTAAATCATTAGCTCTTGAACTAGCTAAGTCAGGCGTAACAGTTAATGCAATTTGCCCAGGATTTATTGAAACGGAAATGGTAATGGCAATGCCGGAAGAAGTTCGTGCAAAAGTTGTAGCAAAAATCCCAACTCGTCGCTTAGGCCACGCTGAAGAAATTGCACGCGGAGTGGTTTACTTAGCAAAAGACGGCGCGTACATTACAGGACAACAGTTAAACATTAACGGCGGCTTATACATGTAATAGATGCTGGCCCTGACTTTTGTCGGGGCTGTGCTTGTTAACTAACTACTAATGAAATGAAAGGGTGTGTATATTCGTGGCAATTCCTTACGTGCAAGAGTGGGAAAAATTAATCAAATCAATGCCAAGTGAATATAAAAGTTCTGCAAGACGTTTTAAGCGTGCATATGAAATTATGACAACAGAAGCAGAACCGGAAGTTGGATTAACACCAAAAGAGGTTATTTGGAAAAAGAACAAAGCGAAATTATACCGCTATACGCCAGTAAAAGATAACCTGCATAAAACACCAATTTTACTCGTATATGCACTGATCAATAAACCATATATTTTAGATTTAACGCCTGGAAACAGCCTTGTTGAATACTTATTAAACCGCGGTTTTGACGTGTATTTACTTGACTGGGGAACTCCTGGGCTTGAAGACAGCAATATGAAGCTAGATGATTATATTGTGGATTATATTCCAAAAGCGGCGAAGAAGGTGCTCCGCACTTCTAAATCTCCTGAGTTGTCTGTTCTTGGTTACTGCATGGGCGGAACCATGACATCTATTTTTGCTGCATTAAATGAAGACTTGCCGATTAAAAACTTAATTTTTATGACAAGTCCATTTGATTTTTCGGATACAGGTTTATACGGGGCATTCCTAGACGATCGCTACTTTAATTTAGATAAAGCAGTAGATACATTTGGAAATATCCCTCCAGAGATGATTGACTTTGGAAACAAGATGTTAAAACCAATCACGAATTTCTACGGTCCATATGTAACGTTGGTGGATCGTTCGGAAAATCAGCGTTTTGTTGAAAGCTGGAAGCTCATGCAAAAGTGGGTTGCTGACGGCATCCCATTTGCTGGTGAAGCTTATCGTCAGTGGATTCGTGATTTCTATCAACAAAACAAATTAATCAATGGTGAACTTGAAGTTCGCGGACGCAAAGTAGATTTGAAAAATATTAAAGCTAATATTTTAAACATTGCTGCTAGCCGTGATCATATTGCGATGCCGCATCAAGTGGCAGCTTTAATGGACGCTGTTTCAAGTGAAGATAAAGAGTATAAATTGTTGCAAACAGGTCACGTATCTGTTGTATTTGGTCCAAAAGCAGTGAAGGAAACATATCCTTCAATCGGCGATTGGCTAGAAAAACGCTCTAAATAAAATAAAGACGAGGCTGGGACAAAAGTATTTTAGCCGACGTGAAAAACGAACCACTGATATTAGTGGTTCGTTTTTTTGTGTAAGTAGACAATATTGAGTGATGATTCTTTATGCGGGCTGTCGGGATTTATGATATCTAATGACAAGTGAGGTGACTTCTTTTATACTAATGTAGTCACCTTCTTAAACATGGGATTTTTTACATGGATATTGCGATCCGTGTAACAATGAGTATGCTTTGGGAAGAAAGAAGAAAACTATTAGTATTATAACAAAAAAGGAATGTCAGATTATGCCGCAACCATGGAAACGACGAGTAAGGCAGATGTCTTCAGCTCAAATTATTGTTACATTTTACATAGTGGCTGTTACGCTTGGATTTCTATTACTTAGTATTCCAGAAGCTTTAAAGCCGGGAGTGAAGTTAGCATTTATTGATCGCTTATTTATTGCCGTCAGTGCGGTAAGTGTAACAGGGCTGACACCTGTCTCTACTCCGGATACATTTAGTACGACGGGCTATTTTTTGCTCGCTTTTATTTTTCAAATCGGTGGTATTGGTGTAATGACACTCAGTACATTTATTTGGATGATTTTGGGTAAAAAAATCGGTTTAAAGGAACGTCAGCTCATTATGACGGACCATAACCAATCCCGCTTATCAGGGTTAGTTGACTTGATGAGAAATATTTTATTTATTATTTTTGCCATTGAACTAGTTGGCGCCATTATTTTAGGATTACATTTTCTCCGTTATTATTCGAGCTGGACAGATGCGTTTCTGCATGGTTTCTTTGCTTCTGTCAGCGCTACAACAAATGCTGGCTTCGATATTACAGGATCTTCATTTATTCCGTATGCCCATGATTATTTTGTACAAGTGGTAACCGTTATTTTAATTACGCTTGGAGCGATTGGATTCCCTGTATTAATTGAAATTAAGCACTATTTTTTAACATTTAAAGATAAGCGTAAATTTCAGTTTTCGCTATTTACGAAGCTAACGACTATTATGTTTTTTCTGCTGTTAGCAGGGGGGACAATCTTGATTCTTGTGTTAGAGCATTCAGGATTTTTAGCAGATAAGTCTTGGGATGAATCGTTTTTTTATGCGTTTTTCCAATCCGCTGCTACAAGGAGCGGAGGAGTAGCGACCATGAATATTAATGAATTTTCGCTTCCCACGTTAATTATGATGAGCGCGATGATGTTTATCGGGGCTTCACCGAGCTCAGTAGGGGGAGGAATTCGTACGACGACGTTTGCATTAAATATTCTTTTCCTGTTTTATTACGTAAGAGGAAATAAGACGATTAAAATTTTTCGCCGCGAAATTCATGAAGATGACATTATTAAATCAGTAGCTGTATCGATGTTAGCGGTAATCATTTGCTCGATTTCTCTTCTTGTTTTAAGTATTACAGAACATTTTTCTCTCATTGAGCTTATTTTTGAAGTGTGTTCAGCTTTTGGGACAACAGGTTTATCAATGGGAATTACAGGAGGGCTTTCTGATATTGGTAAATGCGTTATTATGATTTTAATGTTTATTGGCCGAATCGGCATGTTTTCATTTATTTTAATGCTTCGCCGTCCAACGTCTGGGCCGGATTATCACTATCCGAAAGAACGTATTATTATTGGATAAAAGAGGCTGAGGTAAAAATATGTTAGTTGAAGAAGAATCCGAACGAGCTTAATTCTTAATCAAGCTCGTTCGGATTTTTTTATGATGGTAAACATAGGTCTCATATGTTTAGCTGCTTCCAGCTGTTGATTGGAGGGCAAGGCGAAGACTCCTGCGGGAAAAGCGGTTCAGATGAACTCATGTATCCCATTTGTTTGTCTTTAGATTAAAGTAATTTCGTTATGTTTCAACCGCTTTTTTACAGCTTTTTCTGCTTATATTGCGCATCAGAAAGTGCATTCTAAGAAAAGGAAGTTCAATGGACTTCCAAGCATAGGAGGGATATATGATGGCAAAGCGTAAAGTAGGGTACAAATCAGCACTGACTAACAATAATACACCAAAAGAGAGCCTTTCAGATGCAGAATTTGCTGCTGAATATGCTGGCGGCGAGGAGCCGGCTAAAGGCGCGAATCGCAATTCGAAAAAAGGAAAGCAAGGTAAGTAACGATGAGCAAACATAAACAAAATAATAAGCATATCGCAAGCACCGAAGCGAAGCAAAAACAATTACTGCAAGAAGAGTTCGGAGCGGAAATGGGCGATCCTAACGCAGCTAAAATATATGAATCCTTAGGAAAGACACAGTCTGATAAAGAGCAAAAAAAGAAAAAAGAATGTTAGAGAAAAAAACCTCGGATATCCGAGGTTTTAGCTTACAACTGGAAGGCCAAATGCCTCTACAGGTGCTGAATAAAGTTTTGTATCATTTGCTTTTTGATCATAATAAGCAAGAAGAACAGATGGTTGTTCATTTATTTTTCCCGTTTGTTTATAATACATATAGTCAAATGGAAGAATCTCTAAAACAGTGTGCTTGTATAATTCTTTTTCAGCGAGCTGTTCAGCTTCAAAAGCCTGTCCCATGATAGAAGGATTAGCAAGCATTTGCTGATAGTAATGAGAGCGGATTTGTTTTTCTACTTTATCGTCCCACCAAGGTTTACGAGGCTTATGCTTTTGGTTTTGTAAATAATCAATTTTCATAAACCCTTCAATCATTTCTTCATTTGAAAAATTCTCTGTTTCAATATACTGTCTAAGGCGTCTGAATAAATCTTCAAGCTGATGGCCGATTCGAACCCAGCCCATTTCATCCCAATACGTCCCGAAGTTTTGGAAGAAATCAAAAGGTGTATCATAGCAGTGCTCTACTAAAAACTCTATTGTTTCATCCATTCGATGGTCATTCCAAAACTTTTCTAAAATATCTTCTACATGTTTAATACGTACGACATCTGAAAATGGCAAGACGTTATTGCTTAAAATTTCATAAGGCGACTGATCCATGTATTGATAATTATAGCGAGGCGCACTTAAGCGTAAGCCGGTGCCGCGAAGCATTTTCAAAAAGCCTAGCTGAAGCTCTTCAGGGCGAAGTGCAAATACATCATTAAACGTATTCTTAAATGAGTTATAATCTTCGTCTGGCAGTCCTGCGATTAAGTCTAGATGCTGATCGATCTTTCCGCCTTCTTTTACCATTGTTACGGTACGCGTTAATTTTTTAAAGTTTTGTTTGCGTTTGACTAGTTCATTGACAGCATCATTTGTAGATTGAACGCCAATTTCAAAGCGGAATAATCCTTTTGGCGCATGATCGTTTAAGAACTGAATAACTTCTGGGCGCATAATATCGGCAGTAATTTCAAATTGAAATACGGTGCCTTCACGGTGTTCATCAATTAAAAATTGGAACATTTCCATGGCGTAGCTGCGGCTGATGTTGAACGTGCGGTCTACGAACTTAATTGTGCGGGCTCCGTTATCCATTAAATAGCGAATATCCTCTTTTACCTTTTCTCTATCGAAATAACGAACGCCTACTTCAATAGAAGAGAGACAGAACTGACAGCTAAACGGACAGCCGCGGCTCGTTTCAATATACACAACGCGTTTTGAAAGTTCTTGGCGGTCTTCTTCAAAACGGAAAGGAGAAGGCATTTCGCGCAGATCAATTTTATTGCGCTGCGGGTTTACAACTGGTTTTCCTTCTTTTCGGAAAGCCACGCCGCTTACGTTTTCAAACTGACGCTCTCCGTGAAGTTCGTCCAACAGCTGCTTAAATGTTTCTTCGCCTTCACCGATCGCGATAAAGTCAGCTTCAGGAATACGCTCTAGCCAGTGAGTTACATCATAGGTTACTTCTGGTCCACCGAATATAATGATGAGCTCGGGATTGATCTTTTTAAGCATTTGTGCCACTTTAATCGTTTCTTCAATATTCCAAATGTAACAGCTGAAACCAATAATATCTGGGTTGCGTTTATATAAATCCGTGACAATGTTCATAGCAGGATCTTTAATCGTATATTCGGCCATATCCACTTTATAGTCAGGCTCTGCATAGGCTTTTAAACATCGAAGGGCTAAAGAAGTATGGATATACTTCGCATTCAATGTACTGACAACAATGTTCATTCAAAAAGCTCCTTTTAACTCGTAATATGAAATCAATTTACTATTTTAGCACACTTGAGAAATAAAGTATAAATACCTTGCCACTTTTGTTGTGGAGGGGAAAGGATTTCGGTAAAATGTAACAGAAACGTAAAAGAAGAAAGAGTCTCGGTTAATGTAAACCTTGGTGAACGAAAAAAATGAGGTGGAAAACGTGGAATATAAGCGAATTAAGCCAAAAAAAATATACGAAGAAGTAGCTGAAACGCTTCTTGAGAATATAAAAGAAGGCAGTTTAAAGCCTGGTGACCGTTTGGATTCAGTGCAGCAGCTGGCGGAAAACTTTCAGGTAGGGCGCTCAGCTATTCGTGAAGCTCTTAGCGCTTTGCGGGCGATGGGGCTGCTCGAGATGAAACAGGGAGAAGGCACATTTGTACGCGAATTTAACTCCGATATGCTGTCTTTGCCTGTAACTAGCGCTGTATTAATGAATAAAAATGATATTGAGCATTTGCTTGAAGTGAGAAAAGTATTAGAAATTGGGGCTGTTCGTGCTGCAGCTCAAAAGCGAACGGATGCGGATCTCAAGCAGCTGTCTGATAGTCTGGAACAAATGAAAGGAGCGTTTGGCAATGAAGAGCTGGGAGAGAAAGCAGATTTTGCTTTTCATTTAGCCATTGCCAAAGCCTCGCAAAACCCTCTTTTAGTGAAGCTTATGAATAACGTATCAGAAATGATGATTGAAACGATGAAGGAGACAAGACGCATCTGGCTTTATGCAGAAGAAAAAACGGCTGAACGAATTTATAAAGAGCATCAGCAAATTTATGAAGCTATTCTTTCTCAGCATGCAGAAGACGCTCAGCATTTTATGATGAGTCATCTTGATAATGTTGAACACGTATTAATGAAATACATACCGGAAGAAAAATAATGCCATTTCAGGTAGAAAAGTGTGCACCAAATAACAGAAAAACTAAAATTCAAGCACCTTCCGATAATTTATGCTTGCTCTATTGTGAAAAGATTTACATAATAGAAACTAGGATTGTCAAATGGAGGGTTACAAAGTATGAAAAAGCAATATAGAGATGATAGTTTAGCTTTGCATACAGATCTATATGAACTGAATATGGCGCATACGTATTTTAAAGACCACATTCATAAACGTCGTTCTGTATTTGAAGCTTACTTTCGTCGTATGCCGTTTGAAAGCGGTTATGCGGTGTTTGCCGGCTTAGAAAGAGTAATTGATTTTATTGCTAATTTCAGATTTAGCGAAACGGATTTAGATTATTTATATGAAGAATTGCATTATGAAGCGGAGTTTATTGACTATTTAAAGCAAGTTCGATTTAGCGGTAATATTCGTTCGGTCGTAGAAGGCGAAATGATTTTTGCTAATGAACCGATGCTGCAAATTGACGCTCCTTTAGCAGAAGCGCAGCTTATTGAAACGCCGCTTTTAAATATTTTAAATTTCCATCCGCTGATTGCGACAAAAGCATCGCGTATTCGCTTGGCGGCGGGAGAAGATAATTTATACGAGCATACGGGTACAAACCAACTTATGGAATTTGGCTCAAGAAGAGCACATGAGCTGGACGCTGCTTTTTACGGAGCAAGAGCTGCTTATATCGGAGGCTTTGACGCAACGAGTAATGTCAGAGCGGGAAAAGTATTTGGAATTCCTGTATCCGGCACTCACGCTCATGCGCTTGTTCAAGTCTATCGTGACGAATATAGTGCGTTTAAAAAGTATGCGGAATCACACCGTAACTGTATCTTTTTAGTAGACACATATAATACGTTAAAATCAGGTATTCCCAATGCTATTAAAGTAGCAAATGAAATGGGAGATCGCATTAATTTTATCGGTATTCGATTAGATAGCGGAAGACTTCCATATCTTTCTCAAGAGGCAAGAAAAATGCTTGATGAAGCTGGCTATCATGATGTGAAAATTTTTGCTTCGAATGATCTCGATGAGTACAGCATTCTAGATTTGAAAGCGCAAGGTGCCAAAATTGATGGATGGGGAGTTGGAACAAAGCTCATGACGTCCTTTGATCAGCCTGCGCTAGGAGCGGTGTACAAGCTGGTTTCGATTGAAGATGATCATGGAAACATGGTGGATACGATTAAACTGTCAGAAAATCCAGAGAAAATTTCCACTCCTGGTTTAAAAGAAGTATACCGAATTGTAAACCAAGTGAACCACAAATGGGAAGGCGATTATATTACGATGCAAGACGAAGTGCCGAACGAAGAGCAGCACTTAAAAATGTTTCATCCGATTCATACGCACGTCAGCAAGTTTGTCACGAACTTTAACGCACGTAAAATTCACCAGCCAATCTTTGCGCAGGGAAAGCTTGTGTACGAGCAGCCTACAATTGAAGAAATGAGAGCCTACTGCTTACAAAACTTAAAGCATCTATGGGATGACTACAAAGTCATTACAAAATCGAACGAAGATGTATTCCGTCCTACAGAGTATCCGGTAGACTTGAGTACAAACTGCTGGGATAACAAAATGCAAAATATTGAAGAGACTAGAAGCAAGTTACTATCTGATACCGTACTTGTGTAGATTCCGTCAGCTAGTAATGAGAGGAGAGTTTTTTTATGAAAGAGCTACAAAAGCAAATTATTGAAGAAATGCACGTCCAAAAAGAAATTAATCCCGTGGAAGAAATTCGCCGCAGCGTTGATTTTCTGAAATCCTACATGAACAAATATCCTTTTTTACGTTCGTTTGTACTAGGTATTTCCGGCGGCCAAGATTCTACGTTAACTGGAAAGCTGGCGCAGCTAGCGGTTAATGAGTTGAACGAAGAGGCCGGAGAAGAGCGCTATCAGTTTATTGCTGTTCGTCTTCCATACGGTGTGCAAGCAGATGAAGCAGACTGTCAAGATGCACTTGCTTTTATTCAACCAACAAAATCTATTTCTATTAACGTAAAACCAGCAGTAGATGCGATGCTTTCTGCTGTTGAAGAAGCGGCAGATGATAAAGTTTCCGACTTCAACAAAGGAAATGTAAAAGCACGTGAACGAATGATTGCGCAATATACGGTAGCGGGCATGTACAGTGGAGTCGTACTCGGAACGGATCACTCTGCTGAAGCTGTTACAGGATTTTATACAAAATTCGGTGACGGAGGAGCTGACTTAGTACCTATCTTCCGTCTGAACAAGCGACAAGGAAAACAAATGCTAAAAGAATTAGGCTGTCCCGAGCATCTATATATGAAAAAACCAACGGCTGATTTGGAAGAAGATCGTCCACAGCTTCCGGATGAAGAAGCGCTTGGCGTAACGTATGAGCAAATCGACGATTATTTAGAAGGCAAAGATGTAGGTGAACATGCAAGTAACGTCATTGAAGGTCACTTCTTAAAAACGCAGCATAAACGCCAATTGCCAATCACAGTATTTGATGATTTTTGGAAATAAATAAGTAAGAAGCTAAGACAAACGTAGTTTTTAGTTGAAGGAAGATCTGACCGGTGAAGATTCTTGATAGAGAATCTTCACCGGTCGGATTTTTTTAATGACATGGCAAACGTAGGTTTCACGTATCTCAATTTCTTATTTTCTATGAAAAAGATAGCAAACAAAGAAAGGTATTTTTGAAAAACTAGTGAAATTAGAAAAACATAGGAGTATAATAGCATTAAGTCATCTGATGACCTGTTAACTAAAAGAAGTAAAATGATCAGCTTGGAGGGAGCAAATGATGAAAGTATCTTTATTTGCCACATGTTTGATTGATATGTTTCAAACAAATGTAGGAAAAGCGACGGTAGAATTGTTAGAACGATTAGGATGCGAAGTGGATTTTCCAAAGAGTCAAGTTTGCTGCGGACAGCCTGCATATAACAGCGGTTATGTAAAAGAATCAAAAGAAGCGATGAAAAACATGATAAAAGCGTTTCAGCATGCAGAGTACGTTGTATCTCCGTCTGGCTCGTGTGTGACAATGTTCAAAGAGTATCCCCATCTTTTTGAAAGTGATGCTGCATGGCATGAATCTGCCGTGAAGCTTGCTGATAAAACGTATGAGCTAACGGATTTTATTGTAAACGTTTTAAAAGTGGAAGATGTAGGCGCCAGCTTAAATGGTAAAGCCACTTATCATTCTTCTTGTCATATGACGCGTTTGCTAAACGTAAAAAAAGAACCTTTTACACTATTAAACAATGTAAAGGGGCTTGAAATGGAAAACCTTGAAAACAGTCATAACTGCTGCGGATTCGGCGGAACGTTTTCGGTTAAAATGGGGCAAATCTCTGAACAAATGGTCGATGAAAAAGTGGGCTGTATAGCTAAGACAAACGCAGAGTACTTAATTGGAGCCGACTGCGGCTGTCTTATGAATATTGGAGGAAGAATTGAACGAAAAGGACAGCCTGTAAAAGTGATGCATATCGCTGAAGTATTAAATAGCAGAATGTAAAGAAGGGAGAATGCCGAATGTCTATGAAAATAGGAAACGACCAGTTTAAAAAACGTGTTGATGATGGAGTCAATAATGCGTTTATGCGCTTTGCGGTTTCAGGTGCTCAAGAGCGCTTAAGAAGCCGTAGATTAGATGCGGCAGAAGAGTTAGGAAACTGGGAAGAATGGCGAGCGCTTGGTGAAGAAATTCGTCAGCATACGCTTGAAAACTTAGATTACTATTTAGAACAGCTGACAGATAATGTAGCTAAACGCGGAGGCCACGTTTTTTTCGCTCAAACAGCTGAAGAAGCGAATGAGTACATAAAAAATGTAGCGAAGCAAAAGCAGGCAAAGAAAGTGGTTAAATCCAAGTCAATGGTTACAGAAGAAATTCATATGAACGCTGCTTTAGAAGAACTAGGCTGTGAAGTTATTGAAACGGACTTAGGAGAATATATCCTGCAAGTAGATGATCACGATCCGCCTTCTCATATCGTAGCTCCTGCACTTCATAAAAATAAAGAACAAATTAGAGATGTATTTCAGGAAAAGCTTTCGTATAAAAAAACAGAAAAACCTGAAGAACTAGCTCTTCATGCCCGGGAAATGCTGAGAAAAGAATTTTTATCAGCAGATATTGGCATCACGGGATGTAATTTTGCGATTGCAGAATCTGGATCTATTTCACTTGTAACCAATGAAGGAAATGCAAGGTTAACAACTGCCCTTCCTAAAACGCAAATTACGGTTATGGGAATGGAAAGAATTGTGCCAACGTTTGAAGAGTTTGAAGTGTTGGTAAGCCTGTTAACTAGAAGTGCAGTAGGTCAGCGGCTCACAAGTTACGTAACAGCGCTTACAGGGCCTAGACTTCCAGGGGAAGTAGACGGACCGGAAGAATTTCACCTAGTGATTGTAGATAACGGGCGATCTGCGATTTTAGGAACTGAGTTTCAATCTGTTTTACAGTGTATTCGCTGTGCGGCATGTGTGAATGTATGTCCCGTGTATCGCCATATTGGAGGGCATTCATATGGATCTATTTATTCAGGTCCGATTGGAGCTGTATTATCTCCTTTGCTTGGAGGCTATGAAGACTACAAAGAGCTTCCCTATGCATCAACGCTATGCGCAGCCTGTACAGATGCCTGTCCGGTCAAAATTCCGCTGCATGAGCTATTACACAAGCATCGTCAGCGAATTGTCGAAAAAGAAGGAAAAGCACCTATTTCGGAAAAGCTGGCGATGAAAGCATTTGGCTTGGGAGCAGCTTCTTCTTCTCTATATACAGTGGGCGCTAAAGTAGCACCGGCAGCTCTTACGCCTTTTATGTCAGGAAGCAGTATTTCCAAAGGACCTGGTCCATTAAAAGCGTGGACGGAAAGCAGAGAGTTTCCCGCACCTACAAAAGAGCGCTTACGAGATTGGTTTGATAAAAGGAGTGATGATGATGAACGGAAGCATTCAAAATAGAAACAGTTTTTTAGACAATATTGCTGCTAATCTTAAGAGAAGCAGGCGAACAGGCGGCGTAGTAAAGCCACAATGGAAGCACGCTCCTCAGCATGAGGTCTACCGCAGCTATTCGCCGGATCAATTAAAGAAAGAGCTTGAAAACCATTGCGAACGTATTCATACTCGCTATGTAGAAACATCATCACAACACTTGCCAGCTGTCCTTGAGGAAGCCGTAGCGAACTATGGAAATGGTCTTGTGAGCACGTGGGATGATCCTAGGTTTTCCGAATATGGATTAAATCTGCTGATGGAGAAATGGGAAACAAACCGTAACCTTCACGTATGGAATTCAGTTAAAGGTGATGAGAATATTACACTAGCTGAACAAGCAAACGTCGGCATCACGTTCAGTGATTTGACGCTAGCGGAATCTGGAACAGTTGTTTTGTTCAGCAGTGCTGAAAAAGGACGAGCTGTAAGCTTGCTGCCCGCCACTTATATTGCAATCATACCTCAAAGCTCAATTGTCCCTCGCATGACACAAGCCGCTGAAATGATTCATGAAAAGGTAGAACGAGGAGAAACGATTGCTTCTTGCATTAACTTTATTACGGGACCGAGCAATTCAGCCGATATTGAAATGAATTTAGTCGTTGGCGTGCATGGACCTATTCAAGCCACTTATATTGTAGTGAATGATCGATGAGGCTGGGACAAACGTATTTTAGGCGAAGTGAAAAACGAACCGTGAATCAACATGTTTGATTCACGGTTCGTTTTCTTTGTTATGTTGAGCATAGGTTTTAGCTGTTTCATTCCTTCTAGCAGTGGATTGGAGGGCAAGGCAAAGACTCCTGCGGAAAGCGAAGTCTTGCACGGAAACCAACTGCGGTGTCACAAGCGGTTCAGCTAGCTCATGCATCTCATTTGTTCGTCTTTAGATTGGATTCATTTTGTTATGTCTCAGCCTCTTTTATTCATGCTCCATTTCTAAATAGCGGGATAATGTGAAGAAATGTCGCATTTTGAATAAACGTGCCTAATTTTAAAAAGGTAAAAAGCAAATCTTGTAGAATATTAAGTCTATAGATAAAAGGTGGGGAAATGGGAAGTGCAAAAGAAAGGAGCAATGAGCATGTCACCACATAGAGAATTAACATCTGAAGCTGCGCAAAAGCAGCAAGATGAATTACAGCAGCTACGAGCTATTTTTAATGACGTATTAGATGCCATTGTCGTATTTGATGAGTATTTTCAAGTTATAAATGCAAATGAATCAGCCTGCGGGCTGTTTGAAAAAACAAAGGATGAGCTATTAACGTATCAAATGAAAGATTTTCTGATGTATTTTCCGTATGACATGATTGAAGCATATTATCCAGCACTTTTAGAAGAAAGCTATTTCAAATATGAAGGCGCGATGACGCTTCGAAGCGGCATGATGAAGCATGTTGAATTTACTTCACACAAACATAGTCACATGTCGGGCATTATTGTGTGTACATTTCGGGATATTACGCAGCACAAAATGATGGAAAATGAACGGTTTATTAGTCATCATATGTTTATGGATGTATTTAATGAAGCGGTAGACGGAATTGTCATTTTTGATCGAACGGGTCAGCTTATCGACGCGAACCCTTCATTTTGCGAACGATTAAATTATACAAGAGCACAGCTTCTAACCAAAACATTAGAAGAGCTTGTAGAACCTACTTATCATTATAAGGTGAAAAAATTATGGAGAACTCTGCATCAAGAAGGAAAGACAAGCGGCGAGCTACCGATCAGGCTCGAAAATGGAGACGTTACTTTTTTTGAATTTACCACAACGGCTAATATATACAGTCAATACTATATGTCCATTATGAGAGACGTGACGGAAAAACGGCTGATGGAGCAGCAGCTGTTGAGAAGCGAAAAAAATTTCAGGGCTATTTTTGAAAATGCGATTGAAGCGATCTTGATTTGGAGAGATGATGGTGAAATCTTGAACGCTAATCTTGCTTCTTCGCGTACGTTTGAGCTGCCGTTAAACAAATTAATTGGAAGCAATTTGTATACGTTTATCGATACAAAAAGCTTTAGTGCGTTAAAGGTGCTCCAAACGTTTCAAACAAAAGGAGAAATTCGTAATCAGCTTCCTTTTTACATGCCAAATGGAGAAATCAAGCAGTTGGAATTCACAGGGAAAAAAGGCATTATAGAAGGAGACCATTTAACGATTTTTCGAAACATCAGTGAACGTACAAAAATCGAACAGGAGCTTCGAAATAACGAAGAGAAATTCAGACAGATTTTTAATGGTTCGATCGATGGGTTAGTTTTATGGGACGGCAAGCGAAATATTATTGATGTAAATTCTTCTCTTTGTGATATTCTAGAACTCAGCAAAGAGGAGATTTGTGCGCACTCCATGGAGGATTTTATTTCTTCAGCGAATTTAGATGCGGTCATTGAGCATAAAGAAACGATTGAGCAAAAAGGGGAAGCTGAAGGAGAGATTACGTACGTTACGGGGAACGAAAAAGTTAAAAATATCGAATTTTCCACGAAAAAAGATATCTTGCCAGGTCTATATATGACGCTTTTACGAGACGTAACGGAACGAAATCAAATGCAGGAGCAGATTCGAAAATCGGATACGCTTCAAGTAGTCGGACAGTTAGCAGCTGGGATTGCGCATGAAATCCGCAACCCGATGACAGCTTTAAAAGGGTTTGTTCAGCTGTTAGAAAGCAGCATTCAAGAAGATCATTCTCTTTATTTTGATATTATTAAATCCGAATTAAAAAGAATTGAAACCATTATTACAGAGTTTCTAGTACTCGCTAAGCCACAGGCAGTAAAGTTTGAAAAGAAAAATTTAGGTGCGGTTGTTAAAGAAACGATCGATTTATTAAATGCTCAGGCGCTTTTAGAAAATATTCAGTTTGAACTAAGTGTGTCCCCTCAGCTGCCAATGGTATACTGCGAGCCGAACCAAATTAAGCAAGTACTAATAAATGTCATTAAAAATGCAATTGAAGTCACGTCAAACGGAGGAAAAATTTTTGTTGATGTCTCCTCTACAGAGCCGCACTACGTGACGGTCTCCATTCGAGATCAAGGAGACGGAATGCCCGAAGAGCGCATCAAGCGCTTAGGAGAACCATTTTATACGACAAAAGAAAAAGGAACGGGACTCGGTTTGATGGTCTCATATAAAATTATCGAAGAACATAAAGGGCGCATTGAAGTGGAAAGCAAAATAGGAGAAGGCACAGCTTTTCATGTTATTCTTCCAGCCTAAATAGAAAGGATAAGCAAGTATGTACTATGGAGAAATGAATTTATTTTCTGATTTGAAAATTTATATTGTAGCCTCGGAAAAAGGGGTTCAACATATTTGGTTTGATAGCGATGATCATAATGAGCAGCTTAAAAAACTTGTCCATGACGAGGATTATCACCATGTGAAAGAAGCGAAGCGACAGCTGCAGGATTATGCTGAAGGGCGCACGCTAACATTTGATTTGCCTTTGGATATAAAAGGAACAGACTTCCAAAAAGAAGTGTGGTTAACGCTTGAACATATACCTTATGGACAAACGTGGTCTTACAGTGAGGTAGCGGAGTCTGTTAATCGCTCTAAAGCCGTAAGAGCTGTGGGACAAGCGAATCGTCGAAATCCACTGCCTATTATTTTGCCTTGTCATCGTGTGATTGGCAAAAATGGAGCTTTAACAGGTTATGCAGGCTCGCAAACTCATATAAAAGAGAAGCTATTAATGCTTGAAAGAAATGTAGCAAAAGGTGCTCTGGAGTTAAAATAACTATTCACCGTCTAATTTCCAGCCTTCTCCTTGCACAAAAACACCGTCAATTTGCTGAGGAGAAGGGAGGGAATTTAGTTCTTCATCTTTGGATAAATCGAATAGCTGATATTGCTGCTTACGATTCAGCGCTTTGTTTTTATCCGTTTTTTGCTCTGAACTCATATTTACTCTCCCCCTTATTCAAAAGAAATCCCCTATAATATATGTAGAAAAGGAAGAGAGTACTGTTACAATTGTGTTACAAATGCAGGTGGAAATCAGTGCTCAATAAAAAAAGCCGCATAGCAGCGGCTTTTTTTATTGAGCAGATTGCAGCAAAACGTTTTGAATGGATTCAAAAGACGGGGCATGGATAATTCCATGCTCTGTAATAATGGCCGTAATCAGTTCGCTTGGCGTCACATCAAAAGCTGGATTGTACACAGAGATTCCGTCTGGAGCAATTTGCGTATCCCCAATGTGTGTGACTTCTTTAGGTGAACGTTCTTCAATAGGAATGCTGCTGCCGTCTTGAATAGATAAATCAAATGTGGACTGCGGCGCTGCTACGTAAAATGGAATACCGAATGCTTTCGCTAAAAGAGCAAGTCCATATGTTCCAATTTTGTTAGCCGTATCGCCATTTGCTGCAATGCGGTCAGCACCTACAATAATCCCATTAATTCCTTTTGTTTTAATGGTATGAGCGGCCATATTATCCGTAATCAGCGTAACGTCCACTCCCGACTGCTGAAGTTCCCATGCTGTTAAGCGAGAACCTTGAAGAACGGGTCTTGTTTCACAGGCAAATACTTCAAGCGGAATATCGCGCTGCTTAGACAAGTGAAAAGGTGCTAAGGCTGTTCCATAATAAGCTGTAGCAATTGAACCAGCATTACATATTGTCATGATTTTATCTTTCTTTTTAAATAAAGAAAGAGCATAATCTCCAATTCGGTAGCACGTTTCTTCATCTTCTACTTGAATTTGAATAGCTTCATGAACAACTTTTGTTTTAGCTTCATTAACGGACGAAGCGGATTCAGCGCTTTTCGCTACGCGCTCCAATGCCCAAAATAAATTGACGGCAGTAGGGCGTGAACTAGCTAAATACTGTTGATCAAGAGCTAGCTTTTTGTTAAATTCCTTGACTGAATCTGTGTCATAGCTAAGCACAGAAAGAGCAAGACCAAAAGCCGCCGTAATGCCAATTGCAGGGGCTCCGCGTACTTTCAAGGTAGTGATAGCATCCCATACGTCTTTAATGGTTTGCAGCTTAATATATTCAACTTTGCCAGGAAGCTGCTGCTGATCTAATAAAGTAATATATGATTCATTCCATTCCACTGAGCGCGGAAGTGATAGTGTATTTGTCATGCTGATACCGATCCTTTCATTGTGTACATTATTCGTTATCGAAGTAAATGTTCAAATTGATTTGGTGAAACGTCTTGTTGGTGCAGAAGCAAATAGCGTCCAATTTTTAACGCAGTACGTTTAGCGTTAATTTTTCTTTCCTCTGAAGAAATTTCGTCTAAGTCCGCCACGTGAGCTAAGCCAATCGTACGTCGAATGATTTCACATCCTGCATATCCAACAGCATCTTGCCACGTTTGCGTTAAAATTTCATGTAATAAGCGCTCATCTTTAGCGAAAGGTTCAGTGCTTTCAGAATGCCAAAGCGCAGTAAAGGTATCTTTGAATACGTTCCATGTGTTCGTAATGTGTGCAAATAACGGTTCGCGATTTGTTTCTCGAGAAAGAGCATTTAAAAATAAATTCGCAACAAATTGCCCTAAATCGAATCCAAACGGACCGTAGAAAGCAAACTCCGGATCAATCACTTTCGTTTCTTGACTGCTAGCAAAGATGCTGCCTGTATGTAAATCACCGTGGATTAGCGTTTGCGCATTTGTTAAAAATTTATATTTTAATTTTGCTGCTTGTAGCTTTACATCACTATCATTCCACAATTCTTCTACATCAGGACGCAGCGCTTTTTCAAATTCATTTGTATCAATATCAAAAAAAGGATCTGTAAAAACTAAATCTTCCGTAATATTGCATAAGTCGGGGTTGCTGTACTTAACAACTTCTTCTTTTTTATCCTGAGGCTTTAAGGCGAAATCAGACGTTTTGAACGCAATATGTCCTAAAAAAGAACCGATATGCTGTGAGAGCAGAGGATAACTTTCACCTTGAATAAGTCCGGCACGAGAAATCGTTAAATGAGACAGATCTTCCATGACCGTAACAGCAAGCGTTTCATCGTGGTAATAAACAGCGGGAACAAGTTCTGGCGTAAATGCACCGAATTGCTTGAGCGCATTGCTTTCAATTGTGGCACGGTTCAAGGATAGAGGCCAGCTTTCGCCTACAACTTTTGCATAGGGAAGTGCTTGTTTGACGATAATGGATTTATTCGTTTGATCATTTATGATGTGAAAGACGAGATTTAAGTTACCGTCACCAATTTCACGGGCAGTCAGTGCTTCTGTAGCATCAAAAAGACCTAGCTTTTTCACAAGTTTGATTGCTGAAATTTCTGTTAAAGGCTGATACTTCTCTGTTTTTGTTGTTGACATCGGAATCCCTCCATAGTTTATTAAACTGATTCGTTTACTAAGTTAATAGGTTTAAGAATATATGGAGGCTTTTATAATTTTAGAAAATATAAAAGCCTCTTTCGTTGGAAAGAGGCTTGATTGTAGTGTTCAAACCTCTTATCTGCCAGAAAAAATTACTTTCTGTTGGAATTAGCACCGTGCCTTTGTAAAACATGTTTTACGGGTGTGATCCATCTTAGGATGGAATGACGGTCGGTTGCTGGGCTTCACAGGGCCAAATCCCTCAGCCAACTCTTGATAAGAGTACGATTACTTATTCAATTTTGATTTGTTTGAATATTTTATGATATCTGGTGAAAATCGTATCATGCAAAAAAACGGCTGTCAATACATAATTAATAAAATTCTGTACGGCGATCTGTAAAGACAGGAATTTGTTTACGAATTTCTTTTACAAGTTCCAGGTTAACGTCAGCACTTAAAAGTTCTTCGCTATCGCCAGCTTCAGCGATTATTTCTCCCCACGGATCGATGACTAAGGAATGTCCGGCAAATGTGTTATTAGGATCTTGGCCTACACGATTACACGCGATTACATAGCATTGATTTTCGATTGCACGGCTAATGAGCAGGGCTTTCCAGTGGGCAAGTCTTGGAGCCGGCCACTGAGCGACAACAAACAAGACTTCTGCTCCGCTGCTAGTATGAACCCGTATCCATTCTGGAAAACGAATATCGTAACAAATAACTCCTGCGCACAGTGACTGTTCAAGTGTAAAAAGATTTTTTGCTGTTCCTGCTTCTAAATACAGGTGTTCATCCATTAATTTAAATAAGTGCAGTTTACTGTATTGTGATACTTCACGACCTTTTCGGTCAAAAATATACATCGTATTCGTGACACCTTGCTCTGTTTTTTTCGCAATCGAACCTGCCACAATATTTACTTCGTTTGTTTTAGCAAACTGAGAGATTAATTGCTTGGCTTGCTGCCCTTCATCATCTGCAATTTCGTCTAGCCGAGTCAAATCATAAGCTGTATCCCATAGCTCAGGAAGCACAAGGATATCAGGGTTTTCTTTCAGGGCTTCCGTCATTTTTTGTTCGATATATTTTCGGTTTTTAGTTGGGTTTCCAAACGCAATATCAAGCTGTAAACACGTAATTTTTACACTCACTTTATCATCCGTCCTTTTTTTAGTAGTTGAAAAAAATGACTTTACAAGTTGAGTATTACAATATATTATTTGTGACTAGAATTTCAAGAATTTTTTGAGAAGGTGTGCGATGATGAAACAATTTGAGCAATCGGAACTATTAAAAAGTTTACCAAAACAATTTTTTGCATCACTTGTAGGCAAGGTAGGAAAAGTAATGGCCCAAGGGCACGACGTTATTAACTTAGGGCAGGGAAATCCCGATCAGCCTACTCCTTCACATATTGTAGAAACACTGCAAAAAGCAAGTGCTAATCCTATGCATCATAAATATTCTCCATTTCGGGGGCACCAGTTTTTAAAAGAGGCCGTTGCGACTTTTTATAAACGAGAATATGGCGTTGATGTGGATCCCGAAAAAGAAGTAGCTATTTTGTTTGGCGGGAAAGGTGGACTTGTAGAAATCCCGCAGTGCTTATTAAACCCTGGAGATACGGTGCTGGTTCCCGATCCTGGATATCCTGATTACTGGTCTGGAGTAGAGCTTGCAAAGGCAAAGATGGAAGTGATGCCGCTCACGGCTGAAAATCATTTTCTACCCGTATACGAAGAGATAAGTGAACGTGCTAAAGAACAGGCAAAGCTCATGTTTTTAAACTATCCGAATAATCCTACTGGTGCAGTAGCAACGGCAGAATTTTTTGAAGACACCGTGGCGTTTGCTGCCAAGCACGATATTTGTGTGGTACACGACTTTGCCTACGGAGCAATTGGATTTGATGGTAAAAAGCCAATCAGTTTTTTACAGACTCCTGGTGCAAAAGAGACGGGAATTGAAATTTATACTCTTTCTAAAACGTATAACATGGCGGGATGGCGAGTTGGATTTGCTGTAGGAAATGCAAGTGTTGTAGAAGCTATTAATCTTCTTCAAGATCATATGTATGTCAGTCTCTTTGGGGCGGTTCAAGAGGCAGCAGCCGCAGCTCTGTTAGAATCTCAACAATGTGTGAATGATTTAGTTAAGCGCTATGAATCTAGACGCAATACCTTTATTCAAGGGCTTCGAGAAATTGGTTGGGATGTTACATCTCCAGCGGGCTCCTTTTTTGCATGGCTAAAAGTTCCTGAAGGATATACTTCTGAACAGTTTTCAGATTTACTTCTTGAAAAAGCTCACGTTGTAGTGGCGCCTGGAGTAGGCTTTGGAACATATGGTGAAGGCTATGTGCGCGTAGGACTGCTGACGGATGAAGAGCGTATGAGAGAAGCCGTATCTCGAATAAAAAAATTAAATTTATTTTAAAAACGCATTGACAATCCTTTTTGAGTTGGCTTAATATGTAAGAAGTTAACGAGATTAATAACCGATAAATCCTAGCGGTATTTTTTATTTAGTATATAATCTATGAATTTAATTTAAATAAATAGCAACTTTCTTATTAAGAGTAGGTGGAGGGACTAGCCCGATGAAGCCCGGCAACCGACTTAACGCATGTTAAGCACGGTGCTAATTCTTGCAGCAGCAGCTGAGAGATAAGAAGAGCAACGAAAGCCTCTTCTTAATCACAGAAGAGGCTTTTTTATTAACGATATTAAACAGCAAGGGAGTTTTTAGCATAATGAGTGAAATCGTTGCAAGCTACTTACTACATGATAATAAAGGAAATTTTTATAAAAAAGCGGAAGGAATTGCTTTAGGACTAACCGTCGGCTCATGGACAGATCTGCCGCTTTTAGATCAACAGCAGCTTCAAAAGCATAAAGGGCGCGTCGTGTCCGTAACTGAGCTTCAAGATTGCGAACGTGTAAACGGATATTTAGGCGGAGAAATTAAGCAGGCAATTGTCAAAATTGCTTATCCAACTGCCAACTTTTCAAGAGATTTACCGGCTATTTTAGTTACGGTTTTCGGAAAACTATCACTTGATGGAAAAGTGAAATTATTAGACTTGGATTTTCCTGATGAATTATTAGCTCAATTCCCAGGACCGCGCTTTGGAATAGAAGGTATCCGAGAGAAACTAGGCGTTTACGACCGTCCGCTTGTGATGAGTATTTTTAAAGGCGTGATTGGAAGAGATATGACGTACTTAACAACTCAGCTGCGTGAGCAAGCGCTTGGCGGAGTGGATTTGGTTAAAGACGATGAGATTTTGTTTGATAGTGAACGAACACCTTTTGAAGCTCGCGTTACAGAAGGGAAAAAAGTACTGAATGAAGTATACGAAAAAACGGGACACCGCACGCTGTATGCTGTTAATTTAACGGGTCGAACGTTTGAATTAAAAGAAAAAGCGAGAAAAGCAGCTGAGCTAGGAGCCGATGCTCTTTTATTCAATGTATTTGCTTACGGGTTAGACGTACTGCAGGCACTTCGAGAAGACGATGAAATTAACTTGCCGATTATGGCACACCCAGCTGTTAGCGGAGCGCTTACGCCATCAGAGTTTTACGGTTTTTCAAATTCATTACTGCTTGGAAAGCTATTGCGTTTAGCCGGAGCGGATTTCTCTCTGTTTCCATCACCATACGGAAGCGTAGCGCTTTCTCTTGAAGATACGACAGGCATTGCCTACGAATTAACGCGTCCTGTATACAAATATAAGCAGTCTTTCCCGGTTCCTTCAGCAGGAATTCATCCTGGAATGGTACCGCAGCTTGTGAAGGACTTTGGAATCGACAGCATTATTAATGCAGGAGGCGGAGTTCACGGTCATCCAGAGGGAGCTATCGGAGGAGGAAAAGCATTCCGTGCGGCGATAGATGCAGTACTCTCTCATCAAACATTAGCCGAAAAAGCTGAAGAATCAAAAGAGTTGCAAAAAGCTTTGCAACTATGGGGAACAGTAGAGGTGAAAGCATGACATCGTTAAAAATCTTTTGTGACTTTGATGGAACAATTACAAATAGCGATAACATTATTGCTATTATGAAACAATTTGCTCCTCCGGAGTGGGAAAGTATTAAAGACGACGTGTTGGCACAGCGCGTCTCCATTCAAGAAGGAGTAGGGCAAATGTTTGCCTTGCTCCCCGTGGAATTAAAAGAAGATATTATTTCTTATATTTTAGAGACGTCTGCTATTCGAGATGGATTTGATGATTTTATTGCCTATACAAAAGAGCACCATATTCCGCTTTATATTGTAAGCGGAGGAATTGACTTTTTTGTAAAACCACTTTTGGGAAATCGAGTTGCAGAGGAAATGCTCTACTGCAACGGATCTGATTTTTCCGGTGAGCATATTTCCATTACGTGGCCTCATACATGTGATAAACAGTGTACAAATGACTGCGGCTGCTGTAAGCCAACGATTATTCGCCATCTTGCAGATGAAAGAGATCATACGGTCGTTATTGGCGATTCCATTACGGATTTGCAGGCTGCCAAATTAGCTGATACGGTCATTGCACGTGACTTTTTAATTGAAAAATGTGAAGAGCTATCTCTACCGTATCGTCCTTTTTCTACTTTTTATGATGTAATTCATCATTTACAAGAATTAACAGAAGAGGTGAAAGCATGAGTATCATGGCTCAGCAAAGGTTGCATGAGCTTGCGGATATAAAAGATGAGCTGGCAGAGCGCGATTGGTTCTTCGGTACAAGCGGAAACTTAGCAATTAAAGTGGACCAAAATCCAACAACTTTCTTTGTATCAGCAAGTGGAAAAGATAAACGAAAACGTACAAATGAAGATTTTTTATTAGTTGATCAATACGGAAAGCCTGCAGAAGACACGCATTTAAAGCCTTCTGCTGAAACGCTTCTGCACGTTAAGATTTACAATTTAACGAATGCTGGGTGCAGCCTTCATGTACATACAATCGACAATAACGTGATCTCCGAACTGTACGGAGATGAAGGCGTTATTTCATTCAAAGGTCAAGAAATTATTAAGGCGCTAGGTATTTGGGAAGAAGATGCGGAAATTACTGTTCCGATTATTCCGAATTACGCAGATATTCCGACACTAGCAGAAGAGTTTTCTCATCATATAAAAGGCGATCAAGGCGCGATTTTGATTCGTAACCACGGGATTACGGTATGGGGGAAAAATGCATTTGAAACAAAAAAAGCGCTAGAAGCCTATGAATTTCTATTTAGCTACCACGTCAAATTACTGTCACTTAAAGGCATTAAGCCAAAGGTGCATTTATAAAAGGAGGAAACAACAATGGCGCACATTCGCTTACATGTAAACAATAAAAGAATTGAAACTCAAGAGGAAGTATCAGCTTTTCTGGCAAACAATGAAGTTATTTATGAAAACTGGGACATTACAAAACTTCCAGAAAATCTTCGTGAAAAATATGATTTAACTGATGAAGAAAAAACAGAAATTTTAAACGCTTTTGGTGAGGATATTAAAGATATTTCTGAACGCCGCGGCTATAAAGCTCAAGATGTTATCTCGTTATCGGAATCTACACCAAATATTGATGAATTGTTAAAAAACTTTCAGCGCAAGCATATTCACACAGATGACGAAGTTCGCTTTATTGTAAGCGGTCATGGAATCTTTGTTATCCAAGGAAAAGACGGCGAATTTTTTGATGTTGAATTAGAGCCGGGCGATTTAATTTCAGTACCAGAAAATATTCTTCATTACTTTACACTAATGGAAGATCGTAAAGTAGTCGCTGTCCGAATTTTCGTGACAACTGAAGGATGGGTACCTATTTACGCATAACAATTACTTGTAAAGCATAGGTCATCATCACCCCGCTTTTACATCTAAAAGCGGGGTATTCTTTGGATTATTATAAAACTAACTATTTTTATATGAATAATAAGTTTAATGGGAGGAACACCATGAAAAAGAGTAAAAAAATGCTGTGGCCACTTACTTTGCTCGTGCTTCTAGTCTTTGCGCTGGCTGCCTGCACGAAAGAACAGCCAAGTCTAAACGAGAAAGCACAGGCAGCTCCAGCGCAGCAAGCGGCTTCTGCTAAGCCTGTACAGCAAGAAGGAAAAAAGGTTACGAAAGATACAAAAATTGCGCTTATTTCTGAATTTACGTCAGGCACTCACGCTGCTCAGTACATAACAGGTGTGACAAAAGCGGCTAAAAAAGCAGGGGTACAGCTATCCGTTTCTGATTCAAACAATGATCAATCCAAAATGGCTGCTTATTTAGACACGGCTATTAACCAAAATGTTGACGGTATTATGATTGACCACGGCCGGGCTGAAACTCTTGAACCTGGCGTGAAACGCGCGATTGCAAAAGGAATTCCCGTTATTGCAACAGACGTAGAATTAAAAGTAGAAGGCGTTACAACAATTGACCAAGACGATTATATGCTTGCGCTGCAGGGTCTAAAACAAATGATGCAGGACATTAATGGAAAAGGAAACATTGTATATGCGTTTGTTGGAGGCTTTGCGCCGATGGAAAAGCGCGACAGCATTTATAAAATTATGATGAATCGCTACCCAGATGTAAAACAAATTGCTACGTTTGGAAGCGCAACGGACAACACCTCATTAGACACACAAAATAAAATGGCAGCTGTGTTGAAGCAGTATCCAAATAAAGGAGACATCGCGGCCGTTTGGGCACCTTGGGACGAATTTGCAAAAGGAGTAACAAGAGCGATTAAAGAAGCGGGACGAGACGAGATTAAAGTGTACGGAGTGGACTTATCTGATGAAGATCTGCAAATGATGCAGGCAAAAAACAGTCCGTGGAAAGCGTCAGCTGCCGTAAATCCAGCTTCAGTAGGAGAAAAGCAAGTTGATCTGCTTCTTAAAAAGATTTCCGGTCAAGAGATTCCTCGCTACTATTCATTTGATCCGGTTTTAGTCAAACAAACAGACTTGCCTAATCAAACGATTAATATGGATCAGCTTAGTCAGTACGTAAAAGAATGGGGCAATAAAGAATAGAAATGGAGGGACAGATATGACGAATGAGCTTTCAATGAAGAACATTACAAAAAACTTTGGTTCTTTTCAAGCGCTGAACAAAGTTGATTTTACTGTTCAAAAAGGGGAAATCCATGCTTTATTGGGAGCCAATGGTGCCGGTAAAAGTACGCTGATGAAAATATTGTGCGGAGCTTACGATGAGTACGAAGGAAACATATTCAAAAACGGAGAAGAAATCTCCATTTCTTCTCCTAAAGAAGCTAAGCGCCACGGCATCGGCATTGTACACCAAGAAGTCGATGTAGCGCTGATTCCTTCGCTATCAGTAGCTGAAAACATTGTGTTAGACGTGCAGACTTCTAATAAAAGTAAGACATTTGTAAACTGGAAATCTATTTATAAGAAAGCGGAAGAAGCTCTTTCTTTACTTGGCTCTTCTCTATCCGTTAAAAAAAATGTCGTTGACCTAACTCTATCAGAAAAACAGCAGGTGCTTATTGCACGTGCAATTGTACAGAATGTTGATTATTTAATTTTGGATGAACCAACTGCACCTCTTAGTGTGGAAGAGACGAAACAATTGTTTTCTGTGATGAGAGAGCTGAAGAAAAGCGGAGTAGGCATTATTTACATTTCACATCGCCTTCAAGAAGTGGTTGATATTTGCGACCGTTTAACCGTTTTAAAAGACGGACGCTATGTAGCTACAAAAGAAACTTCACATACATCGATTGAAGACGTGATTACGCTCATGTTAGGAACGTCTTCTGTAAAACAATGGGTCAAAAAATCAGTAGAAATTGGAAACGAACTGTTACATGTAGAAGCATTATCTCTTCCAGGGCGCCTTTCTAATATCTCTTTTCATGTAAAAGAAGGAGAAGTAGTCGGTATTGCAGGGCTTGTTGGAGCGGGGAAAACGGAGCTTTGCCGCAGTCTATTTGGTTTAGAACAATATGTGAGCGGCAACGTTCGATTAAAAGGCAAGAAATTAAAGTTGAATAAGCAGCCGTATTATTATATTGCACAAGGTCTTTCTCTTGTTCCTGAAGAACGAAGAAAAGAAGGAATTTTTGTTCATGAATCCATTGCCGATAACTTAGTTTTGCCAAGTCTGTCCCGCTTTACAAATTATTCATTTCTAAAGCGAGGAAAGATCAAAGAAAAAGCGCAGAAAACGACTGGGCAAGTTGGCGTAAAGTCTCATTCTATCGAGCAGTCAGTTGGAACGTTAAGCGGTGGAAATCAGCAGAAAGTAGCAATCGGAAAATGGCTTGTTACGGACTCTAGCGTGCTGTTGTTTGATGAACCAACTAAAGGGGTCGATGTGGGCTCCAAACGAGAAATATTCGACTTAATTACAAATCTTGTGTCACAGCAAAAAGGCGTTGTTTATGCAACCTGTGAATTCGAGGAACTGCTAGGGGTAGCGGATCGAATTTATGTTATGTACAACGGGAAAATCGTGAAAGAATTATCCAAAGAAGAAGCAACTAGTGAAAAATTATTTTATTATACAGCAGGAGGAGTAAAAGGATGAGTGCGGAGTATGTAACAGAACCTGTAGCGAAACCAAAGAGAAAAATAAGCGTTTTCGACTTTTTTTATAAATATGGGACAGTCTTAATGATTTTTGTTATTATGATTATTTTCTCCATTGCCACACCTAACTTTTTAACAGGAGAAAACATTAGTGATATCCTGCGCTCTATTTCCATTGTTACCTTAATAGCGCTTGGTGTAACGATATCGTTAACCGTCAACGGACTCGATTTATCTGTAGGGTCTACGGCTGGGTTAGCCACTATTTTATCAGCCTCTATGCTTGTTTTACACAGACAAGAAATTGCAGTCGCTATCATTGTTCCGATTATTGCATCGCTTCTTATCGGGTTAATAAATGCTTTTTTAGTAGTGAAAGTAAAGATTCCTGATATTTTAGCCACTCTTTCCATGATGTTCATCGTACAGGGGATTTTATTAACGTATACAAAAGGCTCAGCTATTTATACCAATATGCCTTTACCAAGCGGAGACAGAGCTCCGGGAATTTTTATTCCATCTTTCCTTGCGCTGGGGCAAGGTCACTTACTAGGTATTCCTGTTCCTGTTATCATTATGCTGCTGACTGTGCTGCTTGTTCATATCGTTTTTTCCTATACGAAGTTTGGGCGTTTTTTCTACGTAACAGGAGGGAACATAGAAGCAGCAAGACTTTCGGGCGTACCGGTTAATCGTTACCGTATGTATGCCTATATGTTTTCAGGTTTGCTTGCTGGAATTGGAGGAGTCGTTTTAGCTGCCCGTATTGGAGTAGGAGAAGTAAACGCGGGTTCACCATTTTTAATGGATGCCGTAGCTGCTACATACATTGGCTTTTCCGTATTTGGAGCAGGGAAACCGAATGTATTCGGGACACTGATTGGCTCTATTTTAATTGGTGTGCTGTTAAATGGGTTAACGATGCTAAATGTTCCGTATTATATGCAAGACATTATTAAAGGAGCTGTATTAGCAGGAGCCTTGGCTTTAACATATTACCGCTCGAAACAAACATCTACGGCTGTGTAAACAGCCGTTTTTTTTCGTTTGAAATCGGGAAGAATAAGGAAAAACAATAGTATAGCTTATTATTTATGTAGAAAGAGGGAGTATAGATGAAACGTGTCGTCATTATAGGAGGAGTAGCCGCCGGAATGAGCGCAGCTTCACAGCTTCGCCGGATGAAAGAAAAAGAAGAAGTGGAAATCCTTGTGTTTGAAAAAGGTGAAGATATCTCTTACAGCGCATGTGGCATGCCTTACTATCTGTCAGGAGTTGTAAAAGAAAAAGACGATTTGATTGCTCGGACGAAACAAGAATTTGAAGAGCGAAACATCTCCGTCCATCTTTTCCACGAAGTTAAAGAAGTAAATCATACAAAAAAATACATAGTAGTGCAAGATGTAAAGACGTCAACGGAAAAAGAGATAACATATGATGAACTCATCATTGCAACTGGAACAACGGCTGTTAAACCCAATTTTATGAGTGATCACATGCCGAATGTATGCACATTAAAGTCATTAGAAGACAGCGAAAGAATCTATACATATCTACAGGCTCACTCCGTAGAGAAAGTCACCATTATCGGCGGAGGATATGTCGGAATGGAAGTAGCTGAAGCAATGAAGGCTTTGGGAAAAGAAGTACGGGTTATTGAACAGGGAAAGCAGATTCTATCTATTTTAGATCAAGAAATGGCAGAGCATTTACAAAAGCAGCTAGATGACGATATTTTATTTCATTTCGAAGAAGAAGTGGAAGCATTGCTGCATTCAGATGGTTCCATCACTCACGTTCAAACAAACCGTCAAACGTATCAAACAGATTTAGTGATTGTAAATGTAGGAGTTCGTCCGAATACGCAATTCTTAGAAAGAAACGGACTAAGGATGCTTGAAAATGGAGCTATTTTAGTAAATGAGAAGTTGGAAACCAACGTGCCACATATCTACGCAGCAGGAGATTGTGCAACGAGCTATCACCGAGTATTAAAAAAAGATGTTCATATTGCTCTTGGAACCATTGCCAATAAGCAGGGAAGGGTTCTTGGTTACCGATTAGGGGGAGAAAGTCGAGAATTTCCCGGTGTTATAGGTACAAGTATTGTCAAAGTGATGGACTATGAAATCGGAAAAACCGGCATTTCAGAAAGAGAAGCAAGAGAAAATTCTCTTTTATACAAAGCCGTCACAGCCGAAGCTCCGAGTCATGCTTCTTACTATCCAGGAGCTGAAAAGATTGTGATAAAACTTGTTTATCATCCTGAAACAAAAGAGATTTTTGGGGTTCAAATGATTGGGAAAGAAGGAGTAGCAAAACGAATCGATGTATTTGCGACAGCTATTACTTGCCGCCTCACAACAGATGAAATAACCATGCTAGATCTTTCGTATGCTCCTCCTTTTGCTACGGTATGGGATGCTGTACAAATTGCTGCTCAGAAAGCTGAATAAAAAAGAGGTTGGGACAAAAGTAGTTGAGTCCAAGTAAAAAACGAACCATTCATCAACCTGTTTGATGAGTGGTTCGTTTTTTTTGTGATGGTGCACATCGTTTTATTTGTTTCGTTCCTTCTAGCAGTTGATTGGAGGGCAAGGCGAAGACTCCTGCGGGAAAAGCGGAACAGGTGAGACCCCGCAGGAGCGAAAGCGACGAGGAAACTCAGCGGCCGCCCGCGGAAAGCGAAGCCTTGCACGGAAATCAATTGCGGTGTCATAAGCAGTCCAGCTCATGTATCTCATTTGTTCGTCTTTCCATTAGATTTATTTCGTTATGTCTCAATCTTTTTTCGATTCGACAAGCAGCATCTTTTGTCGAAAAACAAGTTGTAAAAAAAAGATAAATGGTATTCCTATAGTAATGTAAGCGTTTGTAAATTCCGACAAAATAATTTTTTTGCAAAAAAAATGTCTATTATTGCGACTCTATTTACATATTTAGTAGAATTTGTAATAATGCGTTATAAGCTAATTTCTTTGTCATAGGAGAGGATTTTGTGTTTGGAGTGAGAAATAGAACGAAATCAGAGAGATTATTAGTAGAAATCGTCCAAAAAAGACAAAAGATGGTGCAGCTCGGAGAAGAAAAAGGTTTGACTAATGAAGAAACCGTTACCTGTAGTCAAGAGCTTGATCAGCTCTTACTCGTTTATCAAAAGCAGCGTTTAAAAGAAGAGGAAGAAAAGACATCGTTTGCCACACTGATTAGCCGCTTTTTATCTTTTTCAAAGCTGTAATGCAGGACAAGCATTCGGGATCGGGCAGTAAAACAATTATGCTGCCCGTGGCCTCTCTTCACTTTTAAAAAATGTTAATTAAAAAGATCATAAACAAAATACCAAAAATAAACGAATAAGTAGCAAATCTTTCGTTTCCATCGCCGTGACTTTCCGGAATCAACTCTTTATAAATAATAAAAAGCATGGCTCCAGCAGCAAAAGCTAATCCATATGAAACGAGAGAATCAACAAAATTAGTTAAATAAAACCCGAGTAAAGATGTTACAATCTCAACAGAGCCTGTAAGGGTAGCAATTAAAAATGCTTTTATTTTACTGATATTTTGCTGAGCTAAAAATAGCGCGACCAACAGTCCTTCAGGTGCATTTTGAAGACCGATTGCAAGGGCGATTAAGTTCCCTGTATTTTCAACATTTGAAGCGTAGCTAACACCAACAGACAGTCCTTCAGGAAGGTTATGCAAAGTAATAGCGGAAACAATTAAAAGTGCTTTTTCATCAAATTGAATGCCGGTTTTAGAATGTTCAAGGTCAATGTGAGGAATATTCTGCTCCAAGAGTGTTAATGTTACAACTCCAAGCAGTAAGCCAATTGCTAAGGAAAAAAATCCGCCGCTTTGAAGAGATTCTGGAATCAAGCTCATAGTAGAAGCAGCTGTCATAATACCTGCAGTGAGCGCAAGAAGTATATCTTTCCAGCGATGAGTGAGTTCTTGATTCAAAAACAGAATAGGCAAAGCGCCTACTCCAGTCGATAGCGCAGAAAGAATGCTTCCAATTAGTACCTCAGTCATAAACCGTCTCCTTTTACGTATTCTTCTTTTTATCCTCAATTCACATCGTTCTTTTAGTGTATGTTTTTTTGTTTTCTATGAGCATGACTATTTTAAAAATGAATAGCTTTATGCAATAACCTTACAAAAAAGTTGAACCAGTGAAGGTTCAACTTTTTAGGTAAAGTACAGCTCCTGAACTTGGTTAGCAATGTGCTCAAGCTTATTGGAAACTTGAGGAATGCCATATCCTACATACAAAGGAGATGTGGCAAAGCGAGGAATGATTTTCGCCGCAATTTTGCCGTTTTTAAGGTTATAAAAAAATAAGTTATAGCTCGTGCAGCTACGATGAAAATGATTTAATAAATAGTGAGCAGCCGTTTGAAGATAATCTGCAAATGTGTGCAGCTCTTTGTCAAGCTGATCCGTTATCACGTTAAATTCAAAAAAGCCCATTCTAGGTTTTACAGATAAATTAAATGTGACGTGTTCATTTTTGGCAATTGTGACTCCTTCAAACTGCTCGAGCTTAACATTTTCATTTACATCCATCTCATTTAAACCAATAATTTGCATATGAGGATGCCGTAACGATCCCCCAGACATAGGTCCATGGTTTTTGAAGAAAAGAACAGAAGCATATTCACCGCTGTTCATCATCGATATCCATCGTTCAGTAGCAAAGCTCAGCAAGGTGTACAGATGTTCTTTTGGATAAATAGACAGTTCTGAAGAACACTCATCGGTCTCAATAATAACCGTCTGATAAGCATCTTGCAGAACGGGAAATTTATTTTTCAGCCAAATGATAGGTCCTTGTTTTTCAATAATGCCAGTAAGAGATTCTACGTCGCAAAAGGGACAGGGGTTTTGCCGGTTAACGATTGTTTCAGGCTTTTGTGAACCAATCGCGGAATTAAATAATAAATGGGTTGGTTTCATAATCATTCACCTTTTTATGTAATGGTCATATGTTTATTGTATTAAAAGCATATGTATAAATCCACTTATATACATTTTTCATCGAAAAAATTGTACAAGCGGAGAGAATAACCGATGAAATAAGTCTGCTTTGATTGACTTTGAAGGGAAATTTTAGTATTATCTTGATATCAAGATAATATTAAAGGAACTGATTAAAATGACGAATGATGTAACTAGAGAAGAGTTAGACCAATCTCTTAAATTATTTATTGTACTATCTCGTGCCAATCGTTCAATTAATGATCATGTGCATAAATTTATTCAACAGCATGGAATGAATCCAACTGAATTTGCTGTCCTAGAGTTATTGTATCACAAAGGTCAACAGCCTCTGCAGCAAATTGGCGGAAAAATTTTACTCGCAAGCGGCAGTATTACGTATGTAGTAGACAAGCTTGAGAAAAAAGGCTTCTTAGAGCGCGTTGCTTGTCCGAACGATCGCCGTGTAACCTACGCAGCGATCACTCAGCAAGGCAAGGAAATGATTGAAAGTATGTTTCCGAGTCATGAAAAAAGAATTCATGATATTTTATCCGTCCTGTCTAGCGAAGAAAAGAAAGTTGCTATTTCGATGCTTAAGAAACTGGGGCACTATGCAGATGAATTTTTACCGGAATCGACTAATTAATTAAGGAAAGCTCGTTTGTTTCTGTTGAACAAACGAGTTTTTTCTATGACTTCTTTCATAACCAATCGACATAAAAAATAAAAAGTGACAAAAAATTGAAATTAACAGGAATACAGCTGGATAAAAACGAATTAGGTTACATACAGACAATAGAGGAAGGGGTACAAATGATGAAATTTGAGAATTATACATATACGCGACCTGATATGAATGAAATTGAAAAGCAGTTTGAAAAGGCCATTACACACTTTACGGAAGCAGCGTCAGTCAGTCAGCAAAACGAGGCAATTCGTCTAGCAAATGATGCGTATTCCCAGTACAGCACAATGGGGAACATCTGCTATATTCGTCATTCTATCGACACAGCGAATGAATTTTATAAGGAAGAACAAGACTATTTTGATGAAACACAGCCGCTTTTAGAAGGATGTGTAGAGAAATTTTACAAAGCGTTAATCTCTTCGCCTTTTAAACAGCAACTAGAAGAAAAGTGGGGCAAGCAGCTGTTCTCTCTTGCTGAAATGCAGTTAAAAACGTTCTCTCCGGAAATAGTAAAAGAGCTTCAGGAAGAAAATAAGCTATCGTCTCAATATACGAAACTAGTGGCGTCAGCTAAAATTTTATTTGAAGGCGAAGAAAGAACGTTAGCTCAGCTCGATCCGTTTATGGAGTCACCTGATCGAGAAATGAGAAAAAAAGCAGCAGAAGCGAAGTTTCAATTTTTCACCGATCATGAAGAGGAATTTGATGATATTTACGACAAACTTGTAAAAGTGCGGACCAAGCTTGCTGAAAAATTAGGCTATAAAAATTTCGTAGAAGTGGGCTATGCTCGTATGTCTAGAATAGGCTACGATGCTGAAATGGTTGCCGCTTTTCGAAAACAAGTAAAAGAGTATATTGTTCCCCTTACTGAAAAACTAAAAAAGCGTCAGCAGGAAAGAATTCAAGTAGAGAGCTTAACTTATTATGATGAACCGTTTCAGTTTGAAACAGGAAACGCAGTGCCAAAAGGTGATGAAAAGTGGATTATTGAAAATGGACGGATTATGTATAAGGAGCTTTCTAAAGAAACGGACGAATTTTTTTCCTTTATGCTTGAAAATAATTTGATGGATTTAGTCGCTAAAAAGGGCAAAGCAGGCGGAGGCTACTGTACGTTTATTGAAGAATACAAAGCGCCGTTTATTTTTTCAAATTTTAATGGAACATCAGGCGATATTGATGTGTTAACGCATGAAGCAGGGCATGCTTTTCAAGTGTATTCCAGCCGAGATATGGAAACCAATGAGTATCACTGGCCTACGCATGAAGGAGCTGAAATTCATTCGATGAGCATGGAGTATTTTACATGGCCTTGGATGGAGTTGTTCTTTAAAGAAGACAAAGATAAATACCAGTTTTCTCATTTAAGCTCAGGCTTAACTTTCTTGCCTTACGGGGTAGCGGTAGATGAATTTCAGCATGCTGTATACGAACGCCCTGAGATGACGCCTTCGGAACGAAAACAAACGTGGCGAGAAATTGAAAAGAAATATATGCCTTCTAAAAACTATGACGGCCATCACTATCTAGAAAGCGGGGGCTTCTGGCAGCGCCAGCTTCATATTTACACGTCTCCGTTTTATTATATTGATTACACGCTCGCTCAAATTTGTGCATTTCAATTTTGGAAAAAAGATCGAGAAAATCATGAACAAGCATGGCAAGATTACGTTCATTTGTGTAAGCTTGGCGGAAGTAAGCCGTTTTTAGAATTAGTGGAGGAAGCGAATTTGATCTCTCCATTCGAAGAGGGCTGCGTGCAGTCTGTAGTAGATGAAATTGAAAACTATTTAAATAGTATTGATGATAAAAAGCTATAAAAAAAGAGATTGAGACACAACAAAATCAATCCAATCTAAAGACGAACAAATGGGATAAACAATCTAGTATGAATCGCTTGTTACACCGCCGTTGATTTCCGTGCAAGGCTTCGCTTTCCGCGGGCGGCCGGTGAGCCTCCTTGGCGCTTATGCTCCTGCGGGGTCTCACCTATTCCTCTTTTCCCGCAGGAGTCTTCGCCTTGCCCTCCAATCAACAGCTAGAAGCACCTAGATTAAACCTATGCTCACCCTCATAATAAAAAATCCGAATGAGTTTGATTCTTAATCAAGAAACAAACTCGTTAGGATCTTTCTTCAACTAACATACTTTTGTTCCAGCCTCTTTTTTAATGATTAATTTCTTGTTCCCATAAAGGAATCGTAAGGGAAACGCTGGTTCCTTCGCCAACAGTGCTTTTAATCTCAAATGTTCCTTTATGCTGATACAAAATGTTTTTAATCACAACAAGTCCAAGACCGGTGCCTGAGGGCTTCGTAGTAAAAAAGGGCTTTTGAATATGCGTAAGCAAATTTGAGGGAATGCCGACTCCTGTATCTTTAATGAAAATAGTAAGATCTTTAGTATGCTGAGTAACGTTTAAATGAATTTCTCCTCCGCTAGGCATAGCTTCAAGCGCATTTTTTAATAAATTAATGAGTACTTGCTTAATTTGATTGGCATCACACCAGATGTATGTATGCGGGGCTTCCACCTGCGTTTTAACGACAACATTTTTTAATACACATTCTGATTCATACAGAAGAATAACGTCATTTAAAATAGTAGAGAATGCATGCTTTTTCATAACCGTATCATGAGGTTTAGCAAGCAATAAAAATTCTCCAACGATTGAGTTAATACGATTCAGTTCACTCAGCATGATGGTTGTATAAGAATGATAGCGGCTGCTGTCTTCATGAATAAGCTGAATAAATCCATTGAGAGAAGTAAGCGGATTTCGAATTTCATGAGCGATGCCCGCTGCCATTTCGCCGGCTAGAGATAACTTATCGGTTTGGCGAAGAAATTTTTCTGTTTCCTTTTCTTCGGTAAGATCGCGTGAAATACCAAAAAGCGCAACGACCTGTTTATCACGATTAAAAATAGGTGAAACAGTGCTTTCTACATCAATTATTTTTCCGTCTTTTCGCTTGTCCTGGGTTTCAAAGGCTACTAGCTTTTCTCCTTTTTTAACCCTTTCTAATCGGCTTTCAGCGTCGCCTTTTAAGCCGGCAGGAATAAATGGAATGGCTTTTCCCACAATTTCTTCAGCTTTCCATCCGTATATTTGCTCAAAAGCATTGTTTACTTTAATCACTTTACCGTCTAGACTGAACACGGCAATGGCGTCGCGATTGTATGTAAAAAAAGATTGTAAATACTCTTGAGCTGAATACAGTTCATCTTCGGTTTTGTTCATTTTGACCGTCGTAATAGCAATCAGTTTTTTAGAGAAATGAGCACAGTACAACAAAATAATCATTGTGATCAGCGTAAACAAAATGAAATAAACGATATCTAATTTCACGAAAGTCACAGATGTAAAAAGAGTGTTGCTTACATAAAAGTACAAAACAATTATTATGGACATTAATGTAGAAATTACAATAGCGACATAGCTATAATAAATAAAGCTAACAATAATTCCAAGAAACAAAAATAAATAATTAATAACAGCAGGTTCAATAGATGTCATGTACGCAATATAGGCATAATAGCATATAAAAAAAGAATACATAATGATAGCAGGATGAAAACGAAAGTAGTACATAGCCGTCACTATCAATAATAAAATTCCTCCGCTTATAAAAACAATCATATGAGGATCAGCTGCAATAAAGTGGTATAACACAATGTGGACAAAATATAGCAGCCAAAAAATAAGTAAAAGAATAAAATTCCGTTTTTTTATGAGGTTGTGTGATTCCATAAAAAATCCCTTTCTTAAATGGTGAATAATTTTATAGGAGAATAACTTTATAGTCAGCTAGTCGCACGATATAGTGATATATCACTCATATTAGCATAGTTACAACTGTGTGAATAGCTGAATTGAGCACTTAGACCAAGGAAGATAGATCTAGAATACAGCTAGTCATAAACTATTAAGGAAATATGAGGGGAATATGAACGAAATGAAGGGGATGTAAAGCTTTTGTGATAACCTTGTAAAAATGAACTTTTTTCTAATTGGATAGGCTATACTGCCAGTAGAGCCATATGAATGGTGACTACATAGAGGCTCAGATGATTCGAAGGGAGACGGTAAAATGAACAAAAGTTTATTAGTCAAGTTATTTGGATCACTTCTAGCAATTATGTTAATCACAGCATGCAACTCACAAACGGATGAAAAAGATGCCACAGAACAGCAAACAGAACAGTCGGATGATACTCAAGCGGAGGATACAACGACAGATGATTCACAGGAAACAATGAAGCAAGACGAAGCAGATGATTCATCTGGGGATGAAGCAGCTGATGATCAAGAAGAATCAACGGATAGTGCTGACGAAAAAACAGATGAAAGTAAATAAACGTAAGTATTTCTATAAAAAAAGCGACTCAAGTAGAGTCGCTTTTTCTATTAGTTTTGTACGGTGATTTCGCTTGCTTCATTTAACGTTACGTTCACTGTCGATACGTCTGCGTCATCTAAAAGTAAGTCTGTAATTCGATCTTCAAGCTGTTCTTGAATTGCTCGGCGGAGTGGTCTAGCACCGAATGCAGGATGATAGCCAAGTTCAGCCAGTTTTTCTTTTACTTCAGCTGCTACGCTCAGCGTGATGTTTTGTTCTTGTAATGTTTCTTTTAATTCAGCAAGCATAAGATCCACGATTTTAATCAAGTTGTCTTTTTCAAGATGATTAAATTCAATGATTGTATCAAATCGGTTTAAAAACTCTGGTTTGAAATAAGATGAAAGTGAATCTAAAACGGATGCCTGTTTAAGTGCGTCATTTTCTGCGTCAAACCCAACCGTAATTTTCTTTTCACCTACACCAGCGTTACTTGTCATAATGATAACTGTGTCTTTAAAGCTTACTGTGCGACCTTGACTATCTGTTAGACGTCCGTCTTCTAGAATTTGCAGAAACATATGCTGAACGTCTGGATGAGCTTTTTCAATTTCATCTAGTAAGATGATGGAATAAGGATTACGGCGTACTTTCTCTGTTAATTGTCCTGCCTCTTCGTGACCTACGTAGCCAGGAGGTGAACCGATTAATTTAGACACCGCGTGTTTTTCCATATATTCACTCATATCTAGACGAACCATAGCATCTTTTGAGCCGAATAGTTCTTCAGCTAATGTTTTGGTTAACTCTGTTTTACCGACACCTGTTGGGCCGACAAATAAGAATGAACCAATTGGGCGATGCTTCGCTTTCAATCCAGCGCGAGAACGTCGAATCGCTTTTGCTACTTTTTCTACAGCTTCCTGCTGTCCGATTACTTTTTGAGCTAAGTGCTCTGCTAAATGCTTCATTTTTGCTGATTCATTTTCTTGAAGTTTACCAACAGGGATACCCGTTTTCTTTTCAATAATTGCTTGAATGTCAGCGATATCCACATTCATTTTTTGCTGTTCTTCGTTTAGTTGTTTTTCAAGAGCAGCTTCTTCATCGCGCAGTTTTGCCGCTACTTCATATTTTTCATCCTTTAGCGCCTGCTCTTTTTCTTTTGTAATTTCTTTTAAGCGAGCGGCCGCGTCGTCTTTATTTGTAATGCCTGCCTGTAAGTTCATTTTTGAACCTGCTTCATCTAGCAAGTCAATTGCTTTATCAGGCAAGAAGCGATCTTGAATGTAGCGGTGTGATAAATTTACACAAGCGCGGATCGCTTCATCTGTATAGCTAACGCCGTGATAATCTTCATATTTACTTTGGATTCCTTTTAGAATTTCAACGGCTTCTTCTACAGACGGTTCGTGAACCATAACCGGCTGGAAGCGTCGTTCAAGAGCCGCATCTTTTTCAATGGAACGGTACTCTTTTAAAGTTGTAGCTCCGACTACTTGAAGTTCGCCTCGTGCAAGAGCTGGTTTTAAAATATTACTTGCGTCCATTGAACCTTCCGCTGAACCAGCTCCTACAAGAAGGTGAATTTCATCGATAAATAAAATCACGTTTTTTCGCTGTTGAAGCTCAGAAATTAACTGCTTCATGCGCTCTTCAAATTGACCGCGCACGCCGGTATTAGCTACGAGAGATGCTACATCTAACAGATATACATCTTTATTTAGCAGCTTGGCAGGAACTTTTCCTTCCGCAATTTTTAAAGCTAACCCTTCAACAACAGCTGTTTTACCAACACCAGGTTCTCCGATTAGCACCGGGTTGTTTTTGTTTCTTCTATTTAAAATTTCAATGACGCGCTCTACTTCTTCTTCGCGGCCAATAACAGGGTCAATCAATCCCGTTTTCGCAATTTGAGTTAAGTTTCGACCAAATTGATCTAAAAAGCCGCCGCCGCCATTTCCTTGCTGTGGCTGCTCCGGTGCAGCTTGTTCGTGCGCCATTTGCTTGAATAAATCATCGATGTTCATAAAGGCGCCACCTCCAAAACCTGATGGGATTTTATGTTCTTTCATAAGTGCTTGATAACATGTATGACATAAACGATATTGAGATTTTTGGTTATTTGTTTGTACATTTAATTGAATAGATGCTTCACGTTTATTACAGTTTTGACAAATCATTTAATTAGCCTCCCTAAATGATTTTAATCGAAGATCAGCAGGTGTTTGACCTTTCTTGACCTTTCGTAATTTTATTATACTTTGACCTTTTTTGACTTTCAAGTCTTTTGCTTAAAAAATTTTTGAAGGAAGTTCCTCGCTTATGTACAAAAGGCAGTACATTAAAAAAAGATGTGTTTTATGTGTACCCGTTCTATACATGTAAAAACATAAGAGACATTTTGTACAATGATCTGCTTGGAGAGGGAATTAATATTAATAAGAAGAAAAGTGGAAAGATGAGTGCAGAGCTTACCGTTGGATAAAATAAGTTATTGACAGCAAGAAGGATAAAAATTATACTCAAGAAGGTTTGCACTTAACTGCATAAAAGCATAAAAGCGTTTAAGTGAAAAAGAAAGATAGAAAGGGAATACCTCATGAAAAAAGAAATTTCATTTATACAATCAATAGCGGTGGTTTTGGTGCTATTAGCTATTATTTTTGTTTCATTATTTACGTTAAAGCTGCCGCCTCATATTCCGCTGATATTTGGTGTAGCATTTATTAGTGTGATTGGCTTTTTGTTGAAATATAAGTGGACAGAAATGGAGAAAGGGATTTTAGACGGTGTTAGACTGGGCATTAAGCCTATCCTTATTTTAATGCTGATCGGGATGCTTATTGCGATTTGGATGGTAGGAGGAACGATACCGACGATTTTATCCTACGGTTTCCACTGGATTTCACCGCAGTACTTTTTAATTAGCGCTTTGGTTATTACCGTATTAGTTTCAACATTCACGGGAAGTTCATTAACAACCGTCAGTACGGTAGGGGTCGCTTTATTTGGCGTAGGAACTGCTATTGGTGTACACCCAGGGCTAGCAGCGGGGATGATTGTTTCAGGAGCTGTGTTTGGAGATAAGATGTCTCCCTTGTCTGATACAACAAATTTTGCTTCTGGTATCGTTGGAGTGCCGCTTCCTAAACATATTCAGCACATTACGTGGACGACGGTTCCAAGTATTGTTATTACAGCAATCATTGCACTGGTAATTGGAATCAACGGAAATCAGGAAAGCGTCAATTACGGGGAAATTCAAGGAATTCAAGACGCATTAAAACATACGTTTAATTTACACGTGTTAACGTTGCTTTCTCCACTTTTAGTTCTTATTTTTTCGATGAGAAGAGTCGATGTACTGCCAACGTTAGTTTTAGGTATTGTAACGGCCATCATTACAGGAATGATCACACAGCATGAATTTACGCTGAGTCAATTGCTAGGCGTTCTTCAAAGCGGGCCGGCAGTAGAGTCAGGAAATAAAGTAGTGGATGCGATTGTGAATAAAGGGGGACTGCAGTCCATGATGTTTTCTATTTCCCTTATCATGATTGCCTTGTCGCTAGGTGGCTTGATGAGAGCCGTTGGAATTATTGATGCTTTGTTAGAAGGATTAGCAAAACAAATTCGCCGCAGCGGAGACGTTATTTTTGCTACGCTTCTATCTTCAATTGGAGTGAACGTTATTACAGGCGAACAGTATTTATCGATTCTCTTGCCTGGACAGACGTTTAAGCCGCTGTATGAAAAATGGAATTTAGATCCAAAAAACTTATCACGAACGCTTGAAGACGGCGGAACGGTTATTAATGCTATTATTCCGTGGGGTGTCAGCGGTGCTTTTATTTCAACTGCATTAAATATTCCCGCAGCTGACTATATTCCATTTACATTCTTTAGCATTCTCTGTCCGATCTTTTCAGTTATTTTAGCATATACAGGCATTGGCATTGCCAAGAAAAAAGCTCAGTCTTAACTGGGCTTTTTTTTTGGAAAAAGGACAGGTAAAAAACGACAAAAAAAGTATCATTCCACTTTTCAAATCTATAATTTAATAATACAATTTACTATACGTCTTTCTTGTTAATGTATTTGTATGAATTCTTATTTCTTTACAGATGAAGAAATTTGAGTTTTGCGGTATGATAAATAAGCTGTATTGGCGATGGGATGAATGCCCTTTTTAGCAAACATTTAAGAAGGGTAAAGCCAAATGAAAACACTCATTATAAAAGAGAAAAGATATTTATTGAGGAGAGGGTTTCTGTTGAAAAAATGGGGCATCATTGCATTAATCACTGTAGCTGTGCTCGGTGTGACAGCGGTTTTCAACCGAGCTGAAAGTGATGATGTAAATAAAGAAAAATTGAATTTATTATCGCCTTATTCAAATAAAGTAGATGTATATAGCATTACGTATCCTAGTGATAATTTAAAGATAAAAGGGTTTTTAGTACAGCCTAAAGACATTGCAGACAAACATTATCCGCTTTTAGTATATAATCGCGGAGGAAATCGCGAACATGGCATGATTCGCGCAAAAACACTGCAGTACTTATCATATTGGGCAAGTAAAGGCTACGTGGTGGTTGCGACTCAATACAGGGGAAATGGCGGAAGTGAAGGTACAGAGACGTACGGCGGTAAAGATATTGACGACGTGTTAAATCTTATTAAGTGGGGAGAACAGCTTCCTTATGTAAATCACCAGCAAAAGGTAGCGCTAGGATATTCACGCGGCGGCATGATGACGTATTTAACGATGAAAAACGGCGTTAAATTTGATGCAGTTGTCGTACAATCAGGTATTACAGACATGTTTCAATTCTATGATCAAAGAGGGCCTGAAATGAAACAAGTGCTGCGGACGATTGTAGGAGATCCGGCGCAGTATCCGGAGAGGTATAAAAGTCGTTCTGTTGTTTATTGGAGCGATAAAGTAAATTCACCTCTTTTGATTTTACAGGGTGATCATGATCGTAAAGTTCACCACACGCAGGCTGAAAAGCTTGTGAAACAATTAGATGAGCAGGGAAAAGAATACAAATATGTACTGTACAAAAACGGAGACCATCCGCTAACTGCTTATTATGATCAATATAACGCGGAAATTGATAAATGGTTTAAAATACATTTAGCTAAGCAGTAAAGAAATTGGAAGCAGTTTTGATGAATGGAAAAGAGCAGCTTGTTTGATCCTACTACATGTAAGCATATAAAAAGGGGATGAAGCAAAATGACTCAGTCTAAAAGTCAAAAAGAGCGTCAGTGGAATGTGCGAAAACAATCACAAAACCCATCGCATGGAAAAGTGAAATCTTTTGAAGAACTATCAGAAGAAATCACGCCTAAACGTAAATAAGGTAACCACCATATAAAGGAAGATACAAAAAAGGAGAGCTGAAGCTCTCCTTTTTCTATGTTTGTTTATGGATTTGTGGACCACATGCCCGCAGATTTGATAAAAATACGAGGATGCAATTTTAATTGTGCGACCATAATTTCTGCTAAGTCTTCAGACTGCATCACTTTATCAGGATTGCCATCCGTTAAGTTTTCTTTATACGCTAATTCCGTTGCTACTGTACTTGGTGTTAGAGCTGTTACACGAATATTGTGTTTGCGCACTTCTAACGCTAGAGATTCAGTTAAGCCGAGCACGCCAAATTTTGAAGCGCTGTAAGCACTTGTAACGGGAGCGCCTTTTTGACCAGCAGTGGATGAAATATTGATAATGTCTCCACCATTTTTTTCGATTAATTGAGGTAGAACGGCGCGCGTTACGTAGTAAACGCCCATTAAATTCACATCAATGATTTGTTTCCACTCAGCTGGGTCTAGCTCTAAAAAGCTTCCGAATTTACCGATTCCTGCATTGTTGATTAAGATATCCGTTGCCCCTAATTTTGTATGTAGATGCTCAACTGCTGCGTTTACTTCTTCCATAGAAGAAACATCTGCTGTTGCATAAGCAACTTGTACATCAAATGCTTCTAGTTCAGAAGCAACAGCCTTTAAATCTGCCTCTGTACGAGCAATTAAACCGATATTTACGCCTTCTTTTGCTAATTCAATCGCAGTTGAACGACCGATGCCTTTTCCTGCTCCTGTAATAAGAGCTACTTTGCCTTTAAGTGATTGTGCCATGTATAGACTCCTTTCAATGTTCCGCATAAACATTCTTCATAATAACAAAGAATTATCCATTACTATCCTATAGAAATGCACAAATGATGTCAAAAATAAAGATTATTAAAATGGCTTCAAGTATAAATTTCCTTTTCATACAAAAACTATAGAGACTAAAAAGAAGAAATTCCGTTTCTTTTCGTTCAATGTAGTGGAGGATGAACAATGCGTATAAAAAAACTATCTGAGTTAACGAATAAATCCAAACAGCGGAAAGAAAAAGCTGACGAATCGAAGGACTCTAAGGACACTAAGGATACTAGTGCTTCTTCTACACAGGAAGAGCAGAAATTATCTGAGAGGGCGGGAGATAATTTATCCCGCATGAAAAAAGCATTGGGACAGAGCACGGATTTAGTTGTGCGAGAGTTTCGAATTTCGATTGAAGAAAAATTTACTTTAGGTGTTGCTTACATCGACGGATTAGTAAATAAAGACGAAGTTGAACACTATGCGCTAGACTCCATTATGCACTATCACGATGAACATTTAACACATGATGATGGCATTGTTAATATGTACGAATTGATTAAAAGCTATAGTTTGGCAGCGGGTGAAATCATGGAAGCAAAGACATTGGATGATGCTCTTCTTCATGTGTTATCAGGAGATACCGTACTGTTTTTAGAAGGATATCAAACGTGTATTGTGGCAAGTACAAGAGGGTGGAGAGACAGGGCTGTTTCTGAACCACAGTCTCAAACCGTTGTAAGAGGGCCTCGAGACAGTTTTACAGAAACACTGCGAACCAATACCGCATTGATTCGGCGCCGAATAAAATCTCCAAAACTTTGGATTGAATCACAGCAAATAGGAGAGTTTACAAAAACGGATATTGCGCTCGTTTATATAGACGGCATTGCGGATGAACAGGTCATTCAAGAGGTAAATGAGCGTCTTTCCAAAATTGATATAGACGGTATTTTGGAGAGCGGATATATCGAAGAGTTGATTCAAGATGAAGATTATACACCTTTTCCTACTATGCATAACACGGAGCGTCCAGACTCGGTGGCAGCAGGTCTTTTAGAGGGGCGAATAGCCATTTTAGTAGACGGTACACCTTTTGTATTAATGGTTCCTGCCTTATTTATTCAATTTTTTCAAGCGGCCGAAGATTATTACCAGCGCGCAGATATTAGTACATTGATTCGCTTAATGCGCTACATGGCATTTTTCTTAGCTCTTTTAACACCTTCTGCTTACATTGCTTTAACTACTTTTCATCAAGAGATGCTTCCTTTTGCTTTGTTAATTAGTATTGCAGCTCAAAGGGAAGGTGTTCCGTTTCCTGCTATTATTGAAGCGTTTATTATGGAAATTACGTTTGAAATTTTGCGAGAAGCGGGAGTCCGATTGCCTCGAGCAGTAGGTTCAGCTATTTCGATTGTGGGAGCACTCGTTTTAGGAGAAGCCGCCGTACAAGCGGGATTAGTTTCACCTGCAATGGTTATCGTTGTATCCATCACCGCTATTAGTAACTTTGTGTCACCCGTGTATGATATGGCTATTGCAGTAAGGATGCTGCGCTTTATCTTAATGGTTTTAGCAGCTACTTTTGGCTTGTTCGGTATTATCCTGGGGCTAATTTTAATGATTTTACATTTATGCAGCTTAAGGTCATTTGGAGTCCCTTATATGACACCTATGGCTCCATTTGTGAAGCGTGATCAAAAGGATGTTCTGATTAGACGTTCGATTAAAAAAATGAAAACAAGGCCAAAGCTTATTAACGAGAAGAATATTTCACGTCAAAAGACGCAAAAAAACTAAACTGTGTAAAGGTGGCCGTTTACTATGAAAGCATTTCTAATGTTATGTATCTGTTCATTGCTATTAAGCGGCTGCTGGAGCAGTCGAGAGTTGAATGAGCTAGCCATTACGGTTGCCGTCGGAATTGATAAAGCAGAAGATGGCATCATTGTAACAGTTCAGCTGATTAACCCTGGTGATATTCAGGCCAAAACCCCTACAAACGGGCCTTCTGTTACCACATTTTCTATTAAGGCTTCGTCTGTAATGGAGGGGTTAAGAAAAATAACGACAAAATCTCCGCGGAAAATTTATCTTTCTCATTTACGAATGCTAGTGCTTAGCGAAAGCATGGCGGAAGACGGTATTGCTGAAGTGCTTGATTTCTTTGCTCGGGATCATGAAGTGCGTACCGATTATTTTGTTGTTGTGGCTAAAAACACGAAAGCATCGAGCGTTTTGAACGTATTAACAACAATCGAAAAAATACCAGCTAACCATATGTTTGCTTCATTAGACGTGTCACAGCGTATTTGGGCACCTACTAGAGGAGTAAAGTTAAATGAACTGATCAGTAACTTAACCAGCCAGGGAAAGCAGGCGGTATTATCAGGGGTATTGGTGAAAGGCAATGTGAAAAATGCAGGAGATATGTCCAGCATTTCTCGCACCAATCTTTCCACACTGCTCAATTTCAAAGGATTAGGTGTCTTTCAAAATGATAAGCTTATCGGCTGGTTCAATGAAGACGAAAGTAAAGGATATAACTATATTACAGGAAATGTAAAAAGTACGTTGATTGTTATTCCATGCGAAAAAAAAGAAAAACAGCATGATATCATTGGAGTAGAAATGCTTCGAACGAATGTCAAGGTGACAGCTACGATGAAAAATCATAAACCTCATATTCACGTTGATTTAAAAGGAGAAGCGAACGTGGCTGATGTAGAGTGTCAAGTGAATTTACAGGACCCAGCTGTAATCAATATGCTCGAACGAAAAACAGCAGCTGACGTGAAAGAAAAAATGAATGATGCAGTAGAAAAAGCTCAAAAAACCTATAAAAGCGATATCTTTGGTTTCGGCGAAGCGTTTTACAGACAAGATGTAAAGAGATGGTACAAAATGAAAAGAGACTGGAACAGAATTTACGCAGAGAATTTAACCGTCGATTTAGATGCAAAAGTTCAAATCCGTCGCTTAGGCACGTTAAATAACTCATATATGAAGCAAATGAAGCATTAAGGAGAAAGAAAATGGAGGGATTTATCGCCTTACTTGTACTGCTTGCTTATTTGACTAAAAAAATAATGATCAACTTCCGAAAGGAAAAGTATTATCGTGAGATAGTCGTCTACCTTTGTCTTATAGGTTTGGGTCTATTCTTTTGGGGAGCGATTACACTCCGTAAAGAAGTTCCTACGCCTCTGTACTTTTTAGAGGCACTAATTAAGCCTCTTACTAGAACCGTTCATCATTTGTTATTCACGTGAGCAAGCATGTAGGAGAGAAGGTGTGTATGATGCAAATAAAAGAATTTATTAGTCCGAAACAATTTCTTTTTCTCATTTATGTTTTTTGTATCGGAAGCGCCATCTTGGCAGTTCCCGCTACATTATTAGAGACGAATAGACAAAATGCGTGGTTTTGCGGTGTGCTTGCTATTGGCTTTGCACTTTTAATCGTTGCGGTGCTTTTATGGCTGATTCAGCGTTACCCTCAGCAAACATTCATTCAAATAGCTAAAAAGGCGCTAGGTCCTTATGCAGGAACGTGTATTTCTCTTATTTACATTTTCTTTATGTTCATTCAGTCTACGTTTTCGCTTCGAGATATCAGTACATTCATGACGACTCAAATTGTCCCTGAAACGCTGCCTACGTGGATTCATGCTCTTGTTCTTTTAGCTGTTATATACGGAGGGTATCTAGGTATTGAAGTGGTAGCAAGAACCGCGGAAATCTTTTTGCCTTGGATTGTAGTCCCCTTTTTATTGTTAATTGTTTTAAATATTCCTCAGATGAAAATTGATCGTCTTTATCCTTTTTTTGAATTTAGCATGGATGATTTAGTATTAGGGACCACTTATTTTTTAGGAAACCCGTTTATGGAATTGGTTTTTATTCTAATGATTACGCCTCATATAAAAGATGGAAAAAAGGTAAAAAGAATGTTTGTTATCGGCACTGGCGCATCGGGCTTGACGATTACGATTGCAGTTGCGGCTTGTATATTAGCTCTTGGCGCGAATATTGCATCGATGCACAGCTACCCAGTTTATTTATTAGGAAAAATGATTTCGTTAGGTGCAACGATTCAGCATGTTGAAGTATTAGTAGCTATTATTTGGATGTTATCTATCTTTTTTAAAGTTGTTATTGTGTTCTATGCTATTCAGTTAAGTATCGTCCAATTGTGTAATTTACGGGTGCGCAATTTTTTAAGCTTTCCTTTAGGTCTAATTATTACAGGCGTGGCGTATTACATTATTCCTAATACAGCGTACTTCAATTATTTTGAAAAATATTACTGGCCGTTTTATTTATTTGTACTAAGCGTCTGTTTTCCGGTGTTATTTATTGCGCTTTCTTATATAAAGAAACATAAGGCAGCTAAAGGCGATAGAAGCCAACAAACATAGCATTATTCATACGCATGTGGTATAATACGATGACAATTCAAGAAGAAACGCCGTACACGTTTGTATATGTACGGGAGAGGTTCGAAAACTCCCTCTATAAAAAACTAAGATCATCGTTGATGACAAAAGACACGGTTTTAGCGTGTCTTCTTTCACGTGCTTTTCTATCAACGCGTCTTTTTGACGTGTATGCTGGCGAGGACGTGTATCTTAGTTGCTTTTTAGGGAGATTGCTGGAAAAGAGCAGTCTCTTTTTTGTGTTATAAAATTAGTCACAAAGGGAACGAACGGTTCAATAAAGTTTCTTCTTCTTTTGATTTCAATCAAAAAGGAGACGAACAATAATGATGAAAAATGAAAAAGCTATTGTTGTATTTAGCGGAGGTCAAGATAGTACAACATGTCTATTTTGGGCTTTGAAAAACTTTAAAGAAGTAGAAACGGTTACTTTTCAATACGGTCAGCGTCATAGTCAAGAGATAGAGGTAGCAAAAGCTATCGCAGCTGATTTAGGTGTGAAGCATACCGTACTAGATATGTCACTTTTAAATCAATTAGCACCAAATGCCTTAACGCGAGATGATATTGAGATCGAGCAAAAAGAAGGAGAGTTGCCTACAACGTTTGTGGACGGCCGCAATCTGTTATTTTTATCATTTGCAGCCGTACTGGCTAAAAACAGCGGAGGCCGTCATATCGTAACAGGCGTTTGCGAAACTGATTTTTCAGGATATCCAGACTGTCGAGACATATTTGTGAAATCGTTAAACGTCACGCTTAATTTATCAATGGACTTTGAATTTGTGATTCATACGCCGCTTATGTGGATTGATAAAGCAGAAACGTGGGCGTTAGCCGATGAGCTAGGGGCGCTTGAGTATGTGCGTGAAAAAACATTAACGTGCTACAACGGTATTGTTGCTGACGGGTGCGGCGAATGTCCCGCATGTCAATTGCGAAAACGCGGGTTAGATCAATACCTGCAAACAAAAGAAGGAGGAGAGAAATAATGCTGCAACAAATGTATCCTCAAGTATTTCATGACTATGAATATGAACTGAACAAAGATATGCAGTTTGCTGCGGCACATTTTGTTCCTCACACAGAAGCAGGTAAATGCCGTCAAGTCCATGGACATACGTATTTTGTAAATCTAACTGTTGCCGGAGATACATTAGACGAAGCGGGCTTTTTAGTAAACTTTGCGCTATTGAAAAAAATTGTTTCTGGTCAATTTGATCATACATTATTGAACGATCATTCTATCTTTAACGAAGAAAATCCAAATGATTTTCCTACAACTGAAGTTGTTGCCCGTAAAATTTATGAGTTGGTTCAAGAATATCTAGACACACTACCAAATAAGCCTTCTTGCGTACAAGTATTCGTGCGGGAAACGCCGACAAGTTACGTAGTTTACCGCCCAAAGAAGGTGAAAAAACGTGGCTAATACAATTCCAGTACTTGAAATATTCGGACCAACGATTCAAGGGGAAGGAATGGTTGTAGGACGTAAGACGATGTTTGTTCGTACCGCAGGCTGTGATTATTCCTGCAGCTGGTGTGATTCAGCTTTTACGTGGGATGGATCAGCTAAAAACGATATTCGTCAGCTAACAGCAGAACAAATTTGGACGGAGCTAAAAGAAATTGGAGGAGATTGCTTTGATCACGTCACCATTTCTGGAGGAAACCCTGCGCTTATCAAGGCGATTGGTTCACTTGTAGAGCTTTTGCACAGTCAAGGGGTAAAAGCTGCTCTTGAAACACAGGGAAGCCGTTATCAGGATTGGTTCCTAAAGATCGATGATTTAACGATTTCTCCTAAGCCTCCAAGTTCATTAATGAAAACAAATTTCTCCGTATTAGACGATATTATAGAGACATTACTAAAGGAAAAACGCATGGCGCATATAAGCATAAAAGTCGTTGTATTTAATGATGAGGACTTTGAGTATGCAGCGTCTGTTCATGAACGTTATCCTGAGGTTCCATTTTTTGTTCAAGTAGGCAACGAGGACTTAACGACAATCGATAATGCGTCGTTAACACAAGAATTGCTTAAAAAGTATGAGTGGTTAATCGATAAGGCAGTGGCAGCTAAAAACATGAACGATGTAAGAGTTCTGCCGCAGGTTCACGCCCTTGTGTGGGGAAATAAACGAGGCGTGTAAGCGCATAGCAAAAAATTTACAAAGAAAAATAAAAACAGATATATACAAAATAAAAAAACGCTGTTAGAATGACAATCGTAGAAAGAGAGGAAATGCAAATGAGCGGTCGAAAAGATGAAGAATTAGAAGGTGTATCACTCCTTGGAAATCAAGGAACAAACTATTTGTTTGAATATGCACCAGAGATTCTAGAAGCATTTGATAACAAACATCCAAATCGTGATTATTTTGTGAAATTCAACTGTCCGGAATTTACGAGCTTATGTCCAAAAACAGGTCAGCCGGATTTCGCAACCATTTATATTAGTTACATTCCAGATGAAAAAATGGTAGAAAGCAAGTCGTTAAAGCTTTATTTGTTCAGCTTCCGTAACCATGGAGATTTCCATGAAGACTGTATGAACATTATTATGAATGACTTAATTAAACTGATGAATCCAAGATATATTGAAGTATGGGGAAAATTCACACCACGCGGCGGGATTTCAATTGATCCATATACAAACTATGGCCGTCCCGGTACGAAGTATGAAGAAATGGCTAATTATCGCCTGATGAATCATGATTTATACCCAGAAACAATTGATAATCGTTAATTCGAACAAACAGGTTGTGTATGCAACCTGTTTTCCATTGCAAAAACAACAGGTGAGAAGGTGAAAGAATGTCACAGAGATCAGCATTAGTATTAGGTGCAAGCGGACTTGTTGGTCAAGAACTTTTAAAAATGTTATTAAGCAACAGCTTATATAACCATGTGACAGTGTTTGTTCGAAAAAAGCTACCAATCGAACACACAAAGCTACGTCAGCTTGAAATTGATTTTTCAGAGCTTGATAAGCACGAAGAATGCTTTGCAGTTGATGATGTATATTGCTGTTTAGGCACGACAATGAAAAAAGCAAAAACAAAAGCGAAATTCATTAAAGTGGACTACGAATTTCCTTTAAAAGCGGCTAAATGTGCAGAAAAATATCGCTGCAAAAACTTTTTAACGATCACAGCAATTGGTGCTGATCTTCGTTCGCCATTCTTTTACAGTAAAGTAAAGGGGCAAGTAGAAGAAGATATCGCAAGCTTGTATATCCGTTCTACTCACTTTTTCCGCCCATCCTTATTATTAGGGAAGCGTCAAGAGTTTCGCCTATTTGAAAAGATTGGGGGATACACGTTAAAGTCGTGTTCATTTTGCCTTGTAGGAAAGTGGAGAAAGTATCGTCCAATTAAAGCGTATAACGTAGCCAAATCGATGATGAAAGCTGCTCTTGAAGATAAATGTGGCGTTCATGTACATGAAAGCCAAGACATTTATACAGGTGAATGCTATTATTCGTTTACCAACGGCAAGCGAGTATTATCAAAATAAAGAAAAGCCTCTTCATAAGAAGGGGCTTTTTTTCTATCTTCCGTCACCATCCGCATCTCCATCTCCACCGCTATCTCCATCTCCATCATGATCGTGGTTAGAAGCAGATTCACTCCAGCTTGTGTAGGAGTTAGAATCTTCTTCGGCATAATTCATGGGTTCAACGGATGTTTTTTTATTTGAAGTTTGTTTGCGTTTAAAAACGAACTGCACGATGAAAAAAAGAATGACAATAAGAGCAACGATAAACAATACAGTATCAAACATGCTAGTAATTCCTTTCGGTAAGAAGATAGTAGTAGCTTGTTCTTATTGTCACACGAAAATAAGCCCCTTTCAAGAAAAAATGGGGCCTGTTTTTGTTTCTTTAAGGAAACTTTTTTTATCTCAGCCATATATTATTGTATAAAGAAACATTTTAGAAAAGAGGGAGTACAGTGAAAAAAAATTCGAAGGATGTTAAGGTGCAACAGTATATTTACCTCATGTATAAGCTGGGGATTATTACAGAAGAACAAAAGAATCAATTCTTTCAAAACCAATAAAAAAGCAACCGCTTTTGCTTTCCGGCTGCTTTTTTCCTTTACATAGCTGGATTAATGATGATGTAGTTTTTGTGGTTGACAACAGTTCGCTGTTCTAAGTCTAAATCGCGGTAGTTTGTCATGTAAGTCAAATCTACAATCACGGAGTTTTCATTTACTTTTTCAACAATGCCCTGTAAGCCATTTTTAAATTCTATCAAGTTTCCTACCTCTGCTATTTTCATGATTTATCGCTCCTTTGTTTTAAATTAGTTCATTATAAATTTTTTAAATAATTTTAATTTTAAAAATAGTAAAACTAGTTAGCGTTTTCTTTTTTACAATTTTGCCTTAAAACTGGGAATTAGTAAAGAGTTTTTTGAAAAAATATAAAATAAAATTGAAAAAATAAGTAAAATGTGCTGAGAAATAAAAGGAATTGGTAGCTTTAATGAAAGAGAGAAGCAGGACAGTTCCATCTTTGTGCATCTTTCGTTATAATAAACGAGGTATAAACTTGTCATAAATTATAAGAATTAGAAGGTGTAGAAATTGAAAGATACTGGACTCGTGCTCGAAGGAGGCGGTATGAGAGGCCTTTATACAACTGGAGTTTTAGATTACTTTATGGAAAGAAATCTGTACCTTCCGTATGTAATTGGCGTTTCAGCCGGCGCTTGTCATGCCACTTCTTATTTATCTAGACAAATAGGAAGAAGTCGCAAAGCTAATTTAGATTTTTTAGAAGATCCTCGCTACTTGTCGTGGAAAAATTATTTTAAAACAAAAGAGATATTTGGAATGGATTTCGTTTTTGATGAAATTCCTAATCAGCTTCTTCCATTTGACTTTGAGGCATTTGCTGAGCGTACAGAGAAGCTTGTAGTAGGAGCAACGGACTGTGTGACTGGAGAACCCGTTTATTTTGATGAGTATGACCGGGACATTTTGACAGCGGTTCGCGCTTCTAGTTCCCTTCCATTTTTAGCACCTGTCGTTACATATAAAGGAAAAGAGCTGTTAGACGGAGGAATCAGTGATCCGATTCCAATCAAAAAAGCAGTGCAGGATGGATATAGAAAAAATATTGTTGTGCTAACGCGAAACGAAGGATATCGAAAAAAGAAATCAAATATGCTTTGGTTATTGAAGCGCAAATATCGTCATTATGATGGGCTGACTCGTGCGCTTGAGAACCGCTATAAATTGTATAATGAAACATTGTCATATATTGAAGAACAGGAAAGACAGGGGAATATCTTTGTGATTCGTCCGCAAACCCCTCTTGTAGTAGGGCGAATTGAGAAGAATCGTGAGCGTCTCGACGCTCTTTACAACCAAGGATATAAAGAAGCTGAAGCTCAATTTGCATCTCTGCAAAATTGGCTGAACAGTTAAAAGCGAGGTGAAACTGAATGGATGAACAAACAGCCATAAACATGTTGAATGAGTTAAGTGAAGGAAAAGTAACCGAAATTAAAGTTAAAAAAGAAGACTTTCTTGCTTTTCGTCCTTTTTTAGTAAATCGCCCTGATTTCAAACATTTTCGTGGAATAGCTGGACGCGGTGGGGATTTTACCTATACGTATCTAGAAATTCCTAGGAGCTAAACGAAATGATGGCATTATTTGATTATGCCTTATATAATGGATGTATGAGCCTGTACAGTAGAGAATATACTGTTACAAGTGCTTGTGCGTTTATTTAGTAACGTACGGTAAGAGCGAATAAACGTGTTTAGTTATAGGAGGGATATTATGGATGAGTTTCGAAAAAGTACAGCACCTTTTTATTTTGCAGATCATATATGGAAAGATAAAAATGGAATGACGACTTATGGGATGCTGTTAACGAACCGGCCCGAAGATGACGGGGACTATGACCTCCATTCGTTATTAGAAGAAGCATATGTAGATCATAAAAAAATTCTAATTACTACTGTTTACGACAACAGTGAACAGCAGTTGACTGGATACGTGATACATTTATCAGATGATCAAGACGTCTTTACGTTTATGGATGATACGGGTGCTAAGCTAGTGATTGATTTCTATGATGTTGTAGAAATTGAGATCGAAGATTAAAAAGAGCTGAATGTTGATTACAACATTCAGCTCTTTTGTGTAAAAGTAGATGAATTTAAATGTTTATCATAAGAGTTATAAGGGAAAGACAAATGAAGAAATTTCTGATTAAACTGAAATAAACCGGGAAAATATACCTGTATTTCAGAAAAATTACCGTGATTATGACAAAAAACAAGGTACAATGTCATAATTGTGTTCCGAACGTAATTTTGTTCATCAAACTTAAAGAAATGTAATTGAATCGTTCGGTGAAACCCCTATATAGCTATGATAGAGTAATACCATACGAAATTTCAGGAGGTATTACCTATGAAACATAGTTATATGAAATCAATGGTAGTAGCTTGTTTAGCTACTCTTTCATTTATAGGTTTTAATGCAACAGCTACGGCTGCAACTAATTATAAAGTAGTCAAAGGCGATAGTCTTTGGAAGTTAGGTAAAAGATATAGTGTAACAATTGACGATATTAAAAAATTAAACAATCGTCAAGGAGATATGATTTATATTGGTGAAACATTAGCGATTCCGAGTAAGACAAAAGTGCTGGCTGCTGAAACAACGGAACCTTCAACGGCAGCACCGGCTAATACAGCCAAGTCAGAACCAAAACCGGAACCGAAACCAGAAGCGAAACCGACGGAACAGCAAACACCTGCAGTTTCGATTTCAGCAAGTGAAAAAGATTTATTAGCGCGCTTAGTAGAAGCTGAAGCAAAAGGCGAATCATATGAAGGAAAAGTAGGGGTAGCAACAGTGGTGTTAAACCGTGTAGATTCTCCGAAGTTTCCAGATACGGTAACAGGAGTTATTAAACAAGTTGTCGGAAAAGCATACGCTTTTTCACCGGTCCAAAACGGATCAATTAACAAACCTGCTTCAGAAGATTCGAAAAAAGCAGTAGAGCAAGCATTGACTAGAAAAGATCGTTTAGACGATTCCATTTACTTTTATAATCCAAAAACAGCTACCGATAACTGGATTCGTTCACGTGCTGTAATTAAAACAATTGATCATCATGTATTTGCTAAATAAAAAAGAGCCGTTATGGCTCTTTTTTTAGTCTAAAAAAATATCTCGTTCCAAACTGCCTTCAGAACCTGTTAAAACCAGACCAATATCGGTATCAGCTTCTAAGTTCTGAACGATAGTAAAAGGCACTTTATGTTCGTTAGCCGCTTGAATATAGGGGGAGAGGTATGAGTAAGACAAGGAGCCATTTAAAAACAAATGACCGTCTTTCACTTTTTTTAAAAGAGGCTTTATTTTTACTGCATCTTTTTTCATGACTTGCCCTTTTTTTAGCGCAAGTTCAATATTCTCACGTAGAGCAGTTAAGAAATATCTTCTTTCGTCTCTTTTTGTTTCCTTTGCTCCGTACATTCCTCGTTCTAAGTATTCTTCTAGTTGATCAGACATTGCGTCACTTCCTTTCGTTATAAACTATAAACGATTATGGCTATAAGTAAAAGGGAGAGGAAAAAAGGAAAATCACTGTGCTATATCACCTGTTTTTTTGCTGAGTACAAAGAAAAACAAAAAATGTGTTGAAATTTAGCCTAAAATATTGTTTAATGTAAATAGATAGAAAATCATATCGGTTTTTTATTAAAGGTTTGTAAGCGATTACAGATATACATACATAGCAGCGTTTGGGGAGACGCTCCTATGATTTTATGTTCAAAGCGCATTGTATAAAAAGGGGATTATATAGCTTTAGGGCATATACGGTCAAGCAAAGGGTCAGATAAATTAATAAAAAATCGCTATGTATTTTCATAAGAAGAACGGTCAACATTTTTGTTGAGCGTTCTTTTTATGCGTTCATATTATGTTTATTCCTTATTGCAGCAGGTGCTGGAAATTACAAAGGTCCATTCCTCGTTTCATCTCTCTTATTTTACATAAGTTACATGTAGTATGTTTCAAAGCCTTAAAAAATATATGTCTCTACGCTTGTTTAACCCTAACGAGGTGGTAGAAAAGGAATATTTTTTAAGAAATCACAAAAAAAGAGGCGATTGCCTATGCAAGAAGTAGGTGAATAACATATGTAATAAAGAGAATGAAATATAATTTGAGGAGGCATGTATCATGCAAGAATTTGATATTAATGACATAAGAAGACCATTCGGTGGTTTTGGAGGCTTTGGTCGTCCAGGATTCGGTTTCGGTCGCCCAGGTTTTGGTTTCGGTCGTCCTGGTTTTGGCTTCGGCCGTCCGGGGTTCGGCTTTGGCTTTGGTCGCCCGTGGGGTTGGGGCTTTGGAGCTCCATTTCTTGGAGGATTAGTTCTTGGAAGTGCATTAGGAGGTCCAGGTTATTACGGTTATCCAGCACCATATTATCCGCCGTACCCACCATATTATCCTTATTATTATTAAAACAATGAGCGCTGATAAAGCGCTCTTTTATTATGTCCAGTCCAAGATATATATAGAATGAATGCAAGACGTTACGTTTAGAAAATGATAACAGTTTTAAATAAGGAATGAACGCTTAAGCTAAAGGAGACAAGTTTTCCTTGCAACAATTGTTGATTTTGCTATAATAACTTCGGTGGCATTTTTGGCCACTGGGTGGGCGAGGGATAGATGAAAAGAAGGAAATTAGATTGAACGCATTATTTGAAAAGTTGTTTCGTTTAAACGACCACCAAACAACTGTTGGAAAAGAAAGCTTAGCTGGGGTCATTTCATTTCTTTCCATCGTGTATATTATTGCTGTTAATTCAACCATTTTGTCTGATGCCGGTATTCCGCTTGAAGCAGGAATATTCGCAACAGTAGCTTCGGCTTTTGTAGGCTGTGTTATTATGGCTTTTTGGGCAAATGCGCCTCTTATTCTGGTGCCAGGTATGGGGATTAATGCATTGTTTACGTATACGATGGTTCAATCAATGGGGTTATCTTGGCAAGAAGGGTTATTAGCAGTAGTGATATCCGGCTTTCTTTTTATAGCATTAGCTTTTTCACGATTGTCTGCCAAAATTGTCTCTTCGATTCCGCATTCGCTAAAAGAAGCGATAACAGTCGGTGTTGGCTTATTTTTAACATTTATCGGTTTGCAAAAAGGGAAGCTTGTAGTTCCAAGCGAAAACACTTTTGTAGCACTTGGAGACTTGTCAGATCCGTTTGTGATCAGTACGCTGTTGACGTTAATTATCACAATCGTACTGTTTATCCGAAATGTGAAAGGTAACTTTTTGTTAAGCATGATTGCCGGATCAGTCCTTGCCTTCTTACTTGGTGTAAGAAGCGGTGCAGAAAAAGGACAGTCCGCTGGGAGCGTGAACGACTTCTTTAGCAGCTTTGGCACATTGTCTTTTGGAGCTATTGGAGACGTTGCGTTTTGGGCAGCTGTCTTTTCATTAACAATGGTATTGATTTTTGAAAATATCGGTTTGCTGCATGGTCAGCTAGGTATGATGAATCAAGATAGTAAATTTCCGCGGGCCTTTCAAGCAACAGCCGCCTCAGCTTTGCTAAGCGGCGTGTTTGGAACAAGTCCAACGGTGTCTTCTGTAGAAGGAGCATCTGGTATTGCAGCAGGAGGGCGAACGGGTTTAACATCGCTGATTACAGGAGTTTTATTTTTAAGTTCACTTCTGTTTATTCCATTTATCAAGCTGGTTCCAGATAGTGCTATTGCACCTATTCTCATTGTTATTGGAGCATTGATGATTCAAAATATCAAAAACATCAATTTACAGGACTTAACAGAAGGTTTCCCTGCATTTTTAATTATTGCGCTTATTCCTCTTACGTACAGCATTGCTGATGGAATTGCATTTGGGTTCATTGCGTATCCACTGCTTAAATTATTCCTTGGTAAAATGCGTGAAGTATCGATGTTTATGTATGTAAGCGCGCTGTTGTTTTTCTTGAATTTTGTGCTGCATTATATTGCTTAAAATAGACAGCTGAGTATTTTTTCTCAGCTGTTTTTTGTGTTTGCGGTAAAGAATCCTCTTTTTAGATATCATACTCCGTATTTCGTGTCCTTTGGCTAATCTGCCGCTTCTAAAATGACGTTTCCTGCGTAAAGTAGTACAGAAGTCGGAGGGGAATATAAGGGGGGAGAAAATGATGGGAATTAAATTAATTAAAATATCAGCCGTTTATTTTGGAATTGGCATCATATTGGGGTATTATATGTCAATTGTTCACAGCTACGCTTTGACACCTGTTCACGTGCACATCAATTTATTAGGATGGACATCCCTTACGTTAGCGGGACTTATTTATTATTTATTTCCTGCGTTTAGCGAAAGTAAATTAGCCAAACTGCACGTATGGTTGCATAATATAGGATTACCGGTCATGATGATTGGTTTATTTTTCATGATTGTACTAGAAAACCAAGCTTTTACACCCGTAGTGGCAGCAGGAGCAACACTTACGGCTATTGGCGTTTTAATTTTCGTATATCACATCCTTAAAAATTTGAAATCTGAACGATAAACGAAGAAGGTCGGTGACGCCGGCTGCTAATTTCAAAAGGAAAAAGAACCAGCTATAGCGAATATACATGTAAACAAGGTGAAAGAGTGATTTACATAAAGGTGTGCTAGGCATCTTTATAAGGAGGGGTAAGCTGCAGGGATTTCTAGCTCTTATAAAAGCCAATAAAAGGGCTGATTATAAGTTTCTTGCGGCGGAGATACTATGGGAGAACATCAACAATTAGTGCGTGTTAGGGAGCTAGCAAATGAAATTATTCGACTTCGTCTTCAAGACCGTACAACTTATGACGAATTAGAGTTGCAAAATAATGTAGAGTTGTTGTCTCGTTCTGTGGTTGACTTAGTAAACATTATGTTAGCCGAAGATGTGGATTCTTCTACGTCTTTAAAAGCTACAGCTTCTAAAATGAAAATGGTGTATAATAACATGCATCAAGCTGAGAAAAAAGATTATTTGCATTTCTAATTGCTAGGCTCCTTTTCGCCACAAACGAAATGGAGGTGTACGAGGCAGATGCTATCGTCACTAACGACTTCTGAAGCTATTGTAGCATCCGTTCTTGCACTGGTTGTCATTGCCGTTTCCATTATCTTTTTTGCCACTCTTATTATGGTTGTTGTTCGACGAGAAAGAATTAGCAGCTTGGTTAATCACGGAGAGCATGCAGATGGAAAGCAAAAAAGCTTAGGTGAATTTTTTCGTTCTTTACGGAAAAAATAACTACCGTTTTCTTATTAAATGGATAAAAGCGGTCAATTTAAACGTTGACCGCTTTTTTTAGATGGTTTGCTTATTTTTTTCTAAAACAATACCCGCTGCTTCACTAACAGATGACACAACAGCAGAGGCATGGCGCTGAACAGCTTCAGGAGCTGTAGCCATAGCGAAACTGTTCGGCGTTAATTGAAACATAGGAATATCATTAAATGAATCCCCCACACATGCAATTTCCTCTGGTTTTAGCTGAAGATGATTTAATAAAATTTCAATGGCATTTCCTTTGCTGATATGTTTAGGCATAATATCCAAACACTGCTTGGCAGAAATATATGTATCAATATAATCACCAAACTCTTCGTTCACTTCTTTTTGCAGAGCTACCATTTCATCATGATCTCCAAGAACCGTGATTTTAGATGGAGAAAGAGCGTGACCAAATGAATCCGTCATTTTAATTTGTTCTTCGATAGGGAAAAACATGTGAGTTTCAATCGCTTCAATAATTTCATTTCGCTGCTCTACATAATTCGTGTCGTTTGAACAGACAAGTGTAATACGGTTAGGATCTATCGTTTTTTAATAAAGTTGAGCCGCTAAATCATCTTCAAACACTTTTCCATGAAGTTCTTGATTTTCTTTAGTCCACACAAATCCTCCGTTTTGGCTTATGCGATGAAATGTATTATTAATATCAGTCGAAATCTTTAAAATTTCTGCATCCATTCGTCCCGAAGCAAGACAAACCTCTACTCCTTGGCGCTGAAGTTCACTAAGTGCGTCTGCATTATGCTGTTCTACGTATTTTTCTTCGTGTAAAAGAGTGCCATCTAAATCGCTTACAAATAACTTAATCATTTCTTGAAAATTCCTTTCCCTAAAAAATTTGCTGTGATAAGAGCGTTACAAATTTATTACATTCCTTATTCTATCAGTGTTTCCCAAGAAACTCATAAAAAAAGCTCAAACCGGCGGTGAATTCAAAGAGATTAAGACATAACTACATCAATTTTTTCCGCAGGAGTCTTCGCTTTACCCTTCAAACAGCTAGAAACAGCTACATGAAATCCAGTTCACGATCACAATGAAAAAAATCCGAACGCAGTTGATTCTCAATTAAGAATCTGGATTTATCGTTCGGATCTTTCTTCAGCTACAATCCATTTGTCGCAGCCTTTTTTTCAGGTTTGTTCACTGTAAAAAAACAGCCGCGGTCTAAAAGACCGCGGCCATATTTTACAATACGTTAAAATATTTCGCTTCAGGATGTGCAAAAACAAGGGCTGTAACAGAAGCTTCTGGTTCCATCATGAAACCGTCTGTTAACTGAATGCCGATGTCTTCAGGTTTAAGTAATTTAAACAGTTTTGCTTGGTCTTCAAGGTCTGGACATGCAGGATATCCAAATGAAAAACGCTGACCTTGGTATTTGGCTGAAAAACGCTCCGCCATTGTAAAGTCAGGCGAATCAGGGAATCCCCAGCGGTCACGAATTTGCTGATGAACACGTTCTGCTAATCCTTCAGCTAGTTCAAGCGCAAGAGCTTGGAATACGTGACTCTTTAAAAACTCGCCGTTTTCTTTGAATTTCGCCGCGCGTTCGCGAATGCCTGTTCCTGCTGTTACAGAGAAGAAACATACATAGTCCATCTCTTTTTCTTTAGGCTTTGCAAAATCAGATAAGCACAGGAACTGTCCTTTTGCTTGCCGAGGGAAGGTAAAGCGTTCAATTTCTGTTTTCTCATCAGCAGGATCATAAATAATTAAATCATTTCCGTCTGCTTGAGCAGGGAAGAACTGATAAATAACCGCTGGCTTAATTAAGTTTTCTTTTAGTGCCAGTTCGAGCAGGTCATCAACGGTTTCTTTTAATTGAACAGCACGCTCGTCTTTTTCAGCAAGCAGCTTATTCACTTTTCCTTTTAGTCCTAAGTGATGGCCTAAAAGCATCTGCCAGTTAATATACGGAAGAACCTGTGCCAAATCGTAGTGTTTGACAACGTGCCGCTTTAAATCAGCCGGTACAAAAACAGGAGCGTCCGTTGAAATGGCGGATCTTTCTAAAACAGCGGTAGCTGCTTGAGCGGTTTGAGGCTGGCGTTCTCGAACTGTTACTTTCTTTTCTTGCCGCGTTTTTAAATCTGCTAAAAGCTGAATAACTTCTTCTTTGTTCTGCAGCTTATTTGCTAACGCTAATCCGTCCATCGCATCTTTGGCGTAGAGGACCGCACCTTCATATTCCGGGGCAATTTTAAAGTCAGTAAATTTACGGGAAAGGGCAGCGCCTCCTACCATAATTGGAACATCAATGCTTGATTGTGTTAAATCTTGGGCAGTTAAAACCATTTGCTGAGCTGACTTTACTAGAAGACCTGACAGGCCAATGATGTCTGGCTTTTCTTCTTTTACTGCTTCAATCAGCTGCTGTGGCGTTACTTTAATCCCTAAATCAATTACTTTAAAACCATTGTTGCTTAAAATGATGTCTACTAAGTTTTTACCGATATCGTGCACGTCGCCTTTAACCGTTGCAAGAATCACTTTACCTTTTCCAGAATCATTTTCAGTTGCCTCCATATGAGGTTCTAAAAAGGCAACGGATGCTTTCATAACTTCCGCACTTTGAAGCACTTCTGCTACAATCAGCTGGTTGTCATTAAACAAACGTCCAACTTCCGCCATCCCCTTCATAAGCGGTCCGTTAATAATATCTAACGGATCATCATATTGAGCTAAAGCTTGTTCTAAATCAGGAAGCAATCCTTCTTTTGTCCCTTCAACAATATACATTGCCAATCGTTCTTCGAGTGTTAGCGTAGAAATTTCTACTTTTGCTTCTTTCTTTTTATCACGATAAAAGTCGGTAAACGTGCTTAACGTTTCATCAGTTGTGTTAAATAATAACGCATTAGCAAGCTCAATTTCAGCTTCTGGAATAGAAGCATAGCGTTCTAATTTTTCTGTATTAACAATGGCATAATCCAGTCCAGCCTGCGTACAGTGATAAAGGTAAACCGCATTTAGTACTTCACGTCCGACTGGAGGAAGACCGAATGACACGTTACTTACGCCAAGAATGGTCAGGCAATCAGGCAGGGCTTCTTTAATCATTTTAATTCCCTTAACTGTTTCTTCAGCAGAACCAATATATTGTTCATCACCAGTCCCTACAGGAAACACAAGAGGGTCAAAAATAATATCTTTTGGATTAAAGCCATGTTTTTCAACAAGTAAATCATGTGAGCGTTTGGCAATCTCTACTTTTCGTTCTGCAGTAACGGCCATGCCTGTTTCATCGATTGTACCGACAACCAGAGCTGCACCGAATTTTTTTACTAGCGGTAAGATTGCATCAAAACGCTCTTCACCATCTTCTAAGTTAATGGAGTTAATAATGACCTTACCTTGCGAGTACGTTAAAGCTTTTTCAATAACTTTCTCGTCGGTTGAATCGATTACAAGAGGAACCTTCACTTTTTTTACAACTTCTTGAATAAACTCCTCCATGTCTTCCATTTCTTCACGGTCCGGATCTGCTAAGCAAATATCAATAACGTGAGCACCATTTTTAACTTGAGCACGCGCAATTTCAGATGCTTCTTCAATTTTTCCTTCCGCAATCAGACGCTTGAATTTGCGAGAACCGATTACATTCGTACGTTCTCCCACAAAAAGAGGGCGCATAGAATCGTCATATACAAGTGGTTCAATACCGGTTACAGCATGGTTATGCTCGGAGCGATCAAGCGAACGAGGAGCAACCTCTTTTACCGCTTCAGCCAGTGCTTTAATATGAGCAGGCGTTGTACCGCAGCATCCGCCTACAAAGTTCAGCCAGCCTTTATCAGCAAACCCTTTAATTTTTTGAGCAAGCAGATCAGGAGATTCATGATAATTGCCTTCTTCATCCGGAAGTCCAGCGTTTGGATAACAGCTAACTGCTGAAGTGGCTAGGTCTGAAAGAGAGCGAATATGATCCGTCATAAATTCAGGGCCTGTCGCGCAGTTAAGTCCGACTGAAAGAGGCTTCATGTGTTCCAGTGATAAGTAAAAAGATTCGATATCTTGACCAGCGAGAGTTGTTCCCATCGGCTCAATTGTTCCTGAAATCATAATAGGAACTTCGGTTTTGAGTTTTTCAAACGCCGCTGTAATGCCTAGAAATGCGGCTTTTACGTTCAGCATGTCTTGACAGGTTTCGACTAAAAGCAAGTCAACGCCGCCGTCTAACAAACCTCGAGCTTGCTCTTCGTACGTTTCGACTAGCTCAAGGAATGTAATACCGCCGGTAACAGAGAGTGTTTTAGTCGTAGGACCGATAGCTCCAGCTACGAACCTAGGCCATTCGGGAGTTGAATATTTATCGCGGGCTGCACAAGCAAGCTTCACAGCTTCGATATTCAATTCATACGCCAAGTGACCTAAATCGTATTCATCAAGTACGGTAGATGTTGAGCCAAACGTATTGGTTTCAATGATGTCAGCACCTGCTGCAAAGTACTCTTCATGAATGCGCTGAATCACATGAGGCGCTGTTCGAGTCAAATATTCGTTGCAGCCTTCATATTCTTCGCCGCCAAAATCTTCAGCGGTTAAATCAGCATCTTGAATCATCGTTCCCATTGCTCCATCGATGACGAGTATTCGCTTCTTTAGTTGTTGTTCGATAAGTGAGCTCATTTATATCTTCCTTTCTGATGTAACAAGTTGCTTGTCATGAATATAGCGTGTTAGAATTTCGGTCATTTCATAGCGCATAAACGGCGTAATTAAGTAAATACCGTCAAAAAGCTCATATGCTGTATCAATTAAGTTTTTTGCAATCGCAAGACCTTCGACTTCACCGCGAATTCGGTCATTTCCCGTTGCGTCCATGCGTTCTAGAATATCTTCTGATAATTTAATTCCAGGTACTTCATGGTGAATAAATCGAGCATTTCTCGCGCTTGTTAACGGCATGATCCCGATGTATACCGGTGTTGTTAAATGTTTGGTTGCTTCATATACCTCTTCAATTTGCTTAGTTGAATAGAGAGGCTGAGTAATGAAATAGTGAGCCCCGCAGTCGATTTTCTTTTCCAAACGCTGAACGGCTCGGTCTAAGTGACGCACGTTTGGGTTAAAGGCAGCTGCGATGGAAAAATTGGTTTTTTGACCAAGTGGTTTACCCGAATAAGATAGTCCTTCATTAAATTGAGCGATTAAACTAATCAAGTCAAATGAAGATAAATCGTAGACCGAAGTGGCGCCAGGGAAATCGCCAACTTTTGACGGATCACCGGTAATTGCAAGCACTTGATTCATTCCTAGCGTATGAAGTCCCATTAAATGAGATTGAAGTCCAATTAAATTTCGATCGCGACAGGTAATATGAATAAGCGGTCGTGCTTTTGTTTCTTGCTGCATCAGTGTTGCCATTGCCAAGTTGCTGATGCGAGGTGAGGCAAGAGAATTATCAGCTAATGTAATAGCATCTACGCCGACTTTATCGAGTGCTTTTGCTCCTTCTAAAAATTTCGTCGGACCCAGCTGTTTAGGCGGATCTAGCTCGACGATAACCGAGCGGCGCTTCTTCACAATTTCATGCATATGAGGTTTATCCTGCTGCTCACGCTCTTGAACCGTAACGGCTGGTCTCATTTTAACGACTTTACTTGTAATCGGAGGCAGGTCTTTTAAGGCAGATGACATAGCGCGTACGTGAGCTGGTGTTGTACCGCAGCATCCTCCAATTAAGCGAACCCCTTGTTCGCGGAATAAACGTGCGCTTTCTACAAAGTAGTCTTCATTCGTTTCATACTCCAGCTTTCCTTCCACATACGCAGGAAGGCTGGCATTAGGGTAAGCAGATAAGAAAGCACGATCAGGAAGCGGTACTTCTTCAAGAGACTGAATCATATGGTAAGGACCTAAACGGCAGTTTAGCCCGACAACATCTGCTCCTAAGTCTTCTAATTCTTTTAATGCATCTGCTAAAGGACGCCCATCTTGCAGTACGCCAATATCATGCAGGGAAACGTGGGTAATAATAGGCTTATCCGTTTCTTTTCTTGCAAGTGTAAGAACGGTTTTTAATTCTTCGAAATCATAGTATGTTTCAAACAAAAGTCCATCCACGCCTTCATTTAAAAGCCAAAACATTTGTTCACGAATGCTTCGCTTAACTTCTTCTAAACTAATAGCGTTTTTTTGGAAAGAACGAATTCCGCCGAGTGTACCAACCACGTAAGCCTGATCTTTTGCAGCTTGTTTCGCTAATTTTACACCAGCAACATTGATGTCTTTGACTGAATCTTCTAATCCATAACGGGCAAGTTTTTGATAATTAGCAGCGTACGTATTTGTTTGAATAACGTTTGCACCAGCTTCTACATAGGCTCTGTGAATACGAGAAACCTCTTCTGGTTTGGTGATGTTTAGTTCTTCAAAACAGCTGTCAATACCGTGTGAGTAAAGGAGGGTACCAGTGGCACCATCCCCAATTAAAATTTTAGACTTTAAATCTTCAAGTAACCCCATGTCAAAACCTCCTTAAATTGTTCCGCTTCTATTTCACGAGTGATTCGTTTTATGCAATATGCCGATAAAATAGAAAAAGTCTTCTTAAGAAGAAGACTTTTTTCGCCTTCTTATCTTCCAAGCAATAAATTGCTTGCTGGATTTAGCACCATGTCTCTAACGACTGGTTGCTGAGGTTTCAAAGGGCCAGTCCCTCCACCTCTCATGATAAGAATCAATTGTATATAATTGAAACATATTTTTTTAAATAGAAAGAATACTTATTTAATAATTTATCTGATTTTTAGAAATTATACAACAGTAAATTGTGAATTTCCAGCAAATATTGAGGAAAATTTAAAAGCTAAAGGGAAAATATCCGTATATTTTGTTTGGAAATGACTGTTATGTTAGGGGTTAAGGAGTTTTTTGTGAAAAATACAAAAAGAAAATGAAAAATAAAAAATAAACGAAAAGGCACAAGCGCTGGGATATGCGTAGATTTACACGTAAAAAGGCTCGTCTTTTTTTTACCGTTTCTACATATAGTGAACTATGAAGGGTAGAAGGGTGATGGGCATGAAAAGGTGGAAACTCACGCTGCAGGTTGCTGCTACGTATGTAGGCACTGTTGTAGGAGCCGGTTTTGCAACAGGCAAGGAAATCGTTCAATTTTTTACACAGTACGGGGAACTTGGAATGGTCGGGATTTTGGTCAGCGGCTTGTTTTTTATTTGGCTAGGTTCGAAAATGATGCTGCTTTCGCACGCAATTGGGGCTTCTTCTTATCAGCAGCTTAATACATATTTATTTGGTGATGTGCTTGGAAAAGCGGTAAACGGTGTAATGATTGTCATTTTATTTGGAGTAACTTCAGTCATGCTAGCGAGTACGGGAGCAATAGGAAAAGAACAGTTCGGGCTATGGCCTCCTGTTGGGATGATTTTTACAATTGTTTTAACTTATATATTTATCGCCAAAGGAATTAACGGTATTTTAATGGTTAATTCTCTTGTTGTGCCGATGATGCTTTCATTTGCTTTTATCATCTTTGTGCCAAATATCAGCTATTTCTCACTGATTCAAACGAAGCCGGATTTAACGCTCGTCACGCAGTGGAAGTGGGCGGTTAGTCCCTTTTTATATATTTCCCTAAATCTAGCTTTGGCTCAGGCTGTTTTAGTTCCATTAGGAAGCTCCGTGAAAGATAGGAGCGTGATTAAAAAAGGGGCCGTAATAGGAGGATGTGTACTTACGTTTATGCTTGTTTCTACTCATCTTGCCCTTTCCAATTTGCCTTATTCATTTCAACTTGATATTCCGATGAGTGCCGTTGTTAAAAATATCTCAGCGTGGGTGAATGTTTTATTTACGGTAGTTGTGTTAGGCGAGATTTTTACTACATTGATTGGAAATGTATTTGGAATCGCTAAGCAGATTCAGTCATTTCTTCCCCTGAATGACAAACAAGCTTTTGCATTTATTATCTTGGCTTGCTTTATTATTGGGCAATTCGGATATGCCCAGCTTCTTGAGTTTTTGTATCCGATATTTGGCTATATTGGACTAGCTTTTGTATGGATGCTATGTATTAAAAAAGAAAAAATAAGCTAAAAGCTGGATTTTAAAGAATAGATGTGAAAAAACGAAGTTAAATGATGTGACAAGTCGATTTTACTTTGCTATAATGTAAAACAAATAAGACTCTAGCAGTCGAATATATTATCCTTCGGGGTCGGGTGTAAGTCCCAACCGGCGGTGATAAAGCGTATGCTTTTAAGCCCGTGACCCGTTTTCATACGATGTATGTTAGCGGTGGATCTAGTTAAAATCTAGAGCCGACAGTAAAAGTCTGGATGGGAGAAGGATCAGGAAGCACAGTTGTTTTTTTGTGTTGAATTAATAAGGGACACGCTTGCCTTTTTTAAAGCTACCCTTGTTTTTATACACAAAATATAACTGTTTATTTCGTATACAATTAGCGGAATTTTGCATAGATAAAACTGATTCAGCTCAGCCGACCCTTTGGACATTTGTTCAAGGGGCTTTTTTATTTTCAGTGGTTGGGGGAAAGATAAATATGAAAAAAAAGCAGCTGCTATTTCAAAACGGTATAAGAAGTTGGAATAGCGCCAAGGCAGGTGAAGAAAATGTTCACGGGTATCATTGAAGAAATTGGAAAAATAAAACGTATTCAAAAGGCCACAGAAGCAATTGTTCTTACGATTGATGCGAAGACCGTGTTAGAAGATGTGAACTTAGGGGACAGTATTTCAGTTAACGGCGTGTGTTTAACCGTAACGGCTTACTCTCAAAATGAATTTACGGTCGATGTCATGCCGGAGACGATTAAAGCAAGTACCCTTCAGCTTCTAACCGTTGGATCACGTGTTAACTTAGAGCGGGCGATGGCTGCAAATGGCCGGTTTGGAGGGCATTTCGTTAGCGGACACGTTGATGGAATTGGAACCATTGTAAGCAAAACACGCAAAGGAAATGCCTTTTATTATGAAATTCAAGTCGATCCTGAACTTCGTGAATTTATGATGTTAAAAGGATCTGTTTCCGTAGACGGAACAAGTCTTACTATTTTTGATGTCAGCAACCAATCATTTACTATTTCTCTTATTCCCCATACGGTGCTTCACACAGTCGTAGGAGACAAACAGCGAGGAGACAAAGTGAATATTGAATGCGATATGTTAGCTAAATATATGCATCAGATGATGACAAATAAGTCAACTCCTGGCGCCTCGAATCGTTCAGGTAACATGAAGGATTTATTGCAGCAGCATGGTTTTACAAATTAACAGTGAGGTGAAAGAGATGTTTCATAAAGTAGAAGAAGCCATTGAAGAGTTAAAAAAGGGAAAAGTGGTTATTGTATGCGATGATGAAGATCGAGAAAACGAAGGAGATTTTATTGCATTAGCCGAAAAAACGACGCCTGAGGTTATTAACTTTATGGCTACTCATGGAAGAGGATTAATTTGTACACCTGTTAATGAAGAAATTGCACATAAATTGAATCTTCACCCGATGGTAGCGAACAATACGGATGTACATGGAACAGCATTTACAGTAAGTATTGATCATATTTCAAGTACAACAGGTATCAGTGCATACGAACGCTCTGCTACCGTTATGGCTCTTGTGAATGAAGCGACGGTACCAAGTGATTTTCAACGCCCAGGACATATTTTCCCATTGATTGCAAAAGACGGGGGCGTTCTCCAGCGTGCAGGTCATACAGAGGCTGCTGTTGATTTAGCAGTATTAGCAGGAGGAAAGCCTGCGGGTGTTATTTGTGAAATTATGAATGAAGATGGAACAATGGCACGCGTACCGGATTTAACAAAAATTGCAGAGCAATTTGATTTAAAAATGATTACAATAAAAGATTTGATTGCCTACCGCCGCAAACATGACCAGCTTATTAGCCGTGAAGTAGAAGTGAGCTTACCTACGGCATTTGGTGAGTTTAAAGCTGTAGGATATACAAATAAACTTGATAATAAAGAACATGTGGCTCTTATCAAAGGTGATATTGATCATAATAGCCCCGTTCTCGTTCGCGTTCACTCTGAGTGTTTGACTGGAGATGTGTTTGGTTCTGAACGCTGCGACTGCGGTCCTCAGCTTCACGCAGCTCTTACGCAAATTGAAGAAGAAGGACGCGGCATTCTGCTGTATATGCGTCAAGAGGGCAGAGGGATTGGCTTATTAAATAAGCTAAGAGCATATAAGCTGCAGGAAGAAGGATACGATACCGTAGAAGCGAATGAAAAACTCGGGTTTGCTGCAGATTTACGAGAGTATGGAATCGGTGCTCAAATCTTAAAAGACCTTGGAGTCAAACAAATGAAGCTTTTAACGAATAACCCTCGTAAAATTACCGGGCTAAAAGGCTACGACCTTGAAGTGGTCGAGCGAGTACCTCTTCAAATGCCGGCAGTGGATGCCAATAAAAAATACTTAGATACAAAAGCTAAAAAATTAGGTCATTTATTACATTTATAATTTTACACTTTTTTTCGTTATAACAAGTGAAGCTAATTCATGAAAAGAAATGTAAATAACTATATATTAATACTAGCAGGAGGAACAAAAGATGAATCATTTATATGAAGGAAATTTAGTAGGCACAGGATTAAAAATTGGAATCGTGGTAGGGCGTTTTAATGAATTTATTACAGGCCGTTTACTTAGTGGAGCAGAAGATGCGCTCAAACGTCACGGCGTAGCTGATGAAGACGTAGACGTGGCTTGGGTGCCGGGCGCTTATGAAATCCCATTAATCGCCAAAAAATTAGCTGAATCTAAAAAATATGATGCAGTGATTACGCTAGGAACCGTTATTCGAGGAGCTACTCCACACTTTGATTTTGTATGTAATGAAGTAGCAAAAGGCGTTGCATCTCAAAGCTTACAAACAGGCGTGCCAATTATCTTTGGTGTATTAACGACTGAAACAATTGAGCAAGCAATTGAACGTGCAGGAACAAAAGCAGGAAATAAAGGATGGGAAGCTGCAGCATCAGCTATCGAAATGGCTAACCTTTCAAAAATGATTGAAGGATAATAGATACGATTTCAGTTTTTATAAGCTGAAGAGTTAAAAGAGGCTGAAACAAAAGTATGTTAGTTAAAGAAAGATCCGAACGATGAATCGTTCGGATTTTTTCATTGGTAGGGTGAACGCAGGTTTCGTGTATGTAGTGGCTTCTAGCTGTAGATTAAAGGGTCAGGCGAAGACTTCTGCGGGAAAAGCGGAAGAAGTGTGACCCTGCAGAAGCGGAGGAGGCGAGGAGGCTTCGCGGCCGCCTGTGGAAAGCGAAGTCTTGCTCGGAAATCAACTGCAGTGTAAAAAGCGATCCATACTATCTTATGTATCCCGTTTGTTCGTCTTTAGATTGGATTGATGTAGTTATGTCTCAAGCTCTTTTAAATAGAAGCTAGCTATGTATAATTTGGCTAAAACGTCTTACTCTAAGTAATAATTAGGTCGTAAAAGGGAGACGTCTATGCCTCATTATACTGCTTTTTTTGCATTGATTATTATCAGCACAGCCGTTTTGCTTACAGTATTCATACGTAAAAAAGATAAAAAGCTAGTCGTTTTGCTTTTTTTTATCATTGGAATGGCTTATATACTAGAATATGTTGTATTTGTGTTGTTTGAAAGTTACGATTACGATCCCGATTTTATGACCAATGAATATTTTGATAATTTGTTCGGGTCCTTAACTTCTCAAGCGTTTGCTTTTCCAATCATGGCTATGGTGGTAGCTGCTTATCAATTGAAATTTCGCTATATTTTAATTACTTCAGCTATGTTTATGGGGATTGAAGAATTATTTTTACACTGGGATATTTATACACATCACTGGTGGAAAACAGTCTATACAGGCGCTTTAATGACTATAGGCTTTAGCATTTCAAAGATTTGGTATGTATGGCTAACAGAACGGTATATGACATTTGTGCATTACGCTACATTTTTTCTCGGGATGCTCGCCATTACTTCTACTATTATGTTTATGCTGTTAGCATATTTTCATAATAATTGGTTTTATACAGGATGGTTTGCGTCGGCTACTCATGATTCCGTAAATGCAACGATGATTTACGTTTGTGTTGTTACGGTTCTCCTCGTTTGGAGTGTAGCCAAAGAATTTTTTGTTGGAGCTGCAATGATTATAGCGGGGCTGCGTATAGTAGATATTTTACTGATTCACTATGGGGTTTTGCTGGTATCTATTACCACTTCACTTGTTCTTTTTACGCTTCTACAAGCGGGTGCATTCATTCTGAGCGTTATGCTTCAAAACTTTATCATGAAAAATTGTTATGGGACAAGCAAAAAAGACGTTGCGTTTCCAGCGAAGAACTACTAAGATAATACGTAACTCAAATAGTTTAGTTCAATAATATTTGAAACAAAGAAAAATGAATTGACGGTTATGCGTATTATTTGTAAGATAGGAAAGCAAATAATAGAAAGCCGAAACAGGGGAGTGAAGGATTCGTGAAAGAGTCCTTTTTTGTAGAAAAGGTACTTAATAATAATGTATTAATTGCTAAACACCTTACCTATGATGAAGTTGTGCTAATTGGGAAAGGAATAGGGTTTAATAAGAAAAAAGGCGATGAAATCGATGCAAAAGCCGTGGAGAAAATGTTTTTGTTAAAGAGTGAAGAAGAGCAAGAACAATACAAGCAGCTTTTAACGCAAGTGGATGAAGACGTGATTGAAATGATGAATGATATTGTAACGCACATTCAAAAGCGTGTTAACATTCCTTTGAATGAGCACATACACATTTCATTAACGGATCATATCGCGTTTGCGATAAAACGTTTTCAGCAGGGAATGGGGCTTAAAAATCCATTTTTACTTGAAACAAAAGCTTTATATCCAGAGGAATATACGATCGCATCTGAAGTGGTAGAAATTATTAGTCGCAAAATAGGCGTGCAGCTTCCAGTAGGAGAGATTGGTTTTATTGCGCTTCATATCCACAGTGCGCTGACTGAAAAAAACCTCCTGGAAGTGAATCAAGACTCGCAGCTTATTCAAACGATTATTAATGTGATTGAAGAATCGCTTCATCTGCGGGTAGACAAAGAATCTGTGCACTATATGAGATTGATTCGTCATTTGCATTTTGCGATTGATCGAGTAAAAACAGGAGAAAAAATAGAAGAGCCAAAAAAAATTGCTTTGCTATTGAAAGAAGAATATCCCCTGTGTTACAATGTGTCTTGGAAAGTGATAAAAGTAATGCAGCAAGCGTTACATTTACCTGTGTATGAAGCAGAAGCCGTTTACTTAACGATGCATCTGCAGCGACTTATAACAAAAACGGATTTATAAAATCATTTCAATACGTGTTACTGATACGATCAGGCATGAGTGAGAAATGAAGCGATGTGTAATTGGATGAGTGTATCCATTTATCGTTTCTTTTTCCTCATGCCTTTTTTTGTTATAAGAAAGCGCAATCATTGAAGGCTTCGCCTCAGGATACCAGGAGATGTAATAAGTTTTCTAGTTAAAGAAAGCGTTTTATGAAAGCGCGTTAATGATTCACGTATCAAATAAATAGCTTGTTGCACACTAAATATATAAAAGGAGGTAAGCGCCATGTTTAAAAAACTTTTTGGAGTATTACAAAAAGTCGGAAAAGCGCTTATGTTACCGGTTGCGATTTTACCGGCAGCAGGGATTTTACTTGGAGTAGGGACAGCGCTTCAAAACCCTACATTGTTGGATGCAGTACCGGCACTTGGTGCAGACTGGGTTCAATTGGTTTCAAATGTTTTGTCGCAAGCGGGTCAAATTGTATTTGACAACTTATCGCTATTGTTTGCCGTTGGTGTTGCCGTTGGTTTAGCTGGTGGTGACGGTGTAGCAGGTATTGCTGCAATCGTAGGCTACTTGATTATGAACAAAACGATGAGCACAATCTTAGTTGCTACAGGACAACTAGATCCTGACAAAATGGGTGCCAATCCAGCTTACACTAGCATCTTAGGAATTCCTACGTTAGCTACAGGTGTATTCGGGGGTATCATAGTAGGTATTTTAGCTTCATCCATGTATAATCGTTATTTCAATATTGAATTACCATCTTATTTAGGGTTCTTTGCAGGAAAACGATTTGTACCAATCATTACTGGGGTATTTTCAATTGTTTTAGGTGTTATTATGATTTTCATTTGGCCGCCAATTCAAAGCGGATTAAATGCTTTCTCTACTAACATGATTGATGCAAACCCAACTTTATCAGCGTTTGTATTTGGATTGATTGAACGTTCATTAATTCCATTTGGACTTCATCACATCTTCTACTCTCCGTTCTGGTTTGAGTTTGGTGATTACGTTAATAAAGCAGGTCAACATATTCACGGTGACCAAAAGATTTTCTTTGCTCAATTAGCAGATGGCGTGCCTTTAACAGCAGGAACATTCCAAGTTGGTAAATTCCCGTTCATGATGTTCGGATTGCCAGCAGCAGCTCTTGCGATTTATCACGAAGCTCGTCCTGAAAACAAAAAATATGTAGCTGGTATCATGGGTTCAGCTGCTTTAACATCTTTCTTAACGGGTATTACAGAGCCGCTTGAGTTCTCATTCTTATTCGTAGCACCAGTACTATTTGCAATTCACGCAGTATTTGCTGGTTTATCATTTATGGTTATGCAATTATTAAATGTTAAAATCGGTATGACATTCTCAGGTGGAGTTATCGATTACGTTCTATTTGGAGTTATGCAAAACCGTACAGCATGGTGGCTAGTTATTCCAGTAGGTTTAGTTCTAGCAGTTATTTACTACTTCGGTTTCCGCTTTGCAATCCGTAAATTTAACTTAAAAACACCGGGTCGTGAAGATAAAGAAGAAGGAGAAGAAGATGTAAAAGTAGAAGCAGCAGAGCTTCCAACAAATGTTTTAGCTGCACTTGGCGGTAAAGAAAACATTACACATTTAGATGCTTGTATTACGCGTTTGCGTGTATCCGTAGATGATGTAGGTAATGTTGATAAAAGCCGCTTGAAAAAACTTGGAGCAGCTGGTGTTCTTGAAGTTGGTAACAATATTCAAGCTATTTTCGGTCCGAAATCTGACACGTTAAAAGGTCAAATTCAGGACATTATGAATGGCAAAACACCGGTTGTCACAAAAGAAGAGACAAAAACAATTGAAAAACCTGTTGCAACATCTGAAGTAGGAAGCGATAATGGTAATGATATTGTTTCACCGATTGAGGGAGAATTGGTACCTTTATCGGAAGTACCAGATCAGGTATTTTCACAAAAACTAATGGGTGACGGTTTTGCGATTATTCCGAAAACAGGCACAGTAGTTGCACCAGTGGACGGAAAAATAGTAAACTTATTCCCGACGAAACATGCTTTAGGTATTGAATCAACGACTGGACGTGAAATTTTAATTCACGTTGGTATTGATACAGTTAATTTAAAAGGCGAAGGTTTTGAAGCTTTAGTTGCCCAAGGCGATGAAGTGAAAAAAGGACAGCCTCTATTGAAAATTGATTTAGACTTTGTAAAAGAAAATGCGCCATCGACGATTACGCCGATCATTTTCACGAATTTACAAGCTGATGAAAAAATTGATATCTTAAAGCAGGGCCAAGTTTCTCAACAAGAAGCAAATATTATTAACATTTCAAAGTAAAAAGGAGATTGATTTAACATGGCACAAAAAACATTTACAGTAACAGCAGACTCAGGAATTCACGCACGTCCAGCAACAACTTTAGTACAAGCAGCAAGCAAATTTGATTCTGATATCAACTTAGAATTCAACGGTAAAACTGTAAACTTAAAATCAATCATGGGCGTTATGTCTTTAGGTATTCAAAAAGGCGCTACAATCACTATCTCTGCAGAAGGTTCTGACGAAGCAGATGCACTTGCTGCTCTTGAAGATACAATGAGCAAAGAAGGATTAGGCGAATAATGACAAAGGAAATTCAAGGCATTGCCGCTTCTAGCGGCATTGCTATTGCTAAAGCATTTCGTCTAGAAAATCCAGAATTAACCGTTGAAAAAAAATCAGTAACTGAAGTTGAAGCAGAAGTAGCACGTCTAGAAGCTGCGCTAGAAAAGTCAAAATCAGAACTTGAAATTATTAGAGAGCACGCTCGTAAAGAACTTGGAGATGACAAAGCAGAAATCTTTGAAGCTCACTTATTAGTTCTAAGCGATCCTGAACTTATTAATCCAATTAAAGATAAAATTACAAATGAAAATGTAAACGCTGAACATGCACTTGATGAAGTAGCGGCAATGTTTATTAATATGTTTGAGTCAATGGACAATGAATATATGAAAGAACGTGCTGCTGATATCCGTGACGTAACAAAACGTGTATTAGCTCATCTTTTAGGTGTAAACGTTTCAAATCCAAGCTTAATCTCAGAAGAAGTTGTCATTATCGCAGAAGATTTAACGCCGTCTGATACAGCACAGTTAAATCGTAAGTTCGTAAAAGGATTTACAACAGATATTGGCGGACGTACTTCTCACTCAGCAATTATGGCGCGTTCAATGGAGATTCCAGCTGTTGTAGGTACAAAAACAGTTATGGAAGACATTCAAAACGGCGTATTAGTAATTGTTGATGGTTTAGATGGCGAAGTTATCGTTGATCCAAGCGAAGAAACAGTAAAAGCTTACGAGAAAAAAGCCGCTGAGTATGCAGAACAAAAAGCTGAGTGGGCTAAGCTTGTAAATGAAAAAACGGTTTCAGCTGATGATCATCACGTTGAACTTGCAGCTAACATTGGTACACCAGAAGATGTAAAAGGCGTATTAGAAAACGGCGGCGAAGGCGTTGGCCTTTATCGTACAGAATTCTTATATATGGGCCGCGAGGATCTTCCGACGGAAGAAGAGCAGTTTACTTCTTATAAAACAGTTCTTGAACGTATGGAAGGTAAACCAGTGGTTGTTCGTACTCTTGATATTGGTGGAGACAAAGAGCTTCCTTATTTAAATCTACCAAAAGAAATGAACCCATTCTTAGGATTCCGTGCTATTCGCTTATGTCTAGAGATGCAAGACATGTTCCGTACACAGCTTCGTGCGCTTCTACGTGCAAGCGTATACGGTAATCTGAAAATTATGTTTCCTATGATTGCTACTGTTGATGAGTTCCGTCAAGCAAAAGCTATTCTTTTAGAAGAAAAAGCTAAACTTCAACAAGAAGGCGTACAAGTTTCGGAAGACATCGAAGTAGGGATGATGGTAGAGATTCCTTCCTCAGCGGTAATCGCAGATTTATTTGCTAAAGAAGTAGATTTCTTCTCTATCGGAACAAACGATTTAATTCAATACACGCTTGCAGCTGACCGCATGAATGAGCGCGTGTCTTATTTATATCAACCGTATAACCCAGCGATTCTTCGCTTGGTGAATATGGTAATCAAAGCGGCTCACAAAGAAGGTAAGTGGGTAGGCATGTGCGGAGAGATGGCAGGAGATGAGATTGCAATCCCAATTCTTTTAGGTTTAGGCTTAGATGAATTCTCAATGAGTGCAACATCTATTCTGAAAGCTCGTTCTCAAATCCGTCAATTATCAAAAGCTGATATCGAACCTCATTTAGATACAATTCTATCAATGTCTTCTACGGAAGAAGTTATTGAGTTCGTAAAATCAACTTTTCATATTGGATAATAAAAAGGTGTGATCATATATGATCACACCTTTTTTATCTTTTAAGCGAAAATAGTAGGCAGAAGCATATTCGCAAACAGCATTGTAAGAAGTGCTGCTACGATCATGCCAAGGCTAGAAAAAGTACCTTCAATTTTTCCAAATTCAAAAGCTCTTGCTGTACCTGTCCCATGAGAAGCTACTCCTAAAAGAAGACCTCTTGCTAGAGAAGAGTGCAGTGCGAGGAGCTTAATCAGTTTTGGAGCGACCATACATCCTACTACACCGGTTATAATCACAAACATAATGGTGATATTTGGATCTCCTCCTAGCGTCTGAGATACATTAACGGCAATAGGAATCGTAACCGATCTTGGAATCAAGCTATGAACCAGCGTTGATTGTAAATGAAACACTAATGCTAACAGCATGGAAGATATCATGGCAGCAAACGTGCCGAGCCCTACGCTTAAGCTGATTTCAACACGATGTTTTTTGAGTAAATCAAAATACTTAAACATAGGAACAGCAAAAGCAACGGTTGCTGGTCCAAGCATAAAGCTAATAGCACTGGCACCTTGCTTATAATGATCATAAGAGCCATTCGTTACTAATAAGATGCCAATTAAAAGAATGGGGGCTAGTAAAATAGGGGAAACTAGCATAGACTTATATTTTTTATAGAGCACTTTTGTGCCGACATAAACGAGCAGTGTAAGCGGAAGAGCAATCCATGTGAGTAATGTCATTTTAGCGAACCTTCCTTTCTTCTTGAAATATGTTCTGCAATGATTCCCGTTATAGACATCACAATAATCGTACTGATTGTGATAATAATCACAATCTGGATTCCAAAATGCATCAATACATCTCCATAATTGATGAGTCCAACGACGGCTGGTATGAAAAATAGTAATAGTTCTCCCACTAACAGTGTTCCACCTTGTTCAACCCAGCTTAATTTAATTACTTTAAAGTACAGTAAGAAAAACAGTAAGAAAAATCCGATGATACTACCTGGCACTGGGAGGTCAAACCACTGTGAAATACTTTCTCCTATTAAAAACAGAGCCGTTAGTAATAAAATCTGTAAAATCACCATAATCAGTTTCATGATTAGCCTCCTTTATTTATGTTTTTATTCATTCATTCCTAGTTTGTTGAGACAATAATGGAGTCGTCTATGCTGAAAAGACGACTCCATCATGGGAAAAGAGAAACTATTTGGATTTTGCAAATGGGGATACAACTTGAGTAAATGAATGCTACACACTTATCTTACAAAAAAACGACTATAATATGAAATATATAATAACTATGATAACTATTCTTTTTAGTTATAGTTGAAAGAAATCTCTTTACAAATGCGTTGGTAACCTTTTCAAAAAAGAGTTTGTGAAATATAAGGTCTAATTATTTAATAAAAGGCAATAAAAAAAAGAGATGGAGACATGCTTAAATCAATTCAATCTAAAGACGAACCAATGGGATAAATGATTTAGTATGAATGACTTGTCACACCGCCATGAAAAAAATCCGAACGAGTTTGATTTTCTATCAAGAATGAAACTCATTCGGATTTTTAATTAAACTACTTTTGTCTCAGCTTTGTTAAACTGTACTTTTAATATAATCAATAAAAGCCTGTGTAGCATAAGAGATATATCGATCTTTTTTAACGATTAAAGCAATTTCCCATGGAATAGCATTCTCGAGATTAATTACTTTCACATGCTCCAAATCAAGCTTTTCACATAGTGAATAAGGGAAAAGAGCAATGCCGAGATTAGCAGCTACCAGCTCTCCAATGAAGTCCCACTGAGAGCTTTTAAAAGCAATATTAGGTGTAAATCCATTTTTTAAACATTCGTTATAGACCATTTCATGCATGGTGAAGTCTTCATGAAAGGAAATAAGCGTTTCGTCTTTTAACTCTTTTAATGAAATCGTAGAATGCTGAGCCAACGGATGAGATTTATGAACAACAAGCTGCAGTGTTTCTCGGGCTAAAGGAGTCGTAAAAAACATGTGTTCATCAACAGGAAGTAAAACTACGCCCACATCCACTTCTCCTTGTTCCACAAATTTTTGCATTCTTTTAGCGCCATATTCCACTAATTGAATATGAATCTCAGGGTATTGCTCTCGAAATGCTTTAATAATAGTAGGAAAAAACAATGTACCAATAATAGGGGGAATGCCTATTTTGATGGTTCCTCTTTTTAAATGCATTAAATCATACAGGGAATCCGATAAATCTCGGAGAGAAGATAAAATGCTTTCAGCCTGCTCGTACACGATTATTCCTGCATCGGTAAGCTGAACTTGTTTGCCAGCGCGATCAAACAAAGGTGTGCCCAGCTCTTCTTCTAATGATTTAACCATTTTACTGAGAGAAGGTTGAGAAATATGCAGCGCTTCAGAAGCTCTTGTGAAATTTTTATGTTTAGCCACTTCTGTTAAGTAATGCAAATGGCGAACATCCATTTTGTATACCTCCGTGTTCATACATGCTAATTAATAAGATACACACATTCTACCACATTCACAATCAGCTCTATACCTTTCTTTCCTATCAAATAAAATGATCAGTAGAAGAGGCAGTGAATACAAAAGAAATTGCCAACAATATATATTTACACATTGTTTATTTTAGAAGTATAATATATAAATCAGTAGAACGGTTACATATCGATCACAGAATCAATCAATAAGGTGGTTAGAACGGTTGAGTAAAGCAGATGAAATAAGAGATATCGTTTATATTAATGGCCATGTAAATAAAAAATGCTTTATTACATATGGAATTGAATTTAAAGAGTTTTATCATTCCCTTCCTACGCCGCTTGCAAATATATTATTGTTAAAGCACGGTTTTGAAGACAGTGATTACCATTACCAAACCCATATGGACTACGTAGAAGAAGAACAAATTCATCTTTTAGCAGAAGATGATGTTTATAATTATGGTGACTTTTGTTGGATTGATTTTGAGGATATATCTTCGTTGGATTTGTTAGAACCTCAAGATATTGCAGCGCTGCTGTATTTAGGTCATTTAAAAAAACCGCTCAATTCGCCATTTAATAATAAACTCGGTAATCAATTTGTTTATTTAGCTCATGATGATGGATTTTATAACAAAATCTATTTTCGAGACGTATATGATATGAAGCATATTTTAAGCCGAATCATTCCGTTAAAAATGTCAGCAATTAAGCAAAAAAGATTTGTATTTAGAAGGAAGAAGTTAGAATATCCAATACTGCCGCTCGTGTTAGCAAATACGCTTCTTACTTTAACGAATGACGGTTTGTTTATTGATTTTGAACACATGGTGCAATCCCGTAGAGATATTAAAATTCCGTTGTATACAATCGGTGACTTTGACGACATGAATGAAATGTATAATGATCGGTTTGAGCACAAAGAGATGAGTAAATTGCAGGCGCATCTAGTTCTCACTCATAAAGAGCTAGAGTGGAGCATTGAAGAAGTTCAATAATCTAAAAAGAGGTTGAGACATAACTAAATGAATTCAACTTAAAGACGAACACATGAGATAGATGAGCTGGACTGCTAGAAGGAACGAAACAGATAAAACTATATTCACCATCACAAAAAAACGAACCGTTAATCAAATATGTTGATTAACGGTTCGTTTTTCACTTGGGCTAAAATACCTTTGTTCCAGCCTCTTTTTGAATAGCCGTATAAAATGGATTTTTCCATTCCATTAGTACGGCGTAGTTGTGTGAATCTTCATCTTCAATATAGTTTGCTGCGAGACCAATAGGCATTCTGCCACAGCGCATTAAAAAGGTCATAACCGGATCGTAGAGAGTTCCGGCTGATACAAGGTTCATGTATTCAACAGGCGTGTACAAGGAAGACACTGATGCGTATCCAGGGATGCGGCACCCGCCGAGCAGCCTTTCTAACTTGTAATGAATCACGACTTCATATAAAGACTGCAAAAGCAGCTTCCCAAGCCCCATCGATCGATGCGAAGGAGTGACGCATACGTCCACTACATAAAGCGTATTACCAGAAGGATCGTGCGTATGAATATATCCGCTTCCTGTTACTTCATCCCATGTGTGAGCCTCATTTCCTTCCACTGAAACAATCGCGCTTGTGATAGATCCGCATATTGTCCCGTCTATCTCCACGCATAGCGCTCCATCCGGAAATAGGGAAACATGGTTATTTAACTGAGCTTTGCTCCATAATAATTCAAAAGGGAAAGGAGGGGGAAAACTTTCTTCTTGAATCCGAATCAGCTCATCGAAGTCATTTGATGTATATGATCGTACCGTACATGTTACAGGCTTATTTTGATGAAAGACAAAGCATTGCTTTTTATACACTGCTTTTTTGCCTCCTTTAAGAAATAATTTTCAGATAATTAAGTATACCATACGAAAAAAAGAAATTATTTCATATTTATTGAAGAATTTGACGAGAACGTGATAAAGTTAAAAAGATTCGAACTATTAGACGAGGTGAGAGAAATGGATGTTGAATTAAAAGGAAAAACAGCGCTTGTATTTGCGGCCAGCCAAGGGCTCGGTAAAGCGATTGCGGCCAGGCTCGCAGAAGAAGGCGCAAACGTTATGATTGCAAGTCGTTCAGAAGAGAAACTAATCCAAGTAGCGGAAGAGATTTCATATCTTGGAAGCGGACAAGTGTTACATAAAACGGCAGATGTCACGAAAACTCAAGACATTCAAGATGTTATTCAATATACAGTGGATACGTTTGGAACCATTGATATTTTAATTAATAATACAGGAGGTCCTAAAGCTGGGAACTTCCTTTCTTTAACAGATGATGATTGGAAGCATGCATTTGAGTTAAATCTCCTCAGCTATATTCGTATTATTCGTGAGGTAGTGCCCGTTATGAAAAAGAGCGGAGGGCGTATTGTCAATATTGCTTCTTCTTCCATTAAAGAGCCAATTGCTGGACTTATTCTGTCAAACACCTTCCGTACAGGAATCGTGGGGCTTACCAAAACACTTGCTTCAGAACTAGCAGAGGACGGTATCTTAATTAACACGGTTGCGCCAGGAAGAATTGCAACAGACCGAGTGAAAGAGCTAGATACCATTCGTGCTGAAAAAATGGGAGTAGATGTTTCAGAAATTGAAGAAGAGATGAGAAACCAAATTCCTCTTAAACGCTACGGTCAGCCTGAAGAGTTTGCTAAAGCCGTTGCTTTCTTTGTTTCGGGAGCGAATTCATATATGACAGGCCAGTCGTTTCTAATCGACGGAGGTATGGTAAAATCTATTTAGTTACATAGAAAAACCCTGCAGCTGCAGGGTTTTTTGTTAAATCCAAGTTGTAACTTGATCTAATGGTAAGCGATCGCTAGCGTGAGCTTCTTTAGCCGCTTTTCCAACTGAGATAAGCATAACCGGAATGTATCGATCCTCAATTTTAAATTCTTCTACAAATTTTTGAGCGTTAAATCCGCCCATTGAGCAAGTGTCTAATCCTTTTGCTTTTGCTGCAAGCATGAATGTCATAGATGCAAGAGAAGCATTCGTAAACGCTGCATCGCGGGCAAAAGCACCGTTTTTATAAGCACCGTTAATCTGTCCTGACAAAATATTTTTTACGTCTTCTGTCATGTGACCTGCTTCGACTAGTGGATTGTACACGTCATCTACATTTTTATTGGCTTCTAAATCACCTAAGACAGCTACTACAGCGCCTGCTTCTGTAATTTGTTTTTGGTTGTAAGCAATTGGAAGTAGACGTTCTTTCGCATCTTGGTCTGTAATAACAACGAAATGCCAGTGCTGTAAGTTCCAAGCTGATGGTGACTTCACTGTTGCTTCTAAAAGTTCCGTTAATTCTTCTTTGCTTAATTTAGCTGAAGAGTCATATTCTCGAATCGATGTACGTTCATTTACCACATCAAAAAAATCTTTTGTCATAATAAAAACCTCCGTTAAAAGTATGTATTTCTTTAGTGAATCGATGCACATTTTATAATGATACACTATTGAAGTCAATTTATATGCTTCTAGTATACCCGCTCTTATGTGCTGTCACTCACAAAAAAATGCATACACTTCTCACCATCGGCTTAACATGATTGACGAGATGTAAGATAAGCTTCAATTCGATCACAGGCTTCACGCAGTGTGTTCATGGAATACGCATACGACAGGCGTACATATCCTTCACCGTGGGAAGAAAAAGCGCTGCCGGGTACTAGTGCAACACCTGCTTCTTTGACTAACTCCAGGGCAAAATCAAATGAATTGCTGTGGAAGTTCTGAATAGAAGGGAAGATATAAAAAGCACCAGTCGGCTTTTCTACGTCAAATCCCATGTTTACTAATCGGTCATACACATAATTCAGTCTTTGTTCGTATTCTTTTTTCATATCCACCGCATCGTTTTTACCTGCTGTCAGTGCCTCGAGTGCAGCTGCTTGAGAGACAGAAGAAGCACAGCTCACGTTGTATTGATGAACTTTTAAAATATGTTTGGCTAAATAAGAAGGAGCAAATAAAAGGCCAATTCGCCAGCCCGTCATGGAATGAGACTTTGATACTCCGTTAATAACAATTGTTTTCTCTCTCATAGAGGAAATGGAGGCAATGGACTGATGTTTTTTATCAAAAACGAGCTCACTGTATATTTCATCAGATAGTACAAAAATATTTTTATCGCTTAAAAGAGCGGAAATTTCTTCTAATTCTTCCTGTGACAACGTCACGCCTGTAGGATTAGACGGATAAGGCAAGATGACGCATCTTGTTTTAGACGTCAAATGTTGTTGGATTAAATCCGCTGTTAGTCGAAATCCTGTTTCGGTTGTATCAATATGTACAGGTTTAGCGCCGTTTAACCGGATAAGCGGTTCGTATCCTGGGTAAACAGGTCCAGGTAAAATAACTTCAGAATCTTCTTCTAAAATGGTGCGAAGAGCAATATCAATTGCTTGACTAGCTCCAATGGTCACAATCACTTCATCCGCTGGGTTATAGTGCAAGTCATATTTCTCTTTGACAAATTGAGCTGCTGCCTCGCGCAGTTCTATTGTTCCAGCATTGTGAGTATAAGAAGTTTGGTTACCATCAATTGCAGATTTTGCCGCTTCTTTTACATGTTGTGGTGTTAAGAAGTCAGGTTGTCCAATTGTGAGGGATAAAACATCTTGGTATTGTGAGACCATATTATAAAATGTACGTATTCCTGATAGTTCAATTTCTTTGACACGTTTATTGATTAAGTGCTCCATGGTTTCAAATCCTTCCGCGTATTTTCAACTCATTTTATCACAATGAAAATAGGTAAAAAACCACTATTTGCGCATTTTGCAAATAGTGGTTTTAAGTTAGGTGTTATATAGCTTATTATAAGCAGTTGTTAGTTCATAAAATTGTTCTTCGTCTCTGTTATCTAACGCATCGTCGATAAGAGATTTCAAATGCTGTTTATTAAAATTTGTACTCATAGTCGTTAAAATACGATCAGCTTCTTTCGCGTAATAGTGTTGGTAAGGTGTGTACTGAGATGAGTGGGAATAGTGATTCATATTTTTTCGATAAGAACTCATAACATAAACCTCCTTTTTTAAAATAAAACGCAGCTTCTATTACTTGAAATGTACCCTTTCTATATAGTTGTTAACCCTGTTTTTAGCTGCGAATGTGCTAAGGTATGTGTTAGGAAATCAGAGGTTCCTTGCTTCACGTTCAATTCTCGATTCAAAAAAATAAGCGCATAAAAAGACCTGCATATATATGCAGGTCTTGTATATTAGTCAGTGTGTATTTGGCCTTCACGCCAATAAACAGGGGAAACGTAGCCAAAATCAACTTCATGATCGTCCAATGTTACAACGCAGTGATCAGAGCCTTCTTGTTCTTTAATATCTTGATATACAGCTTCTTCTACGTTTTCAATAATGGTCATTTCATTATCGTCATTAAAAAGAATGACGGAGCCTTTCATATTACGAACACCTTCTTTTAAGATTATTCATTCACTTTGTGTAGTATAAACCGTTTTGTCTGTAGAGTCCACAGCTATCTTTGATTTCTTGTTAAAAATTTGTGAACAGGCTTTTAGGAATGAATAAGAAACCCTCTAAATAGAAGAGTAACCGACTTATCTATTCTTTCTTGAAGGGTAGCAGAGTCGGGTTGGTTGGTACACCAGTAGAGAAGTGTGCCAAAAAAGTTAAGTATAGCAATAGAAGCCATTTCTTCGGCAGGGATATCGACTATAAGTTCACCTCGGTCTTGTCCTGTTTGAAAAACTTTTGTAAAATGAGCACGCATTTTTTCAATTTGAAGAATTTCAGATTGTTGAAAGGAACTGTTGGTAATAGCAATATGAAACCAAGAACGGATTAGGTGAGGGTTCGCTTCTTCGTTTGATTGTGCTAATAATAAAAACAGTTGTTTAACAATGGCAGCAGTTGATTCTTCTGTTTGAAGGAGCTGTTCTAATTTATAGGAGATACGGTTTGTAAAATTAATTCCAAGGTAGTGAAGAACTTCTTCTTTCGTTTTGAAGTAATTAAAAAATGTTCCCTTTGCTACACCCGCTTCATGGGTAATTTGAGACACAGTCGTTTTTTGATATCCCTGCTGTTGGAATAAAGAGATAGCTGCTTTTTGGATGCGTTTTTTTGTTTCTTCTTTTTGTAATCCTCTGTTCATAAATTACACCTCGTTCGAATAGGAGTAGTCGTTTGACTCAAGTTCATAAGCTAGTATAGAGAAGTAAAGTAGAGCAAGTAAAAAACTGAGCAGAGGATGAGATGACAGAGACCGACGCTCATGTTTTTATATAGTATATAATATTCTGTTAATTCGTAAAACAATATTTTATGTATATGTTTTAGGGAAAAAGGATAACAAAATAAGAAAATTTTTCTTTACGGATATAAGAGGCGGTCACTATAATGGGAAATATGGACTATTAGATAAGCAGGTGAGATGAGAGGAGTAAGTATATGAATCCAGATAAAGGAATTTTGTTGGAAAGTGGTACAAACGAACTGGAAATTGTCGAATTTGAGATAGGAAATGTTTGGTTTGGCATCAATGTAGTAAAAGTTAGAGAGATTATTAATCCCGTATCTATTACACCTGTTCCAAATGCGCATTCTTACATAGAAGGTATTATAGAGCTAAGAGGAGAAGTACTTCCTGTTGTTGACATAGCAAAAGCGTTAAAAATGGAGCCTTCAAATACACCGGAAAAAGATAAGTTAATTGTTACAGAGTTCAATCAGCAAAAAATTGTCTTTCATACCCATGCAGTGACGCAAATTCACCGTATTTCTTGGAAAGAAATTGAGAAGCCTTCAGATTTGTATCAAGGTTTGGAAACACAGATTACTGGAGTGGTAAAATTAAACGGTCAAATGATTCTGCTGTTAGACTTTGAAAAGTTGATTTCTGACGTGAACCCTGATGCGGGTATTAATCAGTCGAAAATAAAAAAGCTAGGGGCTAGGGAACGCTCTAATAAAAAGATTGTCGTGGCTGAAGACTCGCCGCTGCTGCGCCGAATGATTGAAGATACTCTTGCACAAGCAGGTTATGAGAACACGGAATTTTTTGAGAACGGTGAGGAAGCATGGAACTATCTAAGCTCGGTGATCGATGAAGGAGCGGAAATCAGTGATCAAGTCCAGCTGCTTATTACAGATATAGAAATGCCGCAAATGGATGGGCATCATTTAACTAAAAAAGTGAAAGAAAATCCTCAGCTTTCTATACTTCCAGTCATTATCTTCTCTTCTCTTATCACAGAAGATTTACGCCACAAGGGAAAGATGGTAGGAGCGGAAGGACAAGTAAGTAAGCCGGAAATCGGAGAGCTTGTTGAGTTGATCGATCTCTATATTTTGTAGGATCACAAAAAAGTGCCTGAAAGCAGATTGCTCCACTTCAGGCACTTTTTTTAAAAATAACTTTTACCCAGCGGTTTAAACACAGGTGCTTGCCGTTTTCTTGGAGTCGAAACAGGGCTTTTAGCCGGCTGTACGAGATGACCCGTATATTTAGATAATAAGCGCTTCGCATAAGATAATGACATAGTCGTTTTGGGATTTCGATACTGATGGTTTAAATGGCCGAGGTGTGATAACTCTTTGAAGTCTTCTTTCTTTGGAGGCATATGGAAAAAGTAGTCTCCAACTGATACAAGTACATCTGATTTTTGTTGACTTTTACCAGGGTTTGGCGAAAAGTGAAGTCCTTCTTTTTTTGCTTTTCCTTCTAAAATTAGTTGATCTAATGCAATTTTCTTTAACGTATATAACTGCTTAGGATCAGGAGCAGCTTTTGCGTGACGATTTACAGTGAAAATAGCTTGTGCAATCTCAGATACAGACGGGGTCAAAGAGCCTTGTCCATTTGCTTGAGACATACGTTCACTCCCTTTCTATCATATCAGCTGTTCAACCTATAAGGTGAAAGCTGATACGTTCATTATAGCGTGTCTTGTCCCATTTGAAAATAATTACACGAAGAAGTATTTTGGTAATTAATGAAATTTCCTATGTATAGGGTTTGTTTTGTTACGCTTCCTTATACAAGTAAAGTGGAACAGCACGCCATACTTTCTATTTTTAAAGAAATGCTGCTCACACAGTTAAACCATCATTGATTAGTAAATCCCGAACTATTGAGCCATTCGTCGAGAAGGTCGAATATAAACACCAGTCCCATTTGGCACAATTCGAGCTAGCTCATTTACTTGGGCATTATACATGCGAATGCATCCTTTGGATACGGCTTTTCCAATAGAACTTGGATCATTTGTTCCGTGAATGCCATATGACTTTTTAGACAAGCTTAGCCACATTGTGCCAAAAGGCCCCCCGGGGTTTGGCTCCCGGTTAACGATAACAAAGTCTCCAGTAGGGGTTGCGCTCAGCATTTTTCCTGCTGCAATGGGATAGACTTTTTGTATGATATTATTTTTTCGTAATTCAAGCTGTTTTTCAGCAATAAACACGTGGATCGTGTAAGGAATGAGCTCTTTATCAGGGAGGTTTGGAATGATGATTACTTGCCCAGGCTTCAGCGTGCTATGGCTTACAAAAGGATTAGCCATCCACAGGTCTTCAACCGGCATCCGGTAGTCACCTGAAACGCTTTGCCAGGTTTCACCGCGCTTTACTATATATCTCATTAGCTTCGCTCCTTTGATATATGACTATGTTGTAACAGTATACGATTGAAAAAAGTAAAAGTGACCTTTGTGAGCATAAAGTTATTTTGAAAAAGGTGTTGAAATTACATTGACTTATAAGCATGGACTGATTGATATAGGTTCAAATACGATACGCCTTGTTATTTATGAATACAAAAAAGGCAGAGGGTTTAAGCAAATTGAAAACGTGAAAGTAGCTGCACGGCTTCGAAATTATTTAAGTAAAGAAGGAGTGTTAACAGCTAAAGGAATATATACCTTGCTTGATACGCTTAAAACGTTTGGAGTTATTACCAAGCATCAGCAGCTCCCGCACGTTACCTGTGTGGCCACAGCTACCATCCGTCAAGCGGCTAATGCAAAAGAAGTTCTAGCGCTTGTAAAAAAAGAAACCGACTTTTCTATTCAACTATTGTCTGAATATGAAGAAGCGTACTACGGCTTTGTTGCCGTTATTCATTCCACTTCGATCGAAGAAGCCATTACAATTGACATTGGAGGGGGAAGTACGGAAGTTACGTATTTTAGCAATCGAGAGTTAGTGGAGTGCCACAGCTTTCCGTTCGGTGCCTTATCTCTGCGCCTGCAGTTCGTCAAAGGCAATATCCCCACTGCAGAAGAAAAAATGAAAATCCGCGATTTTGTAATCCGGCATTTCCATACTGTCCCGTGGCTTTTAAATCGCCAAGTTCCGATTGTAGCAATTGGAGGAAGTGCAAGAAGTATGGTGCAAGTGCATCAAGGTTTTATCCACTATCCTCTCGCCGGTCTGCATCAATATGAAATGAATTTAGCTGATATATTGCATGTGAAATCTGCTATAGGCTCATTGTCTTATCACAATCTTCAAAAGCTAGACCGCTTGTCAAAAGATCGTGCGGATACAATTTTGCCAGCGATTGAAGTATTTCAATCATTATATGAAACAGTGAACGCGACTCGCTTCATCTTAAGCCGCAAAGGCTTAAGAGAAGGGGTGTTATTTAAGGAAGCGTCTGATGCTAATATCCAGCCAATGTACCCCGATGTCATACAGCAAAGTTTTCAAGAAATAATGGAAGAGTTTGAAGTAAGTAAAGATTACGTCAAACAGCTTACGCGCACAGCTAGTATGATGTTTCAGCATCTTAAGGAGCAGGGACCGGTTGATTTAAAAGAGGATGACTTAGCGCTTCTTATAAAAGCTGCGCAAGTGTATGATATAGGAAAGTATATTGACGCGGAATCAAGCAGCCAGCATACGTTTTATGTGCTTGCTAATCGTACAATCGATGGTATTTCACATAGAGAACGTTTAAAGTTGGCACTTGTTTCTTCATATAAAGGGAAGTCTTCTTTTAGGCAATATGTTGCTCCTTTTAAAAAGTGGTTAACAAAAGAAGAACAAAAAAAAGTCCAGCTGCTCGGTGCGGTTTTAAAAATAGCTGACGGTTTACATGCAACAAAGCGAAATATTGTTCAACATATTGACATGAAAAGCGATGAAAACACAGTTACGATTAAACTATTATGTACAAAAACCTTTCGTGCTGAACAATATCAGGCTGAAAAACAGAAAAAGCATCTAGAAAAAGTAGTGAAAAAAAATATTGTTCTTGAATTTACTAAGCTTTAGAATAACGCTGGATCGGTTAGAATATTCAGTATAGCTAACTAGATTAAATCCATTATCCTGGAAGGTGAGGCTAATGTTAGAAAGTAATCGCACTTATAAGCAAACCATACAAGTGGCTGATTCAGCTTATTACAATAATCGTGAATTGAGCTGGCTGGCTTTTAACAAGCGGGTGCTGGAAGAAGCAGTAGATACGAAAAATCCTTTGCTTGAGCGGTTTAAATTTCTAGGAATTTTCAGTTCAAATCTGGATGAGTTTTTTATGATTCGGGTAGCCGGATTAAAAGATCAAGTGAAAGCTGGATTTAGCAAACCTGAAAACAAAGCAGGCTTAACTCCTAAACAGCAGCTATTTTCTATCTCCAAACAAAACCACGATCTAGTCAAGCAGCAGTATGAGACGTATATTCACACACTTCTTCCCGAATTACAGAAATACGGCGTGGAAATCATTACGGTTGAAAAGCTGGAGAAATCAAATCTAGATAAGCTTGAACAGTATTTTGACGAGCAAATCTTTCCCGTATTAACTCCTATGGCTATTGATACCTACCGGCCGTTTCCCATGTTGATGAATAAAAGCTTGAACTTAGCAGTCGTCCTTTCAGAAAATTTAAATGATGAGCAGCAAATTGCCGAGATAAAAGGAAGGTTAGCTATCGTTCAAGTACCTTCGATGCTAACGCGCTATATTGAAATAGCCACGTCAGATTCTACCCGTCTATTTGTATTGCTAGAGGATGTAATTGCCTATTTTATTAAAAAGTTGTTTAAGGGATACCGCGTTTCTTCCGTTTCTCGATTTCGAATTACCCGCAACGCAGATATGACTATCCACGAAGAAGACGCTCAAGATTTACTAAAAGAAATTGAAGAAGAGTTACAGAAGCGAAAATGGGGAGCGGCTGTTCGGCTTGAGATTAAGAGTCCATATGACCAGGGTGTACTAGCGTATTTAAAGTCAGTACTTGAAATTGACGATGAAGATGTGTATGAGATCGAAGGACAGCTGGATTTAACCAGTTTATTTTCGTTTTATAGATTACTTAAATCTACGCATGAAGAGTTGGCTGAAAAAGCCTTTATTCCCAAGCTTACAACAGAGTTACACCCGGATCAAAATGTTTTCGACCAAATGGTTCAAAGAGATATTTTGCTTCACCATCCTTATGAATCGTTTAAGCCGGTACTTGATTTTGTCAACGGTGCAGCAGACGATGAAAATGTGCTCGCTATTAAGCAAACGTTATACAGGGTAAGCGGAGATTCTCCCGTTATTAAAGCATTAAAACGAGCGGCTGCAAAAGGTAAGCAAGTGACGGTACTAGTTGAATTAAAGGCGAGGTTTGATGAAGAGAATAATGTGCAATGGGCTAAAGAGCTAGAGCGGGCAGGGTGCCACGTGATATATGGAATGACTCATTTAAAAACGCATGGTAAAATTACGCTCGTGGTGAGAAGAGAAGGAGAGCATATTAAACGATTTGTTCATCTTGGTACTGGGAATTACAACGATGCGACAGCAAAGATCTATACGGATATAAGTCTTTTTACTGTCAACCGAAACATCGGGATAGATGCGGCCAATTTTTTTAATTACTTAAGTGGCTATACGCAAAAACCAGTATATCATCATTTATCCGTTGCACCATTTGATATAAGAAACGATTTTTTGCATCTCATTGATCAGGAAATCCATTATCACAGACGGTATGGAAACGGAAGAATTATTGGAAAAATGAACTCGTTGACGGATAAGGTTTTAATTATGAAGCTATATGAAGCTTCTATAGCGGGTGTGACAATCGAACTCATTGTTAGAGGAGCGTGCTGCTTGCGCCCTCAAATTCAAGGCGTTAGCGAGAATATAAGAGTAAGAAGCATTGTCGGACGATTTTTAGAGCATAGCCGAATCTATTATTTTCATCATAATAAACAGGAAAAGTTTTTCTTTTCATCTGCAGATATGATGACAAGAAATATGGTGAAACGAGTAGAAATTTTATTTCCTATCTTGGATACACATTTGAAAAAAAAAGTGTGGAAGTGGCTTGAAGTTATGCTTGCTGATAATGTAAAAGCACGAGAACAAGATCAAGAAGGGAATTATCATTACGTCATAAAAAAAGAACATGACCTCTCTATTAATAGTCAAGAGATCTTTTGTCAATATGCTCTTTGCGACAATCAAGAATAACATAAAAAAAGCCGAATACTCGGCTTTTTAGTCATGTTATTATCTAGGAATGGGACCAACAGGACCGTATCCAGGTCCGTAGTATGTGTTATAAACAGGAGCACCGCCTCCATAGCCGGCACCAGGGTAGCCTCCTCCAGGAAATCCACCGCCGTAAAACGGAACTGGATAAGGATAAGGTGGTGGACAGCACCCAGGTCTGCCTCCAAAACCGCCAACAGCTAGTCCGCCAAGCAGCCCACCAGCTAAGCCAGCAACAAAAGGAAATCCAAAAAAGCGCTCGTCACCATTTGGAATATTACGATATCCTGTATAGGGATATTGATAGTACATAATTTAACCTCCTTGTCAGTTGTCTTTGTAGTGTATGGCTGAACGGAAGCTTTTGAGCCTGGTTTATTTCTTTAAGACTAGAATTAGGCGGTCATGATCAGCTAAAAAAAGACAAAAAACATAAAAACGCCCTTACGGGGCGTTTTTATGTTGATTGCAAGGTGAAAAGCGTAATTTCAGGCGTAGCTAAAAAACGAAAAGGAATGCGAGTGGTTCCTAAGCCTCTATTCACATAAAGCTTCATTTTAGAATCTCCAACTTCGTACATTCCTTCAGGGTAAACCGTCCCAAAGGGCGGTGTAATCAAAGGACCGTAAAAAGGAATTTGAATTTGGCCTCCATGACTATGGCCGGAGAGCTGAAGATCCACTGGAAAAGGAGCTGCTTTGACAGCAACGTCAGGTTCATGAATCATAGCAATAGAAAAAATGTCCGGCTGTAATTGCCCTAGCGTTCCTTCATATTGTGGGTTCCCAAGCATAATATCATCGAGTCCACAAATATGAATGTAGCTTTTATCGGGCAAGGACACCGTGTCAACTTCATTTACTAAAAGTCTAAATCCTGCGTCTTCAATGGCTTGTTTGTAGATATTTGTTCCATATCCCCCGTGATCATGATTACCATATATAGCATATTTTCCAAGAGGAGCCTGAAGCCTCTGTAAAATCGGAGGAATTCTTTCTGGATGCGGGTATTCATTAGGTACATCCATTAAATCTCCGGTAAATAATATAATAGTAGGCTTCAAATTATTTATGGTCACCATAAGCTGTTCTAGTTGTAATAAATCATAAGAGAGTCCAAGATGAATATCACTAAATTGTAAAATTTTTATTCCGTTAAAGCTTTTCGGAATGTTTTTAGAAGTAATTGTATGACGAACAATTTGCAGACGTCTAGGCTCAATATATTTGGCATATGTATACCCAAAAGACGTGGTGAGCAAAGACCCTAACGAAATAGACGCTAGTCCTTTCAAAAAAGATCGTCTTGTATACGTCTTTTTCATGCAAAATCAACCTATTCCTTATAGTTTTCAAGTTTTCATTATAGCATTGTTTTTTTTATCATCACAACGAGAAGTCTGCTTTTAAGTTAAATGGATAAAAGTTTCACTTTATTCAGAAAAAATAGTAAAATGATAGTTGTAAAACACTTATGTTTTGGGGAGGAATATAAATTGAAGAACAAGGTCGTAATTGTTACTGGCGGTTCAAGCGGAATGGGAAAACATATGGCGAAGCGATTTGCAGAACAAGGTGCTCATGTGGTAATCACAGGTAGGTCAGCCGATCGATTACAAGAGACAGAAAATGAAATTAAAACGTTTGATGGACAGGTACTTTCAGTGGTAATGGATGTACGCAATCCAGAAGATGTAGAACGAATGGTTCAAGAAACGGACAAGGCATTTGGCCAAATTGATTTTTTAGTTAATAACGCTGCAGGCAATTTTATATGTGCAGCTGAAGACTTATCCATTAATGGATGGAACAGCGTAATTAATATCGTATTAAATGGTACATTTTATTGCAGTTCCGCAGTAGGGAAATATTGGATCGATAAAGGTACAAAAGGGGCCATTACAAACATTGTGGCTACATATGCATGGAATGCAGGAGCAGGTGTTATTCATTCAGCTTGTGCCAAGTCAGGAGTTTTAACCATGACGCGCACGCTCGCGGTAGAGTGGGGAAAGAAATATGGTATACGGGTAAATGCGATTGCACCGGGGCCGATCGAGCGAACAGGAGGAGCCGATAAATTATTTGAGTCAGAAAAAATGAAAGCGCGTACATTGAATTCTGTACCACTAGGACGCCTTGGAACTCCTGAGGAAATAGCAGGATTAGCCAGTTTCTTATTCTCCGATGAAGCATCTTATATCAATGGGGAATGCATCACAATGGACGGGGGACAGTGGCTAAATCAGCATCCTTTTTAAGGTTGGATACGCACTAAAAAGTACAAAGCAAACCGAGAAGGGCTAGCAAAATTATGCTATTCGTATTATACTAACGTAAAGTGAACAAGGAGAGGGGAGAGTTGAGTGGACCCGTTAGATGTATTAACAAACATAGAGAAAACTCTTCCGTATTATCAAGCAATTTTTAGTGCAGATGGACATAGAGTAATTGGCTATGAAGTGTTGGCGAGGTTTCAAAATGAAGGGGAAATTGAAAGTCTCGGCCCATTCTTTCATGATGATGCGATTCCGGATGAATATCGCATAGAAGTTGATTATGCTGTTTTAACGCAAGCGCTCGAGCATATGTTGACCCAGGAAGAACAATTTTTAATTTTTATTAATCAGAACCCTAATTTATTAATGAACGATCATGGAGAATCCTTGCTAGAATTATTGCAACTTTTCGAAAATAAAGGATTATCGCTTGATCGAATTGTTCTCGAAATTACAGAACACAATTTTAGTGGAGATTTGGAATCACTTCAACACTTACTAAAGTATTATCAAACATATGGTATTAAGATTGCAATTGATAATATAGGAAAAGAAAGTAGTAATCTAGACAGGATTGGGTTGCTTTCACCAGATATCTTAAAAGTAGATTTACATATTCTGAGACAAACGGACATGGCGCAGTCGTATCAAGACGTATTGTATTCTTTATCTCTGTTAGCAAGAAAAATGGGTGCTACGCTTCTATACGAAGATATAGAAGCCTCCTATCAGCTGCAATATGCATGGAGAAACGGAGGCAGGTATTTTCAAGGTTATTATTTACATAAGCCGGCTGCTGAACTTGTCGATCCGAACATCTTAAAGGATAAACTAAAGGAACGTTTTGAAATGTATATCGCTCACGAAAAGAAAAAGCTGCTTGCTGTTTACCAGCTGACAGAACGCTTTCAAGATAAAATGCAGCAGGTAATGACAAAGTGCAGAAAGTTAGAAACGTATGACGATATGCTGCCTGTTATTGCAGAAGAACTATCCAACGTGTGTTTTCGCCTTTACATCTGCGATGAAAATGGATTTCAAAAGTCTTCTAACTATGTAAAGAAAAACGAGGATTGGATTCTTGAACCTGAATATGTAAAGAAAAATTGGAGCTGGCGCCCATATTTTCTTGAGAATATTATTCGAATGAGCTATGAAAAAAAAGGCATATTATCAGATTTGTATAATGATATTGAAACAGGTGAGAATATCCGAACTTTTTCGTATCCGATTGATAATATGCACTATATATTCCTTGATATTTCATATTCTTTTTTATACGAAAGAGACGTTTTGTAGAGAATAAATAAGTTGAAGTTAAACCGGCAACCAGCAAAAGTGGTTGCCGTTTTTTTATGTTTTTTTAGAAGAGAACGACAGTCGGTTATAGAGATATGCATAGGCAAAGAAAATTTCGGAATTCTAATAAAAAAGAAGTTAAGGAGCTGATTTAATTTGAAGAAAATATGCTTACTTGTCTTTTTGCTGATTGTCTTGTACTCAGGAAAGTCTGTTCATGCAGAAGTATCAGGAGAGATTAGGCATGAAATCTTTATAAATTTGCAGGACGCTTATCAGGCTCAGCTAAGAGCTGCGTCTGCTCATACTAATCAAGACGCTGTTCGTGAGCTGAAATTGTTTTTAGATGATGAGTATGCATCTGTGTTTTTTAATGAGGCTCTCTTACAAAAAGCTCAAGGATATGTCGGAGAGGGACCTGAATATTTAACACACTACATCCCTTTCTTTTCTTTCGATGAACAAACGAAGGTAGCTCTTCATTCCGACCAAAACAAAGCTTATGTCTATCAATTTTTTCCGGCTGTGCATAATGAAAGGGTAAAATACCAAGATCATTACGAAATGATCACGTTAGTAAAAAAACAAGGGAAATGGAAAGTGCAAAAGTTTATATATAGTAAGTAACACTCAAAATAGCCGAGAAAAGCTTATTTTGAGTGTTTCGGTTACCCGATGTTAAGAAGCTTCTCAAGCGCTTGAAGGTCAAATCCTCTGATAATTTCCTGGTCAACACGAATGGTCGGAGTGGAATAAGACTCTAACTCAGTAGTCATTCGTTTTCGAGCAGAAGCATCTTTAGATACGTCAAATTCTTTATAGGAAACGTGATGATGCTGTAAAAACTGTTTAACAATTTCGCAAGGTGGGCAAGCTGGTTGTGTGTACAACTCTATAGATCTCAATGAAAGCACCTCCCTATATTAAAATGAATGGTGTTAAAGTAGAATGAAGTTTTGTATGATACATAGTATATCGCTATGTTATTATAATAAAAAACGACATATATCGCTATAATAAGGCATTTTCTTATGAAAAATCACGTAAAGTACTTGTGTTTTTTTAGTATGTGGCATATAGTGAAATGGTGTCTTTTAAGTATTAGTTTAGATAAAGTATTTATTTGAATTGATATTGTAGAAAAGTCGAATGCGTAATGATGTAATAGGTGAAAGGAGAGATTATATGTCACAATTACAAGGTATTTTAACTCGTCTTGTGAATCTCCGTGAGCAAGCAAGTGGAAGTGAAGCGCCACAACGCTTCTTCGAAGTAGAGGGAAAAAGAATTTGCAGCGTGAAATATCATGCAAAAACTGAAACATACGAACTTGAAGTATATCAAGATGGTGAAAAGCCAGCCGTTTATCAATTTGATAACGTTGATATGATTGCAATTGAGATTTTTGAACTTATTCATTAAGGGATAAAGCAAAACGAATGCCGCAAAGGATTTTATACTTTGCGGCATTTTTTTGTTACTGCGTATAGAGTTTTTGCGGTGGCTTCTGTCCTATTTTCCCGAGAAATATCGACAAAGCGATAGCGGATTTTCTGATAAATGGAAGGAACGGGTCGAATGCTGTAAAAAAATCAAAATAAAAAATTCAGATAATTATGAACTTTCGTTGACACTTGTTTTAAAAAAATCTAGACTTAACATATAAGGGAAAACATCGAGTGTGTCTGCTTCTATTCCCTCTTAAAGGTTCACATTTACGTAAGCAAGCTATTTTCATTTTGTAGCTTGTTCTTTTTCTCTTTACACACGTGGAAGTTATGAGAAATGGAAGGAGAATGTATAAATGATTGATATTGATCACAATCAGTTAAATCAAATTGAACTTCGAGATTTGCTTGTCACTTCTGATAAAGTTGCTCATGTTCAAGTGGGAAATAATTTAGAACATGCTTTGCTTGTGTTAACAAAGACTGGCTATACGTCCATTCCCGTATTAAATCCAAGGTTTCAGCTGCAGGGGTTCGTGAGCATGACGCTTATTTTAGATTCGATTTTAGGATTAAAGCGCATTGAATTTGAACGATTAGAAACCATGAAAGTAGAAGAAGTTATGAATCAAAATGTCCCTCGTGTCTCCATGAAAAAATCTGTATTAAAAGTCATAAATGCCATGATTAACCATCCTTTTTTGTGCGTAGAGAATGAAGATGGCATTTTTGAAGGGATTTTAACACGAAGAAATTTGTTGAAGTCATTAAGAAGGCAGTCCATCATTCTCCCGAAAGAGTCATTTCAATAATTTTTTTAAGAAATCGTGTTTCAGCCTATCTTTCTCCGTTTTTTTCTTATATGATAAAGGTAAAATGAAAGTAAAAAGAGGCTTGAAAGGAATAACTGAATGCAATTAATAGAATGTCGAATGCTCGTTGTATTAGCTCAAGAATTAAATATGAGAAAAGCTGCAGAGAGATTATTTGTATCGCAACCAGCTTTATCACAGAGGCTGCAAACCATTGAAAAAGCATGGGATACACAAATCTTCATTCGTTCGCAAAAAGGACTGTCATTAACGCCTGCTGGAGAAAAGATTGTTCAATTTGCAAAAGAAGTGGTAGAAAAAGAAGATCGGGTTCGTGAGGACTTGCATCATTTAGATAATGAAGTATATGGTACACTCAAATTAGCGGTGGCTTCGATTATTGGACAGCACTGGCTGCCGGCGGTGTTAAAACGCTATATGGATCGCTACCCACATGCTAAAATCTCTCTTGTAACCGGCTGGAGCAGTGAAATGCTTCGCTATCTGTACGAAGATGAGGTACATATTGGAATCATACGCGGAAATCCGGATTGGAAAGGCGTCAAAGAACATTTATTTACAGATCCTCTTTACCTAGTTGATTCAGAAATTGAAAGGGCAGCGGAAGTAGTAAATACCCATCGACCATTTATTCAATTTAAAAGTGACTCAACGTATTATCAAGAAATTTTAGAATGGTGGCATCGAGAGTTTCATACTACACCGAAGCGTACGATTGTAGTGGATCAGATTGAGACGTGTAAGCAAATGGCTTTAAATGGTCTTGGCTTCGCTATTTTACCATCGATTGCTATTAAAGAAGCTGGAAGCCATATTCACCGGACGCCGCTTCTGAAAGCAAATGGAGAGCCAATTACGCGAGACACTTCTTTAGTTGGATATGAATCAGCGTTTAAACTGAAGCAAGTTCGAGCATTTGTTGATATTGTACGTGAATATGTAAGAGAAACGGTATAAAGCGAGCCTAGATGCTCGCTTTTTTTATTTGCAATCGTTATCTTTTTATTAAAACGATAATGATGCTTGTCATTGTGAAAGCATTTTGTTACATTAAATGAGACATTGCTTACTTAGGAGGAATACATAATGAAAATGATGGATGCTAATGAGATTATCTCATTTATTCAAAACAGCACAAAATCAACACCGGTAAAAGTTTACGTAAAAGGTGAAGTAGAAGGAATTGACTTTGGTTCATCTTCTAAAACATTCGTAACGGGAAACACAGGTGTAGTATTTGGTGAATGGAAAGAAATCAAAGCTGCTATTGAAGCAAACGAAGGAAAAATTGAAGACTACGTAATTGAAAACGATCGCCGCAACTCTGCGATTCCTTTATTAGATATGAAAGGAATTAAAGCTCGTATCGAGCCAGGCGCTATTATTCGCGATCAAGTTGAAATCGGCGACAACGCTGTTATTATGATGGGTGCATCGATTAACATCGGTTCTGTAATCGGTGAAGGAACAATGATCGACATGAACGTAGTACTTGGTGGTCGTGCAACAGTAGGTAAAAATTGTCATATCGGCGCAGGTTCTGTATTAGCTGGTGTTATTGAGCCACCTTCTGCAAAACCAGTTGTAGTAGAAGATGATGTAGTAATCGGTGCTAATGCTGTTGTTCTTGAAGGGGTAACAGTAGGTAAAGGTGCCGTAGTTGCTGCAGGTGCAATTGTGGTCGAAGATGTAGCTCCTTACACAGTAGTAGCAGGTACGCCAGCACGCGTTATTAAAGAAATTGACGAAAAAACAAAGTCTAAAACAGAAATCAAGCAAGAATTGCGTCAATTAAACGAAGAATAAGAAAAACGATCAGTTTGCGCTTTTTCTTTGCTGAATTAATAGGTTTTAGCGATTGGGATACTGAATCCTTAAACGTATCATATGGACAAGTTGGAAGCGTGGGCAACCACGCTTTCTTCTTTATTTCGTGAGGAGGACATACACATGGCTGAAAATGAATTTGTGAAAATAAGAAGAGAGCTACATAAAATTCCTGAATTAGGGTTTCAAGAGGTGAAAACACAGCGTTTTTTGCTTGATTATATTAACACTCTTCCGCAAGAGCGCTTAGAAGTAAAGACGTGGAAAACGGGACTCTTTGTTAAAGTACATGGTACAAACCCAACTAAAACAATAGGCTACCGAGCAGATATTGACGGTCTTCCTATCACGGAAGAAACGAATTATTCTTTTCAATCACAGCATGAAGGACTCATGCATGCCTGCGGACATGATATGCATATGGCCATTGGGCTAGGCGTACTGACTTACTTTGCTCAGCATGAAATCAAAGATAACGTACTGTTCATCTTTCAGCCGGCAGAAGAAGGTCCAGGAGGAGCACAGCCAATGCTCCAAAGCGATATCATGAAAGAATGGCTTCCAGATTTCATCTTTGCCCTTCACGTAGCTCCTGAATATCCGGTTGGGTCGATTGCACTGAAGGAAGGGTTACTATTTGCTAACACGTCTGAGCTATTTATTGATTTAAAAGGAAAAGGCGGGCATGCTGCTTATCCACATACAACAAATGATATGGTAGTCGCTGCATGTCAGCTCGTTTCACAGCTTCAAACGATTGTTGCTCGCAACGTTGATCCGCTAGACAGCGCTGTAATTACAGTAGGAAAAATTCAAGGGGGGACGGTTCAAAATATTATTGCGGAGCGAGCTCGCATAGAAGGAACCATTCGCACGCTATCTCCTGAATCAATGACGCGTGTTAAAGAACGAATTGAAGCGATTGTTAAAGGAGTAGAAGTAGGGTATCAGTGTGAAACAGCCATTGATTATGGATGTATGTATCATCAAGTATATAATCACCATGAAGTCACGCGAGAGTTTATGGAATTTGCCAAAGCGCAAACCGACGTGGATGTCATTGAATGCAAAGAAGCAATGACAGGAGAAGATTTTGGCTATATGCTAAAAGATATTCCTGGATTTATGTTTTGGCTTGGCGTTCAGTCTGAATATGGGCTTCATCATGCAAAGCTGCAGCCTCATGAAGGCGCAATAGATACGGCGATTTCACTTATTACAAAATATTTTGAACATAAAGGCAATCAATAAATCGTATAATCATTTTTCCTTATGGCTAAATTAATACCATGAGGAGGTGGGCAACGATGGCACGAATTGGTGTAGAATACGGTTTAACAGATGTACAGGCTGCACTTCAGCAGCTCGGACATGAAGTGGTACAATTACGCAACGAAAGTGATGCACAAGGGTGCGATTGCTGTGTTGTAACAGGACAGGATTCAAACGTAATGGGGATTTCTGATGCAGTAACGCAAGGCTCAGTTATTACAGCTAGCGGATTAACGGCAGAAGAAATTTGTCAGCAAGTAGGCAACAAGGTACAAGGATAAAAGAAAGCCGAAGGAATAAATCCTTCGGCTATTTTTATGCATGCTGAGGCTGCTTGGCATCTTCAGGCTGCTTTTTATCAATATTTACTTGATGAGGGAACGGAATATCAATACCGTTTGCGTCAAATGCTTCTTTAAACTCTTTGCGAAGCTGACGTTCAACCCCCCACTGCTCACCGTTTTTAGCTTTGCCAACTACACGAAGCACAACGTCCGATGCGCCTAGACCTTGAACTCCTATCACGCTTGGTCCTTCTACAATGTTTTCATTTGTTGCAGCAACGCGCTCACATACTTTTTCTAGTACGGAAATTGCTTTGTCAATATCATCATCATACGAAATGCCAATATCAATCAACGCGCGCATATTGCCTCGGGAATGATTGCTTAAGCTTGTAATTTCACGGTTAGGCACATAGTGTAAAGTTCCATCAAATCCGCGAATTTGAGTAGTACGCAGACCTACTGATTCGACAATTCCTGAAAAACTTCCGGTTGTTACATAGTCGTCAACATCCAGCTGTTTTTCAAGAAGTAAAAAGAAACCTGTTACAACGTCGCTAACTAGTCCTTGAGCACCGAACCCGATTGCTAGACCCACAACTCCGGCACCGGCTAATAGAGCTGTCGCATGGATATTTACTGCTTCAAGCAGCATGACGACAAAAATAAAAATAAGTACATATGAAAACACATTAACGGTTAAACTTTTGAGTGTGAGCATGCGTCCGCGCGTAGTATTTTCGCGCTCGCTCATTTTTTCAAAGGAACGCTCAATAACTTTTTTACCAATTGCTCGTACAAGTAAAAATACAATGGTAATGGCAATAAGTTTTAACACAATAACTCCAGCATTGGTAAGAAGCTGTTCCCAGTTGATGTCTTGCATCTTAAACATTCGTTGTTCATCCTTCCTATGTTCTGTTTCAATATTAATAAGTGGGAATTTATTCTGTGGAAAAGATTTTCTAAGAGTATGAGCACATTTGTTTATTCCCGATATTAGACATGCTAAACTGAGAAGGTAAATAAATGCAACCCTTTTATAGCATTTTTTTGCTGAAGTCAGGGTTTAATTTGCCCTAAAGGCGGGCATAACAACTATGTTACCATTATAAGATGTTGTTTAAATTCATTCTTAATTAATATTGACTAAAAAAACAATATCCATTATAATGAAAACCGTTATAACAGTACATAAGTGAGAATGTTTTATACATTTTCTCATTTAATAATTATTTGGAGGGATCATGTATGCCAGAACGTATGGTAGGTAAACAAGCTCCACGCTTTGAAATGGAAGCTGTATTATCAAACAAAGAATTCGGTAAAGTTAGCTTAGAAGAAAATATTAAAAATGACAAATGGACAGTATTATTCTTCTATCCAATGGACTTTACATTTGTATGTCCAACAGAAATCACTGCACTTTCTGACCGTTATGATGAGTTTGAAGATCTTGACGCAGAAGTAATCGGTGTTTCTACAGACACAATCCATACACACTTAGCTTGGATCAACACTGATCGTAAAGATAATGGTTTAGGTGATCTTAAATATCCATTAGCAGCTGATACAAATCACGTTGTTTCTCGTGAGTACGGCGTTTTAATTGAAGAAGAAGGTGTAGCACTTCGCGGTTTATTCATCATCAGCCCAGAAGGCGAATTACAATATTCAGTTGTAAACCACAACAATATTGGCCGTGACGTTGATGAAACTTTACGTGTTCTTCAAGCGTTACAAACTGGCGGACTTTGCCCAGCTAACTGGAAACCAGGTCAAGCTACTTTAAACGCGTAAGCACAACGTTTAAAAGGTCTAACGTCCACGTTAGGCCTTTTTTTCATCGGATAATAAAGAACATATAGTCAATAATAGTGAAAACAAGGGAGGCTTTTATTCATGAAATTACGTCAGCCAATGCCTGAGTTAACGGGCGCTACAGAATGGTTAAACGGAGAGGTTACAAAAGAGCAGCTAATTGGCGAAAAGCCAACGCTTATTCATTTTTGGTCAGTAAGCTGTCATCTATGTAAAGAAGCAATGCCTCAAGTAAATGAATTTCGCGACCAATACAAAGAACAACTAAACGTAGTAGCCGTTCATATGCCGCGCTCTGAAGATGATTTAGACTTAACAAAAATTAAAGAAGTAGCAGCAGAACACGATATTACGCAGCCAATTTTTGTAGACAGTGAACATAAATTAACGGATGCATTTGAAAATCAATATGTACCGGCATATTATGTATTTGACAAAACAGGTCAGCTACGCCACTTCCAAGCTGGTGGAAGCGGTATGAAAATGCTTGAAAAGCGCGTGAATCGTGTATTAGGCGAGAACGAATAAATACAGGCAGTTGTAACAGGTGAAAAGCATTCGATGCTTAGTAGAACTTGCATCGAATGTTTTTCTTTTTTGTGTGTAGGAAGTAACTGATAAAGGAAATATAAAAATGTGGATTTTTTCTTGTGAGTTTACACCATACTAACACTAACAACATGATACGAAACTTACTATTGGAGGTAATTTACATATGAAATTAGGTATGATTGGCTTAGGGAAAATGGGAGCAAACTTAGTATTGAATTTACTAGATCATAACCATTCTGTGGTAGCATTCGATGTGAACAACGAAGCCGTACAGAAAGTATCAGAAAAGGGAGCAGAAGGCGCTTCTTCCATTCAAGAATTAGTAAGCAAATTAGAAAAACCACGCATTGCTTGGGTAATGGTTCCAGCCGGAGAGCTCACAGAAAAAGTAATTTCTGAGCTTCAAGAATTACTTGAAGAAGGAGATATGATTATCGAAGGCGGTAATTCTAAGTATAAAGATTCCGTACGACGTGCTGCAGCTTCTGCTGAAAAAGGAATTCACTACTTCGATGTTGGAACGAGCGGCGGAATGGAAGGTGCCCGAAACGGCGCTTGTATGATGATTGGCGGAGATAAAGAAGCATTTGCTACAATCGAACCTATTTTCCGCGACATCAACGTAGAAAACGGCTATCTCTATTCAGGTGCAGCAGGAAGCGGTCACTTCTTGAAAATGGTTCATAACGGAATTGAGTACGGCATGATGCAAGCAATTGCTGAAGGTTTTGATGTGTTAGAGAAAAGTGAATTTGACTATGACTACGAAGCTGTAGCCCGCGTATGGAACAATGGCTCTGTTATTCGCTCATGGTTAATCGAATTAATGGAACGTGCATTTTCAAAAGACGCAAAACTTGACAGTATTAAAGGAGTTATGCATTCTTCCGGTGAAGGGAAATGGACGGTTGAATCAGCTTTAGATTTACAAGTGCCAACGCCAGTTATTGCTTTATCTTTAATGATGCGCTATCGCTCACTTGAAGATGATACGTTTACAGGTAAAGTAGTTGCCGCTCTTCGCAATGAGTTCGGCGGACATGCAGTGGAAAAACAATAAAAAAAGAAGCTGGGACAAAAGTATTTTAGACGAAGTGAAAAACGAACCATTGATCAATATGTTTGATTAGTGGTTCGTTTTTTTGTTTGAGTGAATAGTTTCGTCTTTAGATGGAATTCATTTAGCTATATCCCAACCTCTTTTTTATGACTATTTACCTTTTTTTGAAAAAATATCTAAAAATTATGGTAATTTATTTCGGGAACCGATATATTTAAATATGTGTGCCACATCTTTGCTAAGGGAAAGGACGGGGTATATGGGAACGTTTAAAAAACTAAAAGATTTTTATTTGCCGTACCGAATGTACTTTTTTTATTCTGCTATTTGCTTGTTATTTGTAACCTCCATCACTGTGATTTACCCGATTGTGCTGCAATATACGATTGATCATATCGTGTTAGGAAAACAATATCAGCTAGTCGATAATGTAGCATTTATTTTTATTGGACTGATGATCATCAAAGGAATCTTTACATATATTCAGCAATATTACGGCGACTTATTTGGAATTAAGTCCGTGTATACTCTTCGCAATAAACTTTATCGCAAACTTCAGTATTTACCGTTTTCTTATTATGACAATGCTAAAACAGGGGACTTGATGTCCAGGTTGACAGCTGATGTAGAAGGATTTCGTTTTTTTCTATCTTTTGGCTTCTCAGAATTAATTCGCTTCGTCATTTTACTTACTGCCAGCTTTTCCGTTATGTTCTATTACTCTATTTCACTCACTCTTGTCACAATCTGCCTGCTGCCTTTTTTGGGGGTAGCTGTTTATCGTTTTGATAAACGCGTTCATCCAGCGTTTCGCTTAATTCGCCAATCGTTTGGAGAACTTAATACAAATGTTCAAGAAAATATAAGCGGCATACAGACGGTCAAATCATTATCAAGAGAAAAATTTCAAACCTCTAAATTTAACGATTCCAACGGAGTTTATAAAAATCGAAACATTGAAACAGCGAATGTGTGGGCAACTTATTTCCCCTTAATGGAGTTTATAGGGAATTTATCTATTGTTGGTCTCCTTGCTTACGGAGGAGCGCTTGTTATGAACGGAAGCGTACGTCCTGGAGAGCTTGTTGCTTTCTTTAGCTTAACCTCTTATTTAATGTGGCCGATTATGAATCTAGGGTTTGTTATCAATATGTTTTCACAGTCTAAAGCTTCAGGTGAAAGGTTGCTAGAAATTTTAGAAGAAGAAGAAAAAGTCCATGAGCATGGGGGAAGTTTCTCTATTAATGGAACGGTCGAGTTTCAGCATGTTAGCTTATCCTATCCAAACGAGGATAAAAAATCGCTTGAGAACATATCGTTTTCTGCTTCTAAAGGGAAAGTAGTAGGTTTAATCGGTGCAACTGGAGCCGGCAAAACAAGCTTAACACAGCTGCTCACGAGGTTTTATGAACCGACTTCAGGACAGATCTTAGTTAACCATCGTCCGATTAAAGAGTATCCGCTCTCTGTTCTTCGGAAAGAAATTAGCTTTGTACTTCAAGAAACGTTTTTGTTCTCAAGCAGCATAGGAACCAACATCTCTTATGGCGTGCCGGGTATTTCTAGAGAAGACATTATTGATGCTGCAAAACGAGCGCAGGCGCATGATTTTATTATGGAGCTTCCAGATGGATATGATACGATGCTGGGAGAGAGAGGACTGGGGTTATCAGGCGGGCAAAAGCAGCGTATTGCGATTGCACGAGCGCTTATCTTAAATCCTAGTATTCTAGTATTAGATGATGCCACCAGTGCCGTTGATATGAAAACAGAAAGAGAAATTCAATTGGCTTTAAAAGAAGTGATGAAAAATCGTACGACGTTTATTATCGCGCACCGCCTTTCTTCTTTGCGACATGCCGATGAAATCTTGGTCTTACATGAAGGTCGTATAAAAGAGAGAGGAAGCCACGAAACGCTCATTCAAAAGCAAGGGATTTATAAAAACATTTACGACATTCAATATGAAAGCAGTACGTCGGTGATGAACGTATAACAGGGGAGGAATAGAATGGCAGGCGAAAAAAATAAAGTTGTGCGAGAGCGCTTTTATTATCAAACAGATCAAATCATTGATAAGACGTTTAACTGGAAGCAAATGGCCCGCTTGTTTCGTTATCTTCATCCATATCGAAAAAACTTGCTTCCTTTCTCGTTTCTTATGGTCATTATCACGACGGTCATTAGACTCGCTATTCCTATTTTGATAGGTGTCTATACGCTTGATCATGCTGTAAAAGATAAGAATAGCACGCTGCTCATGCAGTTAGTTTTCATCATTTTTAGCTTGTATATCCTATCTTATATTGCGAATGTCTTTCGGATTAAATGGATGAATCAACTCGGGCAGCACGTGATATATGATTTAAGAAAACATTTATTTACGCATGTTCAAGGGCTGTCGCACCGGTTTTTTGATACGCGTTCAGGAGGCTCTATTCTTGTAAGGATTATGAATGATATTAACTCTCTTCAAGATTTATTTACCAACGGGGTAGTTAACCTATTTATGGACCTCTTATTGTTAGTGGGAATTGTGGTTATATTATTTTCTCTCAGTCCTGCTTTGACATGTGCTGTTTTAGTCATTTTACCGATTATGTTTTTGATTTCTACAAAGCTGAGAAGAAGAATCCGCCGGTCATGGCAAGTTGTTCGTATGAAGCAGTCAGTATTAAATTCACATTTAAATGAGAGTATTCAAGGCATTCGCGTTACTCAATCATTTGCTCAAGAACAAGAAAATATGCTGTTTTTTGATCGCATAAACAGTGAAAATTACGAGAGCTGGAGGCAAGCTACTCGAAAAAATGCCATGTTTCGACCGTTTGTAGAACTCACAAATGCTGTCGGAACGGCCATTTTAATTTGGTTCGGTGCTGCACTTATTCAAGATGAGCGGCTAACAATTGGTATTTTTGTATCATTTGCTTTTTATCTCGGGATGTTTTGGGAACCGATTTCTCGTTTAGGGCAAGTGTATAATCAATTATTAATGGGAATGGCTTCATCCGAGCGTATTTTTGAATTTCTAGATGAAAAACCTCTCGTCACAGATTTGGAAACCGCTACGTCTTTAGACGGTATGAAGGGAAAAGTCGAGTTCAAGCACGTCTCATTTTCTTATGATGGGAAGCGGAAAGCTCTCAACAACGTATCAATTGACATAAAAGAAGGCCAGACGGTTGCTTTAGTGGGGCATACTGGATCTGGAAAAACGTCCATTGCTAATTTAATCACCCGTTTTTATGATGTGAACGAAGGGCAGATTTTAATTGATAATATGCCTATTCAAGATATTACGTTAGCAAGTTTACGGGCGCAAATTAGTATTGTGCTGCAAGAAACCTTTATCTTTTCAGGAACCATTATGGAAAACATACGGTTTGGAAAACCGGATGCTACTGATGATGAAGTGATTAAGGCCGCAAAAGCGGTAGGAGCTGCAGATTTTATAAAGCGTCTGAAAAAAGGCTATGATACGGAAGTAGAAGAACGAGGAAACGTCTTATCCGTGGGAGAGCGTCAACTGATTTCATTTGCTCGAACGCTGTTGGCTGATCCTCGTATTATCATTTTAGATGAAGCGACAGCAAGCATCGATACGGAAACAGAAGTGAAGATTCAACAGGCGCTTAAAACGCTGTTAAAAGACAGAACTGCCATCATGATTGCTCATCGGTTATCTACTATACGAGAGGCAGATAACATCATTGTATTAGATCACGGAAGCATTATTGAAACGGGGAATCACGGGGAACTAATGCAGCAAAAAGGCGTATATTATTACCTTGTTCAAACCCATGCTACAGCTTAAAAACAGAGGGAGCTAATCCTTCTGTTTTTCTATGAGTGTGAGAAATGGTAAATAGGTATAAGTGTTAAAGGGAAAATGAGGTTGATGCAAAAGAATTGTGGTAAAATAACGGTAGTTCAGATTTTTTCCTGTACATAATGGAGGAATTCAAATGAAAAAAGAATTTGCAGTCATCGGATTAGGTAGATTTGGAGGAAGTATTTGTAAAACATTAAGCGATCAAGGAATGGAAGTTCTGGCGATTGATATTGATGAAGAAAAGGTAAATGAGTATGCTAACGTTGCTTCGCATGCAGTAGTAGGCGATTCAATGGATGAAGGGGTTCTAAAAAGTTTAGGAATTCGTAATTTTGATCACGTTATCGTAGCTATTGGTGACAATATTCAGGCAAGTATTTTGACGACCCTTATTTTAAAAGAGCTGGGCGTTGAAAAAATAACGGTAAAAGCGCAAAATGACTATCATGCCAAAGTATTATCAAAAATTGGCGCCAATTTTATCGTGCATCCCGAACGAGATATGGGACGAAGAATTGCCAATAACATGATTTCAAACAGCGTGCTGGATTATTTAGAGCTATCTGAAGAACACAGTATTGTCGAATTAGTAGCGAGTAAAAGAATGGCTGGCAATACGCTGATTGAGTTAGACATTCGTGCGAAATATGGCATTAACATTGTAGCCATTAAGCGTGATCGAGATATCATCGTTTCTCCTCAGGCGTCCGAAACAATTCAAGAAGGGGACGTGTTGATTGTTATTGGAGCAGATGCAGATATCAACCGCTTCGAAAATAAATTTGCCAGTGCTTAATAAAAAAGAGCAGATGCAATTGCATCTGCTCTTTTTCTTTTATTAAACCTCCATAATGATTGGTAAAATCATTGGACGGCGCTTTGTTTTTTCGTAAAGGAATGGAGCCAATGTGTCTGTGATTTCATTTTTAATCTCAGACCATTGTGACGTACGACGTTCCATCACTTTGTTCAAGTGTTTTGTAATAAGAGATTGTGCATCATTAATTAAGTCACCAGATTCGCGCATATAAACAAAACCACGAGAGATAATGTCTGGACCAGCAGCGATCTTGAAGTCTTTCATATTGATGCTTACAACGACAATAACAAGACCTTCTTCAGATAAAATACGGCGGTCACGAAGTACGATATTTCCAATGTCACCAATTCCGCTTCCGTCAATATATACAGAGCCTGAAGGGATTTTGCCGGCTACTGAAGCTTCGCTGTCGCTTAAAGCTAGCACCTCTCCATTATCCATAATGAAGCAGTTTTCTTCAGGAACTCCACAGTCTGTTGCAAGTTTGATGTGCATTTTCTGCATGCGATACTCACCGTGAATTGGCATAAAGTATTTTGGTTTCATCAAACGAAGCATTAATTTTTGCTCTTCCTGTCCACCGTGTCCAGAAGTATGGATATCGTTTAGAGCACCATGAATAACCTCTGCTCCTGCACGGAATAGCATATCAATTGTTTTGCTAACACTTACTGTATTTCCTGGAATAGGTGAAGATGAGAATACAACCGTATCTCCAGGGATAATTTGAATTTGGCGGTGAGTACCATTTGCAATTCTAGATAGCGCTGCCATCGGTTCACCTTGGCTGCCTGTACATAAAATAGTCACGCGGTTAGCTGGAATTCGGTTAATTTGAGAAGGCTCAATGAACGTATCTTTTGGACATGAAATATATCCAAGCTGTTGGCCAATCTCAATAGCTGCTTCCATACTGCGTCCAAATACAGCAACTTTACGGTTATGCAATACGGCTGCTTCCACTACTTGCTGTAAGCGGTGAATATTTGAAGCAAACGTTGCAAAAATAATACGGCCGTCTACTTTACGGAAAATGTCATGAATGCTGTCACCTACGCGTCGCTCAGACATCGTAAAGTTAGGAATTTCACTGTTTGTACTGTCTGAAAGCAAGCATAGAACGCCTTCTTTACCGATTTCAGCCATTTTTGTTAAGTTAGCCGGTTCGCCCACTGGTGTAAAATCAAACTTGAAATCTCCTGTATGTACGATTTGTCCGTTTGGTGTTTTTACCACAATTCCGTAAGAATCAGGAATACTGTGAGTTGTACGGAAGAACGTTACCGATGTTTTACGGAATTTAATTACGTCATCTTCAGTAATTTCATGAAGCTGAGCTGTACGAAGCAACCCATGCTCGTCTAATTTGTTGCGAAGAAGCCCAAGGGCTAATTTCCCTGCATAAATAGGAATGTTTAATTCTCTTAATAAGTAAGGAATTCCGCCGATGTGATCTTCATGACCATGTGTAACGAAAAGGCCACGGATTTTATCTGCATTTTTTACTAAATAACTGTAGTCAGGAATAACGTAGTCAATTCCTAAAAGCTCGTCTTCAGGGAATTTAATTCCTGCATCAATAAGAATAATTTCATCTTGAAACTGTACGGCATACGTATTTTTACCGATTTCGCCTAGTCCACCCAGGGCGAAAACTGCCGTTTGATTATTTTTTACAAATTTCATTTTCATCATATCTCCAATACTTTAAAATCTTCATGCTGTTGTTCATATTCTAGATAGTCTCCAGTCACTGCTTGAACAAACTCAATATTAATTGAACGCGCTTTTAGCTTTTTACGAACGTCACGCTCAGAATCTGCGTTCACATACACTGTTTTTGTATTTTCACGTACAGCTACTTCACTCATTTTTTCTTGAAAATAAACTTTAAAAATCATAACAAAAATCTCTCCTTAATTCCGAAATTCAAATAACTTATTTTATTATATTATAAAATGTGTATGTATTTCATGTATTTTCTAAAGAAACTTGCTTTCACTACATTTTAGTCATCTAAATATAACAAGTCAATTAATTATAGAATAATATTAATAGGAAACGGATACAAGACTATATTTTCCGGGCGTATAAAAAATAAGGGCTATTCCATTGTACGATGCAGACACACACTCTGCAAATTTTACAACAGAAAGCCCTAAAAAAATCGATTATGCCATCGTTTTTTTACGCAATAATTCATTCCAGCGTTTTAGCAGCCTTTTTCGAAAATCTTTTAACATGATTTTTCAGCTCCTTTGTTTTTTTTGCGATACCTGCCTGTCTCTCTCTGTACTTTTATTATATGATGAAAAGGGAGAGGTTTCTCGTGGTTAAATATGGAAAAGTTGTAAATAGGACCGTCCATTTATAGAGAAACTAGTGCTCGTTTGATATAATTGGAAAGGCTTAACAAAGAGATAAAAAATTATAAAAAATAAGGTGATAAACGTGGAACGAAAGATTATTTTTTTTGATATTGATGGAACGTTATTGGATCATGATAAAAAACTGCCTGCTTCTACAAAAAAAGCTGTCCAGCTGTTAAAAGAGCAGGGGCATGAAGTGGCAATTGCAACTGGAAGGGCTCCTTTTATGTTTAAAGATCTGCGTGAAGAGTTGGATATTCAAACATATATTAGCTTTAATGGTCAGTACATTGTTTTAAATGGAGAAGTTCTTTACAAAAACCCGTTAAATAAAGAAGAGCTTCAAGATTTAACAGCTTTTGCTGTTGAGCATGATCACCCTGTCGTATACATGGATCATGAAGATATGAAATCAAACATTGAATTTCATGATTATATCGAATCCAGCATCAGCACGCTGAAAATTGGATTTACCCACCCTCACCACGATCCTACTTATTTCAAAGGGCGTGAAATTTATCAATCCCTCTTATTCTGTACAGCGGGAGAAGAAGCTCCTTATGAAGAAAAATTTAAGAAATTTGACTTTATTCGCTGGCATGAATTTTCAACTGATGTTCTGCCAAAAGGTGGATCAAAAGCACGAGGAATTGAGACCATGATTGAAAAGCTTGGCTTTGACAAAAAAGATGTATATGCATTCGGAGACGGCTTAAACGATATCGAAATGCTGGAATTTGTCGGAAATGGCGTAGCGATGGGGAATGCGGAAGAAGTCGTGAAAGAAGTTGCTAATTTTGTTACAAAAGATGTAGCAGAAGATGGTATTCTTCACGGATTAGAGCTAGTAGGATTATTAAAGTAAGAAAAACGCGAGCTCTAGCTCGCGTTTTTTAGCGTTCATATGGAAAAGCATTTTCAGGTTCTTGAAATGGATTTTCTTTATTAATGTAATCATAAAACATAATTCCGTCTAAATGATCAATTTCGTGCTGAAATACGACAGCAGGAAGGCCTTTCAAACGAATTTTCACTTCTTCGCCTTCAAGCGTTGTGCCTTTTACTGTGATACGTGCATATCGAGGAACAAATCCTGGGATATCTTGATCGACAGACAAGCAGCCTTCACCGCCTGTAAGGTATGTCTTTTCTACTGAGTGGCTAACGATCTTAGGGTTAAATAATGCATAGCTGTATAGCTTGCCTTTTTCATCCGTAACGTGTACCCCAATCATTCGTTTTGATACATTAATTTGAGGAGCGGCAAGCCCGATACCAGATCGCAGTCCATATTTAGCAGCAATTTCAGGATCTTGGCTGTTTTTTACATATTCTAATAAGCTATGTAAAATCTTTTTATCTTCTTCAGAAGCAGGTAACGGTACTTCTTTTGCTACTTCTCGCAGCGTTGGGTGTCCGTCTTGAATAATATCGTTCATTGTAATCAACTTTCACATCTCCCTAGGCTATTTTATAGGTATAAAGTGTACCAAATCCGTATAAAAAAGTCATTACCTCGACCTTGACCACATAAATGTTTCTACTAATTATATGTATCACACATATGGAAAAACATGCATAAGAAAAAATAAAAGCGACCGTTAGCCGCTTTTATTGTATAATTACCAGCCGCCACAGCTGCAGCCGATAATAACTAATAAAATGAACAGTACGATTAATAACACAAAACCTTTATTAGAACCGCCACAGCCATATCCACCATAACCCAACATAATGTAACCTCCCGTAGTTATCAATCCCAAGGTAAAAAGTAATAAACTCCCTTTTTTTCACGATTGGGTTAGTATAATATATTAAAAGGTGGTAAAAGGGTGTAGATAAATTGCTAATTTCCTACAAAAATTGTATAATGACCCATGAATAAGGGAGGATTTACCAGATATGAAATGCGTCGGAAGATATATAGTTATCGGCATTGCTGCTATGTCACTAGCAGGCTGTGCAGAGGGCTCATCGCCTGAGCTTGAGGTATACAATGGATTAGAAAAAGTGGTAGCGCAAGAAAAGCAATTTGCTGATCAGCAAAAACCGTTAGCTGATTTAGAACAGCAAGAAAATGCGATATACGACCAAATTATTGAGCTAGGGATTAAAGATAAAAAGAAAATAAAAAATAAAGCACAAAAAGCGCAGCAGTTATTAGATGAGCGTGAAAATAAATTACAAAAAGAAGAAAAAAGCATCAGCGCTTCGCAAAAACAGTTTGAAGCGACAGAGCCAAAGATCCAAAAGCTAGAAGATGGCAAAGCAAAAGAAGAGGCGCTTGAACTATCTTCGTTAATGAAGAAGCGTTATAAGGCCTACCAGTCCTTACATGATGCCTATCTTCATTCCATTGAATTAGATCGTCAGCTATATACGCTCTTTGAAAAAGACAATGTGAAATTAGAGAATCTTGAAACACAAATCGCTTCGATCAACGCTACTTATAAAGAAGTTGAAAAGAAAAAAGAAACGTTTAACACATTAACAGCTGACTATAACAAAGCCAAAGAGGATTTTTATAATAAAACAAAGTTAAAGGTGAAAAATAGCGAGGATAAATAAGAAGGCCTGTGAAGTTTACAGGTCTTTTTTTTTTGGCTGAAAAGGAAGGTTTTCTGAAATAAAGAAAGAGTTTCGACATGATTCAAGTAAAAATTACAAAAGGTTATTGTTTTAAAAATTCGTTTATTTGTGGCAAGATAGGAGATGTGCAGACGTAAAAAAAGAGAAGGTTATTATAAAACATATAATACAGTTTGTGTCTGTGTAATAGTACAGCATGTCTTTTTTATGTGTTTTATTTCACAAACTAAAAAAGCGTAATTTCTTGATGTAAATGCATTGACGAACTGTTTTAGTGTATTGTAAACTAGGTAGCGTAGTAAGTGTTGTATTAATCATTTTTGCAAAATAATTAATACAGTTTAACGAAACGCTCGTTTCGCTTAAACTTTCCTTTTACGTAAATGTTTGCACAGAATTCGCTGGGGAATACATAGAAATGTTAAGGATTAGCGAATTCAAAAAGCTACTCGACAAAATATGACTTTTACTTGTCCATTTGGGACATTCTAAAAGCGTGTATGTTTGTTTGATTAGTAAAATGAATTTATACGGCTTAAATGAAAGGAAGAGGTGACTTAGATGGCTGCTAAAACTAAAAAAGCTATTATTGATGTATCAAAGCAACTTGATAAAATCGCTGAGCAGTACCAAACGTTCCAAATTCTTAATGAAGAGGGCGAAGTAGTAAATAAATCAGCGTTGCCAGATTTATCTGACGAAAAATTAAAAGAGTTAATGACTCGCATGGTATACACTCGTATTCTTGATCAACGTTCAATTTCATTGAACCGTCAAGGTCGTTTAGGTTTCTATGCACCAACTGCTGGGCAAGAAGCTTCTCAAATCGCTTCACATTTCGCATTAGAAAAAGAAGACTTCATTTTACCTGGGTACCGTGATGTGCCTCAGTTAATTTGGCATGGTCTTCCACTATATCAAGCGTTCTTATTCTCTCGTGGTCATTTCCACGGTAACCAAGCGCCAGAAGGTGTAGACGTACTTTCTCCACAAATCATCATCGGTGCACAAATCGTGCAAACTGCTGGTGTGGCACTAGGTCTTAAAAAGCGCGGTAAAAAAGCAGTAGCGATCACTTATACAGGTGACGGCGGAGCTTCACAAGGTGACTTCTACGAAGGTATGAACTTCGCAGGTGCATTCAAAGCTCCAGCAATCTTTGTTGTACAAAACAACCGCTTTGCAATTTCAACACCAGTTGAAAAGCAATCTGCAGCACGTACAATCGCTCAAAAAGCAGCGGCTGTTGGTATCCCAGGCGTTCAGGTAGACGGTATGGATGCACTAGCAGTATACGTTGCAGTAAGCGAAGCTCGTGAGCGTGCAGTAAACGGTGAAGGTCCAACTTTAATTGAAACATTAACTTACCGTTATGGTCCACATACAATGGCTGGTGACGATCCAACTCGTTATCGTACAGCTGAGCTTGACACTGAGTGGGAAAAGAAAGATCCACTTGTTCGCTTCCGTAAATTCTTAGAAGCTAAAGGCATCTGGAATGAAGAAGAAGAAAACAAAGTAATCGAGCAAGCTAAAGAAGATATCAAACAAGCTATTAAGAAGGCTGACGATTATCCAAAACAAAAAGTTACAGATTTAATGGAAATCATGTACGAAACTATGCCTTCAAACTTACAAGAGCAATATGAAATCTACAAAGAGAAGGAGTCGAAGTAAGCCATGGCGCAAATGACAATGATTCAAGCGATTACTGATGCGTTACGCACAGAAATGAAAAACGACGAAAACGTATTAGTTTTTGGTGAAGACGTTGGCGTAAACGGTGGAGTATTCCGTGCGACTGAAGGTCTTCAACAAGAATTCGGCGAAGATCGCGTATTCGATACGCCATTAGCTGAATCTGGTATCGGTGGTCTTGCTGTAGGTCTATCGACTCAAGGTTTCCGTCCGGTTCCTGAAATTCAATTCTTTGGTTTCGTATACGAAGTACTTGATTCTGTATCAGGTCAAGCTGCACGTATGCGCTACCGTTCTGGCGGTCGCTGGAATGCACCAATCACATTCCGTTCACCATTTGGTGGAGGCGTTCATACACCAGAACTTCACGCTGATAGCTTAGAAGGTATCGTAGCATCTCAACCTGGTTTAAAAGTTGTAATCCCTTCAACTCCATACGATGCAAAAGGTCTTTTAATTTCATCAATTCGTGATAACGATCCGGTTGTATACTTAGAGCACATGAAGCTTTACCGTTCATTCCGTCAAGAAGTACCTGAAGAATCATACACAATTGATTTAGGTACAGCTGATGTGAAACGTGAAGGTACAGACGTAACGCTTATCGCTTACGGTGCAATGGTACACTCATCATTAAAAGCAGCTGAAGAACTAGAAAAAGAAGGTATCTCTGCTGAAGTAGTGGACTTACGTACAGTTCAACCTTTAGATATCGATACAATTCTTGCATCAGTTGAAAAAACTGGTCGCGTAGTAGTAGTTCAAGAAGCTCAAAAACAAGCTGGTATCGCAGCTAACGTTGTAGCTGAAATTAACGATCGTGCAATCTTAAGCTTAGAAGCACCAGTATTACGTGTAACAGCACCGGATACTGTGTTCCCATTCTCTCAAGCTGAGGGCGTATGGTTACCAGACCACAAAGATATCGTTGAAACAGCTAAGAAAGTACTTGAATTTTAATTAGCATTTTACTGTGATAGAAATCAGCTTTGTGCTGATTTCTGTCTTAGATAAAATAAACACTAACAAATTGAACGCAACTAACTAGGAGGGTGAAGACACGTGGCATTTGAATTTAAACTGCCGGATATCGGTGAAGGTATCCACGAAGGTGAAATTGTAAAATGGTTCGTAAAAGCTGGAGATGAAATTGATGAGGATGATGTACTAGCAGAAGTACAAAATGACAAAGCTGTTGTTGAAATCCCATCTCCTGTAAAAGGTAAAGTATTAGAAGTAAAAGTTGACGAAGGTACAGTAGCTACTGTAGGACAAGTTATCGTTACTTTTGATGCTCCTGGATACGAAGACTTAAAATTCAAAGGTGACGATCATGATGATGCACCAGCAGAAGAAGCTAAAGAAGAAGCTTCAACTGAAGAAGTGACTGAAGAAGCAACAGCTCCTGCAGCACAAGCTGATGTTGATCCTAACCGTAAAGTAATTGCTATGCCTTCAGTGCGCAAATATGCTCGTGAAAAAGGTGTAGACATTAAAGCTGTTCCTGGTTCAGGTAAAAACGGACGTATTGTTAAAGATGACATCGATAGCTTCCTATCTGGTGGTTCTACAGCTACAGCAACTGCTGAAGCTCCAGCTAAAGAGGAAACTGCTTCAGCTGAACCAAAAGCAGCAGCAGCACAAGCTATTCCTGAAGGCGACCTACCAGAAACTCGCGAGAAAATGAGCGGTATCCGCCGTGCAATCGCAAAAGCTATGGTTAACTCTAAACACACTGCTCCACACGTAACATTAATGGATGAAATCGATGTAACAGCTCTTGTTGCTCATCGTAAAAAATTCAAAACAGTTGCAGCAGATCAAGGTATTAAATTAACATTCTTACCTTACGTGGTAAAAGCGTTAACTTCAGCACTTAAGAAGTTCCCAGCTCTTAACACTTCAATCGATGACTCTACAGATGAAGTAATTCAAAAACATTACTACAACATCGGTATCGCTGCTGACACTGAAAAAGGTCTTTTAGTACCAGTTGTGAAAAATGCTGATCGTAAATCTGTGTTCGAAATTTCTGATCAAATTAACGACCTTGCTGGAAAAGCACGTGATGGTAAATTAGCTCCTGCTGAAATGAAAGGCGCTTCTTGTACAATCACAAATATCGGTTCTGCTGGTGGACAATGGTTTACTCCAGTTATCAACCACCCAGAAGTTGCAATTCTAGGTATCGGACGTATCGCTGAAAAACCAGTTGTACGCGACGGTGAAATTGTAATTGCTCCAGTATTAGCATTATCACTAAGCTTTGACCACCGTATTATCGATGGTGCAACAGCTCAAAACGCTCTTAACCAAATCAAGCGTTTATTAAATGATCCAGAATTATTATTAATGGAGGCGTAATAAATGGTAGTAGGAGATTTCCCAATCGAAACTGATACTCTTGTCATTGGTGCTGGCCCTGGTGGCTACGTTGCAGCAATTCGTGCAGCTCAATTAGGTCAAAAAGTTACAATCGTAGAAAAAGGTACTCTTGGAGGCGTATGCTTAAACGTTGGTTGTATTCCTTCAAAAGCATTAATCGCTGCAGGTCACCGTTTTGAACACGCTAAACATTCTGAAGACATGGGGATTATCGCTGAGAACGTAACAGTTGATTTCTCTAAAGTTCAAGAATTCAAAAACGGCGTTGTAAACAAACTTACTGGCGGTGTTGAAGGCCTTCTTAAAGGTAACAAAGTTGACATCGTAAAAGGTGAAGCTTACTTCGTTGACAGCGAAACTGTACGTGTAATGGATGAAAATTCAGCACAAACGTACAAATTCAAAAATGCAATCCTTGCAACTGGTTCTCGTCCAATCGAGATCCCTGGATTCAAATTCTCTGAGCGCGTAATCAACTCTACAGGTGCATTAGCGCTTAAAGAAGTTCCTAAAAAATTAGTTGTAATCGGCGGAGGTTACATCGGTACTGAGCTTGGTACTGCTTTTGCTAACTTCGGTACAGAAGTTACATTTGTAGAAGCTGCTGATGAAATCTTAGCTGGTTTTGAAAAACAAATGAGTTCACTTGTTAAACGTAACCTTAAGAAAAAAGGAAACGTTGAAATCTATACAAAAGCAATGGCTAAAGGTGTTGAAGAAACTGCTGACGGCGTACAAGTTACGTTTGAAGTAGGCGGAGAGTCAAAAGTAATCGATGCTGACTACGTATTAGTTACTGTAGGTCGTCGTCCTAACACTGATGAGCTTGGTCTTGAGCAAGTTGGCGTTAAAATGACTGACCGTGGTCTTATCGAAATCGATAACCAAACTCGTACATCTGTAAGCAACATCTTTGCAATTGGTGATATCGTAACTGGACCACCACTTGCACACAAAGCTTCTTACGAAGGTAAAATCGCAGCTGAAGTAATCGCTGGCGAACCTGCTGAAATTGACTACTTAGGAATTCCAGCAGTTGTATTCTCTGAGCCTGAGCTTGCATCTGTAGGTTATACTGAAGCACAAGCGAAAGAAGAAGGGTTAGCTGTTAAAGCTTCTAAATTCCCATTTGCTGCTAACGGACGTGCACTTGCACTTAACGCTGCAGAAGGCTTCTTGAAGCTTATCACTCGTAAAGAAGACGGAGTAGTTGTTGGTGCTCAAATCGCTGGACCTAGCGCATCTGATATGATTGCTGAGCTTGGTCTTGCTATCGAAGCTGGCGTAACAGCTGAAGATATCGCATTAACAATTCACGCTCACCCAACATTAGGTGAAATCACAATGGAAGCTGCTGAAGTAGCTATTGGAAGCCCAATTCACATTGTAAAATAATGTTTTTAAAAAGCTGATGCGTATGCATCAGCTTTTTTTTTGAAGAAAACGGTTTTCATAAAGTATTAGATGCTTGTCAGACAGTTTTTGTTGATGATGAGTAACTCCTTTAGAGGAAACGTGTAAAAAGCGCTGAGGCAGTCTTAAATGAGCTCTAGATGCATACATATGAAGTGGGACGTGCTTTCCTTATAGGTAGATAAAAAAATTGCTCTTTTGGATAACGAATGAAAAGGCGGCGAAGGAGCTATGAAGACGTATTTCGTTTGGAGCTTACACATTGTTATTTGGGTGGGTTATTCACTGGTTGAATTGCTATCAAAACGTGATCAGTTGACATCTAAAATTATTTTATTTTTAGTATTTGCTTATTTAGCTTACGGCATAGCAGAAATGAACGTCAAATCTAAAAGACTGGCGCTTATGATGACGGGTATGACTTCAGCTGTCTGCTTGACATGTTATCAACTAATTTTATTTTGCACAGCGTAAGATTGCATAAAAAAAGCGTTAGCTTATATAAGCTAACGCTTTTTTTGTCTTACACAGATTTCTTTTCTCTTTTTAATGCGCCTTCTTCTTTAAATGCTTTCATTAATGAGAAGACGGTTAGCACCAGCACAATTGAGAATGGAAGTGCTGCTATAATCGCAGCTGTTTGGAGCGCGTCCAAACCACCTGTCCAAAGCAGAATGATTGCTGTTAACGATTGAATTAATCCCCACGTAAGTTTAATAGAGCCTGAAGGATTTAGATCACCATTTGTTGTCTGCATTCCTAAAACAAATGTAGCTGAGTCAGCTGATGTAATAAAGAACGTAGCAATTAAGCAAATAGCGACAATGGACATAAACGTACCAAATGGAAACTGTTCAAGTACATAGAATAAAGCAACTTCTGTTCCTTTATTGTTGATAACATCCATAACAGGAAGATCCTTAAAAAAGTCTAAGTAGACCCCAGAACCTCCGAATACAGCAAACCATAATCCACCAAATACGGTCGGAACAGCTAGTACACCAATTAAAAATTCTCGAATGGTTCTGCCTCGTGAAATACGAGCAATGAACGTACCAACGAACGGTGCCCAAGCGATCCACCATGCCCAGTAGAAAATTGTCCAATCTTGAACCCAGGTGCTGTCATCAAACGGGCTCAATCGAAAACTCATTGACGGCAAGTTTTGAATGTAGCTGCCAATGGTTGTAACGAATAAGTCCATAATAAAGTTGGTTGGACCTGCAAATAACAAGAACAACATTAGCAGAATAGCTAAAACAATATTAATGTTACTCAAATACTTAATACCTTTGTTCAGCCCCGTCTGTGCTGACAGCATGAACAAGAACGTCACGATAATAATAACAATTAATTGAGTCGTGAAATTATTATCAATACTTGGCGACAAGTAAGAGGCTCCACCGGTAATTTGAATAGCACCCAGTCCTAGAGATGTTGCTACCCCAAAAACAGTTGCAAATACGGCGATGACGTTTATGATCGTTCCAAGAGGTCCATCAACACGTTTGCCTAATAGTGGACGTAAAATATTACTGATGATGAACGGGTAACCTTTTCTAAATTGAAAATATGCAAGGGCCAGTGCAAGAACGGAATAAATAGCCCAAGGATGTAAGCCCCAGTGGAAAAACGAATAACGTAGAGCAGCGCGAGCTGATTCTGCTGTACCGCCTTCACCAGAAGGTGGAGTATGAAAATGATTGATTGGTTCTGAAACACCCCAGAATACAAGTCCAATCCCCATACCAGCACTAAATAACATGGCAAACCACGAGATATAACCATACTGAGGTTTTTCGTCAGGTTTACCTAGTTTAATATTTCCGTACTTTGAAAAAATTAAGTACAGCGTAAAAACTAAGAATAATGTAGCTGCTAATAAGTAGTACCAGCCAAATTTCTCGATGATAAAACTATGTATTGCCGATGTGACAGGTGTAAGCGCTGCGCTTCCTAGCACAGATTCTGGAATAACACCCCATACGATAAATACTGCAGCAATAATAACCGAAATGATAAAAACAGGAGTCAGTTTTTTCATCGATTATCGCTCCTTTCCTATTCAATTTTACATAACATAGTTTCTCATATAACCTTTTTAGGTATACATGAAACCATATGGTTATACATTCTAGTAAAGTTTGCATGAAATGTCTACCCTATTAGTAAGAAAAAACGGCAAGAGCTCCAATTCTTATTTTTCGTAATTATTTTAAAGTGCGGAAATAGATGTGAAAGTAGACATTGTTTTTTCATATAAATAGAGATGATGCTAAGCATTCAGATTTTTGAAAACAAATATAACATTTATGAGAAAAATATTTTTAATGTGACATACTAATTAGTTGTTGACATATTTAATGTGACATAATAATATAATATCAAGAGTTGTAAAACGCTTACAAAAAAAGACGGTTAAAGGGGAGTTTACAAAATGGGAACAATCGTATGTCAAACATGTAACTGCACAATTGATCATTTCGAAGATGAGAAAGTGACGCGATTATACTCAACATGTAAAAGCGGAGAATGTCAAAAAGCAGATGAAGATTTAGATTAATTCAATAAAAAAAAGGTGCGGAACTTCGCACCTTTTTTTTATTGAATTGCTTTATGCTCTTTAATGACACGAAATGTTTTTAATTCAAAGTCTTCCGGACCCTGCACGGGTAAACCTGCCTCTAAGTTCGTTTCAATGTAGGTTAAATTTTCCTCAGTGATGATTTCCCCAGGAATAAAAATAGGAATACCAGGAGGGTAGACCATCACAAATTCTGCAATAATACGGCCTGCCGATTCATGAAAAGGTACCACTTCGGTTTCAGCGTAAAAAGCATCGCGAGGTGTTAAAGCCAATACAGGAATATCAGGCAATAAAATAGCGGGTTTTGCCGTTGTCTCAGAAAGATTATGGAATTTTGCAGATAACTCACGCAGAGCTGTGACCAGACGTGAAAGGTCTTCTTCAGTATCTCCAGGCGTGATAATACATAAGATATTATAAAGGTCAGACATTTCAACTTCGATATTATGAGCTTCACGCATCCATTTTTCTACGTCATAGCCCGTAATTCCTAAATCTGAAACAGAAATAATTAATTTAGTAGGGTCTAAATCATACGTAGCTTTTGTCCCTAAAATTTCTCTGCCTATACATCGGATATGCTCAATTGTATTAATTTCTTTTCGTGCTTTTTCAGCAAGAGAAATTGCACGTTCAGCCAGCTCTTTCCCTTCTGTAGCTAAACGTTTTCGTGCAACATCTAAAGAAGCCAGCAGCAGATAAGATGTTGATGTTGTTGTCAGCATGCTTAAAATAGACTGTACACGTTTTGGAGAAATTAAGCCTTCGCGTATGTTTAGAATTGAACTTTGCGTCATAGAGCCACCTAATTTATGCACGCTTGTTGCGGCCATATCTGCACCGGCCTGCATAGCAGACAGAGGCAAATCATCATGGAAGTGAATATGAACGCCGTGAGCTTCATCAACAAGTACAGGTACTTGATACGAGTGGGCAATTTCTACGATTTTACGAAGGTCTCCCGAAATTCCAAAGTAAGTTGGATTGATAACAAGCACTGCTTTTGCTTCAGGGTGCTGCTTCAAGGCTTTTTCTACAGAGTCCGATGTGATACCGTGAGAAATACCAAGCTTTTCGTCAATTTCAGGATGAATAAAAATAGGCGTAGCTCCTGAAAAAACAATCGCACTCATAACAGATTTATGCACGTTTCTAGGAACGATAATTTTATCTCCAGGCCCACATGTCGCCATAACCATTGCCATAATTGCTCCGCTCGTTCCTTGAACAGAGAAAAAAGTATGGTCAGCACCAAATGCTTCTGCAGCTAAATCCTGCGCTTGTTTGATAATGCCTTTTGGCTGGTGAAGGTCATCAAGAGGACCGATATTAATTAAATCAATGGATAAAGCATCATCGCCAATAAATGAGCGGAATTCAGGATCCATTCCATTTCCTTTTTTATGTCCAGGGATATGGAATTGTGTTGGATTTTTCTTAGCGTGATTAACCAATCCAGTAAATAATGGAGTTGAAAATTGAGAAGACAACTTTGCTATACACCTCTTTTATCATAAATTGTCAGTCCCTCTAAGCAAAGCTTAGAGGGACTTTGATTGTTTTTTTATCAAATTACAGCATTCAATTTTATATACCCAAAACTAGTGGCTGTTGAATTCTACATATTAAAATATCGGATCTTTTTTCTATAAAAGAAATTCAACAGAAATTCTACTCGGCAGTTTTCTTGATTTTAACCATTATATAAATGAATGAAACGTGTATGTTTACTACTGTTTGATAATATAAATACAATTTTTAGTTAAAAAAATACAAGTAATTGTAAACTGCTTATTACTCATTATTTTATAGTTCTTTATGTTTTGAAAATCCCCATAAAACAAAAGAATTATAGCACTTATTAATCCATTTGCAAAGATATTTTAAAGAGAAAATAAAAAGAAAAAAAAGGAGAAATTCTTTTGTGTGAAAAGAGAATAAATTTTGTGTACATTATAGATTGTGATAGAGTTAAGAATATAGATATACATAGATTGAAGAAATAAATGGAGTGATGAGAAGTGGAATATCAATACCCTATCTCCCTTGATTGGAGTACAGAAGAAATTATTGATGTAGTGAAGTTTTTTGAAAGCATTGAACGCGCTTATGAAAAAGGTATTGAGCGTGATCATCTAATGGCAGTCTATCGCCGATTTAAAGAAATTGTGCCAAGTAAAGCAGAAGAAAAAACAATCTGTAACGATTTTGAAGACCAAAGCAAATACTCTTCTTATCGAACGATTCAAAAAGCAAAGGCTGCTTCTTCTGGAGACATCATAAAAATGTAAAAAATGGAGCCAAGCTTGGCTCCATTTTTTTTATATCAATTCGTTAAAATTATGCATATGCTTTTTTAGTTAGTTCATATAATGGAGTTACCGTATGAAATGTTTGTTCAATACGAGCTATCCATTCTTCGCCGTTCATTGCAATCGCTTCTTCTTTTGGAATCGTAATGCCGCATAGGATCTCAGCTTTTTTAACCGTCTCTAGACGTTCAAACAAACTCTCTAAGTCTTCAGAAGATAAGTCGCCCATTTTTTCACTATCAGGTTTTGTATGATCTTTCGACCAAACAAACGAGGCTGGGATGTGTTGACGAATCTCCTCAATGTTTTGTTTTAGCAGCTTTCCAAATTGTTCTTTAATAGGTGATTCGTAAATGACGGCGAACCACACAAAGACGTGTGTTTCCCAAAGGCCAACTTGAAAATGAGGGAGCTTTTTATACCCGCGTTTACTATTAGCAAAGGCTACCCACGTATCTGCTGGCGGGTTAACTGTTCTTCGTGCATGTTTGGCAATGTGTATGAACATTTCATCTCCACAAAGTGAAGAAAGAGTAGGAGCAAAATGATTGCTCAATTGTTCGAATTTTGGGCGTATCGTTGTCTTGATGGCTTCCATACGTGCATCAAGTCCCTCGATACGGAATACGTTAAAGTCATCTTGTGAAAATCCTGAGAATGCCATGTGAAACCTCCGTTTTTTAGTGAATATGTATAGCTGCTGTGCATCTATGCAAGTAAGTATGATTTACGCGAAGATTCTACCACATGAAAAGCATAAACACCAATTAATTCGCATATGCTTGTCAAAACGTGTCTATCATTTTTTTATAGGTAATCACACAATTTAGTTACATGAGATTAGGTTTCGACATAGACTATATCAATCAAAATATCTGAAAATTTAGTTTTCTATAAGCGGGTTCAATAATTTGAGAGGGGTGTTTGAAGAATGAAACAAGTGGTGAATATGTATAAGAAGAATGATGGACAAAAAAGATTAGGTGTAATTCGTTTGGAGTTAGATTACGAGTTAGCGACATTATATGAAGCCATGATGGAGAATAATGAGGAACAAAAACAAAAATGTAAGCGAAAGCTCGAGAAACTTCGTGAAGAAATGATATCTCTTCAGTAGCAGATACGGGAATAAAATAGAACAAATAAGGGTAAACTGTAAAAAAGGATTAAACTGAATGAGCAGATTCATAAGTGGTAACAGAGCACGTGGGAGAAGAAGCGGCAGTTCTTCTCCCACGTGCTCTGTTAATTGACATCTTGCAGAGGTTTTTTTAAGCTTAAATAAGAGACGTATTTTTGAGGGGGAATTGAGATGACGCAACGCTGGAAAGAAATCGATACATACGTTAAAGAGTGGCTAAAAGAAGCTGGACAAAAAATTCAACAGTCGTTTAGTAAAGAACTTCTCATTCAAACGAAATCGAATCCAAATGATTTAGTAACAAATATGGATAAAGAAATTGAACAGTTTTTTATCTCAAAAATCAATGAAACCTTTCCGGAACATCATATTCTCGGAGAAGAAGGATATGGAGAAGAGCTTGAATCAGAAGAAGGAACGATTTGGATTATCGATCCAATCGACGGTACGATGAACTTTGTTCATCAGCAGCGAAATTTTGCTATTTCCATCGGTATATTTGAAAATGGTGTAGGACAAGCAGGTTATATTTATGATGTTATTCATAATGAGTTGTATCATGCTTTAAAAGGACAGGGCGCGTTTATGAATGATATCCAATTGCCGAAACTTGAACCTGTACCAGTTGAACAAGCTATTATTAGCCTAAATGCAACATGGGTGACGGAGAACCGCCGTATTGATCCTTCCGTATTAAGTCCGCTTGTGCGTAAAGTAAGAGGGACCCGTTCATATGGATCCGCAGCTATTGAGCTTGCTTACGTAGCGGCTGGACGCTTGGATGGATACATTACTTTACGTTTGGCTCCATGGGACTTTGCTGCCGGTAAAGTATTGATTGAAGAAGTTGGAGGAGTTATGACGGATTTAGAAGGAAAGCCGTTAGAGATTCTTGAAAAAAGCAGTGTGTTTGTAAGCAAACCAACATTACATGACGAAATCTTTCGTACGTACCTTGAAGGAAAGTGGAATAAATAAAATAGAAGTGAAGACTTACGTGTAGTCAAAGAATTTTGTGATGAAAAAACGTCATGAACCATTTTGATGTTGCAAATGGCCATGACGCTTTCAATCATCGCAAAAAAATTACAGCTGCCCTTTTTCTCGCATTTTTTTCTTAGTCGTAAAGCCAAGGCCCATTACAACAATTAAAGCTGCGATAGCTAAAATGACCCCGAGAGCGCTTCCTTCTCCGATAAATATGCCGATTGACATAATTGCCGCAGTTGCGATAAATGCATATAAAACAAATACCCACTTAATGTTTCTCATGTTGATTCCTCCCATTTATAACGGATATTTATAGTGTACAACAAAATCATTCTGCAATTCTAGAGTTAGTGTGATATAATAGCTTAGTTATTACAAGCATAGGAGTGAAATGCGTGAACATTCGTAAAGATTTACGTAATATTGCCATTATTGCCCATGTAGACCATGGGAAAACAACGTTAGTAGATAAATTATTACATCAGTCCGGAACATTCCGTACTAATGAGCATGTTGAAGAACGTGCGATGGATTCAAATGACCTTGAGCGTGAGCGTGGAATTACAATTTTAGCGAAAAACACAGCTATTAATTATAAAGATACGCGTATCAACATTATGGATACGCCGGGACATGCTGACTTCGGTGGAGAAGTTGAGCGTATTATGAAAATGGTAGACGGTGTTCTACTTGTAGTAGATGCATACGAAGGATGTATGCCTCAAACTCGCTTTGTATTGAAAAAAGCATTAGAGCAAAACTTAACGCCGATTGTTGTTGTTAACAAAATTGACCGTGACTTTGCTCGTCCAACTGAAGTAGTTGATGAAGTAATTGACTTATTTATTGAACTAGGTGCAAGCGAGGAACAAATTGAGTTCCCTGTTGTTTATGCTTCAGCAATCAACGGAACAGCTAGCACGAATCCTGAAAAGCAAGATGAGAACATGTCATCTCTATTTGACTCAATCATCGAGCACATTCCAGCACCAGTAGACAACAGCGATGAACCACTTCAATTCCAAGTGGCAATGCTTGACTACAATGACTATCTTGGTCGTATCGGTGTAGGCCGCGTATTCCGCGGAACAATGAAAGTAGGCCAGCAAGTTGCATTAATGAAGCTTGACGGTACGGTAAAACAATTCCGTGTAACAAAATTATTCGGTTTCCTAGGCTTAAAGCGTGTTGAAATCGAAGAAGCAAAAGCAGGAGACCTGATCGCTGTATCAGGAATGGAAGACATCAACGTAGGTGAAACAGTATGTCCGTTTGACCACCAAGATGCACTGCCAATTTTACGTATTGATGAACCTACTTTACAAATGACGTTCTTAGTAAACAATTCACCGTTTGCTGGTCGTGAAGGTAAATTTGTTACATCTCGTAAAATTGAAGAGCGCTTAATGTCTGAACTTGAGACGGATGTAAGTTTACGCGTGGAAAATACTGATTCACCGGATGTATGGGTTGTTTCAGGACGTGGAGAACTTCATTTATCTATTTTAATTGAAAACATGCGTCGTGAAGGATATGAGATTCAAGTATCAAAACCTGAAGTAATCGTTCGTGAAATTGATGGCGTTCGCTGTGAGCCAGTTGAACGTGTGCAAATCGACGTGCCTGAAGAACATACGGGTTCTATTATGGAATCAATGGGTGCTCGTAAAGGTGAAATGGTTGATATGATTAACAACGGCAGCGGTCAAGTTCGTCTGATCTTTATGGTTCCTGCACGTGGTTTAATCGGTTATACAACTGAGTTCTTATCGTTAACTCGTGGATTCGGTATCATTAACCATTCATTTGATAGCTACCAACCAATGCAGCAAGGTCAAGTTGGAGGTCGCCGTCAAGGTGTGCTTGTTTCTATGGAAAGCGGTAAATCATCTACTTATGGAATCCAAGGCGTAGAAGACCGCGGTACAATTTTCGTTGAGCCAGGTACAGAAGTATACGAAGGTATGATCGTAGGAGAACACACTCGTGAAAATGATATCGTTGTTAACATCTGTAAAATGAAGCAAATGACGAATATGCGTTCTGCTAATAAAGATCAAACAACAGGTATGAAAAAACCTCGTATTATGTCTTTAGAGCAATCACTTGAATATTTAAACGAAGATGAATATTGTGAAATCACACCAGAATCTATTCGTCTACGTAAAAAAGTTCTTGATAAAAATGAACGTGAAAAAGCAGCGAAAAAGAAAAAATACGCTGACACGAAATAATAAAAAAAGTAAGTCGTTAGCTCTATTTGCTAGCGGCTTGTTTTTTATCTATTATATCAGAATTTTCTATTTTTTGAAAGCGTTTTATAAAGAAGGAGTTTGGAAAGGAAAAAGGTGGCTTATATCGAATAATGTAAAGTAAGGAATAGGGGGAAGAAATATGGATGTAAAAGAACACCTTTCATTTTTTGCAGCTTTGTATCAAGTAGATGAACATGCAAAAATAGGAATGTGGCTGTTATACTTTACCATTTTAGGGCTATCTGTTCTCGTGTACAAACTCGGGTTTGCAAAGAAGCTGCCGCTTTTAAAATCTGTGGTTATTTATCTGTTTTTAGCTTTTGGATGTACGATCTTAACGTTTTTAGGCATTTTTTTACCTGTAGCTGAAGGGCTTGTGGTTGCAGCGCTTGTGTTGATTATTTATAAAATACGGCTGTATCAGGCTAAGAAGCAAAACTCCACGTTGGGTTCATAAAACTACATAAAAAGACGCTTGTAGCTACAAGCGTCTTTTTAGTATGATATAGCCGAAGACAAGAGCGGCTGCGAAAATTAAATGGCCAGCTGTCCAATAAAAAATCGCTACTGCATCATCCACCGCAGGCGTAGGCTTGAGCGCAAGCAGCGTCAACGGAAAATACAAAGGAATGGTTGGAAGTGTTAATAAAAAGGAACACAATACGATTTTTCGAATAGACATATTATTTAATTTACCTACTATGTAAACAAAAACGATCCCAATTGCAGCGGCAATGAGTAAATGAAAAACAAACTCTACCCATTCAGGCCATTGAATAGGGCCAATCATAGGAATAAAATCAACATTTAATAAAAGGGTATAAACTTGTTTGCCGGTTAGCCACTCTATCCATTTTAAACATAACCCAAGGATAATCCCGCTTAACATGCCAATACTTATTCCTAATCGGAGCACCTTACCAATCCTCCTCTGTCTTTTTCGACTCATATAGTTTAAAGTTACCAGTAGCTATGCGTTCTTTTGTTCGTTTTTCAATCCGTTCAGAACATTCATTGCACATATATGTATGGATAGGACGGTTGCGCAGTCGTTTTGCCACAAGCGTTTCATCCTCAATTGTTTCAATTTTATCGCACATGACACATTGTACTCTCATTTCTATCACCTCAACTTCTCTATACATCATTCTAGCCGAAAATTCTTGTTTTATAAAGTTTTTTTGCGGTGCTGTCTTTCAGTAGAAAAGAAACGATAGGAAAACATTCCTAAAGAAGCAGGTAATTTTGCTTGTTAGCTCGAAGATAGTAACTAGTAAGTACATAAACAGTAGGAGGGATGAAAATGGCCAACGAAGTCGAGACTCAACTAGTAGATGCATTATACGATGAGCTACAGACAGAGAGATTTGCAACCATTTCAACTATTGATTTTGAAACAAACGGTCCAAATGTTAGTGCCATTTCGTGGTTAGTAGCTCCGACTAAACAAAAAGTTCGATTTGCCGTAGATGTCAAATCGAGGATTGTAGAAAACATTAAACATACGAATAAAGCAGTGGTAAATATTCTTGCTAATGAATCATGCTACTCAATCAGCGGAATAGCTGAGGTAGTGCAAGAAAAGTTAGAAGGAGTAGCTTTAAAGCTGACGCTAATTGAACTAGATATTAATGAAGTAAGAGACGTTATGTTCTATGGTTCTAAGATTTCAGTAAACCCTTCATATGAAAAGACCTATGATCCAGTAGCAGCTGCTAAACTCGATAGGCAAGTAATTGAAGCGATAAAAAAAGCTTAGCAGCAGCCTGCCGCTAAGCGACTTTCTTATTCGTTTTTTTGAAGATGATTATTAGATTGTTTTTCCTGCTCATTCTTTAAATTTTGCTCTTGTTTATTATTTAATTTTTGATTATTTGTATCTGTTGAGCTAGGATTTCGGCGGATTTCTTCTGCAAATTCAGGCATCACTCGGTTTACAATGGCTGCTAATTCATCTAAAAACCCTGTAACCGGACGACCTTTGCGAATTTCATTTCCAATTTGTTTTAGCCGAGCGACCGTATCAGGATCTGCAATAACAACAGAATTAGCGCCGTACGGATCAGCTTTCAGACCTTCGGCAACTGTATATTTGATGGAACTTACTTCTGAACGATCAATATCTTTGCCGACGTCAATGCCTACGATTGCATACTTACCGAGCACAATGGCAGTAGCATCATTTACATTCGGAACGCTTGAAGCCAGTTCAACTAAATGAGCTGATATTTCATTAGCAGTACGCTTGTGAGAGCGTTCAGGAGATGAATTTTTAACCTGTACAATTCGATCTGTTTTTTGCCCTTCTTCAACGTCTGCTTGGTTATTGTTGCAGCCGGTTAGTGTAATAAAACATAAGCTAATGGATAGAAAAAATTTGTTCATGTGGGAGACTCCTCCTTATGAATGACTCATTTTTTGTAGTAATTTGTATTTAGTTTCTAATAGTTCTTCTATCTTTATACACGTGTTCATATATTTAAAGAAAATGGTCCGTCCATTTAAGGTCACTTCACACATGTGCGTTACATAGTATATAAATGGATGGGTGCCTTGTTTCACTCCTTACAGGAAAAACAATCGGAGTAGGAGGCTGAATTATTGGGAAAAATTTATGTATTAGATACGAATGTTTTATTACAAGATCCGCATTCAATTTTTTCATTTGATGATAACGAAGTAGTGATTCCGGCCGTTGTGCTAGAAGAAGTTGATTCGAAAAAAAGAAATATGGATGAAGTCGGACGAAATGCAAGGCAGGTATCCAAACTCATTGATAACTTGAGACAACATGGAAAGTTATATGAGAAAATCCCTTTAGAAAATGGGGGCCATTTGCGAATTGAACTCAATCATCGCTCTTTTCAACAGCTTCAAGAAATCTTTGTGGAAAAAACAAATGATAATCGAATTTTAGCTGTTGCTAAAAATCTATCTCTTGAAGAGGAAACAAAAGAAGATGGACGTGAAGTGATACTAGTGAGTAAAGATGTGTTGGTACGTGTGAAGGCTGACGCAATCGGCTTAAGAGCAGAAGATTTTTTAAGTGATCGAGTAGTGGAGTTCAATAGTATTTATACAGGCTTTTCGGAAGTCTATATTGCAAAAGAACTGCTGAGTCAATTTTACGAAAAAGGAGAACTGCTAACGTCTCAAATTGCGAACCACTCCTTTTTTGCAAATCAATTCTTAGTGATGAAAGATGCATTTGGGGGATCCGGATCAGCAATCGGCATTGTCGATCAAACAACAACAAAAGTAAAAAAGCTTTTATTTGAATATGATCATATCTGGGGAATCAAACCTCGAAATGTTCAGCAAATTATGGCTTTAGAACTTCTTCTTAGAGACGACGTTCAACTGGTCACGTTAATTGGAAAGGCAGGTACGGGTAAAACGCTGCTTGCTTTAGCTTCAGGACTTATGCAGACGGAAGATCTAGGATGTTTTAAAAAGCTACTTGTAGCTCGTCCAATTGTTCCTTTAGGGAAAGATATTGGATTCTTGCCAGGAGAAAAGCAGGAGAAGCTTCGTCCATGGATGCAGCCAATTTATGATAACCTAGAGTACTTATTCAACACTAAAAAGCCTGGAGAACTGGATGCGATTCTAGCGGGGCTCAGTTCAATAGAAGTGGAAGCCTTGACGTATATAAGAGGCCGAAGCATTCCGGAACAGTTCATTATTATTGATGAAGCGCAAAATTTAACAAAGCATGAAATTAAAACAATTTTAACAAGGGTAGGGGAAAAGAGTAAAATTGTCCTTATGGGAGATCCGGCTCAAATTGATCATCCTTATTTAGATGAGTATAACAACGGATTAACGTACGTAGTCGAAAAGTTTAAAGAGCAAAAAGTATCGGGCCACGTTCGGTTAATCAAAGGAGAGCGCTCAGGACTGGCACAATTAGCAGCTGATATTCTTTAAAAGAAGCGGGGTTCCTTTTGGAACCCCCCTTCTTTTATTATGTAACGATGATTTCTTCCACATATTTAATAGGGTTATTTCGGTTAGATCCGTCAGGCAAATAGACATAGATAGGCCCATCTTCTCTAAGAGGCTTTCCATCTTGGCTGAAACCAAAGATTAGTTTTTGCGCTTCTTCTAATGAAAAAGAAATCAGCGCGTCTTTTGTTTTAAATGAAACGTTGGTAGCTTCTTCAGTAGGTGAAGCGTTAGCTAGAAAAGGTGCAAATAAAATGCCGAATGTCCCATTTACTAGCTCCTGTTTTTTGAATTTCTTTTCAGTTTTTAACGTAGGAGGAAAGACGGCTCCCTCTTGAATTTCACGGTCCCAATGCTTGGAAACAGCCTTTGTGTACGCTTCTGTCTCGTCTTTTTGCTCCGGTGGATGTTCAAAGAAAATGTCCATATCGAGCTTGCGGTCATCGAAAATCCACACGCTTGGGTCGAGTGTCAGCGTATATTTTACTTTTCCTTTTAACATAATAATTGAATTCATTATAAATGCCCCCTTGCTAAAAGTATAAGCGCTTTCTACTTATTTGTCACTTTGATGAAAAAATTTAGTTGAGAGTGATTCTCGTATGATATAATGTAAGGGTCAACGAAAGTGCGAAATTTCCTACATCTATGGTAACGGTTTTGAGAAAGTAACAGTATAAAAAAGACGGCCAGCCTCACGGACATGTTTATCCTTGCTTTTTTGGAGCATAGCCTTTAAAATTGAGAGATAGATTAGGTAATCGCTCGCGAACGGAGGGATTGAGTTTGACGCCTGAGACAATGATAGATCATCGTGAAAAAGCGTATGCGTTGTTAAAAGCTGATGCAGATAAGATTTTGCAATTAATTCAAGTTCAAATGGATAACTTAACAATGCCACAATGTCCTCTTTATGAAGAGGTTTTAGATACACAAATGTTTGGTTTATCAAGAGAAATTGATTTTGCAGTTCGTCTTGGTTTAATTGATGAACGTGTTGGAAAAACATTGCTAGACCGCCTCGAGCGTGAACTTTCTGCACTGCATGAAGCGTTTACAAAAAAATAAAAATCACGCGATCGAAACTCAAACTATATATAAACGTAGTTTGAGTTTTTTATTACAGGTGGTTGAAATTTCCTAATTTACTCAAATTTGTACATAAAAGATGAAACGAAACAGAAACACGTCATTTTTAAAGGAAGAGGGTTATGGTAAAAAAAATATTTAGGCATTTTGACTATTCAATTGTAATTCCAGTGCTGCTTCTTTGTGCGGTTGGACTAGTTATGGTTTACAGTTCAAGTATGATTGTAAGTATTACAAGATATCATACGTCAAGCGATTTCTTTTACAACAGACAAAAAATGTGGCTTGCTTTTACGCTTGTATTGTTCATTTTAACAATGCTAACACCTTACAAGCTGTATCCTAAAATACTGCCTTATGCGATTCTGGGCATTTTTGTACTGCTTTTGCTTGTGTTTGTAATGGGGCATACGAGTAACAATGCCCAAAGTTGGCTGCAGCTTGGCGGCGCAAACATGCAGCCGGCTGAGTATGCCAAGCTTGTTGTCATTTTATACTTATCGTATGTTTTGTCTAAAAGGCAAGAGTATATTGACAACATCAAAAAAGCTTTTTTTGGACCTATGGGTCTTGTATTTCTAATATTAGGCTTTGTAGCTATTCAGCCTGACCTTGGAACGGGATCAATTATTTTTGCTATTGCCGTTACCATTATGCTGTGTTCGGGAATCTCTAAAAAAACCTTTTTCCGCATGCTAGCACTAGGTCTCATTTTGCTTACGGTAATTATTACAATTGGGTTTTTTACAGGTCAGTTTACTGCCAATCGAATTGGCCGTTTTACCGGTGCATCAGATCCATTTGCCAATGCTCAAGGAACTGGTTATCAGCTGGTTAATTCATATTTAGCAATAGGTACAGGAGGCTTAAAAGGCCTTGGTTTAGGAGAAAGTGTACAAAAGTATGGTTACCTTCCGGAGCCCCATACCGATTTCATTATGGCTATTATTGCAGAAGAATTAGGGTTCTTTGGAGTTATGCTCGTGCTGGGTCTTTTAGGCTTCTTAATTTTCAGGATTTTAATGCTGGCTAAAAAATCTCAGGATCCGTTTGCTAGCATGATTTGTATTGGAGTAGCCAGTATGATAGGTATTCAAACAGGCATTAACCTTGGAGGGCTTACGGGACTCATTCCGATTACCGGCGTCACGCTTCCGTTTATCAGTTACGGAGGGTCTTCGCTGCTAACGCTGATGGTATCTATGGGAATTATTGTAAATATTTCGTTTTTCGTAAATTATCAAAATAAAAAACAGAAAAATACGGAAAATATTGTGCTACATCCGAACAATACATCAACAACAAGCGATTGATTTTCGTGAAAAAATTGTGTAAAAAAAGCAAAAATTTATTGGAATTTTATCATTTTCCATTGATTTTTGCTTTTCTTTTATCTAATTTTGCTATATATTGAAGTTTATACGAAATTGAGAGGAGATTAGCAACATGAGTTTTGTAACTAAAAAAATCAAAAAAGTATTAGTAGCAAACCGAGGAGAAATTGCGATTCGTGTATTTCGAGCATGTACTGAACTGAATATTCGGACTGTTGCGATTTATTCTAAGGAAGACGCAGGTTCTTATCACCGTTACAAAGCGGATGAAGCCTATTTAGTAGGAGCGGAGAAAAAACCGATTGATGCTTATTTGGATATAGAAGGCATCATCGACATTGCTAAGTCTCATGATGTAGATGCTATTCACCCTGGCTATGGTTTTTTGTCAGAAAATATCCAATTTGCGAAACGTTGCGAAGAAGAAGGCATTATTTTTATTGGTCCAAAATCCAAGCATCTTGATATGTTTGGAGATAAAGTAAAAGCACGTCACCAGGCTATTCAAGCAGATATTCCCGTTATTCCTGGTACGGATGGTCCTATTGATTCAATTGACGAAGCAAAAGAATTTGCTAATCAGCATGGATATCCTCTAATGATCAAAGCTGCTTTGGGCGGAGGCGGTCGAGGCATGCGTATCGTTCGCGATGCAGACAGCCTAAGTGAATCTTATGACCGTGCCAAATCAGAAGCAAAAGCGGCTTTTGGTAATGATGAAGTGTATGTCGAGAAACTAGTTGAAAATCCAAAACATATTGAAGTGCAAATTTTAGGTGATGAACAAGGAAATGTTGTGCATCTTTATGAACGTGACTGTTCTGTGCAGCGTCGTCACCAAAAAGTAGTAGAAGTAGCACCAAGTGTTTCTATAGATGAAGACTTACGTCTCCACATTTGTGAAGCAGCTGTGCAGCTGATGGAAAAAGTGCAGTACATAAATGCTGGTACAGTAGAATTTTTAGTATCAGGAAACGATTTTTATTTTATTGAAGTAAATCCACGTGTTCAAGTAGAGCACACAATTACTGAAATGATTACAGGTATCGATATCGTTCAATCGCAAATTTTAATTGCAGACGGCTACGCGCTTCACAGCAAGGAAGTATCCATTCCTGCACAAGATCAAATTCACGTACATGGATATGCGATTCAATCTCGTGTAACGACAGAAGATCCGTTAAACAATTTTATGCCGGATACGGGTAAGATTATGGCTTATCGTTCTGGTGGCGGTTTTGGCGTACGCTTAGATACGGGAAACAGCTTCCAAGGTGCTGTAATTACGCCTTATTATGATTCACTGTTAGTAAAAGTAACAACATGGGCATTAACATTCGATCAAGCCGCATCAAAAATGGTACGGAATTTAAAAGAATTTCGTATTCGTGGAATTAAAACAAATATTCCGTTTCTTGAAAATGTAGTGAAGCATGATAAGTTCTTAACAGGTGCTTATGATACATCATTTATTGACACAACGCCTGAACTTTTTGTTTTTCCGAAGCGAAAAGACCGCGGAACTAAAATGCTTACATACATTGGGAATGTTACGGTAAACGGATTCCCAGGTGTATCGGAAAAGAAAAAGCCGATCTTTACGAAACCGCGCGTTCCTAGTGTGGATATAAGCAAACCAATTCAAAACGGAACAAAGCAGATTTTAGATGAAAAAGGCGCTGAAGGGCTAGTAAATTGGGTGAAAGAACGCAAGGAAGTACTATTAACGGATACAACCTTCCGTGATGGCCATCAGTCTCTTTTAGCAACGCGTATTCGTACAAACGACTTAAGACAAGTAGCTAACCCAACTGCACGCTTGCTTCCAGATTTATTTTCTATGGAAATGTGGGGGGGAGCAACGTTTGATGTTGCTTATCGATTCTTAAAAGAAGATCCGTGGGATCGCTTGCTTACTTTACGTCAACAAGCGCCAAACGTTCTTTTCCAAATGCTTCTTCGCGCGTCCAATGCGGTTGGATATAAAAACTATCCTGATAATGTAATTAAGGAATTTGTTGAAAAATCAGCTTATGCAGGTATTGATGTTTTCCGTATCTTTGACAGCTTAAACTGGGTGCAAGGAATGACTCTTGCAATTGACTCTGTCCGTCAAACAGGAAAGATTGCAGAAGCAGCGATGTGTTATACAGGTGATATTTTAGATCCGACGCGCCGTAAGTATGATTTGGATTACTACAAGAACTTAGCAAAAGAGCTTGAGCAGTCTGGAGCACATATTCTGGGTATTAAAGATATGGCGGGTCTTTTAAAACCGCAGGCAGCTTATGATTTAGTATCGGCTCTAAAAGAAACGGTTGATATTCCAATCCACCTTCATACGCATGATACAAGCGGAAACGGTGTATACACGTATGCAAAAGCAATTGAAGCAGGCGTAGACATTGTAGACGTAGCCGTAAGCTCAATGGCAGGCTTAACGTCTCAGCCAAGTGCTAACTCTCTTTATTACGCATTAGAAGGTGCGGACCGCAGACCAAATCTGGATATTAAAAATCTAGAACAGCTTTCGTACTATTGGGAAGACGTGCGAAAATATTACCAAGACTTCGAAAGCGGCATGAACGCTCCTCATACGGAAGTGTACGAGCATGAAATGCCAGGCGGTCAATATAGCAACTTACAGCAACAAGCAAAAGCAGTTGGTTTAGGAAACCGCTGGGATGAAGTAAAAGATATGTATTCACGCGTGAATTTGTTATTTGGTGATATTGTAAAAGTTACGCCATCATCAAAAGTAGTTGGAGATATGGCATTGTTTATGGTCCAAAACAACTTGACAGAAGAAACGCTGTTTGAGCGCGGTGAAACGCTTGACTTCCCGGATTCAGTTATTGAATTGTTTGAAGGGTATTTAGGACAGCCTCACGGGGGATTCCCTAAAGAGCTTCAGCGCATCATTCTAAAAGGCAGAAAACCTATTACAGTTCGTCCTGGAGAACTGTTAGAAGATGTGGACTTCGATGCAGTGAAAGAAAAGCTGTTTAAAGACTTAAATCGTCAAGTAACGAGTTTTGATGCCATTGCTTATGCGCTGTATCCAAAAGTATTTATGGATTATCACAAAGCAGTCGAACAATACGGGGACATTTCTGTTCTTGATACCCCGACTTTCCTATACGGCATGCGTTTAGGAGAAGAGGTTGAAATTGAGATTGAAAAAGGAAAAACCTTAATTGTCCGCCTTGTATCCATTGGAGAACCGCAGGCAGACGGTACGCGAGCGGTATACTTTGAATTGAACGGTCAGCCTCGTGAAGTCGTGATTAAAGACGAAAGTGTCAAAACAACCGTTACGGCAAAACAAAAAGCCGACCAAGCAAATCCGGCCCACATCGGCGCTTCAATGCCTGGAACCGTTATTCGAGTAGTAGTAGAAAAAGGCGATAAAGTCTCAAAAGGTGATCACTTAATGATCACAGAAGCAATGAAAATGGAAACAACCGTGCAAGCACCATTTGACGGCGTGATTAAACAAGTACATGTGTCGAATGGAGATGGCATCCAGCCGGGGGATTTATTAATTGAATTAGAAAGCTAATCAAAAAAGGTACGAGCTCTGAGCTCGTACCTTTTTTGATTAACTATGTGTATGACGCGTTGCAAGTAAGGTTAAGTAGCTTAATATACCGAATAGGAAAGAGATAATTAAAGAATGAGCAAGCGCGAGCTCTAGCTGCAGACGTGTGACAACAACAAGCATACCGGAAACCGCCTGAAAAATAACTAGAACGAGAGCGGCTAACCATCCGTAAAAAATATTTTTTTGATGGCGATAATATTTAACTGCATGGATAAAGGCAGCTAATATCCATACAAACGTTAAAACAGCAACGAATCGATGTCCCATTTGAATCCACTGATTCAAATCAACAGGTAGCCAACCGTTTCCGTTTGAACAAAATGGAACGTCTGGACAAGCCAAGCTAGCTTCTTTATGGCGAACAAGCGCGCCCGTGTACACAACGGCATACGTGTATAAGATAACCCCGTAGATGTGTTTTTTCATTTTAGAGCCTAGCTGTATATTAGTTGAGTCGAGCTTTTGATCCACTTCAAAGATAATAAGTGTTAACAGCAGCACAGAAGCAAACGAAATAAGGGAAATACCAAAATGAAGAGCAAGCACTGCGTCTGATTGCCCCCACATAACAGCGGCAGCTCCAATTAATGCTTGCAGTACTAGGAAGAAAAAAGAGATAAACGCTAAAGGTCTAACTTCTTTTATATGTCCTAGTGAAATCCATGCCCATACGCATAAAGCGAGCACAAGAAAGCCCGACACGCCAGAAACTAAGCGGTGGCTTAGTTCAACAACGGTTTCGAATGTTAAAGGGTCGGGAATGAGCTGTCCATTACACAGAGGCCAAGAATCTCCGCACCCGTCTGCTGAACCAGTTTTCGTGACAAGGGCACCGCCAAGCAGAATAAGTAACATGGCCATGCTCGTCACAACGGATAAAAATTTTAATCCAAGTCGCACAATAATCACCATCCTAAAAGCAAAGTAAGTAATATAACGAGCTAAACAATTTATCCTAATCTTTTTGTATATTAAACATAAATTTCATTTATTCTCCATAAACTTGATTGAATTTGTTATAATGGTAGAAAGTGTAAGGTTTGTTCATGAGTTTGACTCTACAGATATGTAAAAGGTACCGTACAGAAAACTATTTTACTTGCACAAATATCTTTTAACAAGTGACAGGGACATGCATTTAGCTCATGACAAAAAAAATCCATATTTTTTTCATGAATTCTTCACAAAGTAACGGCAAAATATGGTTTAATAAACATGAGAAATAGATATTTCTCTACTATTTTATCGTTTACATGTGAAGCTTTTAAGTAGCTTTGGTGAGAGGAATATGACTTCTTTGTGAACAAAGAGGAGATTTTTGTAAAATTATGTTGAAAACGCCTTCATTGATAGACTCTTTATTTACTAGATAAAAGTCTGTGGATGAGTAAAGGAGGAAGCGCCATGGAAGATTCAAAAATGGTGGAAGATTCAACGCTTTCTGCATCGCCTAACACAGCTCATGTAAGCGAAAATAGTTCCGTTTGGTCAGATTTTTTAGCTACGATTAAAATTGGAATAGTCAACTCAAATTTCATCACCACCTTTACTGGTTTTTGGCTAGCTCTTTTCTTCAACGAACAACACTTCTTAGAAAACCTGGATAAAGCATTTTTTACTTTAATAGGTTCTTCACTTATCATCGCCGGTTCATGCAGTTTGAACAATTACATAGATCGTGACATTGACCCTCTAATGGAACGAACAAAGGGACGACCTACAGTGACAGGGAGTTTTGCACCTTTGACGGTCCTTGGGATTGGAATCGGTTTTACGTTAACCGGCTTGCTTATGCTACTAGTTGTTTCTTCCGTAGCCGCTCTCATCGGATTAGCAGGAATACTTACATATGTAGTTCTTTACACCATGTGGTCCAAAAGACTATACACAATTAATACAGTAATCGGAAGTATATCAGGCGCTGTTCCGCCTTTAATTGGATGGGCCGCTATCGATCCCAATTTACATGTAGTAGCTTGGGTATTATTTCTAATCATGTTTATTTGGCAGCCGCCTCATTTTCTAGCTCTTGCTATGCGAAGATGTGAAGAATACCGGGCAGCGGGAATCCCTATGTTGCCTGTTGTACACGGATTTGAGCTGACAAAACGACAGATTCTCATTTGGATTGCTTGTTTGTTGCCATTACCTCTTTATTTATACGAATTAGGCACTCCATTTCTAATTTTGGCCACTGTTTTAAACATAGGATGGCTATTTTTAGGATTTGCTCAATACAATAAACAAGAAGACACAAAGTGGGCTAGCATGATGTTTGTCTACTCACTAAACTATTTAACTATTTTATTTGTCTCAATGATTGTCGCAACGCTTTTTGCCTAGATAAAATCTTTCACTGAATGCGACACTGCACAAGGGGGATTTCTTCTACATGTAGAATTCATTATAGAAGGAATAAGTTTTATGCTCAAGAGGGCATAGATGAAATCACGTCAATGAAAGAGAGGTTGGGGAATGGTATGAAAAAATGGCGATTGAACTTTCGTGTTTTGTCGTTATTTACGCTGCTTGCATTCGTGTTATCGGCCTGTGGAAAACCGTTTTTGTCAACACTTAAGCCTGCAGGTGAGGTAGCTGAAGAACAATATTCGCTTATGCTTCTTAGTACAGCCATCATGGTTTTAGTTATTATTGTGGTCACCATTATCTTTATATTTGTTATTCTGCGCTTTCGTCGTCGTAAAGGCGAAGAAAACGTGATTCCAAAGCAAGTGGAAGGAAGCAGAAAGTTAGAAATTATATGGACAGTGATTCCTATCTTGCTGCTCATTATTTTGACTGTTCCAACGGTCATCTCAACATTTAAGCTAGCGGACGTAAAAGGAATGAAGGACAAAGATGCTGTCGTAGTAAATGTGCGTGCTAACTTGTACTGGTGGGAATTTGAGTATCCTAATCAAAAAATTATTACATCCCAAGATCTAGTTGTTCCAACGGATAAAAAAGTCTACTTTAATATTAAAGCTTCTGACGTCAAGCACTCATTCTGGATTCCTTCAGTTGGAGGAAAGCTCGATGCTAACACAGAAAATGATAATAAATTCTGGCTAGTGTTTGATTCTGAAAAATCGAAGGAAGCTAACGGGGTTTTCTACGGAAAATGTGCTGAGCTTTGCGGTCCATCTCATTCTCTTATGGACTTTAAAGTACGGGCTGTATCAAGCGGTGAATTTGATACGTGGGCAAAAGATTTGAAAAAAGCAAAGCCTGATGTAGAAACAGCATCCGCAAAAGCTGGTCAAGAGGTCTTTAATGAAAGCTGTATCGGATGTCATGCTGTTGACGTTAAAGATAATCGTCCAGAGCAAGCCCGTCAAGCACCAAACTTAGCCGGTTTTTCTGAACGTGAGCGTGTAGCTGGAGTGCTTCCTCACAACAAGGAAAATATCAAAAAATGGTTAAAAGACCCTGAAAAAGTTAAGCCGGGTAATAAGATGAGTGGTACATATCCTGACTTAACAGATGAACAAGTGAATGAGCTAGCAGACTATTTAATGAGTTTAAAAGAAAAATAAACGTCCAGTCGTTTTTAAAAGGGGAGGTTTAGCGATGAGTACACTCAGTCAAAAGAAGGGTGTAGGTGGAACAATTTGGGACTTTATGACAACCGTTGACCATAAGAAAATCGCCATTCTTTATTTAATTGCCGGCGGTATCTTTTTTCTAGTCGGAGGAGTGGAAGCGCTATTTATACGTATTCAGCTGGCTATACCAAGCAATGACTTTGTCAGTGCAGGAACGTATAACGAAATTTTAACAATGCATGGAACAACAATGATTTTCTTAGCCGCAATGCCGCTTCTTTTTGCCATGATGAATGCAGTTGTTCCACTGCAAATTGGAGCTCGAGATGTAGCATTTCCATTTTTAAATTTGTTAGGTTTTTGGTTGTTTGCCTTTGGGGGACTCTTTTTAAATCTAAGCTGGTTTTTAGGAGGAGCACCTGATGCAGGTTGGACATCATATGCTTCGCTGTCTATTGCATCACCTGGTCACGGAATTGATTTTTATGCGATAGGTTTGCAGATTTCCGGAGCCGGGACATTGATTTCAGGTATCAACTTTCTCGTGACCATCATTAACATGAGGGCGCCAGGTATGACTTATATGCGTATGCCGCTGTTTACGTGGACGACGTTTGTTGCATCAGCTCTTATTTTGTTTGCGTTTCCAGCACTAACGGTTGGATTGTTTTTAATGATTTTTGACCGCTTATTCGGGGGAAACTTTTTTGACGCCACAATGGGTGGGAACACCATTATCTGGGAACATCTTTTCTGGATATTCGGTCATCCGGAAGTATATATTTTAATTCTTCCAGCGTTTGGTGTTTTCTCTGAAATTTTACCTACTTTTTCAAGAAAGAGATTATTCGGGTACTCGTCGATGGTTTTTGCCACCGTATTAATCGGATTTTTAGGGTTCATGGTGTGGGCTCACCACATGTTCACAACCGGACTTGGTCCAATTGCAAATGCCATTTTTGCTGTCGCTACGATGGCTATAGCCGTTCCAACTGGAATTAAAATTTTCAACTGGCTGTTTACGCTTTGGGGAGGAAGTATTGAGTTTACTTCTCCAATGCTGTATGCTGTCGCCTTTATTCCATCATTTGTTATCGGGGGAGTAACAGGAGTTATGGCAGCTGTAGCACCTGCAGATTATCAATTTCAAGATTCTTATTTTATCGTTGCTCACTTCCATTACGTTATCGTAGGCGGTGTCGTATACGCTATATTAGCAGGTGTCACATACTGGTGGCCAAAAATGTTTGGGAAGATGTTAGATGAAAAGTTAAGCAAAGCAACGTTTTGGCTCTTTTTGATTGGTTTCCATTTAACGTTCTTTATTCAGCATTTCTTAGGCCTAATGGGGATGCCTCGCCGCGTATGGACGTTCTTGCCTAATCAAGGTCTCGACCTTGGGAATGCAATCAGTTCATCAGGAGCTGCTTTCATGGCGGTTGCTACGCTCATTTTACTGGTTAATATTATAAAAACAACTGCCAAAGGACAAAAGGTAGGAGGAGACCCTTGGGGAGACGGACGTACATTAGAATGGGCTATTTCATCTCCGCCTCCAGAGTATAACTTTAAACAAACACCGCTTGTACGCGGGTTAGATGCATATTGGATTGAAAAAATGGCAGGAAATAAAGAAATGACGCCAGCCGAACCTCTTGGTGATATTCATATGCCAAACTCGTCGTTTATTCCATTTATGATATCGCTTGGAATGTTTATTGCAGGGATTGGCTTTTTGTATCGAAATGATCATGCGTGGGGAGATATTGTAGGGATTATCGGAATGATCGTCATGTTTTTATCGATGTTCTTCCGTTCATGGATTGATGATCACGGCTTTCATATTCACAAAGAAGACTTAGTTGATGATGACAAGGAGGCGAAGATGTAATGGAGACTGAACAAAAGCTAACTGCTGAAACTTTCCCTGCTTCGCCTGAAAAAGCAACGCTTGAAGGGAAAAATAAATTTACTGGCTTTTGGCTCTTTTTAGGCGGAGAGACGGTTTTGTTTGCTTCACTTTTTGCTACTTATTTAGCTTTACGTAATTCAACGATGTCAGGACCTAAGCCAGAAGAATTGTTTGATATTAAGCTTGTTTTTGCAGCCACCATGATTTTATTAACAAGTTCACTAACAAGCGTATATGCTATGTATCATATGAAAAATTTTGAATTTAAAAAGATGCAGCTATGGTTAGGCGTTACGTGGCTTTTAGGTTTAGCGTTTTTAGGGCTAGAAATTTATGAGTTCAGGCATTATGTTCATGAAGGCCATACGTTTACAAGCAGCGCATTCGGTTCTTCTTTCTACGCGCTGGTTGGGACACACGGAGCTCACGTAACGTTCGGATTGCTTTGGATTGGTTCTTTGATGATTCGAAATGCGAAGCGGGGGTTAAACTTATATAACGCTCCTAAATATTATGTCGCAAGTTTATACTGGCACTTTATCGATGTTGTGTGGGTCTTTATTTTCACGGTTGTATATTTAATGGGAATGGTGGGATAAGCTGATGACGACAAATCAATCAAACTCAGATAACCCAAGGCTCAATTTAGATTATCGTAAAAAAAGAAACGCAGAAGATATGAAGATGCAAGTTATTTCTTTTGCGATGATGTTATTTCTAACGCTAATTGCTTTTTTTGCGGTTTATCAAGAGTTTAGCGGATGGTACATTATGCCGGTGATTGTGCTCTTGGCCGTTGTTCAAGTCATCTTTCAACTTTATTATTTCATGCATATGAACCACAAAGGACATACCATACCAGCATTTTTCTTGTATTCAGGCGTATTGGTAGCTCTTTTAACCATTTTAGCTTTTGTAACCATTATTTGGTGGTAAAGAAAAGGGCTGGCATGCGCCAGTCCTTTTCATCATCTGTAGAAGGAGGAATAGACGTTGATTAACAATTTGCAGATGTTTGGTTTTGAAGCACTTTGGAGTCCTTATTATTTTTTAACCATTTGTCTGGTGACTGTATTGTATTTTTTCATCGTTGGGAGATGGAGAGAGAATTTTATAGGAGCGGTGGCCGTAAACAGAAAAACAAAAGCGTATTTTGTTATTAGCGTGATTCTTTTATATATATGTAAAGGAGGACCTGTAGATTTACTGGGGCACTTTATGTTTAGTGCTCATATGACGCAAATGGCAATCGTTTACTTGGTGATTCCTCCGCTTTTTATTTTAGGAATTCCGCCGTGGTTAGCTCGTTCTGTTATTTATGTAAGAGGGGTTAAACCTATTTTTAAATTCTTTACAAAGCCCTTAATTGCGCTACTGTTATTCAATGGGTTATTTTCTTTGTATCATATTCCGCTGCTTTTTGATTTTATTAAAACGGATATGATGCTCCACGGAATTGTGAGTGTTGTATTATTTATCGCTGCATTTTGCATGTGGTGGCCACTCGTTAATCAGCTAGAAGAAGAACAAACGCTAAGTTCTTTAAAAAAGCTTGGCTATATTTTTGCAGATGGCGTACTCCTTACTCCAGCGTGCGCGTTAATTATTTTTGCAAATCATTCTTTATATGCAACGTATACAGACTCAAGCGCTTGGGTACAAGCTCTTTCCCTTTGTGTACCGCCTTCTATGATTGCAAGTTTAGGACAGCTTGCTCCCGAGATGTTTAATACGCTGCCGCCCGTGGAAGATCAGCAGCTAGGCGGCGTTATTATGAAGATCATTCAAGAAATTGTGTATGGAACGGTTTTAGGCTTTATTTTTTTTCAGTGGGCTCGAAAAGAGCGAGAGAAAGATACGTACATGCCTGATTTTAGTGAACGTCAAGATATAAAAGCAAAGGAGATTCCATCTACTCCTCCTTTGAATTAAAAAAAGCGCAGTGTAATTACTGCGCTTTTTCTAATTCTATAGCTGAACGGTTTCAAGCTGTGATTTGATTTGTGTTAATATCTTTTCACACTGTTCTACAAGGGATGGCGGAAAATATTCGCCGTCTCCATATTCTACACCGTGAGGATAATAATGTTTGCCTAGTAGAGGTGTCATAAGATGAATAACAGCATGCCTGCCCCCTACGTCGCCTGAAATAGCATGTCCTTGGACTCGCAAATAGAAGGTATCTCGCTGAAACTCGAATTTTCGATCGTACGTGACGCGTTCATAATCCCATTGTCCGGCGCGGACCAGACCAAATTGATGCATAATCTCATCTAATAAATCTAAATCAACCTTTAATGAATCAAATTTTGCATATTCAAATTTCATATGAACTCCCTCCCAAAACAGATATACCCCAATTAAATCATAAGCCGAATGGATAAAACTTGCAATATCTAATAAAGAAAAATGTAAACGTTATCTATTTTTATTTAAACGTTTTAAATACGAAAGTTTACTAAAAAGTTGGTCACACTATAAAACGAGCACACGATGTAAAGGAGGATAAAACAATGAAAACTGTACAAGAGGTAATGACAGCTGATACGGAAACATGCACCACGCTTGATAACGTATATGAAGTAGCAGTGAAAATGAAGGAATGGAATGTAGGAGCAATTCCAATTGTCGATAGAGATCAGCTAGTAGGAATGATTACAGATCGAGACTTAGTTATAAAAGGCATTGCAGAAAAGAAGCCGAATTCAAGTAAAGTAACGGATGTTATGAGTGAAGAGCTTATAACTATTACAGCGGAAGCCTCTGTAGAAGAAGCTTCTAAGCTTATGGCTCAACATCAAATCCGTCGTCTTCCCGTTGTGGAAAATCAAAAGCTAGTAGGGATTGTATCGCTAGGTGATTTATCAACGTTTCGCTATGCAAATGAACGTGCAGGAGAAGCGCTCTCAGACATTTCACAACAAACGCATTAAAAAGCGAAAGTCAACTGTTTGCAGTATACTCGTAAATAGTTGGCTTTTTCTTTTGTTTCCTTCATACCGATAGCTATTTTTTTTTGAATGCATGTATAATAGAGATAAAAATAAGTTAAACAGGTAAAGAAAACAGGTGTAAGGAGAGGAAGAAAAGCTGAAAAAAGTTATTTTTATTCTCGTATTAATAGTGGCATTTGTATACGCGGAGGATTATTTACCTCAGCTAGAAAAATATCTAACGGGTCAAAATATTGAGCAAAACCAAACGGATTCCAAAAGTCAGCCCACACAAGAAGTGGCTTCTTATGAAAAACAAAGTGAAAATATGATGAGACTCATTGGAGATCATTCAGAACAGTTAATTGGAATGCTTGGAGAGCCGGATCGTATTGATTCTTCTGCATATGGCTATGACTGGTGGATTTACAAAAAGAATCGTCAAACGTATGCGCAGGTAGGAGTAGAAAATAATCAAGTCGTATCTGTATACGTCATTGGCTCAAAAACAAATACAGATCCTTTTGAGATTGGTGAGAAGCGAGAGGAAGTAGAAAAAAGAGTTTCACTTTCATCCGAACTCACGCTTCAAAAAGACGGAAATGAATACCGATTTCGTCTGAGTGAAGAGGATATGAAAATGCGTCCCATTATTAAATATGGAGATGTATACGTCCAACTATATTTTGATCAGTTCCTTAATACAATCTCAAGTATTCGAATTATGGACATGGACACGCTATTAAAACAGCGTCCATACGAAATTGTTTATCGCGGCGAGCTTCCCACAGCTCCGTCATTGACATCGGAGGAGTGGAAAAGTGTCCAAGAAGGAGAAGAGCAGCAAATTATCGATATTACAAATGTAATTCGAGACCGGTTTCAGCTGTCACCTTTAGCTTGGGACGAAGCCACTGCCGGAGTAGCTTATTTACACAGCAAAGAAATGAGCGACTTAAACTATTTCTCTCACGTTTCACCAGCACAAGGTGATTTAGGCAACCGTCTGCAAAAAGGTGATGTAGTATACCGTATCGCGGGCGAAAATATTGCCTCGAATTATCAGGATGGAATCGCTGCTGTTGAAGGGTGGCTTAATAGTGAGGGACATCGTAAGGCTTTACTCAATAAAGAGTTTACGCGTCTTGGTGTAGGTGTATATGAGAAATATTATACGCAAAACTTTATCACTCCCATGAATGAATAGTAAGTTTAAAACTTCCTTTTGAAAATAGGTCTACTCTTGTCCTCTTTCTCATAAGTTTTAGTAGAGGTTAGAGGAGGGACGAGAATGAAAGGAAGAATAGTAGGAATATTGCTCGTACTTTTCTTTGCATATACGACTACTGTACATGCAGCTGAAGGGCAGTGGGAAAAGCTTGATAACTTATCTGATCAAACGCTATCGCTTGTAGAGCAAAAGGAGTATAAAGCAGCCCAACATTTGTTCAGAAACTTTTCGAATGAATTTACCAGTCTCAATACAGCTTCTTTGGGCGTATCGGCCGAAGATATACGTATTTTAACTCTTTGTTATGAACAGGTAGAAAGGTCTCTTTTATCTTCTGATTCCAGTGATGAAGAACGTCTTCAAAAAGCTACTCAATTTCGATTATTAGTCGATGCGCTGCACAGCAAGCATCAGCCTATGTGGACTGAGCTTGAAGGCAGTATGCTAGCAACATTTAAAGAGATGCGAAATGAAGCGGTAAAAGGAGAACAAGCGGCTTATGAAGCGCAGCTTAAGCAATTTTTGAAGGAATATGATATGATCTTACCGAGCGCGCAGGTAGACGTGTCGTCTCCCTACGTACAGCGTGTGAGCGCGGACGTTCACTTTTTACAAACTGAAGGAACGCTAAGTGAGATTAACGATGAGCAGTTTAACCAAATGGAACAAAACTTGAAAGATTTTTTTGAACAAGTAAAAGTAAATCGTACAGACCCGTCTTTTATTTGGGTTACAATTACCACCGGAAGTATTATTATTGCTACACTTTTTTATGTAGGAGCGCGAAAATATTTCGCTGATCAGAAAAGAAAGTCAGCTAGAGGGCGTAATGATTGACGTAAAAGCGCAGAATTGTCTAAAATAAAAGAGTAGTCAAACACATAATGAAAGGTGTGGGTAAATGAGCTTTTTGATTTATTTTCTCATTATTATCCTTGTGCCAATTTGGGCACAGTTTAAGGTGAGAAGTGCTTACAAAAAATATTCACAAGTAAGCAACTCATCAGGAATGACAGGCGCAGAAGTAGCAAGAAAAATTTTGGATGAAAACGGGTTGTACAACGTTCACGTAGAGCCTGTAGGCGGATTTTTATCAGATCACTATGATCCTCGTTCAAAAGTCATTCGTTTGTCAGAAGACAACTATTACGGAACGTCTGTCGCAGGCGCTGCCGTTGCGGCTCACGAAGTGGGACACGCGATTCAAGACAAAGAAAACTATTCGTTTTTACGTCTTCGCCACTCGCTTGTGCCGGTGGCAAGCCTTGGATCAAACGCTTCTTGGATTTTAATTATGATTGGAATTATCGCGTCGATTAAGCCGTTGCTATTGTTAGGTATTATATTCATGGCAGCAGCGGTCGTATTCCAAGTTGTAACACTGCCTGTTGAATTTAACGCTTCAAGCCGAGCGATGACGCAAATCGTCTCAGTCGGAGCGATTCGAAATGACGAAGAGCGCGAGACGCGCAAAGTGCTTAACGCAGCGGCTTTAACATACGTAGCAGCTGCAGCAGTAGCAGTTCTTGAGTTGGTTCGTTTAATCATGATTTATACAGGAATGAATAACGACGACTAATAAAAAAATACCGCATTAGCGGTATTTTTTTATCTTTCAAGCGGTTTTTTATTTTCATCAAGGGTAAAGCCTTCGCCTAAGACATCATGAACATCCGTAACTGCAACGAATGCGTGTGGATCTACAGAAGTAATAACTTGCTTTAAACGGAAAATTTCATTTTTACTAACCACGCAGTATAGCACGTTAGTATCTTGCTTAGAAAAAGAACCTTGGCCTTTTAAAATCGTCACGCCTCGATCCATTTCTTTCATAATTTTATCCGATATGGCTTCGTTATGATTTGAAATGATCGTTGCTCCTTTAGCGGCATACGCGCCGTCTTGCATAAAGTCAATAACCCGTGCAGCGACAAAGACTGCAACAAGTGTGTACATAGCTTCTCGGTAGGATAAATAAATGAGAGATGCACTAATCACAATAAAGTCAAAAAGAAACATCGTTTTCCCCATATTCCACCCGATATATTTTTGAACAACACGTGCGATGATATCGACTCCTCCAGTTGTCCCTCCAAACCTGAAAATAATGCCAAGGCCCACTCCAATAAAAACACCGGCAAAAAGAGCTGCTAGAGTCATATCATGACGCAGGGGCATATTCACCGGGAAGCGCTGGAATATCCATAAAAATAGCGATAAGCTGACGACTCCGAGCATGGTATAAATAAATGCTGTTCTCCCTAATAGTTTCCACCCTACAAAAAACAAAGGAATATTTAACACTAAGTTAGAATAAGAGGGATCAATGTTAAATAAGAAAAATAAAAGCAGGGTAATGCCTGTGAATCCACCTTCAGCTAAATTGTTTTGCATGTTAAAATTAACAAGTCCAAACGCAAATATGGCAGCACCAAGCAGTATAAAAATAATATTTTTAAATCTGAGACCTTTCATACTTACAAACCTCCTATGACCGTTTTTGCACTACCTTATCATAAAGGAATATATTTCATTTCGTAAATAACTATCGAAAAGATTTTTGAAAATAGTAAAAAGTGATGATGTTTCTTCTAGTGCTATGTATTAGTAGTATCCTCAATTCGTAAAATATAGACAGATTTTTGAGAATTAAGGGAAACGTGAGGAATATTGTGAAAGAGCATCTGATAAAGGCTTGGTAAGAAGAAGTAATTACACTAAATAATTTGAAGTAAAGATGTTATAATAGTAAGCTGAGTGTACTTCTAAAAGAGGTGAAATAAAAAGATGTCAAAAAAAACGATGGAGCAAATGCAGCAAGAAGTTGATGCATATATTAGCCAATTTAAAGAAGGATATTTTAGTCCTCTTGCTATGCTTGCGCGAATGTCGGAAGAAGTAGGCGAATTATCGCGCGAAATTAACCACTATTATGGTGAAAAGCCGAAGAAAACGACTGAAGCAGAACGTACGGTCGAAGAAGAAATGGGCGACATTTTATTTGTATTAATTTGCTTTGCAAATTCATTAAATATTGATTTACAAGAAGCGCATGATCGCGTTATGAATAAATTTAATACGCGTGACAAAGATCGCTGGACGAAAAAAGAAGACTAAGGAGAGAAAAACAATGGACAAAATTCGAATTGTACTTGCAGGACCAAGAGGTCGTATGGGAAAAGAAGCTGTATTATTAATAGAAGAAACAGAGCATTTTGAATTAGTAGCAGCGGTAGATCGTATCAATGAAGGAAAATACATAAGTGATATTGAAGGAATGCCAAATGTACAAGCGCCAATCTACACGGATATTGAAAAATGTTTTCAAGACGTTAAGGCAGATGTTTTAGTTGATTTGACAACACCTGAAATTGGGCGCGTTCATACTAAAACAGCCCTAACATATGGAGTAAGACCTGTTGTAGGAACAACTGGCTTTTCAGAAGAAGATTTAAAAGAATTAAAGCAGCTTGCTGAAGAGAAGGAACTTGGCTGTATCATTGCACCTAATTTTGCGATTGGCGCGATTTTAATGATGAAGTTTTCACAAATGGCAGCTAAATACTTTGATGATGTTGAGATTATTGAAATGCATCACGATCAAAAGTTAGATGCACCATCAGGAACAGGCTTAAAAACAGCGGAGCTTATCAGTGAAGTTCGTGAAGCAAAAAAACAAGGTCATCCTGATGAAAAAGAATTACTAGAAGGGGCGCGCGGTGCAGATTATGAAGGAATCCGTCTACATAGCGTACGCCTGCCAGGGCTGATTGCTCACCAAGAAGTGATGTTCGGAGGATTTGGACAAACATTAAAAATCCGTCATGATTCATACAACCGTGCTTCTTTTATGTCAGGTGTGAAGCTAGCTGTTGACACAGTTATGAACGTAGACACACTTGTATATGGGTTAGAAAATATTATTGACTAAGGAGCGAGAAAAATGAAAATCGCCTTAATTGCACATGATAAAAAGAAAAATGATATGGTACAATTCACAACAGCCTATCAAGCGATTTTACAGGAACATTCGCTGTTCGCAACAGGAACAACAGGAACGCGTATTTCAGAAGCAACAGGTTTGAAGGTTCACCGCTTTCAATCAGGACCCCTTGGAGGAGATCAGGAGATAGGAGCTTTAATTGCTCAAAATGAAATGGATATGGTTATTTTTTTCCGCGATCCATTAACAGCTCAGCCTCATGAACCTGATATTTCAGCTCTGATGCGTCTCTGTGACGTCTATGCGGTTCCTCTTGCAACGAATATGGGAACAGCAGAGATTTTAATTCATGGACTTGAACGAGGCGATTTGCATTGGCGTTCAATTATAAAAAAATAGGGTGAAGATAATGAAAGAAACAATAGATATCCTTGCCTTTGGTGCTCATGCCGATGATGTAGAAATCGGCATGGGTGGAACCATTGCAAGAATGAGTGAACAAGGTTTGAAGGTAGTTATTTGCGATTTGACGCAAGCTGAACTTTCTTCAAATGGAACGGTTGAAATTCGAAAACAAGAAGCGTCCAAAGCTGCTGATGTCTTAGGTGTTCATGAGCGAATTCATCTGCATTTGCCAGACAGAGGTTTGGTTTTAAAGGCAGAGTATATAGCTGAAATTGCATCAGTTATTCGCACGTATCAACCAAGGATTATATTTGCTCCTTACTTTGAAGATCGTCATCCTGATCATGGAAATTGTGCAAAGCTTGTAGAAGAGGCCATGTTTTCCGCTGGCGTTAAAAATTATATCGATTATAAAAAGCAAAAAGCTCATCGTGCTGAGTCTCTTTATTTCTATATGATAAATGGATTTCATAAGCCAGATTTTATTGTAGATGTATCAAGCACGTTTCAAAAGAAAGTAGCTAGTCTAGAGGCTTATGAAAGTCAATTTATAAAAACAGCAGATACGTTTGATACGCCGCTGGTAAACGGATATATTGAAACGGTAGAGAGCAGAGAGCGATTATTTGGCAAAGAAGTCGGGGTAGCATACGGTGAAGGTTTTTTATCTAAAAAACCGATTTTGATGTACGACGATTTAGTAGGTGGAAAATAAATGAAGTTAAAAATTGGTATTACATGTTATGCTTCCGTTGGAGGTTCAGGAGTGGTAGCAACGGAGCTAGGGAAGCTGCTGGCTGAAAAGGGGCACGAAATTCATTTTATTTCCTCTAGCATGCCTTTTAGATTGACGAAAGTATATCCAAATATTTATTTTCACGAAGTAGATGTAAATCAGTACTCCGTCTTTAAATACCCTCCGTATGATCTTGCTTTATCCAGTAAAATGGCTGAAGTGGCTAAAAGAGAAAAGCTTGACATTATTCATACGCACTATGCAATCCCCCACGCCGTTTGCGGGATTTTAGCTAAACAAATGGTGGAGCACGAAGTGAAAATTGTGACGACTCTTCATGGGACAGATATTACGGTTCTAGGAGAGGATCCATCGTTAAAAGATTTAATTAAATTTGGAATTGAGAAATCAGATGCAGTGACGGCTGTATCTCAGTCACTTGTTGATCAAACTCACCATTTAATTAGTCCAGATAAAGAAATTGAAACGATGTATAATTTTATTGATGAACGAGTTTATCATAAAAAAGAAGTTCAGTATTTAAAAGCGGAGTATGGCATATTAGAAAATGAAAAAGTCGTTATTCATATTTCAAACTTTCGTCAAGTCAAACGAGTTACAGATATAGTCAAAACATTTGCTATTATTAATAAAAAGCTTCAGTCTAAGCTGCTGCTTGTAGGAGACGGCCCTGAAATGACGGTTGTGTCTCAATTAGTAAGAGAGCTAAATCTTCAAGATTCTGTGTTATTTCTTGGGAAACAAGAAAATGTAGCAGAATTATATTCGATTAGCGATTTAAAATTGTTATTATCTGAAAAAGAAAGCTTTGGGCTTGTACTTTTAGAAGCTATGGCTTGCGGTGTTCCATGCATCGGAACAAATACAGGCGGAATTCCTGAAGTAATTGAACACGAAAAAACAGGATATATTTGCGAAGTGGGAGACGTCGAAGAGGCAGCGAGCAAAGCAATTCAGCTACTTGAAAATGAACAGCTGCATCACCAAATGAGGGAAGCGTCTCTAAGCGCAGTTAATCATAAATTTCATTCAACAGAGATTGTGAGTCAATATGAAAAACTTTATTATAAATTGGTACAGGGTTGAAGAATGGAGGACGTTATGAAAGAACCGTTCATTCATCCGCTTTATATTATTGAAAAACTGGAGACAGCCGGTTACGAAGCGTATTTTGTTGGAGGAGCGGTCCGGGATCTCATTTTAAATCGGACGATTGGAGATATTGATATCGCTACGTCAGCTAGGCCTGAACAAGTGATGGAACTCTTTCCTAAGACGATTCATGTAGGAATCGAGCATGGTACGGTTGTCGTTGTCCATGAGAACGAGACCTATGAGGTAACCACTTTTCGCTCTGAGGGAGAATATGATGATTTTCGTCGTCCCTCGTCCGTTACGTTTATTTCGTCTCTTATAGAAGATTTGCAGCGTCGCGATTTTACAATCAATGCAATGGCTATGAATGCAAAAGGGGAAATTATTGATCCATTTAATGGAAGAGAAGATTTACGAAACCAGTTAATTCGTACTGTCGGAAATGCTAAAGAACGCTTTCATGAAGATGCTCTTCGTATGATGAGAGCCGTTCGCTTTGTCAGTCAGCTGGCTTTTTCGCTGTCTGATCAAACTAAAAGAGCCATTCAGCAATACGGTGAACTGCTGAGGCATGTTTCTATTGAACGTATTACAGTTGAATTCGAAAAAATGCTGAGCGGAAAGCGTCCGTCTTTAGCATTAGCACTTGTAGCAGATACGGAGCTATATCGCTACTTGCCCCAATTGAATGTAGATCCGCAAAAATTCCGATCTGTTTGTGCACACGATTGGATGATGCTTCAGCGAGTATCGGAGTCATGGACACTTCTGGTACATCTACTCGACATTCAAGACAAGCAGGCATTTTTTAAAAGCTGGAAATTATCTAATAAGCAAATTAAAGATATTCAGCTTCAGTCTATTGGTCTTCGAGACGTTTTGGAAAATGGATGGTCAAAACGCATCATGTATACAATTGGAGAGCAGGCCAGCGTAAGCGTGAATCGTATTTTACAACTTCTTCGAAGCAATGAGCATATGAATGAACATGAGCTTCTTTACATCTATAGCGAGCTGCCTATTCATTCTTTAAAAGATTTAGATATAAATGGTCAAGATCTTTTAGTGTGGACAGGTAAAAAGGGTGGTCCATGGGTGTCTCAACTGTTAAAAGAAATTGAGGAGAAAGTTCTATACAATGAGTTAATGAACACGAAATCTTCAATAAGAAAGTGGGTGCAGTCTTGCAGTCAGATATAAGAAGAACGCTGCTTGAAATGTTTACGAACGCAGATGGGGACTATGTCTCCGGCCAAAAGATCAGCGATTTATTAGGCTGTTCAAGAACAGCTGTATGGAAGCATATCGAAGAGCTGCGAAAAGACGGCTATGAACTTGAAGCTGTTCGTAAAAAAGGCTATCGCATTGTAGGGAAGCCGAACAAAGTAAGCAGCAACGAGCTTTTATTAGGGCTCCAAACAACAAAAATCGGTCAGTATATTCATTATGAGGAAAGTGTACATTCTACTCAAAAAATTGCTCATCGAATTGCTCAAGAAGGAGCAAAAGAAGGAACGGTTGTAGTTGCTGAAGAGCAAACGGCAGGGAGAGGAAGACTTGATAGAGCGTGGTATTCCCCAAAATATACTGGTGCCTGGATGAGTATTATACTGCGTCCTTCTATCCCTCCGCAGCAGGCTCCTCAGCTGACTCTACTATCGGCAGTGGCTGTTGTACAGGCCATTCAAGAAGTGACGAACCTTTCTCCAGACATTAAATGGCCTAATGATGTTTTATTAAATGGGAAGAAGCTAGTTGGGATTTTAACAGAAATGCAGGCTGATTTTGACCGGATTCATTCGGTCATCATTGGAATCGGCATCAATGTGAATCAGCAGGAAACGGATTTTAATGAACAAATCAAACACATTGCCACATCTTTACGTATTGAAAAAGGTGAAGAAATTAATCGTGCAGCTTTGATGCAAGCGTTTTTCTTAAAGTTAGAAACCCTTTACGAAGAATACTTAAAAAATGGCTTTGGTTTAATTAAAGTTCTTTGGGAAACATATGCGATCAGTATTGGCAAGCGAATTATAGCACGCACGATGACAGCCAACATTGAAGGCTTTGCAAAAGGTATAACAGATGAAGGTGTTTTATTGATTGAAGATGATAAAGGAGTTATACACCGAATTCATTCTGCAGATATTGAGCTCTCTGCTAAAAAATAGTAGAAAAATAAAGAAATTTTTATTATAATACGAGTATCAAGGTAGTATCGCAAGAACTTCACTTGATACTCGTTTTTTTATTTTAAATACGACAATAAATCTGCCTTGATCCATTAAGGACTAGGACAGAGGGATGACGCGTAGGTAAGCATATTAGGTAAAGTGTGCTTTTTATAGATGAAGTCTGTCAAAGTCCTTCTTCCTTTTATAGGTAGAAGGACTTTTTGTGTGCAGACGTGCGCTCATCTCCTCTGAGAAGGAGGAGAAAGTTAGTGAAAACAAAATTAGATTTTTTACGTATGAAACAGAACAATGAACCAATTGTGATGCTGACTGCGTACGATTATCCGTCAGCTAAGTACGCTGAGGAAGCAGGCGTAGACATGATTTTAGTAGGCGATTCTCTCGGAATGGTCGTTTTAGGATATGACTCTACGATTCCTGTAACGGTAGATGATATGATTCATCATACAAAAGCAGTTAAAAGAGGAGCTGCTGATACATTTATCGTCACCGACATGCCATTTATGTCCTATCACGTGTCGAAAGAAGACACGATGAAAAATGCTGCTCGCATTATGCAGGAAAGCGGAGCTCATGCTTTAAAAGTAGAAGGTGCAAAGGATGTTCTTTATACAATTTCAGAATTGACGCAAGCTGGTATTCCGGTTGTTGCACATCTCGGGTTAACACCTCAGTCTGTCGGTGTCCTGGGCGGTTATAAAGTGCAGGGAAAAGAAGCAAAAGAAGCCAAACAGCTAATCCAAGACGCGATCAAGTGTGAGCAAGCGGGAGCTATTGCTGTTGTATTAGAATGTGTTCCTAAACAAGTAGCAAAACAAGTAGCTGAACGCTTGAGCATTCCAACAATCGGAATTGGAGCAGGAGCTGATACGGATGGTCAAGTACTTGTATACCACGATGTATTAACGTACGGAGTAGAGCGTGTGCCAAAATTCGTTCATTCATTTGCGAAAATAAATGAGCCTATTTTACAAGGGCTTTCTCAGTATGTAAGTGAAGTGAAAAAAAGAGAGTTTCCGAAAGAAGCACATACTTTTTCAATGAAAGAAGAGCAGTTAACGGCACTGTACGGAGGAAAATAAGATGAAAGTCATTACAACAATTAAAGACATGCAGCAGGAGATGAAAAAAGAAAAGCAGCTTGGACGTTCAATTGGATTTGTCCCGACGATGGGCTATTTGCATGAAGGCCACGCTACTTTGCTTGGAGCGGCCCGCACAGAAAATAAAGTAGTGGTGCTAAGTATTTTTGTGAACCCGACTCAATTTGGACCAAATGAAGATTTTGATACGTATCCAAGAGATTTTGAACGCGATGAGCGCGTGGCAAAAGAAGCTAACGTCGACTATTTATTTTATCCTTCAGTAGAGGAAATGTATAAGTCAAGCCGTTCAGTTGCTATAACCGTGACCGATCGTGTAGACGTATTGTGTGGACAGAAGCGCCCCGGACATTTTGACGGAGTAGCCACGGTACTAACAAAGCTTTTTCACATTGTAACACCGGATCGTGCATACTTTGGTAAAAAAGATGCACAGCAAGTTGCTGTGGTAGATGGCTTAATTGAAGACTTTAATTTTCCTGTGGAGCTTAGAGCAGTAGATACGGTGAGAGAAGCAGATGGATTAGCTAAAAGTTCTCGTAACGTATATTTAACAGATAAAGAAAGAGAAGAGGCACCTGTTTTATTTAAGAGTTTACAAAGCGCTCTGCAGCTTCTTGAAAGCGGAGAGAAGCAAGTAGAAATTCTTAAAGAGACCATTCGAAAAGAAATTGAGCAATATACGAGCGGTAAAGTGGATTATATCGAGGTTTATACGTATCCAGAGCTAAAAACGATTAAGCAAACCGCTGGAAAAATCATTATTGCTTTAGCTGTTCAATTCTCTAAAGCCCGTTTAATTGATAATGTAATTGTAGACGTACAGGGGGATAACTAAATGTTTCGCACGATGATGAATGCTAAAATACACAGAGCTCATGTAACTGAAGCCAACTTAAATTATGTTGGCAGTATCACCATTGATGAAGATATCATCGACGCAGTAGGAATCGCAGCAAACGAAAAAGTCCAAATTGTAAACAATAATAACGGAGCGCGCTTGGAAACGTACGTGATTCCCGGCGAACGCGGGAGCGGGGTAGTTTGTTTAAATGGAGCTGCTGCAAGACTCGTGCAGCCTGGAGATATCGTCATCATTATCTCTTATGCGCTCGTAGCAAATGAAGAAGTAGCTCACCATCATCCAACCGTAGCGATTATGAATGAGCAGAATAAAATCCAACAATTGCTTAAACAAGAACCAGCTGGTACAATTCTATAAGAACAGTCCCCCTTTATGAGGGGGATTTTTATTTGAATACATACGCTAGTAAGTGAACGGTATAAACCTCTATACACACTAAAGTAAAACTTCTATGTATGAAAGCCTCTCTGTTTTTCACGAGAAGGAGTTGCGCTTTTAAAGCATATAGAGCAGGCTTTCACTTTATACTATAAAAAGACAGACTTGCGAGGTGTTGACCGTGAATAAACGCTTTATTGTGGTAGATCTTGAAACGACGGGACATTCTCCAAAACAAGGAGATAAAATGATTCAATTTGCTGCTGTCATAGTAGAAGACGGCAAAATTGTTGAACGTTTTTCTAGTTTTTTAAATCCTGGTATGGATATTCCGCCTTTTATTACACAACTAACTAACATTCAAAATGATATGGTGAAAGATGCGCCTTTATTTGAAGAAATTTCACCTAAAATTATAGAATTGCTAGATGATGCTTATTTTGTTGCACATAATGTGGCATTTGATTTAACTTTTTTACAAGAAGAACTCTATCAGTGCGGAGAGGAGACGCTTTATAATTCAACCGTAGACACCGTCGAACTGGCTCGGATTCTGCTGCCTACAGTTGATGGGTACAAACTTAGCCAATTAGCTGAGTATTTACATATTGAACATGAAAACCCTCATCAAGCAGATAGTGATGCAGAAGTAACAGCACGTATTTTACTGTTACTAATTGAAAAATTGAAGAAGCTACCTCTAACAACCTTAAAGCAGCTGTATGCGCTAAGCTTGCACTTTAAAAGTGAAATTGGAGAACTGATTCAACAAGTTATAGATGATAAAAGCTATGCTGAGGATGATTCTTATGAATTTATACATGGGATTGCGCTAAACAAATATCAGCCGCATTCAGCTAATGAAAAGCAGAACTCTCATACTTACGAAATATTTGAAACTGAAAAGCAAAAGCTGTTCCATCAGGCTCTGCCATTGTTTGAAGAACGAAAAGGGCAGTGGGAGATGATGAACTTTGTACAAGAGTGCTTTGCAGGTAATGAGCATGCTTTAATTGAAGCCGGGACCGGTATTGGTAAAACCTACGCTTATTTAGTTCCTGCCGTGTTTTATGCTTCTGTTCATCATCACCCAGTCATTATCTCAACTAACACGGTAACGCTTCAGCAGCAAATCATCGAAAAAGATGTGCCTATTCTAGAAAAGATTGTTCCGTTTCCTGTTACAGCAGCTGTTTTAAAAGGAAGAGAACACTACATTAGTATAAGAAAATTTATTCAGCTCTTAAAAGAGCGCAATAATAATTACGATGCGATCCTAACAAAAGCGAAGCTGCTTATCTGGCTGACGGAAACGGAAACGGGCGACAGCGATGAAATAAACCTGCCTTCTGGCGGCAAACTTTTTTGGGAACAGCTAAATGAAAGCAATCCGTCTCCAAGTGACTTTAAGCATCCTTGGAAACTTTATTCTTTTTATGAACGAGCGCAGAACAGAGCGCAAAATGCCCATATAGTAGTGACAAATCATCGCTTGCTGTTGATGGATGTGATGAGTAATCATGAGCTGCTGCCTGAGTATGAACAGATTATTATTGACGAGGCTCATCACTTAGAAGACATTGCCGGAGAAGAGCTGGGGGAGCGCTTAGATTATTTTGCGGTTCATGCGCTATTAAACCGAATCGGAACTATTCAAGACAAAGGGCTGTTAAAAAAAGTTCATCATACCTTTGTAAAATATAGCATCGAGCTTAACACTGAACTGCTTCAAAACCTGTTTGTGCAGCTTCATTCTGAGTGCGATGACTTATTTCGTTTGATTCATTCTTTTGTCCAAAAAAGAATCGGCAATCAGCAGGGCGAGATTGGAAGAAGCAGCTATCGATATAAAGTGGAAAAAGAGCATGGGCATTACTGGACGGCTATTCAAGAAGCAGCGTCGCGCATTCGTTTTTTAATTCACGATCTTTTTACATGGAATGATGGGGCAAGACATTCCTTTGACGAACTATATGACAAAGTCACAAAAAATGAACAGTCGTCTCTTCATGAATTTCAAACGGCTGTTAAAGGATTTGCACACATATCTCAGCAAATAGAAAAGCTTCTGTTCAAACAGCAGAGTCATCACGTAACGTGGTTTGAGATTGAACCAAAAGGAGCAGCGAATGCTACGTATATCTATAGTCAGCCTACTTCCATTGCCGATACGCTGGCTGATGAATTTTTCGCTAAGAAACAAAGCGTTATTTTAACATCGGCTACATTGACGGTGAATGGAACATTTGATTATTTAATTCAAGAGCTAGGGTTATATGACTTTCAGCCTGCTCAACTCATTCTACCTTCCGAGTTTGATTATGAGAAGCAAGCTAGAGTCTATATTCCTCAAGATATGCCTGCTGTTAACGAAGTATCATTATATGAGTATAGCGCTATGATGGCAGAAAGTATTCTTGACGTAGCTAAAGTAACAAATGGTCGTATGCTGGTGCTTTTTACTTCATATGACATGTTGAAAGCTACGTATGGTTATTTAAAAGAGTTAAACGATCTTGAAGAGTTTGTACTGCTCGGTCAAGGAGTCACAACTAGAAATCGTAATAGACTGCTAAAGGACTTCAGCCAGTTTGAGCATTCCATTCTATTAGGTACAAATAGCCTGTGGGAAGGAATTGATCTGCCAGGAGATTTATTATCATGTCTCGTAATTGTCAGACTTCCTTTTTCATCGCCTAATCAACCTCTGCTGACAGCTAAATTTGAGCAGATGAAAAAAGAAGGAAAAAGTCCTTTTATGAATTATTCACTTCCTCAGGCCGTTATCCGTTTTAAACAAGGATTTGGACGGTTAATTCGTTCCAAAAGTGACCGAGGAGCTATATTTATTTTTGATAATCGCATTACGCGAACAGCATATGGATACCATTTTCTTCATTCACTTCCAAAAGTCCAGGTTGTTCAAAAAACGTTTTCGAATATCTTACTGGACTACAAAGAATGGTGGAATGAAAAGACTTGAGCATACGCTTAAGTCTTTTTTTATGCATACTGTTTCTTCACTTGAGAGACGATAGTAATATACTATGATAAGCAAATGAGGGCAGTGTATGATTAAAATATTGCTAAGTGCTGTACTGTTTTTTAGTTTTATGAACTGTTCGGCTTCAGCAGCCGTCATTAAAAACGTAGATTTTGGTTTGCAAGCTGATGAAGTAGTGATTACCTTTCTACCTCTTTCAGCTGGAGAAGCGAGTCTGATTCAAGACGGAAGCGGTGAGACTATTTTGATAAATACCGGTAATGCATCTTCCTATCTCGAGCTAAAGAAGTGGTTGAAGCGATATAAAGTAAAAAAAATCAACCAATTAGTGATTACAAAACAGCAAAAATACTATGATTCAAATGTTCAGCGTGCTGTGAATGATTATCATACAAAGCGCATTATTGTCCCGGCTCAGTACCAGGCGGAATTTCAAACAGAGAAGTGGAAAGAAAATGATTTATTTCAGTTAACAGATAATATACACGTTGATGTCTTGCATGTATCGAAACAAAAAACAGCGGCTATGGATCTATTATTTACGATTGGAGAACATCGAATTCTATATGCAATGAGCAGCTCAGATGAAGTAGAAGAAAAGTTTTTACGCATTCCTCTTACCCATGTAGATGTATTAAAAATTCCTAATTTTGGAGAGGGAACGTTTTTTTCGAATACATTTTTGAAGCAATTAGATACACAGCTTGCCGTTATGTTTACGAAACCAGGCCGTTCCTATTCCCCTCGACTGCTTTCAAATTTAACAGCTGAATGGATTGAATTATATGACGTAAGAGAAGGGAGCGCTTACTCTATTAAAATGTCGCTAAAATCCTATGATGTGATGAAATTTTCTGCAAAATAAACAAATTTCCTTTTGCAAAAAGAGGTAAATTCCTTATAATATTATATATGTTTACTTATTTATTCGGTTTTTACGCAAAACGTACAGATGGGATTGATGAGTGAAAAAGATGACGATGGTTTTTGATACCTGTTATAATACGGATATCGTCATTTTTGCGTCGTGATAGACGAGCTAGGAGGTTTACAATGGAAAGTAGGATTGAAGTATTATCAACTGTCCGCGTGGAAAATTCCTCGGATTTATATAAAATTGTTGATAGTTTGAATCGCACGTTGAAAAAGCAAGATTTGATGTTCGGATTAGCGTTAGATGAAGAAGATCAAAGCAAAGCTGTATTTACAATTTATCGTACATAAGTAGGGATTTTATGAAAAAGTTAATTATTGTAGCGGTGGCTGCTGTGCTTTTAATTATCGGGGGCATTTCTTTTAGCATTTATCACTCGTCCGTGAAGGATGTGCAGTCTGCTGAGGAAAAAGCAGCATCTCAAGCAAAAAAAGAATTTAATTTGAAATCTGTCACAAGCACCCAGCCATATTTCGGCAATCATGCATTTTATGTAGTAGAAGGTACAAACCGAAGCAATCAAAAGGTAATTGCTTGGATGCCTAAAAGCAAAAAACAAACAGCAGTTTTAAAGAAAGCAAGCAGCGGGATCACAAAAGAAAAAGCCATTTCCATTGTGAAAAATGATAAAAACCCGCAGGAAATTAAGTCGGTGCGCCTAGGCATTGAAAAGAAAAAGCCGCTGTGGGAAGTAACATATGTGGATAAAGATAAGAAACATTTAACATACTATTATCTTGATTTCTCTAGCGGTGAATTTATAAAACGATACAGCTTATCTCAATCATAAATCGTTTATACCATATGAAATGCCATATGTGTCATAATATAAGATTTCAGCGCTTTATGAAAATGAAGCCAATTTTTTATCTATAATCAGCCCGCGGGCTGATTATAGCTTTAGTTCATAGGGGGAGATTTTAGTGAAGTTAGCAAAACGTGTATCAGCATTAACGCCATCATCAACATTAGCGATTACAGCAAAAGCGAAAGAATTGAAAGCGGCTGGTCATGATGTGATTGGACTTGGAGCAGGGGAACCTGATTTTAATACGCCGCAGCACATTTTAGAAGCGGCTGTCACAGCAATGAATGATGGTCAGACAAAATATACGCCAGCAGGCGGCCTTGCACCATTAAAAGAAGCGGTAATTGAAAAATTCAAACGCGACCAAGGCCTGACGTATTCACCTTCTGAAATTATTGTTTGTACAGGTGCTAAGCACGCACTGTATACGTTATTTCAAGTTCTGTTAGACGAAGGTGACGAAGTGATTATCCCAACTCCTTACTGGGTAAGTTATCCTGAGCAAGTAAAGTTAGCAGAAGGTACACCAGTATTCGTTGAAGGTTCTGAAAATAACGAATTTAAAATCACACCTGAACAATTAGAAGCGGCTATTACTGCTAAAACCAAAGCTGTTATTATCAATTCACCAAGCAACCCAACAGGTATGATTTACACAAGAGAAGAGCTTCAAGCTTTAGGGGAAGTTTGCTTGAAGCACGATATTTTTATCGTATCAGATGAAATTTATGAAAAGCTTGTATACGGTCAAAATGAACATGTATCGATTGCACAGCTTTCACCAGCGTTAAAAGAAAAAACAATTATCATTAACGGTGTTTCTAAGTCACATTCCATGACGGGCTGGCGCATTGGATATGCAGCTGGTGATGCTACAGTTATTAAAGCGATGACAAACCTAGCGAGTCACAGCACGTCAAATCCAACATCTATTGCTCAATATGCAACAATTGCTGCGTATAACGGCACTCAAGAACCGGTGGAAATGATGCGACAAGCTTTTGAAGAGCGTCTAAACGTGATTCATGAAAAGTTGATTAACATTCCAGGGTTCTCATGCTTAAAGCCACAGGGTGCTTTCTACTTATTCCCTAACGCAATTGAAGCTGCAAAGTTAACTGGCTTTGATACAGTTGATGCTTGGGTAGAAGCTATTTTAGAAGAAGAGAAGGTAGCCCTAGTTCCTGGATCAGGATTCGGTTCACCTGAAAACGTACGTCTTTCTTATGCTACATCACTAGATCTGCTAGAAAAGGCATTAGAACGAATTCAATCATTCATGACTCGTCACATGAAATAAAAAAGTAACAATAGGTAGAAACAAAAGAGCTTTTTAGCACAAATCACACGTGTTAGAAGGCTCTTTTTGTTTGTTACTTGTTATTATGTTTGTCGAAATGTATAATAGGATGGCATACATAATTACGAAATGTAAGTTTTTTGGAGGGATATTAATCGTGAAAATTACGATTTCAGAAGCAAGCAAGCATGTAGGAAAAGAAGTAACAATTGGTGCTTGGTTAGCGAATAAACGTTCAAGTGGTAAAATTGCCTTTTTACAGCTGCGCGATGGATCAGGATTCATGCAAGGGGTAGTTGTAAAAGCTGAAGTAGAAGAAGAAACTTTTAAATTAGCTAAATCTATGACGCAAGAATCATCACTATATGTAACAGGTGTAGTACGTGAAGATGAGCGCTCACCGTTTGGCTATGAGTTAACAGTTACAAGCCTTGAAGTTATTCATGAAGCTGTTGATTATCCAATTACGCCAAAAGAACATGGAACAGAGTTCTTAATGGATAACCGTCATTTATGGCTGCGTTCTAAACGTCAACATGCTGTTATGAAGGTTCGTAACGAAATTATTCGTGCAACGTATGAATTCTTTAACGAAAACGGGTTTACAAAAGTAGATCCGCCAATCCTAACAGGAAGTGCTCCTGAAGGAACAACAGAATTATTCCACACGAAATATTTTGATGAAGATGCATATCTTTCTCAAAGTGGACAGCTTTATATGGAAGCAGCGGCAATGGCGCTTGGAAAAGTATTTTCATTCGGTCCAACGTTCCGTGCTGAAAAATCTAAAACACGCCGTCATTTAATTGAGTTTTGGATGATTGAACCAGAGATGGCTTTCTACCAATTCGAAGATAACTTGAAAGTACAGGAAGAGTATGTGTCTCATGTTGTACAGTCTGTTTTAACAAACTGTAAGTTAGAGTTAAACGTACTAGGCCGTGATACATCTAAGTTAGAACAAATTAAAGCACCATTCCCTCGTATTTCGTACGATGACGCTCTTAAATTCTTACATGAAAAAGGATTTACAGACATTCAGTGGGGAGATGACTTTGGAGCACCGCATGAAACGGCTATCGCAGAAAGCTATGACAAGCCGGTATTCATTACACACTATCCAACGTCATTAAAACCATTTTATATGCAGCCAGATCCAACAAATGAAGACGTAGTATTATGTGCAGACTTAATCGCACCAGAAGGCTACGGAGAAATCATTGGAGGCTCTGAACGTATTCATGATCAAGAGCTTTTAGCTCAGCGTGTAGAAGAGCATAAATTAGATACTGAAACGTATAAGTGGTATTTAGAGCTTCGTAAGTATGGCTCAGTTCCACATTCAGGATTTGGTTTAGGCCTTGAGCGTACGGTAGCATGGATTAGCGGCGTAGAACACGTTCGTGAAACGATTCCATTCCCACGCTTATTAAACCGTTTATACCCGTAAGGAAGTGAAAAAAGTATTCTGACTCTTGTAGTCAGGATACTTTTTTAGCTTTTTTTATGAATCATAAAAAGAAAAGATAAACGAGGCTTTTACTTATATCATAAGGAAACAAAGGCAAACATAGAAAAGAGTCTAACTTAAAAGGGAGTTGCAATTCTCGAAAAAATAAGTTAGTGTAATATTCTTGGAAGGAAGTCATCGTTCGTATATATTTTATATGTGCAGAGCAATGGTACGGTTTCAGCGGAAAGTTTTACATAGAAGCTTTTTTAGCTTCGAATAATTATTACTTTGACTATAAACTTCATGATATACTAACTACTGAGGTGTTCGGATATGAAAAAAGAAACGTTAATTGAATGGTTTGAACAAGGCACAGTTTCAATTCCGAAGCTGCTGTTTAATCACTATAGCGATTTGGGAATGAACGAAACGGAATTCATGACGTTAATGCATATTTATGTTTCCATTGAAGGCGGTGAAGGTTTCCCGACACCTAACGAATTGGCGGCAAAAATGAGTATTTCAAGTGCTGTCTGCATGGATACGCTGCGAGCATTAATTCAGCGCGGCTTTTTATCTATTGAGCAAGATCAACAGCAAAACGCCCTTATTTGTGAACGTTATTCATTAAAACCGCTTTGGGAAAAGCTTATTCATCATATGATGCAAGAAACAAGAGAAGTAGAAAAAAACGAAGAAGAACAAGAAGAGCTTAATTTATATACAATGTTTGAAAAAGAGTTCGGCAGAGCATTGTCTCCGTTTGAATGCGAAACACTAGGGATGTGGATTGATCAAGATCATCATGATCCCATTATTATTAAAGCGGCACTAAGAGAGTCGGTGATGTCTGGAAAATTAAACTTCCGGTATATTGATCGTATTTTATTTGAATGGAAGAAAAATGGTATTCGGACCATTGATCAAGCCCGCAAGCATAGCCAAAAATTTCGTCAAAATCAACAACCCAAAAAACTATCTTCTGTTAACCCTTCTCAGTCTACATCAGCCATTCCTTTTTTTAATTGGCTAGAGCAATGACAGGATAAAAAGCTGCTTCAAGATCCAAGTAATTGAATCTTGAAGCAGCTTTTTTAAAAGAATACGGACAAGAGTAGCATTTGACAGGAACCCTATTGTAAAATAGGAGGGAACTACCTGTAAGAAGAAGGAGAACTAGTATGTTAACGTTAAAACAAATCAGACAGTGTCTAGATGCTATGGCGGAAATGTTTCCTGACGCTCACTGTGAGTTAAATCATCGGAATCCCTTTGATTTAGTCATTGCTGTAGCGCTATCTGCTCAGTGCACAGATGCTTTAGTCAACCGCGTAACAACAGATTTATTCAAGAAATATCAAACGCCTGAAGACTATTTAGCCGTTTCGTTAGAAGAGCTGCAGCAAGATATTAGATCAATCGGCTTATATAGAAATAAAGCTAAAAATATTCAAAAGCTCTGCCGTATGCTCATTGATGAATACGGAGGAGAAGTTCCAAGAGATCGTGATGAGCTGACTAATCTTCCAGGAGTAGGGCGTAAGACGGCTAATGTTGTTGTATCCGTAGCTTTTGGAGTACCGTCAATAGCAGTAGATACGCATGTAGAACGTGTAAGTAAACGCCTTGGGATTTGCAGGTGGAAAGATTCCGTTTTGGAAGTAGAAAAAACGCTGATGAGGAAAATTCCGAAAGATGAATGGTCCGTTACGCATCATCGACTTATCTTTTTTGGACGCTATCACTGTAAAGCACAGTCTCCTCAATGTCATGTCTGCCCGCTTCTTGATCTTTGCCGAGAAGGAAAGAAACGAATGAAAGGAAAAGAGAAGAAGACAGATGTTACCGATTGAAGTGCCGTCACATTTCCTATGCGAACCATTCTATTCAAAAGAAGATCGGGTTTTTGAAGTGGATGAAAAAAATGGAAGAAATTATTTTGTTTATGATATTTTATACGATGTACATAAAGAAACGAAAACACCTTGGAGGGATGTTCAAAATAATATACGGCCATTTTTTGAGAAGTGGGAAACTCAAAGGGAAGAACTGTATACGCTTTTTTCTCAGCGAAAAGCAAAAGAAGCAGCTCCTTGGATGAAACAAGCTGCTGCTATGTATATTAGTTTACTGTTTTGGATTAATGGACAGCCCGTTCGGCGTTTAAATCGGCTGCAAGAAGATATAGCAGACCTAACCTATAAGCCTATTAACTGTGCTGAGAGACTTATGTTTTTGCTGCAGCGAGTTTCTTCTTATCAAGCGTATATTCAGCTGACAGAATTATTTAATGAGCTGCGTAAGCAATATGCAAAAATGCTTATTCTTCACAAGCAATAAAGCCCCTACACGTGTAGGGGCTTTTTACTGCTACGTTAATTTTCAGTTGTTGGCTCTTGCTGCGGTGTAGCAGGTGTTGACGGCGTCGATGGTGTAGCAGGTGTTGTTGGTGGTGTTTGGCTTCCTGAGTCACTTCCACCGTTGTCTGCTGGAGGAGTTGTTGCGCCTCCGTTATTATTGTTGTTGCCGCTATTACCATCGTTACCATTGCCGCTATCATTATTGTTATTATCGGTGTTGCCGCTATTGCCGCTATTGCCGCTATTGCCGCTATTGTTACCGCCGCTATTGCTGCCATTATTGCTGTTTTGGTTATCATCCGGCTGAGTAGATGAATCGTCACCTTGATCAGAGCCGTTGTTTTGATCAGTGTTGCTATTGTCTTCATTTTGATTATCGTCCGTTGTTCCGTCATCTTCAGGCTTAGTAGAATCATCTTCGGTAGCTTGATCTGATGAACCAGGGACTTTTACAGAAGAACTAGCGCTTTCGCCCGTATTTGTTGTTACGGTGAAACTATACGTTGCGCCTGGTGCTGGGTTGGAAATTGTTTTTCCACCGGCTCCTGCGCCAGATGCGAGTTGTTCAGAACCGTTAGGAGATGACATTGTGACTGTAAAGGTCGTATCGCTGGCTGCGTTTGACGCTGACCAGTTAACTGAAATTGCTCCTCCGCTATACGAAGCAGTAATTTTTGGCTTCACATCTTTATTGTCTTTTTTCTCTTTTTTGTCCTCTTTTTTATCTTCTTTCTTTTCTTCTTTTTCTTTCTTCACAAACGTTTGAGATACTTTTGTCGGTGCAGTACCGCGCACAAAGTATTCTTTAGTAATTAAGCTCGAAGGAGTAGAGCCGCTTGGACGTTTTAAGTCTTTGCCCGTTGGTTTTTCTACGGAACGTTCAACTACGCTGTCCGGCTGTTTGAAACTTCCTTTAGGTTTGCCTTCAGAAATATGAGTAATAACATGCTTAAAGATATTTTTTGCCATGCCTGTTTCATTAGCACTTAAAATATAGCCGTCTTTAGCAGTTTCATAGCCTGTCCATACGGAAATCGTATAGTTTGGCGTAAACCCATTAAACCAAACGTCTTTTTCACCAGCGTCTGGAATATTATATCGTTGCTTTTCTGCAGCACTAAAGTTCGAAGTTCCTGTTTTACCCGCAATTTCTAATCCTGGTGTACGAACAGCACGAGCTGTACCATATGATTCGTTTATAACAGATTTCATCATGTCCGTCATCATAAATGCCGTGTAATCTTGCATTGCGCGTTTTGGTTTTGGAGTTAAATCAATTTCTGTTCCATCAGGGAATTTTACCTTTGTCACTGTATGCGGTGCATTGTACATACCTTCATTTGCAAAAGCACTATAGGCTCCAGCCATTTGTAGAGGTGTAACACCTGTACGGAAGCCTCCGATAGAATAAGATTCAGAATAAGCTTCGCCATCTTCTTCATCTAATTTTAGCCCAAGGCCTGTAGCGAACTCTTTTGCTTTGTCCGCACCTGTTGCTTGAAATGCTTTTAAAGCAGGGATGTTCAGTGAACGTCCTAAAGCTTCACGCGCTGAAACCCAGCCTTTATAGTTACGTCCAAAATTTCGGATTGGCGTGCCGTTTGAATAATGATATTCTTCATCTTTTAACGGTTGTCCAGTAGACCACTTTAAGTTCTCAATCGCTGGACCGTAATCTAAGATCGGCTTAATTGTTGAGCCGGGCTGACGTCTCATATTTGTTGCAAAGTTTAAGCCGCCTGATACACGATTACGTCCGCCTCCAATTGCTTGAATACCGCCTGTTTCATTATCTACAACGACAAGACCTGCTTGGAATTTATCGTTCGGGAAGTTGACTACTTTGTTGTTCATCACATCATCCACATAGTCCTGAGCATTAGTGTCAAGCGTTGTATAAATTTCTAAGCCCGCAGAAAATGGATCCGCGTCTGTTTTCTTTTTTACTTCCTCGATTACTTGATCAATAAATACATCGTACTTAGATGTTGATTCAGTTTGTTTAGCTAAATGAGCCTGTACATCTACTTGTTTTGCTTTGTCGGCCTCGGCTTGTGTAATGAAGCCGTTTTTAGCCATTAAGTTTAATACTGTGTTACGGCGTTTAGTAGCATTCTCTGGGTTTGTAACTGGGTTATAAGTAGTTGGCGCTTTTGGTAAGCCTGCCAACATAGCAGCTTCATCAAGAGTTAAATCTTTTACGCTTTTAACTCCGTAAAATTTCTCAGCTGCTCGTTCAATACCGTATACTTCACCTGATGCGAAATATATTTTGTTTAAATACATTTCAAGAATTTGTTGCTTCGAATATTTACGCTCAAGCTGGTAAGCTAACCACATTTCTTGTACTTTACGTTTAACCGTCTTCTTTGGTGATAAGAACGAATTCTTTACCACTTGCTGAGTAATCGTACTACCGCCCTCAGCACCGAAACCGTTTTTAAAGTTCGCCATTAATGCTCCGCCAATTCGGTAAAAGTCGACGCCGTGATGTTTATAAAAACGAACGTCTTCCGTAGCGATAAATGCGTTTTTGACGACTTGAGGGATTTCATCGTATTGCACATATGTACGTTTTTGAGCTCCAATTTCTTTTACAACTGTCTTTCCATCGTTTGCATATACTTTAGATGAAAAAGAGTTTTTTAATACCGAGTCATCAACTTTTGGAGCATCGCTTATCATAGCAAAAAAAGTTCCCACTCCGGCAATGAGCCCGATGATTCCTATCAGTAAAACTGCGGCAACAATTTTACGAAATAGGCCTCCTTTTTTCTTCTTTTTCGGTTTTCCTTGAGATTTACCTTCTGGTTTGTTGTCATTCATAGCTCTTCGTCGTTCTTCACGAGAGCGATAATTATCTGACATAAAAACTCCTACCTTTCAACGCATTGTAAGAGAATGATTTCCGTAAACATATATATCATACTCTTAAAAGTATAATTTATCTATAGTTTTTATGTAATCGATTCTCGGATGGTAACCAAGTTCGATGAAATGTCCTTTTTTTTCAATATCTGCCTTAGGGATTGATTTTCGTCCATCTTTTTTCATGGCATCCCAATAAGGAAAAAGGAACTGTGCTTCGAACAAGTATATTTCTTGTAAAGTAGAGAACATTAATATAACGAAACAAATCCCGTTTTGTTTCACAATTTGCTTCATATGTTCAATTTGATGTTCATGAAAATTACGCAGCGGAAATGAGGTTTTATTTCTCGTTTCTTTTGCTTCAAAGTCAAGGTGTTTTCCTTTATAGACTCCATTATAGTCTGTAGTAGAAGCCTGTTTAAAATAAGCTTCTTTGATAACAGCGGCACTTCTCTTCGGATAGTCTACTTTTACAATTTGAACAGGGGTTGGTTTTTTGTGAACAATGGCTATTCCTTTTGAAACATAGTATTCGTTTGTTTCGTTTAAATCGTCCTCCAGCGTCATACCACGATTGCTATAGCTAGCTTCTAGCTTTTTAGGGGAAGGACTGCTGGTATTCAATGGCTTATAGGCCTTTCCGTTAGGATAGCGAATCATAACCATCACTCCTTTAGTGTAAATCTATTAAACAAACAAATTCTATTATACCAAATCCTACAAATAAAAATAGATGAAAGAAGATGAAGAGATGTCACTCAATAGTTCGGAACAAGCGCTGTTGACGGCGATTAAAAAAACCACAGACAAGCTGAATATTGATAATATATCAAGAACCCAGGCTTATGCAACTTTTTATCATAGATATCCTGAAGTAAAGTGGGCATTTCTCGCAAGTATGGTATCACGAAATGCAGGATGGAATATGTGTGATTTGCAAGGGAAAAACATGAAAAAAGCGTTATCAAAGCAAACGCGCGATTTATTATTTTTGACGTATGAAAGAGCAAATTGGCTTATTTTTAAAGATGCCTTCCCACAATTACTATTGTATGCTGTTTCGCGTAAAAAACATGTCTCTTACGCTCATTTACTTCCCTATTTAAATGTTTCATCTTTTATCGAAGAGAAGTGGAGACAATTTATGCAGAGACCTTGTGAACTGCAGCTTATTCATGCGTTAATTGTGAATGAGCAGCATGTTATTCAACAGCCCGTTATTGAACAGCCTTTTTATCAAGATAGAGTATTTAAAAGTGCGCTGTTTTTTTTTCAAGATATATTCCACTTTAGTTCCGTCCTTTTTCCTACTACAAAAGGGGAATTATACGGTTGTTCTGTTCATGATTTTACAAAAGTAAATAATCGGATTGATTTGGGCAAGGAATTAGCGGCTTTATTATTTCATGAAAAGTATTATCCCTTGTTTTATGAATTTTCTTTGAAAACAAAGCATACGGGTTCAAGATACGACTATGAACAGTATTTTGTGAATGAAACTAGTTGCCGTACACCTGCTCTTCGAAAGGTGTATCCGGCTATTAGACATCATGAAAAGAAGAGAGAAGAGTGGTTTTTAACGAAAAAAGAGGAGCAAAAGCTCATGAAAAAGCCGTCTTTTCCAAAGAAAGTTCATTTTACAAAGTGGTATCTTCAAAAGCAAAAGCAGCTGTATATATTAATGAAAGTAGCGCAAGTATTTAATATAAATAAAAACGGTCACTTGTGACCGTTTTGTTCTTAAGTAGAAGGCTGGTTAGGACCGTTTAACTTTTTAGGATCACCGTAGGTTTTTGTTTCAGGCTTATTTTTAGGCTGTGATTTTTGCTGTTTGTTGGCCATATCTAGGCACCTCCTATCATGTCGTAATAAACGTTCAGCAGCGGAATGTATCTGCTTAGCTGAAATGTCTATACTAGTGTTTTCAATATGTTCACTTTCGATTCATCATAAATGAAAATGTCGAAAACATCTTTCTTTGACGAATAGAAACTAGTTTTGTCATGTGTGAAGGGACAATGAAGAAAAGAGAGAATACGTTATGCAAAGGAAAATTTGGAGGGATGGCGATGAAACAAAGTATGGTTAAAACAAGCGAAATGATGACTTTATTAGATAGCTTACTAGAGCAAGTAGATTTAGTGGATAAAACGATGTCTACATCTATAAATGAAGCATTTACACATTGTGAAGAAACATATATGGAACAAGTTCATCGCATTGACCAATCACTGCAAGAAATTGAAGTAGCTGTGTACGAAAGCATGCCTTCCGAAACAGAATGGAATAGAAGCCGAAGAGAAATGGTTCTTCATACAGTATAAAGACTGTTTATGTTACAATAGTCATCGTAGAGGTGACGAATAACGATGAATGAAGATGTGAAAAAAAGTACGGAGATCATGTTTCAATATAATGAAGTAGCTGTAGAACGATTAGCGTCTATTCAACAGGAAGAAAATTATGAAGTGAAATTTTTTGAAGAAGTAAAGCCTTATGGAGATATTTTCTTCAAAGAACTTGATGAATGGGCTAGTCTCGTAACGGAATGGCTGAAGAAAGAGCGACCAAAATATATTCATGTTAATCAAGTAGAGACGTTAAAAGAAAATTTACAAAACGTTGTACTACAGTCATTTTATCCCGAGACGCGAGAAAAGCGATTTAAAAAGATGTATCACTCAAATAAGTATGTGCTCGAGTCGATATTGAATAATTAATCCCGGCCTTCCGTTGAGACTTATAAGGTGGGGATTTTCTATGCATGAGATTGTGACAAGCGTATTTTACACGAAGTGAAAAACGAACTATCGATCAAAATTTTTGATTCTTAGTTCGTTTTTTTGATGAGAAGCATAGGTTTCATTTGCTTTGTTCCTTCTAGCAGTTGATTGGAGATCAACTGCGGTGTCATAAGCAGTTCAGCTCATGTATCCCATTTGTTCCTCTCTAGATTGGAATCATTTTGTTATGTCCCAGCCTCTTTTTATCATATCAATTAAAAAGTTAATCAAAATCTTTTTGAGATTGGATAGAAACAGCTGGGTGATCTTGGGAAGCGACTGTATCGATATGATAATCAACTTTTTCAGTATGTTTAGAAGCAACAGCGTTATTTGTTTTAGTTACTGCACTTTGGCCTTGCTTTTTATGATCAAAATGTTTTCCACGACTCATGAGATAGACCTCCTTTATTGAATACTGCGTTAAAGCTTTTATAGTATAAACAAGTCAAAAAAGAAGTATGTGTCCACTTTATAAGAAACAAAGAAACCACCGATTTCTCGGTGGTAGTAAAAAAATTAATCATCTTGTGCACTAAAATCGGGCTTAGTAGCTCCAATTTGTTCGAGTTCACGTACAGCGGCTTTGTAATTCATAGGAGTTAAAAAACCTTTTAAATACTGCTGCTGAGCAAAATCGAGTAATTCATTACTTGACTGCGGCTCATATTGTTTCACCGCAATAAAAGCTTCTTGAAGTTCGTTCACATACATGTAAATTCCCTCCTAATCCCCATTTGTGCCACTACGTATAGGTAGTATCACTTGTTCTTATCGTACCATATATTTAAATAATCTCGTTTTTTTGAAAAATTTAAACTTTCGACAGAAACCTACATATTTTTGAATGCGTTCTCCAAAAGTACAAGTAGACGAACGTCACCTCTTATTTCTGCATACATACTATATATTATGTAATATTAAAAAGGAGGTATTGATTTTGCATGTATACAAGTAAGCACTATCCGTATTATGAGCAACATCAACCAGAACGTTTTGATTTAAGTCAGGTACATCCATTTCCACAGTATCACCAGCAGCCATGGACGGAAGCTTATATGCCGCAACATCCGTACGCTCAGCAACAAATGCCTTTTGGTCCTCAGCAAATTCCCTATATGAACGGAATGTACCAGCAGCCCATGTACAATAATGCAGGTGCGCCTTTTAATCCATACCCTAAAGCTCAGCAACAAAAGCCTCAGCCTTCTCAATTTCAGTCATTAATGTCTCAGTTTAAATCGAGTGATGGCAATTACGATATGAACAAGATGATGAATACTGCGGGGCAGATGATGGGAGCCATGAACCAATTAACATCCCTAGTAAAAGGGTTTTCCGGGATTTTCAAAGTATAAGGACTAGAAGGTGTTTTCTAGTCCCTGCTTATTATTTTTTCTTTTGATTTTTCAAATAGCTTTCTCCAAGAAGTGTAAATACTTCATTGTAAGTTAATCCGGACTGAGCATTTAAACGTTTGACTTCTTCGACATCTGTTGTTGATGAAGTTGAAATTTGATGCTTGCTTTTTTTCATAAAACCTCTCCTTCTCTATGTAAAATGAATAACATCCCATCTTAGTATATTTCCAAATGTGCCCTACTATAAGTGGAAAAAAACGCCGAAGACACTCATGGTTCTTCGGCTTTTTTTTGCAATAAAGATGAGTGTTTAGAAAAATTAAGAGCGGCGTGAACGGCGAGCACGACGTGAACGACGAGTAGAACGACGTGAACGACGAGTAGAACGACGAGAGCGGCGAGTAGAACGGCGTGAACGACGGGTAGAACGACGAGAGCGGCGAGTAGAACGACGAGAGCGGCGAGTAGAACGACGAGAGCGGCGAGTAGAACGGCGTGAACGACGAGTAGAACGGCGTGAACGGCGAGTAGAACGGCGAGTAGAACGACGAGTAGAACGGCGAGTAGAACGGCGAGTAGAACGGCGAGTAGAACGACGAGTAGAACGACGAGTAGAACGACGAGAACGGCCAGTGCTACGAGAAGAGCGACCCGGCTTTGTTAGTGGACCGGCAGTTGGCTCTTGAAACATAAAAGATTTCAGTTCTGTACATTCCAGGGCTTCAGCAGCCTCTTTAATTTTTTCAGGTGTAATATGCAATACAAAAACCTCCTTGTCAATTGGACTAGGTCTTGCATTAATAGAATACGCACTGATGCTTGTCCTTGATATGAGTCAAAAGTGGAGTTTGCGCAAATAGTTGATGAGGTGGGGTATCATGGAGAATTTACCCTTCATATACTTTAATAATTGAAGAAAGGTGGTCGAATAATGAAGCAAAAAGAAATCCCTCAATACGCTCTGTTTGTGAATGTAAAAGATTTAAAGGAAATACAAAGAGATATTTGGTCAGAAGAAGCGGTTCAGGCAACGATGAAGTTTAACAAAAAACGCTACGATATTGATTTGCTGCTAAGAGGCTCCCACATTCGGAAGATGAAAAAAAAGTCATATTATATTGAATTTTATTCTCCAAAAATATTTCAGCGTGCCAAAGAAATACACCTAAACGCTGAATACAAAGATCCATCGCTTATGCGCAACAAATTGTCCCTCGATTTTTTCTCCTCTTTAGACGTTTTATCTCCTCATTCTCAGTTTGTCACTCTTAAGATTAATGGGAAAAATGAAGGAATATATCTTCAGCTTGAATCGGTAGATGAACTATTTTTGAAAAAAAGAAATTTAGCGGATGGATCCATATTTTATGCAGTGGACGGAGATGCTAATTTTTCTTTGATGAGCGATTTGGATAAAAGGCCGAAAACAACTTTGTTATCTGGATATGAAGATAAAGCAGTGAGAGAAGGGGATGAGGAAAAATTAGAAAATTTTATATTTAATCTTAATACGTGGACAAATACGGAATTCGAACAGAATATTGAGAAGTATCTGAACGTCGACCGCTACTTATCTTGGTTAGTCGGTATTATTTGTATGCAGAATTACGACGGTTTTGTCCATAACTATGCCCTCTATCTAAATCATGAAAGCGGTCGCTTTGAACTGATTCCATGGGATTATGATGCAACTTGGGGAAGAGATGTAAATGGGAAAGTAATGGAAGGAGACTATGTCCGCGCACAAGGATTTAATACGCTTACAGCTCGCTTACTGGCGGTAAATAGCATTAAAAAGCGATATATTCAAAAAATGAACAATGTTCTAAATAATCAATTTACAATAGAATGCATGAAACCAATCATTTATCAACTGCATGAGTATATTGCTCCTTATGTATTAAAAGATCCTTACGTAAAAGATAACTTGGAGCAATTTTATAAAGAACCCGAATTTATGCTGTCTTTTATAAAAGAACGAACAGCGTATATTGAAAATAACCTTTTGACTCTTTAAAAAGAGATAGATTTATAGGCACTTTATAGGCAACAGTGGATTTTGCTAATAATAGGCAAATGCAGGAAATCAATAGCTGTACATGATACGTATATATACAGTATGAATGACCAATAAGGATAACTAATAAGGAGGAAAAACAATGAGTAACTATTACTATGGCCAAGAACAAGGGCAAAATCAAAACCCGCGCCAAAAATCAAGCCAAAAACGCAGCCGAAATATACAAATGCCTGATAAAGGCTATTCTTCTCACTTCAAACCCCTAAAAGGAAGAGTGGTGACCGTTTATCGTGGAGGACCTGAATCTAAAACAGGTTATTTGGTTGACGTGCAATCAGATTATTTAATCTTAGCAGTGGAAAGCAACAATAACAATAATAACAATGATGGTGAAAATAACAACCAAAACAATCAAAACAACCAAAATAATAATCAACAAGAATATACACTTGTATATTATCACTTAGCGCATGTAAAAAGTATAACTGAAGATACTATGTCAAATTCGGCACAAACGTTTACTGGAATTAGCGCAGAATTAGAATTATATCGAGGAAAAACTTTTGCTACAACTTTATCATTAATGAAAACTAAATATGTGCAGGTTAACCAAGGTGGACCTGAGAAAAAAGCAGGTCAGCTTCTTGATGTCTTAGGTTCATTTGAATCTGCTTATATAGTATTACTCACAGAGGACGACGGTGTCATCTATATTAATACTGAACACGTTAAGAGTGTGAGTGAATATCAAAACAACAATGGAGATCAAGCTAGTCAATCTGCAAATGAACTCGTAGTGAGCCAAGAACCAGAATATATGAAATCCAAAAGCTTTAACGATCTTTTTGCCCACCTTTCTCATAAATGGGTATCAATCAATAATGGAGGACCTGAAGCTGTAGAGGGCGTGTTAGTACAAAGCCGAAATGGTACATTTACACTTGTGCAGAATAATCAAGTATTACGCTTACAGCCAAGACACGTTAAAACCATTTGTGTAGGAGCAAAAGGGGCTTTTAAGCAAAACGATAACAATCAAAATAATGAAGAAACAGAAGAAAATGGAGAGACTGAAGCTGCAAAGTCTACAGAAGAGCGTACAGGAAGCCGTACGGGAGAACGTACAGGACGCCGCACGGGTGGACGCACAGACGATCGTTCTCGAGGACGCCGCTCGGGAGGACGCACAGGTGATCGCTCCGGAAGACGCCGTACGGGTTCACGCTCTTCAACACCGGCTGAGAAAGTTATTAAAACGAAAAATTATCGTTGGAAAGCATGATGAAATGGAACATAAAAGGTGCTTATAAAGCACCTTTTCTATCATATGGGAAAAAGGAGGAGAATGAGTATGAGTATGAATCATTATATCAATAAAATTGTGGAGTTAGATATTTCAGGTAAAACGACATTTGTTGGCAGACTTATTGATCTTGGATTAGATATTATGGTTTTGTATAATGGACATGATTATTTGTATATTCCTCTTTTACACATGCATGGTTTGCGGGAAGTATCTGAAGAAGACTATACGGTTTTACGTGAAATAGAAGAGAATTTAATAGAAGAAAGTCAGCGGATTTCTTATCGTAATATTTTACAGCAGGCAAAAGGGAAATTTATTGAAATTTATGTAACAGGAGGGAAATCATTGCATGGCTATATCACAAGCGTGCTGAATGATTATCTTGTGTTTTATTCTCCAGTGTATAAAAATGTCTTTGTTTCTCTGCATCATTTGAAATGGCTCACTCCTTACAGCAATGAGTTAACCCCTTATTCTTTAAGTGACAAAGAGCTCCCAGTAAGGCCCGCCTCTGCACCTTTTGTCAGAAACTTTGAAGAGCAGCTTAAAAAATATGAAAATCAACTGGTCGTATTAGATTTAGGGGATCAATCAGAAAAAATTGGCGTACTTAAAGAAGTTTCTAATAATATTGTTGAACTAATTACGGCAAATGGAGAAAGTATGTATTGGAAGTTAGCTCACGTAAAATCTGTACATTTGCCTTAGAAAAAGAGACCTCGCTTTCGTCTCTTTTTTTTTATGTGCTTATCAGGACAGGTATATTGAATAAACAAATGAGATGATTTAAATTTTTTAGAAAATTATGTTGACAATAAAGAAAATCTTTATTAAAGTTATTAACAACAAACGTTAACCACCAACAATTATATAGAACTCTTATCAAGAGTGGCGGAGGGACTGGCCCTGCGATGCCCGGCAACCATCAAATGAAACATTCATTTGAACGGTGCTAATTCCTGTGGAACATCAGTATTGTTCTAACAGATGAGAGAAATCGTGTATAAACGAACACTCTTCCATCTGTGAAGAGTGTTTTTTATTTTGAGTTAAGGAGAGAAATAGATGAAAATTGAAACTTTATTAGTTCGTTCAGGAGTAGGTCGTGATCCTTCAACAGGTTCTATTACAACACCCATTTACCAAGCATCAACATTTGCTCATCCTGCTTTAGGGCAAAGTACAGGATTTGACTATGCACGTACGGCAAACCCTACTCGTACAGCATTGGAAGAAGCAATTGCTGCTTTGGAAAAAGGAGAAGTAGGAGTAGCATTCGCTTCAGGAATGGCAGGTGTAATGGCAGTTTTAGCACTATTTAAAAACGGAGATCATTTAATTGTATCAGAGGATTTATACGGAGGAACGTACCGAGTACTAAATGAAATTTTTTCAGAGCAAGGAATTACTGTTTCGTACGTCAACACAGCCCATCTCGAGCAAGTAAAAGATGCGCTTCGTCCCAACACAAAAGCTTTATTTATTGAAACACCTACGAATCCAATGATGCACGTGACTGATTTGCCAGAAGCAATTTCGTTAGCTAAACAGCATGATTTGCTTACTATCGTTGACAATACCTTCATGTCCCCTTATTATCAGCGTCCTTTAGAGCTTGGAGCAGATATTGTGATACATAGTGCAAGCAAATACATTGGGGGTCATAATGATGTAGTTGCTGGTCTTGTAGTGGCTCGATGTAGAAGCTTAGGAGAGAAAATTCGTTTTTATCAAAATGCAGCTGGGGCAATCTTAGGTCCACAGGATAGCTGGCTGTTATTACGCGGTGTTAAAACGCTAGCGCTTCGTATGGAAAAGCATAATGAAAACGCACTGAAAATTGCAAATTGGCTTACTGCTCATGATCTCGTGGAAAAAGTGTATTACCCTGGTCTTGAAACACATCCAGGCTATGAAATCATGAAGAAACAAGCAACTGGATTTGGAGGCATGATTTCTTTTGCTGTCTCACACCCTGACATCGTGTCAGTACTTTTAGAAAATGTCAAAGTTATTACATTTGCAGAAAGCTTAGGAGGCGTGGAAAGTTTAATGACATTCCCAGCTCGTCAAACACATGCTGATATTCCGGAAGAAATTCGAAATCGTGTCGGAGTAACAAACTGTTTACTGCGATTATCAGTTGGAATTGAGCACGCAGATGATTTAATTAAAGATTTGAAGGAGGCATTTGATGCATACCAACAATAATAAACATAGATTTGGTACGAACTTAATTCATGCAAATACAGGAATTGACGGTCATTTTGGAGCGGTTAACGTACCTATTTATCAGGTATCTACATTTAACCAAGAAGATGAGACGAACAACGGCCGCTATGACTATTCTCGTTCAGGAAATCCAACTCGTGAGGCTTTAGAAAACACCATTGCTCAGCTAGAAAATGGATACGCTGGTTTTGCTTTTTCATCAGGTATGGCTGCTATCTCATCGGTGTTATCTATTTTTGAATCGGGGGATGAAATTTTAGTTTCACATGATACGTACGGCGGGACATATCGTGTATTAACACGATTATTTTCAAAGTTTGGTATCAAAACAACTTTTGTTGATACAACGAAGGTTGAGAAAGTTGAAGAAGCTATCACAAAGGATACGAAGGCTATTTATATCGAAAGCCCTTCAAATCCATTTTTACAGGTAACGGATATTAAAGCAGTAGCAAGTTTGGCGAAGGAGCGCAATCTCCTTACAATTGTGGATAACACGTTTTTAACACCTTATCTACAGCAGCCGATTGACCTTGGTGTAAACATTGTGATTCATAGTGCTACAAAATATATCAGCGGTCACAGTGACGTCATTGGCGGTTTAGTTGTAGTAAGCGATGAAAAGCTAGCAGAAGAAGTAAAGTTTGTACAAAATGCTTTTGGTGCTATCTTGGGACCGCAGGATTGTTTTTTACTGCTTCGAGGAATTAAGACATTAAAAGTTCGTTTAGATCAGCAGTTAAAAACAGCGCTGCAGTTTGCAAAGTGGCTTGAAGAACAATCTCTAGTAAGCCATGTATATTATCCAGGCTTAAAAAGTCATCCAGACCACAAACTGATTTCAGAACAAGCAAATGGATACGGAGCTATGATTTCTTTCCAAGTACAGGATGAAAAGGTAGCACGACATATTTTACAAGGAGTAAAATTGGCTTCAATTGGCGTTAGTCTAGGTGCAGTTGAATCCATTTTAACGCATCCTGCAACAATGTCTCATGCAAGTATCCCAAAAGAAGTGCGTGAAGAAAAAGGAATTACTGATTCACTTCTTCGTCTTTCAGTAGGGTTAGAGGAATTCGAAGATTTAAAGCAAGACTTTAAGGCGGTTTTTCAAAGCTTAGAAGAAAAAGCGTTAATTAAATAAAGAAAAGGACTTCCATCAAGGAAGTCCTTTTTTATCGTTATATACAGCTATCTAAAAGGTTTGTGTATAGGGACGCAAGCGCAACTTTTTCATCAGAGGAAAGACTGCTGTTTAGAATTCTTTTTATGCCAAGGTGATATTTTACATACGGTGTTTGCCGGACGCGTGGATGAGTCATTTCATCTTTTAAATCTTTCATAATGGTTTCGTGAAGCTGATCTTCACTTGTCATGGCTTGTTTAGAAGCGAACGAACGGTTCAACCATAGGGTTTGATAAGCTGCTAGTAAATGTTCAGAAGTCATTGTGCAAAGAGCTCCTTTAGATTAGTTTCTTCATTATAATAATCTATAGTTTACCACAAGTATTAATACGTGTACGTAACTTTTACAGAAGCAGATACAATCAAGGACTGAGCTTGAATAGGGGGAGAGGCTGCTAATAACTTAGGCGAGGAGCCAGATGACTGATAGACAGGTCCTTCTTCGATTAAAATAGGAATTTGGTTAATAGGGAGCTGCAGCGTGTTGGCAATGGTAAAGGCCTTTTCTTTAGCGTTAAGCAAAGCTTTGCTTATCGCTTCTTGTTCATATTTATCATCATTTGTAACGTGGAATTGAAGATCTTGCGCTACGTTGGCTCCGCTTGAAAAAGTAGCGTTATAGACATCGCCAGCTTGTTTTACATCTTGTACTCTTACTCTAAATAAGTGCTGTACTTCGTATCCTGTAAGAGTCGATTTTCCATCGCTGTAATCATATTTAGGATTTATGGTGAACGAAGCTGTTTCAATTTGCTGGTCATTGATTCCAAGTTTTTTTATTTCTTGCAGCAAAGTATTTGAAACAGCTGAATTTTCTTTTAAGGCTTCTTGAACGTCTCGGTTTTCCGTGCGGGTTCCAATCGTCATGGAAATTTCATTTGGAACTGCTGAAACACTTCCTTCACCAATTACTTTAATTTCTCTATTTTGTGTATCTACGCGCAGTTGCTGTGTAGGTTCATAAGGGAAATAAGAATGTTGCATACCAAAAACCTCCTTTATCGATCTTTAGTATATATATGATAAGAAAAGGAGATTAAAAACAAAAAGAGATTGAGACATAACTAAATCAACCGCTAGAAGCACCTACATACATGAAATCTACATTCACCATACCAATAAAAAAATCCGAACGAATTTGATTCTTCATCAAGAATCAAATTCGTTCGGATCTTCCTTCAACTAACATACTTTTCTTCAGCTTCTTTTTGTTTATTTCGATTCTTTAATTAAGATTTCTTTCATTTCAATGAATTGATTTTGAACATCGTTTGACGGTTTCTTTGTTAGTAAACTTACAATAATAACAGCTAATAAGCTTAAAAAGAACCCAGGAATCATTTCGTAAAGGGCATCCTTCAATGGAGTATTTACCCAAATTAATACTGTAGCAGCACCTACAATCATCCCTGCAAGGGCTCCCCATCGAGTCATACGCTTCCAGTAAAGACTTAGTAAAATAGCAGGACCAAAAGCTGAACCAAATCCAGCCCAAGCGTATCCAACCAGCCCTAAAATCGTGTCACTAGGTTTTAAAGAAAGCAAAATGCCAATAATTGCAACACCTAAAACCGCAGCTCTTCCAACCGTCACAAGCTCTTTGTCAGAGGCCTTGCGTCGGAAAAATGTTTTATAAAAGTCTTCTGTAACAGAGCTTGCCGTTACAAGCAGCTGAGAAGAAATGGTACTCATAATTGCCGCTAGTAAAGCTGCATATAAGAATCCAGTAATTAACGGATTGAAGAGTATATCCGCAAATTTAATAAAAATAGTTTCAGGATCTGCTAGTTTCATACCTGTTTTTTCTACATATGCAATCCCAACAAGTCCTGTCAGCATAGCACCAATAATAGAAATAATCATCCAGCTCATTCCAATACGACGTGCGGGTTTTAACTCCTTAACAGAAGAGATAGCCATAAAGCGAACGATAATATGAGGCTGTCCGAAATAGCCAAGTCCCCAGGCTAAGAAAGATATAATACCTAAAACGGTCGTACCTTTAAAAATGTCAAGATATGCTGGATTAATGTCCTGCACAATATCTATTGTTGTGTTAACGCCTCCAACATTGGTGAAAGCTACAATAGGTACTAAAACTAAGGCAAGAAACATAATAACACCTTGAACAAAATCTGTTAAACTAACGGCTAAAAATCCACCGAAAAGGGTGTAGGCAATAACAACAGATGCTGTTACAAATAAGCCAATTTGATAATTCACACCAAACGCCGATTCGAACAATCTTCCGCCTGATACCATACCAGCTGAAGTATAAAGAGTGAAGAAAATAAAGATAACAATCGCTGATACTGTTCGAAGAACCTTGGCATGGTCCCCAAAGCGATTTTCAAAAAAGTCCGGAATTGTAATTGAGTCATTCGCTACTTCCGTATAAGTGCGAAGACGCGGAGCGAGGATTAAATAATTTAAATACGCACCAATAGATAAACCTACTGCAAGCCATAAACTTGAAAGACCTGTCACATACATGGATCCTGGAAGACCCATTAACATCCATCCACTCATATCTGAAGCACCTGCTGAAAGCGCAGTAACAGCCGGACCTAGTCCGCGTCCGCCTAGCATGTAACCCGATACGTCTTGAGTTGTTTTTGTGTAGGCATACCATCCTATTCCAAGCATTCCTACAAAATAAATGCCCAGTGAAATATAAACACCAATATCCACGAAATCTCCCCTTTATGCATTTTTTATGCATGAAACGAGCACTACTCGCCATGCAAACATCTTATGGTTTCTAAAACTAACAAACTTTTCCCTTACTATCAACCCACAAAACCGTAAAATACATGAGGCGAAAATCCCCTATCCCTCTATAATAAAGAAATGAAAGCGATTTCAAAATAAAATAAAATAAAAATATTCAGAAACTTATAAGTATATTTTTTATGCAATATTTTATGCAATAGGTAAAATAAAAAGAGCATTTTATAAAATGCTCTTTTGACATTCATGTATATTAGCGTGAATTCGGGAACACGCGTCGAACAACTTCTGAAAACTCGTCAAACAGTCCAGAAACTGGTTTACCTGTTTGAAGCTTGTCCACATATCCGTTCATACGGTTTACAAAGTCAGGGTTTGTTGAAACAAATACTCGATGAACACTACCGTCTGCTTTTCTTACTTCGTGTGCGATTTTATGCTCCATATCTTTTGTAAGATTACCTTCTTTGTTGTCGTCTAATACAGCGGCCACATAAGCTGTATGATCGGTTACGATGACATTAGCATCTTTTACGTTTTTTAACGCTACGATACGATCAGCCGCGACATCGGCTACTCTCATTCCGCCGGACTGATTATACTGTTCTTTTTCGTTACGCTGTACGTCTTGCGTATCGTTTACGTCATTCATTTTCGTTTTATTGTTCCCATTTTCATATGTGACGTTGCGGACTGTATCATCATCAATGACGCCATCTTTACCTTGATCTGCTGTGCTGCAGCCGAATAAAGAAAGGGTCGTCATGCAGCCTACAACAAACAAAAACGATTTCTTCATGATAGTATCACTCCTTATAAGTTTTAACCTTTCTTATAATTTGTTAAAAACGTGTGAAGCATACATGAAAAATATAAAAAAGCCTATACTATCGAAAAAGGAGGAATATGTATGAGTGAAATCCGACAAAGCATATTTGTGCTTCATACAAAAGAAGAAAACCATGAAGAAACAACAACGTTTGCGTTAACTTCAGAAGAAGCTAAGCTATTATTTGAGACCCTGCAAAATAAACGAAAAGAAATTATCAACGCCCATATTGATAACATGTTGACGTAAGGAAGATAAATATTTTGCAAAACGGATGAGCCATATGTTAAGAATGGCCCAATATTTGCATTCTACATATAGGTATAGTATAATGTAAACGCAACCAAATTTAATAAATGTGATGAATACTACATTTGACCATACACTCGAATTAGATTTAGTGAAAATTCACTTGTTATAAAGGAGATCTACTTCGCGTAGGTCTCTTTTATAATATGTGAATTTTTTATTTACGGTATAAATGTAAATATAGAGTAACATATTAAAATTTTTACATTTTTTGGAGGTTTTTTTACATGGCTACTACAGGTACAGTAAAATGGTTTAACAGTGAAAAAGGCTTCGGTTTTATCGAAGTACCAGGCGAAAATGACGTATTTGTTCATTTTTCAGCTATCCAATCTGAAGGCTTCAAAACATTAGAAGAAGGTCAAAAAGTTGAATTTGAAATCGTTGAAGGCCAACGTGGACCACAAGCGGAGAATGTTGTAAAATTATAATTCAACGCTACATATGAAAGCTGCCGATAGGCAGCTTTTTTTGTACAAATTTGTTTTATTTGTATGATTAAGAAAATAGATTAAAGTAGGGGAGAAGGGAAGGCATGAGTTCATTTCATTGCTGTGCCACATGTGAACATTTTCAAAGCATTAAATTGGATAAGGGAATGAAGTATCGATGCAAAAGACTAGGCTATGAAACCCGTCCTTCATATCAGTTTACATGCTGGGAGCCAAAAGAAGTAGTTAAAAAGTTAATGGAAAAACGAAATCAAAAATGAGGCTGGGACATAACGAAGTCAATTCAATCTACAGACGAACAAATGAGCTGGTAGGGCTCGTTTGTTACACAACAGCTAGAAGCAGTTACATACATAAAACCTACGTTCACTCTCCCAATGAAAAAATCCGAACGAGTTTGATTCTCCACCAAGAACCTCGATTCATCGTTCGGATTTTCCTTAAACTAAAATACGTGTGTTCCAGTCTCTTTTAATTATTCCTCGTTATTTGTACCTTCCTCTGAAGGTACATGCTTCCCGCAAAATTCTTTTACAGCTTCTTCTTCCTCTTCTTCAAGGTCGAAGTCTAATACTTTATTTGTTGAAACTTCGTAGAAATGAGTTTGGGCAATAGAAGTGTTATCTTCGCTTTTAATATATACTACGCGTAGTGCTAGGTCGTTGCCCGTATATAATTCATCATCTTCTTCTACCTCAATGTATAAATGAAATTCATAGCGTTCACCTAGAAGGAGACCAAATGGATCCTGCAATTGTTCAGCTGTATATTCTTTAATTGTAAACATATGTACGTCCTTTCCATATATCAGTAAAATACTTGCATCATCTATTATAGTTTTTCTTTGCAAAGAAAGAAAGTGCATGCGTAATTCATGCACGGATTTATTCCTTGATCGTTCTATTTAGCGAACCTACCCGATGCGATGGCGCAAGAACTTCGATGATTTACTTAAATGTGGAAGAAACGCGCGTATGTTTCTGCTTATACATGGCAGCATCTGCTTTTTGAATTAATGTATCTAGGTTGGTGTCGTCTGAAGGCGCACATATAATAAATCCGTAACTCGCAGACAGTGCATACGGCTTATTAAATTCTTTCTTTTTATCTTCTAGCTGTTCATTAATATTTTGCCACAGCTCTTGTACGTATTCTTCCGTTTGTTCAGGAGCAATTAATAAAAACTCATCTCCTCCGTAGCGAAAGAGCGTATCATCGTTGCCAACATAACCACTAATTGATTCTGCTATTGTTTTAATAAGCCAGTCGCCTTCTCTATGACCATATTGATCATTTACTAGTTTTAAAGAATTAATATCGATAAAACATAATAGGAAAGATGTATGATTGGTTTTAGCTCTCAGCAGTTCCAGCTGCAGTTTTTCCATTCCGCTTCTTCGATTTAAAATTCCGGTTAGCATATCAGTTGAAGCGTGCAAGCTCAATTCATGCTCAACCGCTTTTAAATCGGTTATATCGGTAATACCTGCGAGTATACAGCTTTCGCTTTGATACTCTAGTAATTCATAATTGATCATAACCCACTTTGAATCTCCATGTTCACGTGCTTCTAGGATGTAGTTTTTTACATATTTCTCTTGTTGAAGACGTTTTAAAATCTTCTCTCGATCTTCATCAGTAGGATAGATTATAAATCCGTCTATTTGATCAAGATCTTGAGAAACAAGATTGTAAAAGTGAATAGCTTTATTGTTAATGAGCAGCACTTTGTGGTCGGATAATCTCGTTAATAGCAAAGGATAGGGATTAATTTTGAACAGCGTAAAAAAATTACGTTCGCTTTCTTTTAGCTGTAAATGATTCATATATTCTTTGTGACGGTATGTATAAAGAATGTATGAAATAAGCAAAGCGATAGCAACTGCTGCAGTTGTATTGATCTGCTTTGAAATAAGGGAAAAAGAATCCGGTACATATCGTGATAAGCCGTATAGTAAAAAAAGATGGTTAGGAATAAAAATGATGCACAGATGTTTTAATTTCATAGGACATAAAACAGCTGTGGAAATCAAAAGCATCATATACACGTCTACGCGACCTGTGAAAAGCTGACTGTTAATAGTAGAAAGTGCTGCAGCAAATACGTAATAAAATATATAGCCATATACAATGGTGCTTAAGTAGTTAGCAAACCGTTCTTTTCTCTTACTAACATAATAGAAAAATAAATAAAGAGAGGAGAGAGCAAAACTAGTGAAATGAATACCAATTAGTGTATGTCTAAACTGAGATGTCCCCGCATGTTGAAGTAAAGAAAACCCTATATAAATATAAATAGGATAGGAAACTACAAGAGCAAGTGAAACTAGCTTGACTCTCTGTTGAAGCATCTCTACATTCGTTTTATCGAACATTTTATCTTCATTAACTTCTCTTCCAGAAGGAAAACGAAATTTCTTCAAAAAGGAGAAAGGTAAAAGCGAAAGAAGAAATGACATGACCATCATCTCCATATCTTTTTTAGGTATTTTAGCATGTTTCTATAAGAAAAGACATGAATTTTTCAGATGAAAATGTCTGCTTTTTGATTAAGAAAAAGCATAAAGATTTATATGATTAAAGGTGAGGACAAAGAGCCTCACCTTTTTTATTGAAGTTTATTGGATTCAGCATGCCGTACAAACATGGTTTCATCTTCTACTAATCCGCAAGCTCCGCACTGAATGCGTTTTTGCGGTCCGTTATAAGCAGCGTGAAAGGCATCGAGCGTATCGTTTGTGTATTCTTCTACAACGTCTCCGCTTCTTGGATCCATTTTTACAGGTTTTGCATTTTGTTCAATGATATTAAAACGCGTTCGATTTGTTTTGCAGCTAGGGCAAAGATAAGGGCTTCCCATTTTTAACATCTCCTTGAAAAATTTACTGTATTAATACCATGTCCGAATCCACCAAAAACATACAAAAACTTATGGTTTTCTATCGAACGTTCATTCGTTAAAATAGAAGCAGGTGATGAAAATGAGAATACGAAAAAACTTACAAGAAGTAATGGATGTCTTGCAAACGAATCCATCGTATCAGAAAAATATTGTTCATTGGCATACAATCGAAGAGAAAGAAGCTAAAACTTCGCCATTTCCGGCTTCTTTGCATACGAAACTGCGGCAAGCACTTGAGAACCGAGGAATTGGTTCGCTTTATACGCATCAAAAAACAGCGTTTGATTTGGCGACAGCTAAGAAGAATGTTGTGGCTGTGACGCCTACAGCATCGGGGAAAACATTGTGTTACAACTTGCCGGTACTTCAGAGTATCATGGAGAATGATCAAGCTAGAGCTCTTTATTTGTTTCCAACAAAAGCGCTTGCCCAAGATCAAAAAAGTGAATTAAATGAAATCATTGAAGAAATGGAAGTACCAATCAATAGCTACACGTATGATGGAGATACTCCGGCAAATATCCGTCAAAAGGTAAGAAAAGCAGGTCATATTGTTATTACGAATCCAGATATGCTTCATTCAGCTATTTTACCTCATCATACTAAATGGGTATCACTGTTTGAAAACCTGAAGTACATTGTGATCGATGAACTTCATACGTACCGCGGTGTTTTTGGAAGCCACGTAGCTAACGTTATACGCCGGTTAAAGCGAATTTGCCGCTACTATGGAAGCAATCCTATCTTTATTTGTACATCAGCGACCATCGCTAACCCAAAAGAACTTGCTGAGCATTTAACGGGAGCTCATGTTATGTTAGTAGATAACAACGGAGCGCCTAGCGGCCGCAAGCATTTTATTTTTTATAACCCGCCTATTGTTAATAAACCTTTAAACATTAGAAGAAGTGCTACCCTTGAAGTGCGAAATATTGCAGGAGAGTTTTTGAAAAATAAAATTCAAACGATTGTATTTGCACGAAGTCGAGTACGAGTGGAAATTATTTTAACGTATCTGCAGGAGCTCGTAAAAAACCAGCTTCAAAATAAGTCTATTCAAGGGTACCGCGGAGGATATTTGCCGAAGCAGCGACGCGAAATAGAAAGAGGACTTCGAGAGGGAAGTATTTACGGGGTAGTCAGTACGAATGCTTTAGAGCTAGGAGTGGATATCGGGCAGCTGCAGGTGTGTGTGATGACAGGTTATCCAGGCACGGTTGCAAGCGCTTGGCAGCAAGCAGGACGAGCAGGGAGACGTCACGGAGAAGCCGTCATTGTGATGGTCGCAAGTTCAAGTCCGCTTGATCAGTATATGATTCAGCATCCCGATTACTTTTTTAGCAGAAATCCAGAAACAGCTCGAATTAATCCTGATAATCTTGTTATTTTAGTCGATCATTTAAAATGCGCGTCCTATGAGCTGCCGTTTAAGCAGGGAGAAACATTTGATGGGGTAGAAATTGAAGACGTGCTGGAGTTTTTGCAAGAAGAGCGAGTGATTCATTTTAGCGGAGACAAATGGTACTGGATGAATGATTCGTTTCCAGCTCATAATATCAGTCTGCGCTCTGCATCCCAAGAAAATGTTGTCATCATTGATCAATCGGACGTTGCAAATGTGAAAGTAATTGGAGAAATGGATCGCTTTAGTGCCATGACGCTTCTTCATGATGAGGCGATTTACTTGCATCAAGGCATTCAGTATCAAGTAGAATACTTGGACTGGGATGAGAAAAAAGCGTATGTTCGTGAAGTCGATGTAGACTATTTCACCGATGCAAACTTAGCGGTTAACTTAAAGGTTCTAGAAGCTGATAAAGAACGAGTGGAAAGGACATATTCAATCGGTTACGGTGATGTAATGGTCAGCGCTATGGCTACGATATTTAAAAAAATAAAGTTTGAGACGCATGAAAACATAGGGTCAGGTCCCATTTCACTTCCGGAAGAAGAGCTTCATACAAATGCCGTGTGGCTAAGCTTTGAAAAAGAACAGTTTTACGAATCTGAAGAACGATTGGAACAAGCACTCATTTCCGTGGCAAATGCCATTCAGTCAATTGCACCGCTTATGGTGATGTGCGATCCGGCTGATTTACATGTAGTGCCTCAGATAAAAGCGGTGCACAACGAACAGCCGACTATCTTCTTATATGATCGATACCCGGGAGGCATTGGACTAAGTGATAAAGTATACGAACAAATGAATGATGTGCTAAATCAAACCAATCAATTAATTGTAAATTGTTCTTGCGAAAGCGGCTGTCCGTCTTGTATCGGTATGGAAGCACAGGGAGAACACGCAAAAAGCGATGCGCTCGTGCTGCTACAACAACTGCAAAGTAGGTGAACTCTTGTCTTTTAAAAATAAATTAAACCGTATGAAAAAGCATCTTCACGTTACAGAAGCAAAGCCGCCGGTTGAAAGTAACCCGCAGCGGCCTAAGAGCGCATCTATTCCCTATGAGCAGGAATGGAAGGGAAATCATGCTGTGCCTTACTTTGCGGAAGACAGCTACTGTATGATCAGAGAAGTGGTGTACCCGCTCGACTACAAACATGGACATTATGAATTTAATGAGCTAAAAAAAGTAGTGCAAGTATGGAATCGGTCTACAGTTGCCCATCCGCTTTCATCAAAAGGCCACACATATTCAGATTTATTTTTCTTTGATACGGAAACGACGGGGCTTAGTACAGGTACGGGAACGACTATCTTTTTGCTAGGATATGCAAGGGTGCTAAAAGATTCCGTCGTTTTTCGTCAGCATATATTAACGGAGCCAAGTGGAGAAGTAGCATTTTACGAAAGTTTTTTAAAAGAAGTAGACTATACGACGCTTGTGACTTATAATGGGAAATCTTTCGATTGGCCTCACGTGAAGACTCGCCATACGCTATTGAGAGATCATTTGCCCAAGCTGCCTAAGTTCGGTCACTTTGATTTGCTGCATGCGTCAAGAAGGCTGTGGAAACACAAAATGAGTTCGGTGAAGCTTGCGAATGTCGAAAAAGAAATACTTGGAATTGAACGAGTTGATGATATTCCAGGTTTTTTAGCTCCCATGATCTATTTTGATTTTATTGAAACGAAAAATCCAAGAGGCTTATTCGATATTATGAAACATAATGAACATGATATTTTATCGCTTATTACCTTATACATTCATTTATCAAAGCATCTCCTTACTAGTGAGGAGTTTACAGAGAAAGAAACATACGAAGTAGCAAGGTGGTATGAGCAGTTAGGGGAGAACAAGCACGCCTTCTCTCTTTATCAGGGCGTAGCAGAAAAAGAAAAAGAAGAGCATGAAAAAGCTCAGCTAGCGATGGCTTATCATTATAAAAAAGAGAAGAGTTGGAAAGAGGCAGTGGACATGTTTGAACCCTTGGTTCAAACATGTGAAGGTGACGTCGCTATAGAAGCATTGGTTGAGCTAGCTAAAATTTATGAGCATCGTCTCAAAGATGTTCATCAAGCACTTCTATATACTGAGCTAGCCTCGGAGAAGTGGAATCAACTCAGAGGAATGAATAAAAAAACGTCGAAGGAAGCACTTGAAAAAAGACTTCTTAGACTAAAAAATAAATCAGCTAAAGCATAGACTTCAGCTGATTTATTTTAAAAAATTCAGAATTATTATTCTTTTGTTTTTGTGGATGTTTTATATTGTTCTATTTTTCAGTCATTGATAAAATTAGTCAATGTAAGACTTATTCTTACAGCTTAAAAACAGAACTTTGGTGAGATGGAGAGAGGCCCCATGAAAAATGTGATTTTAGTATCATTTTTCGCATTAATTTGTTTAACAGTAATTGTCTTAAGCAGTTTGAAAAATTCGTATAACTCCTTTATGTAGGTCAAAAATAGGTGTTTGTCTTAGTACATGTACATTGCCCTTCACATATTGTAATAGTGTAATAACTAAACAGTGAAAGGGGAAAAAAGATATGTATCCAAGACCAACAAAATGTATGCCACCAATTGTGCATCCAACAAAATGCTGCACGCAGTTTACTTCTCAGGAGGTAGTAGTACCTCACATTCATCCAAGTCATAATACATTGGTGAATCATACAAATGTGAAGCACGTACATTACTTCCCGCAAACGCAATCTGTTGTAAATGAAACTTCAAATCAACAGTTTTTTGGCGGCGCGCAGCAATATCCAACTCAAGTAGGAGGAGCAGGCTATCCAGGTCAAGTGGCAGGAGCAGGCTACCCAGGTCAAGTAGCAGGTGCTGGTTATCCAGGTCAAATGGGAGGCTATCCAGGTCAAGTAGCAGGTGCTGGTTATCCAGGTCAAATGGGAGGCTATCCAGGTCAAGTGGCAGGAGCAGGCTACCCAGGTCAAGTAGCAGGTGCTAGTTATCCGGGACACAAAGGTTGCGGCCAAGGAAGCTGTCATACAAAAGGCGCGCATCAAGGACCAAATTCAGGGTATTTTAGATAATGTACGCTAATAGGAGCTGATTTCATCAGTTCCTATTCTATTTTGTTATAAAGGAGTTATATAATGAAGGTGCTAACAGTTACCGGTTATAAGCCATTCGAACTTGGCATTTTTAATGAAAAACATCAAGGTATTACATATATAAAAAAAGCACTCTATAAAAAATTACAGGAATTAGCAGAAGATGGATTAGAATGGGTATTGATTAGTGGCCAGCTAGGAGTAGAAATTTGGGCAGCAGAAGTGGTATTTGATCTTCAGCTCGATTATCCCGAGCTTCAGTTAGCTGTTTTAACACCGTTTTTGGAGCAAGAAGAAAAATGGAATGACGTGAATAAAGAATTGTATGAATTCGTCTTAAGTCAAGCAGATTATGTAGATAGCATTACAAAAAAGAAATATGAAAGTCCAGCACAGTTTCGGTTGAAAAATCAATTTTTAGTAGAAAAAAGTGAAGGTATTTGTTTAGTTTACGATGAAGAGCACGAAGGAAGTCCCAAATATATGTTAGAAACGGCTAAAAAACGTGCTGAACGAGAAGAATACCCTATTATAATGGTGACGTCTCATGACTTACAGGATATCGTGGATGAAGAAAAATTTTCGTCTTTTTAACGCCACTTGGCGAAACATTTTAAAAGATAAATTGACATTTGAAGCTATTTTTGAAAAAATGAATTATAATAAAGATAAGGTTTATCGTATTCGAGGTGATAGAGATGTTAGCTGATAAAATCCGTTTAACGGCCAAAGAAATTTTAGAAAAAGAATTTAAAACAGGCATGAGAGGCTATAATCAAGAAGAAGTAGATAAGTATCTAGATTCTGTTATTAAAGATTATGAAGCATTTCATGAAGAAATTGAAGCATTACAAACTGAAAATTTACGCTTAAAAAAGCAAGTAGAAGAATTATCTAAAAAGCCGCAACAACCTTCGTTTACCCCGCCGCCGGCTCAACAGCAGCAGCAAGCGGGTACGACAAACTTTGATATTTTAAAACGTTTGTCGAACTTAGAAAAACATGTGTTTGGAAGTAAATTATACGAATAACCTAAAAATAGGAGTTGCATTCAACTCCTATTTTTATTATACTAAGGAAAGTCGTTATCAATAACGTTCGGGTAATTGCTGCATCACATATGAGGATGTAGAGGAAAGTCCATGCTCGCACAGACTGCGATGTCTGTAGTGTTCGTGCCTAGCGAAGTCATAAGCTAGGGTAGCTGTTAAAAGCTAACGGCGGGGAAAAAGCCTAAGTCTTTTTAAGATATGGCTTGACTACTCTGAAAGTGCCACAGTGACGAAGTCTTATCAGAAATGATAAGAGTGGAACGAGGTAAACCCCTCGAGCGAGAAACCCAAATAATGGTAGGGGAACTTTCTGGAAGGAACTGAACGGAAGGAAGGACAAAATGGTTACATTTTGTAGATAGATAATTGCCACCGGAGTACGAGGTAGCTAGCCGCTTGCAGTACAATGGTACAAAACATGGCTTACAGAACGTTATTGAAAAGCAATCGACACTTGTTGTTACACACTATATTTTAATCCAACCCAGCTCTTCGTATAACGGAAGAGCTTTTTTTATGTCAAAATGACAGCTTATCATAAGCTGTCATTTTTTTGTACAACCAGACTGAGCTTGTTGTCAGCCTCAGGTCTTAGGAGAAAATAAAGCTTTAGCTCGTTTTGAAAAAACGTCATAATCCTTAAACTAAGTATATAGATAAGCGAAAGGAGGAGACAAAATGAAAAAAGTTGGTTTGTTTTTGATTGGAGCGGTAGCTGCTATCGTTCTTCTTGCAAATGCCGGTCCGATGGTAGGACTTGCACTTGGCTTAGTTATTTTGTACGTAGCATTTAAAGGGTTTGTTAAAGCAGAGACCCCCTTTAAAAAATGGCTCTGGGGGTTTATAGGTGTTGTCGTACTCTTAACAACTGTTTCAAATCTCCCGGCCCTTGCTGGTATCATCGCAGCAGTCGTACTTTACATTGTATATAAAAAATGGAACAGCAGCAGCCCTATAAAAACGGAAAAAGAAGATCCGTTTAAGCATTTTGAACGTCAGTGGGCTGATTTAAATCAAAAATAATGAAAGTTTACTTTATTATCTAAGGAGATGAACAAAATGAGAAACTTATTTACTCGAATGAAAGAAACGATTTCTGCAGACCTTCATCAATTACTTGATCACAAAGAACAAAAAAATCCAATTGCTGCACTAAACCACTATTTGCGTCAATGCGAGCAGGAGACCGAAAAGGTAAGGCAGCTTGTTGAGCGACAGCACACGTTAAAAGAACAGTTTAATCGCGAATACCATCTGGCCCTTGACATGATGAAAAAACGTCATGAGCAAGCACAAGTAGCACAAGCAGCTGAAGAAACGGAATTACATGAATTTATTTTAAAAGAACATGCTCACTACGAAGAGAGAGCAAAGCGTGTAAAAGAATCTTATGAAGATACATCCAAGCAGTTAGAAGAGCTTGAACAAAAGTATGAAGAAATGAAGCATAAGGTAAAAGATATGCATATTCGCCGCATGGAACTAATGGGACGCGAAAATATTGCTCGTGCGCATCATCGTATGAATTCAGTAATGAAAACAGAAGCATCTTATACGTCCTACAGCCAGTTTGACGAAATGGAAACCTATATTGACCAGCTTGAAAATCAAATTAATACAAATTACTATAGACAAACGGTAGACAGCAAGATTGCTGAATTAGAAAAAAGAGTAAAATCATCGTAAAAAATCAGTGTTTCTGCATAAAACATGGTATTCTAAAAAAGGCGTAGGTTTCTGCGTCTTTTTAAGGTGAGAGAATAGATACCTGCAGCATCCAAAGAACGCTATGTCATCTACGAGGAGAAGGGAGAGAGAGCTGTGCAAAGCGTAAACAAAACAGAATCTCTTATGTTCATTTTTATTTGCAGTTTATTTGTCCTGTTTATTGAAATTATGTTTTTTCACAGCGGCTTGATCTTTTCTGTATTAATTGCCGGTGCGTTCATGTATATTGGGCGAAAAAAAATGAGAAGAAAACTAGGGCGCATTTTATTTTGGATTGGCGTTATTGGACTTGTGTTGAATATATTTAATACGGTTGCCTTTAAGTTTTTAGTTATTGCTCTTTTTCTGTATTTTTTACTTAGATTTATTCAATCAAGAAAGCATCCGGTTGAATTCAGACCAACTGACCAATTTACCCAGCAGCCAAACCAAAGTTTGGTGCAGGTCCGCCCGGTTTTGACGAATAAACTTCTTGGTAGTCAAAGAACTGAAGACTCCGTATACGAATGGGATGATATTAATATTCAAAGCGTATGGGGAGACATTGTGGTTGATTTAAGCAATACCGTTCTGCCAAAAGGCGATGCGGTTATTTTTATTCGTCAGGTGTTTGGAAATATTAAAGTGCTCATTCCTTACGAAACGGAAGTATCTGTGAATCATTCTAAACTAGCAGGAAACGTAACGGTTTTTGGACATCAGCGCGGCTTTTCGTTCAATGAAAATTTGTCTATCAAAACAGAGGAATTTGATCAATCTGCTCATAGGGTGAAGATTGTTACAACTGTTGTGATTGGAGATTTAGAGGTGCAAAGGATATGAGTATTCTTCAACGGCAGTTATTATGGGGGATTTTCTTAAGTTTTTTTGTATTTGTATCCGTGCTCCTTACCGTGTTTTTTGCATATCCTGTTTTTCAACTTAGCGACTTATGGAAAACAAGCGTATTTGGCATGCCTTTTGTGCTGTTTTCCTTCAGTTTAAGCCTGACGATTGGAAGCGTGATTGGAGGAATCATGGGGTTTATGTGGAGACAGCAGTGGACATATGTTGAAAACCGATTATATGAAATAGAAAATGGCCATCGGCATATGTCGGCAAATGAACCGTTTATTCAAGAAACGTCTCGAATTATAAGCCGTTTAAATAAAGTAGATCATAAAATGATTCTTCAAGCACAGCAATCTCAAAAGATGGCAACGGAAAAAGTGGAAAATCAGCAAAAGCAAGTGCAAGAAATTGTTTCTCAGGAACGAAATCGGCTTGGTAGAGAATTGCATGACTCCGTTAGTCAGCAGCTATTTGCCGCTTCGATGCTTATGTCTGCTATTACGGAATCCAATCTTACGCTGCAAGATTCTGAAGCTAAGCAATTAAAGATGGTTGAAAAAATGATTAATCAATCACAGCTTGAAATGAGGGCTTTGCTTCTTCATCTTCGTCCTGCAGCATTAAAAGGAAAATCGCTACAGGCCGGAATGAAAGAACTGATGAATGAGCTTGCTCAAAAAGTACCGCTTGAATTAAATTGGAAAATAGAAGGTTTTGAACTTGATAAAGGCATTGAAGACCACTTGTTTAGGATTTTGCAAGAATCCGTATCAAATACGCTGCGTCATGCCAATGCAACAGCTTTAGATGTGCTGCTGATTAAACGTGACTTTTCCATTATTTTACGTATCGTTGATAACGGAGTTGGTTTTGATGTAGAAAAGGAAAAAGTCGGATCGTACGGCCTGCAAAATATGTACGAACGCGCAGTTGAAATTGGAGGCCTATTAAAAATTATTAGTTTGCCCGACAAAGGAACAAAGCTAGAAGTGAAAGTACCGTTAGTAGAAAGAGAGGAGAAGCAAAATGATTAATGTACTGTTAGTAGATGATCATGAAATGGTTCGTATTGGCGTAGGAGCGTATTTGTCGGCTCAAGCAGACATTCATGTGATAGCTGAAGCAGCAAATGGCCAACAGGCCGTTGAATTAGGGCTTCAGCTGCGCCCGGATATTATTTTAATGGATTTAGTCATGGAAGAAATGGACGGGATTGAAGCAACAAAACAACTGATTAAGCAGTGGCCAGAAGCGAAAGTGATCATTGTCACTAGCTTTCTAGATGACGAAAAAGTATATCCCGCTCTAGAGGCAGGGGCAACAAGCTACTTATTAAAAACGTCTAAAGCAGGAGAAATTGCAGCTGCTATTCGCCGTACATATGAGGGGCAATCTGTATTAGAGCCCGAAGTAACCGGTAAAATGATGTCTAAAATGAGAAAACCGTCGTTACCTCATGAAGAACTGACAGCTCGTGAAATGGAAATTTTACTGCTAATGACACAAGGCAAAACAAATCAAGAAATTGCAGACGAATTATTTATTGCGCTAAAGACGGTAAAAACACATGTGAGCAATTTATTAAGTAAGCTGGATGTACAGGACCGGACTCAAGCCGTCATCTATGCCTTTAAACACAAATTAGCGCAGTGAGAATCGTTATTCAAAAGAGAATAACGATTTTTTTTGTGAAAAACCTATTTTTTTGCATGTATTCATTATAAAATAGCGATATGCGTAAAGGCGAACGCTTACGTAAAAGCACTATTTTGAGGGGTTGAGCACATGGAAAAGAAATGGTGGAAAGAAGCTGTTGCGTATCAAATCTATCCGCGAAGCTTCATGGATTCAAACGGCGATGGAATTGGTGACATTCAAGGGGTTATTTCAAAATTAGACTATTTATCTGATCTTGGAATTGATGTCATTTGGATTTGCCCGATTTATCAGTCTCCTAACGACGATAATGGCTACGATATCAGTGATTATAAAGATATTATGAAAGATTTCGGAACAATGGAAGACTTTGATGAGCTGCTAGATGAAGTTCACCATCGCGGAATGAAGCTGATTATGGATTTAGTTATTAATCATACTTCAGATGAACACCCTTGGTTTTTAGAATCCAGGTCTTCTAAAGAGAATCCATATCGTGATTATTATATTTGGCACGAAGGTAAAGATGGCAAAGAGCCAAACAACTGGGAATCTATTTTTAGCGGATCAGCTTGGGAGTTCGACGAAAAGACAAAAGAATATTACATGCACGTATTTTCTAAAAAACAGCCCGATTTAAACTGGGAAAACGAAAAAGTACGTCATGAGCTTTATGAAATGGTTAACTGGTGGTTAGATAAAGGAATTGACGGCTTTCGTGTAGATGCTATTTCGCATATTAAGAAAGTGGCCGGCTTCCCAGATCTACCGAACCCTGAAAAGCTAGATTATGTGCCATCGTTTGAAGGACATATGAATCGACCGGGAATTCAAGAACATTTAAAAGAGCTAAAAGAAAATACGTTTGCCAAATACGATATTATGACGGTTGGAGAGGCAAATGGTGTAACATCGAACAGCGCGGATGAGTGGGTAGCTGAAGATGGCGGAAACTTCAATATGATTTTTCAGTTCGAGCATATGGGACTGTGGGATAAAGGAGAAGAAAAACCGCTTGATTTAATCGAGTTAAAAACGATTTTAACTAATTGGCAAAATGGTTTAGAAAAAATCAACGGCTGGAACGCTTTATATTTAGAAAATCATGACCAAATTCGTTCTGTAAATAAATTCGGCAGCGTAGCTTACCGAGTGGAAAGTGCAAAGTGCTTAGCTGCACTATACTTTTTAATGAAAGGAACACCGTTTATTTATCAAGGACAAGAACTTGGAATGACCAATGTTAAGTTCGATTCTATTGACGATTATGATGATGTTGGTATGATTAACTACTACCGTATTCAGCGTGAAAAAGGCGATTCACATGACGAAATTATGAAAGTGATTTGGGAAACAGGCCGCGATAATTCAAGAACGCCAATGCAGTGGAATACAGAAAGAAATGCAGGATTTTCTACTGGTACACCTTGGATGAAGGTGAATCCAAATTACGTAGATATTAACGTAGAAGAGCAGAAAAGTGATAAGAATTCGGTACTGAATTTTTACAAACAGCTCATTAAAATTAGAAAACAGCATGATGTGCTGGTGTATGGAACTTATAAGCTGTTGGCAGAAGAAGATACCGCTATTTACGCGTATACGCGAACATTAGAAGGTAAAACTGCTGTTGTTATTTGTAATATGTCACCGAAAAATCAAACGTTCGAGTTTCCTTCAGAGAGCGCATTTACAAACAGAGAAGTGCTGATTCATAATTATCCGTTGGATATAAACGAAACGCTTGAAAAATGTACGCTGCACCCATATGAAACACGTGTATACTTACTTTCATAAACAAGTTGAGCAACCGATTGCGCAACTTTAAAGTGAAAAGCTTTTAAAAACGCATTTATCTGCGACATAGGTGAAGAAACTGCTGGCTCTGTCAAGAGCCAGCAGTTTTTGTATTTTAATAAAAAGACGGAGAAAGCTTTGACTACGGCGCATGTATATGGTACTTTTACACTTAGTGTAGATAATTAGAAACAAAATGAGGTTGAAAAATGGCGAAATATAAAATTATTGCAACAGCAGCAATGGGAATTGAAGCACTGGTCGCTAAAGAAGTGCGTGCTTTAGGATATGAATGTGAAGTAGATAATGGCAAGGTTATCTTTGAAGGAGACGAGCTCGCAATTGCTCGCTGCAATTTATGGCTTCGTACAGCAGATCGAATTAAAGTGCAGGTTGGACAGTTCAAAGCTCGTACGTTTGATGAGCTTTTTGAACAAACAAAAGCATTAAATTGGGGAGATTACTTGCCCGTAGATGCACAGTTTCCTGTATCGGGAAAATCAGTTAAATCTAAATTGTTCAGCGTATCAGATTGTCAAAGCATTGTGAAAAAAGCAATTGTTGACAGCATGAAAAAACATTATAACAAAACAACAGGCTGGCTCGAAGAAACAGGGTCAACGTTTAAAATTGAAGTAGCGCTATTAAAAGATGTTGCTACATTAACAATTGACGCAAGCGGTGCAGGACTTCATAAGCGCGGTTACCGCGTAGGACAAGGGGAAGCTCCTTTAAAAGAAACGCTGGCAGCGGCTTTGATTATGCTAACACCGTGGAATGCGGATCGCCCGTTTGTCGATGTTTTTTGCGGTTCTGGTACAATTGCTATCGAAGCAGCGCTTATCGGTCAAAATATCGCACCAGGGTTTAACCGTGACTTTTTATCAGAAGAGTGGCCGTGGATGTCAGCAAGTATTTGGGACAAAGCGCGCGAAGAAGCAGAAGACTTAGCGAACTACGACCAAGTGCTAGATATTGCTGGTCATGATATTGACCATCGTATGGTAAAAGTAGCGGAGCAAAATGCATTTGAAGCTGGACTTGGAGATTTAATTCAATTTAAACAAATGCAAGTGCGCGATTTTACGACGCCGAAAGAATATGGAATCATTATTGGTAACCCTCCGTACGGCGAACGTTTAAGCGATCGTCCTTCTGTTGAAAAAATGTACGCTGAAATGGGCGAAGCATTTTCTAAGCTTGATACGTGGTCGATTTATATGCTGACATCTCATGAACAATTTGAACAATACTACGGTAAAAAAGCAACGAAAAAACGCAAATTGTTTAACGGGTTTATTAAAACAGACTACTATCAATACTGGGGACCTCGTCCTCCACGCAACGATCAATAAATACAAAAGCCAAGCGGTGTAAAAACCAGCTTGGCTTTTTTACGTTATTTCTTTTTTAAACCCCGATAAGCTAGCATTCCAAACATGCCTATACCGAGCACGATAATTAATAAAATAAACCAAAACGTGGCATTAAGCAGGTATTTATATAGTCCGTCATAATAATCATGCATGTACTCACCCCATTGTGTTTTTTTATAGTATGGGCGAGTAGCGGGGCAATATATGTATTCATTTCTTTTTACTAGCAGGCTTAAAACGAGAAATGATCAGCTTATTTCTAACATATTTACGAAAGGGAAATCTCATACTAAAACCTAAGAGGTGATAAAATGAGAAAAAATCGATCAGCACGGATTTTTGGCGGGATGATGCTTCTTTCATGGTTAACCATCCCTTTTATAGGACGACAGCATATTAAGCGTTATTTATCATCTACTATGTTTATTTCCTTTTTGATTATGGTTGAAAGCTATATTGCTGAAAAAAAGAAGTGGTGGATATTCCCTCATCCTCCTCATCCATATCTAACAGGTGAAGCTGCTTTACTTTTAGGTCCATTTTTAGCAGGTTCTTTATGGATTAAAAAGTTCACATATGGCCATTTTGGAAGGTATATGTTATTAAATGCAATCGTAGATACATTTTTTGTTTATCCTTTTCAACGAGCTATGAGCCGTGCAAAGCTTTTTAGGGTAGGCACATTTAAAGAGTACCATTTGCTAGGTATCTTTCTGTTGAAAGCTGCTTTAATGTACGTTTACCAACATCTAGTAGTAGAGAAACCAAAACCTCAGCGTGCTTTAAAAAATAATCCTATAGAATAAAGGAGCAGGCAGGGAAGCGTGATTTTCTTGCCCGCTATTTTAATGCTCCAGATGTCATTCCTGAAATGAAATGCTTTTGCAAAAACACGTACGCAATCAATAATGGAATAGAAGAAAGAACGACTGCTGAAAACAGCATAGGGTAATTAGTCAGAAATTCCCCTTGAAAGTCCAATAGTGCAATAGGCAGCGTTTTTACTTCTTTAGATTTTAACAAGAGCAAAGGGAATAACAGATCATTCCACACAATCACAAACGAAAAAATTCCTACTGTAGCCATTGATGGTATTGAGAGTCGAAGAGCGATTTTTGAATATATTTTCCACTCTGACGCTCCGTCCATGCGAGCAGCTTCAAATAGTTCCTTTGGCAAAGTTTTCATAAACCCCGTGATAATAAACACACCGATGGGAAGCAAAAAACTTATGGAGACGATAATGACGCCTGTTAGCGTATTGACGAGCCCAAGCTTATTCATCAGCAAAAAGACAGGAATCATATTGACTTGGGTAGGGACAATCATTCCGCAAACAAAAAAGCCGTATACAATCCATCCAAGCTTTTGAGGTAGCTGAATAATAGCGTAAGCAATCATGCTTGAAAACCATAGAATAAAAAACGTGCTAAAGACGGTAACAATCACGCTGTTTTTAATATAGCCAAAGATAGGTTCATTGACGAGCAGCTGTTTATAATTTTCAATATTCCAGCCTGCTGGTAATCCGATTGGGTTGCTGTAAAGCTCGGGCGTTGTTTTAAAGGTTGTTAATAAAACCAAGCTTAAGGGCAACAGAATGATTAAACCGTATATTCCTAAAATCAGTTGTCTGAATGGGTTTTGTTTCATAAAAGAATCTCCTTTTACATTTTGGTCAAGCGAAGTACGCGAAATTGAAGAAACGTTAAAAGAGCAATTACAATCATAAATACAACTGAAATGGCAGAGGCATAGCCGAAACGAAAATTAATAAAAGCTTCGTGATAAAGAAGTGTCGAAAGAATTTCAGTTGAGTTGGAGGGACCTCCATTTGTCATTGCAATGATTAAATCAAATGCTTTAAAACTTTGTATGGTCGTATAAGCCACAACCATTGTCGTAGCTGGAGCTAAAAGAGGCCACGTAATGCGCTTGAATTTTTGCCATCGTGTTGCTCCATCAATACTAGCAGCTTCATATAACTCACTGGGAATAGCTTGAATTCCAGCTACAAAAATAATAAGCATTTGACCAGTATGTGCCCAAAATTGTACAAAAGCCAAGCTGTAAATTGCGATATGTCCATTTCCAATCCAAGACTGGGTCCAATGCTCAAGGCCTACTTTACTTAAAAATAGGTTCACTCCTCCAATGTTGGGGTCATACATAAAGTTCCACGTGAAGGCAATCGACACGGACGAAATAATCGTCGGTACAAAAAAGAGTGAGCGATAAAATGTATTCCATGCAGAATTTTTATAAAGTAATAGTGCAAAGCCCAAGCTCAATAACGTTTGAAAGATCAGCACGCCAATTGTGAACTTTAAGTTGTTTGTAAGAGACTGTGTAAAAATAGCATCGTTTGTTAAAATTTCTTTGAAGTTTTGAAACCCTACAAATGAGAACTGAGAAGACAATCCATTCCAATCAGTTGTGCTTAAAAATAAAGCAGAAAGCGTTGGCAATGCAAAGAAAACAGTATATATGATAAAACCGGGAAGTAAAAACAACCATAGATGTCTGCTTTTAGAGATACTTTTAAATGAAAAGAGAGGAAAAGAGAACGAAGGGGTTCTCTTTTCTTCTTCTTGAATAGACGTATTAGTTTTTAGCGACACGTTCTACCTCTCCTTGTGCTTTTTCAGCAGCTTTTTTCGCTGACATACCGGATAGTACGTCCTGTACAGATGTTTCAACAGCTTTTGATACGCGCTCATTTAAAATTGTAAATCGAGGTTGGAAGACCGTTTTTTTGTCTTTCCATTTTGCGCTTTCTTTGAGTTCAGGTGAATCATATTTCACGTCTTTGACCGTTAATAACTGGCCAGTAGCATTCGCATACTCAGAAGAAATCTTTGGATCTGCAAGGAAAGTTAAAAATTTCTTAGCAGCTTCTTTGTGTTTTGATTTTTCAGCAACACCTAATAAGAATGTCGTGGTATGAACACCTTCGTATTTTGCTTTATCTTGATCCACTGTAATCGGGGCAAGCAAACCTTGATCAATCTTCGGATTTTGCTGTTTGACTGTAGCCATCATATAAGAACCTTGAGCAAGCATTGCGCCTTTTTCCTGAGCAAAAAGTGCTGCAGCACTTTCTTTTTTCGTACCAAGAGCATCTTTTTGGAAGTAACCTTTGTCATTTAATTCTTTAATTTGAGATAGGGTTTTGATAAACCATTCATCAGTTAGCTTGCGCTTGCCCGTTTCTACTTCGTGAAGGGCGTTGTTTGTAGGTTCGTTATTCATAATCATTGGATTAATAAATTGAGAAGGACTTACGTCTCCTGAAAATAAAATCGGAGTATATCCATTTTTCTTTAATGTTTCAGATGTTTTTAAAAAGCTATTCCAATCTTTAGGAACATCTAAATTTAGTTTTTCAAAAATGCCTTTGTTATAGACAGGGATGTTATAGACTAGCTGATAAGGAAGAGCATATTGCGTATTATCCGCTTTGCCCGCTTGGATTAGCTTTTCGTCAAATTTGCTGAGTAAGTTTTGGTCGTCCAGCTTGGCAAAACCGTTTGCTTTGCGAATCGTTTCAAATTGACTTCCTGGAAAACTAGCAAATACATCGATACCTTCTCCAGATAATAGAGATCCTTGAATTTGTGATTGATAGGAATCAGAAGGAAAGACGGTCATTTCTACATGAATATTTGGATTTTTCTTTTCAAATTGCTCAATGATAGAATCAAAAGCTTTCGAATCTTCTCCTCGCCAATGCGTAAAGTTAATGGTTACTTTTTTAGAAGAGTCACTGCTGTCGCCGCTTGTTGAACTGTTTTTGCCGCAGCCCGCGATGATCATGGTGAGCATTGCTAACAGAATTAATAATTTTTTCATTTTAGTTCCCCCACTTATAGAATTCTTTTTAGATAGTTATTGGTCAATTTTGATACGGTTGGTAGATGCTTGGTCAAAGAAATGAGCATGATTCATTTGAAAATGAAATGGAAAGTGCTGATGAACTTGAATATGTTCATCCCCAGGGATTTTAGCTACAAAGAGCTGGTCTCCTAAACTACTGTATAGTATGTACTCTGCTCCTAATAACTCAGACACCTCTACCGGTAATGAAATATGAGAAGCATCAGAAGAGGGGCGCGTAATATGCTCTGGTCGAATTCCTACAGTAATGAACTGATTGTTGTAGCCTTTTTCATGTAACGAATGCATTTGATTTTCTGTCAGCTGAAACTCATGTTCACTGATGTACAGTTTGTTGTTCACTACTTTTCCTGTGAAAAAGTTCATTCCCGGCGATCCTATAAAACTGGCTACAAACGTATTCTCTGGAGCATTATACACTTGCATAGGTGAACCTATTTGCTGAATTTTTCCGTCTTTCATAACTACAATTCTGCTTGCCATCGTCATCGCTTCTGTTTGATCGTGGGTTACATAAATAATGGTCGTCTGCAGCCTCTGATGAAGCTTACTGATTTCAGCACGCATTTGTACGCGAAGCTTCGCATCAAGATTAGATAAAGGTTCATCCATTAAAAAAATTTGGGCATTCCGTACAATGGCTCTTCCTAAAGCCACTCGCTGACGCTGCCCTCCTGATAACGCTTTTGGCTTGCGTTTTAAATAGGGTTTTAAGTCCAAAATACGAGCCGCTTCACGAACGCGATCATCAATTTCTTGTTTTGGGACTTTGCGGAGCTGCAAGCCAAATGCCATGTTGTCGTAAACTGTTAAATGAGGGTAAAGCGCGTAGTTTTGAAACACCATTGCAATGTCCCGGTCCTTAGAAGGTAAATCGTTTGCACGATCTCCATTAATAAGCAATTCTCCTTCTGTTATCGATTCAAGGCCGGCGATCATTCGAAGGGTAGTGGATTTGCCGCACCCTGAAGGTCCTACAAACACAATAAATTCTTTGTCTTGAATATGAAGATTGAAATTATCAACTGCAAGACTATCTTTTCCGTATTTTTTATACACATGCTGTAACTGCAGTTCTGCCATTTTTTCTCCTTTCAGCAGGCTTTTAAAAAAATAAAAGCCTCTAATTGCACAGACGGATTGTACGTGTATCTGGCAATTAGAGGCTATCGGTTGACCGGCAAGCCTGTATTATGTAGTTTTGAGTGATTGAATCTGTAAGTAATTTTAAAATATATTATTCCTATATGTCAAGTGAGAATTAAAATATTTTAATAAGTTCGATTATTTTCTTAAATGAAAGAAGCCATTTATTAAGCCAGAGATGCTGGTTTTGGGAATAAAATAAACAGCTGGTGTATAGAATGATAGTATTCACTTTTATAGTAAGCACTACAGAGAGAGGATGTTTATAAATGGATAGAAACACGCAGTTCACTATGATTCGTCAAGCGTTGGAAAACAGCTATCATTTAATGCAGCAGGGAATAGAAGTGAGCGGAGAGACGCTTACTCAGCTGGAACAAGCAAAAGCCGAGTATGAAGCGGCCTTTTTATTGTCTCATTCCACGGACTCAAAATTCCGCTGTAATTAATTTTTTAATAGCACTTATTCCGTTTGCGTTCTATACACTCAGCTTTTATACAAAAAGGTTCTGTCCTTACAGGCAGAACTTTTTTATGTTCAGCTCTTTTTATTGACATTTTAGATAAAGTAGTCAATAATTAAGTTTTGCTTACATGAGAAATTTACTAGATAAAAAGAAGTGAAGCTAATTTTTATTGATAGATATTTACATAAATAAAGGAGTCAGTATCGATGATGAGAGAGCGGTTGCCTTTTACAATTGAGCGGGATGAAAACTTTTTTGACAAATTAAATGAATGGATAGGTGATGTTTTTTATGATCATCTTCCAGACGCAGGGTTAGAACTTCGAGACGAACAAATTTTTATGGCTTTTCAAATCGAACGAGCTTTTAAAGAAAAAAATGTAATCTTTGCAGAAGCAGGTGTAGGAACAGGAAAAACTATTGTGTATTTACTGTATGCTATTTGTTATGCCAGGTATATTGGCAAGCCAGCTATTATTGCCTGTGCGGATGAAACATTAATTGAACAGTTAGTAAAAGCCGAAGGAGACATTGCCAAGCTCTCTGGTATTTTAGATATTAACATGGATGTTCGCCTAGCAAAATCTCAAGATCAGTATCTGTGTTTAAAGAAATTAGATGCTGTGACAGCACGAACAGATAATGAAAACATTGAAGAAATTTACGATACGCTTCCTGATTTTGTTCATGATCATAGCGGTATGCAGTCGTTCTATCACTACGGAGACCGTAAAGAATATCCTCATTTAACGGATGAGGAATGGAATCAAATTAACTGGGATACGTTTCAAGACTGCTCTTCCTGTGAGCAGCGTCATAGATGCGGCTTAACGCTTTCACGTGAGCACTATAGAAAAGCACATGACTTAATTATTTGCTCTCACGATTTTTACATGGAGCACATTTGGACATATGAAGCCCGCAAGCGTGAAGGACAGCTTCCCCTTCTTCCTGAAAGCAGCTGTGTTGTATTTGATGAAGGTCACCTGCTGGAATTTGCTGCACAAAAGGCTTTAACATATCGAATTCAAGAAGATACGTTAGAAAACTTGTTAACGCGTCTATTAGAAAATGACGTGCGAGAAGGATTTGCTGTGAAGATCGAGCACGCTATCGATGTGTACGCAATGTTCTTTGACCGTTTAAGTGAAGCAAGCACAGAAATCGTTGGTTCTAGCCGTAAAGAAGTAGCCCGTACAAACGGATTACAAAGTGTAGGAAAAGAACTTTTATCGCTGCTTGAGCATATCGGAAACGAGCTTGTGTTTGAGAGTGAGACCTATACAGTAGACGAATATACGCTGCGAATTGTAGATGAGTACCTAGATCAAATTGATTATTCGCTGCGCTTATTTATGGACAACGAAAATGCCATCTACTGGGTGGAAGAAAACAACTGGCAGCTGACGTTGGTTATTATGCCGCAAGCAGTAAAAGACGTCTTAAAAGAACGAGTATTTGCAAAGAAAATACCATACATTTTCACGTCTGCCACTCTGTCAGATAACCAATCGTTCGATTATTTAGCATATAGCTTAGGAATTGCAAAGCCGCTTTCTTTTTCCGTTGAATCGCCATTTGATTATGATGAGCAAATGAAAATTGCGGTAAAAAATGTTTCAGATGATCAAGAAGAAGCGTTTGCTGAAAAATTCGCCTTTGCTGTTGCGCAGCTCGAAAAAACGAACGGACGAGCACTTTTACTGTTTAACAGCAAAGAAGAACTAGAGATGTTCAAAGAAGTTTCCAAAGAGTTAAATCAGTACACATTCTTATTTGAAGGCGATCAAGAAATCAGTAAATTAGTATCTCAGTTCCAAAGGGAAGAAAAAACGATTTTATGCGCTGTTCATTTGTGGGAAGGATTGGATATTCCTGGACCTTCGCTATCTAATGTAATTATTTGGTCTCTGCCGTATCCACCAAATGATCCGGTCTTTGAAGCAAAGCGCAATCAAGTAGTCGATCCATTTTGGGATGCAGATATGCCGTATATGCTTCTTCGCTTAAAGCAAGGAGTTGGAAGGCTGATTCGCTCTCATAACGATAAGGGTCTAATCACGATCTTTATGCCAAAAAGCACAGATTCAAAAGTGCGTTCAATCATTGAACAAAATGTCCCAACAAAAATAGAAAACGTATAAAAAAGCGCGGTTGTAGCCGCGTTTTTTTATACGTATAATAGATTGAATATTCAGTTATATACACGCCGTTACTATTATGATAAAATAATTTATGGTGAAATAAGGAAAGTAAGGAGGAAAAACAATGAGAGAAGACATACAGAAAATTGAGAAACAGTTTTATGAATACATGAATAAAATCAAAAGTTATCACGAGGCAATCGGAGTGATGTACTGGGATTTGAGGACGGGTGCTCCAAAAAAAGGGGCGGATCAGCGTTCTGAAGTTATTGGCATGATGTCATCAGAAGCGTTCAATCTTTCGGTTTCTGATGACATGGCAGGTTTTATTGAGAAATTAACGAACCCTGAGTCACAGCCTTACATAAACGATATTACGAAAAAAGCAGTGGAAGAATGTAAAAAAGAATATGACTTAAATAAAAAGATTCCTCCGCATGAATATAAAGAATACGTTACATTAACTTCAAAAGCTGAGTCGGTTTGGGAAGACGCAAAAGAAAAAGCAGATTTTGCTTTATTTCAACCGTATCTCGAAAAAATTGTAGCGTTCAATCAGAAGTTTGTGGAGTATTGGGGGTATGAAGGAAACAAATATAATCGTTTATTAGACCTTTTTGAACCGGGGATGACGGTTGAAATCTTAGACGAGGTATTTGGAAAGCTACGGAAGCATATTGTGCCTCTTGTTCAGCGAATCGCCGGGTCGAATACAAAGCCAAATACGGAATTTTTATTCCGTACTTTCCCAAAAGAAGCGCAAAAGCAATTTAGTCTAGACGTGTTAAAAACGCTTGGCTATGATTTTGAAGCGGGGCGACTTGATGAAACAGTCCATCCTTTTGCTACTGGTTTAAACCCGGGAGATGTGCGCATCACGACTAAATATGCCGAAAACGATTTTCGAACGGCTATTTTTGGAACAATTCACGAATGCGGCCATGCTTTATATGAGCAGAATATTTCAAAGGATCTTGTCGGTACAGTTCTATGTGAAGGTACTTCAATGGGAATTCATGAATCACAGTCACTGTTTTTTGAGCAGTTTGTCGGTAAAAATAAGGCATTCTGGCAGCATCATTACGACGTACTAAAAAAGCATGCGCCGGGACAATTTGACGATGTAGATTTAGAAGATTTTTACCGAGGAGTAAATGAGGCGAAACCGTCTCTTATTCGTATTGAAGCAGATGAGTTAACGTATCCTCTTCATATTATGATTCGCTATGAGATTGAAAAAGGATTAATAAACGGAGAATATAAAGTTGCAGATTTACCGGAAATTTGGAATGAGAAATACGAAGAATATTTAGGAGTTCGTCCAAGTCACGATGGAGAAGGCGTGCTTCAGGATGTACACTGGGCCGGAGGAAGCTTTGGGTACTTCCCTTCCTATGCTCTTGGCTATATGTACGCAGCGCAGTTTAAGCATACCATGTTAAAAGACTTGCCTAATTATGATGAACTTCTTGAAAAAGGAGAAATTTCGCCGATTACAAATTGGCTAACAGAACATATTCATCAGTACGGAAAAATGAAAAAGCCTCTTGAAATTTTAAACGGTGTAACGGGAGAAGGCTTAAATGTAGATTATTTAATTCAATATCTAGAAAAGAAATATGGAGAAATTTATCACGTATAAAAAGCGCTATAACCGAATATTATGTTTTGTATCGCAAGTAAATGTTCGAAAATATCGCTTTTAGATATTTTCAAATAAAAGATTTGCTGATATAATACAATTAACTCAATAACGCACTCATATAATGACGAGAATAAGGCTCGTAAGTATCTACCAAACTACCGTAAATAGTTTGACTATGGGTGAGCGATGAAGTTTGTTTTTCACTTTTGTGCGTAACAGCTCAAGGACATTGCTCTACTCATATACGAGTGCAGCTATGTTTTTGAGCTTTTTTAATACAAACGTTGGAGGAACGAACTATGAAAGCTTTGCAAAACAAAATTTTAACAGATGGTATCGTATTATCGGACACGGTTTTAAAAGTAGACACATTTTTAAACCACCAAATGGATCCTGTATTAATGAAAGAAATTGGAGAAGAATTCGCTTCACGTTTTGAAGATGCAGGAATTACGAAGATTTTAACGATTGAATCATCAGGAATTGCTCCAGCGATTATGACCGCATTGAAGCTAAACGTTGAGATGGTGTTTGCCAGAAAAAGAAAATCTTTAACACTTCAAGACGGACTCATTACATCAAAAGTATATTCATTTACAAAAAAAGAAGAAAATGAAATTTCAGTTGCTGATAAATTTATTCGAGAAGATGACGTGATTTTAATTATTGATGACTTTTTAGCAAACGGCCAAGCTGCATTCGGCTTGATGGATATCGTACAAAAAGCAGGTGCTAAAGTAGGCGGCATTGGGATTGTTATTGAAAAAGCGTTCCAAGATGGAGGAAAACAAATTCGTAAATCAGGCGTTAAAGTAGAATCATTAGCACGCATTCAGTCTTTATCAAATGGTAAAGTTACATTTGCTGAAGATAAACCAACAGTGGAGGTTTAATATGAATAAAGGAAAAGTCTTTTCACTTGGTTTACAGCATGTTTTAGCTATGTACGGAGGTGCGATTGTTGTTCCGCTTATTGTTGGAGGAGCCATTGGCTTGACTCAGCAGCAGCTTACGTATTTAGTGGCGATTGACTTATTTATGTGTGGTGTGGCAACTCTGCTGCAAGTATGGAAAAATCGTTTTTTTGGAATTGGTCTTCCAGTTGTATTAGGGTGTACGTTTACTGCAGTAGGACCTATGATTTCAATTGGAGGTTCTTACGGCGTTTCTTCCATATATGGTTCTATTATCGTCGCTGGTTTACTCATTGTCCTTCTTTCTGCTTTTTTAGGTAAATTGGTTAAGTTTTTCCCTCCTTTAGTTACGGGCTCGGTTGTAACGATTATTGGAATTACGTTAATTCCTGTAGCGATTAAAGATTTAGCCGGAGGAGAAGGAAGTAAAGATTTTGGCAGCTTGAGCAATTTAGGTTTAGGTTTTGGCGTTTTGCTATTAATTATTGTTCTGTATCGATTTACAAAAGGATTTATGCGCTCCGTCTCTGTGTTATTAGGATTAGTTGTTGGAACAATCGCAGCTTCTTTTATGGAAAAAGTAGATTTTTCCGGCGTAAAAGAAGAAGCGTGGGTTCATATGCCACATGTTTTGTACTTTGGGATGCCAACTTTTAATATTATGGCCATTCTGACAATGTTCCTTGTTTTACTTGTTGGTATTGTCGAGTCAACAGGCGTTTATTTTGCTGTTAGTGATATTTGTAAAAAAGAAGTGGATGAAAAAGATTTATCTAAAGGCTATCGTGCAGAAGGACTGGCGATTTTATTAGGCGGATTTTTTAACGCATTTCCTTATACAGCGTATTCTCAAAATGTAGGACTTTTACAATTGTCAGGTGTTCGCACAAGAAATGTTATATTTGCAGCGAGTGGAATTTTAATCGTTTTGGGTTTTCTACCTAAAATCGCAGCCGTGACGACGGTTATCCCGAGCTCTGTCCTTGGTGGAGCAATGGTAGCTATGTTTGGAATGGTAATCTCTTCAGGTATTAAAATCCTTAGTCAAGTTGATTTAGCAAAACAAGAAAACCTTCTTGTGATTGCATGTTCGGTTGGCATGGGTCTAGGGGTGACGGTTGTACCTGAACTCTTCAAAAACTTACCAGATAGTCTTCAAGTTCTTACTGGAAGCGGTATTGTAATGGGGAGTTTTACAGCAATCTTTTTAAATATTGTCTTTAATATGATGAAATCACCACGTACGCAAGTTGCAGAAACAAAGTTAACAAATGAAGTAGTATCGAAATAAAAAGAGGCTAGGACAAAAATATTTTAGTTGAGAAGATCCGAACGATTAATCGTTCGGATCTTTTCATTGTTATGGGGAACATAGGCCTAATTTGTTCGTTTTTCCTATTAAGACCGTGTTTTGAAAAACAGTGTATAAAGCATTTTTCCCACATCAGGGTTTTTTGCCACTAATGAAATTTCTCTTTTGAATTTGAAGTCTGTAATGGGTAACGCTTTAATGGTTGAGCTTTGTAAATGGCGCATAAAAATTTCAGGCAGAATTGAAATACCTAAATTAGCTGAAATAAATCCCATAATACTTTGCGCAAATTCAATTTCATTGGCAATGGAAATTTTTAAGTTATGACGATTGTACGCTTTTTCTACTAGTGTCCGAACATCGCACCCTGGCGGGAGAACTACAATGGGTTCTTCTTTAAAATCTTTAAATGATACGCTTTCTTTTTCGGCTAACGGGTGCTGATCATTCACAAATAAATAAAAATCTTCTTTGAATAATAGTTTTGACCAGTAAGTATGTTGAACCTCTCGATCATCAAATAAAGCCCCATCAATTTGATTGCTTTCTAACTGCTCTAACAAATCATAATAGTGATGCGAGGTTTTTATATCAATATGGCGATTTTGATCTTTAGCAGAAGCCAGTTGATAAGGTAAGTAAAAAGCAGCCATACTCTGCCACGTTCCGATAGTTAAATCACAAGCTTCTTGCGTAGACACTAATTTTTTTTGAAGAGCATGAACGCTTGATAATATGGATTCACCTTCTTGTAAAAGAATTTCACCTGCTGAGGTTAATTCTACTCCTGTAGCGGAGCGAATAAATAATGTTACCCCTAAATCTTCTTCTAGTTTTCTCATTTGCTTACTGAGCGCGGGCTGCGTCATATGCAGCTGTTCGCTTGCTTTACTTAAGCTTTTTGTTTTGGCTGTTTCAATAAAAGACTCAAGCCATTCTGTTTTCATATTTATCACCTATAACCTTTTGTTATACCCATAGTATAGAAGGGAAGTTCTCATAAATCAATGAAGATGCTAGTGTATATAGTGTAGTTAACACAGCACAAAGAAATTCACACAACTAGGAGGATGAATGATGTATCCAAACAAACTATATATTAACGGTGAATGGACAACAACAGAAGAGAAAATTGATGTAGTCAATCCAGCAACAAAAGAAGTAATAGGACAAATTCCAAAGGCAGGCGCAAAGGAAGCAGCACTTGCCGCTGATGCAGCGGCTGCAGCTTTTAAAACATGGTCGAAAAGAACCGCTCAAGAGCGCAGTGCTATTTTAATGAGATGGCATCAACTAATTGAAAATCATAAAGATGAACTAGCAGAAATTATGACAACGGAACAAGGCAAACCATTTGCAGAAGCAAAAGGTGAAGTGCAGTATGGCAATGATTATATTGCTTGGTTTGCTGAAGAAGGAAAGCGTGTATACGGTGAAACGATTCCAGCTCATCATACGCATAAACGTATTACGGTTAAAAAACAGCCTGTCGGCGTTGTAGCAGCTATTACACCATGGAACTTCCCTGCAGCAATGATTACGCGTAAAGTGGCCCCAGCTCTTGCAGCAGGATGTACAATTGTTCTAAAACCATCTGAAGAAACACCATTTACAGCATATCGTTTAGTAGAGCTCGCAGAAGAAGCTGGAGTTCCAAAAGGTGTGATCAATGTTGTTACTGGAGATGCAGCAGCTATTGGTGACACATGGCAAAAAGACGGACGTATCCGAAAATTAACATTTACTGGTTCAACAGCGGTTGGCAAACATTTAATGCGCGGTGCTGCTGATACTGTGAAAAAATTATCGCTGGAATTAGGCGGTCACGCACCGTTTATCGTAACAGAAAATGCAGATTTAGACGCTGCTGTAAACGGCGTAATTGCTTCTAAGTTCGTAAACGCAGGTCAAACGTGCATCTGCACAAACCGCGTATATGTACAAGAATCCATTGCAGATGCTTTTGTTGAAAAATTTGCAGCAAAAGCGGCGGAATTAACAGTAGGAAATGGATTAGAAGAAGGTACACAAGTTGGACCGTTAATTAACGATAAAGCGGTTGAGAAAGTAAAAGCACAAATTGCGGATGCAAAAAGTAAAGGAGCTAAAGTTGTGGTTGGCGGACAAGCTATAACAACTAAAAACGGTTTCTTTATGGAGCCGACAATTATTACAAATGTAACTGATGACATGAATTGCATGTTTGAAGAAACGTTTGGACCATTGGCACCTGTAGCAACATTCAAAACAGTAGAAGAAGCCGTAGAACGAGCAAACAATAGCCCTTATGGTTTAGCCGCTTACGTATTTACAGAAAACATTAAAGAAGCAACGTTTGTATCTGAAGAGTTAGAATACGGCATTGTAGGAGTAAATGATGGCTCTCCATCTGCAGCTCAAGCTCCATTCGGCGGCTTTAAAGAAAGTGGTCTTGGACGCGAAGGAAGTCATTACGGCATTGAAGATTATTTAGAAGTAAAATATATCTCAATGGGACTTTAATCAAAAGCAGAGGGACAAAAATATTTTAGTCGAAGTGAAATACGAACTAGCAACTAATAATCAAAATGATTGGTTGTTAGTTCGTATTTTTTTGTTGTTAAGGTGGACGTAACTTTCAGGTGTTTCGTTGTGTCCTAGCTTTTTTTATGCACTTTTGTAAAGAAAATTTGGAATAATAGTTCTTTAGCGCAATTAATTGCATTTCTAGGGTGTCTGTGCAAGAATAAATATTTCAAAAATGGTTTAGCTTTGTTTAAAGCGTGGGTAATACAACAAATGCACATGATTGCTTGTTAGATGAAATGAAAAGCAGAACTTTACCACTGATAAATTACGCAAGCTAGAACCAAAATAGTAGTACTGAATGGTGAAAAATATAGGAGTTGATATAGATGATTACAGCAGAGAAAAACATAGTGAAATTTAAAGCAAAAGACGGACGTGAAGTCACTATTCGCCCTGCGCAGGCAAGCGATGCAGAGCATATTACAACAGCGGTAAGAGAAATTATTGAAGCCGGTGAATTTATTCAAAAAGATGAGCCGCGCACAGTCCAAGAAGAGCAAGATTTTATTGCATCAGTAGAAAAGAACAATCACATGTACGTTGTAGCTGAAGTCGAAGGTGAAGTTCTTGGAATTGCACGTGTTCTTAGAGGCGAAATTAAAATGAAGCGCCACACGGGGCTCTTCCGTACATGGCTTATTTCAAAAGCACAGGGAATGGGAATAGGAAAACAATTTATGAATTATACGCTAAACTGGTGCAAAGAAAATAATCTTCATAAACTTTCTTTAACTGTGTTTGCTTCGAATAAAGTGGCATACGAATTGTATAAAAAGGTAGGATTTGAACAAGAAGGCGTTATGAAAGAACAAGCTTATTTCAACAATGAATATGTAGATGAAATCTATATGTCCATTTTCTTTTCATAAAAAATAAGCACTTATTTTCGTCAATCCATAAATTGTATCTGTACATTCAGATTATTTGCGCTATAATAAAAGTGCACAACAAACATACACTTCTTCAAAACGTAGACTTTCCTGAGTTACAGGAAAGTTTTTTTATGTTTCGCCTCCATTCCACTAAAAAAGAATTGAATAAATCCCCAGCTATTACAAATGTTAAATGTAACGCAATCAAAGAGGTGAAGTGTATGCCAAAGATTATCTCAGTTGGATTTGGAGTTCCCCCCTATGAATTAACTCAGCAAGACACGCTGCTATTTGCAAAAGAACTTTTTTCCGAATCGTTTAAAGATATTAATCGTCTGCTAACCGTTTTTCAAAATGGTCAAATTGAGAAACGTAATTTTGCCAAAGACTTATCTTGGTTTCAAGAAGACCATACATTTGAAGAAAAAAATGATGCTTTTATAGAATCTGCTGTTGAATTAGGTACAAAAGCAATTGAAGACTGCTTAACAAATAAGAACTATGTAAGTACCCCTTTGCCATGTGGAGAAATTGAGGCTATTTTTTATGTTTCAACAAGCGGTTTAGCTACGCCTAGCATTGAAGCACGAATTATGAATAAGCTTGCGTTCTCAGACCACACAAAACGAATTCCTATTTGGGGATTAGGGTGTGCTGGAGGAGCGTCTGGGCTTTCAAGAGCTTATGAGTATTGCAAAGCCTTTCCGCGTGCTAAAGTCCTTGTTTTATCCATTGAGCTTTGCAGTTTAACTTTTCAGCGAAATGATCGTTCAAAAAGCAACTTAATCGGTACGTCTTTATTTGCAGATGGAGTAGCGGCTGCTTTAGTCGCAGGTGACGAAGCTGATACCACTTTTGCCCTTGCAAAAAGCTATCCTTACATTTTACATACACAATCGACACTCATGCCCAATTCAGAAGATGTAATGGGGTGGGAGATCAAAAATGATGGACTATTTGTTGTCTTTTCAAAAGATATTCCCACGATTATCGATTCGTGGTTAGGCGGAGAAGTTGAGTCATTTTTACAAACACAGCATTTGACCAGTCGGGATTTAAAGCATTTTGTTGCTCATCCTGGAGGGAAAAAAGTGCTTGAAGCATATGTATCAACGCTGTCGCTAAACGAAAATATGATTGCTGATTCCCTAGATGTACTTAAAAACCATGGAAACATGTCTTCCGCAACCGTTCTGTATGTATTAGACCGCTTTATGAAGAAAGAAATTTCGAGTGAAGAATACGGTTTATTAACAGCTCTTGGCCCTGGATTTAGTTCTGAAATGCTTCTATTAGAGTGGAGGTAAAGCGATTGTTTTTTTATAGCTTTTTTGTATTTATTATCTTACAGCGTCTATGTGAATTGGTTATTGCCAAAAGAAATGAAGCTTGGATGAAGAAGCAGGGAGCATACGAAGCTGGTCAAAGTCACTACAAATGGATGGTAAGCATGCATGCCGCTTTTTTTGCTGCTCTTTTTACGGAAGTGTATGTATTAAACGATGGAATGTATCACTTTTCTTTTTTGTTGTTTAGCTTTTTTGTGCTTGTGCAACTTGCAAGAATATGGGCTATTTCTTCGTTAGGAAAGTATTGGAATACAAAAATTATCGTTTTGCCTAATGCGAAGGTTGTGCTAAGAGGTCCTTATCGTTTTATGAAGCACCCTAACTATATGGTAGTAGCGGCAGAATTGGTGTTAGTTCCGCTTATGTTTCAGGCATACTGGACGTTAGCTATTTTTTCTGTTTTCAATTTGTGTATATTAGCTGTTAGAATTCCCTTGGAAGAGCAAGCGTTAACGAATGAAACAAATTACGGCGAAGTGATGCAAAACAGGGGACGTTTCTTTCCTGTAAAAAAATCTTAAAACTAATTGAAAATGATTATCTTTCATGATAAGATGAAACAAATGATAAAGATTATCAATTTCATCAAGTAGAAACGGTGGTGGACGTAATGGTTAGTCTTTTTGTGATCGGAGCTCTTGCTACATATGTTGGCGTCACAACGTATGTAATGAAAAATATTGAAAAAGCCCAAAAGGCGTAACATACATGCGATGAATAAAAAATACGATACAAAGCTGTCAAATTATTGACAGCTTTTTTTATTGTTTTTGTAACTAAAAATTCAGTTTTTTATGGGAAAACGCATGCGAATCAAGTAAAATAGAGAAAGAATAAGCAGAAATGAAGCTGGATAGAAAACATTTAAATACAGTCTTGAATGAGGCAAAAGGGGTAGAGTAATAATGGGTAAAGTGAGTGTGAAACATCAAGAAAATCTCCGATTGGAAGCATCTCTTTTTCATTTACATAAGCAATTTCAAGCAGCTGGAGATGAACAGCAGGCAGCAAAAGCAATACAGCTGTTAAAAAAGTGGGTGAACGGTGAATTTGTTGTAGCATTTTGCGGACATTTTTCGGCTGGAAAATCGAGCATGATTAACGAATTAATGGGGCAAGCAATTTTGCCTGCAAGTCCTATTCCAACAAGCGCAAACTTAGTATCAGTAAAAGCTGGGGATGAGCATGCAACCGTTTATTACCGCAAACAGCCGCCGGTGCGTTATGAAGCGCCTTATGAGTATGAGCAAATTAAGCAGTTTGCTGTCGATGGAGATGAAGTAGAGTCCATTCATTTATCGATAGATACAGATGCTATTCCTAAAAATGTTGTGGTGATGGACACACCGGGAATTGATTCAACAGATGATGCGCATCGTGTATCGACCGAGTCAGCTCTTCACTTAGCGGACGTTATTTTCTACGTGATGGATTATAATCATGTGCAGGCAGAATTAAATCTTCAATTTGCAAAACAGCTGCAAGAAGCTAATAAAACGCTTTATTTAATTGTAAATCAAATCGATAAACACCAAGAAGATCAGCTAACATTTCAAGCATTTAAAGAATCTGTAGAAACGTCATTTTTAAAGTGGAATGTGAGACCAGAAGGAATCTTCTATACGTCGTTAAAAGAGCCAACCAACCGTCATAACGACCTTTCGTACGTAAAATCTCTATTACTTGCTATGATGACGGAAAAAGAAAACCGACATCAGCATATTCAACATGCGATGCAAATGGTAATTGACGATCACCTTGCCTTTATTGAAGACCAAGAAGAAGAAAAGTTAACGATTCATGACGATCTGCGCCATAAGCTGACGCTTGAGAACCATGAAATCAATAAGCAGCAAAAAGAGCAGCTTCTCGAAAAAGAAGCGGAAATGAGGTGGGCTGAAAAGCAGCTAGCAGAAACGTACCAACAAGAAACAGGTAAGATACTAAGCAACGCCAATTTAACACCATATGAAATGAGAGAAAAAGCTAGGCTGTTTTTAGAAACGACAAAGCCTGATTTTAAAGTGGGTCTTTTATTTGCTAAGAAAAAGACCGAGGAAGTAAAAAAAGAGCGGCTGACGTTATTTTTTGATGATATGAAAGAACGTGCAGCTTCTCAGCTGCAGTGGCACTTGCAGCAATATGTGCAAGAGCTGGTGAAAAATCAAAATCTTACCGACCCGGATCTTATACGCCAGGTTCAGCAGTTTGAAATTCCGTTAGAGCCGCATGATTTAATTGAAACGGTAAAGGCAGGAGCTACAATTAATGGTGATTATGTTTTAACGTACGCAAAAGATGTAGCCGATCATATTAAGAAAAAAGCGACGCGATTATTATATGAGCTTTATGCGCAAATTGAACAAAGCAAAATCGAGCAAGATGAAGTAAAGCGTGAAAAAATTTATCAGCACTTGCAGGAATGTGAAGCATTTGAAGAAGCGTATACATCTCTTCAGGAAATGAAAGCAAAATTGGCACGTACAAAAGCTTTGCTTCAATCTTTACAGCAAACTGATGACGACCTAACGGCAGAAGATGCGAACGAGTTGTCATATATGTTACAAGAAGAATATGAAACGGGCATCATGAAAGCTGAAGAAAAGCATGAAGCCGTGAGTGAGCAGCAGTTAGTTTCAGAGCCTGAGGAAGCTGCGCATGAAACAGGAACAGAAAAGGTTCTTCAAGATGTATCAGCTGTTCTCGAACAGCTCCGTTCATTTGGAAAGTTAGACCGCTTTATTAACAGGCTTCAAGAAAAGCGTAAAAAGCTATCAAATCAAACGTTTACCGTAGCTTTATTCGGGGCGTTCAGTGCCGGTAAGTCATCTTTTGCTAATGCGTTGATTGGAGAAAGATTACTTCCTGTATCTCCGAACCCAACAACAGCAACCATCAATAAAATTATGCCTCCAACAGAAAAACGGCCGCATAAAACAGCTGTTGTGCAAATGAAAACAAACGAGCAGATGATCCAAGATTTAAATGGTGCACTTAAGCTGTTTCATCATGAAGTAGAATCAATTGACGAAGCGCTAACAATTATTCCAACCCTGCAGGCAACAGAAGAGCTGCAGCTGCATTTGTCGTTTTTACAGGCAGTAGAAAAAGGCTACGGCGAAGTCAAGCAGCATATCGGTTCAGAAGTAGTAGTGGATACGGAAGGATTTCATGATTATGTAGCCAAAGAAGAAAAAGCGTGCTTTGTTCAATTTATTAACCTGTATTATGACTGTGAATTTACTCGCTTAGGCATTACGCTCGTTGATACACCCGGAGCGGATTCAATCAATGCGAGGCACACGGGAGTAGCGTTTGAGTATATCAAAAATGCAGATGCCATTTTATTTGTAACGTATTATAATCATGCGTTTTCAAAAGCTGACCGCGAATTTCTTATTCAGCTTGGCCGTGTAAAAGATGTATTTGCGCTTGATAAAATGTTTTTCTTAGTAAATGCAGCGGACCTAGCCAGCTCGGATACAGAGCTGCAGTTAGTTCAGACGTACGTAAAAGAGCAGCTTGAACAGTATGGTATACGCTTTCCGCGCTTATACCCGGTATCAAGCTTACAGGCTTTGCAAAACCACGAGGATAAAATGTTTCTGCCATTCAAAAATGCGTTTTACCGCTTCATAAATTATGAATTACCAGAGCTTGCTATCCAAAGTGTTTATGCAGATTTCGAACAAATTTTAGCAGTTGCCAATGAAATGAAACAGGTGCAAACAAAATCAGAAGTGGATAAAAAGCGATACATTCAATCTCTTCACATAAAGAATGAGCAGGTAGCAGCAAAACTGCATGAAATTCATTTTGAATATGAACAACAGCAGTTTGACCGAGAATTAGAAGAGCTTTTATTTTATGTGAAAAAACGTCTGTTTGTGAGGTACGATGACTTCTTTAAAGAAGCCTTCAGTCCGGCAAACTTAAGGGATGATCGAGGTGAAAAGCAAAAGCAGCTGCGCCTGTGTTTGCAGGAGTTGTTAACGTCTATTTCCTTTGACGCAACGCAAGAAGTGCGTGCAACCACTTTGCGAATCGAAAAATACATCGTAAAATTAATCGAAGACTGGCATCGAATGATCATTACAAAGCTCCAGCGCTATGAACCGACGTTTACTCCAACCTTGAACTCGTTAGAGCCTCCAAATGGCAGTGAAGTTGTGACAAGTCATCAATTTGATGAGAATGAATCGTATCAAAAAGAGCTTTCACTGTATAAAAACAATAAAAGCTTTTTTGAAAAAAATGAGAAAGCAAAGCTTCACGCTGCTTTACTAGAACGTATTAAGCCAGAGGTTAATCACTACATTGCGAAAGAAGAAGCCGCTCTTCATTCACACTATACCCATTTAGTGAATCAGTACGTTTTAGCGCATAAACAGTCTGTGTCTGAAGAATGGTATGATTATTACAAACAGCTGCAAGCAGCCGTGTCTGAAGAATTTCCAATTCAAGAATTGGTAAGTACAATGACGGTGTTAGAACATGTATTGGAGGAAAGAAAGGGTCATTAATTTTTATGTCTACACACATAAATCAACGTTTACAGGAAATTGAAAAAGAATATAATGTGGAAATTTTGTTTGCATGTGAATCAGGCAGCCGTGCTTACGGACTCGACACGTCAACGAGTGATTTTGACGTTCGCTTTATATACAAATATAAAGCGTCACGCTATCTTCATCTCAATAGACCTCAGGAGGTCATTAATGTAGCAGAAGGCAATTATGATATGCAAGGGTGGGATTTGTACAAAACCATTTATTTGTTTGCAAAATCAAACCCTTCGCTTTATGAGTGGCTATGGTCGCCTCTTGTTTATTATCAGAAGCCATCGTTTGCTGAGCCACTGCGGCAAATGATGGCTCAATCATATTCCTTAAAAGCATTGGGATATCATTATTTTAAAATTTTAACGATAAATAGTAAAAGAAATCTGACATCTTCTGTTACAATAGAGGATATAAAAGTGATGCTTCAACTGATTCGTGCATTTTTATCACTGAAAGTAGTAGTAAAGCAGCGCAGTTTCCCTGTTATTTTATTTGCCGATTTATGTAAGCAGGCAAATCTCGACGATAGGCAGCAATCCATCATTGAGCAATTTGTACAGTGCAAGATAAGCCGGAAAGTTGCTTTTAATGAAAAGATGAAAAACTTTTTAGACAGCATTAAGAAAGAAGCTGCAGCGATAGAAAAAAGCTTAAAAGAATTACCGGAAAAGCAAATCAGTTATGAGGACATTAACTTATTTTTACTAACTCAGCATAATATAATGGAGGAACGAACATGAGTGTACATAAAGAAATTTCAGCCCATTCTAAAAAACAACACGAATTAGTACGTGCTTTTGCCAGCTTAGAAGCTCGACGCGAGCAAGCTATTGAAGCAGCTGTGCTTTTGTGTAAAGAAGGGAAACCCTTTTCTGTAGATGGTATTAATGCTGTAACAGCAGAAATTAATGAACTGTCTCAAAAATATACCATCATTCCAGGCCGTAAAGTAGTGACAGAAGAAATGGTTAAAGAGTACGTAGCAAGAATATAAACGTGCTAAGCTCTGGTGTTTTTACCTTAATTTGAACAGGATATGACGTACCGCTTGATCCATACTAATAGTGTACCAACGAGGTACAAATAGGAGGAGATAGCGATGGGTCGTCAAAAATTAGGTAATAAAAATGCGCAAGCGAATAACAATGCAAAGCATAATTATAACCAAGAGTTCTCTTCTGAGTTTAAAGCAAATCAGGCTCAAAAAGCAAAGCGTGCAAAAAGTGCAAATGACACTTATGCTGGGGAGTTTGCTTCTGAGTTCAACGTGCAACAAAACCAAAACAATTCTGTTAACAAGAAGTTAGAAGCTAATAAAAGTGCAAATAATCAATATGGCCAAGAATTCGGCTCTTATGCTGAAGTTGAATCTGCCAAAATGAATAATGCTGCACAAAAAAAGCGTAAAAAATAACAGAACTGTTTCCAAAAGCGCCGGGATTAGTCTGCTCTGTCAGCAGATTAGCCCGGCGTTTTTTGTTGGGCAATATTTGCTTGGGTACGAGATGTCAATCCATCGCAAACTATAGATGAGGTGAAGCAATATGAATAAAGGAATTGTCATTGCTCTTTCATCAATCGGTTTAGCCCAAGCCTTAAAAATCCCCATTAAAAAGTATCAAACAGGAAAATGGGATATGCGGATGATTGCTGCGTCGGGTGGAATGCCAAGCTCTCATTCAGCCGGCGTATCTTCTTTAGCGACCTATGTAGCGTTAAAAAGAGGTGTTTCTACGATTGATTTTGCGTTAGCATCTGTTTTTGGAATTATTGTGATGTACGATGCACAAGGAATTCGAAGGCAGACTGGCGAAATTACTATTAAAGTGAATACGTTAGATGAAGAAATTGAAAAGCTTGCGGGTCTTCCAGACGGAGGCTTTCACGATTTGACGGAACAGCGCTTGAAAGAAATGCTTGGGCATCAGCCCGAAGAAGTGATTGGCGGAGCCATTTTAGGAGTAGCACTTGGAGCGATTGGCTATTTTTTAGAAGGGAAATCATAGTCAAACAGCCAAAAGTAAGCTAAGATAAAGAAGAACCTTTGCAAAAGGATGGGACGAAAAAGTGACAAAAACAGCTCAAACCGTTGAAGAGTATCTTCTTTATCTTGAAGAAAAAGGCTTTCATTTAGCAGAAGATGCACGTGGATTTATTTCATTTGGTCAGCAGTATACGCGTGCAGCTGACGAGATGGTCATATTTACAATTGAATGGACACTAAAAGTACAAAAAGAATTTGACGGCAGTTTTTTTGTATCGCTCCTCGAGAATTTGACATCACATCGTATTAGCAATCAAAAACAAGCCATTCAATATTTAAAGTCATCAGGTATGATTTAAGCAGGATTACATTCCTGCTTCTTTTTGATTAATGGCTTGTCTTGCCAGCTGATCAGCACCTGCGTTTTGAGAGCTAGGGATCCACTTTATAAAAAATAACTCAAATTGACTGGACAATTTGAGGGCTTCTTCCAGTAAAGGAGCAAACGCTTTATTTTTAACGTATTCTTGGTTCATTGCGCGGTCTACTAGCTGAGAGTCCGTTCGAAAAGATACGTTCGTATACTTTTTTTCTAAACAAATTTTTAATGCATGAAGAAGTGCATGGTACTCTGCTTCATGATTCGTCATTGTCCCAAGAGCAATAGCGTAACGATGATGTTCACCATTTCCTTTAATTAAAATACCAGCTCCAGAAGGACCAGGGTTACCAGCAGTGGCTCCGTCTATATAAACTTCAATCATCATACAGCCTCCTTGTTAAAACAATATAAGCTTAAACCATGTTTTTTCATCAATAGTATTGTATCATAAGTACTTCAGCTATTTTATATTAGCACGTATAAACGCTAAAATCCGCTTATTAGGTAAGAAAACTGTCATGAAAAGACATAATAGAAGATAAAATACAAAAAAGCAGAAAAAGTGTTGAATTCAAAATTGCTGATGAAAGGAATGCTCGTTATGAATTTCCAAATTGAATGGCATTATAAATCCTCGAAACATAAACAGTTAATTTTCACATCCGATTTCACAGATGCGAATGAGGCGCTAATGATTGTGGGTGATTTAGAAAAAACAGGTCGAACGAAGGAAATTTTCCTACTTGATGAGCAACAGCAAAAATGGACTGTAAAAGAAGCGAAAAAGCTCTTACAGGAAGTACAGACAGAGCCTCACGATATTGTGGCATATTTTGACGGAGGCTATGAGCATGATACGCTCTTAGCGGGGCTTGGGGTTGTGATTTATTTTAAACAGAACAACAGCTCTTACCGAATACGACGCAACTCAAGGTTGCAAGAGATTGAATCAAATAATGAGGCAGAGTATGCTGCTTTTTATTATTTGATACAAGAGCTTGAGGAACTTGGTGTTCATCATATACCGGTAACGTTTAGAGGTGACTCTCAGGTTGTATTAAATCAGCTGGCTGGGGAGTGGCCCTGTTTCGAAGAAGAGTTTAATCGGTACTTAGATCGAATAGAAGATAAAATGCAGGAACTTGGTATCCGACCCGTATATGAGCCTATTTCAAGGAAAGAAAATGAAGAGGCCGACCAGCTTGCTACTCAAGCTCTTCAAGGGATACCAATTGCTAGCAGGAAGCAAGTGTAACACACAGAACGAAATGGAGATGAACGAGAGTGGAACGTAAACAATTATTAGAAGAAGTAACGGAGTTATTGGATTACTACTGTAGTGATTGTTTTGTAAAAAAAACGTTTAATAAAGAAAAGGGCAAAACATACGCTCAGACGTTTTGTATTAAAGAGTGTACCGTAGGAGAAAAAATTAAGCAGTATGGAGATTTGCTGACTAAAAAGTAAGCGTGTATAATTTGCCGGCAGCAGCTTCATTCTATCCATATGGAGGTGTTCTTTCAATGGATAAGTTTTCAAATGAAGAAGTAACAACGGGATATAATGATTTAAAGCAAGTAGAAGTCTCTATTCAATCTGCTCAAAAGATGATTGGGACAGCTACGATGAGTATGAGTCCTCAGCAGCTTGAAGAGGCAACGAATGCGCTTAATGATGCAAAAGCACAGCTTCAATCTGCCAAAGCTCATGGCACAGGAGTAGACGAGCAATTTCTTCAGCAGTGCATGCAGTCTATTCAAACATGTGAACAGCAGCTTACTGAGGCCAAACGCTAGGTATAACAAAAAAGAGACTCGGAAAAGAGTCTCTTTTACTATAAAATAAAAAGATCTATTTATGATAGCTTAGTGACATTAGCGGCTTGCGGGCCTCTATTGCCTTCTACAATTTCAAAAGATACCTCTTGTCCTTCTTCCAAGGATTTATAACCTTCGCTTTGGATGGCAGAAAAATGTACAAATACGTCGCTGCCGCCTTCAACTTCAATAAAGCCATAGCCTTTTTCATTGTTGAACCATTTTACTTTACCATTTTGCATAACTTGAATCCCCCTAGTACTGTGCAGCCTCATGCTGCTGAAACTCGAATTATCATTTCCAATAGAGGTAAATGATTGTTTATATTATATAATAAGAAGAAATAAAATTTCAATATTAAAATTTAACTTTTCTGAAAATTAAATTTTTATGTAACCTGGACGTAGTACAATTATAACTAAAAAAATTTCTTATGAGATGAAAAATAACTGAAAATTTAGTTTATAATAAAAGTATAGTCAGCATAATTTTAACGCGGTGATAAGGAGTGGGTCGTGTATGTATCGTACACAAGTAAATGGAAAAGAAATCATTTTGTTATTTTCAACGCTCGAAGCAGCAAAGAGCCGCAGCAACCTAGAGAAAGAGCAAATTTATAAGCGCGTATTGCATTTAAATGAGCAGCTGCTAATGTTTCAAAATGGAACAAGCTTCACCATTGGCGATCCGTTAGGATTAATTGTAGCTCAAGTGAAAAAAAGTGATTTGACAACCATATATATCGAACATATCATTGATAAACAGTTTATGTATGATGGAGATGGTCATCGAGGTGAAGTAGTGTAACAAGATGACACCTATATATGAAGAAGCGTACGGAGATACTCGTACGCTTCTTCATATATAGGATTAAAAATATGTGATTTTACAAGTATTAACAGGGATAAATAACAAAGTTCAATAAATTGAAGAAGAACAGTGAAACCATGAATAGCAATCACCTTTTTAGCTAAAAAATATAGATATACATCATCTTATGTAATGAGATAGTTAAGCTTTAAAATCAATGAACACGAGAGGTTTTATAAAGCTTAAATTGAAAAACGTGTGATTGTGACGTTAATTAGAAGTAAGGTTTGGAGGACGCTATGGAAAGTAGAAAAAAATTGGATTTACTTGCTCTTGCTTCTGTGCCACTTATCATGACCCTCGGAAATTCAATGTTAATTCCGGTGTTGCCGGTGATTGAAAAACGTCTACAGATAAGCTCGCTGCAGGTATCCATGATTATCACGGTCTACTCAATTTTCGCTATTTTTTTAATCCCGATTGCTGGTTATTTATCAGATCGATTTGGCCGCAAGAAAATTATTATTCCTAGTTTGCTGCTTGCTGCAGTAGGAGGGGCTTTAACAGGCTGGGCTTCATGGCAAATGGCCAATCCATTCTGGGTTATTTTAATTGGCCGCGCGATTCAAGGAATAGGTTCAGCAGGAGCTATGCCTGTTGTGATGCCTTGTGTAGGAGATATGTTCAAAGACGAGCAAGAAATTACAAAAGGACTAGGTTTAATTGAAACAGCTAATACGTTTGGGAAAGTACTAAGCCCAATACTGGGAGCTTTTTTAGCGGCTATGATTTGGTTTCTTCCTTTTTGGTTCATTCCTATTCTTTGCCTTATTTCGATTCTTTTAGTTATCTTTTTAGTAAAAGTTCCGAAAAATGACAGTTCTTCTGAATCTGAACAAAAAAAGAAAAGTATTACGCAGTTTTTAAAGGATTTGAAGAAGACGCTCAAAGAAAATATGGGATGGCTTATGGCTATTTTTATTTTAGGCGCCATTATTATGCTTGTATTATTCGGGGTTTTATTTTACCTATCGACCATACTAGAGGAGCGTTATCATATTGTGAATACGAAAAAAGGTTTAGTAATGGCTATTCCCCTGCTCGCTTTATCTATTTCTTCTTTTGTGGCGGGGAAAAAAGTTGGCAACAATAAAATCGTTATGAAGTGGTCTGCTTTTTTTGGCTTTTTATTGTTAACATGTTCTTTCATCATTTTATTTTTTAATACGTCTCTTTTTAGTATTTTACTCACTTTAGTGCTTGGTGGAATTGGAATTGGAGCAGCTCTTCCCAGTCTTGATGCGCTTATTACAGAAGGAATTGAAAAGGAAGAGAGAGGGACCATTACGTCTCTTTACAGTTCGATGCGCTTTGTCGGAGTAGCAGCTGGACCTCCTCTTTATACATTGCTTATGAAGTGGTCGGACATGGCTGTGTTCCAAACGTCTCTAGGGGTTAGTGCAGTAGGTGCCATTTTAGTTTTAAAAGCGATCAAACCAAAACCTGAAGGCGGCGTAAAACTGAAGAAAGCTGAAGTGTGATTTTATAGAGCTGTCTTATGATAAAAGACAGCTCTTTGCTATTTAAAGACCCGTCAATATGCTTAAATTTATATTGTGTCTAGAAAAAATCCTTGAAATTTCTTATACTTCAATTTATAGACAGCAGATGCAATAGTTCTTATTTTATTGAATAAGGTGGTTTTGAATTGAGTATAAATTATCAGAAATTAAAAAGCATGGTGGATCATTATCAAATATTTGATCTTGTAGCGTATATAACAGAAGAAGTACAAAGCCTTCAACCAAAGAGCCTTACGGGTATTGTGAAAGAATGGTTAGCAAACTTACAAACGGAAGAAGAGCTGTACGAGCTTATCCGCTTTTGTGATGAAGCTTTATTAAATCGTTTAAGTCGAATGTTAACGACATATGGATATCGTCGATTTAGCTCGATTCGAATGGTAACTCTTTATTGTGATGATCTCCTGCGAGAAGGCAAGATACTCGACGCTGATGATAGACTTTCTTTATTAATTTCTCAGCTGGATACGGAATCAGTTAAAGAGGAACAGCTTGAGAAAATCTATTTTTTAAAGGTAAGAATTCTTTTAGAAATGAAACAAGTGGATGAAGCTTCTGAGTGGATGAAACAAGTAACGTCCCATAATCAAAAGGGTATGGCTGACAGATGGGGCTATTTTTATTTGCAGCTCAACGACAGAATGAAAGCTGAAGCCTGCTTAAAAGAAGGAACGACATATAAGGAGAATGGAGATTTTTGCTATGCAATGCTCGCAGATCTATATGCCTATGAAGGGAAGCATAAACAATCGCTTGAAAAAATTAACGAGGCTATTGTCCGCTACCCACAGCTTCCGTCTTTATATATGGATAAAGTGATGCGATTAAAAGATTTAAAAGAGTATTCTCTTTTGCTTGAAACGATTGAATTTATCGATTCAAAGTTACCCTATCACGATTATCAAGATTTTTTTACGCTGCTGCGCGCCGACATTTATTTTGAACAGAAGCAGCAATCTCAGCTTACGCATCTGCTGTCGACTAAGCGATGTTTAAAAGATTCACCTTATCAAAAATTAATTGGAAAGAATACAGACGAAAAATGCAGTACAATCAAGCTTCCTATTGTACCGATTGTTCAAAAAGATAATTATTGCGTGCCAGCTAGTATGAGTATGATGTTAAGGCTTTTACATACCGAAAAAACACAGGATGAGATTGGGACGCGTATTTACGGAGGGTTAGGCTCCAAATTATCAACTGCGGTGAGCTACTTTGAATCTCTTGGCTTTGCAGCGATGTTTTTTACAGGCACAGTTGAACAGTTTAAAGAACTATTAGACAAAGGGCTGCCTATTTTGGTCAGTCTGGAATTTGAACAAGCTTCCCATGTTCAAGTTGTATTTGGCTATGATGATGAACTTGAACTTTTTCATGTACAAGATGCTAATTTTCTAAGTCCAACGTATGTAGAATATAAAAATTTTGATCAGCATTACGCTAATTCGGGTTTTTTATCAATTGTTGCTTCTAAAGCGGCAGCGGATCTCGCTTCACTTTCTAAAGAGCAAGATGTGTTTATTCGTCAGCTGTATGACTTAATCGAACTAGTTGAAGCGGATGAAGAGGCACACATTAATGATCTCGTTTCTTTACTAAAAGCAAATGAGCATGTTCCATTTGCCGCTATTTACAGTATGAAGCATTTGTACAGAAAAGAGCATGAAGCTTATATTCGTACGTGTATTAACCATGTGTTAGAGAAGTATAGCAATCATGATTATCTTAAGCTTCACGCTGCATATGCCTTTTTTAAACTTGACGACAGTAAGGGAGCATCTTCCTTGTTACACCACATAGATAACAAAAAGCATAGCTCTTTTTATCACTATCTTAAAGGAAGAATTGCGCTCGATGAAGAGAGATATGATGAGGCTGTTGAAGCACTGCGGAGCTCCCTGCAATTAGACGTAGAGCAGCATTTGAACTGGAGCTATTTAGCACTTGCATATATGTACAAAGGAAACCTCGAAAAAGCTTTTGAATGCTCGACCATTTCCTTAAATATGTATGGCGATGAATCTTATACACAAATCAATCACGGACTTATTTTAATGGAGAAAGAAAGATATGCAGAAGCCAGAAATCTTTTCGACGCGTTATTAAAAGAAAACCCAAAAGATGCGCACAGCTGGTTTGAAAGAGCCCGTTGTGATGAACATTTAAAAAAGTTTCGTAAAGCTTACCGGGGATTTCAAGTAGCTAAAAAGCTTTTGCCGACTGTTCCTTATCCATATCTTTCGATAGCTGATTTGCTACAATATCAACTAGAAAAAACAGACGAAGCTGAAAGCTATCTCAAAGAAGGCATGAAGCATCTCCCAAGCGACATGACAATTCGAGGAAGACTAGGCGATTTATACGTCGCGAATCAAAGGTACGAAGAAGCTATTGCTCTGTATAAAGAAGGCTTAAAAATAGAAGAAGATGCCCTTATGTATTTGGGCTTATCTTATGCGTATCTAGAAACAGGTGAACATTTAACGGCCGTTGATACGCTCACGCTTATTGCGCAGAAGTTTTCATCGAACAGCGACGTCCTGTTGGATGCAGGCAGCATGCTTTTGGATGCAGCAAAAGAGAAGAATCTAGACGACCAAACGATAGAGTTTGGATTTGCTCTTTATGAAGAAGGAATTCATTTTGCTCAAACAGCGCTAGCTGAAGTGTTAGAAGCATATACGAGTTATTTAGAAGACACGGCTTTACTGACTCGTGGAATTAAGTTTTTAACTGCAGAACATCAAGAGCACCCTGATGAGATTTTGTACATGTGCTACTTAGGCATATTATACGAACAAGCCAAGCAGCTAACAAAAAGTGAGAAACTTTATCAACAAGCGCTTCGTATCAAGCAAGATGCTTTGCCATATTATCGGTTAGGTGAAATATATCAATCAATGAATCGCATCACTGAAGCAAAAGAGGCCTTCCAAAAATGCTTAACTCTTGATAAAACATTTGAAGCCGCTTGTATGAAGCTTGCCGAAATAGCTTGTGAAGAACAAAATCGAACGGCTGAAAGGAATTGGCTGCTTCAATGGATACAGCTGAATCCTATGGAAGTAAACGTTGAGCACGCAGCTTCACTTTGTGAAACAGAGAAAGAGTATGAAGAGCTGTTAGAGGTATTAAAAAGCGTAGAGGAAATTGTACTTCCCCAATGGCTCGCTGACAGCCAGGCTCATGTGTATCGCCTAAAAGGAGACATTTCACAGGCTGAAACGTATTTAGAGAAGGCGCTTGAACTAGATCCACAGAATCCTGCTATTCGCCATCATCAGGCAAAATGGCTCATCATGGAGCAGAGATATGAAGAAGCTAGAAAAATTCTTACAGAGTTACTAAGTGAGGATCCGGAAGATTACGCTCTATTTCAAACGTTCATGTCTAGCTTTCCAAATGGAAAAAAACTGTCCGGGCTTACGGCAGATTTAAAAAAGATAAAAATGGAAAAACAAAGCAAAAGCTTGTTATTTAAAAACGCAGCCGAGGCTTTAAATGAGTATGCCGATTCGATCGTAGAAGAGCAGAAAGGATCTATTTTCAAACGAAGCTTAGCAAAGTTCAAAGCAAAAGCAAAAACGGTTACGCTGCTTGGCTTAACGATTGAACTGTATGAACTTGCTATAAAAACGGATCGAAATAATAAAGAGGCTGTGCATGCATTTGCGGCTTTTTACGAAGAGAAAGGATTAATTGAAGATAGCATCACCGTGCTGAAAAAATCGCTGCATCAAAGCTGGGATTTTGATGTTGCCTATCATTTAGCCAATATACTCGTTAACATCCATGAAAATGAACAGGCTGCACATGAAGCGCTAAACTTAGTTCAAAAACTTCTTGAACAGCAGCCATATCATATAGATTTGCAGATATACCGAGCATTTATTTTGAGTAGCCTTGAAGAGGTAGAAAAATCGGAGGCAGCTTTTCAAGAATTACTTCAGCAGGAGATTTATCAGCCTGACATATATGCAGGACTAGCAAAACTGTATAATAAAACGGAACGTTATCATGAAACTGTTCAGCTTCTTCAAAAAGCAATTGAACAGCGTCAAGAGTATGAAGGGATGTATACCGATTTAGGTATCGCATATCATTTAGAAGGTGAAACGGAAGCAGCAGCTTCGCTTATGATAACCAGAGTAGAAAGTGGAGACGAAGATCTTTTTATTCGCTATAACTTGGCATGCTATCTAGCTGTTCTTGGAAAAACTGCTTCTGCTCAGGAAGAGTTGGATTATGTTTTAGCGCACGATGAAACGGGAGAATTTTATGAAATGGCTATGGAAGACGATGAACTAAAAGGATTAACGGTAAGAAGGTAAAAAAAGAAGCTGGGTTTCAGCTTCTTTTTTTATCCCTCTTTTGCACCTTGTCTGTTCAAAGAAATGGATTCGGAAATTTCCAGTGCAAGAATGATAATGGTACCAAGAACTAATCCGTTGCTTAAAAACGTAGTAACTAAAGGAGGCAGTGTTGAAAAAGCTTGAGAAGGCAAAAACATAACCCCTATCCCCGACAGCAACGCAATACCAGCTTTTTTCATTGCTTTTTCGGGCTGTTTGGCATGCTTGAATTCTCCAATTCCAAGAGCCATCATACCTGTAAAAACAGGAAAAATTGCCGCGTATCCGACGGCAGGAGGAAGAGCGGACATAATGGACGTTAAAGGAGTAAAGATACTCAGAAAAAGCAAAAGACACGATGCTACAATGAAAGGAACTCGGCTATAAAGATTTGTAGCTGAAATAAATCCACCGGAACCTGAAATAGGAACGGCACCGACACCTGAAAACAATCCTCCAAGCAGCTGACTTATACCCGAAACCATCCCGGAACGCTTAATATTGTCTTTTTCAATTTTTTCTCCTTTTTGTTTATAAACAGACTCAACAACACGAATAGAAGCGAGCATGTTTGTAATTAAAATGAGCGTCACAAAAAAAGCAGTAACAACCATATTCCATTCAACGCGAGGAGCTCCAAATACGAACACTTTAGGTATGTAAAATAACTGCGCCTGAAACTCGATAGGTTTAGCTAATCCTAGCATTGCAAATACTCCCCAGCCTACACCAATACTAATAATAATGCTGAGCTTATTTAACGTCCGGTGCGATAATAAATAAAAAGTCAGCAGCAAAATCGCAGCTGAAGCCAGCGCAATTGGAAGTTTAATAGCTGAATTCGTTTCTGTAATGCCAAACATTCCTTTTAAAAAGGAACCGCTGAGCTGCGTCACTAATAAAATTAAATATGTACCGGTAACTGTCGGGGTAAAGTATTTTGCTAGTTTATCAATGAGACCAAGCAGGCTCATCAAAATAGCAACTATCCCGCTTATAAGGAGGGTAAACTGCAGCACGCGGAGCGTTTCAGAGTGAGAACCAAACAGAACGGTTCCAAGACTCGCATACAGAGAAAAGACGCCCCACCAAACGCCAGCTGGCCCTTCCATGATTGGGTATTTATGCCCTATAAATACCTGCAAGAGCCCGGATAAAGCTAAAATAAATAACGTTCGCTGTAAAAATTGAATAGAATCCGCTGCGTTTAAATGAAACTGAGAAGCAATTACAATAGGAACAATCATACTATTAGAAATCATAAATAAAAACCATTGTAGTGAAGCAATGGAAACTCGAAACATTCTTAACACCTCAATTAATGCCGACGAGCGGCTGAATGAACCAACAGGCTGCTCTATTATTTTACCATGGGATTTCCAATTTGTAAGCGATATCTTGTTAAAAGGAAGATGAGTAAGGTGTCAAAAAATTCAATATATTGTTGTAAAAAGAAGAAAGATAATTTATAATTTTCTTACAATTATAAATTATAAACATAAGAATAATTTATAATGAACTGACTAACAGTCAAGGAAGGAGGAGGAATAAGACAAATGAAACTATATCTGTCGGTTGATATGGAAGGAATTACGGGACTCGTCGATCACACAAATGTTCTGCGACAGAAAGAAGATTATGAAAGAAGCCGCAAAATAATGACGGATGAAGCAAATGCAGTAATTTATGCAGGATTTAAAAAACAGTGCTCAGAAGTTGTGGTAAATGACAGCCATTCGAGTATGAATAATCTCCTTGTTGAACGGCTTCATCCAGAAACTCAGCTTATTTCAGGAAGTGTAAAACCATATTCAATGGTACAGGGATTAGATCAGACTTTTGATGGTGCTATGTTTCTAGGGTATCATGCTAAAGCATCCATGCCTGGTGTCATGTCTCATTCGATGATATTTGGTGCCCGCAATATGTACATAGACGATACGAATATTGGAGAGTTAGGCTTCAACGCATACGTCGCAGGCTATTACGGCGTGCCAGTTTTAATGGTAGCCGGCGATGACCAAACGGCGCTGGAAGCACAGCAGCTTATTCCAAACGTAACGACTGCTATCGTCAAACAGGCCATTTCACGTTCTGCAGCCAAAACATTAACCCCTAAGAAAGCAGAACAATTACTTCAAGAAAAAACAGCCGCAGCTATTCAACACAAACACCTTGTTAAACCTTTAATTCCACCTAAACATCCAACCTTACGAATAGAATTTGCAAATTACGGTCAAGCAGAGTGGGCGCATTTAATGCCGGGAACAGAAATCGAGCCTGGAACGACGACCGTTCGGTTTCAAGCAAAAGATATTTTAGAAGCTTATCAGGCCATGCTTGTGATGACTGAATTAGCTACACGCACAACATTCTGTTAGAAGGTGGGATAAAGGTGAAAAGTTATATTTTGAAACGATTTTTATCCATGCTTGTCACGCTGTGGGTAATTGTGACCTTAACCTTCTTTTTAATGCATTCGATTCCTGGATCTCCATTTAATGAAGAACGAGCGACAAGCGATGCAGTTCAAAAAAACCTGGAATCATTCTATCACTTAGATGAGCCGCTAGCTGTGCAATATATTCTTTATTTAAAATCCATTGTTACCTTTGACTTTGGTCCTTCCATTAAACAGCCCTCTCAAACGGTTAACGACCTTTTAGGAAGAGGATTTCCTGTGTCATTTGAACTTGGAATAGTGACGTTAATTCTTGCGGTGATTTCCGGTATTACACTAGGCATTATTGCTGCTCTTAGAAGGAATGGAATAATTGATTACATGGCGATGAGCATAGCAGTTATCGGATTGTCGGTTCCAAATTTTGTTATGGCCACGTTGTTAATTCAACAGCTTTCTGTTAATTTGAAAATTTTACCTGCCGCTACGTGGACGAGCCCTTTACATATGATTCTTCCGACTCTAGCTCTTGCCACAGGTCCTATGGCTATTATTGCACGTTTGACTCGTTCCAGCATGATAGAAGTACTAACTCAAGATTATATTCGAACAGCGCGTGCAAAAGGGCTTTCGCCAGTAAAAATTGTATTTAAGCATGCGCTTAGAAATGCTTTAATGCCCGTTATAACAGTTCTTGGAACGATTGCAGCCAGCGTATTAACCGGCACATTTGTTATTGAACAAATCTTTGCTATTCCTGGCATGGGAAAATATTTTGTGGACAGTATTAATACGAGAGACTACCCGGTAATTATGGGCACGACGGTCTTTTACAGTTCGATTCTCATCATTATGCTTTTTTTGGTAGACATTGCTTACGGAATACTTGATCCACGAATCAAACTGTACAAGAAGGAGGGATAATGTGCTGGAAAAACAGGAGTATAAGCAAATTCCTGATGAGTGGTTTGTGCCAAAGAAAAAAAAGAAATCTGAAGCTGAAGCAGTTGTAAGGCCGAGTCTTTCTTATTGGCATGATGCTTGGCGCAGGCTTGTAAAAAACAAGTTAGCCATGCTGGGCCTCTTTTTTTTAGTCATTCTCGTTGTGATGGCTATATTCGGCCCTATGTTTTCACCCTACAGTGTAACGAAAGCTTCTTTTACAGAGCAAAACCTTCCTCCTTCAGCTAGTCATTGGTTTGGAACGGATGACTTAGGAAGAGATATGTACACTCGGACATGGTACGGGGCTAGAATTTCTTTATTTGTAGGGCTGATGGCAGCGCTTATTGATTTTATCATCGGTGTCATTTACGGGGGATTCTCCGGCTACAAAGGCGGAAAAACAGATAATGCCATGATGCGCGTAATTGAAATTTTATACGGTCTTCCTTATTTATTAGTGGTGATTTTACTAATGGTAGTGATGGGCCCTGGGCTTTCTACGATTATTGTGGCACTTTCCGTTACAGGTTGGATTGGGATGGCGAGAATTGTACGGGGGCAAGTATTGCAAATAAAAAACTATGAATACGTGCTTGCATCCAAAACCTTTGGAACAAAAACTAGTCGTATCATTAAGCGAAACCTGCTTCCAAATACGATGGGACCGATTATCGTTCAAATGACACTAACCGTGCCAACTGCCATTTTTGCTGAAGCTTTTTTAAGCTTTTTAGGGCTGGGTGTACAGGCTCCTTATGCCAGCTGGGGAGTAATGGCAAACGATGGTTTATCAACGATTCTATCAGGCTATTGGTGGCGTTTATTTTTCCCTGCGTTTTTTATTTCTCTAACCATGTTTGCTTTTAATGTCCTTGGAGACGGACTGCAAGATGCACTTGATCCGAAATTAAGGAGGTAAGCAAATGGAAAAAATGATCCAAATCAAAAACTTACACGTACAGTTTTCAACTTACGGAGGGCGAGTTCAAGCTGTAAGAGGCGTTAGTTTTGATTTACATAAAGGAGAAACACTAGCGATTGTCGGAGAGTCAGGGTGCGGAAAAAGCGTAACATCTCAAAGTATTATGAGGTTAATTCCGACACCTCCGGGCAGGATCACAAGCGGATCTATTTTATTTAAAGGCCAGGATTTAACGAAACTACCAGAAAAGAAAATGCGAGACATTCGAGGCGCTGATATTTCGATGATTTTTCAGGATCCTATGACTGCGCTTAATCCAACTCTTCGCGTAGGTGAGCAAATTTCAGAAAATATTATGCAACATGAAAACATCTCGAAAGAAAAAGCCAAAGAAAAAGCATTTGAAATGCTGGAGCTAGTCGGAATCCCAAATCCTAAAGAACGCTTAAAGCAATATCCTCATGAATTTAGCGGGGGAATGAGACAGCGTATTGTCATTGCAATGGCTCTTGTGTGCAATCCCGAAGTGCTAATTGCTGATGAACCTACCACAGCTCTTGACGTCACGATACAAGCGCAGATTTTAGAATTGTTTAAGGATATTCAGCAGAAAACGGATGTCTCCATTGTTTTAATTACCCATGATTTAGGGGTAGTGGCTCAGGTAGCTGACCGAGTGGCCGTAATGTATGCAGGAAAAATTGTAGAAATTGGAACAAGAAGAGATATCTTTTATACGCCGCAGCATCCGTATACAAAAGGATTGCTGCGTTCAGTTCCTCGGTTAGATTTATACGAAAGTGAGCTTGTGCCTATTGCAGGATCGCCTCCCGATTTATTTGCACCTCCATCCGGATGTTCGTTCGCACCTCGCTGTCCTTACGTAATGGAAGTGTGTGATCGCATGTATCCTGTATCGACAAAGCTGAAAGAAAGTCACCAAGTGCACTGCTGGCTTCAAGATGAGAGAGCCCAAAAATTTGTAACAACTATAAGCTAGATTTATAGATGAATAGAGAACTTATGAAAGAGGGGGAAATGATGAAAAAAATAGGGTCTTTACTAATGATGTGTGTACTTATATTTGCACTTGCTGCCTGTACGGCCACAAAAGATTCCGGCGCGGAGCCAGAAAAGAAGAGCAGTACAGCAAAAGATGAGGGTAAGGTCCTTTATATGAATAATGGCGCAGAACCTACGTCTTTTGATCCACCTATTGGATTTGATTCATATTCATGGAATATGCTTAATAACTTAATGGAAGGGCTGACTCGTTTAGGAAAAAGCGATGAGCCTGAAGGAGCAATGGCCGAGAAATGGGATATCTCTGATGACAAAAAGGTCTATACGTTTCATTTACGAAAAAATGCTAAATGGTCAAATGGAGATGACGTGAAAGCAAGTGATTTCGTATTTGCTTGGAAGAGGCTGTTAGATCCTAAGACGGGTTCACCAGCGGCATTTTTAGGTTATTTCATCCAAGGTGGAGAAGAATTTAATACGGGTAAAGGCAGTGCTGATCAAGTAGGGGTAAAAGCGCTAGATGACAAAACCTTTGAAGTTACGCTTAAAAGCCCTCAAGCCTATTTCTTAAGCGTAGTTTCCAATCCAGCGTTCTTCCCAATTAATGAAAAAGTAGCAACAAAAAATCCGAAATGGTTTGCAGAAGCAGATTCGTTTGTTGCTAATGGTCCCTTCAAATTAACTCAATGGAAGCATAACAGTAATCTAGTCATGGAAAGAAACGATCAGTACTGGGATGCTGAAAATGTAAAGCTCGACAAGGTAAAATGGGCAATTGTTGAAAATACAAACACAGAATATCAAATGTATCAAAATGGAGAACTAGATGTTTCTGAAATTCCATCGGATTTAAGTGAAAAGCTGCTGAAAGATGGAGATGTTCATATCGAAGACCAAGCGGGAACTTACTTCTATCGCTTTAACTTAAATAAAGAGCCCTTTCAAAACAAAAATATCCGTAAAGCATTTGCGATGGCTGTAGATCAAGATCAAATTGTTAATTTTGTTACAAAGAATAAAGAAAAGCCAGCTCGCGGGTTCGTGTCTTACGGATTTAAAGATGCAGATGAAAAGGATTTCCGGAAAACGGGCGGCGACTTATTAAAAACAGATGGCAAAGAAGCAAAAGCACTTCTGAAAAAAGGAATGAAAGAAGAAGGATATAAAAAGCTGCCAGCTATTACGCTAACATACAGTACAGACGATACGCATAAAAAAATAGCAGAAGCACTGCAGCAAATGTTCAAAGAAAATCTAGGCGTAGATGTGAAGCTTGCCAATATGGAGTGGAATGTTTTCCAAGAAGAACAAAAAGCGTTAAAGTTTCAGCTGTCACGAAGTTCATTTTTAGCTGATTATGCAGATCCAATTAACTTTTTAGAAAGCTTCCAGACGGGTCATTCAATGAACCGTACAGCTTGGAGCAATAAAGAATATGATGAGTTAATTAAACAAGCTATGAACGAAACGGATAATAAAAAACGTTTTGAGCTTATGTATAAAGCAGAAGGTATTTTATTTGATGAGATGCCGATCATTCCTATCCATTTCTACAACTATGTGTTTTTAATCAAAGATAACGTATCTGGAATTGTTCGTCATCCTGTTGGCTATTTAGATTTGAAGTGGGCAGATAAACAATAAAGTGGAACTTTTTGTCAGAGGGGATTTCAATTCCCTTCTGACCCAAGTTTCACTTTCTTCATTTCTTTACCCAAAAGGAGTGTAACAAATGATAAAACCACAACGATTACAAAAAGGTGATACAGTAGCTGTTATTGCACCTGCTAGTCCGCCTAATCAGCACAATCTAAAAAAAGGAATAGAATATTTAAAGGAAATAGGGTTAAACGTAGTAACAGGCGCGCATTTATATAAAAAAAACGGGTACTTGGCAGGGACTGATGAACAGCGGGCAGCGGATATACATGCGATGTTTGCTAATAAGCAAGTAAAGGCAATTATTTGTGCATGCGGAGGGTACGGGACTGCTAGGCTTGCCTCGCAACTAAACTACGATTTAATTAAACGAAATCCAAAGATTTTTTGGGGGTATAGTGATATTACGTTTTTACATACGGCTATTCATCAGCGCACAGGTTTGGTTACCTTTCACGGGCCAATGCTTTCGTCGGATCTCGGAAAAGAAGATGTTCATATAGAGACGAAGCAAGCTTTTTATCAATTGTTTTCTCACCGTTCTTTGTGCTATACGGATCAAATTAGTATGCTCGACACTATTTGTGAAGGAGAAGCAACTGGTCAGCTGATAGGAGGAAATCTTACTTTGCTGGTAAGCACGCTGGGCACACCATTTGAACTAGATACAAAAAATCGAATTTTATTTATTGAAGATATTGATGAAGAACCGTATGAAATTGACCGCATGATGACACAGCTGTATATGGCCAATAAACTGCAGGATGCAGCAGGAATTATTATCGGAGATTTTCATAACTGCTATCCTAAAAAACGTACGGAGTCGCTTTCATTAGAAATGGCATTAACAAGTTACCTGACTTCTTTAAAAAAGCCTGTTATGAAAGGGTTTCGCATCGGACATTGTTCTTCTCAAACAGCTGTGGCGATTGGAAGTTATGCCACGATGTCTACTCATCAACGAACCGTGGAGTTTGAATCAGGTATCGCATTACCAAAAGATAAAATCGAACGCTGAAGGTTAAACCTGAGAGGAGGATAAATAAGTGGTGGATAAAAAAACGTATTACGTTTGCGTAGCTGTGGCGACTGTTTGGACTTCCTATGACTCTAGCAGAGAAATAGATGACAATGCAACAAGTGTCCCAGTAAAACTGGATAAATGGTTAGAACAATTAACGTATACACGCCGGTTGGACCTTTGTGAGAAAAATTTAGTTCAAACGCAGCTGTTACTAGGAGAAGAAGTATATGTAACAGAAATCAAAGGTAAATGGGCAAAAATCGTTATTCCTTCTCAGTTTTCTTCTAAAGATGAAAGAGGATATCCCGGTTGGGTTCCTTTCCACCAACTGATTTCTCAAGCTGAATATTTTCCATTGAATAAACCAACGGCAGTGGTATCAGCAACGATTGCGACCCTGCACCTAGCGGAAGAAGCCTTGCAAATTAGTTATCAAACGCAGCTGCCTCTTTTAAAAGAAGATAAAGAATGGCTAGAAGTTCAAACGCCGGTTGGCAGGGGGAGAATAAAACGTCAAGATGCTGTTGTAATGGAGGATAGAAACCGTAAAGTAAAAGGAACTGGCGATATGATTATTGCAGCAGGAGAACAGTTTTTGAATCTTCCATATTTATGGGGCGGCATGAGTGCCTGGGGATATGATTGTTCAGGGTTTGCCTATGCTACTCATAAAGCAAACGGATATCTTATTCCAAGAGATGCAACCGATCAAGCAAGGCAAGGAAAAGAAGTAGGGTTAGCCTCTATTCAACCTGGAGATTTGCTGTTTTTTGCTCATGAAAAAGGTGAAGGGTCTATCCACCATGTTGGTATTTATTATGGTAAAGGAAAAATGCTTCATTCACCTAAAACAGGTAAAACCGTTGAACTGATTGAATTAAAAGGAACGCTTTATGAAGAAGAGCTGTGCGCAGCCCGGCGCTATTATTAGGAGGTGGCAGTTATGGCAACGAAGCATTTGTTAGAAGTAAAGCAGCTGAGCAAATATTTTTCGATTACGAATAAGCAGGTTTTGAAAGCAGTAGACGGCGTGTCTTTTCATATTTCAAAAGGAGAAACCTTTGGACTTGTTGGTGAATCCGGCTGCGGAAAATCAACTGCCGGACGAACAATCATTGGGTTGTATAACCGTACATCAGGAGAGGTGCTTTATAAAGGGAAAAACGTGCATGAGCTATCAGAGAAAGAAAAATTTGCTTTTCATCGTAATATGCAAATGATTTTTCAAGATCCATATGCTTCACTAAACCCTCGTTCTACCGTGAAGGAGATTATCTCAGAACCAATGGAGGTTCACGGACTTTATTCGAATAAAAAAGAGATGCTGAACCGCGTGTATGAGCTGCTAGAAGATGTCGGGCTAAACCGTGATCATGCCAATCGCTATCCTCATGAATTCAGCGGCGGGCAGCGCCAGCGTATAGGGATTGCGAGAGCTTTAGCACTAAATCCAGAATGCATTATTGCAGACGAACCTATTTCTGCTTTAGATGTGTCTGTACAGGCTCAAGTAGTTAATTTATTAAAAAAACTCCAAAAAGAAAAAGGGTTAACTTATTTATTTATTGCACATGACTTATCGATGGTAAAGCATATAAGCAATCGTATTGGAGTTATGTATTTAGGACATTTAGTAGAATTAACAACAAGTTCGGAGCTGTATCAAAAACCGCTTCACCCTTACACTCAAGCTCTACTGTCAGCTATTCCTATCCCTGATCCTGACGTTGAGGATAATCGGAAGCGGATTGTTCTTAAAGGAGAATTACCGAGTCCAATTAACCCGCCCTCTGGCTGCGTGTTTAATACGCGCTGTCCTCTTGCAGTAGCAGCCTGTAAGACTCAAAAGCCGGAGTGGCAGGAAGTTGAAGACAATCACTTTGTAGCCTGTCACTTATACAATCAAAAGATAATGAGTAACAACTATATGGAAACAGCTGCGACAAAATGATGGAAAGAGCGAGAATGAAAATCGAAGATGCAGTTACTACATGGAAGCGGAGTAATAATGGACTTATACGTATTCATATTGAAGGAAAAGAATCCATACAGATTAATTCTTTTATCCAACAACGAGCAGCAAGTACAATCAAGCTGCTGCTTGCAATAGAAGCGTTTCGTCAAATTGATGCGGGCATCTTGGCTTTGACATCTGTCATTCAAAGAACGGAAAAAAACACGGTTGGCGGAGCAGGCGTACTTAGAGCTCTTCCGCGGTTAACATATATTAAAGTGGAGGAGCTGCTTACCCTTATGATAGTTGTTTCTGACAACACAGCTACAAATGAGCTCATTTCTTTAGTAGGATTTGAAAAAATTAACGAATGTGCTAAAAATCTAGGATTAAAGAAAACCGTTTTAAACCGCTATATGATGGACGAAATCGCTGTTGAAAAAGGGATTGATAATTATACGTGTGCCTCTGACGTAGTAAAGTGTCTAAGGGAAATATATGAAGGAAACCTTTTGCAAAAATCCAGTCGCGAAAAAATAATGAGAATGTTAAAAATACAGCAGTTTCAGCATAAGCTTCCAGCACGTATAGGGTCAGCGTTTCAAGGTGCGAATAAGACTGGAGAACTACAGGGAGCAGAACATGATAGTGCTATTCTCATGCGAGGTAACGAAACGTATTATGCTGTTGTTTTGATAGATGGACTAAGTGACAATGAACAGGGAAGGAGATTAATTGCTGATATTGGATACCTTCTGTCATCTAACATCTAAAAATCTTTTGACCATATACTTCAATAAGCGGGATTGGTTTGGTCTCTTTTATTTAATGTCTTCTATCAAAGAAAAACTCACATTTACTAATAATAAATGCTTGTCTTCTCAGATTTTGGCGAGACCGTTATTTGCTGTGCTGGATTTATGCTAGTAATAGATAAACATGTTCTTTTTCATAAAATTTTATGAAAAAATAATGATAAATCATTCATCCTATACCAACTTATTCATATTTTTTATATAATAGAATAATAGTATATATTTTAAACGAATAGTGAATGTCTATGCAAAGCAGCAAGAAGCATGAAATTATTCGATTCATAAATGGTGGTGTATGTATGGCAAACGAACATGTAATGATAGATATTATAAAAGCATTTAAACGCAATTCAACTGAATCCATTGCCATGGATTTAATTAAGGAAGTGCGAGGGACATTTAGTCCATTACCTAAATATATAGCGGATTTAATTGATGAGCTGAGAAAATTAAATTTAAAAGACGAAGTGATCAGTGTAATCTTGTATCAATCTGTATATGTGGCAGATCATCAATTTAATATTAAAGATACCATTACCAATCGTCAGTTTGTAAAAGATACAATTGAAATGGGCAGAAGATGGGTGCATCAGTACGGCCGAATTGAAACAGTAGAAGAAGCAATCCATATTGCAGAGCAAGTGTCTACAAAAGAGGACTTGCCTCACCATTTGCAAACAGCAACAATTGACGAAAAAATTACGCTTGAGGTGCAGCTTGATCATCAAACGTATGAAATGTTAAAAAACATAGCGGTTTATTATGATCATCATTCCTATGAACAGTCAATGACTGTAGCAATTAATCGTTTATATACGCAGCTGCGTGATGCACAATCAAAAAATAGTTAAATGTCAAATCTCACATGTTCCGTGCACCATGTGAGATTTTTTAAAATGTGAAAGAGGCGCAGATGAAAATGTCTTGCTCCATCATTCACCAAAGGGAGGGAGAACATAGATGAGGGTATATTTATCTCCTCTTCAAAAAAAAGATGCTTCTAAAGTTTTTGCATATTGGTCGGATGAAGAGGTTACTAGATATATGAATATTGAGCCCTTTACGACGCTTTATCAAGCGGAAAGCATGATTGCACTTCTCCAGAGTTTGACGAAAGAAGGCAAAGCAACACGCTATGCTATTCGATTAAAGACTTCCGATGAAATCATTGGAACCTGCGGTCTAAACCGTATTGATTATGTTAAAAAGCAAGCAGAGATTGGGTATGATTTAGGCAGACCTTTTTGGAAAAAAGGTCTCATGACAGAAGCGCTCTGCCTTTTGCTAGAAAAAGCTTTTGAAGAGTTTCATATACAAGAAATTGAAGCAAAAGTTGATCCTAATAATAAAGATTCAATTACTCTTTTAAAAAAATTTTCGTTTCAACTAGAAGAGGCGTATGAGTCAGATGATTGCACTTGTTTATACACCGTCAACAAGGAAAAAGTGAGCGCGATATTGTCAGGACGTTCAAAAGGTAAGAAGTAAATCAAGCATAAGTTCTTTTGAAATAGTAAATATTTTTAGGCCTTAACCGATAACAAAGAAAAGAACGAATTGAAGGAAGGTCATGAATGAATCATCATACACATTTACTAGAAGGGACGTACAATGAGTTACTCGTTACACTCTCTTTCCTTATCGCTATTACTGCGGCGTACGCTTCTTTTGGGTTAGCTAATCGTGTGAAAATTTCCCGGGCAAAATTTATTCAGTTTTGGTTAATCAGCGGGGCATTTACATTGGGAATAGGCATTTGGTCAATGCATTTTATCGCCATGCTTGCTTTTCACTTGCCCGTAGATGTTTCATATAATTTATGGTTTGTTCTTCTCTCAATCTTGGGAGCGATAACGGGATGTTATATAGGCCTCTACCTCATTCACAAACAAAAGAAAAGTATAAAAGCACTTATCATTGCAGGGAGCTTTATGGGAGCTGGAATTGTTTTTATGCACTATTTGGGCATGATGGCTATGGAGCCAATTATGATTTCATATGATCCATTTATCGTTTTTCTCTCTATTCTTATTGCTGTTGCTGCTTCTAATACAGCTTTGTGGCTTGGTTTTTATTCAAAGCTAAATGAAGGCAAGCTTACCGTTTTTGCTAAGGTTATTTGTTCTACTATTATGGGCATTGCTATTGCAGGTATGCACTATACGGGCATGCAGGCAGCTTCTTTTTCAGGAATGTCAATGTCTGAACACTCAAACGGTTTTGCCTTAAATCCAATATATTTATCCGTCGTTATTGTTTTTTTTATTGTCTGCCTATTTACGGCTGTGTTTTTAACCATTTTTATGGATCGACGCGTACAAAAACAAGAAGTTTTAAAATGGGCTTTTTTTGAATCCGCCCTGGATGCTATTTTGGTGATCGATGAAAAAAGACATGTTTTATCGCTCAATTATGCAGCGGAAACGCTTTTCTCTCTTAAAGCATCAGATGTAATCGGGAGTAATGTTGTTAAGCTGCTCCCCTTCTATGAATTTTCTTCTCTACAAGATGGACGAACTGAGCACTCCCTTTTGATAAGTAATAGAGAAGTTACGGTTGAGATAACGGTGATGGCGGTAGCGATTGAAGAGACGGTTGAGTATATGCTGTATATCCGCAATATGACGCAAGAGCGCGAAGCGGAAAAAACGTTGATTGAAGCAAAAAATCGCTATGAAAACTTGTTTTACTCCTCTCCATTGGCCATTATGGTCCATCGAGAAGAAGAGGTCGTGTCTGTGAATGATGCTATGATTCAGCTTTTAGGAGTAACGGAAGACCAGCTCGTTGGTAAATCGTTATATGATTTCTTTTCATCTGAACAAGTTCCTGATATTAAAAAAGGATTGAAGGCAGTAAAGGATAGAAAAGATGAGCCAAGATCTCCATTAGCTCAGTTGAAAATGTTTAATGCGTTAGGTAAGGAACTCTTCTTAGAAGTAAAATCTACGCTCATTCAAATTAATGGAGAGACGCTTTTTCAGACAGTAACTAGAGATGTAACGGAACAGAAAAAAGCTCAAGAATCGCTTCAATATATGGCTTTTCACGATATGCTAACAGATTTACCAAATCGAAGTATGTTTTCAAGCATTGTAGAGAAATCCATTGATTCAGCAGCTGATTCAGGAAAAAAACTTCATTTCTTATTTTTAGATCTCGATCGTTTCAAACAGGTAAATGACACGCTTGGTCATCATGCTGGAGATCAGCTTATGCTTCAGGTTGTTGATCGAATGAAGAGCTGCCTAAGAAACCAAGATGTGCTTTCGCGTTTTGGAGGAGATGAGTTTTTAATTTTACTGCATGAGAGGACGGATGAAGAAGTGGAAAAAATCTGTCAATCATTAAATGACTGCTTATCCACTCCTTTTGTAGTGCTATCGAGAGATGTTTATTTAGGGGTAAGTATCGGAGTTAGTTTGTTTCCTAAAGATGGAAATTCACTTGAAGTGCTCGTTCGCCATGCTGATTTAGCGATGTATGAAGTCAAAAAACAAGGGCGTAATCATTATCTGTTTTATCAAAAAGAAATGCAGGTTCATACTACGCGACGAATGAGAATTGAAGATGGGTTACGCAAGGCTTTTGAGCTGGGCGAAATGGAGCTTCACTATCAGCCGAAAGTCAATATTCAAAGTGGCCATATTGTTGGAGTGGAGGCTTTAATCCGGTGGACTCATGCCGAGATGGGCGTCATTTCTCCCGCAGAATTTATTCCGATTGCTGAAGAAACAGGGGTTATTGTTACACTGACGAAATGGGTATTAAAAAAAGCGTGCCATCAAAATAAGTATTGGCAGCTTCAAGGACTTCCTCCCTTAAAAATGAGTGTGAACATATCAAGCGTGGATTTTGGTACAACTGATTTTGTTGATTATGTGTTAGGTGTCTTGCGTGAAGTAGAGTTAGAACCACGATATTTAGAACTTGAAATTACAGAAAGTGTAACGATGAAGCATGTTGAGCAAACAATCGAAAAGCTACAAATCTTAAAAGATGCAGGAGTATTTATATCGATTGATGATTTTGGCTCAGGATACTCCTCGTTCAGCTATATTCAGAAGCTACCTATTCATACGCTGAAAATTGACCGGTCTTTTATTAAAGATTTAGATCCTAATACAACGGAAGTATCGATTGTCAGAGCCATTATTACACTAGCCAAAAGTTTGCAGCTATCCGTCGTAGCAGAAGGTGTAGAAGAAGTTGAACAAGTAGAACTTCTTCATAAAGAAAAATGTGATGAAGTGCAGGGATACTATTTTTCCAAACCGATTTCAGCGGAGGAATTTTATGAGAAATTTCATAAAATCGAAGAAAAAATGGAATTTGTTCATTAATGTAAAAAGCCGTTCTTATTTAAAAGAACGGCTTTTTACATTTAAGGTCAGAGCTAACAGTCTATACAATACATAGATTCCAAGGTATGCACCGGTTAATAAAAAAGCTGAATTTAAAAAGATTGCATGGATGCTCGTCATAAAAACAGTATGGTTTTTTAAGATACGATAGATAGAAGCAGCAGCTATATTTCCAAATACTAGCGCTGAAAGAAGGGCTAGCGTATTAAAAACTAGCTCTGCTCCTTTCCATTTGAGTGAGAAAAAGAGCATGATAATAGGAACAATAATACTTCCAGAAACCAGCAGGAAAATCAATGGACCATCTCCAATACGTTAGCTTATTACAGTTACATAAGATAATGTTTTTGCTTATTTTTAGATAGTCTTCCCTTTTTATAATCCGTTAAGCTTTTTTCTTCCATTTTTTACTTATATAAAAAAGTAAAATAATAGATAAAGCCACTAAAATGATTTTGCCTTGCATAGATCCTTGCGTAATATGATAAACGGAATAAACTTCAATAAAAAGCGCTGGAATTTTTCCAAGTGCGCTAGCAGAAATGAATACCGCAAAGGAGCCTTTTCCTACAGCGCTGAAGAATGCAACGAGGCCTGATGGAACAAAGGGCAGTAATCGCAAAGAAAGAATCAATATAAAACTTTCTTTCCCTTGTACGCGCAGCAGCTTTAGCCACTTGGAGTGAGAAGGTGTTTTGGTATGAACAAGTGTACGGAACCCTTTTCGATACAGCCAAAAAGAGAGAGCTGCACCTAAAACTTCTCCAATAAAAGAAAGTAAAAATCCGTTCCAAAAACCAAATAACTTTACGTTTACGAACGTAAGGGGTGCGCTTGGAAATACGCCCGTAATGCTAATAAGAATGTTCAAAAGAATGCTGATAAACCCAGCTGCTTCTAAATGTTCAAGCAGAAATGTTTGAAGATAGTCAGTCATGGTTATACTCCTATTTATGTTTTACCTGTAGGGCTATTTTAGATGATTTTCTACTATTATATAATTTTTGGCATGAAATAAGTAGGTAGGCAGTTTATAAAAAACGAAACAGGGTAACTACTTACTAATGAAAGATGACTCACTGATTTGAAGGGATGGACAACTCATGTTGAAATTTTTGCTTGTTATTGTAGTTATATTATTAATTATTATGATTTTTAAACGCTTTATCCGAAAATAAAAATGCTAACTAAGCAGCTCGTGAGATCTTTCTCACGAGCTCTTTTGCGGAGCTATTCAGTAGCTCAACAATACATTTTTTACCTGTGATGAATATCACTGCAGCTAGAAAAATGAAGGGGTAAGATAGAAATGGGAGGGAGGTATATGGAATTATTATTCTATCTCAGCACTTATTTATCAGGGGGAGCTATCGCATTATGGCTAATTAATGCAGCATTTAATGGATTATTAAAATAATAGAGGGAGAGAAAATGAACGATTCTAAAGGTATATTTAACGATAAAGAAAGAAAGCTTGCTCGCTATTTGGAGACGTACACAACTGAGCAGATTTTAACTGAAGCAGGCATGTCTTCGTCTGCTGCGCTATATGAGTTGAAAAAAATAAGATTACCGCGGGCAGTTGCTAATACGATTGTTTATTACGTACTGGCAACAAATAATCAAAAGCTGGTTATGTACAAACTGCTCATGTTAGCTGGCGTTTGTAAAAAGCTTGGCATTCAAGATGCACAGGCAGCCCTCACTTTTATCAAAAAATATTACGTTTGTCATCAGCATTTACACTAAAAAGTACATCTGTCTGAGGGGGAAAAGAGATGAATATTGTCCCGTTTAAGCAGCGTTCATCTGCAAAAAATGTTCAAGGCAAAGAACAGCCGTTTCAATGTTTCATTGAGGGAGATCGATTTCAGTTAGATTTGTATATGACATATTTATTTCATCGCTGCCATTCTAGCAGGTATAGATATAGCCCTGCTAACAGAAAGGGTAGGATGTAATGATAAGATACGGGTGGTAAGCGGCTTCATTTTTCCTGATGGAATAATGAAGCCGTTTGTTGTGTTAGAAAGAATGATTTACTATGATGTAGTTAATGATAAAAGAAAAAGAAGGGAAGGAACGTAATGGATTTACATAAGTGGGAATATTGGATTTCAAAGCTCGAGCTTCAGCCTCATCCAGAAGGAGGGTTTTATAAACAAACCTATCGCTCCAATGATGAAATTTCTGATAAAGAAGTGTCATCGCAGTTTGATGATAAACGATTTCTATACACGAGTATTTACTTTTTATTAAGATCTCAAGATGTATCGCATTTCCACCGGCTGCAATCAGATGAACTATGGTACTATCATGGGGGAAGCCCTTTAACCATTCATATTATTTACCGCGACGGAACCTATCAAGAAGTAAAACTAGGTACAAACTTAGAAAATGGAGAAGTTCCTCAATTTTTAGTTCCAAGAGATACGATTTTTGGTTCCTCTGTGGCAAATGAGAATACATTTTCTCTCGTTGGATGCATGGTCGCACCAGGTTTTGATTTCCGTGACTTTGAATTATTCACAAAACAGCAGCTGCTTGATGAATTCCCTGAGCATGTTGTGATCATCGACAAATTAGGGTACGATAAATTGCCAAATGATTAAAAAGCATGCATCTCGGTTTGATGCATGCTTTTTTTATTTGAACCAGCCTTTTTCCTTAAAGCGAGTAATGGCTTCAATGCGGTTCTTTACTTCGAGTTTGTCCAGAATGGTAGAAATATAATTGCGCACCGTTCCAGTCTTAATAGATAGTTCGTCAGCAATTTCTTTTGTGTTTTTTCCATCAGCTACTAGAGCTAATACTTCTTTCTCTCTAGCTGTAAGAGGACTAGTAGATTCACTATATAAGTCATCCACTAACTCTGGAGCGTAGAGGCGTCTGCCTGCCATCACGCTTCGAATGGAATTTGCGAGTTCTTCACTCGGACTATCTTTTAGCAAGTATCCGCTTACGCCGGCTTTCAAAGCTCTTTGAAAATAGCCGGAGCGAGCGAACGTTGTCAAAATGATGACTTTGCAGTTTAAATCTTTCAGTTCCTCTGCAGCTTCAAGCCCAGTTTTAAGAGGCATCTCGATATCCATTACGCATATATCTGGCTGGTGCTGCTTAGCAAGTGATACCGCTTGTTCCCCATTTGAAGCTTTTCCGACAACTTCCATGTCATCTTCTAAATTTAACAAAGAGCCTAAAGCCCCTAACATCATTTGCTGATCTTCGGCAATAACAATTCGAATCATAATTGTTCCTCCTTAATATGTTTAACGATGTTTGGAACTGTAATATGAATAATCGTCCCCCCTTGACTGGAGATATCAAGATGGCCGTTTACAAACTCCAGCCGTTCTTTCATTCCTAAAAGACCGTTTCCTTTCCAGCAGGTTTTCTTCGTATTAATACCAACTCCATTGTCTTCTACCCTTATGCCTACTTCTTTTGCAGACTGATGTAAAGTAATCGTGCAAACGGTGGCTTGACTATGTTTGACCACATTGGTTACGGCTTCTTTTAAGCACATGCTAAGAATATTTTCAATTAGCAACGACACATTCTCTAATGAAATGGCCTCTTCTCCTACAAACTTAATTTCGGCAGCTTCTAAAAGCTCTTGAACGCGTTTTAGTTCTTCACTAAGGCGGATTCCACGCATTTGAGAAACCATGTTTCTCACTTCATTAAGAGCCGTGCGCGCTGTTTGCTGGACATCTTTTAATTCTGATTTTGCTTTTTCAGGATCTTTTGTAATAAGTTTTCTTGCTAAATCACTTTTTAGACCGATAAGAGACAGCTTTTGTCCTAACGTATCGTGCAGATCGCGAGCTATCCGCTGGCGTTCTTCCTGTTTTACAAGCTCAGAAATACGTTTGTTTGCATCTTCAAGCTGTTCTTCCAGCCGGTCTCGCTTCTTTCGATTATAAATGCTGAATGGCAGTACAATCACACTGATGGAAATTACAAAAATGAAAGGCAGCTGTTTTAAAAAGATCTCTTCTTGCATAACAACGTTAAAGTTTACCGAAATAACGGTGCTAATTAAATGAACAGCATACAAAGTGAAGAAAGCGAGTCGTTTTTGGATATTTCCAATAAAATAAGCGATAAAAAAAGCAAAGTAAAAGGCAAAGTAAATATAATTAAAAATAGTTGTCAGGGCTAAGGAAATAACGATTAACAAAGCTGTCCATACGTAAACGGACTTGCCTGTTGAAACAAACGCAAAACGATAGAAAATAAAAAATAAGATGGTGAGTAACGAACCAACAATAATGTGATTCATGGATGAAGACTGTAAAATAAAATAAAATGGTAGAATGACAAATACCGTCCATATGTACGGAGATAGCCCAGTGATTTTTTGGAAAAACGTATATTTTTTCATAAAGAACCTCGTTTACTTGTTAAAATACACTATTAGTTTACCACAAAGTAGAACGAAATAAGTTTAGAGAGATAGATAAAACAGTCAAGCTTCTGAAAGCTTGACTGTTTTGTTTTATTAAAGTTCTGCTTTTGTTTGAGATGAAATTCTGCTTGCTTTTGGTGCAGCTGAGCGTGTTTTTATTTCTTTAAAGCTCACAAACATTTTGTTTTCTTCATCCCATAGACGGAACCGAAGAGAGCGAAGACTTGTTGCGAGTGTAATGGTTGGTACATTTTGAAGAGGCTGTGTGTGTTGATGAACAGCTTCAAGCTTATAGTTGGGCACTCTTGGGCTTAAATGATGTACATGGTGAAACCCAATATTGCCTGTTAGCCATTGCAATAGTTTTGGAAGCTTGTAAAATGAACTTCCTTCAACGGCTGCTTTTACATAATCCCAGTGCTCATCTTCTTCAAAATAGGAATCTTCAAACTGATGCTGTACATAAAACAGCCAAATTCCAATGGAACCTGAAATGAAGAAAATCGGTCCTTGAATTAATAAGAATGCCTGCCAACCTACCAACCAGCAGGTCGCTGCTGCTAATGCAACGATCAATACATTTGTAAGATACGTATTCATTCTTTCTTGTTTCTTCGCATTTTTTTGATTGAATCGGTTTGTAATCAAAAATACATATATAGGTCCCACGCCGAACATAATGAACGGGTTACGATAGATACGGTAAGCAATTTTTTTCCAAATAGAAGCTTCTTTATATTCTGTTACGGTTAAGACCCAAATGTCACCCGTACCTCTTTTATCTAAGTTGCTGCTTGTTGCATGGTGAATTGCATGGCTATGTCCCCATTGACTGTAAGGGAACATCGTTAAGACACCGGTAATGGTTCCGAGAATTTTATTGTGTTGTCTACTTTTAAAGAAAGAGTAGTGACAACAGTCATGAAAAATAATGAATATTCTTACTAAAAATCCTGCTGCGATAACAGTTAGCGGAAATGCTAAAAAATAAGAAATTGAAAGGCTCTCATAAGCGAGAAACCACAGTGTGAAAAAAGGTAAAAAAGTATTAATCAATTGTCTTATGCTGTCTTTCATTACTGCTTTTTCAAAAGGTGCAACTTGTTTTCGTAAATTCTTTTGTTTTTGTATAGTCATATGAAATTCCTTTCATCACCGTATATTACCCTCAGTATAAAGAGATTTTTCTGACTATTTAAGACATACGTGTCATATAGAAACTATGACACTTGTCATATATACGTAGGGGGAAGCTGTAAAAAATGAAAAAAAGCGGTATTTAACAGTCTGCGGTTCTGATAAAATTATACAGTGAAGGCTTAGTGCTACGGAGTATTTAAGAAGAAAAAAGGAGTTTGAAATGAATAAAAGAAATAGATGGGTATATCTTCTTCTAGCTTTTGTGATCATGGGAGCAGGCCTTTTATCAAGAAAACTTACCGCGTATCTTCCTCACATCGTAAATATATATGCGGGAGATTCGTTATGGGCCTTAATGATTTTTGTCAGCGCGGGTTTTTTGTTTCCTGCATGGAAGACAAAAATGATTGGTATGTTTGCTATAGTGTTTTGTTACTTTATTGAATTTACACAGCTGTATCACGCTCCGTGGATTGATGACATAAGAAAGACTGCGCTAGGAGCGCTCATTCTGGGGTATGGCTTCTTATGGAGCGATATACTGGCTTATTCGATTGGAGTCGGAGTAGGAATGAGCTGGGAATATTGTAGATATCGATTTAAAAGATCCGTCTAGCAAATACGGTTCAACGAATCTTAGAACTCAGCTGAGGATGGAATAAGCCGTAAGGTTATGAAGCAGGATGTATATACATAAAAATAAACTTATGCATAAAAATTTTTTACTTAAAACCAATTGTTTATTCGTTGAACGAGAGGAAGAGAGGGGATTATTTGAACTTAATAGCCTGGATGATTATTGCATGTGAAATCGCTTTTTGGATAGTCATCGTTTTAGGATTAGCAACAAGGTATATGTTTAAAAAACAAAAGCTCAGTTTTTTTATTTTAGCTCTAACACCTGTTGTTGATTTTTTTCTTCTGATTGTGACGAGCGTAGACCTTTACGGAGGTGCTACAGCGACGTATGCTCACGCTATTGCAGCCGTGTATATTGGAATTTCGATCGCTTTTGGAAAAAGTATGATTCAATGGGCAGACGAACGCTTTCAATATTATGTGATGAAAAACGGAGAAAAACCTCGTAGACGCTATGGAAAAGAATATGCAAAGCATTATTTTAAGTCATGGATACAGCATCTTGTTGCTTACGCCATTGGAGCAACTCTTTTAGCGGCGATGATGTATATAGTACCAAATGGAAAAACCAACGTGCTGCAAAATGTAGTGGAATTTTGGACAGTTATTGTAGGAATTGATTTCTTATTATCTCTTTCTAATTTCGTTTGGCCTAAAAAAGAAAAAGAGTCCGGTTATACCAACTCATAAAAAGGCATCTTCATGTGTGAAAAATCAGCGAAAAAACCTCCCCGCAAGGAGGTTTTTTGTTTTACCATCCAGGGTATAGGTATATGAATGATGCTTGTCTGAGGTAGTTCAGTTTAGTTGCTTAAGCGGCTAAACTGCTTTTTGTGCAAATATATGTACATTTTATGTAGCATGCATGATAAGAATTCTGTGTATTCCATATACTACCTCATATGAAAGATAGACAAGTGATACAATACAGTTTGTTTTTAGGAGAGCTTTTATGAAAAAACGCCGGTTGGACTTTATTTTTTTATTTATTATTTTACTTTCAATTTATGCTTTCTTTTTTACCTCTATTGATGTTCATTGGAAGTATGCCTTAGTTGGATTATATGGTGTGATCATTTTCATTTGTATGTATTCACTTATGCTTGAAAATCGAACGCCTGAAAGTACGTTGGTTTGGATGTATGTCCTCTTTTTCTTTCCTGTTGCAGGCTTTTTCTTTTATTTGTATTCAGGACAGCTCTATTTAAAGGGGCATATGTTCAAAAAAAAGCGTATGCATAACCGAGAGATGCTTAGAAAGATGGCAGACAAAGAAACGACGCCTGATCTATCGCCGCTTCAATCTCATCAGCGTTACTTTGCTCAGTATCTTCAATGTGTATCTTTGACGAAGATGAATGTTCATACAAAAACCTACGTCCTTAAGAACGGGCAAGAAACGTTTAATGAAATCAAAAAGCATTTGCAATCAGCAAAACAGTTTATTCATATGGAATACTATATGTTTCACTCGGATTCTCTAGGAAAAGAAATCATTGATATTCTAATAAAAAAAGCAAGCGAAGGTATAGAAGTGCGCTTTACATTCGACACAATGGGAAGTTTTACACTATCGGGTTCAGATATTAAACGAATGAAAAAAGCGAATATTAAAGTGCATCCTTTCTTACCTATTAAGTATGGATTTTTCAACCAAAAATTTAACTTTCGAAACCACCGTAAAATAGTCGTAATTGACGGGGAAGTAGGTTTTGTAGGGGGATTGAATGTTGGGGATGAGTATCTAGGAAAAAACAAAAAAATTGGTTTTTGGAGAGATACTCATCTGATGCTAAAAGGAGAATCTGTTCAAACCTTGCATTCGATCTTTATGTTCGATTGGGAATACGTTTCTGGAGAATGCTTAATTAACAATGAAGCATATACAAAGCCTCATCCTGTCGAAGGAGAAGGCTTTGTGCAAGTGGTGGCGACGGGGCCGGATACGCAGGAAAATATGAGTGATTATTACTATACTATGATTACAAGCGCGACGAAATCAATCTGGATTTCAACCCCTTATTTTGTTCCAAATGAAGCCATAAGAACCGCCCTTCGTATTGCAGCTAGAAAAGGCGTAGAGGTACGAATTATGGTACCAGAAATTAATGATGGCTTTCTGACTCAATATGGAACGAGGTCATATTTTGCTGAACTTCTTCGATGTGGAATTGAAGTATATTCGTATAAAAAAGGGTTTTTGCATCAAAAAATTGTGATTATAGACGGAGATATGGCTTCGGTCGGTACTGCAAATATGGATATGAGAAGTTTTCATCTGAACTTTGAAGTTAATGCATTTTTAATTGAAGGAGAGACGATTCAAACGCTCATCAAAAATTACGAAGAAGATATTGAAGACAGTCATTTGATCAAACCAGTAGCATTTTACAAGCGAAGCTTAGTAGAACGTTCGAAAGAGTCATTTGCACGCTTATTTTCAGGTGTTTTATAAAATAAAGTTTGTTTTCAAAAAGCAGGAGGAAACGTATGGGTGAATCTCCATTTGTTAAAAAAGATACGTTTGGTCGAAAGTTACATCGCTTAAAAGAACGTACTAAGCCATTTGTCGTGCGTTTTTCACGGTTTGGTCATGTGGCTCAAGGTGTGGTCTATTTTATCATCGGTATATTAGCGATTCAGACGGCTTTCGGATTAAAAGGCGATTTAGTTACTTCTCAAGGAGCCCTACACACAATTGCAAAGCAGCCGTTTGGCTTTTTAATTTTAATTGTTTTAGCAGTAGGTTTAAGTGGATATGCGTTTTGGCAAATCATTTCTGCTATTTTTGATCCTCACCACGTCGGGCATGGGGTAAAAGGCGTTTTTACTCGTTTAGGCTATTTAGTTGTAGCCACGTTTTATATTAGCCTTTGTGTGAGTTCGGTAAAAATTTTGCTTCATGCTCACGTTCATACGTCAGGTAAGCATTATCAAACGGTATCAGCCAAGCTGTTATCTTATCCCTTTGGGCAAACCATCATTGCGCTTACAGGTATCGGCGTTATTATCTTTGGGATTGGACAAGTATATTGGGCTCTTTCAGGACGATTCCTAAAAAAACTAAAGAAAAACGAAATGTCAAAAGAAGAGTGGCGATGGAGCGGGCATATTGGAAAAGCAGGTATTATTGCTCGAAGTATCGTCTTTGGCATTATTGGTTTCTTTCTTATTCGCACGGCTCTTCAAGCGGATCCAGACGAAACGAAAGGGTTAGATGGAGCCCTTGCTGAAGTAGCACAGCGTCCTTTTGGGTCTGTACTGCTGGCTATCGTATCAATCGGACTTATGGCATACGGAGTATATATGTTTGCAGAATCAAGGTATAAACGAATCGATCCTTAATAAAATTAAAAAGATGAAAAAGCTACTTTTTATCTATCTGCTCATATCCTATAGCAGATAGATAATGAACAGGAGGAGAGGCAGATGCCATCGGTAGTAGGAGCCGTAAATATCTCGAATGTATTGGTTTCATCTTCAGTGGAGTTTGGTGATTGTCTGGCTATTAAGCCAAAAAGTACAGCTTTTACAACAGTCGGTTCTGGCAGCGGGAACACGGGGAATTTTATGAATATTACAAGCAGTTCCAGTACCGCTAATACAATTGATATGGATATTAAGGATCAAAATCTAGTGGGAAATGCATAAGAAACGAAAGCTTATCGTCATCGGACGGTAAGCTTTTTTATTTGAATTTTACGTATACCCAGACGTTTCTTTACCACAATGTACCTCTAGGATTCTATCTTATAGGAGTAGTAAACTAGACAGGTGATGTCAAAAAGTGGGGAGGCGAAATTATAAAATGAAGAAAATATGTATGAGCCTGATCGTTCTCTGTCTTTTCAGCGGAGGATTGGCCCCGATGAGTAAAGGAGCCGCTGCTTCTTCAGTGGGCACTGTCAAAGGTGACAACGTAAACGTATATCGTTCTCCTTCCTTGCATTCTTCTGTTATGCAGACAGTGAAAAAAGGAGAAGAATTTCCTGTCATTTCATCTGAAGCTGGAGATGCAGCTCAGGTTACTACTCATACGGTAGTGCCGGGAAATACACTATGGCTACTAGCTAAGCAATACGGTGTAACAGTCAGTGATCTAATAAAACAAAATCAGCTAAAAAAGACGGAGCTGATTCCAGGGCAAACGCTGAAAATACCGCCAAAAGGCTTGTTACATAAAGTAGTATCAGGAGATACGCTTTGGAAAGTCTCCGTAAAGTACGGTGTAAAAGCGAATGAATTAACAAAGTTAAATCAGCTATCCTCAACAAATATTAAGCCCGGACAAATGCTTATTATTCCTGATTACTATGTACAAGTACAGCTTTTGGAAGGGAAAAAGGGCTGGATCAAAAAATCTGATTTAGCGCAAAAGAAGCATCAGCCTGTAGTTATGGGTTGGAGCTTTAATGAAAAAACAGCAGGCTACACAGAATCGATGAAACAAAAGAATTTAGACGTTGTTTCACCTCGTTGGTTTACGCTAACGTCGAATGACAAAGTTGTTTCATCTTCTATAAATGAATCATATGTTCAAACGGCTCATAAAAACGGCAAAAAAGTCTGGCCGCTTATTGGTAACAATTTTGATGATGTACTTACAAGTGATGTGCTGAGCAACAAAGCAAAGCGGCAAAAGCTTGTATCGTCAGTAGAAAGTTCGCTAGTAAAAACAAACAGCGATGGGATCAATGTTGACTTTGAAAATATTAATATTAAAAACAAACAAGATTTTGTTTTATTTATTAAAGAATTAAAAGCAGCGTTAAAACCTCATGGTATGACTATTTCAGTAGACGTAACAAGAGAAAATAATGATCCTTTTTGGTCGGGAAGCTTTGATAGGAAACAGATTGGTCAAGTGGCAGACTATGTGATTATGATGGGATATGAAGAACACTGGGGAGGAAGTCAAGTTCCAGGATCTGTTGCTTCACTGCCTTGGGTGAAAGAAGGTACACAACTTCTTATGAAAGATGTACCTGCACACAAAATCCTGCTGGGAGTTCCTTTTTATACGCGAGAATGGAAAACGGACCTATCGACCAAAAAAGTTGTCACAAAAGACTTAACGATGAAAGAAGCAGAAGCTGTTATCTCTTCTAAAAAGTTAACTAAAAAATGGGATAGCCAATCCTCACAGTACTATGTAGAATACACGGAAAATGGTACGAAGCATCAAATATGGCTCGAAGACAAAGCATCTATGCAGCGCCGGGTTAATTTGATTAAGGACTATCATTTAGGCGGAGCGGCAGCTTGGTATATTGGTTCAGAAACATCAGATATATGGGAGTTATACAACTTTTAAATAAAAAACACACCTCTTGCTTGATTTATCGAGGTGTGTTTTTTTATTTGAATCATATTGAAACGCATACATCTATTTACAAACGAGATAAATTTTACAATATTTGTTTTTCTTGAGTTAATTTATAACTATATTCCAAAATGAGCCTATTTAACCTTTTTTTAGTTGAAAACGCTTAATGACTTTACGATAAAGATAATTTATAGTAAATTCAGTTTCTATACAATAAATTTACTAAATGAACAATTAAGTGATTTAATTATTAACTAAGTGAAAGGAATGAATGTTATGGGAAATGTATTAGTAATAGGATTTCCAGGTGAAGGGCATGTGAATCCTTCTTTAGGAATTGTAAAAGAATTGATGGCTCAAGGGGAAAAGGTCGTCTATTACGGTATTGAAGACTATGCTGAAAAAATTCGAAAATCAGGCGCGGAATTTCGTGAATATGAAGATTTTCGTCCAAGTCTTGATATGAGCAATCGAATGACCAAAGAAGAGTCTTATGATCGCTATGAAGTAATGAATTTGTTTTTAAATGAATCTGAGAATATTATTACTAAAATCATGAGTGAAACAAAGCACGAAACATATGATTATGTACTTTACGATTATCACCTTTTAGCAGGTTCCGCTGTGGCCGACCTTCTTCAGCTTCCGAAGGTTTCTCTGTGTACGACATTTGCGTTAGATAAGGAATTAGCAACTTGTATGATGCCAAGTGGTCAAACAGAACCTGACCAATCTTCCTTTTATCCTCAATTCGAAAAATCATTAAATAAGTTCAACAACCAATATAATACTGAGTTAAAAGATTCCATTGACATTATGTCGAATCCAGGGGATATTACGCTAGTATTTACGTCAGAATTCTTTCAGCCAAACGTAGCTGAATTTACGAGTGAGTACAAGTTTATTGGTCCTTCAATTGTTAAACGACTAGATATTGAAGATCCTTCTTACTTACAAAATGAAAATGAAAAAATTATTTTTGTTTCTATGGGAACTATTTTTAATCAGCAGCTAGAAATCTATAACTTATGTGTAGAAGCATTAAAAGATTTTAAGGGTAAAGTTATTTTATCTATTGGTAAAAATACAGAACCTGAAGAATTAGCACACATTCCAGAAAACTTCGTTGTGAAACAATATGTGCCTCAGCTGGAAATTTTAAAACGCGCGGATTTATTTATTACTCACGGCGGAATGAACAGCAGCAGTGAAGGTTTATACTACGATACGCCGCTTGTCGTTATTCCAATGGCAGTGGATCAATTTATGGTTGGCGATCGCGTGCAGAAGTTAGGAGCAGGTGTAAAATTAGACAAAAATAATGTATCTGCTGAGCTAATCAAAAATACAGTTAACGACGTTTTAACTACTCACACATATAAACAGCACGCACAACAAATTGGAGAATCACTTCGCTCAGCGGGAGGATACAAGCAAGGCGTGAAAGAAATTTTCAATGTGGTACCTGTTAAAGCGTAATAGATGTAAGGCAGCTAGATAACTAACAGAGAGGAGTAAATAATTATGAAGACTATAAAAAAAGCAGTTATACCAGCAGCAGGGTTGGGCACTCGTTTTTTACCCGTTACAAAATCTATCCCAAAAGAAATGCTTCCAATTGTAAATAAACCCGTAATTCAATTTATTGTAGAAGAAGCCTTAAAATCAGGAATCGAAGATATTTTAATTGTGACAGGAAACGGGAAACAAGCAATTGAAAATCATTTTGATCACAATATTCAACTAGAACACTTGCTTCATCAAAAAGGAAAAACTGAACTATTAGAAGAAATGGAGCAAATCTCTGAACTAGCGAACATTCATTACGTGCGTCAAAAAGAAATGAAGGGGCTTGGCCACGCGATTAACTGCGCTCGACAGTTTATTGGAAACGAACCGTTTGCAGTTTTACTTGGAGATGACTTAACAGATCCAGACCAGCCTTGTTTAAAACAGCTGATTGACCAGTATAACCAAACGGGATCGTCGGTTATCGGCGTACAGCGCGTCGAGGAAGAATCCGTTCACCGCTACGGGATTATAGATCCAAAAGCAAATAAAAACCGATTATACGAAGTGAATGGTTTTGTAGAAAAACCATCAGTCGAAGAAGCTCCGTCTAATTTAGGAATTATTGGACGCTATGTATTTACACCTGACATTTTTGATTATCTTGAAACACAGGAAGTTGGAAAAGGCGGGGAAATTCAGTTAACGGATGCTATTCAGCGTATGAATATAGACCGTTCTATTTATGCTTACGAATTCGAGGGTGAACGTTATGATGCAGGGGAAAAATTAGATTTTATTTTTACGACTCTTGCTTTTGCATTAAAAGATGAAGAATTAAAAGTACCTCTTTTGACCAAATTCAAAGAACTTATCAGCAAAGAAGAACAAAAAGAAAAAATTGCTGTACAAATTGGAAAATAACCTTCATTTACACACCTTTCTTCTACTTTTTCTTGAAGAAAGGTGCATTTTTTTGCGGAAATTGAACGTTTGACAGCTGGATAGAAAGGGTTGAAATGAGTTTATGTCGAAAACAGAAAATTCGTTTGTATCAGGCATAAAGATTGTATTTACAGACCGGGATTTTCGAACGATTTTTATTTCATTATTTATTATTGGATTATCTGTTGGCGGCTTTATGCCTTATTTAACGGTTTGGGCAACAAATACATTGCATGCCACTTCTTTTCAAGCAGGATTTTTATTTGTGCCAATGAGCATTATTGGTTTAATCGTATCGTTTTATTTAGCTTCGTTATCAGACAAATGGGGGAAACGAAAGCCATTTATTATTTGGGCGTTACTGATTGGAACCATTTCAAGAGTGCCGTTAGCGTTTACGCATTCTTACACAATAGCACTCATTTTACTTGCTATAGGAGGGTTTAATGCGTTTTCTTTTTTCTTTGCCCTGCTGAATGATTTTATTGTTAAAAAGCAAGAAAGCAAATCGCAGGCAGGTACGATTACTGGTACCGTGCGAATGGCTTTTTCACAAGGCTATATTTTTGGACCTATGCTTGGCGCTTTAATTATTGACCACGGAGGGTATACTCTTTTATTTTTATTATCAGGGTTGTTATCGCTAGCAACTTTAGGGTGGGTTCTTTTTGCACTTAAAGAAGACAGTATGCCCCAAACTTCAGCTCATGCATCTTCAAAAGCGCCAGCCGGTATACCTTCTGTGTTAATAGCTGTATTCGTAGCAGCTCTTTTCATTTTTGCGGGTGATTCCGGGCGTTCTATGTATTTGCCGCTCTACATAACGGATACGTTAAAACAATCCGTTTCGATTGTAGGGATTCTCTTTACCGTTACATCTGTTTTTGAGCTAGTATTTATGCCGTTAGGGGGCTATTTTTCTGATAAGATCGGAGTTAAACGATTCTTTGTTATTGGAATTGCTTGCCAAGTGCTTTATTTTGTTTTAACGAGCCTTCATTTACCACTGAGTGGGTTAATTGCGCTTCAGGTATTTTATGCCTTTATTCTGTCCGCTACGATGGGAGTGGGAATGGTGTATGCTCAGTCACTGGCTCCGCGCCAAATTGGACTAGCCACGACGGCGTATATGACCGCTATACAAACTTCAGCAGTTGTCAGCAGCTTAGCTATGGGGTCACTAGTTAGCGTGATTCCTTTGCCTTCTACTTTTTACATTTTAGCTGTTTTTGCAGTTGTTTCAGGTGTGATGTTTCTATTTATGAAGCAAAAACCAGCTGAGGAAATGAGTTGAGAAGTTAAGAAGAGAGTGAGACATACGTTCACCACAACAAAAAAACGAACCATTGATCAATGGTTCGTTTTTTTACTTTTTCTAAAATACTTTTGCCCCAGCTTCTTTTTTTATGATGCTGTTTCTTGAATTTGTTCGCTGCGATTTTTATTTAAAATTTTGCGGTAGCGGTAATTAACAAAAGCGGCAGCCGCCATACCTACTACTGAAAGCATTGCATCAAAAATAAAGATGATTGAAATATGTCCCGTTTTAGACATGAGCCCTGTTGCTAAAGGCAATAAAATTGCAGCTAATCCAGCAGCGGTCGCTACAATTCCCGTAACCGTTCCTTTTTTGTTCCAGAAAAGCTCGGTCATAACGGTAATCGCTAATTGAAAGACCCCAGCCGTAGAAAATCCCATGAAAAAAGCAGCTGCAATTGCAATAGCAGGTACTTTAACAAACAGAAGCGTAAGTACGGCTATAAGGGTAATCATCGGGTAAACGAGAATAACCGTTACAGGACGAAGCACTTTGCTTAACAATACAGCTAATACTAAAACAGAGATTAACGCTCCGATGCTGTAGTAGCTTAAAAGGCGGACCGAGGTGCTTTCGGCCATACCTAATACTTGTTGACCATAAGTAGGGAGCCAAATTTGAGCCACCGTAAAAAGCGCTGTAGAAGTAAATCCAATCACAATAAGAGCAATTCCTTCTTGTTTCATTTTAGGAGCAGAGATAAATTTATTCTCTGCTGTATTTTGCTGTTGTACTGTACTCTGTTCGCGTTTATGATTGGGAAAAGGCAGTTTGAACATAAAGATCATATTTAGTAAATAAATAAGAGCAGGAAGAAAAAAAGCATACCCATAAAATAAATCACGATCTGCAAAAAAAGCAATCATAAACGGAAGAAGCGCTGCTCCTGCTGAAATAAATGCTTTTACAAGAACACTGGCTGAACCTGAAGATTTAGGAAAGACCTCAATCAAAGCAGGGTACGTTCCAGCATCCATAGCAGAGTTTGCAATACCAGCAATAATGGCAAAGATAAAGGCTGTTTGATAATTTGGCGATAATGGAATGCCGATTAAAAAAATAGCCATCGTCAGAGATGAAACAATAATCAAAGGCTTTCGTCCGAATTTATCAGACAAGACGCCTGATAGAGAATACGAAAGCAATTTTCCAATTCCAATAGCAGAAATAATATAGCTGATTCCAGCACCGTCGGTATTTAATTGTTTTGTCAAAAATGACATATTTGATGCAAGCATGATATTTACCATGCCAAGTAGAAAGTAGTTAATATACATACCTGAAGCTGACAGCATGTACTTATTTTTCATCGTTTACACATCCTTACGTAAAAAAAGCTTATATGAAAGGGATAAAAGTAACACCCGTTCCTCCTTTTTTCTTCGTTATTTATAAACCTACTTCCATGATAAGTTTACGAAGACATTACCTTTACCTTTTATCATTATATTTATTTAGTCCTTTTTAGTATGTGACTAAATGCGTGCACCTAGTGCTTCAAATCAATATGAAATCTATTCTAACATGTTTTTAGCGCTTTAAACCAAAAAAGTGATATTTTATAAAAAAATCCTGTCTTCTTTCGCGGCTTCACAAAAGAAACCCCACAAAAAATGTTTGTTTTAAAGCCAGGATGCACAAGAAGTGCCTCCCAATAGTGGTTATTAAAAAGGAGAAAAGGGTATTTATAAATTAAGGAAAAAGAAACAAAAGAAGAAAGGTGGAAACAATGAAACACAAAGTATTTTTTGATGCGCAATGTCCTTTATGTTACAACGTAAAAAAAATAATTAAAGCGCTGGACTGGACGAACCAAATTCAGTGGATTCCAGTTCAATACATTGAACGAACGGAGTATAGTTACTTAAAAGAAGAGGGAAGAGACTTATATGATCAAATTCATATGGTGACCAAAAAAGGAGAAGTTCTAGCAGGATTTGAAACGGTCAGACGTCTTTTAGCTGTTTTGCCTCTTACATTTCCAATAGGTGTGCTTTTGCATTTACCATTAATGAACAAAACGTTTAGTCCGCTATACAAATGGGTCTCCACAAACCGATACGACTGGTTTGGACGCTACGATTCTCCGCGAACCACATAAACAAAAGGGACAAGCTTTGAAAAAGCTTGTCCCTTTTGTTTTGAAGACCTTATACTTTATACATACTTTAATTTTAAAAAAACGTTAATTTAGTGTGATTTAGACGCGTGAATTTTAGAAAAACAGCTATAGCTGAAAGGGAGAACTTATATGATAACAAAATGGACAGCTGAACGAATGCCTGATGTAATAGGAAAAACAGCCCTTATAACGGGAGGAAACAGCGGCATTGGATTTGAAGCAGCAAGGGCTCTAGCAGCTCGAGGAGCAGAAATCATTCTTGCTGTGCGTAATGAGGAAAAAGGGAAAGAAGCTGAGAAAAGAATTAAAGCGGATAACGGAAATGCTAAAGTGACTATTATGTCATTAGATCTCAGTGACTTGAGCTCTATTCGGCATTTTGCCAATCAATTTCTTCAACAATACCCGTCTTTGGATCTTCTTATTAATAATGCAGGCGTGATGATTCCGCCTCACAGCAAAACGAAAGACGGCTTTGAACTGCAGTTTGGCTGTAATCATTTAGGGCATTTTGCGCTTACGGGTTTGCTGCTTCCTTTACTAATGGCAACTCCACATTCAAGAGTCGTAACGGTAAGCAGTATAGCTGCTAATTCTGGAGAGATCTATTTTGATAATCTAGACGGGGAAAAAGGCTACAGTCCAATGAAGTTCTATAGACAAAGTAAACTTGCCAACCTATTGTTTGCTAAAGAACTGCAAAACCGCTTAGAAGCAGCTGGATCGACGACAATTAGTGCTGCGGTACATCCGGGTATTTCAAATACTAACCTATTATCACGAGGTTCAGGTAAAGAGCCAAACGGCTTGCTGAAATTTTTAGTCAAGCTATTTAGTCAATCTGCAGAAATGGGCGCGCTGCCTACTCTTTATGCAGCCACTGAATCAATAGAAGGCGGTACATATATCGGGCCGGATGGAAAAGATGCTAAAAAAGGATATCCTGTAAAAGATAGGATGGGAGATGTTTTATTTAAACCGAACGTAGCGGAAAAACTATGGAGCGTATCCGAGAAATTGACAGGTGTTATGTATTCGTTCCGTGCGTAAGGTAAAAAAGAGGTTGAGACATAACGAGATAAATCCAATTGAAAGGCGAACAAATGGGATACATAGCTGAACCGCTCGTGAAACCGCCGTTGATTTCCGTGCGAGACTTCGCTTTCCGCGGGCGGCCGCTGAGCCTCCTCGTCGCATACGCTCCTGCGGGGTCTCACCTGTTCCGCTTTTCCCGCAGGAGTCTTCGTCTTTCCCTCGAATCAACTGCTAGAAAGACTTACACACATTAAACCTACGTTTACCATAACCAACAAAACGAACCACGAATCAAACATCTTGATTAATGGTTTGTTTTTTATTTCGTCTAAAATACTTTTGTCCTAGCCTCTTTTTTGTTGCCCAAAAGCTATAGGTAAGCGGGTTAAATAAAAAAAAGAATGTTGGATAGCATAATGATAAGTAAATGTACAATGAGGATGCTCTCTTTTCAAAGAAGTAGACGTACTCAACAAAGCTGAAGAAGCGGAGGGAAGTAACAGTGCCTGACAAACCTAGTATTACCTCAAGCGAAATTGGGACGCTGTGGATGACATATCAGCAGAAAACGTTAATTATTTGCTTGTTAGATTATATGATTGAACATGCGGATGATGAAGATGCTAAAACAATTATGACGGACTTGCGTGAGCAGCTTATTATATACATACGAAAAATAAAAACAATATTTGAAAAAGAGGGAGCGGTAGTGCCAACAGGGCTTTCATCTCAAGACGTAAACGTACAGGCTCCAAAACTATTTACTAATGGATTTGATATTATGTTTCTTCGTGTCATCAAAGAAATTAGTATGGGGATGTATACATTAAGTTTAGGCAAGGCCTACAGAGAAGATGTGGTGAAATTTTATCAAGATTTAACAAAAATTACGCAAGAGTGCTACGATTCCTGTACGCAGTACTTATTGAAAAAAGGAATTTTATCACGTCCACCCTATATTCCGATGCCAACCACCGTTGAGTTTGTTTCGGATAGAAAATATCTGAGCGGCTTAAATGTATTTGCGGACAAAAGAGTATTAAATACGATGGAGCTAGCGCAAATTTATCATGGAGTCGAAACAAACATTGTCGGGATGAAGTTAATGAAGGCTTTTTCTCAAACGGCGAAAGATGCCGAAGTGAAAAAGCATTTTTTGAAAGGAAAAGAGCTCAGTAAAAAAATTATTACGCGACTTGAAGAAATAATTATACAAGACGATATTTCACCTTCTGTTGCCTCAACAGGAAGCATAACGACTTCTGAAACGCCTGCTTTTTCGGATCGTTTGATGCTGACATGCGATATTTTACTAAGTAACTTCAGTATCGGAAGTCAGGCGTTTGGAGCAGCATTTAGTTTTCGAAGAGATATTGTCGCTAAAATGATGCTGATAGGAGAAGATGCGTTTCAATATGCAAGCGAAGCAACGGAAATTATGATCAAAAAAGGCTGGCTTGAAGTTCCGCCAAGTATTGATTAGCTAAAAGGAAAGCCTCTTTCATGCATTGTAAATGGAAGTTTATATATCTTTACACACCTTTAACCTTTTATTCAAGTTGATTTAACAGACTGCGTGTACAGTTAAGTTATGTCAATAATAAACAGTAAAGGGTGTAAACAATGAAAAAACGTGCAATTGGAGCGGCAGTATTATCAGCGGTAACTGTAGCAGCGCTGGCATTTGGAACAAATTCACCAACAGATGCTAAAGCAGCTAAAGGCGTAAATAACCAAAAAGCTAAAAATGTTATTCTTTTTGTTGGAGACGGTATGGGTACCGATCATCGTGATGCGATCCGACTGGCCGCCGTAGGTGCAAATGGAAAGTTAGCAATGGATGATATGCCAACAGTAGGAAGAGTCCATACATCTTCAGGAAATTCATTTGTTACGGATTCCGCTGCAGCTGCTACAGCTATGGCTTCAGGAGTTAAAAGCTATAATGGCGCTATTGGCGTAAATATGAAAGGAAAGCCAGTTCAAACGGTTTTAGAAAAAGCAAAATTAGCTGGGAAAACGACGGGGCTTGTGACAACAAGTCAAGTAACAGACGCAACTCCAGCTGCTTTTGGCGCACATGTTAAAGATCGAAGTGCTCAAAGTGACATCGCGAAGCAGTATCTTGAAAATAGTAAAGTAGATGTGATTCTAGGTGGCGGAGAAGATTATTGGTACCCAAAAGGAAATGAAGGTGCACACTCAGATGCCCCGCCAGAAGATAAAACTGAAGGAAGCAAAGGAACGCAAGGGAACTTAGTAAACAAAGCACAAAAACTTGGATATACGTACGTTAATAACGAAAATGAATTAAAATATGCTAAAGGAACAAAATTGCTTGGTCTGTTTGCTAATGAAGAAATGTTTCAACAAGCTCCTGAAGGCCAAGGTGATGTGTACAACCCTCAAGTATCTCTAAAAGACATGACAAAAAAAGCAATCAATACGCTATCACAAAATAAAAAAGGGTTCTTTCTTGTAGTAGAAGAGGAAGCCATTGATGAAATGGCTCATAATAATAATGCTGAACTCATGATTAAAGCAGGTAAGCAGCTTGATGATACGGTGAAGATGGCTAAAGCTTATGCTAAAACACACCCAGACACTCTCGTATTAGTAACAGCTGACCATGCAACCGGAGGTTTAGCACTTGAAAAAGTAGACAATAAAGATAACGGTGAAAATGAAGCATCAAAAGAAGACGGGCCATTTGCAATCGCTCATTCAAAAGAGCAGTTCGTTGCGGATTGGACAACTGAAGAGCATACGTCATCAGACGTTCCTTTAAATGCAATGGGTGCCGGCTCAGAAAGATTTACCGGAGTATATGAAAATACGTATTTACATGATGCTCTTCTAAAAGCAATGAATTTAAAATAAGTGAGATAAAAACACGGTGTTGATTTAATACACTTAGTATGTAAATCAACACCGTGTTTTTGCTTTATTTGAGCAAGTTATGATGGAATTTCTTCAAAGGTATGCTACGATAAGAATTATCTTGAATTGAAGAGGTGTCACGATGAAAATAGAAGTTTGGTCAGATTTTGTCTGTCCTTTTTGTTATATTGGAAAGCGCCGATTAGAGCAAGCGCTTCAGCAATTTGCACACAAAGATGATGTGCAGGTTGAATTTAAAAGCTTCGAGCTAGATCCAAACGCCCCAGTTAATACTGGCAAAACGATTAATGAAGCTCTTGCTGCTAAATATGGAATGACGATTGAACAAGCGAAGCAAGCAAATGAAGGAATCGGACAGCAGGCAGCTAGTGTGGGCTTATCCTTTAATTTTGACGATATGAAGCCAACTAATACATTTGATGCTCACCGCTTAGCTAAATTTGCAAAAGTTCAAGGAAAAGAAGCAGCCATTACAGAAAAACTCTTATATGCATACTTTACTGAATCAAAACATCTAGGTGAAGAAGAGACGCTGGTTGCTGTTGCAGAAGATGCAGGTCTTGACCGAGAAGAAGCACGTCAAATTCTCGCAGATAAAAACGCATACGCAAATGAAGTCCGCAGTGATGAAGCAACGGCTCAGCAATATGGTATTAGCGGTGTTCCATATTTTGTTGTTAATCAAAAATATGCGATTTCAGGTGCACAGCCAGTCGAAACATTTGTAGGGGCTCTCCAACAAGTATGGGAAGAAGAAAATCCGACTCCCGCTTTGAAGAGTCTTTCTCCAGAAGGCGCAGATGATGCCTTTTGTGCAGATGGGCAATGTGCCGTTCCTGATTCCTCTAAAAACCAACAATAAACAAAAAGCAGAGGCGGAAATTTCGCTTCTGCTTTTTGTTTATTTGTAAAAAAAAATTTAAAAAATACAAACATGTGTTCTGTTTTTGTGTTATAATAAGTTTAGAAGCAACAAACCTCGATGAGTAAGCTCCAAAAATAAGCGATTAAAAGTGATCCCACCATGAACTAGCTTCCATTTAATCCTGCAGGGGGAATCTGAATGAAGAGCAAAGTGCGCATTATCCCATTTCAAGTAGTTGAACAATGGAATCAATTTAATGAAGTCCCAGAAGGAGTCGCTCTAATTGGAGCAGAGCAAGTATGGAAGCAAACAAAGGGACGGGGAATAACCATAGCAGTTTTGGATACTGGCTGTGATGTTACACATCCAGATTTGCAGGAACGAATTATTGGAGGAAGAAATTTCACACACGATGATCAACAAAATCCAGATATTTTTCAAGATTATAATGGTCACGGTACTCACGTAGCAGGCACAATTGCAGCAGCTCATAATGGTACAGGTGTTGTAGGAGTGGCTCCCGAAGTGAATTTACTTATTCTGAAAGTACTTGATGAAAATGGTTCAGGTCAATATGAGTGGATTATTGAAGGTATTACCTACGCTATTAAGCAAAAAGTAGATATCATTTCGATGTCGCTTGGAGGTCCGGCCGATGTGCCTGAGCTACATGAAGCGATTCAAGATGCTGTTGATCAGAATATTTTAGTTGTCTGCGCAGCGGGAAATGAAGGAGATGGAGAAGGCTCCACAGATGAGTTTGCGTACCCAGGGTCATATAATGAAGTGATTAGCGTAGGAGCTGTTGATTTAGAGAAACGATCTTCGGCATTTTCCAACTCAAACAACGAAGTAGATGTAGTGGCTCCGGGAGAGAAGATTGTATCAACTTACTTGAACGGAAAGTATGCCGCACTGAGCGGAACCTCTATGGCAACACCTCACATAGCGGGGGCCTTAGCATTGATAAAAGTTCTTTCAAATGAAACGTTTGGAAGGACACTTACGGAACCAGAGCTTTATGCACAGTTAATTAGAAGAACGCTTCCATTAAATGAATCACCAAGAGAAGTAGGAAACGGATTTGTGCACTTGACCGTTGTTGAAAAGCTGTTGCGTGAAATTCAACGTCAAATGACTTCAGAGGTGATCGGATGAGAAGCAGTTTAGATATGTTAATGATGGAAAAGCAGCAGGCAAAAGCTCTTTATCACGAATACGTAAACAATCGAAGTTATTATGATGAAAAGATGGATGAAGAAAATAAAAATCTTTATTATCAAGATACGCTCTTTGAAAGAGAAGCCATGCAAACTTTGTTAACGGAAACGCATCAGCATTTGCTAAGTTATTCGCCCCATAAATATGTATATCCATGGGTGGATCTACAGGAGAATGGGGAGCTGAAAAGTCTATACTCAGGGAAAGGGATGGATCCGTTAGAAACTATACAGCAAGATATTGATCAACTTCAGGCGCTTAGTAACTCATCTTTTTCAAGCAATGATATACTGCTGAACTGTGAGCACGTTGTCCCGCAATCTTGGTTTGGGAAACAAGAGCCTATGAGAGGTGATTTGCATCATTTATTTGCGTGTGAACCTTCTTGTAACAGTCGAAGAGGTAATTCTTCTTATATTGACTTCCCGGATTATACGCCGGAAGTAAAGCAATCAGATGTGAAAGAAGGATGTGGCAAAGCAGAAAAAGGTAAGTTTGAACCTGAATATGGCAAAGGAATTGTGGCTCGGGCTACGCTTTATTTTTTTATTCGCTATCATAATAAAATTGACTCTTCGCGAGTAGATCTTCCTCTTTTACTAAAATGGCATGAAGAATTTACTGTTTCACTTTATGAAAAACATCGCAATGCAGCAATCTTTGAGTTGCAAGGCAACCGAAATCCTTTTATCGATTTTCCTGACAAAGCAGGTGCGTTAATGAGTTCTGCTTTCTAAAATAGCGAAGAGCTCCGCTTCGAATTGAAGCGGAGCTCTTTTGGATAATCTAATATGAAAATCCATATTTATCACTTAAAAGGGCATCCATTTTATTTAATAAGCGAAAATATTCTTCTTGTTCTTCTACAGTTAGAGCTGCTAGCATATCTTTTAAAAATCCATTTCGCTTCTCTGTAATCATTAAAACAAGTTTCTTTGATTCATCGGTCAGTGAAACCCACACGACTCTCCGGTCTTTTTCGTCTCGCACGCGTTGAATGAGAGATTCTTCTTCCAATTGATTTAATAAGCTAGTTGTAGCGCCCGAGGTTAAGTGAAGTTTATTTGAAATATCTGCTACCATATACTTTGTGCCGCTGGCAATATAGTTTAAGATATAAAATTTAGTGGGTGTTAAGTGATAAGGCTGTGTTTTTAACGTTTCTTCGACTAAATGCCGCATATATTGAAAAAAAGATGTGTTAATTTGATAAAGGTGTTCAATTTTTGAATCTAAATTGTTATCCATGCTAGCTTCCATCTCCTTGTACACTACGGACGTATATAAACTAACTCTAAAATAAAATGAAACAATTGTAAAGGATGGCAATGATTATCTTTAACCACCATTATTATTTTTAAATTAATATCTTTACGAAAAAATATCTTTATGATAAAGTTATTTAGGTGGTTAACCAAATAGATGATTGTAAAGAAACATATCTCATAATAGATGGAGATAATATCTTTATGAAAAAGCTATATAAAAAAGTAATTTCATTAGTGAAGTATTAAGGAGGAGTAATGAATGTCTAGAAGTCGCTTAATGGTAACAAATTTTATTGGAATTATCGTTATTTTAGCTTTATTAATTGGAGGAGGATATTATTACGTTCAAAAATCGAACTATATTACAACGGATAACGCTAAAGTATCCGGAGATGTATACAATGTAGTTGCACCTGCAGCAGGTAAAGTAGCAAGCTGGACAGTAGAAGAAGGAAATGATGTATCAAAAGATGCTGAAATTGCTAAAATTCAAGCTGAAAAAGGGTCTGTAGCTGCTAAAGTACCAGCCGATGGAAAAATTATTCAAACAAACGTAAAAGAAAATCAAATGGTTCAAGCTGGACAGCAAATTGCAACGGAAGTAGATATGAAAGACCTATTTATCGTAGCAAATATTAAAGAAGATCAGCTTAAGGATATTAAAGAAGGCGACGATGTAGATGTAACGGTAGACGGAGACAGCAGTGCAAAAATCGACGGCAAAGTCGAAGAAATTGGATATGCAACCAATTCACTTTCATCTTTAACATCGAACTCAAGCTCAGATGGAAACTACACAAAAGTGTCTCAAACGGTTCCTGTGAAAATTTCTATTTCTAATTATTCAGAGCATGTACTGCCAGGTATGAACGCCGAGGTAAAAATTTCGAAAGACTAATTCTTACTACAACAGTTCAAGAAAGGAGGAAATATGATGACAGCCAGTATAGAAAACACAAGTGATGGATCCATCAAAAAGCATATTCCGCTATTGATTGTTTTAATGCTTGGTTTGTTTCTTGCGATATTAAACCAAACGTTACTGAACGTAGCCATCCCGCATTTGATTACTGAGTTTGGCGTAACGGCAAATACAGCTCAGTGGTTGTTAACAGGATATATGCTTGTGAACGGGGCGTTAATTCCGCTTTCAGCTTTTTTAATTGAACGATTTGGTGTGCGTCGCTTGTTCTTATTTGCAATGTTTTGTTTTACAGTAGGGTCATTGATTTGCGGAATTGCACCTACGTTTTCGATTATGCTTACCGGCCGTTTAATTCAAGCTATTGGCGGAGGTGTCTTATCGCCTCTTGTTATGACCATTATTGTGTTTATTTTCCCTCCTCACATGCGAGGAAAAGGGATGGGGATTTTTGGTTTAGCCATGATGTTCGCACCGGCTATTGGACCAACGTTATCTGGATGGGTTATTCAAAACTATGATTGGCACATCCTTTTTAACGGCATGGTGCCATTAGGTGCCATTGTATTAATTATTGCTTTCTTTCAATTAAAAGACATTCAGCCTCCAAAGGATGTAAAAGTTCACATGCCTTCTGTTGTGACATCACTTGCAGGTATGGGATTATTGCTTTATGGATTCAGTGAAGCTGGAAATGACGGCTGGACGGATTCAGTTGTTCTTTCTACAATCATTGGTGGAGCAGTTCTTTTAATTATATTTGTTCTTCAACAAATTAAATCTGAAAAGCCGCTATTGGATATGCGTGTGTTTAAATATAATATTTTTTCACTATCAAATATTATTAGTATTGCGATTACAATCAGTATGTACGCAGGTATGTTCTTGCTTCCAATTTACTTGCAAAATATCCGCGGATATTCTGCTTTTGATTCAGGACTGCTCTTGCTTCCTGGCGCACTTGTTATGCTGGTTATGTCGCCGATTTCAGGTACATTGTTTGATAAGGTGGGACCTCGTCCGCTAGCAATCGTTGGTATGCTCATTACATCTATTTCAACGTTTGAATTTACGAAGCTGACGATGGATACACCGTTTAATCATATTTTAGCGATTTATATTATTCGCTCGTTCGGTATGTCACTGTTAATGATGCCGATTATGACAGCGGGTTTGAATCAGCTTCCGCAGCGACTAAGCAGTCACGGAACATCAATGTCTAATACGCTTCGTCAAGTAAGTGGTTCAATTGGTATTAGTTTAATGACGACCATTTTTACGAACCGTACAACGTATCATGTAAATGAAATCAGCAGTTCCATGAATACGTCTGATCCATTCTTTATGAACAGCTTTCATTTATTTGTACAAAAAGTAGCTGCTACTTTGCATTTATCACAAGATCAGGCTCAGCAGCAAGCGCTGAAGGTTTTATCTGGAAAAATGACGCAGCAAGGTACGATCCAAGGTATTAACGATGCCTTTTACTGGGCAACAGCAATTTCTGTTATTGGTTTAATTTTAAGTTTCTTCCTTCGTGACGTACGTAAAGATAAAGTAGTCGAAGAAAAGAAATCAAAAGCTCAAGAGGAAGATATTCGTATGCTTCCAGCTCCAAAAAGTATAAATTCATAAGGAGCTATAGAAATCTAAAGTTCATCATAAAAATGTTGGAGAGAAAGGGGCAGTGAGGCGGATGGATCCATTGATATTTGGTGAAGAAATTCAAAGAATTTCAATATCTTTAAACAAAAAAGTAATGACAAATGTAAAAAGCCTTTTACAGCATTACGGAATTACCCCTTTTCAATATCATATTTTACTGATTGTTGAACGTGCAGATACAATGCCTGTCACCAAATTGGCAGACGAGATAAAGGCGAGCCCAAGCGTTATTACAGCATCGATTACACGTTTGTATGAACTGAATCTTGTGGAGCGCTACCATTCAAAAAGAGATCGGCGTAAAGTTATGGTCGAGCTTACAAACAAAGGGAAGCAAGTGATTCAAGCTGCTGAAAAAGACATGCAGCAAGGGGTTGAAAAACTGTTTGCTTGCTATAAAGAAGAAGAACAGCAGCAATTTCTCACGCTCTGTCGACAGCTAGATGAACATGTGACTTGAAGTTGAGTAGAAAAAAGTATATTGAGTTAAGCGAAGTGAGTGTAAATGAATAAAGAAACGGTAAAAAATATTCGAAAAAACTACAATATGAATCAGCGAAACTTCGCTCAAGCAGTAAACTGCAGTTTTTCTTTAATTGCACTGGTTGAAGTGGGGAAGCGAAGAGTAACAAAAAACTTGGAAGACAAAATTAAGCAAGCATTTCAATTGAACGATCACGATTTAGAAACACTGCAAGGGTAATACAAAAAGTAGGTGTGAAACGAGCGCACCTACTTTTTTTCGTCTTGTTTTTTTGTAAGCGGATCTACCGTATGTTTATAATCGTAAGCTTTCGAAGTAGTAACTATGCATAGCAGTAAAATAACAAATACAATGATAATAGAGAGCGTAATAATGATGATCATATAAAACGTCCTTTCTTTTTCTTATTACATATGCTTTCGGTCTTATTGGTAAAATTCCTTCTTTCTCCACATAGTGCAGAAACGACAAACGCATACTAGTAACAGCCTAAAATAAAGGAGTGTTTATAATGAATGAAAAAGAGTTGAAAAAACAATTAAAAAAGGTAGCGGATTATCCTTCATCTAAAGCAGATGGAGTAGACGAAGAGTTTTCTCGTGAATTAGCAGACCAAGACGATTTAGAAGCTCAGGCTAGAGCGAACGCTGCAGATGAAAGACAAAAAAAGCAAAACTAAAGCTGAGATAAAAGTATTTTAGCCCAAGTGAAAAACGAACCGCTAATCAAAATGTTTGATTAGCGGTTCGTTATTTTTGTTATGGTGTAACGAGCGGTTCAGCTCATACATTCAATTGGTTTGTCTTTAGATTGGATTGACGTTGTTATTTCTCAGCCTCGTTTATTATTTTTTCAAAAGTAAATAAACAAAGTAAGGAGTACCGATTACGGCGGCAATAATTCCTGCTGGTACACCGTTAGGATCGGCAATGTTATGTCCTATTGTATCTGCAATCAGCAAGAGCCAGCCGCCAAGTAAAATGGCAACGGGAATAAAAAGCTGGTTTCTCGGTCCGACTAAGCCTTTGGCAATATGAGGAGCAAGAAGCCCAATAAAGGCCACGCCGCCTGTAACTGAAACTGCGGCTGCCGCTAATGCAACCGCGGCTAGAAGCAATGTGATACGCTCTTTCTCCATAGCGATACCGACTCCAATAGCTGCAGCTTCATTTAAGTTAAAAATGTTTAATGAATTTGCTTTGTACAATATAAAAGGAATCAAGACAAGCAGCCAAGGTAGAAGTGCCCATATAAAAGGCCAGTCTGTCCCCCAAATGTTTCCTGCAATCCATTTAGCAATAAAATCAACTTTAGCACGATCAGCTGATGACATAATCACCACCATCATTCCAGAAAGAGCCATCGAAAAACCTACGCCTGTTAAAATAAGTTTTACAGGCTGCAGTCCTTGGCTTTTACTATATGCACAAAGGTAGATAAGACCAGCTGTAAACAAGGCACCGATGAACCCTACTAACGGAAGAGCATACACGAAAGAGCCAGCTTCAATTGGAAAAAATAAAAAGAATACGGCAATTGCGACGCCTGCTCCTGAATTAATTCCTATAATTCCAGGTTCCGCTAAGTCATTGCGCGTAACCCCTTGTAAGATAGCGCCTGATAAAGCTAGAGCCATTCCTGCTAAAAGAGTAATGATAATTCGCGGAAGTCGAATTGAAAAAAGAACAAACTCATCTGCAAAATTCCCTTTGCCAAACAGAGTAGGAAATACTTTATTATAAGGAAGGGAGGCATCCCCAAGCCCCATCCCTATTACAATCGTTCCAAGAATCAAAACAGTGAGCAGCATCATAATTATTCGTTGTTTTCTAATAAGCGCTGGGTGGATCATGAGAATGCTCTTCCTCCTTTACGAACAATGACTAAAAAGAAAGGTAAACCAATCATGGATACAACTGCTGCTATCGGTGTTTCATAAGGCGCACTTACGGTTCGGCCCAACGTATCAGCGAGCAGCATAAACGCTGCGCCAGTGACAGCGGACATAGGGATAATATAACGATAGTCGGTTCCTACAATTCCTCGTACAATATGAGGAATCATCAAGCCGATAAACACCATGTTTCCGACTAGCGCAACAGAAGCACCTGCAAGAAGAATCATCACAACAAATAAAATGGTTTTGACCTTTGTTGTTTGCTGACCTAACCCCACAGCGACTTCTTCGTTTAAGCTTAAAATAGTAAGCTGCCGGGAAAGCAAAAGGGCAATGAATATACCTCCGACAATAAAAGGAACAATGATTTGAAGCTGTTCCCAAGAAGTGCCTACCATTCCGCCAGCAGTCCACATCGATACATCTTTTGAAATTTTAAAATAAATACCGACGCCTTCTCCGATCGCATAAAGAAACGCTGAAACGGCAGCCCCGGCTAGTACAATTCGAAGCGGAGAAAAACCGCCTCTTTTTATAGCAGCAATTCCAAATACCAAAATTGCGCCAACCGCAGCTCCGATAAAGCAAGCAATCGTAATACCTAAATAATTTACAGAAGGGATAAAGGCAATGGTTACAGCTAAAGCTGCATTTGCGCCAGAAGTTAAGCCTAAAAGTCCTGGATCTGCAAGAGGATTTCTTGTCATACCTTGCATAATCGCCCCTGATACTGATAAAGCAGCGCCAACAAAAACAGCGGCGATTTCACGAGGTAAACGAATATCTCGGATGATCGAAATCTGTTCGTTTACACTGCTTGATGAAAGCGCTAGCCACACATCTTTTATCGATATATCAGCAGCGCCAAAAACCATTGAAGAACCAAACATTATGATGAATACGAGCAGCATACCTATCAATTTATATAAAAAAGGAATGAAACGCTGATTGTCTATTTTCATAAAACACCCATCTTTTCATGTAAGAATAAATGTAGTAAAACAAAGCAAGAGGAATTCTAAAAAGAATTCCTCTTGAATGAATTACTTGCCAAGAAATTTTTGAGTAAAGAAATCTAGTTGATAATCTAATGTGATTGGATCATTAAAATAAAATTCTTTTGCATTTGCTTCAAATACGTGATTATTCTTTACAGCAGGAATATTTTTGTACGTATCTGTTTTCTCAAATGATGTATCTCCATCTTGGTTTTTGCTGAAGATTAAATAATCTCCGGCATATTCAGGAAGAACTTCTGGTGAAATTGCATAGTAACCATCTTTCAAAGCCATGTCTTTTACTTTCTCCGGCATTTTTAATTTCATTTCTTGATAAAGAATTTCTGTTCCGCGTCCCCAGTTATCGCCAAACACATAAAGCTGCTTGTCAAAGTTTTCAATAACTGAAACCGTGGTATCGTCGCCAATTTTAGCTTTGATGTCAGAACCAAATTTTGCCGCACGCTTTTTAAAATCGTTTACCCATGACTGTGCTTCTTTTTCTTTATTTAATAGTTTGCCGATTTCTACATGCTGAGTAAGGTAATCTACTTTATCGTATGTATACGTAACGGTAGGAGCAATTTTTTTCAATTTATCAACGTTTTTTGTAGTAGATAAGCCAATAATTAGGTCAGGCTTTAATTTAATGATCTTTTCTAAATTTTCATCTGATACTTCTTCAACGCCTTTTAATTTCTTTTCAAAGCGGGGATTCATTTTAGACCATGAATCAACTCCGACAATATTGACACCTAATGACATGACGTTACCTGCGTAGGAGCCTAACACTACAACACGTTTCGGGTTAGCCGGAACTTTTACAGGGCCGTCTTCAGATTGATATATGATTGTCTTAGATTCGCCATTTTTGCTAGAATCATTTTTGCTTTCAGTTGAACCGCTGCTGCAGGCACTAATAAGTAGTACGAATATGAGCATGAATGGAAGCAGTAATTTTTTCATTTAGTTATCTCCTCTTAATAAGTTATACGTGATGCACATTGGTTTATTGGTTCTCGGGTCTCGTCCGATTTCAGCGTCGATATGAAACACTTTTTTTAAAACGTCATGCGTGATGACTTCGTCACACGTTCCGGCTTTAACAATTTCTCCATCTTTTAAAGCGATAATATAATCTGCAAAACGAGCGGCTTGATTTAAATCGTGAAGCACCATTACGACGGTACGTCCTTGCTCTTTGTTTAGCTTTTGAAGCAGCTCAAGCACTTCTAACTGATGAGCCATATCCAAGTAGGTAGTCGGCTCATCGAGGAATATAATATCTGTTTCTTGAGCTAAAGCCATTGCAATCCACACTCGCTGACGCTGACCGCCTGAAAGAGAGTCAACGAGACGAAATTTGTAATCTTTTGTTCCGGTTACTTCAAGCGCCCAGTCAATCGTTTGATAGTCTTGTTTCGACAGACGCCCAAACCCTTTTTGATAGGGAAATCGCCCATAAGATACAAGTTCTCCAACAGTTAAGCCGCTGGCACTTTCAGGGGTTTGAGGGAGAATGGCCATTTTTTTAGCGAGTGCTTTTGTATGTTCTGTTGAAATATTTTCGCCATCTAAAATGACGGAACCGGATTGATGAGAAATAATGCGGGTGACGGCTTTTAAAAGCGTTGATTTGCCGCATCCGTTTGAACCAATAATCGTGGTAATCTTTTTATCTGGAATGTTAACGCTTAAATTCTTTACTATTGGACGTTCACCATAACTAATATGTAATTTCTCTGTATATAGGCGAACCATATCTGACCCTCCGTTTACGTTTAATACAACAAATACTTGATAATGATTATCAGTATCGTTTACTTTACATACTATAATTCGAACGTTTCGGGATGTCAATAGTTATTTTTATTGTCAAAACGGTGAAGAAGATGTATATTCAAATGAGAATGATAATCAATAACAATTAATTGCGAGGAGTGGGTGTTCATGACACATAACGAACTGTTCGACGTGACAATTATAGGAGGGGGACCTGCTGGCCTATACTCTGCCTTTTATAGTGGACTAAGAGAAATGAAAACAAAGCTGATTGATTATCAGCCAAAATTAGGCGGAAAACTACACGTTTATCCTGAAAAAATGATTTGGGATGTAGGAGGGCAAACGCCTATTGCTGGTGCAAAGCTTATTGAACAGCTTATTGAACAAGGGCTGACGTTTGATCCAACTGTTGTTTTAAATGAGAAGGTTGAATCGATTTCTCGCTTAGAAGATGGTATTTTCCAGCTGACGAGTTCTTCAGGTGAACATCATTACTCTAAAACCATTATCCTTGCTGTCGGAGGAGGTATTTTAAATCCGCAAAAACTCAAAATTGAAGGGGCAGAACGATTTGAAATATCAAATTTAAACTATACGGTTAAATCTTTGCAGCATTTTAAAAATAAAACGGTGATTGTTTCCGGGGGAGGCAATTCAGCCATTGATTGGGCAAATGAGCTAGAGTCTGTTGCTAAAAAAGTATATATTACGTATCGAAACAGTGAACTAAACGGTCATGAAGCACAAGTGAGACAATTAATAAATAGTTCAGCTCGGTGTCTGCTTAACACATCTATTACAAAATTAGTGGCTGATGCGACGCATGAATTTATTGAAAAAGTTGAGCTGACTAATCATCAAACCGGTGAAATTTCTTATTTACCGATTGACGAAGTCATTATTAATCACGGTTATGAAAGAGATACAGAGCTGTTAAAAAACAGTGAATTACATATTAAAACCATTGATGACTGCTATATTGCAGGTAACGCAGCAAGCGAAACGTCTGTAGAAGGCGTGTATGCAGCGGGAGATATTCTCATGCACGAAGGAAAAGTCCATTTAATTACAGGTGCTTTTCAAGACGCTGCTAATGCCGTAAACAAAGCAAAACAATTTGTTCAGCCCTCCGCGGCTAAGACAGCTATGGTTTCTTCTCATAATGAAGTATTCAAAAAGCGCAATTCAGCACTAATTAAACAAATGATGACGTAAAGCGAGGTGCAGTGTGCATGTCGCTTCTTTTTCTAGGGTGGAATTATCTAAGCAGGGAGGCAGGGAACGAAAAAAGAAAAGAGAAATATAATAAAAGAAAACGCTTACATTTTAAAAAAATGACATAGTGCTTGTGTGCATAAGGGGGAAGCCGTATGAACGAAAAAGAGAAATATCAGTTTGAAACAAAAGCCATTCACGCAGGGTATGAATCAAAACATCATTTTGATAGCTTAGCTCCACCTATTTATCAAACGTCTACATTTACATTCTCATCTCTAGAACAAGGTGCAAACCGGTTTAGCGGAGCAGAAGATGGTTATGTATATTCCCGGTTATCGAATCCAACGGTCACCATTTTAGAAGAGCGTATGGCACAGCTTGAAGAAGGAGAAGCAGCTTTGGCATTTGGATCGGGAATGGCTGCAGTATCGGCTGTATTGATTGGACTTACAAAAGCAGGCGATCATATTTTGTGTTCTAAAGGAGTGTATGGATGCACGTTTGGTCTCTTAGAAATGCTTGAGGAAAAATATCAAATCCATCATTCTTTCTCCAACTTGGAAACTGAAGAAGAAATTCTTGCTGCTATCAGAAAAGATACAGCATGTATTTATATTGAAACACCGATTAATCCGACTATGACTTTAGTAGATTTAGAGTTAGTTGCTTCTATCGCCAAACAAAAAGGAATTCCTGTGGTAGTAGACAATACCTTTTCAACTCCTTATTTGCAGCAGCCGCTGAAGCTTGGATGCGACTTAGTCATTCATAGCGCAACAAAATTTATTGGTGGACACGGAGATGTTGTTGCAGGAATTGTAGTAGGGAACAAAGAGGTTATTTCTGTACTGCGCAAAACGACGCAAAAAGATATCGGAGGCATTCTTTCCCCGTTTGATGCGTGGCTGTTACTCCGCGGGTTAAAAACACTGGCCGTTCGGATGGATCGTCACTGTGAAAATGCTGAACACATCGCAAAACAATTAAGTCTCCACCCCAAGGTGAAAGCCGTTTATTATCCGGGTGATAAAAAGAGCCCTGCTTATTCTCTCATGCAAAAGCAAATGAAAAAAGGAGGGGGGCTTCTCTCTTTTGAAGTGGAAGGCGGTTATGAAGAAACCGTAAAAGTGGTTAATCAGCTTAAGCTCATTTCCATTGCGGTGAGTCTTGGAGATGCTGAAACACTTATTCAGCATCCTGCCTCGATGACGCACGCAGTCGTGCCGGAAGAAGCTCGAAAAGAAATGGGAATCTCAAATGAACTCCTTCGCTTATCAGTTGGACTGGAAGCGTGGGAAGATATTATGAGAGATTTACAGCAGGCATTAGATAGTATATAACAAACGCTCAAACAGCGCTTGAAGTATCTTAAGGATATTTCAAGCGTTGTTTTTTGAATATCAACTGCATGTCATCACTCATAGATCTTTTTTTGCGAGTGGAACTTTACCTACATCTTTAGACAAATGTCCTAGACAGAAGAGATGCCTTTCAATAGACTAAAGGTTATCTGTAAAAATACAATATTTAGGTAAGGAAGGTGCTCTGCTATTATGCTTCATAATCCAACTGGAAAAAAACGTCTAGGATTGGCGTTTCTCCTCAGCACGCTTGCGATATTAGGTCCGCTTAATATCGATATGTATTTGCCAAGTTTCCCTGCTATTGCTGATCATTTAGATGCGCGAGCTTCACTTGTACAGCTTAGTTTAACATCATGTTTACTAGGCCTTGCCATTGGTCAAATCGTGATCGGTCCAATCAGTGATGCGAAGGGACGAAAACGACCTTTACTCATTTCCATCTCTTTATTTATGATATCGTCCTTGCTCTGTGCTTTGGCTCCTACTATTACAGCTTTAGTCATCGCACGCTTTTTACAAGGGTTTACCGCTTCGGCAGGAGTTGTTCTTTCTCGCGCGATTGTCAGAGACGTTTTTAGTGGAAGAGAGCTTACGAAGTTTTTTGCTCTGTTAATGGTTATTAATGCCTTTGCGCCAATGATAGCACCAATGGCCGGAGGTGCTATTTTACTTCTTCCTTTTGCAAGCTGGCATACTATTTTCTTGTTTTTAAGTTTAATAGGCCTTTTAATTGTCTTAACAATTTCAATGCGTTTAAAAGAAACTTTGCCAATTGAAAATAGAACGCCAAGTTCAATTGGTCATTCCATTCGCACGATGGGCAGTTTATTACAAGACCGTTCTTTTATTGGGTATGCCTTAATTGTCGGACTGGTCCACGGAGGTAGCTTTGCTTATGTATCAGGCACTCCATTTGTCTATCAAGGGATCTACCATGTTTCTCCGCAAGTTTTTAGCATTTTGTTTGGCATTAACGGCTTGGCCATTGTGACTGGAAGCTTTATTATTGGGCGCTTTAGCGGAATTCTTCATGAAAGAAGTCTGCTTCGCATTGCCGTGATTACGGCTGTAAGTGCTACTAGCGTACTTCTTATCATGACCATGCTTAAAGGGCCGCTGGCTACGATTGTTATTCCCATTTTTATTTACATGATCTCTATAGGAATGACGATCACAGGCTCGGTGACATTGGCAATGAAAAATCAAGGACATAGAGCAGGAAGTGCGAGTGCCGTGTTAGGCATGCTTCCACTAACTTTAGGATCCATTGTTTCTCCTTTAGTGGGTATTAACGAAACCACAGCGATTCCGATGGCTGCTATTTTATTTAGTACGGCGCTTTTAGGTTTTGTAGCTTTCTTTACGTTAACTAAAAACAAGAAAGAAACAGAAAAGTGCGAAGTTAACGAGTTTAAAACGGAGGTTTCTCCGTAATCACTTTTTTGAATGTTTGAAAGCATCACTCCTTTGTAAAAATGAGTGATGCAAATTTATTTAAGTATTGAATAATATATGCTAACCTTAGGGCGTGATCGAAAGGAGTGGATAATAATGAGTAAAGTAATTCCTGAAATAACCCTTAATGACGGGGTAACCTTGCCTGCTATAGGTTTTGGCACATACAAGCTTAACGGAAATGAAGGAGTCAACGCTATAACGAGTGCGATTGATGATGAATAGCCCACAATTTAAAGGGAATATCCTCATATCGCCAATAAGCCACTCCTGTTGGGCTATTCTTAGCCTCATGGTCTAAGCTTACCTTCGCCAGTAAGAGATTAGGGCCTATGCCTGCCGTAGCTGTCAGGCGTGTCTTATGATAAATTTCGTCGATAATATTGTGGGCTAATTCTTCTGGTGTACGAGCGAATAGATGCAACGAAGCTGTCGCATCAATAAACAACTCATCAATACTATAGGCATGAAAATCCTCAGGAGCCACATACTGTAACACCAAGCTCGAAATATAGGTCGAAGCCTTGATATACCTCTCAATGGATGGATTCACCACATGGATATCTTTCCTTTTAGGAATGTCGAAAAGACGACTTCCTGTTTTGACCCCTTCTTTCTTTAATAAGGGTGTGGCAGCTAATACAACGGATCCCGACCGTTTGATATCTCCGACTACCGCAAGCTTTGTTTTCAACGGGTTTAATCCTCTTATGACAGAAGAAACTGAAGCATAGAACGCCTTCATGTCGATACATATAATGATTCTGTTTGGTAACTGTTCATCCTCCATTGAAAATACTCCTAAAATAAAAACTCTACATTTTTCCCAATCATTGCTATCACTTGCATAGAATTTATTGTTACATTAACAGAAGTAACTACTACATAACGTAATGGTAAGAGTTCAAAAAGAATAAACCCTAAAGGGGGATAAATGTTGAAAAAAGAATATTTTGTGCAATATTCAGACCAAAGTATAATTGATAGTTTTGACTTTCCAGAAGATAAATTTGTATCTATTACTGTAGGGATTAGGGACATTAATCATGATCTGATCATCTCTTTAGTTCGAAAAATGTTTGGTTTACCTGTTTTTTTTGTTTTAGACTCAATGCTCTCTGGACATGAAAAGGAAACATTGATTAAAAATAAAACTCCTTTTTATGAGCATTCATCAGATGGTGCTATTATTAAAGTTGATTCTGAAGAAAAATTGAGCCATGTTAGTGGATTAGCAGAAGAATTAGTTAATAATGGGCTGAGTATATTCATTTTCTACGGAGAAGGTATTGTAGAGCAGGATTTAATTCCTTCGAGACAATGGAATAAACCTATAGAATTTAAAAATGTCGATATAGATAAAGTCGATACATTTGTGGATGTGGAAGAGGTTGGATTTACGATATTCAGTAAGAGTGATCTATTTAACTCACCTGGAAAAGTCAAAAATTATATACCTCGTAGCTACTCACTTGATATTAATAGCAGCAATATTTAACATTTCTAAATTAAAAGGAGGAGGGTTTGTAGTCAATGAAGTATAAAAATAATAAGAGTATACTAAAAATGTTAGCTATCATCCTTCTTTCTATAGATCTATTCTTTTATCTTTTAGCACTAAAGAGCCTATACGTTTTCTCTTCAAAGGTTTCGATATATTTTCTGATATTTGTTCTACACTTTATCTATTTATATATATAGTCCTTATAACCGTTAGCAAAACAAAAGAGTCTAAAGTTTTTTGGGGAGTAATTGGGCCGTTTTTTATTGTACCTATAGCCATCGTTGGGTGGTTCACGTTCTTTTATACTAATAAAGTTGACTATTATGATCTAAGTTCCCCTAAGAATACCCAAAAAATTATTATTGGTTATTCCAATTGGAGTCTTGGAGAAACTAACCATTACTATGATTTTTATAAACAAACGGAATTCCCTTTGGTGAAAAAACGAATAAATCAAGAACCTCTTCATGTCATGACACGAAATACGGATATGAGCGATTTAAATGTTTTAGGAGCTCATGATGCACAATAGGGAAATGAACAAACAGTAACTTTTACATCTCCATATCTAAATAAGGAAGTAACCTTTAATTTAAAGTAAGTACTTTTTTCTACTTAAACAACAGAGTTGAGAAAAAGCCTGTATCTAAGGAGATCCAGGCTTTTTATTTTCTAGTTTAGTTACCATAAGTTTGATTTTAGGAACCATACAAAAATATGAGCTCTTGATATACAAGGGCTCTTTAACCTTCCATATTTTTCGTCACACAGTTATTTTTGTTATTGCGTCATCTTCCCAAGTAACATATATTTTAAATCTTTGTAAAACGCAGTTTTATCACTTTCAATTGCTACTATATCTTTATTCACAAGTGAAGCCTCTTCTTACTGCTCAATGAAACCTGCCTTAAATCATATAATTAATTCTACAATAATTGGATTAATTTAATTAAAATAGAAAAAAAGATATTATTGGACATTAGGAGGTATTTATGTACAAATTTTTGATTTTTATTATAGTAGCGTTTTATATCGCTCATTATGTTGAAAAATACTTAAGAAAAAAGATGCACTTAGAAACCGATCCAGAGATTTACAGAAAAAAAGTAAACAGGTGGCACTCAAGAATAGAAGTTGTACTATACATAATATTTTTATTTTCCCTAAGCTATTATAATCAAGTCCCTATGTGGATTATTTTAGCTGCTTTTTGTATTGTTTATCAGGGATTTAATATATTTATGGAATGGAAATTTGCAAGAGAAACGAGGGAACACCTTTTAGCCGTTATTTTCTTCTTCTTTTATTTAGCTTCTATAGGAGTTGGCACTTTATTAAATGTATTTTAAATAGGAGTTGAATATTATTGCTAAAAACATTTTTATACCTCTTACTATTATTGTTAGTAGCATCTCTTATTACAAAGTATCTTGCTATAAAATTAAATGTTAAAGATGACCTCGACACTGAAAAAATTATGTGAACAAGTGGCATAAATGGGTAGAAAAAAGTTTTTATTATACTCTTTATTGCTTTTGAACAGGTTCCTATGTGGGTCATGTTAATTATTTTCTGTTTATGTTATTTAAGTTTCGGAACCTTTATGGAGTGGAGATATAACAGAGAAACGAGGGAATATTTACTGTCATTTAGTCTCCTGATATATTTTTTAATAGCAATTATTATTGGAGCAATATTGAATGTTTTCTAATGATTTATTTATACATACACAAAGAGCTATGTACGTTATAAAAAGCATAGAAAATAAATACACTATAATACATAAAAGCAGGTGGAAATAATTTTTATACCTATATTAGTTTTACTAGTTGGTTTGTATCTATTAATCTCGGGAATTTTAATCATTGTAAAAGATAAAAACACAAAAGGAAAGACTAAAAAAACTTTAGTTTTTTTAGCAGTAGCATCCGATATAGTTACTGATCCAGTGTCGTCTTCTGGGTTCCGTATTATGCTTGGTGCTGTTCTTATAATAGGTGGATTAATTTTATTATAAGAAATACCTATTGGTATATAACTATGTTTCAAAAGGACTCATATCAATTAACCGGTATGAATCCTTTTTTATTACTAAAAACGTTCGTAAAAGTGCATGGATTCCAGAAGACGTTCATAATTGTTTTTATAACTTAAGCGAACGATAAAGATGATAGATTTCTCATGAAAAAGAAAAGTTCGTAAAGGTATACTTTTTCGAACGATGTATTTGATTCTGTCTCACAACGTTAAAAGAATAAAGTCAAATATTTTTATCTAGAAATCCTTTTTTTCTTCCTGAAAAATCTGTTATGGTAACTTTCAGGTATGTTGATCTACCTTAACTCTGTTTTTACATATTCAATAAATTTTTTTGAAACAGGAGAAATTTCTGTTGAATTTGGTGTAGCAATTGCGATAGTACGATACTGTTCTGGTTCTAACCTAAGAATGCTACATTTAGGTGATAATCCTTGGAGTACTAGTTCGGGAATGATGCTTACACCTAAGTTATTTTCCACCATGGCTATAATAGCTTGGTCGTCTGACATTTCAAATTTATTTTTCAAAGTAATACCAGTCTCTTTAAATAGACGGTTTATATCATTATCATAACCGGATTTTTGAACAATAAAGGATTCTTCTTCTAGTTGCTCAAAACGGATTCGCCCCTGATTAGAAAGAGGATGATTGGATGGAACTATACAAACTAATCTGTCTTCTTTTAAGGGTGTAATTGTAAAAGATTCTGCTGTAGGTAAAGAAACAAAACCAAAATCTATGGAACCATTAGTAATCCACTGTTCAATGTCCCGATATCCTCCTTGTAGAATTTTAATTTCTATAGAGGGATGGTCTTGTTTAAACCTCTTCATTAGTCTAGGTAACCATTTAATACAAACACTTGTAAATGCGCCTATTCGAATTGTACCAACTTCCAGCCCAGTGATAGAAGCAGCTTCTTGTTTCATTTTCTCTTCTGCATGTAGAATTGCTCTTATATATTTTAATATTCTTTCTCCATCGTTGGTCAAACTGACACCAGATCGATGCCTAATCAGTAAAGAGAAGCCTAGTTCGGATTCTAGATTTGAAATAGAATAACTAATCGCAGACTGGGTTAAATTTAAAGCCTCTGCAGCTTTAGTTAAGCTACCATACTCAATAACTGCGTTAAAAACCTCATATTTTATTAAACTCACTTTTATCCTTCCTATCCATAAAATTTATTCATACTACTATTTAAAAATTGAATTTTATTTATTTGTATTTTAACCCTATAATTTGTTTCATAACAAATGTATTAATTATTTATAAAAAATTAAAGTAGGTGGATCTGTGTAATGAAAACACTATTATTCGTAACAGACTTATACTATGAAGCAAAGGATCGTGCATACTATGAGGAAGACTTGTTCCTCACTTCAAAGCTTAGAGAAGAGTTTCAGTTGGTAATTTGCCATCCTGAAGACATAGAAACCTTCGAAAAAGATTTTGATTTAATTGTATTTCGGAATGCAGGTCCAATAGTGAAATTTAAGGACAAGTATCAGGCATTTCGAAATAGAGTAGTTTCAAATGGTTTGAAAACATACAATTCATTTGACGGAAAGGCTGATATGAATGGAAAAGAATACTTGATTGAGTTAACAAATTCTAAATTCCCTGTCATTCCAACAATTGATAACCTCAATTTTTTAGACAAATTACCTAATGTAGAAACCTATATTGTGAAACCGAAAGATGGTGCAGATTCAATCGGTATGGAACTTGTCTCTAAAAGTGAATTACCTGTAAAAATAAACTCAAATAATAAAAATATTTTAGTACAGCCCTTTATTAACTTTAATTATGAGGTTTCTTTCTATTTCATTGACCACGAATTTCAATATGCCCTTTACGCGCCAGATAAGAGTAAACGTTGGGCTCTAAAAGAGTATATTCCTACTAAAGAAGACTTGGCCTTTGCAGAGCGTTTTATTGAATGGAACGGCCTTAATTGGGGAATTCAGCGAGTTGATGCTTGTCGAACTGAAGAAGGAGCGCTTTTGTTAGTCGAATTAGAAGATTTAAATCCTTTTCTTTCTCTCTTGGAATTATCGGATGAAACAAGCCATACATTTGTAGAAACAATGAAAAAATCATTAAAAAAAGCTCTTCAACCTTAGACTTAATTCAATATTTTACTAAGCTTATAATTAATTGAGGATGCATTACGTGATTTATGGAATTATAAGTAACTTTTTTAAAACATTCTTTTACTAAATGCATACTTTTAAGAACGAGACATTTAAACCTATTACAAGGTATTAGAGTAATTTTTATTGATAAAAAAATAAAAGAGCAACCTCGATAGTGGACGGGAGGTTGCTCAAAAATAGGGTTACGTTGAAATTTGTAAAAAATAGTCTGACTTTTAATATATCACATTTGTATACAAAATCAATTACTTGAAACGTTCTGCATATGTATAAAACATGCGCTTTTTATACATGTCTCTTACCTCCGTCTACCAGAGAAACTTTGTGAGATCAACGATGTATAAAAAGCTGCATAGCTCATATGCTTTTCTGGCTAAGAACCCTTACTCCCAGAAGGGTTCTCTTTTTTGATGTCTTCCGGAAAGAGTGTTTATGTAAACTGATTTTGTATATGATATTCATGATCTTTTAAATCAATTCTGATATATAATCAGATGGGAACAAAATTATAATTGAGTCGAGGTTAGAAATTGAAAAAACGATATATAGTGTGTTTGGTTGCATTAAGCTCTCTTCTAGTTATAGGGTTTGTTTGGTGGTTTCTTTTTGCGCCTAGCTATCTACGATTTGCTCCAAAGGGAGAATATATTTCTCAAAGTAAATCTCCTAACGGTGATTACATAGTAAAGATATATCGTTCGAGTGGTGGAGCGACTACACCTTTTGCTATTAGAGGAGAAGTGACGTATACAAATAAAGTTTTTAATAAAAGGAAAAACATCTATTGGAATTACCCTCAGGAAACAGCTAAAGTTAAATGGGTAAATAACAAAACAGTTAACATTAGTGGTCATATATTAAACGTTACAAAAGATACGTTTGATGCTAATGATGTAGATAATTAAATTCTACTCTTAAACAACAAAAGCTCTTATGAAAGTGGAGTTAGTATAGTTTCATGGACACCATTTAATTAAGTCCTTACAATGACTTTTGAGAGGATGTGTCCGAAATGGA